>NZ_JBFUJQ010000001.1:0-1217351 GCF_056401275.1 Polaromonas sp. P4_F6 | reverse complement strand
AAAGTACCCAAAAGAAAGGCGACCCGCAGTCTGGGTCCCCTGCGCTTCGCTACGGGGCAACCTGCGGTGCTCGAGCCAAGCGGGGTCCGGCTAAACTCGCCTTCGGCTCAGACAACGCCGGCCCTGATCCGCTTGTCTCTGCGCTCCTCGGCCCAGCCAGGACGGGGCAATCGGGATCGGGAGCCGAATACTAAAAGACAAAGAAGACCAATACACACAAGGACACGTCAAGGCGTGCCCTTGTGGATTTCGGTATTCGGCTGTTCGGTATTCCTGTCCCCACCCCCTTGTGTATGCGCCGAGGAGCGGAGGTCCAGACGGATCAGGGATCGCGTTGTCTGAGCGGAGTGAAACGGAGCGAGTTTAGCGAGACCCCGGCTGGACCGAGCACCGCAGGTTGCCCGCAGCGAAGCGGAGGGACGCATACACCAGGGTCGCCTTTCTTTTGCTTACTTTTCTTTGGCGAAGCAAAGAAAAGTGAGTTGCCGCCGGGCAACCCCGGCCAGCAAGCCTATGCAATGGGCAAGAACGCGCTCGCCGGAGCAAGACCCGGCCCAGCCCCCTTACCCCATGCTCGCATGAATCATCTCCCTGACCCTGGGATAAATCTGCTGGTTCCACTTGCGCCCGCTGAACACCCCATAGTGCCCCACGCCCGTCTGCACATGGTGCGTCTTCATATAAGGCCGTATGCCGGTGCAAAGGTCCTGCGCCGCCACCGTCTGCCCGACTGAGCAGATGTCGTCGCGTTCGCCTTCGACCGTCATCAGCGCGGTGCGCCGGATCGCGCCGGGTTTGACGAGGCGGCCGCGGTAGCTGAGCTTGCCCAGCGGCAGGTCGTAGGTCTGGAACACCTTCTCGACGGTCTCCAGGTAGAACTCGGCGGGCAGGTCGTTGACGGCCAGGTACTCGTCGTAGAACACGCGGATGATGTTGGCTTTTTCCACGTCGCCGTCCAGCAGGTGCTGGTACATGTCCTGGAAGGATTTTTTGTGCCGGTCCAGGTTCATGCTCAGGAAGGCGCTGAGCTGCACAAAGCCCGGGTAGACGCGCCGCATATAGCCCGCATGCGGCAGCGGCACATGGCTGATCAAATTTTTCTCGAACCACTCAATCGGCTTGCTGGTGGCCAGGGTGTTGACGCCGGTCGGGTTCACGCGGCAGTCCACCGGACCGGCCATCAGGGTCAGGCTGCGCGGCTGGGCCGGGTCGTCGTCTTCGGCCATGATGGCCGCGGCCGCCAGCGCCGCCACGCAGGGCTGGCACACCGCCACCACGTGGGTGCCGGGGCCTATGGCCTGGGTGAAGCGGATCATGTGGTCTATGTAGTCGTCCAGCGCGAAGGGCCCGTGGCGCAGGGCGACGTCGCGCGCATTGTGCCAGTCGGTGATGTAGACGTCGTGGTCCTGCAGCAGCGTGCGCACGGTCTCGCGCAGCAGCGTCGCGAAGTGGCCCGACAGCGGGGCCACCAGCAGCACCGGCGGCTGGTAAGGCAAATCGGCCGGCAGCTCTTTTTTAAAGCGCAGCAGGGTGCCGAAAGGCATGCTGAGCACGGCCTCCTCGGTCACGGCAAGTTCGCGCTCACCCACCTTGACCGAGCTGATGCCATAAGCCGGGCGTGAGTGCGTCAGGCGCAGCCGCGAGAACACCTCCATGGACGCCGACAGCTTGCGCAGCAGGCTGCCTTCGGTTTTGCCCAGCCAGAGGGCCGCGCTGCCGCCCTGCGCCAGCAGGCGAAGCGGGGACAGCAGGTCGGACTGGAGCTGGTAGGCCTGGTAAAGCATGGGTTTCCTGGCGGGGTTCGGGCTTGTGGCCCAGGTAACCGGCATGCAGGCAAGTTACGGGCCAGTCGCCCCCGCCGGCCCGCGCGCTGGCACAGGGCTTGCGGAGTGTTGCCGGCCCCGGGCAGTGGGGACCAACTTTGCGGTTCAAGGAGCAATCTCATGGCCAAGGCCGTCCTGACGATCAGCAGCAAAAACTACGGCGCCTGGGCGCTGCGCGGCTGGCTGCTGGCGAAGTTTGCCGGGCTGGAATTCACCGAAAAAGTGATCCCGCCCGACGACCCTGCCATGAAGGCCGAAATGCTGCTGCTCTCGTCCAGCATGCTGGTGCCCTCGCTGCAGCACAACGGCGTGAAGGTCTGGGACACGCTGGCGATTGCCGAATACCTCAACGAAATCAAGCCCAAGGCGCAGCTGCTGCCGGCGGACATCAAGCTGCGCGCGCACTGCCGGGCGGTCTGCGGCGAAATGCATTCGGGCTTTGCCTCGCTGCGCGCCGCGCTGCCCATGAACCTCAAGGCCCATTTCCCGAACTTCAAGGTCTGGTCCCGCGCACAGGCCGACATAGACCGCGTGCTGGAGATCTGGAAGGAATGCCTGGGCGCCTACGGCGGCCCCTACCTGTTCGGCAAGCAGCTGTCGGTGGCCGACGCCATGTACGCGCCGGTCGTTACACGGTTCCTGACTTACGACGTGGCGCTGGACAAGGCCTGCACAGCGTATTGCAAGCGCATCATGGAGTTGCCGGCGATGAAGGAGTGGGTGGCCGAGGCGAAAAAGGAGCCCGACGACATCGATGAACTCGATGCGGAGTTTTGAACACCCCCGTCCAGGCTCACTTCGTGTAGCCTGTTCCCCCCCTTGCAGGGGGCGGCGCCTGGGGCCGGCGAAGCCGGACCCTCGGCCCCCACTGGCGGTGTCCAAAGAACTCTTCAACCCAGCATGAGCCCGCGGAACCGGCTTTGCCGGGCCGCAGGGCGGGCGGCCCCCTCGGGGGGCAGCGACCCACACGAAGTGGGGGAGCGTGGGGGCTCTATTACTTCCATGGAGTGGGGGGCGGGATTTCGCAGACTGGGTCGACATCAATCGACTTGAAATCCGCCGGCCCGACGATTTCCAGGTACTCCATGTCGGGTGAGTAGTCGAACAGGAAGTGTTTGATGCCCGGCCGCTGGTGCACCACGTCGCCGGCCTCGACCAGGGTTTCCTTGTCTTCGTACATAAAGCGGGCCCAGCCCTTGACCATGATGACGATCTGGAAATCCGCCTCATGTCGGTGCCAGCCCGTGCCCGTTTCCGGTGCCATGTTTGCCTTGACAAGGTGCGCGATTACCTTGCCGTTGGTCGCGTCGGCAATGCCGAGGTCACGGTACAGAAAGAAATCGCGCAAACCGCCGGAGACAAACTGCGTGTCGCCGGGTTTGACGTGGGAAAACTTGGTCGCGCTGCGGTCCAGCATGGGGGCTCCTGTTCCACCAAGACATCCGACTCGGGATTGGTGCGGTGCAGCAAGCATGAAATGTTCCAGCCTGCGCCGCAGTTGCGCCGGCGCAAAGCCCGCCCAGGGCAAGGCCGCCCGCGCCCTCGGGGATAATCCCCCCATGAGCGGAAATACCCTAGGAACCCTATTCGCGGTCACCAATTTCGGTGAATCCCACGGCCCGGCCATTGGCTGCGTGATTGACGGCTGCCCGCCGGGCATGGAATTGAGCGAGGCCGACATCCAGGCCGACCTGGACCGCCGCCGTCCCGGCACCAGCCGCCATGTGACGCAGCGCAACGAACCCGATGCCGTCGAGATCCTCTCCGGCGTCTACCAGGGCAAGACCACCGGCACGCCGATCTGCCTGCTGATACGCAACACCGACCAGCGCAGCAAGGACTACAGCAACATCCTGGAAACCTTCCGTCCCGGCCATGCCGACTACAGCTACCTGCACAAATACGGCTTGCGCGACCCGCGCGGCGGCGGCCGCTCGTCGGCGCGGCTGACAGCGCCCACGGTGGCGGCCGGTGCCGTCGCCAAAAAATGGCTGGCCGAAAAATACGGCACGGTGTTTCGCGGCTGCATGACGCAGGTCGGCGATGAGGTTATCCCCTTTGAATCCTGGGAGCATGTGCCCAACAACCCTTTCTTTGCGCCGGTGGCCGACGTCTCGAAACTGGAAGACTATATGGACGCCTTGCGCAAGGCCGGCGATTCCTGCGGCGCGCGCATACGCGTGACGGCCTCGGGTGTGCCGGTGGGCTTGGGCGAGCCGCTGTATGACAAGCTGGACGCCGACATCGCCTTTGCCATGATGGGCATCAATGCGGTCAAGGGTGTGGAAATCGGCGCCGGTTTTGCCAGCGTCACGCAGCGCGGCACCACGCACGGCGACTCACTGACGCCAGAGGGATTTCTGTCCAACAACGCCGGCGGCGTACTGGGCGGCATCAGCACCGGCCAGGACCTGGAAGTGTCGATCGCGATCAAACCGACCAGCTCCATCATCACGCCACGCCAGTCAATCGACACGGCCGGCAACCCGGCCGAGGTGGTGACCAAGGGCCGCCACGACCCCTGCGTGGGCATACGCGCCACGCCGATTGCCGAAGCGCTGCTGGCGCTGGTGGTGATGGAGCATGCGCTGCGCCAGCGGGCCCAGAACGCCGATGTTGTTGTCACTACGCCCAACATCAGCCGGGCAAAACCGAGCTAGCCTTTTTAAGGTTCAGGCGGCGCAGAGCGGAACGGGTTAAATCCCGTGATCAGCGCGGTGGCCGACAGCACCAGGATGCAGCCGGGCAGCATGCTGGCGGTGACCGGCTCCCCGAGGAACAGCCCGCCCCAGGTCACGCCGAACAGCGGGATCATGAAGGCCGCCGAGGTGGTGGCGCTGGCCGGAATCTCGCGCATCAGCCGCATGCTGATCCAGTACATAAACCCCGAGGTCAGCGTACCCAGCACCGTGACCGCCGCCACCGCGCCGGGCGTCAGGACGGCCGCAGGCGCGGCAATGCCGCCCGGCACGATCAGGATCAGCGCCCCGGTGACATGTACCACCGCCGACGAAGGCAGCGGCGAATAGGCCATGGTCGCGCGTTTCATCTGGATGGCGCCAAAACCGTAGCTGGCCGAAGCCACCACACAAGCCAGTGCCGCCAGAATCACCGTGGGTGTCACCGCCACAGGCCCCAGCTGCACCAGCAGCGCCACGCCCGCAAAACCGACAGCGCAACCCAGGAGGCGCACCCGCGTGAGCTTCTCTTCCCCAGCCAGCGCAGCCGCCATCACGCCGAAAAGCGGCGCCGTGGCATTGAGCACCGCCGAGTAACCCGAAGGAATGATCAGCGCCGCCCAGTTGAACAGCACAAACGGAATCACCACCGACAACAGGCCCACCAGCGTCAGCTGCGGCCAGGCACTGCGCGGCGGCCAGCGGTCGCGCAGCGTGCTCATCAGCAGGCTGAGCACAATGGCCGCCAAAGTGCAGCGGGTGGCCGCCACCACCCAGGGGCCCAGGGCCGGGCTCGCAATACGAAGAAGGGGAAATGATGCGCCCCAGAGGGCGGACATCGCGATGAGCTGGAGGAAGTGTCGGGTTTGCATGAAACGCCGCACAGGCGGCAATGAAGGCGGCGGGGTGGAAGGTGTGGTTTGATTGTGCAAGATTCGGCTCGACATTGCAGATGGGGGCCGGGTCTCGCTCCGACGGGCGAGACCCGGCTTAACGCCCTCTCCCCAACATCCCAACCAAACCCCCAATCACCCCCATCACCAAAACCAGCCCCAAAATCACCCCCCGCCCCTCCATCACCCCGGCAAACACCCCCACCAGCATGCCGGCCAGCGGTTGCGACAGGTTGTTGAACATCACGATCACGCCGGTGGTCTTGCCCAGGTCCTTGGGCGGGATGAGCTTTTGCCGCAGGCTTCGGATGTAGACGTTGAACATCTTGTCAAAGCCGGTCACCAGCAAAAACCCGGCGGTGTAGACCCAGAAATTGCCGGCCAGCCCGGTGAGCAGCCCGCCGGCCAGCATCACGGTGTAAGACACCAGGCCCAGGGTGCGCAGCGGCAGCACAGTGCGGGCGATGAACAGCAGGATGATGACAGTGGCCACGGCGCCTGCCGTTTGCAGCACGGCGTAGTCGCCGGCCGAGCGCTGCAGCAGGCCGGTCACCATGGCGGCCGAGGTGGCCAGCGTGACCCCTATGACAAGGTTGACGCCCGCCGCCAGCGCAATCACCTGCTTCAAGCCCGGCAGGTGCAGCACCTGCGACAGGGCGATGCGTATGGGCGCGGTCCAGTGGCCGGGGGCCGGCTCGGGCGCGGCCAGGGTGACGGCGCTTTGGCGATGCCACCAGGTCACGGCGCCGTCGGCGACCAGGAAAAACACCGCGGTCGCACCGACGACCATGGGCCAGGGCATCCAGCGCAGCAGCAGCGAGGCCAGCAAAGGACCCAGCACCATGCCGAGCTGGTCGGCGAGCTGCGCATGGGCCAGCACTTTTTCAAAACGCTGCTGGCGGAAGATTTGCGGCAGCATGACTTCGCGGGCCATCAGGCCCTGGGTGGTCAGCACGCCGCAGACCGCTGACAGCGCGATCAGCCAGCCGACGCCGCCGGCCCACTGGAAGGCGATGACGCCGGCCATACACACCAGCGCGCGGTACAGCTGGCTGATGCGCAGCAACTTGAGCGGCGAGACGCGGTCGCACAGCGCGCCGCAGACCGGAAAGGCCAGAAAGCGCGGAAGGGTCTCAAGGGTGAAGGCGATGCCCGACCAGGCGACGCTGCCGGTGGTCTCGAACACCACCAGGGGCACGAGAAACAGCAGGATCTGGTCGGCCAGCCGGGAGAAAAACAGCGAGGCATAAAACAGCAGCCCGCCGGCATCACGCTTGTCGCTCACCCCTGCCCTCGCTTGCGCCCTGCGTGCTTTGCGCACCGGGCCGTTGTTGTTGTTTCAGGAATTGGCGGCCCGGCACGCGGCCGGGCGCCGGCTTTTTTTAATTGTGGTCGGCGGCGTCCTCGGCCGGCCAGTCACGGATATAGGCCTTGAGCATCTTGTTTTCAAAATTCTGGCTGTCGACCACGGCCTTGGCCACGTCGTAGAGGCTGATCACGCCCATCAGGACTTTCTGGTTCATCACGGGCATGTAGCGCGCGTGGCGCTCCAGCATCATGCGGCGGACTTCGTCGAGCTCGGTTTCGGAGGTGCAGGTGAGCGGGTGGTCATCCATGGCAGTGCGCACCAGCGTGCTGCCGATCTCGCCGCCGTTCTTGACGATGTAGACGATGACCTCGCGGAAGGTCAGCATGCCGACCAGGTCACCGTGCTCCATGACCACCAGCGAGCCTATGTCTTTGTCGGCCATGACCTGCGCCGCCTTGGCCAGGGGTTCGTCAGGCTGGACGGTGTAAAGCGTGTTGCCCTTAACGCGCAGTATGTCTAGAACCTTCATGGCGATCTCCTCGGTTGTGCTGCCAACATGCCCCTATTGTCCCACCGGCGCGCGGCCAGAGGGGGGAATTCAGTTTAAATATAGCCCACAATCAAACGGCCGGTTGCAACAAATTCCCTGCGCACCGCCACTTTTTTCTGACTGGAGACAAACCATGCCCGGTTATTCCGACCCCGGCTTCGACACCCTCGCGCTGCACGCGGGCGCCGCGCCCGACCCGAGCACCGGCGCGCGCGCCGTGCCGATTCACCTGACCACTTCCTTCGTCTTCGAATCCAGCGACCACGCTGCCAGCCTCTTTAACCTCGAACGCGCCGGTCACGTCTATTCGCGCATCAGCAACCCGACCAACGCGGTGCTGGAGCAGCGGGTGTCGGCGCTGGAAGGCGGCATAGGCGCGATCGCCACCGCCAGCGGCCAGGCCGCGCTGCACCTGTCCATCGCCACGCTGATGGGGGCCGGCTCGCACATCGTGGCCTCGACGGCGCTCTACGGCGGCAGCCAGAACCTGCTGCATTACACGATGCGCCGCTTCGGGATCGATACGACTTTCGTCAAGCCCGGCGACATCGACGGCTGGCGCGCGGCGGTGCGGCCCACCACCAAACTGTTTTTCGGCGAAACCGTGGGCAACCCGGGCCTGGACGTGCTGGACATCCCGGCGGTGTCGGCCCTGGCCCATGAGGCGGGCGTGCCGCTGCTGGTGGATTCCACCCTGACCTCACCCTGGCTGGTCAAGCCTTTCGACCACGGTGCCGACCTGGTCTACCACTCGGCCACCAAGTTCCTGAGCGGCCACGGCACCGTCATAGGCGGCATCGTGGTGGACGGCGGCAGCTTCGACTGGGAAAAGTCCGGAAAATTCGCCGAACTGACCGAGGCTTATGACGGCTTTCACAACATGGTGTTCAGCGAGGAAAGCACGGTGGGCGCCTTTTTGCTGCGCGCGCGGCGCGAAGGCCTGCGCGACTTCGGCGCCTGCATGAGCCCGCACACGGCCTGGCTGATCCTGCAGGGCATAGAAACCCTGCCGCTGCGCATGGCGCGGCACATGGGCAATACCGAGAAAGTGGTCGAGTTCCTGGCCAGCCACCCGCTGGTCTCGCGCGTGGGCCATCCCCTGCTCGAATCCCATCCCAGCCACGCGCTGGCCAAAAAACTGCTGCCGCGCGGCGCGGGCTCGGTGTTCAGCTTCGACATCAAGGGCAACCGCGCGCAGGGCAAGGCCTTTATCGAGGCGCTCAAGGTCTTCAGCCACCTGGCCAATGTCGGCGACTGCCGCAGCCTGGTCATCCACCCGGCCAGCACCACCCACTTCCGCATGACCGACGAGGCGCTGGCGGCCGGCGGCATCACGCAGGGCACGATACGCCTGTCCATAGGCCTGGAAGACCCGGACGACCTGATCGACGACCTCAAGCGCGCCCTCAAGGCCGCCGAAAAAGCGGCAGCGAAAGCGGAGGCCTGAACATGTACCTCGACGTCAAGGGCCATAAAACCTATTGCTACACCGGCGGCAAGCCTTTTGATGCCGCCAAGCCCACCGTGGTGTTTATCCACGGCGTGCTCAATGACCACAGTATCTGGATTCTGCAAACGCGCTATTTCGCGCACCATGGGTTCAACGTGCTGGCACCGGACCTGCCCGGCCACTGCAAAAGCGAAGGCGAACCGCCCCGGTCGGTGGAGGAAGCGGCTGCCTTCGTCATCGCCCTGCTCGACGCGGCCGGCGTGAAAACCGCCACGCTGGCAGGCCACAGCTTTGGCTCCCTCACGGCCCTGCATGCGGCATCCATCGCGCCGCAACGGGTGGCGCGCCTGGCCTTGCTGGGCACTGCCGCCCCGATGAAGGTTTCGCCCGCGTTGCTGGACAGCGCGCTGAACCAGCCGATGAAGGCCATCGATATGGTGAACACCTTCTCGCATTCCATGCTGGCGCCGCCGCCCTCGGCGCTGGGCCCGGGCACCTGGCTGTACGGAGGCTCCAAAGCCCTGATGCGGCGGGTGCTGGCCAGCAACACCCAGGTCAACCTGTTTCACCGCGGCTTCAAAGCCTGCGACGACTACACGGCCGGTGAAGCCGCCATGGACAAGGTGCAGTGCCCGGTGCTGTTCATCCTCGGCAAAGGCGATTCCATGACCTTGCCCAAAATGGCGGCACCGCTGCAGGCCAAGGCGAAAAATGGCAAAACCGTGCTGCTGCAAGCCGGCCACCAGATGATGACCGAGGCACCCGAAGAGGTGCTGTTCGCGATCCGCGATTTCCTCCAGGCCCCATCGGCCTGACACATCGGATGGCAAGCTCTCTCCTCGTCCCCACACTCGCGCAGGCGGTGGAGCATGTGCTCGCCGCGGTGGAAGGCGACATCGTGCTCGGGCTGCCGCTGGGCATAGGCAAGCCCAACCCCTTTGTGAACCTGCTCTACCGCCGCATCAAGGCCATGGGCGGCGAGCCGAATCCCCGGCGCCTGAAGATCATCACCGCGCTGTCGCTGGAAAAACCCGAAGGCAAAAGCGAGCTGGAGCAGAACTTTCTCGCGCCGCTGGTCGAGCGCGTGTTCAGGGACTATCCCGATCTCGACTATGTGAAAGACCTGCGCGCGGGCACGCTGCCGCCGCACATCGAAGTCTGCGAGTTCTTCTTCAAGACCGGCGACTACCTTGGCAACGGCCGCGCGCAGCAGGCCTATATCGCCACCAACTACACCTTTGTCGCCCGCGACATGGGGGTGCTGGGCGTGAACGTGATCGCGCAGGCTGTCGCCGCACATGAAAACAACGGCGAAAGCAACGGTGAACCCGCGCTGTCCCTGGGCAGCAACCCCGACGTGACTTTTGAGCTCGCCGAGCGCCAGGCCGCGCAGGGCAAGCCGCTGCTCAAGGTGGGTGTGGTCAATCGCCAGATGCCTTTTATGCCCAATCATGCGGTGGTGCCGCCCGGTTTTTTTGACGTGCTGGTGACGGACGCTGAGGCCACGCACACCCTGTTTGCGCCACCCAACAACAAGGTTGGCACGGCCGACTACGCCATCGGCCTGCATGCCGCCAGCCTGGTGGCCGACGGCGGCACGCTGCAGATCGGCATAGGCGCGCTGGGCGACGCCATCGCCCAGGCGCTGATCGTGCGGGACAGCGACAACGACGGCTACCGCCGCATCATGGCGGCCCTGTGCCCGGACGGCCTGCAGGGCCGCGAGCTGGGCGGTTTTGAGCAAGGCCTGTATGCCTGCTCGGAGATGTTCGTCAACGGGCTGCTCAAGCTGATTGAAGCGGGCATTGTGCGGCGCGAGGTGTTTGACGATGTGGCCTTGCAGAACCTGGTCAACCAAGGCCGGGCGCCGGGCCTGGCGGTCAGCACCGACCTGCTCATCGCCTTGGTCGATGCCGGGCGAATCGGCTCTGCGCTGAGCGCCGGCGACCTGGCATTCCTGCAGCGCTTTGGCGTGCTCAACGGCCAGGTCCGCCTTGCGCCAGACGGCGCGCTAGACGTGGCCGGCACGCGCATACCCAACCGGATCGGCGACCCCGCCGCGCGCATGGCCTTGCAAAACGCCGGCGGGCTGGGTACGCGCCTGGCGGGCGGCGTGGTCCTGCATGGCGGCTTCTTCCTCGGCCCCACCGATTTTTACGAGCACTTGCGCGCCATGCCGCCCGAGGCGCTGGCCAAAATCGACATGACGCGCATCGCTTTCATCAATCAGCTCCAGGGCCAAAGCCGCCTCAAACAGGCACAGCGTACACAGGGCCGCTTCATGAACACCACCATGATGGTCACGCTGCTGGGCGCGGCGGTGTCCGATGGGCTGGAGTCGGGCCAGGTCGTCTCGGGCGTGGGCGGGCAATACAACTTTGTGGCCATGGCGCACGCGCTGCCCGACGCGCGCTCCATCCTGATGCTGCGCGCCAGCTACGAGCACAAGGACGGCGTGCGCAGCACCCTGGTGTGGAACTATGCGTATGAGACCATTCCGCGCCACCTGCGCGATGTGGTCATCACCGAATACGGCGTGGCCGACCTGCGCGCCCAGCCCGACGGCGAAGTCGTCAAACGGCTGATCGCGATTGCCGACTCGCGCTTTCAGGAGGATCTTGTCGCGCAGGCCAAGGCCGCCGGCAAGCTGGACGCCGATTACGAAGTGCCAGCGCAGCATCGCCAGAACCTGCCCGAGGTGCTGCGCGAGCGGCTGCAGCCCTGGAGCGGTTCGGCGCTGTTGCCCGACTTCCCCTTCGGCACTGACCTGACGGCCGACGAGTTGCGCATCATCGGCGCGCTCAGGCAAATGCAGCACGCCAGCCAGCACCCGGCCGAGCTGCTGGCCATGCTGGCCAAAAGCCTGTGGGCGGACCGCGAAGCGCCGCCCGCCTACCTGCAGCGGCTGGGCCTGGACGAGGCCACTAGCCTGCGCAAGATGCTGATGCGCAAACTGTTTGCCGGGAACCTTTAACGGGTTTCACCATGACTGACGCATCGCCCTTTGCCATCACCCCGGCCATGCCAGCCGCCCGCGCGATGGAGATCGCGGCCGGCTTGGACCTGCGCGCCCTGCCCGCGGACTTTTACGCCAACCCTTATCCGGTGTACGCAGCGCTGAGAGAACACGAGCCGATACGCCGCATGCCCGACGGCTCCTTCTTCCTGACCCGCCACGCCGACCTGGTGGCCGTCTACCGCGATGCGCAGATTTTCAGCTCCGACAAAAAAGTAGAGTTCGAGCCCAAGTACGGCGCAGCCTCGGCGCTGTTTGAGCACCACACCACCAGCCTGGTGTTCAACGACCCGCCGTTGCACACCCGCGTGCGCAAGCTCATCATGGGCGCGCTGACGCGGCGCGCGATTGCCGACATGGAACCCGGCCTGGTGACGCTGGTCGATGGCCTGCTCGACGGCATCGCGGCCAAGGGCGGCGGCGACCTGGTGGAAGACTTCGCCTCAGCCATTCCGGTCGAGATCATCGGCAACCTGCTGGGCGTGCCGCATGCCGACCGCGCGCCGCTGCGCGGCTGGTCGCTCGCGATACTGGGCGCGCTGGAGCCCAGGCTCACACCGGAGCAGGAGGCCCTGGGCAACCGCAGCGTGCGCGAGTTCACGGCCTACCTGCGGGACCTGGTGGCCGACAGGCGCCGCCGCCCGGGCGACCCCGAGCACGACGTGCTGACGCGGCTGATAGGCGGCGAGACAGCCATGGACAAGCTCAGCGAAACCGAGCTGCTGCAGAACTGCGTGTTCATCCTCAACGCCGGCCATGAAACCACCACCAACCTGATAGGCAATGCGCTGGTGGCGCTGCAGGAGCGGCCGGCGGCGCTGGCCGGCCTGCGGCCCCGCATGCAAGCACTGGCGCATGACGCGCAGGGGCTTGAGGCGCTGCTGGCGCCGGCTGTCGATGAGTTCCTGCGTTTTGAGTCGTCCAACCAGTTCAGCAACCGGCGCGCGCTGGCCGATGCGACCATTGGCGGCGTTGAGCTACCTGCCGGCAGCCTGCTGACGCTGTGCATAGGCGCGGCGAACCGCGACCCGGCGCAGTTTGAACGGCCCGATGAGCTGGACCTGGCGCGCCGGGACAACCGCCACCTGGCCTTCGGCTTCGGCATTCACCAGTGCGCCGGGCTCAGCCTGGCGCGGCTCGAGGGCCGCATCGCGATTGGCCGTTTTCTCCAGCGTTTTCCGGATTACCGGTTAAGCGCCAGCCCCACGCGCGGCGGCCGTGCGCGCTTCAGGGGCTTCCTCAAGGCGCCGTTTTCTATCGCCTAACTCAACAGGCCTTGATCCAGTGCCGGGGCGCCGCCGCCAGGCCCCGCAGCAAGGCCTGGGTGGAGGGCGAATGGGGCGTGGCGGGCTGGCCCGGCTGCGCGAGCGAATCGAGCAGGCGCGCGAGGGTTTGCGCCTGCGGCATCAGCGGACCCAGAAAACGCGTGCCGCCCGCATCGGCGACCAGCAGCGTGGGAAAGGTTTCCACGTCGATGTCGCCGACCAGTTCGGCCTCGTCCTCGATGTCCAGCCAGGCAAAGCGGCTGCCCGGATAACGCGCCGCCATCTGCGCAAAAACTTCAGCGTAGTCGCGGCACAAGCCGCACCAGTCGGCGCACAGGCAAACCACCCAGTTCACGGGAAGCTCCGGCGAGCTGGAGGGTGCCGCTGGCGGCGTTGTAGGGAGGGTCATGCGGGGGAGAAAGCAAGGATTGACTATTATGGCCAGGCCCGCAAAATGGTGAGCGGCACGGGGCTATCACGACGGTGGCCCAGTGCAGGAGACACACCACCATGAATGCCACGCCCAGCGACGCCGTGCAAGGCGGTCAGTCCACGACATCCCTCAGCCCGCCCGTCGACCCGCGCAGCTTCGACTCCTTCGCGAGCTTTTACCCGTTCTACCTGGGCGAGCACCGCAACCCGATTTGCCGGCGCCTGCATTTTGCGGGCTCCAGCCTCACGCTGCTATGCCTGGCGGCCCTGGTCGCCACGCGCAACCCGTGGTGGCTATTGGCCGGGCTGTTGTGCGGGTACGGCTTCGCTTGGATAGGCCACTTCGGCTTTGAAAAGAACAAACCCGCATCCTTCAAGCGGCCGCTTTACAGTTTTATGGGCGACTGGGTGATGTACCGCGATATGTGGGTGCAAGCCTTCAAGCGCCTCAAGGGCACTTGAAGGCAAACCGGGCGAAGGCGGCGGCTAATGCGGGCCCTGGGGCTGGAAGATGCTGGCCTTGAGCGCCTTCAGGCAGGCCGCGCCGGCGTGCAGCGCGGCTTCATGGGTGGGATAGGGATGGTCCGAGCCTTCGATACGGACATCGGCGCCGCGCTCGTCGGTGGACAGCTGGGTGACCACCCAGTAAAACAGGCCGGCCGAGGGTTCCTTGACACGGACCGCGAGCGGCCCGGGCTGCAGGGGAAGCATGGCGCTCATAAAGTCCTCCCCAGCTCATTGCTCACGTCCTTGGCGGCAGGGCCGACTTCGGCCACGGCCACGCGCAATTCCAGTTCACTGCAGGCCAGCGCGGCGACCCAGTAGTTCAAAGAGGCTTCCTGGTTGATGTCGATAGGCTCGTTTTTCAGGGACGCATCGGCGATCGGATAAGCAGGTGGTGTCACGGTTTTCTCCGGCTGGGGTTGAGGGATGCGGAGAATCTTGGCCCGTGCCACGCATGCGCCTTGTAAGAATCCGACCCGCCCGCTTGAAGTCACGGCCGAACAAAAGCAACGAAACGTGGCGGAGGTGACCAAGGCTTAACAACCTTGACAAAAGCTTGACGCCTTTAAAACCTGAGCTTATGAGCTTCTACCCGAACCAGGGCGCGCAGGCCCGAGCCTGTTTCTGCGGCGGCCTGCGTGCAAGGCTCAGGCCCCAGGCTCGCCTTCCACGCGTATGCCGAGTTGCTTGATCTTGACGCGCTGCTCCACGGCGTGGCTCCACTGCTCGAAGTCTTCGTTGGTGGGCGCGGGGCCGCTGCCGGTCTGGTAGGCCCACATCTTGGCGGTCAGCTCTTCATAAATCTGCTTGGCATCGCGCTGCGCCTGCCTTTCCTGGGCAATGGCGCCGTCAAGCTTTTCCCGGGCATTGGTTTTTTCTGGCATCTTTCTGTGCATTGAAAAACAGGGGGTTTTGATTTTGTTACGGCGCCTTGTCGCGAACAAGAATTCCCCTGGTGGTTTATCGGTTTTTTCGGGGTGAAGCGGCGCTTTACAGCGCGTCGCGCAGCCGCAACTCGGGCCAGCGGGCTTTTCGCCACAGGCCCTGCACCGCCTCGGCCTTGTCGAGCAGCAGCTCCTGCATCAGCGGCTCCAGGGGCGTGGCATCGGCGTCGGCCAGCAGCAGGAAGCGGGCCTCGTCCTCGCCTTCCGATTCGTTGAGCTGGCCCACCCAGTCCAGCGCCACCAGGGTTTCCAGCACCGGCTCGAGTTGCAGCCCATCCACCTGGAGCCGCTCGGCCAGCTGCGAGGCGCTCAGGCCTTTTCGCGGCGTCGACAGCGCCTGGTGCAGTTGCTGCAGCACTTCGATGGCGAGCTGGAAGTACCAGCCGTGCGCGCTGCCGCGGCGCGCCACGCCGGCCAGCAGGCTGGGCAGGTAGGCGGCGATCACCGCGCCCATCAGCACGATGACCCAGGAGACATAAATCCACACCAGCAGGATAGGCAGGGTCGCGAAGGCGCCATAGACCAGCGAATAGGTGGGCACCGCGCCCAGGTAAAGGCTGAGCGCGCGCTTGGCCACCTCGATGCCGGCGGCGACGAACAGCCCCCCCGCCCAGGCGTGCGACCATTTCACAAAGGTGTTGGGCACATAGCGGTACATCGCCGCCATGCCGCCTGCCACCAGGAAAAACTGCAGCACGCTGAGCAGGAAACGCAGGCTGACCGGCAAGGCGCCCACCAGGCCGCCCGAGGCCGACAGCACATAGGAGGTAACCGCCAGGCTGGCCGCCAGCAAGAGCGGCCCCAAGGTGATGGCGGCCCAATAGATCAGCACGCGCTGGGCCAGCGAGCGCGCCTTCTTGACGCGCCAGATGCCGTTCAGGGTGCGGTCAATGGTGAGGATGAGCGCGATGGCCGTGACCAGCAGCACGGCCAGGCCGGCAATGCCCAGCTTGTTGGCCTGGCGGCTGAACTGCGTGAGGTAGCCCAGCACCTGGCGCGCGATGTTGTCGGGGATCAGGCTCTGCACCAGCCAGGCCTGCAGCGCGCCCTGCAGCTTCGAAAACATCGGGAAGGCCGTGAAAATCGCCAGCGCCACGGTGAAAAAAGGCACGAGCGCGATCGAGGTGGTAAAGGTCAGGCTGCTGGCCGTCAGGCCCATGTGGTCTTCGCGGAAACGGTCGCGCAGGGTCAGTGCCGTGCCGCGCCACGGGAAGTGCGACAGGTCCGCCAGGAGGTCCTGCAGGTATTGCTGGAATTTCATCCCCGGTATCATGCCATTGAGATTTGGACGAAGATGAACAAAACAGAGCAAATAGACCTTACCCGCCGCCTGGCGCTGGCCAGCCTGCTGGGCCTCATTGTGCTGGGCCTGGCCTGGGAGATGTGGCTGGCGCCCCTGCGGCCGGGCGGCTCGCTGCTGGCGCTCAAGGTGCTGCCACTGTGCATACCGCTGGCCGGCATCCTGAAAAACCGCATGTACACCTACCGCTGGCTCAGCCTGCTGGTGTGGCTGTATTTCACCGAGGGCGTGGTGCGGGCCTGGAGCGACCGCACGCCGGGCAACTACCTGGGCCTCATTGAAGTCCTGCTGTGCCTGACGCTGTTTGCCGCCTGCGCGCTGCATGTGCGCGTGCGCCTGAAAAATACCCCGGTCCCCTCAACCCCCTAACCTGAAACCGAACACCGTGAGCACGCACACCCCCCTGATTGAATCCCTGCGCCAGATCGTAGGCGCCACCAACGTCCTGACCGACGGCGACCTGACGCCCTGGGTGCAGGACTGGCGCAAACGCGAAACCGGCAAAGCGCTGGCCGTGGTGCGTCCCGGCTCCACCCAGGAAGTCGCGGCCGTGGTGAAAGCCTGCGTCGCGGCACGCGTGAGCATGGTGCCGCAAGGCGGCAATACCGGCATGGTGGTGGGATCGACACCGGACGCCAGCGGCACACAGGTCGTGCTGAGCCTCACGCGCATGAACAAGGTGCGCACGCTGGACGCCGGCAACCTGACCATCACGGTCGATGCCGGCTGCGTGCTGCAAAACCTGCAGGAAACCTGCGAAAAAGCCGGCTTCCTGTTTCCCCTGAGCCTGGCCTCGGAGGGCAGCTGCACCATAGGCGGCAACCTCGGAACCAACGCCGGCGGCACCCAGGTCGTGCGCTACGGCAACACGCGTGACCTCTGCCTGGGGCTGGAAGTCGTGAATGCCCAGGGTGAGGTCTGGGACGGCCTCACGGGCCTGCGCAAGGACAACACCGGCTACGACCTGCGTCACCTGTTCATAGGCAGCGAAGGCACGCTGGGCGTGATCACCGGCGCGACCATGAAGCTGTACCCCATGCCCAAGTCGCAGCTCACCGCCTTTGCCGCCGTGCCTTCGCTGGAGGCCGCCGTGCAGTTGCTGGGCCTGGCACACGAACACCTGGGCTCGGGCCTGACCGGTTTTGAGGTCATGGGCCAGTTCGCGCTGAGCCTGGTGGCCAAACATTTCCCGCAGCAGCGCGTGCCCTTCTGGCAGGAGCATGCCTGGTGCGTGGTGCTGGAGAACTCGGACAACGAATCGGAAGCCCATGCGCGCGAATGCTTCGAACGCCTGCTCGAGGCCGCCATGGAGGCCGGCTGCGTCGCCGACGCCGTGGTCGCCGAAAGCATGGCGCAGGCCCATGCGCTGTGGCACATCCGTGAAAGCATCCCGATGGCGCAAGCCGAAGAGGGCCTGAACATCAAGCACGACATCTCCATCAACGTGTCGCGCATCCCGGAGTTTGTGGGCGAAACCAATGCGCTGCTGCTGGAGCGTTTTCCGGGTGCGCGCATGGTCGTCTACGGCCACCTGGGCGACGGCAACCTGCACTACAACGTGCAGGCGCCGGAGAATGAAGACCAGGCGCGCTTCCTCAACGAAAAAGAGATCCCCATGAATGCCCTGGTCTACGAAGCCGTGGACCGCTACCGGGGCTCGATCTCGGCCGAACACGGTGTCGGCAGCCTCAAGGTGGACACCCTGCCCAAGCACAAATCAGCCGTGGCGCTGGACATGATGCGCGCCATCAAACAGGGCCTGGATCCGCTGAACCTGATGAACCCGGGCCGGGTGCTAAAGGCATAATTAAAGGCCTTGCCCGGCGGCCTTCCCGCCGGCCGCGGCATATCCCCCGACTCAAGCCCACTGGTTTCCAATGACCCGCCCTATCCGCTCCCAATATGAAGATTTCATGCGCCATGTGGACACGCACGGCGTCTTCAAGGCCGACCGCACCGGCACCGGCACCAAAAGCGTGTTCGGCCACCAGATGCGCTTTGACCTGAACGAGGGCTTTCCGCTGGTGACCACCAAGAAGGTGCACCTCAAATCCATCGTCCATGAGCTGCTGTGGTTTTTGCAGGGCTCCAGCGACAACAACTGGCTCAAGGAACGCGGCGTCACCATCTGGGACGAATGGGCGCGGCCTGACGGCGACCTGGGCCCGGTCTACGGCGTGCAGTGGCGCAGCTGGCCCACACCCGACGGCGGCCACATCGACCAGATCAGCGACGTCATCAAGACGCTCAAGACCAACCCCGATTCGCGCCGCATCATCGTGAGCGCCTGGAACGTGGCCGACCTGTCCAAGATGGCGCTGATGCCCTGCCACGCGTTTTTTCAGTTTTACGTGGCGCCCTCCGAGGTGCAGGGCCAGCCCGGCAAGCTGAGCTGCCAGCTCTACCAGCGCAGCGCCGACATCTTCCTGGGCGTGCCCTTCAACATCGCCAGCTACGCCCTGCTGACCCACATGGTGGCGCAGCAGTGCGGCCTGGGCGTGGGCGACTTCATCTGGACCGGCGGCGACTGCCACATCTACAGCAACCACCACGAGCAGGTCGCGCTGCAACTGAGCCGCCAGCCCTTCCCCTACCCGACGCTGCAGATCAAGCGCAAGCCCGAATCGATCTTCGACTACCAGTTTGAAGACTTCGAGTTCCTGGACTATCAGCACCACGAGGCGATCAAAGCGCCGGTGGCTGTTTAGCTCGGGATCCAGACATGACACGCATCCACATGATCTTCGCCCGCGCCGCCAACGGCGTGATAGGCCGCGACAACACCATCCCCTGGCGCCTGCCGGAAGACATGGCGCGCCTTAAGCGCCTGACCACCGGCTGGCCGGTCATCATGGGCCGCAAGACCTGGGATTCGCTGCCGCCCAAATTCCGCCCCCTGCCGGGCCGGGCCAACATCGTCATCACGCGCCAGGCCGGCTGGAAGGACGCCGGCGCCGAGACCGCGGCAAGCCTGCCCGATGCGCTGGCGCTGTGCGCGGCTTCCGAAGAGGTGTGGATCCTGGGCGGCGCGCAAATTTACGCGCAGGCGATGCCGCTGGCACACCGCATCGAAGTCACGGAGATTGCGGACAATATCGAGGGCGACGCCTTCGCGCCGACGCTGGGCCCCGAATGGCGGCAGACGGCGCGCGAAGACCATGTGTCGGCCACGGGGATGAAGTTCAGCTTCATCACCTACGAAAAATAAACCATCCACAACCCACAACAACACGAGAGGGAATTGATATGTCAGGAGGCGGATTTCACGTACACGGGCCCCACGACCATGAGCTCGAGCACGCGGCCCAGGGCGGCCACGGCGGCCATGAAAGCGGCGGCGGCATGATCGCGCAGATCGCGGTGATTACCGCCATCATCGCGACCATAGGCGCCATCTTTGCCTATATGGGCGGCGCCACGCAGGCCAATGCGGGCCTCTACAAAAACAACGCGGCCATCAAGAAGACCGAGGCCTCCAACCAGTGGAATTACTTCCAGGCCAAGAGCACCAAGCAGTCGCTGGCCGAGCTGGCCCGCGACCTGGCGCCCGAAGACAAAAAAGCCGGCTACCAGGGCAAGGTGGACCGCTACGAAAAGGAAAAGAACGAGATCAAGGTGATCGCCGAGAAGCTCGAAGCCGAATCCGCCGTCTGGGACAAATCCTCGGACGAGCAGATTCACCAGCACCACCGCTGGGCCCAGGCCACCACGGTGCTGCAGGTGGCGATTGCCCTGGCGGCCATCGCGCTGCTGACGCGCAAGAAATGGCTGGAATACGGCATGTTCGCCGTGGCCGGCGTGGGCCTGGTGGTGGGTGCGCTGGCCGTGCTGCACATCTGATCACCGCTAACACCCTTTTCCGGGGCTGGAGCATGAAACCATGAAGATCTCAACCTGGAACGTCAACTCACTCACCGCTCGCCTGCAGCACGTGCTGGACTGGCTGGCCGCCAATCCCGTCGACGTGCTGTGCCTGCAGGAACTCAAGATGACGGACGACAAGTTCCCGCTGGAGGCGCTCAAGGCCGCGGGCTATGAAGCCGCCGCCTTCGGCCAGAAGACCTATAACGGCGTGGCCATCCTGTCGCGCACGCCGGTGCGCGAGGTGGTGAAAAACATCGTCGGTTTTGAAGACGAACATTCGCGTGTCATCGCCGCCACGGTGGACGGCCCCGCGGGGCCCATCCGCGTGCTGAACGGCTACTTCGTCAACGGCCAGGAGCCCGGCAGCGAAAAGTTCGCCTACAAGATGCGCTGGCTGGATGGCCTGCAAGCCTATGTGCGCGCCGAGATGGCGGCCCACCCGCAATTGGTGCTGCTGGGCGACTTCAACATCGCGCCGCAAGACCAGGACTCCTACGACCCGGAAGGACTCAGGGACACCATCCACCACACCAAGGAAGAGCGCGAGCACTTCCGCCAGTTGCTGGCACTGGGCCTGACCGACAGTTTTCGCATGTTCGAGCAGGCGCCCAAAAGCTATTCATGGTGGGACTACCGCATGCTGGGCTACCAGAAGAACCGGGGCCTGCGCATAGACCACATCCTGGTCAGCGAAGCGCTCAAGCCTCAAGTGAAAGGCTGCAGCATAGACCGCGTGCCGCGCAAATGGGAAAAACCGAGCGACCATGCGCCGGTGACCGTGGAGCTGAAGTAACCCCCCTTTCAGGCTCACTTCGTGTAGCCTGCTCCCCCCCAGGGGGCGGCGCCTGGGGCCGGCAAAGCCGGACCCGCGGCCCCCACTGGTGAAGACCCCAGCACTGGTTACGCCAATGAACTCTTAAACCCAGTCGGGGCCGCGGAACCGGCTTTGCCGGGCCGCAGGCGCAGCGGCCCCTTTCGTGATGAAAGGGGCAGGGAAAAGCCGCAGGCCACACGAAGTGAACGACCGTGGGGGCTCACTCACTCCAGGTGGAGTTCCTGAATCTTCCGCGTGATGGTGTTTCGGCCTATGCCCAGTTTCTGGGCGGCCTCGATACGGCGCCCGCGCGTATTGGCCAGCGCGGTCTGGATCAGCTTGGATTCAAAGCGGCGCGTGAGCACGTCCCAGACGTCGCTGCGCCCGGTGGCCAGCAGGGCCAGGGCCTCGGCTTCAAGGCCGCTTTCCCAGTTCTGCCCCACGCCGGCCAGGGCCGGCAAGGCCGCTTCGGGTACGGGCCCTGGCGGGGCCTTGTCGCTGCTTGCCGCCCATTCGGTGCGGACAGGATCCAATTTTTCAGCCGGGGCGGGGGATTTTCCCGGCTCGGGAATCATGCCCAGCACTTCGGGCGGCAGGTCCTTGGGCTCTATCACCTGGGCCGGCGCCATGACGGTCAGCCAGTGGCAGATGTTCTCGAGCTGGCGCACGTTACCGGGAAAACCGAAATTGCTCAGCAGCTGCAGGGCGGTGTCGGAAATCCGCTTGGGCTCGACGCCGAGCTGCTTGGCGCTTTGCTGCAGGAAGTGGCGCGTCAGCATGAAGACGTCTTCGCGCCGCTCGCGCAACGCGGGCAGGCGCAAACGGATCACGTTGAGGCGGTGGAACAGGTCCTCGCGGAAACCGCCTTCCTTGACGCGCTGCTCCAGGTCCTGGTGCGTGGCGGCGATCACGCGCACATTGGCCTTGACGGCGTTGTGCCCGCCGACGCGGTAAAAATGGCCGTCGCTGAGCACACGCAGCAGGCGCGTCTGCAGGTCAAAAGGCATGTCGCCGATTTCGTCGAGGAACAGCGTGCCGCCCTCGGCCTGCTCGAAACGGCCGCGCCGCATGGTCTGCGCGCCGGTGAAGGCGCCGCGTTCATGGCCGAAAAGTTCGCTCTCGAGCAGATCCTTGGGGATCGCCGCGGTGTTGATCGCGACAAAAGGCCCGCTGGCGCGCGGCGAATGTTTGTGCAGCGCGCGCGCCACCAGTTCCTTGCCCGAGCCCGACTCGCCGGTGATCATCACCGTCACCATGCTTTGGCTCAGGCGCCCAATGGCGCGGAACACGTCCTGCATGGCCGGCGCCTGGCCCAGCATTTCGGGCGCGGAGGCCATGCGCTCCTCGGCCACCTCCTCGCGCTGGCTTTCCTCCACCGCGCGGCGAATCAGCTCGACCGCCTTGGGCAGGTCAAACGGCTTGGGCAGGTATTCAAAGGCCCCGCCCTGGAAGGCGGAGACCGCGCTGTCCAGGTCGGAAAACGCCGTCATGATGATGACCGGCAGGCCGGGCAGCTTTTCCTTGACCTTTTCCAGCAAATCCAGGCCCGAGCCGCCCGGCATGCGGATGTCGCTCACCAGGATTTGCGGGCCGTCTTCTTCGGTTGCGTTTTCCAGCGCGGCAAGCACTTCGCGGGGGCTGGTGAAACTGCGCGTGGGAAGGTCCTCGCGAAGCAGGGCCTTTTCCAGAACAAACCGGATGGACTGGTCATCATCAACGATCCAGATCGGTTTCATGTATGCAGTCCCTTTTGTCGTGCTTTCAGCGCGTGGCCCTTCTGGGGAGCCTCCGCGCCGATCGCGTTATGTATCAATCATGCGGCGGACGGACTTCAAGGAAGCGGTATGAGCAGCTTGAAATCCGTACGGCCCGGCACACTGTCGCACTCGATCAAACCGTGGTGTTGCTGCACAAAGGTTTGCGCCAATGTCAGCCCCAGCCCCGAACCGCCCTCGCGCCCCGAGACCAGGGGATAGAAGATGCGGTCTTTGATGGAGTCCGGCACGCCCGGTCCATTGTCGATAACATGCAATTCCAGTGCCAAGCGATAGCGCTGCTTGCCAAAAGTTACCTGCCTGGCGATTCTGGTCCTGAAAGTGATCTGCGCCTTGCCCGCCGCGATGAGTTCGGCCAGCGCCTGCGCGGCGTTGTGGGCGATGTTCAGCACCGCCTGGATCAGCTGCTCGCGGTCGCCGCGGAAGTCGGGGATGGAGATGTCGTAATCCCGTGTGACCTTCAGGCCTTTGGGAAACTCCGCCAGGATCAGCGAGCGCACGCGCTCACACACCTCGTGGATATTCACGTCACCCACCAGGTGCGGGCGGCGGTGTGGCGCCAGCAGGCGGTCGACCAGCGTCTGCAGCCGGTCCGCCTCATGGATGATGACCTGGGTGTATTCGGTCAAATCCTTGCCGATCTCCATCTGCAGCAGCTGGGCCGCGCCGCGAATGCCGCCCAGCGGGTTCTTGATTTCATGGGCCAGGTTGCGTATCAGCTCCTTGTTGGCCTGCGCCTGGTCGATCAGGCGCTCTTCCCGCTCCTGCTTGGCCTGCTGCTCCAGCGGCAGCAGCTCCACGATGGCTTCGCCCGGGGTGTCGGTCTGTGCCACCACCACGTGGACCGGCAGCGGCTCATGGTTCAGGCGCCGTAGCCAGGCGTCGTAGCGCAGGGCGGCGAATTCATTGCTGCCGGCGCCTTCGAGCGCGTTTTGCAGGATCAGCGGCTCGGTGAAACAGTCGGGGAGCTGCGAGCCTTCGATGGTTCGCCGGGAGGTGCCCAGCGCGTCTTCGAGCGCGGCATTGGCGAACACCACGGTGCCGTCGGTGCGTACGACGGCCACCAGCGTGGCCAGCAGGTCGAAGGCCTGGAAACGGGGCAGCCCCGAAACCGGGGCCGAGGAGGATGGGGTGCGGATGGAGGGCTTGTTCAAGCCATCCATTTTCACCCAGAAGCCGGCCTTGCGCGCTTAATTAAGGGCGGGAGCGGCAACCGAAGGAAGCCGGGATATCTCGCGCTTGAGGCCGGCGATGTCGCTCTGGTTGCGGGCGATGCTGTCCTTGAGTTCGGCCACGCGGTCCAGGTAGCGCTGGTAGTTGCGGCCCTCAATGCCCTGCTTCTCGGGCTCGCCGTTGTTGTACTCTTTTTGCTGCTCGGCCAGTTTGGCTTCGGCTTTCTTCAGCTCGGCTTCCAGAATGGCGCGCGAATCGCTGTCGCGGGCACGCTGCTCGGGACTGCCCGAACTGGTCGCAGCCGCCACGCGGACCGCGGGCTTGGGGGTGGTGCTCACCGGCGTGCTCTGCACGACCGTGACATTGCCGCCCGAGACCAGCTTGCAGCTGCGCGTCTGCGCTTCTTTGGCGTTGTTGATGTATTCAGGTGTGGAGCCCCCGACACCGGCGCAGCGGTAAACCTGCTGCGCCCATGCGAGGTTCCCCGCGCCGGCCAGCAGCAGGGACAAGGCAGAAAGCAAAAAGGTGTTTTTCATGGAGAACTCCCGATGCCGGTAGGGCAAGGATGGTCTATCAGTATGCGGCAAAGGGGGGAAAATACAAAGCCAGCACACCCACAAGTGCCGGGGGCAATAAAAAAGGACGGCATATGCCGTCCTTTTTTGGCCACAAACTGTAAATAAAAACAGTAGGCGACTTGGCTGCTTACAGCGAGTAGTACATGTCGTACTCGACCGGGTGCGGTGCCATGCGGAAACGCGTGACTTCGCCCATCTTCAGCTCGATGTAGGCGTCGAGCATGGAGTCGGTGAACACACCGCCCTTGGTCAGGAAGCCGCGGTCCTTGTCCAGGTAGTCCAGCGCCTGGTCCAGGCTGTGGCAGACGGTCGGGACCTTTGCGTCCTCTTCCGGTGGCAGGTGGTACAGGTCCTTGGTGGCGGCTTCGCCCGGATGGATCTTGTTTTCCACGCCGTCGAGGCCGGCCATCATCAGGGCCGAGAAGGCCAGGTAAGGGTTGGCCGACGGATCGGGGAAGCGCGCCTCGATGCGGCGGCCCTTGGGGTTCGCCACGAACGGAATGCGGATCGAGGCCGAGCGGTTGCGCGAGCTGTAGGCCAGCTTCACCGGGGCTTCGAAGCCTGGCACCAGGCGCTTGTAGCTGTTGGTGCCGGGGTTGGTGATGGCGTTCAGGGCGCGGGCGTGCTTGATGATGCCGCCGATGTAGTGCAGCGCGAAGTCGGACAGGCCTGCGTAGCCGTCGCCGGCGAACAGGTTCTTGCCGTCCTTCCAGATCGACTGGTGCACGTGCATGCCCGAGCCGTTGTCGCCGGCGTAGGGCTTGGGCATGAAGGTGGCGGTCTTGCCGTAGGCGTTGGCCACGTTCCAGACCACGTACTTCAGGACCTGCGTCCAGTCGGCGCGCTGGACCAGCGTGCTGAACTTGGTGCCGATTTCGTTCTGGCCAGCGCCCGCCACTTCGTGGTGGAACACTTCGACCGGGATGCCCAGCGATTCGAGGATCAGGGCCATCTCGGCGCGCATGTCCTGCGTGCTGTCGACCGGGGGCACGGGGAAGTAGCCGCCCTTGACGGTGGGACGGTGGCCACGGTTGCCGCCTTCGAGCTGCTTGCCGCTGTTCCAGGGTGCTTCGTACTCGTCGATGGCGAACATGACGTTGCCGGGCTCGTTGCTCCAGCGCACGCCGTCGAAGATGAAGAATTCGGGTTCGGGGCCGAAGTAGGCGGTGTCGCCCAGGCCGGAGGCCTTGAGGTAGGCTTCGGCGCGCTGCGCGATGGAGCGCGGGTCGCGGTCATAGGCCTTGCCGTCGCTGGGCTCGACCACGACGCACTGCAGGAACAGCGTGGTTTCTTCGAAGAAGGGGTCGATGTTGGCGGTGTTCGGGTCGGGCATGAGCTGCATGTCCGAAGCTTCGATGCCCTTCCAACCGGCGATGGACGATCCGTCGAAAGCGTGGCCCGACGTGAATTTGTCTTCGTCAAAATGGGACACGGGCACGGTCACGTGCTGCTCTTTGCCCCGGGTGTCGGTGAAACGGAAGTCAACGAACTTGACTTCGTTTTCCTTGACCATTTTCATGACGTCTGCGACGGTCTTTGCCATCAAAATCTCCTGTGCTGGATGGGTGGTTGAAAAATTGTCTTCGGGCTATTGAATGCACTTTTTGTGCCAAAGCCATTGGCCGTTCGCTTTCCTGCCAAGCCTCGGATTGTGCCGTCATCTGGCCTCGGTTCCAGCCCCGGAGAAGCCGAAAAGAGAAAAAACACTGCTTGGTAACGTTAGCACCATTTGAGTGCGTCACCATAAATGCACTGATTTAGTGCGAAAACTCAGCGCACCAATTCAGGGCCGAATTTGAGGTCGAATTTGTGCAGCCCCGCCAGCATGGCCGGGTAGGCCAGGTTGACGGCTTCAGGCGCGCCTTTGACGCCCAGCTCGATATGCCGGCCGTATTCGGGGTGGTCCACGCTGGGCAGGCTGAAGACTTTGACGCCGGCGTGCGCCGCCTCAATGGCGAGCATCAGCGGCGTGAGCATGGCCTCCATGGACCCAAAAATGATCACCGATTTTTCGGTGTAAGACGACTTTTGGTGCAGGTGGGCATACAGCGTGTCGAGCACCCATTCGATCATCGGCCAGGCCATGACCGGAAATCCGGGCACGAAGTGGACCGCGCCCTGCCCCGCGCGGCAGGTAAAACCGGGGATCTTGTTGTAGGGGTTGGGAATGATCTCCGCGCCCACCGGAAACACCCCCATGTTCAGGCGATGGATGTTGTCGTCGCGGTCGGGTTCATAGGGCGTACCCTGCTCTTTGGCCACGTCGGCCATGCGCTCGAGGATCAGGGTTTTGGCGGTGGGATGCAGGGCCAGCTCGGCCCCCAGCGCCTTCGCCGCGCACTGCCGGGTGTGGTCGTCGGGTGTCGCGCCTATGCCGCCGCAGGAAAACACCACGTCGCCGCTTTCGCGGGCCGCCGCGAAAGCGCGCGCCAGCGTGGCAGTGATGCGCGCCGGGTCGTCGCCCACATAGTCGGCATAGGCCAGTTGCAGGCCTCGCGCGCCCAGCAGCTCTATGGTTTTGGGCAGGTGTTTGTCGGCGCGTTTGCCCGAAAGGATTTCATCGCCGACGATGATCAGGCCGAAGTGAGGGGTCATGTTGTAAAGGGTTCAAGGCAGGGGTAAATCGGGCTTGCCGCCCAGCGAGCCGAAGCGGGGTGCCGGCCCGGGCAGGGCTTCGGGCGCCAGCTCGGCCGCCGTTGTCGCAACCTCGGCCTGGACCAGCGGGTCGGGAGCCAGCGCATTGTTTCGTTTGCGAAGCTGCTCCAGCGCGGCCAAGGTGTAGTGGGCAAACCAGAGCGAGGAAAAAGCGAACACCAGGGTGTAGATCCAGATGGCCACCGGCACCAGCAGCGGCGCCATGGCCACGAACATGGCGCCTGAGGCCCAGATCAGGCTGGGCGCGGCGCCCAGGTAACCGCTGAGCACGCCTATGGCCAGCAGCGGCATGCGGTGTTCCTTGAAAATCTGCCGCCGCTCCTCACTGCTCGCATGGTCGACCATGGCGTCGTAGGACATCACGCGGTAGGTCAGCCAGCCCCAGATCAGCGGCGGCAGCACCAGGATCAGGGGCGGGATCAGCCACAGGGGAATCGACACAACCAGCGCCAGGACCGCGAGCAGTGTCGAGCCCAGCGACCAGAACAGGCTGGCCAGCATGGAGCCGCCCAGCTTGCGCTCGAGCTGCGGAAAGCGCCGCTCGGCCACCAGCGACACCATGGCCGGCGTCATCAGCATGGCCACAAACAGCAGCGAGACAATCACGATCACGGGAATGGCCAGGAACAGCAGCAGCGCGGGCGCCAGCACCATGCGCAGGCTGCTCAGCCCCAGCGTTTCGAGCCAGCGCACCAGGCTGTTGACGAGTTCGTAGTTGCTGATCTGGGAGCGTATCGCCTCGACCGCGTCGTTCCAGAAAAAATAGCCCAGCCCGAGCGAGATCGCGACCATGATGACCAGGGGCAGCACCGACAGGGCAATGACCCGCGGATGCAGGCAGTACATCGCGGCACGCCAGAAAGCATCAAGAAGTTTGCTCATAAACCGAGGATACCCCGACTCGGCGGCAGGCAGATTGCAGGCTCAGGCTTTACCGAAGAGGCGCTTCAGGCCTATCCACTGCTGCGACCAGAAACCCTTGCCGTAGTCCCGGTTGGCCTCGACCTGGTCGCGAACGCCCGTGGGGTCATAACGCTGCTCAAAATTGGCGGTGCCGAACAGCACATCCCACCACGGAAGCAGCACGCCGAAGTTATGCCCGCCGAGCACCGTGCGCTGGGCCTTCACGGTCTCGTGTCCTATCCCAATGCTGTGGTGCAGCCGGTGAAAGCGCGGGCTCACCCACAGGCGCTCGCCG
Source organism: Polaromonas sp. P4_F6 (assembly GCF_056401275.1). Taxonomy (NCBI): domain Bacteria; kingdom Pseudomonadati; phylum Pseudomonadota; class Betaproteobacteria; order Burkholderiales; family Comamonadaceae; genus Polaromonas; species Polaromonas sp. P4_F6. The sequence continues at coordinate 1,189,130 of NZ_JBFUJQ010000001.1, read as the reverse complement.
ATGCGGCCGAACCAGATGCGCACATTGGCGTGCTGGAAGCTTTCGCTGAGCTGGGTGAAAGCCACGATGGCGATGAACTGGCCGGGCGGCACGCCTATGAGCTGGGCCACCAGCACCACGATGGAGTCGACCAGGATGTCGTCGAGCAGGTGGTTGCGGTTGTCGCTCCACATGGTCATTTGCCGCTGCGCATGGTGCAACGAATGCAGGCGCCACCACCACTCGACCTGGTGCTGGCCGCGGTGCGTCCAGTACGCCACGAAGTCGAACACCACCAGGTAAATCAGCAGGCTGACCACCGCGTAGTCGGTCACGCCCGGCCAGAGCTGGTCCAGGTGAAAGGTGCCGTAGCCGGCGGTGCGCAGCGCGCCGAAGGCCTCGTCGAACCAGGGGTCCAGCGTGAAGAACAGCGCGATACGGAACAGGCCCAGCCGGTGGATCAGCGTGTACAGCACGTCGGTGCGTATGGTGGCGCGGTCGGTGACCGGCTCCACCGGCCGCCAGCGCTGCAGCGGGCCTATGAAGGCCAGCAGGATCAGGACCTGGATCACACCCACCATGAACCAGGCGGTGGCGTCGTAGCCGTCTTCCAGCACGTTGCCCATGCCCAGCGCGAACATGGCCGGCTGCACGGCGGCCTCGAACAGCCACTGCTGCACCGCCGAAAAAAGATCGCTGAACCCGTCCATGCCGTTTATTTTGCAGGCTTGGCCGGGGCCGGGCCGGACTGCGCTTCAATCCAGTCCTTGTACTGGGGATGCTCGCGCAGGGTCTTGAAGCAAAAGCCGCGCGACTGCAGGCCGGTGATCAAGGGTTCCAGCACCTTGGGCGCCCATGGATCCTTACGCGACCAGATGCCCAGGTGCGCCAGCAGGATGTCGCCGGAGCGCACGTCGCGCAGCGCCTTCTTGAGCAGAAAGTCGTTGGGGTATTTTTCACTGGCCAGTTCGTCGCCCAGAAAGCCCGCGGGCGACCAGCCCACATGCTCATAGCCGCAGGACTTGGCGGCGGCCAGCAGCGCGGGCGAAGTCTTGCCGCCCGGCGCCCTGAAAAGCGGCAGCGTTTTTTTGCCGGTGATGGCTTCCAGGCGTTTGGCCGACTTGCCGATTTCCTCGCAGTACTGCGCGGCCGTCCAGTTCAGGTCCTTGCCATCCGACGGGCCCGCCGAGGGCCGCATCTTGAAACGGGGCGGCTCAGCGCCCGCCACCGGCAGGTCGCCGCGCCAGTACACATGGTCCCAGGTGTGGGAGGCGAACTCATGGCCTTCGGCGGCCCGCGCCTTCCACCACGGAGCCCACTGCTCGCCCAGGCTGCCGTCACCGGTCTGCGTGCGCTCGTTGGCGGCGAAAAACGTGACCTTGACCTGGTGTTTGTTCAGCACCTCGGCCATCAGCGGCGCGACGGCCATGTGGCCGGTGTCCAGCGTCAGGTAGACGGGTTTGCAGGGCGCGGCTGCCTTGGTGTCGCCTGGATTTGCAGCCCACGCAGGAAGCGCACAAGTCGCCAACAAAGCCACAGCGAGCAGCGACTGCGGCGAAGCACCAGACAAGCCGGGGCCGCGGAACCGGCTTTGCCGGGCCGCAGGCGCAGCGGCCCCCTCGGGGGGCAGGGCGCTACACGAAGTGAGCAACCGTGGGGGCTTACCTAGCCGAGTGGTCGAGCGTCCAGACGCCATGCGGGCTCTTTCCAACATTGACCTGGCGCACCACCTTGCGGGTCGCCACATCGATCACGGTGAGCTTGCGCGCCCAGCGCGAGCTCACCAGGATCTGCTTGCCGTCGCGGCTTACGTCTATGCAATCGGGGCCGCCCGGCGCGGGATAGTTGTCGACCACTTCCAGGGTTTGCAGGTCGATACGGCTGATGGTGTTGGCCACGCGGTTGCTGACCAGGATATGGCGCTTGTCGCCAAAGGCGCGAAAGGCATGGGCGCCGGCGCCGGTCTTGATGGATTTGGTGCGCTGCGGCTGGGCGCCGCTCACGTCATAGACCTCGACCGCATCGCCGCCGGTCAAACCGACCAGCATGAATTTGTCGTCGGCCGTGCCGTAGACGTCGGCCGGGATGGAGCCGGTCTTGGTGCGCCATTTGACGGCCTGCGTCGCCAGGTCGATGGCGATCAGCTCGTCGCTGTCCTGCATGGTCGAATAAATCGTGGTGCTTTTGCTGTCTATCCACAAATGGCTGGGCGTCTTGCCGGTGGGCACGCGCTTGACCAGCGTGATGTCCTTGCCGTCCCATTTGTAAATGTCGATGTGGTTCAGGCGGTTGGCCGCCGTGACGAACCACTTCATGTCGGGCGAAAAGCGCAGCTGGTAGGGGTCCAGGATGCCGCGCACCGTGCGCTGCACTTCGGCGGTTTTCGGGTCGATAAAGGTCAGCGAGTCCGACAGGGCATTGGCCACGATCACCGACTTTTCGTCGGGCGTGAGGTAAAGATGGTGCGGCTGCTTGCCGGTGGCGATGCGCCGGGTCTCGGTCCAGGTGGCCGGGTTGATCACGCTGACGCTGTCGTCCAGCGAGTTGAGCACAAAGACGGGTGTGGTGATCCCGGAAGCCGCCGGCGGCGCCGCGGTCTGGGCGGCGGCCGGGAAACTCGTCAGGGCGGCAAGGGCGCACAGCCAGGCGGCTGCGAAACGGGCGGGAACATTCACAAAAACGGTCTTTCTAGGTGCAACCGGTTAGTGTACCGGGCGCCGGCCAGGTTCCCGTCCCGAAAGGCCTGCCCCGGCGTGGCTAAATACCCGGCATTCCCGAATCGCCGTCATCCTTTACGATGCGGCGATGAATGTGACGCAGATGCTGGAGATCAACAGTGTGTGCCTGGAAGCCAGGCGTATCCCCGGGCAAGCGGGCCTGGCCCCGATTGTTTTCCTGCACGAAGGCCTGGGCTCGGTCGCCCTGTGGACGCAGCGCGGGCTGGACTGGCCGCAAGCCGTCTGCGCGGCGACAGGCCGGGCCGGCGTCGTGTATTCGCGACGCGGCTACGGTAATTCCGCGACCGTGCCCGACGTGCGCGGCAGCGGCCGCTTGCTACCCGACTACATGCACGCTGAAGCCTGGGAGGTGCTGCCCGCCCTGCTGCAGGCACTGGACATCAGCCGGCCTGTGCTGCTGGGCCATTCCGACGGCGCCACCATCGCCCTGCTCCACGCCAGCCGCCACCCGGTCTCGGCCTGCATCGCCATGGCGCCGCATGTGCTGGTGGAAGACATTGCCGTGCAGGCCATCACTGAAGCCCGTACGGCGTTTGAGTCGGGGGGATTGCGCGATCGCCTGGCGCGCTACCACGCCGACGTCGATGTGGCCTTCTGGCAATGGAACGACATCTGGCTGTCCGATGCCTTTCGCCACTTCGACATCCGCGAGGAATGCAGCCGCATCACGGCGCCGCTGTTGCTGATCCAGGGCCTGGACGACGAGTACGGCACGATGCGCCAACTCGATGAAATCGCACGGATGGCGCCGCATGCCCGGCAGCTGCGGCTGGCGGCCTGCGGGCATTCACCCCAGCGCGACCAGCCCGGCCAGACCGTGGAGGTCATTGCCGACTTCCTGAAGGCCGCGCGCTGAAGCTCAGGCCTCTTTGACCTCGATGTGATAGGTCGCCCAGGGGCACCAGGCAAAACGCGCGGAGATCGGCTTGGCCGCCATCTCGGGGAAACGGTCCGCGTCATACACGGCCCACAGGGGCCCCAGCCCGCCCAGTGACAAAGGCTGGCCGTCCATGTGGGTGGCGACGATAAAGCGGTATTTGCCGAGCTCGGCGGYCGTCACCTGGGCCGCATAGCCGTCCACCGCGCGCACAAACACGGTGGTCTTGTCGGTGAGCTTCACGCCGCTGGCCTTGAGCACGTCGGCCAGCAGCGGGCCTTTGAGCGTGTGCGGCTTGTTGTCGTATTCCAGCGTCGGCTTGATGGTGACGGCCGGCAGCGCGGCCAGGGTGGCGAAGTCAAAGGCCTGCGCCTTGTCGAACTTGATCTTCTGCTTGGCCATCATCTGGTCCAGCGCCGGATCGAGCGCGCCGCGGTTGCCCGCGCCTATCAGCCCGCTGACGGTCAGCACCGTCGGGCCTTTTTGCGCCTTGGGCGCCAGCTGGGCCTGCGCCATTCCAGGCAAGGCGGCAGCGCCCACGGCCGCCACACCCATAAATCTGCGTTTGTCCATGGATTTCTCTCCCCTTTTTGCAAGTTCTACGTACGCTCGCGACGGAGTTTCCGTCTAAAAATTCACACTTAGTCACTAATCAAGCGAAAAGCCGTGTTAAACCTCAAGACAAAGTAGGCAAATAGTCGCATATTGTAAGTACCAGTAACAACCAGGAGTTCGTCATGTACAGAAACTCGGAATGGTCGCCGGCGGAGCAGCCCCGTATGGAGCACCTCGCCGAATGGTACAGCCTGTGGTCACGCTGGGTAAACCGGGGGAAACGCCGCATTCCTCAACACTGGCCCCTGCATGCGCGGGTTCTGATGAACAGCGAAGAGTTGCGGGTCTGGCACTGGATGATCAACACCTTTGACGACCACCATGTGCTGGTCAAGATGCCGGTGACCCGCTTCACCCGGCCCAACGCCAATGAAAACAGCCTGTACTGGTATGAAATGCTCCAGAACACCACCTGCACGTTTTCGGTCTGCGCCAGCGACGGCCATGTGGTCGGCTGCGTCGACGTGCCCAAGTCCTTCGGCCTGTCCCGCAAAGCCAGAAACCTGAAAAGCAATTTGCTGGCCCAATGCGGCATTTGTTATGTGGTGCTCAACCCTTCCATGCTGCCGGACCCGGACGCGCTCCGCAACGAATTCCTCGGTGAAGAAGCCACCAAAGCCCGGCACCTCAAACGTGAGGAAGCGGCCCTCGAAACCGCGCGACTCAGCCTGAAACACACGCTGGCACAACAACGCCAGATACGCACGCTCATGGACCAGGAGCACACCAGCAGCATGCCCGGCCACTGGCACGACTCCTTCCTCATACAGTCCAACACCCGCCCGGCCGAATTGCGCTAGGCCCGGCCGGCGAGTGCCGGCCAATGCTCAGCCCGCGATGCACGCCAGGTCCTGCGGCGTCAGCCAGCGCCATTCGCCGGCCTTGAGGTCGGCCGGCAAATCCAGCGAGCCTATGCGCGAACGGTGCAGGCCGCCCACCTCTTCCACGCGGTTGCCCACGGCGGCAATCATGCGTTTGACCTGGTGGTATTTGCCTTCGGTCAATGTCAGGCTCAGTTGGTGCTCGCCGGTTTTTTCACAGGCCGCGGCCCGCACCGGCTTGGGGTCGTCGTCCAGCACCACGCCGGCCAGCAGTTTGGCCACCTGTTTGTCGTCCACCGGGTGCTTGGCGCGCACCTCGTAGACCTTGGGCACATGGTGCTTGGGCGAACTCATGCGATGGATGAACTTGCCGTCGTCCGACAGCAGCAAAAGGCCGGTCGTGTCCTGGTCGAGCCGCCCCACCGCCTGCACACCGGCCGCCGCACCGCCGCCGCGCTGGCGTATCGGCGCCGGCAGCAGCGTGTAGATGCTCGGGTAGGCGCTGGGTTTTTGCGAGCACTCATAACCCGCGGGCTTGTGCAGCATCAGATAGGCTTTTTCATGGTATTCCCAGGCCGCGCCCTGCACCGTGAAAGGCAGGCCTTCAACGGCTTCGAAGTCAGCGGTCGGATCCTCGCAAGGCGCACCCGCCACCGCGACATAACCTTGTTGAACCAGCCCCGCGCACACGCGCCGTGTGCCAAAGCCCTGGGAGAAGAGAATTTCCTGGAGTTGCATGCTTGCCATCGGGGTATTGTCGCAGCGGGCACAAAGCGGCCGGCCAGCCGCTGGACGCCCATGAAAAAAGCCCGGCGGATAAAGGCCGGGCTTTCGTGAAATGGTGGAGCTGGGGGGATTTGAACCCCCGTCCGCAAGCCTTGTTCGGGCAGATCTACATGTTTAGCGGTCTGATTTGGGTCTCGCCACCTGTGTCGCGCAGTCGCACGCTACACAGGACGCCAGCACCCTATTTTCTCGCCCCGGGTTAAGGTACCCAGCCCGGAGCCAGCCGATGAAATTATCTTTACAGCCGGGAGCATTTAACTTGCGCTAAACACCCCTTGCCCAGCCCATCGGCCTGCTGTTGTAAAGCTCACTGGCAATTAAGCAGCGAGTGCGAAACGTTCGTCGTTTGCAGTTAGTTTGTTTGAATCTGTTTTACGAGCACATTCAGCTCGACATGCACCACACCGCGTCCGAACCCACGTCGAAACCAATGCAGCCCCAGGAGGCCTAGTTTACGCCATTCGCAGCAAATTCAAGAGGGCGCCGGGTGCGGCAATGGTCGCATCGGCTTTCCAGCCTTCGGTGTCGGCGGTTTTGCCGAGGTAGCCGTAGGCGGCGGCCACCGTGGGCATGCCCGCGGCCCTACCCGCGACGATGTCACGCTCGTCATCACCGACATAAATACAGCGGCCGGGCGCCACATCGAGCTGGCGCGCCGCCTCAAGCAAGGGTGCCGGGTGCGGTTTGGAATGCGGCGTGGTGTCGCCGCTCACAATGGCCTGGGCGGTGTCGAACAACGGCATGGCCTTGGTCAGCGGGACGGTAAAACGGGCGGACTTGTTGGTCACCACACCCCATTTGAAGCCGGCCTGGCCGATCCGGGCGATCAGTTCGGCCACGCCGTCAAACACCGTGGTGCGCTCCGTCATGCGCGACTCGTAGTTGCGGAAAAACTCTTCCTTGAGGTCAGCAAAACGGGCGTCGTCCGGTGTAAGACCAAAGGCCACTGCAATCATGCCGCGCGCACCCGCGCCCGCCATGGGGCGGTACAGCGCCAGCGGAAGCGATGCCAGCCCCCGGTCGGTGCGCATTTTGTCGGCTGCGGCGCCCAGGTCGGGCGCGCTGTCTATCAGGGTGCCGTCCAGGTCAAACAGCACGGCAGCAATGTCTTTGAACATATCGGGTGTGAATTGAGGCGAAGCGCGGGGTTTCAGCTCTTTTGGGTGGCGAACAGGTAATTGACGCTGGTGTCGGCGCTGAGCCAGTAATGGCGCGTCAGCGGGTTGTACTCCATGCCGCGGGTCTGCTGCAGGGAGAGTCCCGAGGCCCGGCAATAGCCGGCCAGTTCGCTGGGCTTGACCAGTTTGGCGTACTCGTGGGTGCCGCGGGGCAGCATGTTCAGCACATACTCTGCGCCCACGATGGCGAACAAAAAGGCTTTGGCGTTGCGGTTGATGGTGGAGAAAAACACATGCCCGCCGGGTTTGACCAGCGCCGCGCAAGCCTTGACGATAGACGAGGGGTCGGGCACATGCTCCAGCATTTCCATGCAGGTGACGACATCAAAGCTGCCCGGTTGCTCGGCCGCCAGCGCTTCGGCGCTGATTTCGCGGTATTGCACCCCTTCCGTCTGGGCTTCCAGCGCATGGAGCTGGGCGACTTTGAGCGCCTTGGTGGCCAGGTCTATGCCCAAAACGTCGGCGCCCTTGCGCGCCATGGAGTCGGCCAGAATGCCGCCGCCGCAGCCCACGTCCAGCACGCGCAAACCTTTGAGTTGAACCTGGCCGTCGATCCAGCCCAGGCGCAAGGGGTTGATCTGGTGCAGGGGGCGGAACTCGCTTTCGGTGTCCCACCACCGGTGGGCCAGGTCGGAGAATTTGGCCAGCTCGGCGGGATCGAAGTTATCGCTTGTAGACATGAGGCATTATCGTTGAGGCATAAAAAAACCGCGCCTAGGCGCGGTTTTTGAAGCGATCCCTGAGGATTACTTGTTGGCGCGGGTACCAACCACTTCGATTTCGACGCGGCGGTTCTTGGCGCGGCCTTCGGCGGTCTTGTTGTCAGCAACTGGCTGTTTCTCGCCCTTGCCTTCAGTGTAGACGCGGTTTTTCTCGATGCCCTTGGACACGAGATATGCCTTGACGGCTTCCGAACGGCGAACCGACAGCTTCTGGTTGTAAGCATCGCTACCGACGGAGTCGGTGTGACCCACGGCGATGATGACTTCCAGGTTGATGTCCTTGATCTTGCCGACCAGGTCATCCAGCTTGGCTTTGCCTTCTGGCTTGATCACAGACTTGTTGAAGTCAAAGAAAGCGTCAGCAGCGTAGGTAACTTTCGTTGCGGCAGGAGGAGCAGCAGGAGCAGCGGCAGCAGGAGCGGCAGCAGCAGGAGCAGCAGCGGCCGGAGCAGCAGGAGCCATCGCAGGGGCAATTGCGCCGTCGCAACCAGGCGCTGCGGTAGCAGGCGTCCAGTTGGCATCACGCCAGCACAGTTCGTTGGTGCCGTTTTTCCAGACCAGTTCGTTGTTGCCGTTTTTCCAGTTGTCGATCGTTTGTGCACCAGCGGCGGTAACAAGCGCTGCGGAAGCAAACAACATTGCCACTTTGTTGAGTTTCTTCATGGTTCTCCTCTAGAGAAAAGCCGCAGACTTGCTGCGATTAGTAATTTACACGCCGTGAGTGACCATCACTCAAAGCGTTACATCGATTGTGCCACACCTGCCCCAACCTTCAAGCACGCTATCGGCTTCGTCTGACACAGACTTAAGATTCTTGAGCATTTGTTGCTGCCCCGCCACAAGTGGCCGCTATAAACTCAAGCCTTAAAATCGCTGGCTTTCCTCAAGAATCTCGAAATCCCAACCAGGCCGCTCATGACCCAGTTCGCTAAAGAAACCCTGCCCATCAGTCTTGAAGAGGAAATGCGGCGCAGCTATCTCGACTACGCCATGAGCGTGATCGTCGGCCGGGCCCTCCCCGACGCCAGAGACGGCCTCAAACCCGTGCACAGGCGTGTTCTGTACGCCATGCATGAGCTGAACAACGACTGGAACCGCCCCTACAAGAAGTCGGCCCGTATCGTCGGCGACGTGATCGGTAAATACCACCCCCACGGCGACCAGTCGGTCTACGACACCATTGTTCGCATGGCCCAGGATTTCTCCCTGCGCCACCTGCTGGTCGACGGCCAGGGAAATTTCGGCTCCGTGGATGGTGACAACGCGGCCGCTATGCGGTATACGGAAATCCGCCTGTCGAAAATCGCCCATGAATTGCTGGCCGACCTGGACAAGGAAACCGTCGATTTCGGCCCCAACTACGACGGCAGCGAACAGGAGCCCCTGGTCCTGCCGACCCGGCTGCCCAACCTGCTGGTCAACGGATCGGGCGGCATCGCGGTGGGCATGGCGACCAATATCCCCCCCCACAACCTCAACGAAGTGGTCGACGCCTGCCTGCACATGCTGAAAAACCCGGAGGCTTCCATCGACGAATTGATGGAAATCGTGCCGGCGCCCGACTTCCCCACGGGCGGCATTATTTACGGCATCAACGGCGTCAAGGATGGCTACCGCACCGGCCGCGGCAAGGTGGTGATGCGCGCCAAATGCCACTTCGAGGACATCGACAAGGGCCAGCGCCAGTCCATCATCGTCGACGAGCTGCCTTACCAGGTCAACAAGAAGACGCTGCAGGAGCGCATGGCTGAGCTGGTGCATGAAAAAAAGATCGAGGGCATCAGCCACATCCAGGACGAAAGCGACAAGTCCGGCATGCGTCTGGTCATCGAGCTCAAGCGCGGCGAAGTGCCCGAAGTGGTGCTGAACAACCTGTACAAGCAGACCCAGCTGCAGGACACCTTTGGCATCAACATGGTGGCGCTGGTCAACGGCCAGCCCAAGCTGTGCAACCTGAAGGACCTGATCCAGGTTTTCCTCTCGCACCGCCGCGAAGTGGTGACGCGCCGCACCGTGTACACGCTGCGCAAGGCGCGCGAACGCGGCCACGTGCTGGAGGGCCTGGCCGTGGCCCTGGCCAATATCGATGACTTCATCGCCATCATCCGCAACGCACCCACGCCGCCGGTGGCCAAGGCCGAGCTGATGCTGCGCCCCTGGGACAGCAGCCTGGTGCGCGAAATGCTCACCCGCACGCGCGCCGACGGCGGCATCGTCAACGCCGACGACTACCGCCCCGACGGCCTTGAAAAAATGTTCGGCATGGGCAACGATGGCCTGTACCGCCTGTCGGAAACCCAGGCCCAGGAAATCCTGCAGATGCGCCTGCAGCGCCTGACCGGCCTGGAGCAGGACAAGATCGTGGCCGAATACAAGGAAGTCATGGCCGAGATCGACGACCTGCTCGACATCCTGGCCAAGCCCGAGCGCGTCTCCATCATCATCGGCGAGGAACTCTCCGCCATCAAGCTGGAGTTCGGCCAGACCAAGCTGGGCGCGCGGCGCAGCCATATCGAGCACAGCTCCTTCGACCTCAGCACCGAAGACCTGATCACGCCGACCGACATGGTGGTGACGCTCTCGCACACCGGCTACATCAAGAGCCAGCCGCTGTCGGAATACCGGGCGCAAAAACGCGGCGGCCGCGGCAAGCAGGCCACCGCCACCAAGGACGACGACTGGGTCGACCAGCTCTTCATCGCCAACACGCACGACTACATCCTGTGCTTTTCCAACCGGGGCCGGCTCTACTGGCTCAAGGTCTGGGAGGTTCCCGCGGGCTCGCGCGGCTCGCGTGGCCGGCCCATCGTCAACATGTTCCCGCTGCAGGAAGGCGAGAAGATCACCGTGGTCCTGCCGCTGACGGGCGACAAGCGCAGCTTCCCGGCCGACCAGTACGTCTTCATGGCCACCTCCATGGGCACTGTGAAGAAGACGGCCCTCGACGAATTCAGCAACCCGCGCAAGGCCGGCATCATCGCCGTGGACCTGGACCCGGGGGACTACCTGATAGGCGCGTCCCTGACCGACGGCAAACACGACGTGATGCTGTTCAGCGACGGCGGCAAGGCCGTGCGCTTTGATGAAAACGACGTGCGCCCCATGGGCCGCAACGCGCGCGGCGTGCGCGGCATGACGCTGGAAGACGGCCAGGGCGTGATCGCCATGCTGGTCGCCGAAGACGAGCAGCAAAGCGTGCTGACGGCCACCCAGAACGGCTTCGGCAAACGCACCTCGATCACCGAATACACGCGCCACGGCCGCGGCACCAAGGGCATGATCGCCATCCAGCAGAGCGAACGCAACGGCAAGGTCGTGGCCGCGACGCTGGTCCACGTCGACGACGAGATCATGCTCATCACCGACAAGGGCGTGCTGGTGCGCACGCGCGTCAGCGAAATCCGCGAGATGGGCAGGGCTACACAGGGTGTTACGCTGATCGGCCTCGACGAGGGCTCACAATTGAGCGGCCTGCAGCGCATTGTCGAAAACGATGCCACGCTGGACGACCTCGATACCGAAAACGACACCGGCACAGACGCCTCCAACACCGAAAGCAATTGATGAAAAAACTGATCACCGCCCTCGCGATCGCCGGCCTGGCCTGCAGCGCGGCTGTCCACGCCCAGACCGACCCCAAAATCGAGCTGGCCAAAAAAGTGGTCGCCCTGCAGCAGGGTCCAGAGCTGGACCGCCTGGTGGGCCAGCTGGCCGGCAGCACGGCCCAGGACCTGATCAACAAATGGGGCCCCCAGCTGGAAGCCAACGTTCCCAAGGCCAAGCGGCAAAAGGCCTCGGAAGACCTCAACGCCGAACTCAAGAAGTACGCCGATGACGCCAGCCAGCTGATCAGCAAGCAGATCGGCAAGGTCAGCGCCGAATCGCTGGTCCCTGCCTACGCGGAGCGTTTCACGCTGGAGGAACTCCAGCAGCTCGCCGCTTTCTTCGAATCCCCCGCCATCAAAAAATACCAGGCCGCCGCGCCTGAACTCGGCAACGTCTTTGTGCAAAAACTCGTCGAGGCCTCGCGCACCGACGTGGTGGCGCGCATCAAGCAGTTCGACGAGACGGCGGTGAAGATCGTCGGCACCAGCCCTGCCCCGGGAGCAGCCAAGCCGCCCGCGAAGAAATGACCCGTCCGTTCAATTTTTCCGCCGGCCCCGCGAACCTGCCCGAGGAGGTTTTGCAGCAGGCGGCAGGCGAAATGCTGGACTGGCACGGCAGCGGCATGAGCGTGATGGAGATGAGCCACCGCGGCAAGGAGTTCATCTCCATCTATGAAGCCGCCGAGGCCGATTTCCGCGAACTCATGGCCGTCCCGGCCCACTTCAAGATCCTGTTCATGCAGGGCGGCGGGCTGGCCGAGAACGCCATCGTTCCGCTGAACCTGTCGCGCGGGCGCTCCGCCGATTTTGTGGTGACCGGCAGCTGGAGCGACAAGTCGCAAAAAGAAGCGCGCAAGTACTGCGACGCGCAGGTCGCCGCCAGCAACGCCGACAACGGGCACACGCAGCTGCCCGCGCCTTCGGGCTGGAAGCTGCGCCCGGACGCGGCCTATGTGCACCTGTGCACCAATGAAACCATCAACGGCGTGGAATTCCAGAGCCTGCCGGACCTCAAGGCCCTGGGAAGCGACGCCCCCCTGGTGATTGATTTTTCATCCCATGTGGCCTCGCGGTCCGTCGACTGGTCCCGCGTCGGCCTGGCCTTCGGCGGGGCGCAGAAAAACCTCGGCCCCGCCGGCGTGACGCTAGTGGTCATCCGCGAAGACCTGCTCGGCCACGCCATGGCGGCCTGCCCCAGCGCCTTCGACTACAAGACGGTGGCGGACAACCAGTCGATGTACAACACGCCGCCCACTTACGCCATCTACATCGCGGGCCTGACCTTCCAGTGGCTCAAGCGCCAGCGGGAAGGCGCGGCCGCCGGTGTCGCGGCCATGGAAAAGCGCAACCTGGCCAAGGCGCAGCTGCTTTACGATGCGATCGACAGCTCGCAGTTCTACCTGAACAAGGTCGGCAAGGACTGCCGCTCACGCATGAACGTGCCTTTTTTCCTGCGCGACGAGTCGCGCAACGAGGCTTTCCTGGCCGGCGCCAAGGCGGCGGGCCTGCTTCAGCTCAAGGGCCACAAGTCGGTAGGCGGCATGCGCGCCAGTATTTACAACGCCATGCCGCTGGCCGGCGTGCAGGCGCTGGTGGCGTACATGCGAGAATTCGAACAAAAACACGCTTAGGACGAAATACCCCATGCCCGCCACATTCACTGTCCCCCAGGGGCATCCAGTGCAGATGGCGAGGGCGGACGGCCCCTGATATGACTGCCAACCTTGCTGATTTACGCGTCCAGATCGACGCCCTGGACAGGGAACTGCTTTCCCTGCTGAACCGCCGCGCCCAGGTGGCCGAGCAGGTCGGGGAACTCAAAAAACGCGAAGGCACGCCGTTTTTCCGTCCCGATAGGGTGGCCCAGGTGATAGAGCAGATCCAGCAGGCCAACCAGGGACCGCTCAAGAACGAGCATGTGGCGGCCGTCTGGCGCGAAATCATGTCGGCCTGCCTGGCCCTGGAATCCCCGGTGCGCGTGGCCTACCTGGGCCCCGCCGGCACTTTCAGCGAGCAGGCGGCGCTGCAGTTTTTCGGCGCCAGCATCGAACACGTTCCCTGCGTCAGCATCGACGAGGTCTTTCGCGCGACGGCGGCCGGCAGCGCCAGCTACGGCGTCGTGCCGGTGGAAAATTCCACCGAAGGCGTGGTCTCGCGCTCGCTCGACCTGTTCCTCAACTCCCCTCTGCACATCGTCGGCGAAATCAGCCTGATGGTGCGCCACAACCTGCTGCGGCTCTCGGAGTCGCTCGAAGGCATAGAAGCGGTCTACGCCCACCCCCAGGCGCTGGCCCAGTGCCAGGGCTGGCTGACCACGCACCTGCCCCACGCCGACCGCCGCACCGCCTCCAGCAACGCAGAAGGCGCGCGCCTGGCCACCACCAACCCGGCCTGGGCCGGCATCGCCAGCGACCGGGCGGCCACCCAGTTCGGCCTTTACACGGCGGCCCACGCCATCCAGGACGACGCCTTCAACCGTACGCGTTTTGCCGTGGTCTGCCTGCCGCAGACACTGCCCTCCCCGCCCGCCTCCGGCAAGGACTGCGTCAGCCTGGTGGTGTCCGTGCCCAACCGCCCAGGCGCCGTCCACGACATCCTGATGCCGCTCAAGGCCCACGGCGTCTCCATGACCCGCTTCGAATCGCGCCCGGCACGCTCCGGCCAGTGGGAATACTATTTTTATATTGACCTGCAGGGTCACCCCTCCGAAGACCATGTCAAGGCCGCGCTGGCCGATTTACAGCGGCTGTGCGCCTTTTACAAGGTCCTCGGAACCTATCCCATCGGCGATTAATGCAACGACTCACAACCTCCCTGGTGCCACAACATGTTTGAACAATTAGGTCTCATTGGATGCGGCCTGATGGGTGGCTCATTCGCGCTGGCACTCAAACGTGCCGGCCTGGTCAAGCGCGTCGTTGGCTACAGCAAGTCCCCTTCCACCACGGAGCGGGCGCGTCAGATGGGTGTGATCGACGTGGAGGCGCCTTCGGCGCTGCTGGCGGTCTCGGGCGCCGACATCGTTTTGCTGGCCGTGCCGGTTTCCGCGACGGAGGCCACCTTCAAAGCCATACGCCACCTGGTCGGCCCGAACACGCTGATCATGGACGTCGGCTCAACCAAACGCGACGTGGTGGACGCCGCCCGGCGCGTGCTGCGTGACAACGTCGGCTCCTTCGTGCCCTGCCACCCTATCACCGGCAAGGAAGTCTCGGGTGTCGAGCATGCGGACGTGGACCTCTACGCCGGCAAGCAGGTCATCCTGACGCCGATAGAGCGCACCTTCACGGTACAGCTGCAAAAAGCCAACGACGTCTGGACGGCCCTGGGCTGCCATGTCCTCAAGATGTCGCCCCAGGCCCATGACGCCGCCTACGCCGCCGTCAGCCATTTGCCGCACCTGATCGCCTTCGCCCTGATCAACGGCATCACCGGGCAGGATCATGGCAAGGAATACATGTCGCTGGCCGGCCCAGGCTTTCGGGACTTCACGCGCATCGCCGCCAGCGACCCGAAAATGTGGCGCGACATCCTGATCGCGAATCGCGAAGAACTGCTGGCCCAGTCCAAGATCTTCCAGGAGACCCTGCAGTCGCTCGAGGAGCTGATTGCCAACAGCAGCGGCGACGTCCTTGAAGTGCTGATCGAGCGGGCCAGCGAGACCCGGGCCAACTGGCGCATCTCCTCACAAAAATCGCACAAATAATCCGCAGTCCATGTTCGACACCGAGTTCCTGGACATTCCGCCCCTGCGCAGCGCGGGAGGCATCGTCCGCCTGCCCGGCTCCAAAAGCATTTCCAACCGCGTCCTGCTGCTGGCCGCCCTGAGCCACGGCGAGACCACCGTCCACGACCTGCTGGCCTCCGACGACACCGCCGTGATGCTGGCCGCGCTCAGGCAGCTCGGCTGCACGGTCCGGCAGGACGGCAACACCGCCGTCATCAGCGGGCTGGGCGGCCGGCCTGTCCAGACCCCGGCCAAACTCTTCATGGGCAACGCCGGCACGGCCATGCGGCCATTGACGGCCGCGCTTGCCCTGCTGGGCGGAGAGTTCGAGCTGTCCGGCGTGCCGCGCATGCACGAAAGGCCCATTGGTGACCTGGTCGACGCGCTCCGGCAACTGGGCTGCGCCATCGACTACCTCGGCAACGAAGGCTTTCCGCCGCTGCGCCTGCGGCCCGGGCAACTCAGGCTGGAGCAGCCCATACGGGTGCGCGGCGATGTCTCCAGCCAGTTCCTGACCGCCCTGCTGATGGCCCTGCCGCTGGTCGCCGAACGGGATATCCGCATCGAGGTGGTCGGCGAGCTGATCTCCCGGCCCTACATTGAAATTACGCTCAAGCTGCTGCAGCGCTTCGGCATAGACGTCAGGCGCGAGGGCTGGGAACGCTTCACCATTCCGGCCGGCAGCCGCTACCGGTCGCCGGGCGCCATCCATGTCGAGGGCGACGCCTCGTCGGCCAGCTATTTCATCGCGCTAGGCGCCATCGCGGCGGCATCCCCGGGGCACGCCGGCATCGAAATCCAGGGCGTGGGCGCCGCCTCCATCCAGGGTGACATCCGCTTCGTCGAAGCCGCGGAAATGATGGGCGCACGGGTCGACAGCGCACCGAACTCGCTGCGCATTTCGCGCGGCGCCTGGCCGCTCAAGGCCATAGACCTGGACTGCAACCACATCCCGGACGCCGCCATGACGCTGGCGGTGATGGCGCTGTACGCCGACGGCACCACCACGCTACGCAATATCGCAAGCTGGCGCGTCAAGGAAACCGACCGCATCGCCGCCATGGCCTGCGAGCTGCAGAAGTTCGGTGCCGTGGTCGAGGAAGGCGCGGACTACCTCAGGATCACCCCCCCCACCCAGTGGACGACGGGCGCGATCCATACCTACGACGACCACCGCGTGGCCATGTGTTTTTCGCTGGCGGCCTTCAACCCGGCGCAACTGCCGGTACGCATCCTGGACCCCAAATGCGTCGCCAAAACCTTTCCCGACTACTTCGAAGCCCTGTTTGAAGTGGCCCAGGCCGACACGCCCCGCGTTCCGGTCATCTGCATCGACGGCCCGACAGCCTCTGGCAAGGGCACCCTGGCGGCCCTGACGGCCCACCGGCTGGGCTACCACTACCTGGACTCCGGCGCGCTTTATCGCCTGAGCGCCCATGCCGCGGCGCTGGCCGGTATTTCGGTGGACGACGGGCCCGGCGTGGCCCGCGTGGCGCGCACCATGCCGGTGCGCTTCCAGGGTAGCCACATTTTTCTCGGGCCTCAGGACGTGTCCGACGCCATACGCACCGAGGCCGCTGGCATGGCCGCCTCCCGTGTGTCGGCCCACCCCGAGGTTCGCGCCGCCTTGCTGGAGCTCCAGCACAGTTTTCGCAAGCTGCCGGGGCTGGTCGCCGACGGCCGGGACATGGGCACCGTCATCTTCCCGGACGCCCCGCTCAAGGTTTTCCTCACGGCCAGCGCCCTGCACCGGGCCGAACGCCGGCATAAGCAGTTGATTTCAAAGGGAAATTCGGCTACAATCGACGAGATTCAGCAAGATTTAGAGGCACGTGATGCGCGCGATTCGTCGCGAAAAGCAGCCCCTTTGAAGCCTGCTGATGACGCCCGCCCCCTGGACAACTCCTACCTGTCGATTGAAAAGTCGGTGGAACAGGTGCTTGAATGGTGGCAAGGCACCCGGCCCTTCTGACCCCCGACGCGCAACCTGCGCTTGGGTCAGCAGGTTCATCAACGTAACCCGCGGCCTTACCAGACGTCTGGCCGCAAAACACCGCCGCAAGCAGCTATAAAAACAATAGCAATCCCGCTATTGGAACCCTGTTGTGTGGACTAGGAAAATCATGTCTGAATCTTTTGCCGACCTATTTAACGAATCGCTGCAACGCTCTGAAATGCGTACCGGTGAAGTCATCACCGCCGAAGTCGTTCGTATCGACCACAACCACGTCGTTGTGAATGCCGGACTCAAATCCGAGGCTTATGTCCCCCTCGAAGAATTCAAGAACGACCAGGGCGAGCTCGAAGTCCAGGTCGGCGATTTCGTCTCCGTGGCCATCGACTCCGTCGAAAACGGCTATGGCGACACCCTGCTGTCCCGCGACAAGGCCAAGCGCCTGGCTTCGTGGATGAGCCTGGAAAAAGCCCTGGAATCCGGCGAATTCGTCACCGGCCAGACCAGCGGCAAGGTCAAGGGCGGCCTCACCGTCCTCGTCAACGGCATCCGCGCCTTCCTGCCCGGTTCGCTCATCGACACCCGCCCCATCAAGGACTTGTCTCCCTACGAGAACAAGACCATGGAATTCAAGGTCATCAAGCTGGACCGCAAGCGCAACAACGTGGTGCTGAGCCGCCGCGCCGTGGTCGAAGCCAGCATGGGCGAAGAGCGCGCCAAGCTGATGGAAACCCTCAAGGAAGGCACTGCCGTCAAGGGCGTCGTCAAGAACATCACCGAATACGGTGCCTTCGTTGACCTCGGCGGCATCGACGGCCTGCTGCACATCACCGACATGGCATGGCGCCGCGTGCGTCACCCAAGCGAAGTGGTGACGGCCGGTCAAGAGATCGTTGCCAAGATCCTGAAGTTCGACACCGAAAAGAACCGTGTCTCGCTGGGCCTCAAGCAGATGGGCGACGACCCATGGATGGGCGTGAACCGCCGCTACCCGCAAGGCACGCGCCTGTTCGGCAAGATCACCAACATCGCCGACTACGGCGCGTTCGTGGAACTCGAACCCGGCATCGAAGGCCTGGTCCACGTGTCCGAAATGGACTGGACCAACAAGAACGTGGCCCCAAGCAAGCTCGTGGCCCTGGGCGACGAAGTCGAAGTCATGGTCCTCGAGATCGACGAAGACAAGCGCCGCATCAGCCTGGGCATGAAGCAGTGCAAGGCCAACCCATGGCAGGAATTCGCGCAGGAAACCAAGCGCGGCGACCGCGTCAAGGGCCCGATCAAGTCGATCACCGACTTCGGCGTCTTCGTGGGTCTGGCTGCCGGCATCGACGGCCTGGTGCACCTGTCCGACCTCTCGTGGAACGAACCCGGCGAAGCCGCTGTTCGCAACTACAAAAAGGGCCAGGAAGTGGAAGCCATCGTGCTGGCCGTCGACGTCGACCGCGAGCGCATCTCCCTGGGCATCAAGCAGCTCGACTCCGATCCTTTCACCACCTTCGTGTCGATCAACGACAAGGGCGCGATCGTGACCGGCAAAGTCAAGACCGTTGACGCCAAGGGCGCTGAAATCGACCTGGGCGAAGACATCATCGGCTACCTGCGCGCCAGCGAAATCAGCCGCGACCGCGTCGAAGACGCCCGCAACGTGCTGAAGGAAGGCGACGAAGTCTCCGCAGTCGTGGTGAACGTGGATCGCAAGACCCGCAACATCCAGCTGTCGGTCAAGGCCAAGGACAACGCCGACCAGCAGGAAGCCATGGCCAACCTGAGCCAGCAGTCTTCCCGCGAAAACGCCGGTACGACCAGCCTGGGTGCCCTGCTGCGCGCCAAGCTGGACAACAACGAAAAGTAAGGCAACCGCGCGGCGGTGCGATACGCCCCCAGGGGCGGGTCGCATCGCTGTGCAGCTACTTGATCCATGACCCGAAGCGACCTCGTCGAAGAACTGGCGGCCCGATTCAGCCAGCTGACGCACCGCGACGCCGAATATGCCGTCAAGACGATTCTTGACGCCATGAGCGACGCACTGGTGCGCGGCCATCGCATTGAAATCAGGGGTTTCGGCAGTTTCTCCATCAACCGGCGCCCGCCCCGCATGGGGCGCAACCCGCGTTCCGGCGAAAGCGTGGCCATCCCTGAAAAGCGGGTGCCGCATTTCAAGCCCGGGAAGGCATTGCGCGAAGCCGTCGATGCCCGCACCCAGGAGTTGCTGGCGGTCACGGAACCCAAGTAAGGTCTTGCTGGTGTCCCTCGGTGGGCTGGCTACAATCGCCAGACCACCCTGAGGGATTACCCAATGAAATACCTCATGTGGCTGCTTAAAGCAGCCATTTTTTTTACGCTCTTCGCCTTTGCACTGAATAACCAGCAAACGGTTGCGGTGTATTTCTTTTTTGGCACCATGTGGCAAGCGCCCCTGGTGCTGGTCGTGCTGGCGACCTTCGCCTGCGGGCTGGCGCTCGGCATTTTTGTGATGATGCCGCGCTGGTGGAAAAAGCGCCGCTCGGCCAAGTACGCCTACACGACCCTGGGCCCCCACACCGTGAGTGAAGACCCGTCCACGATGCACCATGGAATTTGACTTCACCTGGGTCCTGCTCGGGTTTCCGATCGCCTTCACGCTGGGCTGGCTGGCCTCACGGCTGGACTTGCGGCAGCTGCGCATCGAAAACCGCCAGGCGCCCAAGGCCTATTTCAAAGGCCTGAATTTCCTGCTCAACGAGCAGCAGGACCAGGCCATAGACGCCTTCATCGAGGCGGTGCAAAGCGACCCGGACACCTCCGAGCTTCATTTCGCGCTCGGTAACCTGTTTCGCCGCCGCGGCGAGTACGAGCGCGCCGTGCGCGTGCACGAGCACCTGATGTCGCGCGGCGACCTCACGCAGCCCGAGCGCGACCGCGCCCAGCATGCACTGGCGCTCGACTTTCTCAAAGCCGGCCTGCTGGACCGCGCCGAGGCCGCCCTGCGCAAGCTCGAAGGCACGCCCTTTGAAGAAGAGGCGCGGCTGGCCCTGCTGTCGATTTACGAACGTTCGCGCGACTGGGCCAATGCCACCGAAATCGCCGCCCGGCTCGGCAGCTCCAGCCACGGCAGCTTCAGCGCCCGCCAGGCACACTACCTGTGCGAGCAGGCCGGCGCCTGCGTGGCCGCCGGCGACACCACCCGGGCCCTGGGTGCCCTGCAGGAAGCCATCGCCATGGCCCCGGCCCTGGCCCGTCCCCTGATAGACCTGGCGAAGCTGCAAAACCAGCTGGGCCGCCCGCAGGACGCCCTGCAAACCCTGCTCAAGCTCGAAAAAACCGCACCGCAAGGCCTGCCGCTGGCCGCCGGCCTGCTGGCCAATATCGCGCAGGCCGGCGGCCAGGAGGCCATGGCGCTGGAGCTGCTCAAGGCCAGCTATGCCAACATGCCGTCCATCGACGTGATCGAGGCCATCGTCAAGCTCGAAAAAGACCCGGCCTCGGCGCGGCAGTGGTATGTGAAACACCTGGAGCGCCAGGCCTCGCTGGTCGCGGCCGGAAAATGGATCGCCGGTGAAAAGCTCCAGGACGAGCAGCACCACACCCTGGTCCAGCGCGCGCTCGACCAGGCCACCAAGCCCCTGATGCGCTACCGCTGCGCGGCCTGCGGCTTTGAAGCCACCCAGCACTTCTGGCACTGCCCAGGCTGCCAGGCCTGGGACAGCTACCCGACGCGCCGTATTGAAGAGCTGTAGAAAAAGACACGATAGATGAGCATGCAATTGACGCCTGAAAAGATTTCCAAGGCCCGCGTTCTCGTGGTGGGCGACGCCATGCTGGACCGCTACTGGTATGGCGCGGTGGACCGCATCTCGCCCGAGGCGCCGGTGCCCGTGGTACGCGTCACGCGCACCGAGGAGCGCATAGGCGCCGCGGCCAACGTGGCCTACAACATCGTCACGCTGGGCGCGCAAGCTTCGCTGCTGAGCGTGGTGGGCGATGACGAGGCCAGCCACCAGCTCGAGGCACTGGTCGCCAAGACCGGCATCACGCCCTATTTCGGCCGCGACGCCCAGCTCAAGACCACCGTCAAGCTGCGCGTCATCGGCCGCCAGCAGCAGCTCATACGCCTGGACTTCGAGAACACGCCCGAAAACGAGGTGCTGGCCTCCCAGTCCGCCACCTTTGAAAAGCTGCACACCGAGCACGACGCGGTGCTGTTCTCCGACTACGGCAAGGGCGGCCTCGCGCACATCGTGTTGATGATCGCCCAGGCCCGCGCCGCGGGCAAGGTGGTGCTGGTCGATCCCAAGGGCTCGGACTACGCGCGCTACAAAAACGCCAGCGTCATCACCCCCAACCGCGCCGAGTTGGAGCACGTCATAGGCGCCTGGAGCAGCGAAGCCGACCTGCGCGCCAAGGCCCACAACCTGCGCGAGGCGCTCAACCTGGAAGCCCTGCTGCTCACGCGCAGCGAAGAAGGCATGACGCTGTTCGATGCCGAGGGCGAACTCAACGTCCCGGCCGTAGCGCGCGAGGTGTTCGACGTCACCGGTGCCGGCGACACCGTGATCGCCACGCTGGCCGCCATGACCGCCACCGGCATGCGCCTGCGCGACGCCGTGCCGATCGCCAACCGCGCGGGCGGCATCGTGGTCGGCAAGTTCGGCACCGCCACCGTCAACTACGGCGAGCTGTTCGCCGCGCAGTGAGCTTGCGCTCACCTCAAGGACCCATCATGAAAATCGTAGTCACAGGCGCCGCCGGCTTCATTGGCAGCAACATCATCAAGGGCCTCAATGCCCGCGGTATCGACGACATCATCGCCGTCGACGACCTGACTCATGGCGACAAATTCCGCAACCTGGCCGACCTGAAGATCGCCGACTATGTCGACGCCGACGACTTCTACGAGCTGTTCGCCGAGGGCGCCTACGGCCGGGTCGAGGCCGTGTTCCACGAAGGCGCCTGCAGCGACACCATGGAAGCCGATGGCAAGTACATGATGGACAACAACTACACGCTGTCCTGCGAGCTGTTCCACGCCTGCCAGGACCAGGGAACGCGCCTGCTCTACGCATCCTCGGCCGCGACCTACGGCGGCTCCGACACCTTCACCGAGTCGCCCGAGTTCGAGCGTCCGCTCAACGTCTACGGCTACTCCAAGCTGCTGTTCGACCAGCGCATGCGGCGCGAGCTCGGCGCCCGCTTTGAAAACGCCGCCACCCAGGTCGCGGGCTTTCGCTACTTCAACGTCTACGGCCCGCGCGAGCAGCACAAGGGCCGCATGGCCAGCGTCGCCTTCCACCAGTTCAACCAGTTCCAGGCCGAGGGCAAGGTCAAGCTCTTCGGCGAATACGGCGGCTACGGCGCCGGCGGCCAGATGCGCGACTTCATCTTCATCGACGACGTGGTGGCCGTGAACCTCTGGTTCTTCGACAACCCCGGCAAATCCGGCATCTTCAACCTCGGCACCGGCCGGGCGCAGCCTTTCAACGACGTGGCCCTGGCCGTCGTCAACACCTTGCGCAAAGGCCAGAATGCCGCGGCCCTGAGCCTGGAAGAAGCCGTGCGCGGCGGCCTGATCGAATACATCGCCTTTCCGCCCGCGCTGGTCGGCAAATACCAGAGCTACACCCAGGCCGACCCGCGCGCGCTGCGCGCGGCCGGCTGCACCCATGCCTTCGCCGATGTGCAGACAGGTGTGGCCGCTTACATGCAGGCCTTGAGCGCCGCCGCGGGCTGAATCCGAGACGGCCTCTCACTAGGGTTTTCCTGGCCCCAAAGCCGGGGCCGGTAGTCAACGCGGCCCTGGACGGGCCGTTATGAAGAAGACATCCTTCTTCACAAGGATGGATCACGTGCCTTCACTTCAATCCAATCTTTGAGGAGATTCCTTATGTTCAAAAAAATACTGGCCTTCGTCGCCGCCATGTACATGGCCGTTTCGTTCGCCGCCGTTGACGTCAACAAAGCCACCGCGGCTGAGCTCGACGGCATCAAGGGCATAGGCCCCGGCATCTCGGGCAAGATCATCGACGAGCGCAAGAAAGGCAGCTTCAAGGACTGGAACGACTTCATCGAACGCGTCAAAGGCGTGGGCGAAGGCAATGCCGCCAAGTTTTCCGCCGAAGGCCTGACGGTGGGCGGCACCAGCTTCAAGGGCGCGGCCCCTGCCGCCAAAAAGGACGAAAAACCCGCAGCCGCCGCGAAGAAGGATGACAAGCCTGCCGCCAAGGCCGAAGAGAAAAAGGCCGAAGCCAAGCCGGCCGCGCCGGTAGCCGCCGCACCGGCCCCCGCAGCCGCCGCAGCGGAGAAGAAGGACCCCAAGGCCGAGGCCAAAGCCAAGGCTGACGAAGCCAAGGCCAAAAAAGAAGCCGACAAGAAGGCCAAGGCTGAAGAGAAGAAAAAGAAGGCTGACGAAGCCAAAGCCAAGGCCGATGCCAAGAAGGCCAAGGACGCCAAGCCTGCCGCCAAGGATGAAAAGAAAGACGCCAAGGCCGACACCGCCAAGCCAGCCGCCAGCGCTGCCAGTGCCGCCAAGAAATAAGGGCCAGCCTCTTCACCCAAAAAACCCGCCCATGGCGGGTTTTTTTATGCCTCCGGGGTGCTCACACCAGCGCGATCAGGTCCGTCACACCGACCGTGCCGCCCGCCTGCGTGACCAGCGTGCTGGCCTGGCCCCGATGGTGCGTCTGGTGGTTGAAAAAATGCGTGATCGCCATCCAGGCCGCATGTTCGCGCCGCACGCCTTTTGAATTGCCGTAGCGCATGGTGAGCTGCGGATAGTTGTCCGGCATGTCGGCCACCCACTGCTCGATGGCCGCGTCCAGCTGTGCGCGTTTGGCCTTCAGTTCCGCCCAGCCTTCAAACAGCACCATGTCCAGGGTATAGGCCTCGGGCATGTCCAGCACGTCCGGGCCCAGCGAGGCGAAGACTATCCCGTTGTCCGCCCCACATTGCGCAAAGCGCCTGAGCCAGACCTGGTCGGCCAGCACCAGGTGGCCCAGCGTGCGGTGTATCGACCCGAAAAAAGCACCGCGCTCCTGCTTGCGCGCCTCGTCCGTCAAGGCCTCGCAGGCCGCATAGAGCCGCTCGTTGATCCAGCGGTTGTAGCGGGCCAGGAAGCGGTAGTTGTCGCAGAACTCACGGGTCATGGAAAACGCTCCAGAAAAAGGTGACGGCCGGTGCGTTGTCACCAGGCTCACGGTATTTTGCATCCGCCGCCGGCTCCACCCCTCGAAGGAGGGAACAGACTATATAAAGTGAGCTCGGACGGTGAATTCACTTCACCAACGGGGGCCGCGGAACCGGCTTTGCCGGGCCGCAGGCGCCGCCCCCTGGAAGGGGGGAACAGGCTACACGAAGTGAGCCTGGACGGGGGTGAGCCAATTCCACCTGGACGGGGGTGGTCTACAGCTTGCCGAATCCCCCGCCGCCAGGCGTATGGATTTCAAACACATCGCCCGGCTGCATATCGGCCTGGCCGATATGGTCCAGCGCCTCGACCTGCCCCTGGGCGCGCACCACAAGGTTGCGCCCGACCTGGCCCGGCTCGCCGCCGGCCATGCCGAAGGCGCCGTGCTTGCGGCCGTTGGACAGAATGCTGGCCGTCATCGCCTCCAGGAAGCGCACGCGGCGCACACCGCCGTTGCCGCCGCGCCAGCGGCCCGCGCCGCCGGAGTTCTCGCGGATCTCATAGCTCTCCAGCCGCACCGGGAAGCGGAACTCCAGCACCTCGGGGTCGGTCAGCCGCGAATTGGTCATATGCGTCTGGACCACGCTGGTGCCGTCAAAGCCCGACACCAGCTTGCCCGCCTCGTCGAGCTTGCCGCCCGCGCCCGAGCCGCCCGAAATGGTTTCGTAGTACTGGTGGCGCGCGTTGCCGAAGGTGAAGTTGTTCATGGTGCACTGGCCGGCCGCCATCACGCCCAGCGCGCCGTACAGCGCGTTGGTGATGCAGGTGGAGGTCTCCACATTGCCCGCCACCACCGAGGCCGGCGGATTCGGGTTGAGCATGGAGCCCGCCGGGATGATGACCTTGAGCGGCTTGAGGCAGCCCGCGTTCAGCGGGATGTCGTCGTCCACCAGCGTGCGGAACACATACAGCACCGCCGCCATGCACACCGCCGTCGGCGCGTTGAAATTGTTGGTCTGCTGCGGCGAGGTACCGGTGAAGTCGATCTCGGCGCTGCGGCTCTTGGCGTCGACGCGGATCGCCACCTTGATTTGCGCGCCGTTGTCCAATGGCAGCGTGAATTCACCGTCTTTGAGGCGCGTGATCACGCGGCGCACCGACTCCTCGGCGTTGTCCTGCACATGGCGCATATAGGCCAGCACCACTTCCAGGCTGAAGCTGTCGACCATCTTGCGCAGCTCCTGCACGCCTTTTTCATTGGCGGCGATCTGCGCCTTGAGGTCGGCCATGTTCTGCTGCGGGTTGCGGCTGGGGTATTTGCCGCTTTTGAGCAGCGCGATCATCTCTGCTTCGCGCAGCACACCGCGCTCCACCAGCTTGACGTTGTTGATCTGCACGCCCTCCTCCTCGATCAGCGTCGAGAAAGGCGGCATGGAGCCTGGCGTCGTGCCGCCAATATCCGCATGGTGTCCGCGAGAGCCCACATAAAACGTCGGCTGCGCGGCGCTGCCCAGGTAGACCGGCGTGATCACCGTGATGTCGGGCAAATGGGTGCCGCCGTGGTAGGGGTCGTTCAGCACATAGACGTCGCCCGGCTGCATGCTGCCGGCGTTCTCGCGTATCACCGTCTTGATGCTTTCGCCCATGGAGCCCAGGTGCACCGGCATATGCGGCGCGTTGGCGATCAGGTTGCCTTCAGTGTCAAACAGCGCGCAGCTGAAGTCCAGGCGCTCCTTGATATTGACCGAGTAGGCGGTGTTCTGCAGCTGCAGGCCCATCTGCTCCGCGATGTTCATGAAGAGGTTGTTGAACACCTCCAGCAGCACCGGGTCCACCGTGGTGCCGGCCGCGAAGGTCACGGCGCGTTCGGCGCGGCGGTCCAGCACCAGGTGGTCCAGCGCGGTGAGCGCCGCTTCCCAGCCGGGTTCGACCACCGTGGTCGCGTTCTTCTCGGCAATGATGGCCGGGCCCGAGATGATGTCGCCCGGCCGCAAATCCTCGCGCACCACCAGGGCCGCGTCGTGCCACTGGCCGCCCGAATACATGCGCACGGTTTCACGGCGCGGAACTTCGCGCGGCTCGTGCGTGGCATGGCGCGGCTCGGCCGGCGCGTCGCCGGCGACCACGGCCTCCACCGACACTGCCTCCACCACCAGGCCCTTGCCCTGCATCAGGAAAGCGAAACGCTGGCGGTAGGCAGCCTCAAAACCGGCCTCGATCTGGTCCAGCGTGCCGAAAGAAACAATCAGCGCGGAATCACTGCCCTCATAACGCACATGCACGCGCCGGTGTGTGGTGATGCCCCCCATGCTGACCTGCTGGCGCTGCAGCTCGGCCTCGGCGTGGGTGGCGAGCTCCTCAAGCTTGCCGGAAATCTCGGGCAGTGCGGCCTCGGAAAGCTTGAGCTCCACCGCCTGCTCGCGGATCACGTTCTGGTCGGCCAGGCCCATGCCGTAAGCGCTCAGCACACCCGCCAGCGGATGCACAAAGACCTTGGTCATGCCCAGCGCATCGGCCACCAGGCAGGCATGCTGGCCGCCCGCACCGCCAAAGCATTGCAGGGTGTAGCGCGTCACGTCGTAGCCGCGCGCCACCGAGATTTTCTTGATGGCATTGGCCATCTGCTGCACCGCGATGTTGATAAAACCTTCCGCCACCACCTCGGCGCCGCGGCCGGTCTGGCCGGCCAGCTCGTTGAACTGGGCCTCGACAGCCTCGTAACTCAGCGGCTCGTCGGCATTCGGGCCGAAGACCTTGGGAAAGTAGCGCGGCTGGACCTTGCCGACCATCACATTGGCATCCGTCACCGCCAGGCGCCCACCGCGCCGGTAGCTGGCCGGGCCGGGGTTGGCGCCCGCGCTTTGCGGGCCCACCCGAAAACGCTCGCCATCGAACTTGAGGATGGAGCCGCCGCCGGCCGCCACCGTGTGGATGCTCATCATGGGCGCGCGCATGCGCACGCCGGCCACCTGGGTCTCGAACTCGCGCTCGAACTCCCCGGCGTAATGCGAGACGTCGGTGGAGGTACCGCCCATGTCAAAGCCTATGACCTTGGCATGGCCGGCAATCGCCGCCGTGCGGGCCATGCCCACAATGCCGCCGGCCGGCCCGCTCAGGATGGCGTCCTTGCCCTGGAACACATGGGCATCGGTCAGGCCGCCCGAGGACTGCATGAAAAACAGCCGCACGCCCGGCATCTCGCTGGCGACCTGCTCCACATAGCGGCGCAATATGGGTGAGAGGTAGGCGTCGACCACGGTGGTGTCGCCGCGGCTCACGAACTTCATCATCGGGCTGGTTTCATGCGAGGTGCTGATCTGCGTGAAACCCACCTCGGCCGCGATGCGCTTGGCGGCCTTTTCGTGCTCGGTAAAGCGGTAGCCGTGCATGAACACAATGGCCAGGCTGCGCAAGCCCTTCTGGTAGTGGGCCAGCAGTTCTTTTTTCAGCAGCGCCTCGTCCAGCGCCTGCAGCACCTCGCCCTGCGCGCCCACGCGCTCCTGGGCCTCGACCACGGCGCTGTACAGCAGCTCGGGCAGCACGATGTGGCGGTCGAACAGGCGCGGGCGGTTCTGGTAGGCGATGCGCAGCGCGTCGCGAAAACCTCGCGTGGTGACCAGCAGCGTAGGTTCGCCCTTGCGCTCCAGCAGCGCATTGGTGGCCACCGTCGTGCCCATCTTCACGCAGTCGACCACGTCGGCGCGAATCGGCTCGCCGGCCTTCAGGCCCAGCAGGTGGCGTATGCCGGCCACGGCCGCGTCGCGGTACTGCTCGGGGTTTTCCGACAGCAGCTTGTGCGTGACCAGCGAGCCGTCGGGCTTTTTGGCCACGATGTCGGTGAAGGTGCCGCCGCGGTCTATCCAGAATTGCCAACGGTCGCCGCCCGGTTTGGATGTGGTGTCTTGCATGATTTTTTGATTTCAGAGTTAACGTGTTTTTTGATGATCTTCAGGGTCTGTGTGCCGCCAGGCCAGGCCCGGCCTGGCACTGCGGGCTGGGGCCGCCCGGCCAAAACCAGCCATACGCTCCCTGCCAATGTACCCAAGTACCGGTGCCAGCTGCTGAATGTCCGGCGCACCTGGCAGGGCAACCGCCGCCGGGCACCAGGGATAGGGTAGGCCAGCCGCCCAATCCATGACCTTCTCCGCCTGCGAAGCCGGCAATGTCTGCATGGTCTCTATGGTGATCGAAAGGCTTTCCGCCAGGTATGAAGGCGGTGAAAAGCACCAATCGTAGCGGCCGCATCCGACACGCACGGCACGGCTGTCCTTTTCGGTCATGGCGACCAGCCAATCGCAGACAAACACCTCGGCATCGCCCTCAGGCGGCGAGGACAGGCAAAAAGTGTAGACATTCTCGTAAGACTGGCCGAACCGGCGCACCAGCACCTCGGCGATGGCATCTCGCCCCTGGGATACCGGCGGAAATGAAATCGCCGCGGTATGGACAACCATCTCCAGCAGGGCATCGTCCGTGAATGCCTGCGCCAACAGATGGGGGCGGTTGCCGTCCTTGGCGTGAAGGTAGGCTGTGACGGCTGCGGAAGGTGTTTTCATACGATGTGGCGTCCTGTTTTCGCCCGCCTCATTGCGGCATGTAGTAAGGCACAAAAATATCGTTCGCCTCGTTGCCCACGGAGCGTATCCACTCGCGCGAGAACTTCTCGCCCATGCGTTTGATCTCCTGGTCCAGCTCGGGCGAAATCCGCTCTATCTTCACGCCGTTGGCGCGCAGTTCCTCGGTGGCGCTGGCGGCCAGTGCCTGGCTGGCCTGCCAGCCGCGCACTTCCGCCTCGGCGGCAGCCTTGAGCACGGCGGCACGCGCCTCGGGCTTGAGCGCCTCAAAAGCCTTGTTGCTCACAAACACCGCGTTTTTCGGGAACCAGGCATTGATCTCGTAGTAGTACTTGATCGGGCCCCACACCTTGTTCTCCACGCCGGTCAGCGCCGACGTGATCATGTTGTCCATGCGGCCATCGGCCAAGGCCTTGCCCACGTCGACCATGGCCACATCCACCGGCTTGGCGCCCAGCATTTCGGCGATGCGCAGGGTGGTCTGGTTGTAGGTACGCATCTGGGTGCCGCGAAAGTCCGACGGCCCCCGCACCGGCTTGTTCGAATGCAGGCCTTGCGGCGGCCAGGGCACGGCATAAAGAAGCTTCAGGCCGCGCTCGGAGAAATGCTTTTCAAGGCCGGGGCGCTGCAGCTTCCAGAGGCGTTGCGCGTCCTTGTACGAGGTGACGACAAAAGGAATGGAGTCCGCGCCGGCCAGCGGCATCTCCTTGACCATGCTGGTCATGATGGTCTCGCCGGCCTCGGCCTTTCCTTGCTGCACGGCCGCGCTGATGTCGGCCAGCTTGGCCAGCGTGTTGTTGGGGTACACCTGTATCAGCAGCTCCCCGCGCGTGGCCGTGTCCACATCGCGGCCGAACTGCAGGATGTTTTGCGTGTGGAAGGACTCCACCCGGTAGCCGGTGGCCAGCTTCCAGCTTGTTTGGGCGTGCGCTGCCCCCGCCGCGACCAGCGCGGCTATCAGAATTGCTTTCATGAGGAACTCCTTGGGAGTTGAGGATCAGCCCGGCGCAGGGTGCATGGAACTCACCCTTTCAGGTCGGTCACAAACATCTTGCCCGGCGCATGGGTGATGCACATCGACAAACGGCTTTTCTGGGCTACCCATTGCGGCGTGACGCCGCAACCCCAAAAGACCGGGACTTCATCGTCCTTGATGTCGACCGCATCGCCGTAGTCCGGGCGCGACAGGTCGGTAATGCCTATCGCCTCCGGATTGCCGATGTGAACGGGCGCACCGTGCGCCACGTCAAACCGGCCAGAAATCTCCACCACTTTCGCGACGTCCCGGCTCTTGATGGGCCGCATGGTGACCACCATTTCGCCGCTGAACACGCCGGCGGGCTGGCACTGAAGACTGGTACGGAACATCGAGACATTGCGGCCCTGCTCGACATGCCTGAGCGGAATGCCGGCCTGCGCGACCGCGGCCTCGAAGGAAAAGCTGCAGCCGATCAGAAAGGCCACATAGTCGTCCTTCCAGATCGAGCGGATCTCGCCGCGCTCCTCGACAAACTCACCGTCGCGGTAGACGCGGTAGCCCGGAATGTCGGTCGTGATGTCGGCCCCGGGCGCGCACAAAGGCTCGGTGGCGCCCGGCTGGAGCACCTCCACCAGCGGGCAGGGTTTGGGGTTGCGCTGGCAAAACAGCAGGAAGTCAAAGGCCTGCGCCTGCGGCACGATCATGAGGTTGGCCTGGATATGGCCGTTGGCGTGCCCCGCGGTGGGCAGGGAAAACTCGCCACAGCGGCTGGCCATGCGAAGGTCGGCGGGGCGGTCAAAAATCTTGTTCATGGTGTTGGGAAAACGGATGGAATAAAAAATGGTGCTTGGGGTGTGCGCTCAAAGGCCCAGGTAAGCTTTTTTGATCCGGTCGTCATTGAGCAGCTCGTGCCCCTTGCCCTGCATCACGATGCGGCCGGTCTGGATGACATAACCATAGTGCGCAATGTTCAGGGCTTTTTGCAGGTTCTGCTCGACCAGCAGGATCGACACACCGGTGGCATTGACCTGCTGGATCACCTCCAGCACCTTGGTCACGAACTTGGGGGCGATACCCCAGGAGGGCTCGTCCAGCATCAGCAGCTTGGGCCGGGCCATCAGCCCGCGGGCAATGGCCAGCATCTGTTGCTCACCGCCGCTCATGGTGCCGGCCAGCTGCGTGGCGCGTTCCTTGAGGATGGGAAACAACTGCAGCATCTCTTCAATGCCCCGGGCCACCTCGTGCCTGTCCATGCGCGTGAAGGCGCCCAGCTCCAGGTTGCGCAGCACCGTGAGCCGGGGAAACAGGCGCCGGCCTTCCGGCACCAGCGACAGGCCCAGCGGGACACGCTTGTGCGCCGGCATGCGGTGAACCGGCTCGCCGTTGAACGTGATGCTGCCGGCCGCGGCGGCGTTAAGGCCCGCCACGGCGCGCAAGGTGGTGGACTTGCCGTTGCCGTTACCGCCCACCAGCGCCACGATCTTTCCGGGTTCGACCTGCAGGCTGACGTCGGAGACGGCCAGCACCTCGTCGTAGCAAACCTTGAGGTTCTTGATTTCGAGCATCTTCAGTCCCCCAGGTAGGCGGTGATCACGGCGGCGTCGCTGGACACCTGCTGCGGCGTGCCTTCGGCGATCTTCACGCCGCGGTCCAGCACGACGATCTTGTCGGCGATGGGCATGATGCCTTCGAGCACATGCTCGACGATCAGGCAGGCGATGCCCCTGTCCCGGATCTTCAGCACCACATCGACCGCTTCGCGGACTTCCGACGGGTTGAGGCCCGCCATCACTTCGTCCATCAGCAGGATGCGCGGCTGCGTGGCCAGCGCGCGCGCCACGGCCAGGCGCCTCTGCTCGCTGATGGTCATGCTGGCGGCAGGCCTGTCGGCAAAGCGTTCAAGCCCGGCAAACGCCAGCCAGTCCATGGCCGCCTTGCGCGCCTTGGCGACGTTGTGCTGCAGCAGCATGGCCGCCGTCATCACGTTCTCGCAGGCCGTCATGCTGGTGAAGGTGCGCGCGATCTGGAAGGTCCGCGCCACACCGGCGCGGGCGCAGGCCTCGGGCGGCAGGCCGGCGATGTCGCGGCCGCCCAGCAGGATGCTGCCCGACGTGGGAGCGAAATAGCCCGCGACGCAATTGAACATGGTGGTCTTGCCGGCGCCGTTGGGGCCTATCAGGCCCACCACCTGCCCGGTGTCCACACCGAAGGAAACATCCTGGTTGGCGACCAGCCCGCCGAAGCGTTTGTTGACCTGCTTGACTTCCAGCAACTTCATACAGCCTCCTTGCCGGCGTTCTGCACGGCGGCGGCGGGCAGCGCCATCTGCCGCGATGCATGGCCGCGCGCCTGCCGGCGCTCCCGGAAGCTGCGCAGCCAGCCGAGCAGGCCCGTGGGGTAAAAGACCGCGATCACGATGATGAGGCTCGCGTAAATAATGACGTCGGTGCCGCGGCCCGTACCGCCGAAGGCGATGCGGGTGAGCTCCTCGATGCTGGTCAGCACCACGGCGCCCACAACCGGCCCGAACAAAGTACCCACGCCGCCGAGGATGGACACCAGCGCCATCTTGATGGAAAGCGCCGTCGACAGCACCGAGTTCGGGTCGATGTAAAGCTCTTTCTGGGCGTACAGGCTGCCGCCGACCGCGGTCAGGAAGGCGCTGACCGACAGCGCGACCTGCTTGTAGCGCGCGATGTTCACGCCTATGCTGCGGGCCGCATCGGGTTCGTCCTTGATGGCCCGGAAGTAGTAGCCCAGGTAGCTGCGCTCTATCCACCAGTTCACGCCCAGCGTGATGAGCAGCAGGCCCAGCGCCAGCCAGTAATAAGGCAGCTTGGTGGCGAAGTTCAGCCACAGCCAGCCCTGGCGGTCCATGGGCACATACAGACCCACCGCCGCGCCGCCGTAGTCCCACTCGGTGAAGAAGATCTGCACCAGCTCGGCCACCGCGATGGTGGCCATCGCGAAGTAGTGGCCCTTGAGCCGGAAGCAGGACCAGCCAAAGCCCAGGCTCAGCAAGGCCGCCAGCAGGCCGCCGGCCAGCACGCCTATCCAGGGATTGACGCCGAACTTGACCAGCAGCAGCGTCGAGGCATAAGCGCCCAGGCCGTAGAAGGCCGCGTGGCCCAAGGACACCTGGCCGGCATAACCGCCCACGATGTTCCAGGCCACGCCCACCTGGGCCGCCATGAGGATCAGGATGGCCATGTTGAGGTGCGAGGCATCCGTGAAGGCGGGGACGGCCAAGGCAAACACCAAGGCGGCGACAGCAAAAATAATCTGTTTCATGGTATGCATTCGAATACCTTCGTGCTCCGCACTGCGGTGCGAGCTTGCTTGGGGACGGCCCGGCGCGGCGCTCATGCCTTACCCATCAGGCCCTGGGGCCGGAACATCAATACGCCAAGGAACAGCACCAGCACGATGGCGGTCTTGTACTGCGGCCCGAGCAGCAGGCCGCCCATGACCTCGATCACCCCGACCAGGATGCCGGCCCAGAAGGCACCCGAGACGCTGCCGAAGCCGCCCAGGTTGACCACCACAAAGGCCAGCAGGATGAAGCTCGCGCCTACGTCCGGAAAGATCGGGAAAAAGGTCGACAGCAGCACCCCGGCCGCACCGGCGCAGGCCGCGCCTATGCCCCAGGCCAGCGAGAATATCTTGTGCGAATCAATGCCCATGAGGCGCGCGGCTTCCTTGTCGGAGGCGGTGGCTTCCAGCGCCGCGCCCAGCCGGGTCTTGTTCAGGAAGAAATAAATCAGGCCGGTCACCACAATGGCTCCCACCCCGGCCACCAGCTGCGGCTTGCCCAGCTGTATGCCCAGCAGCTTGACGGTGCCGCTGACCGCGGAGTTCTCGATGGAGCGAAAGTCCGGCTTCCAGAGGAACTGGGCCACGCCGCGCAGCAGGATCATGATGCCGAAGGTCGTGAAGATCTGCGACAGCATGGGCGCGTTGATGATGCGCACGATCACCAGCTTGTACAGCAGCACACCAAAGCCGAACAGCATGAGGACCGTCAGCGGCAGGGTGATCATAGGGTCCAGCGCATACAGGGCGAACAGCCAGAAGGCCGAGTACATGCCGAGCATGAGGAACTCGCCGTGCGCGAAATTCACGATGTCCATGACGCCGAAAATCATGGTCAGGCCGATAGCCACCAGCGCGTAAATCAGCCCGATCAGCACGCCGGAGGCCAGCGTCTGAAGCAATATTTCCGTAGTCATGGTTGTCTCTTAGGCAGGTGAGTCAAGGCCGGCGGCTTATTTGCGCTGGTCCCACTTGGGCATGGGCCAGGTCACGTCACGCGAGGCCATGTCGAAAGGCCAGACCGTGTTGTACTTGCCGCCCACGATCTGTACCAGGATGCCCTGGCCCAGGGTGTTCTGGCCGGTGGCGTCGAACTTCACGCCCTTCCACGGCATGATGAGCTTGCTGCCGGGCATGTCGGTCGCGGCCAGCGCCTTGCGGATGGCCTCGGGTTCGGTGGAGCCCGCGCGGTTGATGGCGTCGGCCATCACCATCAGGCCGGTGAAGGTGCGCGAGGAGTTGCCGGTGAAGTTGATCTTGTAGCGGCTGTTGAACAGGTCGTTGACCTGCTTGATCAGCGGGTTGCGGTTGGCCAGGTCCAGCGCCCAGACTTCACGCGTGATGATGTAGTCGGCGTCCTTGCCCAGGGTCTTGATGAAGTCGGTGTCGGTGAAGCCCGCGTTGTTCGCCAGGATCATGTCCGGCGAGAAGCCCAGTTCCTTGTAGGTCTTGATCGACAGGATGGCATCGGCCGTATAGGACGACTGCAGCACCAGGTTGGGATTGGCCGCCTTGAGCGTCTGCACTTCGGAGGTCAGCTGCGTGGTCTTGGCCGGGTACATCACCTGCTTGACCAGGTTCTGCTTGAACTCGGGCGCGAGTTTGGTCTGCAGCTTGGTGGTTTCCGTGCCCCACAAGCCGTTTTCATTGAGGCTGGCCACCACGCCCGCCTTGATGCCTTTTTTGGCTTCGAGTTCCTTGAGGAAATCAAAGGCGTTGTGCACAAACAGGTCGTCGTGCGGCGTGGTGCGGAAGAACCACTTGAAGTTGCGCTGCGTGAGCGAAGCCGAGGACGACTCCGGGTTCAGGAAAGGGATGCCGGCGCGCTCGGCGATCTGGCTGGCCGTGGCGGTGACGGCGCTGTTGTAGGCGCCGACCAGTGCCACCACTTTTTCCTGCGTGATCAGGCGCTCGGCTTCGGTCGCGCCGGTTTGCGGGTTGGCCTGGTGGTCGGCGAACACCAGCTTGATTTTCGCGCCCTTGAGGTTGGGCAAGCCCTTGCCGGCCGACAGCGGCAGTTCGGACACGCCGGGTGCGCCGTTGTTGATGATGTCGGCGGCGAGTTCCAGCGCGCTGCGCAGTTCAGCGCCCACCGAGGCGGCGGGACCTGTCAGCGGATACAGCACGCCTATCCTGACCTCCTGCTGCGCATGCGCGCACAGGCTCAAACCAGCGCCGGCCAGTACCGCGGCCACTCGGGCCCACCATGACTTCTTCATTTCGCACTCCTCGTAAAAACATGACAGTTGGATGACATGGGGCGAAGTGTGCGATCAGCAAATGACGAAATCAAACAAGAAATATTTTGCTTTCGCCATCGATTTTTTCGATGACTAGGATTTACCCTGATGCACCTTTTTTGGCGGTTTTTATCGCTTTGGCGGCCGGGTTGCGAGCCGTTTTGGTGCCGCCCCCGCCTTCCCCGGCGAACTCCACGGCCGACCGGACCACCGTTTCCACGATGGACGAAGTCGGGTCGGTGCGGTAGCTGGCATGGATGGGCAAGGCCTTGAGCTTCTTGTCGCAGGTCAGCAATTTGAGGCTGGCAAAGCCCGTCAGCCGCTGCACCGCCGCGCGCGGCAGCAAGGCCACGCCGAAGCCGCCCTGCACCAGCTGGACCATGGCCGAGATCGACGAAATCGCGTGCACCTTTTTGGGCTCCATGCGGTTCTGCTTGAAGAGGTCCAGCAGCGTGACATGCGGCTGCGAACCCTTCTGGAAGGTCAGCAATTCCATTTCAGCCAGCTCATCGAGCCGGTAATTTCTTTTTTTATGCAGTGCCGGATTGCCCACAAAGGCCATGTCCATGGGCGGCAAGGCCTGGTTGCGCACGCCATCGGCCGAAGCGGGCAGCGCCGCGAACACCAGGTCCAGCGTGCCGCGCTGCACCTGGTCCATCAGGATGGGGGTGGTTTCCACCGTGAGCTCCAGCTCCAGCCCCGGATGGTCCACCCGCAGTTTTTCGAGCCAGGGAATCAGCCAGGAATGCAGCACCGACTCGATCGCGCCTATGCGCATGGAGACGGCCATGGGCGCGCCCGATCCCATCTCCTGCTTGACCTCGCGCTGCAGCTCCAGCAGCTTTTGCGCGTAGACAAAAAAGCGCGCGCCGGCCACCGTGAGCTTGAACTGCTTGTCGCGCCGGTCCAGCAGCAGGATGCCGAGTTCCTCCTCCAGCGTGGCGATGCGGCTGGACATCGCCGACTGCGTGAGGTAGAGCTTGTCGGCGGCGCGCGAGATGCTTTTGAGCGAGGCCACCCAATAAAAGGCTTCAACAAAACGCAGGTTCATGGCGGGGCCCCAGGGTCGCTTAAACAGGTGGGCGCAGTATTTCGGGGTATGCCCGATGAACTGGCGCGGGATTTGCGTCTATCCTATTACTACTTATCAATTCCTTGTCCTGGAGCCTCTCATGAATTTCAAGATCACCGTGGCGGCCGCCGCCCTCGCGCTGGGCGCCAATGCTTTTGCCCAGACCAAGTGGGACCTCCCCGCCGCCTACCCGGCCAGCAACTTCCACACGGAAAACCTGACGCAATTCGCGGCCGACGTCGACAAGGCCAGCGGCGGCAAGCTCAAGATCACGGTGCACGCCAATGCCTCGCTGTTCAAGGCCAACGAGATCAAGCGCGCGGTGCAGGGCGGCCAGGCCCAGATCGGCGAAGTACTGCTGGTCAACTTCGAAAACGAAAACCCGATTTACGGCGCCGACGGCCTGCCCTTCGTGGCCTCCAGTTATGCCTCGGCCCACAAACTGGCTGAAGCGCAAAAGCCGGCGCTTGAAAAACTGCTGGGCGGGCAAGGCATGAAGCTGCTCTATACCGTGGCTTGGCCCCCACAGGGCATTTACGTCAACAAGGAAATCACGGCCGTCGCCGACATGAAAGGCCTCAAGTGGCGCGCCTACAGCCCGGCCACCAGCAAGATCGCCGAGCTGGTCGGCGCGCAACCCGTGACCGTCCAGGCCGCGGAACTGAGCCAGGCCATGGCAACCGGCGTCGTCAACAGCTACATGAGCTCCGGCTCCACCGGCTACGACACCAAAACCTACGAGAGCATCAAGTACTGGTATGACGTGCAGGCCTGGCTGCCGAAGAACGCCGTGATCGTCAACAAGAAGTCTTTCGACGCGCTGGACGCGCCCACCCAGGCCGCCGTGCTGAAAGCCGCCGCGGACGCCGAGACCCGCGGCTGGAAAATCAGCGAGGAAAAAAACGAGTTCTATAAAAAGGCCCTGGCCGAAAAAGGCATGAAGATCATGACCCCTTCGCCCAAGCTGGTGGCCGACCTGCGCCAGGTGGGCGGCATCATGAAGGCCGACTGGCTCAAACGCGCCGGCCCCGAGGGGGAAGCACTGCTGTCCGCATTCGACAAATCCAACGCGGCGAAGAAATAACCATGCGCCGCATGCTTGATACGCTGTATGACGGCGCGGCATGGCTGGGTGCCCTGTTCATGGTCGGCACGCTGGTGTCGGTGCTCGCCGGCGTGCTGGACCGCCAGTTCGCATGGTCGCTGCGCGGCACCGACATGTATGCCGGTTACTGCATGGCGGCCAGCGGCTTTCTGGCGCTGGCCCACACCCTCAAGAAGGGTGAGCACATCCGCGTCACGCTGATCCTCAACGGCCTGCACGGCAGCGCCCGGCGCGCACTGGAAATCTGGGCCCTGGCCGTGGCCACGGCGCTTTCCATGCTGTTCGCCTGGTACAGCGTCATGCTGTCGGTCAACTCCTACGCCTACCACGATATCTCCACCGGGAACGACGCCACGCCGCTATGGATTCCGCAGATCACCATGGGCGTGGGTGCGGTCATCCTGATGATCGCATTCATCGACGAGCTGGTGCTGGAGATCAGGGGACGGCGCACGCAGGCCGGCAGCGACGAAGCGCTGCACCACGAATAAATAACAACAAAGAACCAACATGTCCGATCTCGCCATCACTTCGCTGCTGATTCTTTCGCTTTTCCTGATTCTGGGTTCCGGCGTGTGGATAGGCCTCACGCTGTCGGGCGTGGCCTGGATAGGCATGCAGCTTTTCTCCTCACGCGCCGCCGGTGATGCCATGGCCGTGACCATCTGGGGATCCTCGTCAAGCTGGACATTGACGGCCCTGCCTCTTTTTGTGTGGATGGGTGAAATCCTGTTTCGCACCAAGCTCAGCGAAAGCATGTTCAAGGGCCTCGCGCCCTGGGTCAGCCGGTTGCCGGGCGGCCTGCTGCATACCAACGTCATCGGCTGCACCATTTTTGCCGCGGTTTCGGGCTCCTCGGCGGCGACCTGCGCCACCATCGGCAAGATGACGCTGCCGGAACTGGCCAAACGCGGTTATCCGGAAGACATCACGATAGGCTCCCTGGCGGGCGCCGGCACGCTGGGCCTGCTGATTCCGCCGTCCATCATCATGATCGTCTACGGCGTCAGCGCCGATGTGTCGATTGCCCGCCTGTTCATCGCGGGGGTGTTCCCCGGCCTGCTGCTGGCCTCCCTGTTCTCGGGCTATCTGGTCGTCTGGGCCCTGCTCAACAAGGGCAAGATTCCGCCGCCCGACGCCGCGATGAGCTTTGGCGAAAAAATCTACGAGTCGCGCCACCTGATACCCGTCGTGCTGCTGATCGGCGCCGTGCTGGGCTCCATCTACACCGGCGTGGCCACCGCGACCGAAGCCGCGGCCATAGGCGTCGTCGGCTCACTCGTGCTGGCCGTGGTGCAGAGGTCCATGAGCTGGAGCACCTTCAAGGAATCCCTGCTGGGCGCAACGCGCCTGTACTGCATGATCGCGCTGATCCTGGCCGGCGCAGCCTTCCTGACGCTGAGCATGGGCTACATCGGCCTGCCCCGCCACCTGGCCGAGTTCGTCTCAGGCCTCGGGCTCAGCCCCTTCATGCTCATCATCGTGCTGAGCATCTTCTATATCGTGCTGGGCTGCTTTCTGGACGGCATCTCGATGGTGGTGCTGACCATGGGCGTCATCCTGCCCACGGTGCAGGCGGCCGGGCTGGACCTGATCTGGTTCGGCATCTTCATCGTCATCGTGGTGGAGATGGCACAGATCACGCCACCGGTGGGATTCAACCTGTTCGTGCTCCAGGGCATGACCAAAAAAGAAATCACCTATATCGCGCGGGTGACCTTGCCGTTTTTCTTCCTGATGTGCGGCATGGTGTTGCTGCTCTGGTTTTTCCCGCAAATCGCCACCTGGCTGCCGGGCAAGATGTAGCGGCCTGCGGTAACCGCTTATTTCCAGGGGCGCAACAGCCTCTCATCATCCGTGAGCGCCCAGGTCTTCAGACCTGTGGCCGCTTCAACAGCCTGCCGGTAGGGCGGCAAGTTGGTGCATTCCAGCACCACCGCTTGCAGCGAAGGCTCGCGCCGCTTGAGTGCCACCGCCGCATCCACCACCTCGCGGCTGGCTCTGTCCATGTCCAGGGTGTCGCGGTTGCCCAGTATGGCCGTTGCGAATTCCCCGGCCGGGTCCACGCCCTGCACCACCACGTCGGCGAGCCGGCCGGCCGGCACGCCCGCTGCCAGCAAATGCTCGGGGCCCAGCGCGGCCGCGCTGATGGTCAGCACACCGACCCTCGCCTGGTGCGCCAGCAGCCCCGGCAATTGCAGCAGGCTGGAAGTGATCACAGGCACCCGCGCGGCGGCCTGCAGCTCGTCCTGCAGCAGCACCAGGAAGCCGCAGCTCGTGGTGACGGCGCGTGCGCCCTCGGCTTGCAGCGCCTGCACGGCCTCCACAAAGGCCGGTGCTACGCCCGCGGCACGCAAGCCGGCCGCCGTCTGCACAATCTTGCCGGGCCAGGCGCCGCGCACCACATGCCGGCGCACCGGGACGCCAAACGCATCGGGATGGCCCACGTCGCCGGGCGGGCGCGGAAAGCGGGTGTCCAGCATCACCACGCCCAGGAAGCCGGGCGCTTCGCCGAAAGCGGGCGCAGCGGTTAAAGTCATGGCTGCATTGTCCCGCCAAACCCAGCTCCTTTCCTCCCCGCACACACCATGCTGACCGTCCTTGCCATCTCCATCGGCGCCTCGCTGGGCGCGCTGGCCCGCTGGGGCCTGAGCCTGTGGCTCACGCCGGGCGGCATCATCCCCTGGGGAACGCTGGCCGCCAACCTGATAGGCGGCTACCTGATAGGCATCTGCATCGCGGTGTTCCAGGCCATGCCGCAGCTGGACCCGGTCTGGCGCCTGGCGCTGGTGACCGGCTTCCTGGGCGGGCTGACCACTTTTTCCTCGTTTTCAGCCGAGGTGGTGATCTTCCTGATGGACGCGCGCTACGGCCTGGCGGCGCTGACAGCCACGGTGCATGTGCTGGGTTCGTTGCTGATGACGGTGGCGGGGCTGAAGTCCGCCATGCTGCTGATCGCCGCCAACGCGCGCTGATACCGTCCCGGGGCGCTTGCCGCCGCGGCGCGCCCAGGCAAAAACCCCCTCTGCGCAAACCGGCGAAATTCGCCACAATGGGCCATGGCATCCATGACCCCTT
Organism: Polaromonas sp. P4_F6; assembly: GCF_056401275.1. NCBI lineage: Bacteria > Pseudomonadati > Pseudomonadota > Betaproteobacteria > Burkholderiales > Comamonadaceae > Polaromonas > Polaromonas sp. P4_F6. The sequence goes on along the minus strand of NZ_JBFUJQ010000001.1, from coordinate 1,148,666 downwards.
TTCATCCCGCCCAGGCCGCGGGCGGCCAGGACAGGCTGGCGCGCATAGGGCGCGCGCGCCAGGCCGTCCTGTACGGCGAAACCCGGCCCGCCGACGCGGCGCCGGCCCTGGAAGGCTGGATAGAGCGCTCCTGGCGGCGCTGCCTGGCCAGCGGCCAGCACCCCGAACAAGCCCCCTCCTTCGACACCGTGCCGGCCGCCGAGATGCGGCGCCACCAGGAAGCCAACCAGCAGCTGGTGCAGGCCGCCAAACCCACGCTTGAGCGGCTGGGCCGCGCGATTGCCGACACCCGCTACTTCGCCATCCTGACCAACCAGGCCGGCGTGGTGGTCGACGTCAACGGCCGCATAGACCGCAGCGACGGCCGCGCCGATGTGATCACGCGCATAGGCACCGACCTTTCGGAAGCCCGGGTCGGCACCACCGCCATAGGCGCGGCGCTGGGCGAGCTGCAGCCGGTCTGGCTGCACCGGGGCGAGCATTTTTTCGACGCGACCTCGGTCTACAGCTGCGCCGGCGCGCCGCTGTTCGGCCCCGACGGGCACTGCGCCGGCATGCTGGACCTGACGGGCATAGAAGCGGCCGAGCGGCCCGAGCTCAAGCACCTGGTCACCCAGTGCGCGCGCAGCATTGAAAACGCGCTCACGCTGGGCCGGCCCCATGCCCTGCTGGTGCGGCTCAACTGGCCGGGCCGGGTGCTGGGCGACGACAGCGACGGCCTGCTCTGCGTGGACGCCGACGGCTGCGTCACCGGCGCCAACCCGGCGGCCCGGCAAATGCTCTCGCGCCTGGACGCCGCGGCCGGCGGCATGCCGCACTGCAGCGAGCTGTTCGCCATGCCTTTTGAAATGCTGTTTGATGCGGCACAGCGCCGCGGCAATGCGCAGGGCGGCGTGCTGGAGGCGCCGCTGTGGTCGGGCCTGCGCCTGCACGCGATGCCGCTGCCGGCCGGCCGCGATGCCCCGCCGGCCGCGCTGCAGCTGCCGCCTTCGGCCGACGCGGGCCGGCCGCTCAAGGAACTTGAAACCGCGCTGATCCGCAAGGCCGTCAGCGACGCGCGCGGCAATGTGCTGCAGGCCGCCAGGGCGCTGGGCGTGAGCCGCGCCACGGTGTACCGGCGGCTGGGCCCGGGCAAGCGCGGCTAGGCTAGTGCTTGTGTTCAGCCGTGCCGGCGGTCGCACCCGGTGCCGCCGTGGCCACCGGCAGTTTCAGCTCCAGCTTGCTTTCCACACCCTTGGCGTCCTGGAACAGCAAGGTCAGGGGAATCGTGCTGTCCTTGGCCAGCGGCGCCTTGAGGTCCATCAGCATCACGTGGTAACCGCCGGGCTTGAACTCCACTTTTTTGCCGGCGGGCAGCTCCAGCGAGGGCAGCGCGCGCATTTTCATGACGTCGCCTTCCATCTTCATTTCGTGCACTTCGGCCACGCCGGCCACCGGTGAGGACACGCCCACCAGCCGGGTCGCCTCACTGGCTGTGAGGCTCATAAAAGCCCCCGAACCCCTTTGCCCCTGCACGGTGGCGCGCGCCCAGGCGCCATCGACCTTGACGGCGGCGGTCTGCGCCAGGGCGGCCGTACCGCCCAGCGCGAGCAACACCAGCAGCGCGGCTTGTGAAAATTTGGAGAATGTCGGGAATTTTCCGGATGTCATGCAAATGCTCCTTGAAACAATGGGTGGACTGTAAAACGAAGGGCAGCCGGTGCCGCTCAGTGGTTATGTTCGCCGCCGCCGCCCGCGGGCATCAGCTCCAGGGCGGCAGCGGGGTTCTTCAGGTCGGAGAGTGACTGGCCCGGCTTGGGCACTTCGTTCCAATCCACCTTGCCCTCCTCGCACACCTGCATGACGGGCCAGTACAGCATGCCGGCCTTGGCCGGCAGCTTGGCCTGCAGCACGAACTCGTCATACCAGTCGTTCTGCAAATAATCGGCCGGGGTTTTGGCCGTCCAGCTGATGCGGGACACGTCTTCGGTGACGGCTTTTCCGTGGTCCTGCCGCGGCTGGGCCAGTTTCTCGCGCGTGACTTCCAGCGCCCAGCCGGCTTTGGGCATGGGTTTGGCACCCTGCACGCCCGCAGGAATCGTGACCACGATCTGCTTGACGGGCGAGTTGCCGCAGCCGTGGCCGACCTTGAAGCTCCCCTTGTAATAGCTGCCCGCATTGGCCACCTGGTATTCCAGCGTGACGTGCGCGGCGGCGGGCAGGGAGGCGGCCAAAAGCACGGTGCTGACGGCGATGGCTTGAAGGGCGATATGTTTCATGGTTCAACCTTGGTAACTTGATAACTGAGTGACTTGATAAAAAGGAAAGCACGGATTACAGCCTGAAGTTCAGTTCAGCCATGCGCCGGGCAAGCACGCACGGTGTGCGGGAAAGTTTCATGAAAACTCACACTCTGAAATGAACGGACGCGCAGGCCTCCAGGCCCGCGCGCGGGAATGCCTCAGGCGAGGCGGTTCACATCAAACGGAGGGAGGCCCGCGGCTGAAGGGCAGCCCGGGGACGGCGGCGCCGGCGGCCGCAGGGAGGGCCGAGGCGGCAACAGCGGTGCCGGAAAAACAGGGAGTGGCGGCCAGCGGCAAAGGTGGCAGCACCAAGCCCGGCGAGGCGCAGAGGTCGCAGCGCAGTCCCGTGGCACCTGCATCGCCGTCGGAAGCATCACCGCCGGCGTTGGACGAAGTGTTGATACTGCAGATGCCACCCAGCTTGCCGGTTTGCACGTCCTGGGCCAGCATGGACACCGGCGCCCACAGCGCCGACAGCACGGCCAGGAAAGCCAGCCAGGCGGCAAGGCGTTCCCAGACGGGCAGAGTCAAGCGGGAGGTGGGATGGTGAGGCACGGTGCAATTATAAGTACACCACCCATTCACCCGGCAATCTTCAGGGCGCGCCGAAACCGAAACGGAGGAACACCTCCTGCGCTTCGGCTGTCAGCAGGTAAGCGGCGAATTGCGCAGCGGCAGCATCGCCGCTTCGCGCGGTCAGCCCGTAGGAGGCGCTCACCTGCAATTCCAGCGGCATCTGCACCACAGTCATGCGCGGCACTTCCTTGCGAACCGCCACGGCGTTGGTGCAATAAGTCAGGAAGAGGTCGGCGCGGCCTTCGGTGATCAGCCATTCGTAGGTGCTGCGGCCGGCCGGTGGCTGGGGTGCTTGGGGCGAACCGGTGAGTTTGAGCGCCTTGGCGTCCAGTGCCGCATAGGCGCCGGGTTTCAGCGCCTCGGCTTTTCGGAACACCTCCCAGGCATAGTCGCCCGAGGGATCCGCCTTGGGCGTGGAAGTGCCCAGCTTGACGGCCGGGTCCAGCATCAGGTCGAGCAGCTTTGCGGGCTCGGCATTGAGTTGCGGCACGGCCAATGCGCACAGCTGGTTGCGCACAAACAGCGTGGGTGGCGCCCACGCGCTGCCCGCCATGACATGCAGGCGCTGGGGGTGCTGGGTATCAGCCGAGGCAAATACCTGTGCGGCCTCACCCTTTTCAATGCGTTCGCGCAGCAGGCCGGAGGCGCCAAAGGTCAACTGGGTTTTAAGACCTGTGCGGGATTCATAAACGCGGGCAACTTCGGTGAGGGCTTCGCGCAGGCTGCCTGCCGCATACACGCGCAGAGGCGCGGCATCAACGACAACTGGTGCGGACGACTGCGCATGCACCATATTCAGACCTCCTGAAAAAACAAGTGCCGCGGCAGCCCATACCAGCAAGCGCCGTGGAACCGGCTTTGCCGGGCCGCAGGCGCCGTCCCCTGGAGGGGAGAACAAGCTACACGCAGTGAGCTTGGACAGGGGGGAACTCATCTTGCGTTGGGGAAGAACAACTGCTCGCCGCCGATTTTGTAGCTGGCAACCACCGCCTGGCCCGCGGGCGAAATCACCCAATCGACAAACTTCTGCGCTTCGGCCGCCTTGACCTGCGGGTGTTTGGCGGGGTTGACCACCATCACGCCGTACTGGTTGAACAGCCGCGTGTCGCCCTCGACCAGCACGGCCAGGTCGCCACGGTTCTTGAAGGACAGCCAGGTGCCGCGGTCGGCCAGCACATAGCCGCCGCTGCTGGCCGCGATGTTGAGCGCCGGGCCCATGCCGCAGCCGCAGGCTTTGTAGTTGGCAAAGGCCGGCTTGTCGGCGGGCGTGTCTATGCCCGCGCTTTTCCAGTAGCGCAGTTCGGCGGCGTGGGTGCCGCTCTTGTCGCCGCGCGAGACAAAGTTGGCGTTCGCGGCACTGAGTTTTTTCAGCGCCTCGACGATGTCCTTGCCTTTGGTTTTAGCCGGGTCGGCCGCGGGGCCTACCAGCACGAAGTCGTTGTACATGACCGGGAAGCGTTTCACGGCAAAGCCTTCGGCGACGACCTTCTCTTCAGCGACCTGGTCGTGCACAAACAGCACGTCGGCGTCGCCGCGGCGGCCCATGTCTATGGCCTGGCCGGTGCCCACGGCCACCACCTTGACGTCTATGCCCGTGGCTTTCTTGAATTCGGGCAGCAGGTGAGAAAACAGGCCCGACTGTTCAGTCGAGGTGGTGGACGCCATCACGATGGACGTTTGCGCCACAGCCAGCGTGGCTGACAAGGCCAGCGGGGCGACCAGCAGCGCCCTGAGGGTCTTTAAGTTGATCATGCAAGTTCTCCTTTTAAAAATGCTTCCGCCGCGGCGGGAACCGGCCCGCCAAAAAATGCCGCCGTGGGCAGGTCGGCGACCAGCCGGCCCTGCTCCAGGTAAATCACACGCTGTGCCAGTCGCTTGACCTGGCCCAGGTTGTGGCTGCTGAAGATCAGCGTCATGCCGGCGTCGGCGAACTCGGCCATCAGGCGCTCGACCTCGCGCTTGGCAGAGGGGTCCAGGCTGGCCGTGGGTTCGTCGAGGAGCAGCACCTGCGGTTTGAGCGCCCAGGCCCGCGCCAGCGCCACGCGCTGCTGCTGGCCGCCCGACAAGGCCTTGGCGTTGCGCGTCGCAAGGCCTTCCAGCCCCACACGTTCGAGTGCGGAAAGCGCCTGCGTTTTGGCGTCGGCCCAGCGCACACCGGCCAGCCACAGGCCCAACGCCACATTGCGCAGCACGCTGGCGCGCAGCATGTAAGGGCGCTGGAACAGCATGGCCTGGCAGGCCCGCCTGTCATGCTGCAGGCTGCCGGCCGCGGGCTTGACGAGGCCGTTCAAGGTTCGCAGCAAAGTGCTTTTGCCGCTGCCGTTGGAGCCCACCAGCGCCAGCCTTTCGCCGGCCTGGATGCGCAGCGTGCAGCCGCTGAGCGCCTGGACGCGGCCGTAGCGCACATCCACGGCCTGCAACTGGAAGAGCTCGGTCATGGCGTCCCCCCATGCGCGGCCAGGCCGGCGGCCGGGTCGGGCAGGCGGTCGTCGAGCTGTTCGCGCCAGCGCCGCAGGCCCGCGATCAGGATGTTGAGCAGCAGCACCACGCCCAGCAGCACCATGCCCAGGGCCAGGGCCAGCGGCAGATCGCCCTTGCTGGTTTCGAGCGCGATCGCGGTGGTCATCACGCGCGTGAAGCCGTCGATGTTGCCGCCCACCACCATGACCGCACCGACTTCCGAGACGGCACGGCCGAAAGCGGCGATCAGCACCGTGAGCAGGGCATAACGTTCGTCCCACAGCAGGATCAGGCCGCGCACAAAGCGGCCCGCGCCCAGCGACTGGAACTGCTCGCCGTGGCTGCGGTCGGCGTCCTCTATCGCCTGGCGCACCAGCGCGGTGACCACGGGCAGCACCAGCACGGCCTGCGCCAGCACCATGGCCTTGAAGGAAAACAGCCAGCCCAGGAAACCCAGCGGCCCGGTGCGCGAGAGCAGCAAATAGACCACCAGCCCGACCACCACTGAGGGCAGCGCCAGCGCGGTGTTGAGCAGGGCCAGCACGGCGCCACGGCCGCGAAAGCGCGACACGCCCAGCCACGCGCCCAGCAGCAGGCCGCCGCTGCAGGCGATCACGCAGGCGGACGCGCTCACGGCCAGCGAGCGGGCAACGATGCCGGCCAGCACGGGATCAAGCGAGGTGATGAGGGAAAAGGCCGTGGCGGCGCTGTCGGAGAAGGTGTTCATTAAAGATTTTTGGAGGACTCTAGCCTAGAGGCTAAGTCCTTGAATCACATCAGGAATCATCGCTATGAAGCCGTTTGCATAGGTTGAGGCACCTGCCCGCCCTGCCCCGCCGGCCCATGCACTCATAATCGAAGCCACCCTTGCCCGCCATGCACAAAGTCGAACTCTCCTACCTGCTCACGCCGCAGCGCGGCAAAAGCGCGCTGATACGCAACCCGCTGATGGACCTGCTGCATGCGGTGCGCGAGCAGGGCTCCATCTCCAAGGCCTCCAAGGCGCTGGACCTGTCCTACCGCCACGTGTGGGGTGCGCTCAAGGACTGGGAGCAGACGCTGGGGCGCGAGCTCATCGTCTGGGACAAGGGCCAGCGCGCGCGGCTCACCGAGTTCGGCGAAAAGCTGCTGTGGGCCGAGCGCCAGGCGCAGGCCCGGCTGGCGCCGCAGATCGAGGCCCTGACCAGCGACATCGAGCGCGCGTTCTCCACGGCCTTCGACGACGAGGCCCATGTGCTCACGCTGTACGCCAGCCACGACGCGGCGCTGTCGGCACTGCGCGAGCAGGCCGGCGCGCGCGGCCTGCACCTGGACATCCGCTTCATGGGCAGTGTGGACGCCATCGCGGCGCTGAACGCGGGGCGCTGCATGATGGCGGGTTTCCACACGCTGGAGCAGCCAGGCAGCCACTCCCTCACCGCGCGCAGCTACCGCAACCTGCTCAAGCCCGGCCTGCACAAGCTGATCGGCTTCGCCCACCGCACGCAGGGCCTGATCGTGGCCAAAAACAACCCGCTGCGCATCACCGGCGCCGCCGACCTGGCACAGCCCGGCCTGCGCTATGTCAACCGCGCCGAGGGCACGGGCACGCGCGTGCTGCTCGATGAATTGCTGGCCAAGGCCGGCGTGGCCTCATCCGCAATCCAGGGCTACCAAAGCCAGGAGCCTTCGCACACGGCCGTGGCCCAGGCCGTCGCCAGCGATGCGGCCGACGCGGGCCTGGGCATTGAAGCGGCGGCGCGCGAAAAAGGCCTGGGCTTTGTGCCGCTGGCGCAAGAGCGCTACCACCTGGTCTGCCTGAAGTCGGAGCTGCCCACGCCGCAGGTGCAGGCGCTGCTCAAGGAACTGCAAAGCCGCGACTGGCAGGCCACCCTGGAGCACCTGCCCGGCTACAGCGGCAAGCTGGCCCAGAGCGGCAAGGTGCTGTCGCTGCGCGCCACCCTGCCCTGGTGGACTTACCGCAAGGAAAAGCCCGGCAAGGCCAAGGCCTGACTCTTTTCAGAGCGCGCAGGAACGAAAGCCGCAGAACACGTCGTCGCGGCCCGGCAGGGCAAAGCCGCGGTGCCTGGGGTTTTTCATGCGCGCACGCGTCGCGAAAGAGGCGCCGCGCAGCACCTTGTGCGTGCCGAATCGCGGCTGCGAATAAGCCTGCCAGGGGCCGGGCACAAAACCCGGATAGGGCCTGAAGCTGCTGCCCACCCACTCCCAGACATCACCCCATTTAAAACCGCGCCGCGCCGCCGTGTGGGCGGCCAGTTCCCACTCCACTTCGGCCGGCAGCCTGCGTCCGGCCCAGCGGCACCAGGCGTCGGCCTCCCACCAGCTCATGTGCATGGCCGGCTGGTTGCCTTGCATGCGGCGCGGCACGCCGAATCGGTTCTGTATCACCGCGCCGCTGGAGACGCCGATCTGGTCCACATAACGCGGGCCGCGCCGGCCTTCGCCCGCGGCCAGCCCCTGCAGCCAGCGCCAGCCGTCCGGCTGCCAGAGCTCCTCTCGGTCGTAGCCGCCGTCGCCGACGAATTCCACATACTGGGCCCAGCTCACGGGCTGGGCGTCGATTTCGAATTCCGGCACGCTGACGGCATGCGCCGCCTGTTCATTGTCAAAGACGAACCCCGTGCCCGGTGCGCAGCCCATCTGCCACACCGTGGCCGGAACCAGCAGGGGCTCGCGCAGCGCCATGGGTGCCGGCGTGAAAGCGTCCGCCAGGGTTTTGTCCAGCGCCAGGCCCAGGGTTTGCGCGCTGCGCACCAGGGCCTCGCCGCGCATGTCTTCAAAGAACAGGCTGAGCCGGTAGAAGTACAGCGCATCGTCGCTGCCCGCGGTGCCTTGGCCGGTGGGTGCGGTTTTCTCCAGCAGGTCCAGCGTGCTTTCCAGCGTGTCGAGCAGATAGGCGCGGCAGTGCGCCATGCCCGGCAGGTCCAGCGTCCAGCGCGCGCTGTGCGGCACCAGCTGCGCATTCCACCAGCGGTCGGCGTTCGGCTCTATGGAGGCGAGCCGGGTGCGCGCGGGCTCGCAGCGTGTGCCCAGGGCGCGCTGCGTGTTGCGGGCTATCCACCACTCCTGGAACCAGCCCACATGGCCGAGCTCCCACAGCGGCGGGTTGACGTTGGGCAGGCAGGGCACGGCGAAATTTCCGGCCTCCAGCGCCTGCTGGTATTGCGCGAACAAATGCAGGGTGTTGTTGCGCGCATCCATCAGTGCCAGCGACAGCGGGCCACGGCCCGCGCCGCGCATCGCGGGAGAGTCCACCAGGACGCCTGCCGCGGCAGGCGATGAGGAGGGTAATGAATTAGGTGTAGCGTCTGAAGCCAAGGCAGCCGTCCTCGCAGGCCCGGCCGCGATGGCCGCCACCAAGGCGCCATCACAGCCGTGCATGCGTTAAGGCCAGAATAGCAGAGACAAGACCAGCCGGCGGGCTATAAGTCAATAGCGTGCATCAGGTGTTTTCCCTCGGCCGGCGGCTGTCCATCGCGCCCGCGCCACCGCCGGTCGGCCCGCGTGGCGCATGCGTATTTTCCACTTTTGATTCGGCAAAGACGCGGATAGACTGCGGCCAGTTCTCCTTCAATTGGAGGAGGCATCCCGGGGCACAGCGTTTGCCTCTGGACTCACCGCGACCTCAAAAAAAACGATCTTTACCGGCCCGACTCCACATGCAATTACACGACCTCAACTCACAGCCCGCCGAACTCGACCTGACCCTGCTGGATCTCGGGCCCCTGGCCTGGGTGCTGGAGGAATTGCGCAAATCGCTGGAAGGCTCAACCAAGGCGCTCAAACGTTTCATGCGCGAGACCGAGGCCGGGCGCGACTCCGATATCGGCGCGCTGGACGCGGGCCAACTGCGCATCGCACGCCAGCAACTGCACCAGGCCGTGGGCGCGCTGGAGATGGTGGGCATGAGCGCCCCGGCGCTGGTGCTGCGGGCCATGGAAACCGCGGTGCAGAAATTCATACAGTCGCCGGTGCAGTGCAACCAGGATGCCATAGGCAAGATCGAACTGGCGGGCTTTTCCATCGTCCACTACCTCGAAGACGTGCTGGCGGGCAAGCCGGCTTCGGCGGTCTCGCTCTTCCCCCAGTACCGCGACATCCAGGGCCTGGTCGGCGCCGACCGGGTCCACCCCGCGGACCTCTGGGTCTTCGAGTGGCGCTGGATAGAGCCGGTGCTGGACATCACCGTCCCCGACTGCGAATACGGCGATGAAACCCGGCAACTGCTGGACCGGCTGATGCTGACCCTGATACGCACCGGCGACGCCGAGGCCGCGCGCAGCCTTCGCGACACCTGCCTGGGCTTTGCAAAAACGCAGACCGGCATCGAATCCCGCACTTTCTGGAAAATTGCCGCCGGCTTTTTCGAGGCGCTCGCGCAGGGCCTGCTGAACGTCGACCTCTATGTGAAGCGGGCCACCCTGCGCGTGCTGCTGCAATACGTGTGGCTGGCCAAAGGCACGGAAGCCTCGGCCAGGCTCGCCGAAGACCTGCTTTTCCTGTGCTCCCAGGCCAAAGTCCAGCGCGCCAGCGATTCGCCGGTGCTGTCGGCGGTGCGCTCGGCCTACGGCCTCAAACGCTTCAAGCCGGTGGACTATGAGTCGGTCCAGTTCGGCCGCTTCGCGCCGGCCTTGATCGCCCAGGCCCGCAAGCGCATCGCCTCGGCCAAGGAAACCTGGTCGGCGGCGACCGCGGGCGACCTCGGCAAATTCAAGATGCTGACCGACCAGTTCAGCCTGGTCACCGATTCGCTGGTCAAGCTGCATCCGCCCAGCGAAGTGCTGGCGCGCGCCATGACTCGCGTCATTGAGAGCACCGTCGCGTCCGGCCAGGCGCCCAGGCCCGAACTGGCGCTGGAATTCGCCACCGCCGTGCTCTTCCTGGAGGCCGTGTTCGACGACTTCGATCCCAACGACCCCCAGCTGTGGGCGCGCACGGCGCGCCTGGCCGAGCGGCTGCAGAGCGCGCGCGATGGCGGCCCCGCGCAGCCCCTGGAGTCGTGGATGGAGCAGCTGTACCAGCGCGTCAACGACAAGCAGACCATGGGAAGCGTGGTCGGCGAGCTGCAAACCTCCCTGGCCGCGCTCGAAAAATCGCTGGACCTGTTTTTCCGCACGCCCGAAGACACCCAGCTGCTGGCCGTGGTGCCGGGGCAGCTGGCGCAGATGCAAGGCGTGCTGTCCGTGCTGGACCTGGACCAGGCCGCGCTCGCGGTGACGCACATGCGCGAACTGGTCGAGCGCATGCTCAAGCCCGGCGCCGACGAACAAAAAGCCCACGCGGACGGCATCTTCGACAGGCTGGGCAACAACCTGGGCGCGCTGAGCTTTTTGATCGACATGCTCAACTACCAGCCCGCGCTGGCCAAGCGGCTGTTTGTCTACGACGCCGCCAAGGGCGAACTCAAGGCCGACAAAGAGGCTTAGGACTGCTTACGGCCTGAGCAGCTTCTTAATCCCAGACCGTGTATGGCGGCGGGTTGTTGTACTGCGTGCTGAATTCAAAGGCATTGCCCTCGAAGTCAAAACCCGGCACGTGGATGTTGCACCATAGCCCCCAGTTGTAGGGCGCGCCGACGGCCATCAGGGTCATATCGATGGTTTCCGCCGCGCTTTGCAGCGCCACCGGCGGGGTGTAGCCGCTGCCGCTGAACTGGCCGCCCTGGATCGTGATCTGCATCGTGGTGTACACACCGCTGGCGTCGTAGTACAGCAGGAAGGTAAAGCAATAGTCTTCGCTGGCCTGCCAGACCAGCCGTACCGGCAAGGCGTCGCCGCCCACGACGGCCGGCCTGGCGGCCCCGGGCGCCCAGGGCCCCAGCGTCACCAGCACGCTGGCCGGGCTGGCGACCGAAGTGGCCGCGTTCAGGTCAGAACTGAAACCGCCCTGGTCGTCAAAAGGCAAGGCGTAGGCGCGCCCGCCTATGCTGACGGCCGGGTTATGCAGGAAATCGGCGAACGCGCTCCAGGTGCCGCCCGCGGGATAGAACTGCGAGAAGGTCAGCAGGTCCGGCGTGGTGGGCAGTATGTCCAGCGGCGAGCTCACGCTGAAACGGCTCACCGGCGCGCCGGCCGGAAGGGACACCGTCATCGGGATGTTCGCGATCTGGAAGGAGGCCATGTCCATCTGGTCCACCAGGCCCGCCGTCGTGGCGCCGCCGCCGAGGCTGACGGTCGCGGTGGTGGCAGGGTTGCCGGGGCTGATGCCGCCCTGCAGGAATTTCCAGGTGGTCGCGTAGCCGCGCCCCAGCGCGGTGACGATGACGTTCTCGATCGCGCCCAGCACCGCGCTGCTGTTGGGCGCGGTGAGCGGCTGCTGGGTGTTGTCGGCAAACACGCCGCTGGCCCCGAACACCATCATCGAGGGCGGCGCGTAATACATCAGGCCCTTGGTCGGCGTCCACCAGGCGGGCGGCGGCGGCACGGCCGCGCCGAAAGGCGTGGTCTTGCCGGCGGGGGAATTGGTGCTGAAGAAGGGGTAGTAGAGGTTGTAGGTTTCGCTGCTGCCGCCGGTGAACTGCAGCACGGTGTAGGTGTTGCTGTTGCCGTCGATGTCTATGATGCCGCCCACCTGCACCACGTTGCCGGTGTAGATGTGGTTGCCGTTGTTGTTCTGCTCGACCTGCAACAGGCCGGGGTTCTTTTTGTACCAGGCAAAAAAATTGTCGATGGCCGCGTCGAACCAAGTTGCCAGCGCGGTGGTGGGCGGCGTGAGGAAGAACAGCTCCACCGGGCTGGTGCTGGCGGTGAAGGGGTTGCTGGTGGCGGTGCTTGCGCTGCTGATCATCACGGTGCTGCCCGAGGGCGCGCCGGGCAGGCTGCCCACGGTGGCGCCGGCCGGCATGAAGGGGCCGCTGACCGGCATGCCCACACTCAGGCCGCCATTGGTGGGGGCCGGACTGCCCGGGCCGGTGATGCTGAAGCTGGCCTGCCATGCGCCGGGAGTGCCCGAGACGGCCAGGGTTCCCTGCAAGCTGGCAGCCAGCAACTGGCCGTTGATCAGGTCGTTGGGATTGAGCAGGCGGTACGGCGTGGCCGCGTCGCTGCCCTCGGGGTACACGCAGTCGGCGAAAGGCGCGAGCGGGCCTACCGCCATGGCCTTGAAGTTGCTCACCAGGGTCTGCCGGTCCAGCGTGGGCACGATGCCCGAGCCGGCACCGAAATTGGGGTCATGGGGCGTGACCTGCACCGTGAACGGAATGCCCAGCTGGTCCACCTGGGTGATGTCCAGGTTGAGGGTGTCCGGCGGGGCATGCTTGGGTGCGTTGGCGGCGGTGCAGCTAAGTGTGACCTCCACGAAGTCATAGAAAAAATCCGCCGTGGCCGCGGTCGGGCCACTGATCTTGTTGTTCGGCGCGGTCACCGCGTCCGGCGAGTTGCTGAAATAAAGCCGCGCCGAAGGAAACTGCTTGCCGGCCTCCAGCCGGATGGCGCCGCCGGCCTTCTTCAGGTCGGCCAGCGTGAACAGGGGCGCCAGCGTTCCCGGTTCGGCCACGGGCGTGGCGACGCCGGTGGCCGGGTCCATGCTCCATGCCTGGTTCAGGGTTTCCTGTGTGAGGAACAGGTAAATCGCCCCATCGGCCAGGCCCGAGGCCCCGCCGTGCTGCTGGCTGTTGTTGACGATGCTGAGGGTGACGTAATTTGTCATGGGAGTCCTTGGCCGAAAGGGGTTGGGGGTGTGGTCAGCGCTTGAAAGTCGGCCGGCTCGAACCAGTCCTGGTCCACGTCGCCGGCCACGCCGTCTATGCGCGTTCCGCCATTGACGGCGCCATCGCTGTATTGCCAGCAAGACCATGCCTGCCAGGGCGCGGGAATGGACGGATGCTCCGCATAGTCAGCCAGCCACAGCTTTCGTTTGCCCAGTGGCTCGCAACCCGGCAGGGGCGCGAGGTGTTTCCAGAAGCTGTTGCTGGTGTAAATCATGGTCTGCCGCCCGAACAAGGCATCGGCCGCGGCGGTGAAGTCCAGCACCCACTTCAGCACAGCAGGGGGCTTGCACCCGTCCAGGGTTTCGATATCCAGCACCGGCGGCAAATCATTGCGTCCCAGCGCGCCCACGGTTGCGAAAAATTTCTGGGCCTGGTCTTCGGCGAGGCTGACGGCGCGTCCGAAGTGGTAAGCCCCGCGCGTCAAACCGGCGGCCGCGCATCCCGTCCAGTTGTCCTTGAAAAAGGGATCCACGACGTAAGCCCCCTCAGTGGCTTTGACAAAAGAAAAAGCCACACCGTTGCGGGCCACCTGGGGCCACCGCACGGCACCCTGGTAGTGGCTGACGTCTATGCCGCGCACCCACATGCCCGGCTCCTCAGACGACGTTGTTGAGCATGTTGACCTGCGCCTGCAGCAGGCCGTCTATCCTGAGCACCGTCTCCAGCGGCAGGCCTTCATCCCACATCACGCCGCAGTTGTATTGCAGCGGCTCCGGGCTGGCCACGCTGCCGCTGACCTTTTGCTGGAAGGTGGTGGTCACGCCGTCCGTGGCCTGCACGCCAAGCCCCCAGTGGTCACAGCCGTACCAGCTGCTGGATTTCATGACCATGGTGTAAACGGCCGAGCCATCCGCTGCCGGCACCGTGTGGCCGTTGAGCTGGGCGGTGCTGGTCATCAAGGCCACGCGGCAGACATCCTGCTCGGCCTGGGGGTTGTCGGCCAGCACCTGGTGAAAGGGCACGGTTCGCGGAAAGATGATGTCGGTGGTGTTGAAGAAGTCGTCGTTCAGGCCGGTCGGCACGCGCTCGTTGTCGAAGACAAAAGCGCCCTCGTCGGAGTTGTGGATGGTGGGCACGGTGTAGGCGTTGTCGGCGCTTTCATATTCGCCGGTCAGGGCCCAGGCCCAGCAGGCGGCATAGATGAAGGGCGCCTGCTCCGAGGTCGGCACGGTTTCACCATCGCGCGGATGGTCTTCACCGGCGGGCGCCAGCAGGTTGCGTTGGGCATTGCTGAGACAAGGCATGGGCTTCTCCGTGCTACGAGGATCGCTGCGAATGGCAGTCGCCACCTCGCTGGATAAATTGTCGGCATGAATCCATGCGTTGGCGATTACACGGCATTACAGGCGATGGGCCTCGCGCACGGCGCGCGCTAACACTTTGAGATTCAAACAGGCTTGCGCATTTTTTTCGACGCAACGTTTTGACTTAAAGGCGCATGTGCGCTACCGCCGGCAACTGCCGGCAGGTGGCAATGCGGTGGCTGTACAGGCGCAAGTCCCGATTGAACTGCGCCGGGATTTACGTCATGCTCTGCGTGAGTACAAGGCGCACGGCACGTGCCCGCCCCGGCAGGGATTGCGCACCCGGGCAAGGGAAAATTTCCGATGAATGCGCAGGCCTTGTGAGATTTAAATCAAGGCAATTAATGCCCAAACGGCGCGCTTGTGTAAATACGCGCCGCGGCGCTTGACGACGATCGAACGTCTCGCAGATACTGCGGCCGACCGATACGGTTTTTCAACACGGGCAGGATGCACAGCGCCACAGAGCGATGGCTCTTCCCATGAGGCTTGATGGCAAGGAGGGAGAAGGCAAGTGGCTATTTTGAGAAACCGCGTCACGCAGCGCAAGATTTACCTGCGCACGCACCATGTCTTCGGGCGGGGCCGTTCCGCCGACACCCTGCTTGAAAACCTGGATGCCTCGCAGCTGCACGCCTCGGTGCGCTGGACCGGCAAGGCCTGGGAACTGCGCGACCACAGCCGCAACGGCACCCTGCTCGACGGCACCCGGCTCTCCAGCACCAAAGGCCTGGAATTGTGCGTGGGCGCCACCATCAGCTTCGGGCACGAAGACGGAGCCGCGTGGCAGGTGGAAGACCTGTCGCCGCCGCGCAACCTGCTGTGGCCGCTGGGCCATGACGAGCCCTACATTCCCCTGGGCCGATCCAACCTGCTGCCGCAGGGGGTGGCCGCGGAGCTCTCCATCCATCACAGTGAAAAAGGCCAGTGGGTGTGCACCACCCCTGAAGGCAGCTGGGTCCTGGAAGACGGTGACGAGGTCCGCTTCGCCGGCAAGGTCTGGTGTTTTCTGCTGGCGGCCGAAGTGGTCTCCACCATGGACTGCATGGCCGGACACAAGGCGCTGATGAGGCGCTCGCAGCCGGCGCTTTTCTTCAAGGTGAGCCAGGACGAGGAACATGCGTGGCTGGAGCTGCATGACGCCGGCCTTCACCTCAACCTCGGTGAACGCTCGCACCACTACGCGCTGCTGATCCTGGCACGCCTGCGGCTGGCCGATGCGCAGCGCCAGCTCGCGCCCCACGCGCAGGGCTGGGTCGAGCTTGACCGCCTGGCCAAGATGCTGGGCCTGGACCCCGGCCACCTGAACATCCAGATCTTTCGCATGAGGAAGCAGCTTGCGCTGGCGCTGCCGCCCGGCGCGCATGTGCCCGAGCTGATAGAGCGGCGCCGCGGCTCGCTGCGTTTCGGCAACCTGCGCTTTCGCATCACGCGCGGCGCCGCGCTGGAGGCCGACTTCGATCCGCTGGCCGGCGACCAGAGCTTCCCTGAAGAGTCGCTCGTGGCCTGATCTCTCTGCGCCATGACACGGGTGCCCTCACGCGGCTTCCCCGTGGGCGTGCCGGGGTACCAGTCGCTGGGTTTGCTGGGGCAAGGCGCGTCAGGCCAGGTGTTCAAGGCCAGGCAGCGCAGCACGGGGCAGTTCGTCGCCATCAAGATTCCCCATCCGGCTTCGGCGGACAGTCCCGCGGCGAGGCGGCGCGTGCAGCAGCGCCTGCACCAGGAGACCCGCGTGCTGGCCATGCTGCAGCATGCCCATGTGGTGCGGCTCATCGACAAGGGCCTGGCGGAGGGCGGGCTGATCTTCGCGGTGCTTGAATTCATCCCGGGAGAAACGCTGAGGGACTTTTTGCAGCGCAACGGCGGCCTGCCCTTGCCGGACACCATGGCCCTGATGGCGCAGCTGCTGGACGCCCTGACCTTCTTGCACCAGCACCAGGTGGTGCACCGCGACCTCAAGCCCGAAAACCTCATGGTCGTCTCCACCGGGACGGCCCTGCACCTGAAGCTGCTGGACTTCGGGCTGGCCAGCCACAAGGGCGAGCCGCGCTTCGTGACGGGCGCCGAGGGCACGCCCGCCTACTGCGCGCCGGAGCAGCTGCGCGCAGAACCTTGCACGCCCGCGACGGACCTCTACGCATGGGCCCTGATCTTCCTCGAGTGCCTGAGCGCCAGGCCCTGCGTGCAGGGCGCGGACCTGGGCGAGGTGCTGCAGCGCCAGCTCGACGCGGAACCCGTGGCCCTGCCCGAGGAGCTGGCCGACCACCCGGTGGCGCCGCTGCTGCGGCAGGCCTTGCACAAAGACCTGCGGCAGCGCGCGTCCGATGCGGCGGGCCTCTACCTCGACCTCATGCAATGCCTGGCACAGCTGCGCGGCACGCGCCAGGCCTGGCCGGCGCCTGGCACTCCCGCGGACGGCGGCGCCCGGCAGCTGACGCTGGACAGCATGGACATTCCCGCGGCCGGGCCCGCCAGCGCGGAGCATGCGCTGGGCATACTCTGCGTCGGCCTGCGCCTGTACCCGGCCCGCAATTCCTCGCTGGCCCTGCCCTACCTGCAGGAGATGCGCGAGCAGCAGATGCGCTGGTGCGCCAACGCCGTGCAAGGCGGCCAGGGCCAGAGCGCCGGGGTGCTCGGCGACTGCATGCTGTTTCATTTTGAGCAAGGCGCGAGCAGCGCGCAGAACCTGCAGCAGGCGGCCGTCGCCGCCATGGACCTGTGCACCCGCGTGCAGCGCAGAAGCCGCCTGCTGGAAGTGCAGCACGGCGTGCGCCTGGAAATATCGGGCGGCATCCACAGCGTGCGGCCGGCCTCGCGCCACGACGCCTCCAGCCGCAACCAGGGCGCCAACGTCGCGCTGCACCTGAACAGCGTGGCCGAACCGGGCGCCATTGTGGCCAGCCAGCATGCCCGCCGCGAACTCGCGGCCAATATGCAGTTTGAGGAATACCTGGGCACGGCGGCCGCGCGGCATGCGGGGGAGGAAAGGGTGTTCCGGCTGATGGCTGACCTTCAGGGATAAGAGCCGCCTGGCCGCCTGGCCGTCTGGCCGCCCGGCCGCGCGGCCTCAGAGCATCAGCCGCTCGACCTGCTCGACCGGGTAGCCGCGCCAGCGCCGGTTCAAAGTCTCCTTGGGGCTGGTGTTGCGGGCGTGCACGCGGGCCACATAGAGGTGCTGCTCGGGATTGACCGCGATGCGCTTGTGCCGCGGGGCCCAGACGAAGGCGTTGTCTTCGCCCACATTGATGTCGGCAAAAGGCGCATCGCGCCAGAACTCCCGGCGGTAGCACAGGGTCCCGCCGTAGACCCAGGGCGAGCGCCCGTCGTAGACATACTGCCAGGCGCGCCTGCCTTCGGGCGCATAAAAAAACACCTTGTCCAGGCCGCAGACATCCGCCCCCTGCTCCAGCAAGGCCTTGACCTGCGAGCTGAGCCAGCCCGGCGCCATCCAGTCGTCGTCGTCCCAGTGCGCGATCAGCTCACCGCGGGCCATCTCGCAGGCGACGTTGCGTTTGGCGCCCAGGCTCAGCTTGCGCTCCAGCCGCATGTAGTGGATGGATTCGTGCGAGGGGATCAGGTCGGCCACGCTGTCACTGCCATCGTCCAGCACGATGAGCTCGCGCGGGCCGTAGTCCTGCGCCAGGAAGTTGCGGATGGCCTGCGGCACGAAGTCGCGCCGGTCGGCGGTGGGCATGATGCAGGACACCAGCGGCCATGCCGCCGCCGCGGGTGCCGGCGCGGCGGCGGCCGGTGGAAAATAAAAATCGCGGTCGCGCTCCAGGCAGGGCGGCGGCGGCACACGCGCCCAGGCGTTTTGCTGCAGGTAATGGCCTTCCTTGAATTTCCAGGTGTTGTTGTCGTGGCGCACATAGATGTGCAGCTCGCGCCCGGGCACACGGCACAGGCGCGCACCGCCGGCCAGGACCTTGAGCAGGAAGTCGGCATCCTCGCGCAGCGAGGTGGCGGGATAGCGGCCGTGGGTCTCCCACAGGCTGCGCCGGAACAGCAGGGAGCCGCCGCTGACGTTTTCCACGAACATGCGGCGAAACAGCGCGCGGCTGGGCGCCCAGAACTCGGCCTGCGCCCGCGCCATGAACAGCATGTCGTTGAGCCCCGTGATGTCGGCGATGTTGTGCAGGATGGGCGCGGCCTGGCGGCTCAGGCGCTGCTCGCCGTACCAGTCGTCGTCCCAGTGCGCGACCAGCTCGCCCCGCGCCAGGCGCACCGCCTCGTTGCGTTTGGCGCCTATGCTGGTCCTGGGGGCCACGCGCACGCAGCGTATGCGCGCGTCGCTGATGCCGGCGGGCAGGTCGCTGTCCTCCTCGTAGACGATGATGAGCTCCAGCGCCGGGTAATCCTGGCGCTGGAAATAGCGTATCGATTGTTCGACGAAGGCGGGCCGGGCGCGTGTGGGCATGATGCAGCTGAGCAGCGGCGCCTCGGCAAGCGGCGCCGGCTCCGGCACCTGTTGCGGCGGCGCCGCGGCCGGCGCCACAAAGATGCGCATGCGCTCGGGCATGGCGAAGTAGCGGCACTGCTCGCCGGCGCAATGCGCGTGGTAAGGCGCGGGCGGGTGTTGGGCCTCGCCGCGCCAGGCGCAAAAGCGGTCCTGGTACAGCCGCTTGCTGTTGTCCAGCAGGCTGTCCTCCAGCCGGGACCGCCGCGGGCAAGGCGGCGCCCTGTGCACAAAAGCGCCCTGGGCCCAGACTCCGCGAAAGCCGGACCGCGCGGCGCGTATGTTGTAGTCCATCTCCCAGCATGGGCCCTGGCCATAGGCCGTGTCGGCCGCGCCTATGGCGGCCACCACCTCGTTCCTCACCACATAACAAAAGTCGGACAGGCTGTGCAGCGGCTCCAGCGTAACGCAGGCATGGCCGAACCTGGCCGCCAGCGCATCGGCCTGGTTCCACAAGGCGTCCTGCGCCTCGCCGCAAGCCGGCGCCACGGCCTGCTCGTTCCAGCCGCGGTTGGTCGAGGGGCCGGCCAGGCCGTGGCTGGGGTCCGCGTCCAGCGCGGCCAGCAGCAGTTCCAGCCATCCCGGCGTGACCCGCGCGCCGTTTTCCAGAAAGACATAGATGTCGGCCGGCACGCCCACCAGCCGGTTAAAGCATTCGGCCGCGCCTTCATGCACGGGCCCGCGCAGCTGCTCCAGGCCCGGCCAGGCCTCAAAGCGCGCCTGCAGCGCGACGGCCTCGGCCTCGTCGGCCGGGTCCGGCAGCAGCCGCAGGCCGAAAGGCATGGGTGTGTTTTCGAACAGGCTGGCCAGCGTGGCCGCCAGCGCATCGGCATGCGCGGCCACATACACGCCGATCAGGATCTGGCGCTCTGGCGCGGCCGGCATCTACCACTCCTCGCGGCTTGCCAGCAGGCCCGCGCCCAGCAGCGCCTCCAGCGTGCGCCAGGGGCTGCCCGGCGTTTCGTCGCCCCAGTCGCAGACCGCGTCCAGCAATTGCTCCAGCGCCACGGCCTGGGCATTCACCGAGCGGTAAAAGCGCGGATAGCACAGCAGCAACTCCTCCGCGCAGGCGCGGATCAGCGCCTCGCGGCGCGCCGGTTCGGGGGCGTGAAAAGAAACATACAGCGTGGGCAGGCCCAGCTGCGGCAGGCGCCGCCACAGGCCGGGGATCAGCGTGTATTCGCCGCCCTCGATGTCCATTTTGATGAAGTTGCAGTCGTCTATGCCATTGAGCGCCAGGAAGCTCTCCAGGTCCAGGCCATGGACTTCGCGGCAGGGCTGGCCGACGGCACCCGGCGCGGCCAGCATGCCCGACATGCTGTCGCCGAAGCGGCTTTGTTCGCCGAAATAAAGCCCTCCCGCGTAAAGCCGCAGCGGCCCGCTTTCGGGGCTGATGCCGTAGGGGTAGAGGCTGATTTTGGGCCGCAGCGCGGGATTCGCCTCGACATTGGCCGCCAGTTCGGCAAAAGCCACCGGGTCCGGCTCCAGGGCATGGGCGCGGCGCGAAAGCATGGCGCCGTAAAGCACCGTGGGCCCTATCCAAGCGCCCATGTCGATGTAGGACTTGTCGGGCCGCAGGAAACGCCGGAACACCTCGAAGGTCTGCGGCTCCCACCCGCCCTCGCCCACGCGGTGCCAGAAGTCCCCGCGCGCAGGGCCTGCACGGACCCGGAAAGCGTGGTGATGGACGAATACGCTGAGTTCCCGCGGCGCGTCGTCCGCGGGCGGGCCGGCTTGCAGGAGCTTGGCTTGTTGCATGGGCGGTCTCCCTTGCCGCTTACCAGACCGTCATGGGGGCCGGACCCGAGATGTTGGCGCTGAACTCGAAGGCATTGCCCTCGAAGACAAAGCCCGGCACGTTGATCTTGCACCAGACGGCGCCGGCATAGGGGCTGCTGCCGGCGGCCAGGCGCATCTGGATGCTCACGCCCTGCTTGAGCGAGTCCTGCGTCTGCAGCGACAGCGGCAAATAGTAGTTGTTGCCGTAGAAGTTGGTTTTTTTGCTGCGCGGCTCGCAAACCATGGTCACATAGTTGCCGTTGTCGTCATAGACCAGCAGGAAGACGAACTGGTAATCGGCGCTGGCTTGCCAGAACAGCCGCACGGTTTTTCCCGGAACGGTCTGCTGCGCCGGCACGGCGCGCACCGGGTAGAAATTCAGCACGCCGGGACCGTGGGGGTAAAGGTCGCTGACATCCACCGACGTCCCATTGTTCAGCGGAATCTGGGTATCCGGGACCGGCGTGCTCGACGACAGCGGCACATCCGTCAGCGGCGGCACCTGCTCGGCCAGCGTGGAATGGCGCGCGGCGCCGAAGCCGTCGCAGTTGAACACATAACCACCGAACTGCGTGACCACGCTGGGAGCCTGCACGCCCATGCCGCAGGAAGGCACGAGCTGCAGCTGGATCAGGTTTTCGCCCGGCAGCTGCGGCGACTTCTGCAGGCGGCGCACGGTATCACGGTGGTCCAGGCAGACCTCCAGCCCCCAGGTGATGCCGGCCAGCGAGAACACGCCCGCGCCGTCGTAGTTGAGCACCTGCTGCTCGCGTCCCGGGCCGCCCGTGGTCGAGGGCGCCAGGTGGTCGACCTCACCGAGCAGCAGGCTGTTGGGGCCGGCCGCGGTGGCGAGGAAGTCCACGCCCGACATGAGTTCCTTCATCACCACGACCGCGCCCGCGTCGCCCTGCGCCGCCACGCCGCCCAGTTGCACCAGCGCGAAGTTGTAGACCTCCTTGTTGGCCAGCGGGTCGATGTCGTAGGGCGGCGTCTTGAGCGTGGGCGAGGACACGCCCAGGATGGTGCCGAAAGCGAACATCCAGTCGGCCCAGTCCGCGAGGGCGGCGTAGCCCTGCAGCCTGGTGATGATCTGCTGCACGTCCTCCATCCCGTAGGCGCCGTTCGGGCCCCGGAAAAAGAACTCGGGCGCCATGAAGACATTGAGGGTATCGCTGGGCACGGGCGGCGACGAGGGAGGCGACATGGACTGCTGCAGCACATCGTACGCGGTGTCCATGGCGCGGAACATCAGCGAGCAGCGCGCCTCGAGGTCAAGCTCCGGATTGTCCAGCCCGAGGTAGCTGTTCGAGCCATCGGGATTCAAGCCGGGCGCCGTGTCGAGCACGTAGCCTATGAATCGGACATTGTTGTAAGCCATGCTGTTTCTCCTGTTAAAAATGCTCGGGGGTCATCGGATGAGCGGCGCCAGACCGTAGGTGAACTTGATGATGTGGTTGACGTACACGTTGATCGGACGCGTTTCGTACAGGCTCACCTGCACCGCGGCCTGGCCCTGCTCGGTCACCGGCCCGGTGGTCGGCGTGGAGGTGCTGGAGGACGCGCCGGCCGCCGTGCCGCTGGACGAGGAAGTGGCCGGCGCGGGCGCGCTGTTGTAGTCGTGCGCATGGGTTTGCAAGGCGAAAGACTGGGTCGAACCCACGCCGCTGCTTTGCCCCTGGCCGCCGGGCGGCACCTGGCGCGTGGCGATGTCGGGATCGTTCTGGGTGCCCGTGCCGACACCGCGCAGGAAATACCCGCGGTAGTCGGGAATCAGGAACTGGTTGCCGCTGCCGCCGTAGACATAACCCAGCACCGCGAACAGCTCGGGATAGTCATAGGTGGGCAAGGAACGGCCGTCGCAAAACATCCAGCCCCAGGCTTCCAGCGGGTCGGTGACGTAGTCCTGCGCTGCCACGGGGCTGGCCGTACCGGCGCTATCGGGCGCGCCCAGGGCGCCGGCGAAAGCCGTGACGGAGCCGACCGGCAGCTCGCCAAAGCCCGGGCGCACGAAAAAGGGAAGGCTCATGCCGGGCGCCATCATGTTGCCGCACTCCCCGGGCTCTCCAAGCCCTCCAGGGCCGCACCGGGCACCACGCCGGTACAGGTCTCGTCCAGCACCTGCATGGCCGTGGGCACCAGCACTTCCCAGCACGGGCCTAGGGGCCGCACCGGATGGCGCACGGGCCCGGACTGCTTGAGGTCGTTGACCAGCGGGACGTCGACCGGGTTGGCCGGCGCCAGCCGGTCAGCCGAGGCCCACAACATGCCGGACGAATAGAAATACAAAAACGCCATCACGTGCGCGGGCTGCACCGGCAGCAGCACACGCGCCTGGTCGGCCTGCACAAAGCTCGCGAACAGCGCGTCATCGTCGGCGGCCAGGCTGCCCAGTTCCACGCCACCACCACAGCCGCCGCCCGGGCCGGGGCTGGCGTAAAAGCTGTAGGCCATTTCATTCCACTCCAGCACCTTGTCGAAGAACTGCAGGTAGCGCGGCTCGTAGACGGCGAATTCCGAGGGCGGCGACTGCGCGAAACCCCGCTCGTTCATGCCGGTCAGCGTGAGCATGCGTTCGAGCAGCAGGCGCAGGCAGGCGTTCCTGAGTTCGCGCTGCTCGATCTGCCGGTTCGCCAGCGGCGAGCGCGTGGCCGCGCGGCCTTGCGGGCCGCCCTCGACGCGGAGCTGGTAAGCCGCGAGCCGCTCCTGGTAGGCGCGCATGACAGCGGCGTAAACACGGATGCGCCACTCGTCCATGCAGCGCTCCGAGGGCGCGCACTGGATCTCGACGTTGACCTGCACCTGCGCGTCGCTGGGCGGGGAAATGCTGGGCGGGTAATCGAGCACCGACACCGGCACGCTGTCGTCCTCGCCGGACAGCGCCGTTCCGTCCGGGGGGCCGGGCGGGGTGATGGCCTGCCGCCCCACCAGCACCACGGGCGCCGGCAGGCCGGTGGGCGCGCTGAGGTAAGCGACAAAGGCCTTGGTGGCGCAGTAGCCGGCGGGAACCGCGATCTGCTTTTCCTCGCCGTCGCGCAGGGTGGCCGAGGCGAAACGCTGCGCCAGCGGCGGCGGCGCCAGGTCGAGCACACCGTAGTAAGCGCCCAGGCCGGCGTAATTGCCCGGCTGGATGTCCTTGAAGGTGGCGATGTGCAGCCGCAGCGGCGGCAAGGGCTTGACGAAGTCCTGCCCGGCCAGGGCCTGCTCGCCCGCAATGAAAGCGGCGGCGGGCTTGCACACCATGAACTCCATCATGAGGCGCTGGCCGTAGTTGACGACGCAGGCCTCGTACACCTTGTTGAGCCAGCGGTAGACGCCGCGCAGGCTGTGCGTGCCGCCCGTGTTGTCGACCAGGCTGACCACCGAGTCTTCGGTCTGGCTCATGGTGCTGCTGGCGCGCGTCAGGCTCACGCTGCGGCTGATGCGGTTGACGGTCTTGCTCAGGATGTCGCGCGCAAAACGTGTGGTGTCGTCCAGCCCCGGCGTGGCACCCGGCTGCACCGTCTTGCTCCACGAGCCGTCCAGCGTGGCCTGGGTGGGCGGGCCGTAGCTGCTGGTGAAGTTGTTGTACTGATTGGTTTCCACCACCCCGGCCACGGTTTTGCGCGCCTCTTCCTGCAAGTTGCTGCGTTCGTCCGCGGCGTCGTTTTGCAGCAGCTGCTTTTCGCCGCTGCTCTGGCGCAGCTCGTCGAGCTGGCGATGCGTCCGTTTGTGGGTGACCTCGCGGCGCTCGCCGCACATCACGTTCTCGATGCGCGCGATCTCGCCGCACTGGTAGCGCAGCAGGCGCTGGCGCACCATCTGCAGCTCGCCTATGGCATAGGGCTCTATCCAGCCCGGCAGCCCCGGCGGCGGCGAGGCCGTGGCGGCGCCCTGCGCCGCCGGCAGCGGAAACACCTGTTCACTCAGGACCGGCGTGGCATGCAGCAGCGCATGGATCTGCGCCGTGGCCAGAAAGGGCGGGTCCGCGGCCATGGGCGCTGCTGCAGGACCGCCCTCAGCTGGGGCGGCCGCTGCTCCGGCGGCAGCGCCGGCCTGCGTCATGCTTTCGAAGGGCTGCAGCGCCACCTCGATCAGGTGGGCCATGAGCAGGGCCTGGGTGAACTCATCGAGCAGCGCGGTGTCGTAGCCCAGGGTGATCACCAGGGCGAAGTAGCTTTGCCAGACGCCGTCCAGCGTTTTGGCATAGGCGGCGGAATCAAAATAACCCCAGTCCAGCGCGTAGCGCGACAGCAGCCGCGTGAGCTGCTCGCAGGCCCCGGCCAGCCAGGCCGCCGGTGCGCCCTCCAGTGGGGGCAGACGCCTGAAAAGTTCGGGGAAGCGGCTGACGGGACCCGCGAGGCTGTCCATGTCGCGAATGAAGTCGCCCGGGTAAACACTGCCGTCGATGAAGTCCACCGCAAGCTTCTGCGCGGCCTCGCGCGCGCCCTGCGGCTGGTTGCGCGCGCTGACCAGGTCGCCGAAAAAACCGCACCACGGCGGGCTGGCGCTGGCATAGCGGATGAAACCGTAAAGCAGGTCGTCGGCGCTGAGTTTGGGCCAGCGCCGCACATACACATAAGGGAACAGCTCGTCGGGATGGGTGGTGACGACAGGGAGCGGCTCGACCGGGTCTATGGGGGGATCCGGCACTATGGGCGGAGCCGGCGGCC
This sequence comes from Polaromonas sp. P4_F6, assembly GCF_056401275.1. Lineage (NCBI taxonomy): Bacteria > Pseudomonadati > Pseudomonadota > Betaproteobacteria > Burkholderiales > Comamonadaceae > Polaromonas > Polaromonas sp. P4_F6. The sequence continues at coordinate 1,123,452 of NZ_JBFUJQ010000001.1, read as the reverse complement.
AAGGCGGGCCCGGAGGCCAGGGCGGTCCCGGTGGCGGCAGCGGCCCGCGCGCGGGGCAGGCCACCATGATGCCCTCGAAATGGTGGTCGTCGTTCTGCCCCCTCATGCCGTAATGGATGTCGGCAAAGATGGCGGTGTTGGTCACGCCGTCGATGTGCACCGGCGTTCTCTGCTGCAGGTAACCCGTGACGTAGCAGCCGGACCGGAACTTGAATTCAAAAGGCCTGGCCGGCCACTGCCGTGTGATGGTGACCAGCTGGCTGTCGGCCGGGCCGGACTTGCAGGACACATTGGCAAGGGACGGGATATCGTCGCCGGGCTCACGGTTGATGGTGAAATCGAAAACCAGGCAGCCGTCCATGGCCGACCAGCTTCTTTTGACCATTTCGTTCACTCGGGCGCTCCTGGGGGATGGGCATGCGGCCCGCAACGCCGGCGCGCGGCGCTGGGGCCGGGCGCCGGCGAGGCGGGTTTAGCACATCACGATGTTTTCGAGGTTGAAGGCGAAAGGTGTCGAACTGGCGCCTGGGCCGCCACCGGTCATGACGATGTCGGCGCTGGCGATGCCCAGCAGGGACAGCTCGGTGTTGATGTTGGAGATGATCGCCGAGTCCATGACCTGGCCCTGCACGATTTGCGAAGCCACGCCGATCCAGATGGTGGGCTTGAACTCGAACACCGCTTTTTGCTGCGGCGCGATCGAGGTCTTGATCGCCAGCAGCTTGCCGGCCTTGTAGATGCTGGCATTGATGGCGCCCATGGGCAGGCTGTTGAGCACCTGCACTTCCTTGGAGCTGGTGCCGCTGCCCGCGGGCACCAGGCGGTCGCCCGAGGTCGTCAGCGCCATCTGGAACAGCTGGCCGTTCTGCGCATCGAGCTGCGGCGTGTAGTTGCCGTAGCTGTCGCTGGCGCCGACCTGCATGGTCATGGGGAAGGTAAAGGGATGGTTGTCACCCTGGCCGCAGTAGCGGATGACCTGCCAGGCCACCGCGAGCTCGTCAAAGTTGGTCGCGACGTTCTTCTGGAAAATCACGATCTCCGAGTTGTTCGCGTCATTCGAGTTGTTGATGAAATTCAGCGCAATATCCATGGTTTACTCCTGTTGATTAAAAAGATGGCAGCGCACTGTGCGTTGCCCGTTTGCCATCGTTGCCCTGCTGCCCCGGCGGCGAACCCAGCGTGTCCAGTCCCGGCTTTTCCCTCAGGCCTGAACGATGTTTTCGAGATTGAATTCGTAGGCTGTCGCGCCCTCGCCCGGGCCGCCGCCCGTCATCACGATGTCGGCGCTGGCGATGCCGATCAGCGAAAGCTCGGTGTTGATGTCCGACATCACGGCGGAGTTGATGGGCTGGCCCTGGATGACCTCGGAGGTCACGCCTATCCACAGTGCCGGCTGGTACTGGAAAACCGCCTTCTGCCCGGGAGAGACCGAAGTCTTCACGCCCATCAGGCGGCCGTCCTTGAAGATGCAGACATCGACCGCGCCCTGGCTCATGTCGTTGAGCACATCCAGCTCGGTCGACGCGCCGGCCGGCCCGGTGTACAGCAGGCGCCGGTTGCCGGTAGGGGTCTGGACCAGGCTCAGCATCTGGCCGTTTTTGGCCTTCAGGCGCGGCGTGAAGTTGGCGTTCTCGTCGGTGACGGACACCTCGTAGCCGTCGGGGTAAATGAAAGGGTGGGTGCAGTCGCGCCCGCAGTAGCGGATCACCTTCCAGGCCACGGACAGCGAGGCCATGGTGCTCAGCACGTTCTTCTGATAGATCACCACTTCGGACTTGTTGCCGTCGTTGGACTTGTTGACGAATCGCAGTTTGATATCCATGGCGCTTCCCTTGGTGGCTTGTCTGCTCGGGGCCCGCGGGCCTTTGCGTTTCAGTGCTGCTACTCTAGGGAAGGCCCATGGCCAAAGCGATTACAGGCAATTACAAAAGCGCGTGTGAAAATTTCCCTTGCGCGCAGGCCCGTGATGGGCCGTGGATGAAGCGGCGGCGCCGGGGCTTGCCATAAACTTGATGCACTGGCGCCGTGCATGCGCACGCGATGCGCGCGCCACGCCACCCTCGATTTGAAAGCCGCACCATGACCCAGCCCGCCACGCCCAAGCCATCCGCCGCACCCCGGCTCACCAGCCTCTCGCACGGCGGCGGCTGCGGCTGCAAGATCGCGCCCGGCGTGCTCAGCGAGATCCTGAAAAATTCGGGCAACCTGCCGGGCCTGAACATTCCGCCGCAACTGCTGGTGGGCATAGAGACCGCCGACGACGCGGCCGTGTACCAGCTCAACGACGAGCAGGCGCTGATCGCCACCACCGACTTCTTCATGCCCATCGTGGACGACCCCTACGACTTCGGGCGCATCGCCGCGACCAATGCGATCAGCGACGTCTACGCCATGGGCGGCACGCCCATCATGGCGCTGGGGCTGGTGGGCATGCCCGTCAACGTGCTGCCGCTGGAAACCATAGGCGCCATCCTGCGCGGCGGGCAGGACGCCTGCCGCGAGGCCGGCATCCCGATTGCGGGCGGCCACACCATCGATTCGGTGGAGCCTATCTACGGCCTGGTGGTGATGGGCCTGGTGCATCCGTCGCGCGTCAAGAAAAATTCCGGCGCGCGCGCCGGCGACGTGCTGGTGCTGGGCAAGCCGCTGGGCGTGGGCATACTCTCGGCGGCGCTGAAAAAAGAAAAACTCGATGCCCAGGGTTATGCCCGCATGGTGGCGCTCACCACACAGCTCAACAAACCCGGCATCGCCCTGGCGCGCATGGAAGGCGTGCACGCGCTGACCGACATCACCGGCTTCGGCCTGGCCGGCCACGGCCTGGAACTGGCGCGCGGCGCCGGCCTGCAGCTTCGCATCGACTGGCAGCGCGTGCCCCTGATCCCCGGGGCACGAGAACTCGCGGCGCAAGGCTGCGTGACGGGCGCCTCAGGCCGCAACTGGGCCAGCTATGGGACCGAAGTGAGTTTGCCGGCCGGCTTCACCGAAGTCGACAAGGCCTTGCTGAGCGACCCGCAGACCTCGGGCGGGCTGCTGGTGTCCTGCAGCGCGGACAGCGCGGACGAGGTGCTGGGGATTTTCCGGGAGCAGGGGTTTGGGGATGCGGCGGTGATTGGGGAAGTCGCCGCGGGCCGGGGAATGGCCATTCGCTGAAAAAAGAGGCAGGGGGCCTGCCACAGGCGCAATACCCCTAGGGTAAACCCGGAAATTTTTTGTCAGTCTTTATTCAGTGCGGCGGCGGGCATCCGTCGTACCATTCATGCCTCGGCGTACCCGGTGGGTACTTTCTCATTCAAAAAAACTGATCGGAGACATCCCCCGTGTCCGCACTTCTCAAACTCGCACTGGCCTATGACTGGCTGACCACGCGGCTGGGCAAGATCGCCGCCTGGACGGTGTTGTTTGCCGCGCTGATTTCAGCCGGCAACGCCTTTGTACGCTACGGCCTGGACATCAGCTCCAACGGCTGGCTGGAAATCCAGTGGTACCTGTTCGCCGGCACCGTGATGCTGGGCGCGCCCGTGGTGCTCAAGCTCAACGAGCATGTACGGGTCGACATCATCTACGGCAAGCTCAAAGGCAATGGGCCGGTCTATGTGGACATCTTCGGCCTGGTCTTCTTCCTGCTGCCGGTAATGGGCCTGTTGACCTACCTGAGCTGGCCGCTGTTCATGAGCATGTACATCTCCGGGGAAGTCTCGGGCAACGCGGGCGGCCTGATCCGCTGGCCCGCCATGCTGCTGCTGCCCCTGGGCTTCGGCCTGATGTTCGTGCAGGGCCTGTCGGAAATCATCAAGCGTATCTGCTACCTCCAGGGCAAGTTCGAGATGGACACGCACTACGAGAAGCCGGTCCAGTGATCCGTTTGCATCACCCGCTCCCATAAAAATACTTTCAGGACTACGCCATGCAAATGGAAAATTTCGCCCCGATCATGTTCGCGGGCCTCGTGCTGATCATGCTGATCGGCTTCCCCGTCGCCTTCTCGCTGGCCGCCCTCGGGCTGGGTTCGGGCTTTCTGGCCATCGAGATGGGCTGGTTCCCGGCCAGCTTCATGTCCAACCTGCCGCTCAATATGTTCGGCATTTTGTCGAACGATCTGCTGCTGGCGATTCCCTTCTTCACCTTCATGGGCGCCATCCTTGAGAAATGCGGGCTGGCCGAGGACATGCTGGACTCCATGGGCCAGCTGTTCGGCCCCGCCAAAGGCGGCCTGGGCTACTCGGTCATCATCGTCGGCTTCATTCTGGGCGCCATCACCGGCACGGTGGCCGGCCAGGTGATCGCCATGGCGATGATCTCCCTGCCCGTGATGATCCGCTACGGCTACAACATGCGCTACGCCACCGGCGTGCTGGCGGCCTCGGGCACCATCACGCAGCTGGTGCCGCCTTCCCTCGTGCTGATCGTCATGGCCGACCAGCTGGGCCGCTCGGTGGGCGACATGTACAAGGGCGCCTGGGGCCCTTCCATCCTGCAGGTGCTGATCTTCGCGGGCTACACCTTCGCGCTCGGCGTGTTCAAACCGGACCATGTGCCCGGTGTTCCAAAAAACGCGCGCACGCTCAACGGCTGGGCGCTGTGGGCCAAATGCCTGCGCGGCATCATCCCCTCGGCCATCCTGATCTTCGCGGTGCTGGGCTCCATGGGTGGCCTGCCGGGCATCGACACCGCCATCGCCACGCCGACCGAAGCCGGTGCCATGGGTGTGGTGGGCGCGCTGGTGCTGGCCGCCATGCACAAGCGCCTGACCCGCGCGCTGACCTGGGAAGCCATGATAGGCACCATGCGCCTGACGGCCATGGTGGTGTTCATCCTGATAGGCGCGCGCGTCTTCTCGATGGTGTTCCAGGGTGTGGACGGCGCCAAGTGGGTCGAGCACATGCTCACCGGCCTGCCCGGTGGCCAGACAGGCTTCCTGATCGCCGTCAATGCCTTCATCTTCTTCCTGGCTTTCTTCCTCGACTTCTTCGAGATCGCCTTCATCATCCTGCCCATGCTGGGCCCGGTCGCCGACAAGCTGGGCATTGACCTGATCTGGTTCGGCGTGCTGCTGTGCGTGAACATGCAGACCAGCTTTATGCACCCGCCTTTCGGCTTCGCGCTGTTCTACCTGCGCGGCATCGCCGACACGCTGTTCAAGGAAGGGCGCATCCCCAAACCCATCAAGTCCAACGACATCTACCTGGGCGCGATTCCCTGGGTGGCGATGCAGCTGCTGCTGGTGGCGATCGTGATCTTCGTGCCGCAGACGGTGACCGTCTTCCTCGACAAGCCCGCGGTGATAGACCTGGACAAGGTCAAGATCGAAGTGCCGGTCGACGACAGCGCCACCCCGCCCGCGGGCGCGGCCAGCGGCGCTGCAGGCAGCGATCCGCTGGCGCCGCCGGCAGAGCCGACCGCCGAAGACGAACAGAAAAAAGTCGACGAGCTGTTCAAGACCAAGTAAACGCCCGCCGTCTTCCAGGCCGGTGCAACGCCCCTTTCGCGAGGGGCGTTTTTATTGCGCCTTCGCCATGACAGCCCTATCCTTCGCATCACCCACGAGCCCGCCATGGACCCCACGCCCGCATCCAATACCTACTTCGGCCCACCGCCCTTCAAGTTCACGCCTACGGGCGGAAGCATCTCCGGGAAGGCGTTTTCCGTGACCTTCAAGATCCTGGCGACCGTTATCGTGCTGGCCTTGGCCGCGGCCTTTGCGCAGGCCTGGCTGGCCGGCAGGGCCTCGGGCGCATCGGCCGCCGGCGGCTGGTTTATCGCGGGCCTGCTGCTGGTGGGCTACACCTGGTGGCACATCCTGCGCAGCGTCACCCGCATCGACGAGCAGGGCCTGCACCAGAGCTGGGTCTGGGACAAACACATGGAGCTGCGCGAGCTGGCCTACGGCAAGCTGATCCGCGTGCGCGGGCTCGAATGGCTGATCGCGCCGCGCCTCTATGTGCGCACGCTGATGGGCAAGTTCGCGGTGTTTTATGCGGCCTCGCCCGAGATGGTGGCGGAATTCGAACGCCTTGTCAGCGAACTCAAGACTTTTCGCAGCCAACGTTAGAGACGGCAACCGCTGCCCTGAAAAAAAGCAGGCGAAAAAAAACCGCGACATGTCGCGGTTTTTTTATGCATGGGCAGCGCTTACAGCGTTACGCCTTGCATATAGGTATCAAAGCGCGACTCGGCGAAGCGGAACCACAGGATCTGGTCCTTCTGGAAAGCGCGGTAGTCGCTGTAGATCTTCTTCCAGTCGGGGTTCTTCTCGGCCAGCTCGCCGTACAGGTCCATGGCGGCCTTGAACGAAGCGTCGAGCACGGGCTTGGGGAAGGGCAGGATCTTGGTCTTGGCACCCACCAGCTGCTTCAGTGCGGTCGGGTTGCGGGCGTCGTACTTGGCCTGCATGTCGATGTGCGCGTGCGAGGCGGCGCTTTCGACAATCGCCTTGTACTCCGCGGGCAGGGCTTCGAGGGCCTTGTTGTTGATGAAGAAGTCCACTTCAGGACCGCCTTCCCACCAGCCGGGGTAGTAATAAAACGGCGCGACCTTGTTAAAGCCCAGCTTCTGGTCGTCGTAAGGGCCCACCCACTCGGCTGCGTCCAGCGTGCCCTTTTCTAGCGCCTGGTAGATTTCGCCGCCGGGCAGGTTTTGCGGCACCACGCCGAGGCGCTCCACCACCTTGCCGGCAAAGCCGCCGATGCGGAACTTCAGGCCCTTCAGGTCGGCCACGGTCTTGATTTCCTTGCGGAACCAGCCGCCCATCTGGGTGCCGGTGTTGCCGCCGGGGAAGCTTACGAGGTTGTACTTGGCGTAGAACTCGTTCATGAGCTTGCGGCCGTTGCCCTCGTACATCCAGGCCGACATCTGGCGCGAGTTCATGCCGAAGGGAATGGCCGCGCCAATGGCGAAGGCCTCGTTCTTGCCGAAGTAGTAGTAAGGCACGGTGTGGCACATTTCCACGGAACCCTGGCCCACGCCGTCGACCACGCCGAAAGCGGGCATCAGTTCACCGCCCGCGTGCACGCTGATCTGGAACTTGCCGCCGGTCATCTCGCCGACCTTCTTGGCGAACACTTCGGCGGCGCCGTAAATCGTGTCCAGCGGCTTGGGGAAGCTGGAAGCCAGGCGCCAGCGTATGGTGGCCTGCGCGTGAACCGCGGGGGCGATGCCGGCAGCGAGAACGCCGGCAATGCCGGCGTTTTTGATAAGGGAGCGACGATCCAAAATACTATCTCCTGAAAGTTTGTCAAACGTGCGGGGCCTGAATGGCGCCCGCCGGACCTCTCGAGCCGGTACGGCCGGTAAAGGCAGCGTCCCCAAGCGAAGGCCAGCTGGGATTTTGTCAGCTTTTACTTCGAGATCACTCCGTTTTTATCCACCTGTTTCAAGAATAAAAAAAGCCGCCTCTGGGAGGCGGCTTGCAAATTCCTGACGGGGCGCAAAGGCCCCGCGGGAATCAAAGCTTCTGGGCTTGCATGAAGCGGTCGAAGGTGGCTTCGGTGAAGCGGAACCACAGGTTCTGGTCGGCGCGGAACTTGGAGTAGTCGGCGTAGATTTTTTTCCAGCTCTCGTTCTTGGCGCTGAGTTCCTCATACAGGGCCATGGCTTCCTTGAAGGCGGCGTTCATCACGTCGGTGGGGAAAGGCCGCAGCTTGGTGCCCGCGCCCACCAGCTGCTTGAGGGCGGCCGGGTTCTTGGCATCGTATTTGGCCTGCATCTCGCCGTGGGCCTGGGCCGCGGCGGCCTCCACGATGGCCTTGTATTCGGGCGAGAGCGCCTCGAAGGCCTTGTTGTTGATGAAGAAGTCCAGCTCGGGGCCGCCCTCCCACCAGCCGGGGTAGTAGTAAAACGGCGCGACCTTGTTGAAGCCCAGCTTCTGGTCGTCATACGGGCCCACCCATTCGGCGGCATCGATGGTGCCTTTTTCCAGCGCCTGGTAGATCTCGCCGCCGGGGATGTTCTGCGGCACGCCGCCAATGCGCTCGAGCACCTTGCCGGCGAAGCCGCCAATGCGCATCTTCAGGCCCTTGATGTCCTTGACGGACTTGATTTCCTTGCGGTACCAGCCGCCCATCTGGGCGCCGGTGTTGCCGCCCGGGAAATTGACGATGTTGTACTTGGTGTAGAACTCGCGCATCAGCTTCAGGCCGTTGCCTTCGTACATCCAGGCGCTCATCTGCCGGCTGTTCAGGCCGAAGGGGATGGCGCAGCCCAGCGCGAAGCATTCGTCCTTGCCGAAGAAATAATAGGGCGCGGTGTGGGCCGCCTCGATGGAGCCCTGCTGCACGCCGTCGACCACGCCGAAGGCGGGCATCAGTTCGCCGGCCGCATGGACCGAGATTTCGAACTTGCCGCCGGACATGTTCTTGACGGCCTTGGCGAACACCTCGGCCGCGCCGAAGATGGTGTCCAGCGATTTCGGGAAGCTCGATGCCAGCCGCCATCGCACGGCGGCCTGGGCATGAACCGCTGGCGCTACGCCGGCAGCCAGCACACCGGCGATGCCGGCATTTTTGATGAGTGAGCGACGATCCATAAAACTCTCTCCTGAAGTTATTGAAGTTGTCCGTAGGGGGTCCGCAGCACGGCCGGGTACTGCAATAGTTGCAGCGTCCCGGACGCGCCGGCGGAGCATGGACACTTTGTCACTCTTTTTCAGAAAGTTACCCCGTTCTTACCCGTAGATCACCACAGATTTCGTCAAAAAAATGCCAAAAAAAAACCGCCCCATGGGCGGCTTTCTCCGGCACGGGCCTGCGCGGGGCAGGCGTGCTCGGGGCTGGCGTGCGGGCAAACAGCCCGGTGAGGCCTGCTTACAGTTTCTGGCTTTGCATGAAGCGGTCGAAAGTGGCTTCGGTGAAACGGAACCAGAGGTTCTGGTCGCCGCGGAATTTCGAATAATCGGCGTAGACCTTGCGCCAGCTTTCGTTCCTGGCCGACAGCTCTTCGTAGAGCTTCATGGACTCCTTGAAGGCTGCGCTCATGACGTCCGCGGGGAAGGGACGCAGCTTGGCGCCGGCGCCCACCAGTTGCTTGAGGGCCGTGGGGTTCTTGGCGTCGTATTTGGCCTGCATGTCGACGTGGGCCGCCGCGCTGGCGACTTCGACGATGGCCTTGTACTCGGGCGTGAGCGCGTCGTAGGCCTTCTGGTTGATGTAAAGGTCCAGCTGCAGGCCGCCTTCCCACCAGCCGGGGTAGTAGTAGTTGGGCGCCACCTTGTTGAAGCCCAGTTTCTGGTCGTCATAGGGACCTATCCATTCGGCCGCGTCTATGGTGCCTTTTTCCAGCGCTTGGTAGATCTCGCCGCCGGGAATGTTTTGCGGCACGCCGCCCAGGCGCTCTATGACCTTGCCGGCAAAACCGCCGACGCGGAATTTCAGGCCCTTCATGTCGGCCAGCGACTTGATTTCCTTGCGGAACCAGCCGCCCATCTGCGCGCCGGTATTGCCGCAGGGGAAGCTGATGATGTTGTATTTGGCGTAGAACTCGCGCATCAGCTTCAGGCCGTTGCCCTCGAAGGTCCAGGCGCTCATCTGGCGGCTGTTCAGGCCGAAGGGAATCGCCCCACCTATGGCGAAGGTCTCGTCCTTGCCGAAGAAGTAGTAGGGTGCCGTGTGGGCCGCTTCGATGGAGCCCTGCTGCACGCCGTCGACCACGCCGAAGGCGGGCATCAGTTCGCCGGCCGCATGGACCGAGATTTCGAACTTGCCGCCCGAGATCGCCTTGACGTGTTTGGCGAAGGTCTCCGCGCCGCCGTAAATCGTGTCCAGCGACTTGGGGAAGCTGGAGGCCAGGCGCCAGCGAACGGCGGCCTGCGCATGAACGGCGGGCGCGACGCCCGCGGCCAGCACGCCGGCAACGCCCGCGTGCTTGATGAGTGAACGACGATCCATCAACTTGACTCCGAAGTGTGAAAAATAGAATTCCCTGGGGCCCGCGCATGAGCCGGCCAGACTGCCTGCGCAGGTCCTGGGGAATTCTAAAAATCAGGGGGGTGTCACCCGGGCGGGTTTACCCTTGAAGAGCTGACAGCAAGCTGTCTATGTGAGCCCCCACGGTCGTTCACTTCGTGTAACTCCCTGCCCCCCGAGGGGGCCGCTGCGCCTGCGGCCCGGCAAAGCCGGTTCCGCGGCCCCTGCTTGGTTTAACAGCTTTCAGGGCGTGGCGAACTCAGTAGCTCAAGCGACGGACTTGAGCACCGGTTTGGTGGATTTTCCGGATTCGAGCAGCGCACCGAAGCGCGCCGTGACGGACACTTCAATGCCTGCGGCATCGAGGCCCTGCATGGCCAGCAGTTTGGCGTGGTCGCCGTGTTCGATGAACTCGTCCTTGAGGCCCAGGTGCAGCACCGGCTTGTTGATGCCCGCGGCTTGCAGGGCTTCGCTGACGGCGCTGCCGGCGCCGCCCATGATGGCGCCCTCTTCCACTGTGACCAGGGCTTCATGGCCGGCCGCGACCTTGAGCAGCAGTTCGGTGTCCAGCGGCTTGGCCCAGCGCATGTTGACGACGGTGGCGCCCAGTTTTTCAGCGGCCTGCAGGGCCGGGTACAGCAGCGTGCCGAAAGCCAGGATGGCGACGCCCGCGCCTTCGCGGCGGATTTCGCCCTTGCCGAAGGGCAGTGCCTCCAGCCCGGCTTCGGGCTCCACGCCGGCGCCGGCACCGCGCGGATAGCGCACGGCCACCGGGTGGTTTTGCTCGAAGGCGGAGGACAGCAGCTTGCGGCATTCGCGTTCGTCGGCGGGGCAGGCCACGCTCATGTTGGGGATGCAGCGCAGGTAGGGAATGTCGTAGGCGCCCGCATGCGTGGCGCCGTCGGCGCCGACCAGGCCGGCGCGGTCCAGCGCGAACACCACGGGCAGGTTCTGCAAGGCCACGTCGTGGATCAGCTGGTCGTAGCCGCGCTGCAAAAAGGTCGAATAGATCGCGACCACGGGCTTGAGCCCTTCGCAGGCCATGCCGGCGGCAAAGGTCACCGCATGCTGCTCGGCGATGCCGACGTCGTGGTAGCGGGCCGGAAAGCGTTTGTGGAACTCGACCATGCCGGAGCCTTCGCGCATGGCCGGCGTGATACCGACCAGGCGGGCGTCGTGCTCGGCCATGTCGCACAGCCACTGGCCGAAGACCTGGGTGAAGGTCTGCTTGGCCGGCGCGCTGGATTTTTGCAGGCCCATGGCCGGGTCGAACTTGCCGGGGCCGTGGTAGGCGATGGGGTCGGCTTCTGCCAGCTTGTAGCCCTGGCCTTTTTTGGTGACCACGTGCAGGAACTGCGGGCCGCCGTTGTTGTCCATCAGGTGCTTGATGTTTTCCAGCGTGGGCACCAGCGACTCGAGGTCGTGGCCGTCTATGGGGCCTATGTAGTTGAAGCCGAAGTTTTCAAACAGTGTGGCCGGCACGACCATGCCCTTGGCATGCGACTCCAGGCGCTTGGCCAGCTCGAGCAGCGGCGGCGCCACGCGCAGCACCTGCTTGCCCACATGTTTGGCCGACGCGTAAAAGCGTCCGCTCATGAGCTGGGCCAGGTAGCGGTTGAGCGCGCCCACGGGCGGGCTGATGCTCATGTCGTTGTCATTGAGCACCACCAGCAGCTTGCAGTGGTCGTGCACGCCCGCGTTGTTCAAGGCCTCGAAAGCCATGCCGGCGCTCATGGCGCCGTCGCCGATGATGGCCACGGCATGGCGGTCTTCGCCCTTTTGCTGGGCGGCCAGCGCCATGCCCAGCGCGGCGGAGATCGAGGTCGACGAATGGGCGGTGCCGAAGGTGTCGTACTCGCTTTCGTCGCGGCGCGGAAAGCCCGACAGCCCGCCGAACTGGCGCAGGCTGCCCATGCGCTCGCGCCGGCCCGTGAGGATTTTGTGCGGATAGGTCTGGTGGCCCACGTCCCAGACCAGGCGGTCTTCGGGGGTGTTGAAGACGTAGTGCAAGGCCACCGTGAGTTCCACGGTGCCGAGGTTGGAACTCAGGTGCCCGCCGGTCTGGGAGACGCTGTCGAGCACGAAGGCGCGCAGCTCGTCGGCCAGGGGTTTCAGGCCGTTGCGCGGCAGCTTGCGCAGGTCGGCGGGGCTGTGGATGGTTTCGAGCAATGGGTACATCGTGGTGTCGTTGTTATGGCGAGGCCGGTTCCTCTTCCCTGATTTCCTGACTTCCTGTTTTCCTGGTTGGTCGGCACTGTGCCGTTCGGGGCCTGTGTCTTGTGTCCTAGTGGTGGCGGTTGACCAGCATGTCGGCCAGCGCGCGCAAGGCCTCGGTGCGGGCCAGCCCGCTGGCGTCCAGCCCGGCCAGGGCCCTGGCCAGCAGCTGCTGCGCATAGGCCCTGGAAGCCTCCAGCCCCATCAGCGAAACAAAGGTGGGCTTGTCCTGGGCGGCATCCTTGCCGGCGGTCTTGCCCAGCGTGGCGGAGTCGGCGGTGACGTCGAGGATGTCGTCGACCACCTGGAAGGCCAGGCCGACGGCCGCGCCGTAGTCGCGCAAGGCCTGCCAGGCCGCGGGCGCCACAGTGCCGCAGGCCGCGCCCATCATGACGCTGGCCTCCAGCAGCGCGCCGGTTTTCAGGCGGTGCATCTCGTGCAGCTGCTGCGAATTCAAGGGCATGCCCACGCTGGCCAGGTCAATCGCCTGGCCGCCGGCCATGCCCTGGAAACCGGCCGCCTGGGCCAGCATGCGGCACAGCCGCGCCTGCGTGGCAGCGTCGACCGAACCATCTTCGGGTGTCAGGAACTCAAAGGCCAGGGCCTGCAGCGCGTCGCCGGCCAGCAGCGCCTGGGCCTGGCCGAACTTGACGTGCACCGTGGGCTTGCCGCGGCGCAGCACGTCGTTGTCCATGCAGGGCATGTCGTCGTGCACCAGCGAATAGGCGTGGATCAGCTCGACTGCGCAGGCGGCGCGCAAGGCGGCTTGGCCGTTGCCGCCCACGGCCTCACAGGCCGCCATGACCAGCAGCGGACGCAGGCGCTTGCCGCCGTCGAGCACGGCATAACGCATGGCGTCGCCCAGGCCGGCGGGCGCGGGCGCATCGGTGGGGCAGGCCACCCAGCGGGACAAGGCGCTCTCGACGGTGGCAAGCTGTCTTGCGCTCCAGTCGCTCAGCGTGAACAGGGGCAGTTTGTCAGGGGCGTTCAATCGGTATCTCTGTTTGTGTCTGGATAGGGTTGCGGGGTCGCGGCTTTCGCGCCGCTTTACTCCTGCACCCAGGGCTTGAGTTCCGTGCCTTCGAGCACCTTGATCTGGGTTTCCACGGCTTCGAGCTTGTCGCGGCAGAACTTCAGCAGCTGCGCGCCGCGCTGGTAGCCTGTCAGCAGCTGGTCCAGCGGCAGCTGGCCGGACTCCAGGCTGTCCACCAGCTCCTCGAGTTCCTGCAGGGCCGCCTCATAGCTGGCGGGCAGCGCCTCGGCGGCAGGCGTGGAAGAGGTGGGGGATGAAGCGCTTTTGGCCATGGTTCTTTGGAGGTAGGCCTGATTTTAGGCCGTTGCGAAGGAATTGCGGCGCCCGGCACCCGGGGCTGCAAATGCAATATTCGTATTATCCGGCGGCGGCGCGCAAAGCCCCCGGATTCACCCCGCGCGGGTACAATTGATAACAGTTCTCGATAACAACGGTGACCCCGTTGCGGGAAACCCGGCCTTGTTTTCACCCGTGGGCTGACGCTCAGCCTGCTTCCCTGGTTTGTCAACTGCCTCCAAAGCCTCGCGCGGCGGCATGTTCACCCGAAATTTGCATGTCTGATCTCAGCCTTCGCCTCCTTCAGGCCACCAGCCAGCTCCCGATTTCCAGCTACTTTGATGCGGGCCTGTACCAGCGGGAGCAGCAAAAGCTGTTCACGCACGGGCCGCGCTACCTGGGCCATGAACTGGCGGTGCCCAACCTGGGCGACTACTACGCCCTGCCGCATGAGGGTGAAGGCCGGGCGCTGGTGCGCAATGCTTCGGGCATAGAGCTGATCTCCAACGTCTGCCGGCACCGGCAGTCGACCATGCTGCAGGGCCGCGGCAACACCGGCAGCAACATCGTCTGCCCGCTGCACCGCTGGACCTACAACACCTCGGGCGAGCTCATAGGCGCGCCGCACTTCGAGATCGATCCCTGCCTGAACCTGAACCGCTACAAGACCACGACCTGGAACGGCCTGGTGTTCGAGGACAACGGCCGCGACGTCGCGGCCGAGATGGCGCAGCTGGCCACCCATACCGACCTCGATTTTTCGGGCTACCAGCTCGACAAGGTCCACCTGCACGAGTGCAACTACAACTGGAAGACCTTCATCGAGGTCTACCTCGAGGACTACCACGTCGGCCCCTTCCACCCCGGCCTGGGCGGCTTCGTCACCACCGACGACCTGCGCTGGCAGCTCGAGGCCGACTATTCGGTGCAGACGGTGGGCGTGTCGGACAAGCTCGGCAAGCCGGGCACCGACACCTACAAGAAATGGCACGACGTGGTGCTGCAGTACCGCAAGGGCGTGCCGCCCAAATACGGCGCGATCTGGCTCACCTACTACCCGCACGTGATGGTCGAGTGGTACCCCCACGTGCTGGTGGTCAGCACGCTGCATCCGCAGGGGCCGGACAAGACGCTCAACGTGGTGGAGTTCTTCTACCCCGAGGAAATCTGCGCCTTCGAGCGCGAATTTATCGAGGCGCAGCAGGCCGCCTACATGGAAACCTGCGTGGAGGACGACGAAATCGCCCTGCGCATGGACGCCGGCCGCAAGGCCCTGCTGCTGCGCGGCGACAACGAATTCGGCCCTTACCAAAGCCCCATGGAAGACGGCATGCAGCACTTTCACGAGTGGTACCGCCGCGAGATGGGCGCCAGCAAAACCACACAGATGATCTGACGTCGCGCCCTTGCATATGATGGCTGCAGTCCCGCTTTTTTTCGGGGCCGCAGCCATTTTTCATTCCACCCTTCCCCGCCCTTAAACCCGCCGCACACCATGCAAGCCGTCTGGATGATTTTTTCCTCGTTCATGTTTGCGACCATGGGGGTCTGCGTCAAGTACGCGTCGGAGCACTTCAACAGCGCCGAACTGGTGTTCTACCGCGGCGTCCTGGGCATTCTCTTCATGGCCGCCTATGCGCGTGCGCGCGGCATCACGCTGGCCACCCGCTACCCGGCCATGCACGCCTGGCGCAGCGTGATCGGCGTGATGTCGCTGTCGGCCTGGTTCTACGCCATCGCGCATTTGCCGCTGGCCACCGCCATGACGCTCAACTACATGAGCAGCGTGTGGATCGCGGCCTTCCTGGTCGGCGGCGCGCTGATGGCCTGGACGCCGCCGAAAGCCGGCACCGCGCCGGAGGGCGGCGCGGCAGGCCTGGGCGCCTTATTCACCAGCCAGGGGCCGCTGGTGATGGCCATTCTCGCGAGCTTTGCCGGCGTGGTCATGCTGCTGCGCCCGGCTATAGACCAGAACCAGACCTTTGCCGGCCTGGTGGGCCTGATGTCCGGTCTGGGCGCCGCCTTCGCCTATATGCAGGTCATGGCGATCTCGCGCATGGGCGAGCCTGAAACCCGCACCGTGTTTTACTTCGCCGTGGGCACGGCGGTGGCCGGCGCGCTGGGCATGGCGGTCATGGGCGCGACGCCCTGGAACTGGCAACACGCGCTGTGGCTGCCGCCCATAGGCATACTGGCGTCGCTGGGCCAGCTGGCCATGACCAAGGCCTACTCGATGTCGGAAAACCACGGCGGCACGCTGATGGTGGCCAACCTGCAGTATTCGGGCATTGTGTTCGCGGCCCTCTACAGCCTGATCCTGTTTGGCGACAATATTCCCCTGATCGGCTGGGCCGGCATGGTGCTCATCATCGTGAGCGCGATTGCCGCCACGGTGCTGCGCGCCCGCGCCGCGCCGAATGCCCCGGCAGAGGAACACTAAGGAGCATGAGATGAACTACACCACCCTGATTTCCGCCGAACAGCTGCAAGCCCTGGTCGCCTCGGCCAAACCGCTGCGCATCTTCGACTGCAGCTTCGACCTCATGAAGCCGGGCCTGGGGCAGGAGCAGTACCTGGCCTCGCACATCCCCGGCGCCGTGTACGCCAACCTGGACACCGCGCTGAGCGCCAAGCACGGCGTGCCCGGCGCCCACGGGATCATCACCGCCAGCGGCGCCGACGCGCCCGCGTCCGGCGGGCGCCACCCGCTGCCTAACCGCGAGAAGTTCGCGACCTGGCTGTCCAGCGTCGGTTTCGCCAACAACATGCAGGCCGTTGTTTACGACCGCAACGGCGCCAACTACTGCGGGCGCCTGTGGTGGATGCTCAAATGGGCCGGCCATGAAAACGTTGCCATGCTCGACGGCGGCCTGCAGGCCTGGCAGGCGGCAGGCGGCGCGGTGAACAGCGGCGAGGAGCCCGCGCATTTCCAGGCCAGCTTCCTGCTCGCGCCGGCCAGGGCCACGCTGGTGTCGGCCGACACCGTGGCCGCGCAGCTGGGGCGGCCGGCCCAGACCCTGATCGATGCGCGCGCCACGCCGCGCTTCAAGGGCGAGGTGGAACCGCTGGACCCGGTGGCCGGCCATATCCCCGGCGCGCTGAACCGGCCCTTCAGCCAGAACATTGCGCCCGACGGCAAATTCAAGCCGGCCGCGCAGCTCAAGGCCGAGTTTGAAACCCTGCTGGCCGGCCGCGACCCCGCGACCGTGGTGCACCACTGCGGCAGCGGCGTCAGCGCCGTGCCCAACCTGGTCGCGATGGAAATCGCCGGCCTGGGCAGGACCGGCCTGTACGCCGGCAGCTGGAGCGACTGGTGCAGCGATCCGCAACGTCCGGTGGCACAGGGCTAGCAGTCTCTGTTAACGCCCCAACAAAAAAACGCCACCGGCCCTGCCTGGTGGCGTTTTTTTTAAGCCCGCACGAAGGCGGCGGCTCTCTTTATTTGGTGCCGCCGCTGGCCGGCGTGCCGGGGGCGGTTGAACCCGAATTCGAGACAGAAGCGCTGGCCTCCGGCGTTGGCGTGGGGCTGGTGCCGCTGCTGGTGGAAGGCGTCGAAGGCGTGGAGGAAGTTGAGGGGCTGGAGCTGGACGGCGTCGAGGAGGTCGCGCCGGTGTCTTCAACTTTTTTCCCACAGGCGCCCAGTGCCAACAGGGCAGCCAGGGCAAGGGCCGTTGCGGCAGCGGGTTTCAATTTGGATGCGTGCATGTGTGTTTCCTTGTATGTAGAGATAAAGGTCAATCTGTCGATCGGCGGAAGTTGGCTGAGCGCCAGCCAGCCACCAATTTAGCCGCGCCTTGCGGGTATGCCCCATGAGACTGTGTCCCACGGGCCTGTAGGGATTTTCCGATGGGGGTGCGCTTCAGCAGGCGCGGGCGTGGCCTGTCAGGCGGATGCGCCTGTGCGGGTTGTCGCGCCGCGCCCCCGAGCTGGGGCCGGCGCCGCGGCTGCTCCTGGAGCCGTTGTCCGGCCTGTCGCCCACCTGGCCTTTGGAAGGGCTGGGTTCGGGTTTGTGGGCATGAAGGGTGTCGCTGCTTTTCATGGGAAGGTCTCCTTCGGCTTTCAGGCCCCGGCCGGCTATGCCGGAAGTCCGGCTCGCCTGTCACAAGGGCGCACAGGGGGCACGGGGTGCACAGAGTCTGTTGGTCTCACTCTAAAAGCCGCGCGGCACGGCCGCTGTAGGCAATGCCTGCGCATGGCGTAGGAAACAGCCTACAAATCTAGGCGGGAGGCCGCGCCGGGGAGCGTACATGCTCGGGCCGCACGCCCACACCCACCGCATAGGCCGGCAGCGCCTGCAGCAGCGGCCAGCGGCGCATCAGCTTCAAGGGCCAGGGCAGCGCCAAGGGCGGGGCTTCGCTGCTGCGCGCCGCCAGCACCGGGCTCAGCACGCGGTTCTGGATGGCCACCTGCGCCGCCTGGGTGAGCCGGGTCGGCAGCAGGCGCCGCTTTTCGACCTGCGCCAGGAATGGCGTCAGGGCCGCCGTGCCCACGCGCGCATCGGCCAGCGGCAGCGCCAGCGTATTGGCCGCCGCCACCGCATCCTGCACCGCCAGGTTGATGCCCACGCCGCCCACCGGCGACATGGCATGCGCGGCGTCGCCTATGCACAGCAGGCCGGGCCTGTACCAGCGCTCCAGCCGGTCCACCGTCACGCTCAGCAGCTTGATGTCGTCCCAGCTTGCCAGCGCGTCCATGCGGCCCGCGAACAGCGGCGCCACTTTCACCATGTCGGCCCTGAAGGCCTCCAGCCCGCGCGCGCGCACGGCCTCAATACCGCCCTTGGGAATCACATAGGCGCACTGCCAGTAGCTGCCGCGGTCAATCATGGCCAGGAAGATGCCTGTGGTGATGCGCCCGCCCGTGGTGGAAGGATCCCCCGGCAGCTTGGGCAGCCGCATCCACAGCACGTCGATGGGCGCGCCCAGGTCGCGCACCACCAGCCCGGCGGCGGCGCGCACCGTCGAGCGCCGGCCGTCGGCGCCTATGACCAGATCCGCCCTCACTTGCAGGAGGCCTTGCGGCGTGGTGACATGCACACCCGTCACCGTGCCGCCCTCTTCGCTCAACCCCGTGACTTCGGCGTTCTGCCGCAAACGGAAACCGGGGTAAAGCTCGGCTTCGTCGCGCACGAAATCCAGGAACTCCCACTGCGGCATCATGGCGATGAACTGGCAGCGTATGCGCAGGCGCTTGAAGCTGGCCAGCACCACCTGGGTGTCGCCGACGATGGCGCGCAGCTCGCTGACCTCTTCGTGCGGGCGCGCCAGGAATTTGTCCAGCAGGCCCAGCTCGTGGATCACCTGCAGGGTGGACGGGTGCACCGTATCGCCGCGAAAGTCGCGCAGGAAATCGGCATGCTTTTCGAGCACCAGCACCTCCACGCCGGCGCGTGCCAGCAGCAGGCCCAGCATCATGCCGGCCGGGCCGCCGCCGGCAATGCAGCAGCGGACCTTGAGAACTTCGGCCATGGGTGTCTCCCTAGGGGAAAAGTCCCCCGACCTTATAGAAGCTTGCCGCGCGGTGCAAGCGCGGAGCAGGCGCTCAAGCCGGCAGCGCAGGGGCCGGGCCCGGTTTCAGGCTTGCACCCGGGGAAGCGCCGGATGAGGCACCGGCATCGCCCTCATCGTGGTTGTGGCCGTCATCCTCGATGGCCTGCCGGGCATGGTGGGCGTGACGGGACTCTTTGGGGCTGATTTCGGGAAATGGCTTGACGACCGGCTGGTGCAGCAGCTCGGCGCCCTCGGGGCTGGTGTCTATCGGCATGTCGGTTCTCCTTGCAGCAGTCAAACCCTGCGGGAAACCCGAAAGGGTGTCCTGCCTGCGTTGCGCATTTCCTGTGCGCCTTATGACACTACACCGGTTCCGATTTCATTGCCGGTAGCGCTTTTTTCGCCTATATCACCGTCATTGGCATGGGCGTGGTCTGTACCTCACCCGGCTCCGGCGGGGTCTCCAGGGGCGGCAGCGGCTCGGGCGGCGGAACGTTGGGGTTTGTGGCCGCCATCACAGGCCCAGCAGCATGAGCGGAATGTCGTGGGTCGCCAGCGTCGCGGCGGCCGCCATGCTGGCGAAGACCGTGATGAAGAACGCGATATAAGCCGCGGCACGCGGGCGGCGAACAATGCGCGGCTTGTGCTGCGACGCCTTGTGGGGCGGCCGGCCGGTGCCAAAAGCGGTCGACGGGCGGAAGGCGTTGGAAACCGTGGTGGGTTCTGAATGGAAGTTCATGGCGGGCCTGCCTTTGCACAAGGAAACGGGGGCACGTAAGACTCACCCCCATCTTCCCGCCCTGCCCAGCCGGGGTTTGTAGGCCGCCACGCCTTGTCCGTGTCAGCGCCGCCTTACAGCGCCGCCAGGCCGAAAAACCTCAATGGTGGTGCGCCATCCCACTGATCAGCGTGACCAGGCCTATGCCAATCGCCAGCCAGGCGATCTGCGCCATGGTTTCACGGGCGGTCACGCGTTTTTGCAGCTGCGGGATCAAATCGGCCAGCGCGACATAGATAAAGCTGCTCGAGGCCATGATCAGGAAAAACGGCAGGTAGTCATAGAGCTGGTCGACCAGCGCATAGCCGACCACGCCGCCCAGCGCCGTCACCGCGCCGGCCAGCGACACCTTGATGAGGGCGGCGCGCCGGTTGTTCGAGGTCTGGCGCAGCACCACCAGGTCGCCCATGTGGTGGGGCACCTCGTGCACCAGCACCGCCAACGCGGCGACCACGCCCAGCCGCAGGTCCGCCATAAAGGCCGAGGCGATCAAAATGCCGTCGCCGAAGGCATGCACGCTGTCGCCGGCCAGCACGGCCCAGCCGCCGGTGCGGGCTTCACCATGCCCATGCCCATGGCCGTGGCCGTGGTGGCTGTGCGCGGCATGCACATGCCCGGTATGGTCATGCTGCGCATGCGCCGCCGCCTCGGGGCCGTGGTGCTCGCCGCCGTGGTGCTCATGGCCGTGGTGCCAGAGCTCGGCCTTGTCGAGCAGGAAAAAGAACACCAGCCCCACCAGCAAGGTGGCGAACAGCTCCTTGGCGCCGGCCTGGCTTTCAAAGGCCTCGGGCAGCAGGTGCATAAAGGCCGTGGCCAGCAGCGCGCCGGCGGCCAGGCTCAGCATGTGCTGGGTGTAGCGGGTCAGCACGCCGAAGCTCAGCAAGGCCGCCAGCCAGACGCTGCCGATGCCGGCGGCCAGGGTTCCCATCAAGATTGCTAGCAAAGTCATAGCTACATATGCCCGTATTGACTGGGCCTAAGCCCAAATTGATCAGCCCATGCCTGCAGGGGCAACCCGGAGGTTACACCACAGACGACAAAACCCCGGGCGCGGCATTCAATGCCAGCGGGCCGGGGTTCTTTTAATCTTATCAAGCGTGTCAAGCCCCCACGCTCCCCCACTTCGTGTGGGTCGCTGCCCCCGAGGGGGCCGCCCGCCTGCGGCCCGGCAAAGCCGGCTCCACGGCTCATGCTGGTTTAAAGGATTCAGTGGGCGTAACCCGTAGGGGTCTTTCACCAGTGGGGGCCGCGGGACTGGCTTTGCCAGACCGCAGGCGCCGCCCCCTCGAGGGGGGAACAGGCTACACGCAGTGAGCCTGGACGGGGGTGCTTTTTACACCACGCCGTGGGACTTAAACCACGCCAGTGCGCGCTTGAAGCCGTCTTCAGCCGCATCCTTGCGGTAGCTGGGCCGGTAATCGGCATGGAAGGCGTGGGGCGCCTGCGGGTAGACCACAAATTCGGAGGCGGCTGCCGCCTTGTTGCCTTTGGCGCCGGCTTCGGCCAGTGCGTCCTTCATCTGGTTGACGGTGGTCAGCGGGATGCCGCCGTCCTGGCCGCCGTACAGACCGAGCACCGGCGCCTTCAGGCCTGCGGCGAGGTCCAGCGGGTGCTTGGGCGTGAGCGCCGAGGGCTGGCCGACCAGGCGGCCGTACCAGGCCACGGCGGCCTTGACGTTCTTGCTCTGCTCGGCGTACAGCCAGGTGATGCGGCCGCCCCAGCAAAAACCGGTGATGCCGACTTTTTTGGTGTTTCCGCCGTTGGCGCCTGCCCACTTCACCGCGCCGTCCAGGTCGGCCATGACCTGTTCGTCGGGCACCTTGGAGACGACTTCGGCCATCAGCTTGGCCATTTCGTTGTATTTGCTGGGGTCGCCCTGGCGCGCGTAGAGCTCGGGGGCGATGGCCAGGTAGCCGGCCTTGGCGAAGCGCCGCGCGGTGTCGGCGATGTACTCATGAACGCCGAAGATTTCCTGGATCACCAGCACCACCGGCAGGTTGGTCTTGCCGGCGGGCGCCGCGAAGAATGCAGGCACCTTGAAGCCGTTCACCTCGTAAGTGGTCTCGCCGGTCTTCAGGCCTTCCGAGGAGGTCTTGATCGCGGTCTGCGCCATGATGGGCATGGCGGTGGCGGCATAACCGACACCCAGAGCCGTTTTGAGCGCGGTGCGGCGGCTGGCGCCGGCTTCAGTGCTCCGCCCAGGCAGCAAGGCATCGAAGTCTTTTTTCTGGTCGTGTTCAAGCATGGCGGTTTCCTCAGAAGTAGTTGTTGGAAGGCAAGCTATCGGAGTCTATTCGGCCCCGGAAGTTCTTGCCACCGCGGGGCGATGGCACGGTGTTTTCCCTTGCCCCGCCCCCTTCGCTTCACTTGAGCGCCCCGGCCTCAGACGATCTTGACGCTGAGCTCCGGCAGGCCGTCAATATGGCATTCGATGACATCACCCCTGACCACCGGGCCGACGTTTTCGGGCGTGCCCGAATAAATGAGGTCGCCGGGAAAGAGCTCAAAAGCCTCGGACAGCTTGGAGATCTGCTCGGCCACTGACCAGATCATGTGGTTGAGCGTGGCGTTCTGCTTGAGCTGGCCGTTGACCTTGAGCCAGATCGCGCCCTTGGTGTAGTGGCCGGTCTGCGCCACCTTGTGGATGGGGCCTATGGGGGCCGACATGTCAAAGCTCTTGCCGATTTCCCAGGGTTTTTTCTGGTCGCCCATGCCGCGCTGCAAATCGCGCCGCGTCATGTCCAGGCCCAGCGCGTAGCCGTAGACCAGGTCCAGCGCCCTGTCCATGGGGATGTTGCGCCCGCCCTTGGCCAGCGCCGCCACCAGTTCGACTTCGTAGTGGTAGTTCTTGGTCAGCGTGGGATAGGGATGGTCGGCGACCTTGCCGGGCGGCACCACCTGGATGGCGTCGGTCGGCTTCTGGAAAAAGAAAGGCGGCTCCCGGCTGGGGTCCGAGCCCATCTCGATCGCATGGGCCGCGTAGTTGCGGCCTATGCAGTAGATGCGGCGCACCGGGAACATCTCGGTGCTGCCCGCGATGGGGATGTAGGTCCCGGCCACCGCGAAGGGCGTGGCCGGCGCGTTGGCCGCCGTGCCGGGCGTGGCGCAGCCGACGACCGCGCCTGTCGCCATCAGGGCGCCTGTTTGCAGAATTCCGCGTTTGCTCATGTCTGGTTGTGTCATGGATGTCTCCTGGATTGATAAAAGCTGGAGCTTGTTGTCGGCATTTTTCTCCAACCGTAAAGCTTAGGGCGGACACGGCTTGCCCAGGCGGACGCAATTACGCATTTGCCGGACGATTCAATGCAGTACTGCTGCAACGCAGCAGGCGCGGCGACTCAGGCGCCGGAAATTTTGGCGCGGACGCTGTCGCGGTAAGCCTTGGGCGTCTGACCAAAGCGCTGCCGGAAGCGCCGCGCGAAATAGGCCTCGTCGGCAAAACCCGAGGCATGGGCGATGCTCGCGATGCGCTGGCCGCTGTGCGCAAGCTGCTCCTGGGCAAATTCCAGCCGCCGCTCGGTCACCAGGTCGGTGAAGGTCTTGCCGGTTTCCTTTTTCAAAAGGTGGGCCAGGTAATTGGGCGAGAGAAAGGCGGCCGCCGCCGCGTCGGCCAGCGTGACTTCGCCGGCCAGGTGCTCGCGGATGTAGCGCACCGCGCGCTGCAGGCTGGCGCGCCGGCTGCCCTGCTGCGCCTGGCTGGCCGAAAAACGCAGCAGGTCGGCTTCATATTTCCGGCAGACCAGGCCTATGAGCTGCAGCATCAGGCCGCGGATCATCTCGATGGAGCCGAAGCGTCTGTGCGCGTTTTCAAACGCGAGTTTTTCCAGCAGCGCCTCGATCTCGGGAAACTCGTCCTCGGAAAAATAAAAGTCAGCGTATTCCTGGAACAGAAAAGGTGCCAGCTCGGGCGCGCGGCTCAAGGGCACGTCTTCCAGGTCCAGCGGGTCCACGTCCAGGCCGGGGCGCAAAAACTGCTGCGACATATTGATGATGACGTAGCGCGAACCCTCGGGGTGCGGGATCACATGCACGCGGTAGGGCAGGATAAAACTCAAATAGCCACGGCGGAAAGGCCGCACCGTGCCGGCCACGTTCTGCTCGGTGTCGCCCTGCAGGCTGATCTGGATCTGGAAATACTCATGCCGGTGCGGGCGCACCAGCGGCGGCCGCACCAGCTGGGACCGGATGTCGAAGTCCAGGTGGTCGGCCCGCTCGGACATGCCGTAGGTCTTGATATCTGTCATGCGCCGTATTCTCGGGCTTGGGCTCACCCTGTTGTTTCTTTTCCGCATCTTTAATTTCTGTATTGACAGAAATTTCAGACAACGTATAGTCGGAGCCATGGAACTCAGCCCCGTCGCCCGCAAATTTGTCGTCCATTGGGGAGAAATGGGCACCGCCTGGGGCGTCAACCGCACCGTTTCGCAAATCCACGCCCTGCTCTTCTTCCACGGCCGCCCGCTGCATGCCGAGGACATCGCCGACACCCTGGCCGTGGCGCGCTCCAATGTCAGCACCAGCCTCAAGGAGCTGCTGAACTGGAACCTGATACGCGCCACCCACGTTCTGGGCGACAGGCGCGACTATTACGAAACCTCGCTGGACGTCTGGGAACTGTTCCGCACCGTGGTGCGCGAGCGCAAGGAGCGCGAATACGACCCGACGGTGCGCATGTTGCGTGAACTCGTCAAAGACCAGGGCTTCGAAGCCGAGCCCGCCGACGCGCAGGACCGCGTGCGCGAAACCCTGAGGCTGATGGAATCGCTGGGCCTGTGGGCCGACGAGATGCTGCGCCTGTCGCCCAACACGCTTGAAAAAGTGCTGCGCATGGGTGCCAGCGTGCAGAAGTTCGTGCGCGGCGACAACGATGCCAAGCCCATGGACCCTTCGGAGTTGCTGCCGCCCACCTTCTGAAAGGCCGGTCGGCTTTTTTTTGACCATTCATTTCTGTTTGTACTGAAATTTATAAAGGAGAGAAAAATGACTGCAATCCATTCAACAGAACAAACGATCAGCAGCCCGGGCAACACCCGCTACGACAGCTTCAAAGCCGCCATGGACCCGGCCATCTACCCGCTGACCCTGTACTACGAATCGGCCTGCCCGCTTTGCAATGCCGAAATGAGCAACCTGATGCTGCGCAACACCGAAGGCCATCTGCGCTTTGCCGACGTCTCGGCGCCGGATTTTTCCGGGCCGCCCGCGGGCACGACGATGCAGGACCTGCTGGAACTGATCCATGCGCGCAGGGCCGACGGCCGCGTGCTCAAGGGCGTGGAGGTGTTCCGCCTGGCCTATGAGGCGGTCGGCCTGGGCTGGGTCAGCGCCGCCATGCGTTTGCCGCTGCTGCGCCCGTTCGCGGAATGGAGCTACCCGGTGCTGGCGCGCAACCGCCACCGGATTCCGCGCGGGATGGTGCGGCTGATGTTTGAAGGCGCCGTGCGGCGCGCGGCCGAACGCTCGGCCGCCGCCCGTTGCGATTCCGCCAGTTGCTCGCGTTAAACAAAGTTCTTCAAACCCAGAAAGGAAACACCCATCATGGAAGCGCACCTCGATGCCACCCTGTTTTTTGTCTCGCTGCTGGTCGCCGTGATCGGCCCCATTGTGGCGATCAGCTACCTCCAGCCCATCCTCTACAAGGTGCTGCGCATGCTGTGCGACGCGGACGGCGGCGCGGAGTTCTGGATACGCTGCGCCTACCTGCTGGCCGTGTCGGGCACCCTGCTGCTGACGCTGAGCTTCGGCGAATTCAGCGACCGCAACAGCGCCATCGACGCGATGCGGCGTTCGCTGTGGCTGGTGATGGCGGGCGTGTTCGCCACCGTGGCCATCATCTCGCGCAATGTCTGGACGCAGGTGCGCCAATGGATAGCGGCGAAGGAGCTGGCCGCCCATGTGCAGGGCGCCCACGCCGCCGCGCCCGCCACACCGCCTGCCGCAGCTGGCGGCACGCCCTGAAGGCGAGCGCGCACCGCAATACCGGATCGCACGAGGAGGCCAAGCCATGTCTTTGGATATCGACACAAGCCGCGCCGCTGCAGCCAGCGGCAGGCCCAGGCCCACGCAAGTCCGCTGGGACGACCTCGTGGCCTTGCGCCCCCGCCAGGTCGCGCTGAACCTGGGACTTTCCGCGCCCTGGCTGGCCGGCTCGCTGTGGGCCGCGCAGCAAGACCTGTACTGGCTGGCGATGCCGCTGTCGGCAGCTTTTTTCCTGACCGCGCTGCGCCAGGCCCATGACAGCTACCACGCCAGCATAGGCGTGCCGCGCCGCTGGCTGGATGCCGTGCTGCTGATGCTGACCCTGGGCATGCTGTGCTCCACCCACGCCATACGCCACACCCACCTGGCGCACCACCGCAACCCGCTGGGCGAAGGCGACGAGGAAGGCGGCTGGGCACGGCAAGCCGGCTGGCGTGCTCTGCTGCTGGGGCCGCTGTTCAGCCTGCGCACCCACGCGCAGGCGCTGCGCGATGGCAGCCCGCGCACGCGGCGCTGGGTGTGGGCGGAGCTGTCATTGATCGCCGCGACCTGGCTGGCCGCCATCGCGGCCGAGCAGGCCTGGCTGCGCTACCACGTGGTGGCGATGATGGGCTCCAACGCCCTGGTCGGATTTTTCGCGGTGTGGAGCGTGCACCATGGCTGCGACGCGAAAGGCGTTTTCGCGCGCACCGAACGGCGTGCCTGGGTCAACCGCCTGACCGTGAACCTGCTCTACCACGTCGAGCACCACCTCTATCCCGCCGTGCCGGCCAACCATTTGCCCGTGCTGGCGAGCCGGCTGGATGCGGCCGCGCCGGAGTGGACGTCGGTGCGGGTGCTGGGGCCGGAGAAAACTAGCGCGCCGCTACGGCGGTCCCGGCATGCTGCATGACCACCGCACGCACGCCTTCGACCACTTTTGCCATGCGCCGGTAGTCCAGCCTGTCCGCGGTGTCCTGCGGCGTGTGGTAAGCCTTGTTCCGGTAAAAAGCCGTGTCGGTGACCATCATTCCCACATAGCCCTCATGCCAGTAATTGAGATGATCCGAAAAATCGACACCCACCACAAAACCCGGCGCATTGATGGAGTACACCGGCAGGTCGGAGGCCGACTTCATGGCCGCCTTCACCTGGCGCGCAACGTCACCGTCCTGGTAAAAGCCCACCAGTGAAATGAAATTACCGGTGGTCGGGTAGATCGCATTGAGCAGCCGCACGGGATGCTCCTGGCTTCCGGGTTCGTCACTGAAATAACCTATGCACTCCAGCGACAGCATGAGCGAGGCGCGCTTGCCGGACTCGGCGAGAGACCGTGCGTGAATAGCGCTGCCCATGTAAGGTGTGCGGAAAAAGGGCGGCTCTTCATTGGTATAGAACACCAGTTCCACACGCTGGCGAAAAGACTGGGCCTTGAGCAGCCGCGCCAGTTCCAGCAGGCCCGCCACACCGCTGGCGTTATCGTCCGCGCCGGGCTGCTCGCCGGCCACGTCATAGTGAGCGCCTACCACCATCACGTCGGGTGTATCAGGGCCCAGTTTCACGACCAGGTTGCGGTAGCGCCGGCCCTCGGCGGTGAAACGCTGGCTCTCGACCTTGAGGCCCAGGCCGGCAAGCTGCGACTCCAGGTAAGCGGCGGCGCCTTCCAGGCGGGCGCCGTTGTCAAAAGTGCGATTCGAAAAATCGGTGGAGAGCTTGCGGACCAGCTGTTCCAGCCTGGTGGCGGAGGCGGTTTGCGCTGCCGGAGCCGCCGTTTCTCCGGCTGACACAAAGGGTTGGGTCAGCCGGTACCAGGCGTATCCCGCCGCACCCGCCATCAGCAAGGGCAGGATGACACCGGCAATGAGGATTTTGCGGCTTCCTCTCACATGCGGGCCCACGGCACAGCGACTGGCGGCGGCTTAATGCGCCTTGTCCCAGTTGGGCCCCACACCGATCTCAGCCAGCAGCGGCACCTTCAAATCCGCCACACCGGCCATCAGGCGCGGTATCTCGGTGCGCACCCATTCGACTTCGGCCTCGGGCACCTCGAACACCAATTCGTCATGCACCTGCATGATCATTTTGGTGGCGCGTTTCTCTTCGTCGAGCACCTGCTGCACCTTGTTCATGCTGAGCTTGATCAGGTCGGCCGCCGTGCCCTGCATGGGCGCGTTGATGGCCTGGCGTTCCGCGGCCTTTTTGCGCGGGCCGTTGCCGCCGTTGATTTCCGACAGGTAGAGGCGCCGGCCGAAGACGGTCTCCACGAAGTGGTTTTTCTGGGCGAACACCACAGTCTCATCCATGTAGTTCTTGACGCCGGGATAGCGCTGGAAGTATTTGTCGATATAAGCCGCCGCGGCCTTGGTCTCTATGCCCAGGTTGCGCGCCAGGCCGAAGCTGCTCATGCCGTAGATCAGGCCGAAGTTGATGACCTTGGCATAACGGCGCTGCTCGCTGCTGACCTGCTCCAGCGCCACGCCGAAGACCTCGGCGGCCGTGGCGCGGTGCACGTCCAGGCCGTTGGTGAAGGCGCTGAGCAGCGCTTCGTCGCCGCTGATGTGGGCCATGATGCGCAGCTCGATCTGCGAATAGTCGGCGCTCGCGATCACGCTGCCGGGTGGCGCGATGAAGGCCTCGCGCACGCGCCGGCCTTCCACGGTACGTATCGGGATGTTCTGAAGGTTGGGGTCGTTGCTCGACAGCCGCCCCGTGACGGCGACGGCTTGCGCATAGTGGGTGTGCACGCGGCCGGTGCGCGGCAAAGCCAGCTGCGCGAGCTTGTCGGTGTAAGTGCCCTTGAGCTTGCTCAGCGAGCGGTGCTCCAGCAGCTTGGCGGGCAGCGGGTAGTCCTCGGCGAGTTTTTCGAGCACCTCCTCGTCAGTGCTGCGTGCGCCGCTGGGAGTCTTCTTGATGACCGGCATGCCGAGCTTGTCGAAGAAGATTTCGCCGAGCTGCTTGGGGCTGCCCAGGTTAAAGGGCTGGCCGGCGATCTCGTAGGCCTCGGTTTCGAGCTGGATGATGCGCTGGCCCAGTTCGTGGCTTTGCGCGGCCAGGGTGGGGGCATCGATCATCACGCCGTTGCGCTCTATGCGATACAGCGTTTCGCTGCTCTGCATTTCCAGTTCGTAGATGAAACGCAGCTTCTCGTTAGCCTGCAGCTGCGGCCACAGCACGCGGTGCACGTCCAGGGTCTGGTCGGAGTCTTCGCACGAATATTCAGCGGCCTTGGCGATATCGACCTGGTTGAACTTGATCTGGTGCGCGCCCTTGCCGCACAGGTCTTCGTAATTGATGCCACTGCGGCCCACGTGGCGCTCGGCCAGGCTGGCCAGGCCGTGCGGCTTGTGCACTTCCAGCACATAGCTTTGCAGCATGGTGTCGTGCGCATAGCCCTGCACCTCGATGCCGTGATTGGCGAACACATGGCGGTCGTATTTGACATGCTGGCCCAGCTTGGGCCTGGCCGGGTTTTCCAGCCAGGGTTTGAGGCGGGCCAGCACCTCGTCGCGCGGCAGCTGCGCGGGCGCGTCGGGGTAGTCGTGCGTGAGCGGGATGTAGGCCGCCTCGCCGGGCGTGACGCTAAAACTCAGGCCGACGATTTCCGCCAGCATTTCATCGAGCGAGGTGGTTTCGGTGTCCAGCGCGACGAGTTCGGCCGCCTCAATTTTGACCAGCCAGCGGTCGAAGGCCTCCCAGGTGAGCACCGTGTCGTAATTGAGGTTGCTGGTGCGCTGGGCCGGCGGTGTGTCGGTCAGGGGCGCTTCGTCAAACAGGCCCGGCGAATCCGAGCGGCCGCCCGAACCACCCGCCGGCGCGGGTTTGTGCCGGCCTTCGGGCCCGGCGGGCAATTCAGCGGGCATGCTTTCGATCTCGATCTGCTTGACCAGGCCCTTGAAGCCGTATTTTTCGTAGAAGGCTTTCAAGGCTTCGGTCTGCTGCCCGCCCATGGCAATCGCATCCAGGGCCGGCAGGCCGGCGATGTAGTCGTCAAGCTCGCAGTCTTTCTTGATGGTCAGCAGTGCCCGGCCCTTGGGCAGCCAGTCCAGCGACTGGCGCAGGTTTTCGCCGACCACGCCCTTGATCTCGCCGGCGCGCGCCACCAATGCGTCCAGCGAGCCGTATTCGAGCAGCCACTTGACAGCAGTCTTCGGGCCGACCTTGGGCACGCCCGGCACGTTATCGACCGCATCGCCGACCAGGGCCTGGTAATCGATCATCAGCCGCGGCGGCACGCCGAACTCGGCCTCGACCCCGGCCACGTCCCGGCGCCTGTCGTTCATGGTGTCGATGACGGTGATGTTTTCGTCGACCAGTTGGCTCAAGTCCTTGTCGCCGCTGGAAATAATCACCTCAATGCCCTGGCTGGACGCCAGGCAGGCCAGTGTACCTATCACGTCGTCGGCCTCCACGCCGGGAACGTCCAGCACCTTCCAGCCCAGCAGCCGCACCACCTCGTGGATGGGCTCGACCTGGCTGCGCAGGTCGTCGGGCATGGGCGAGCGCTGGGCTTTGTAGTCGGGGTAGAGCGCGTCGCGAAAGGTCGGCCCCTTGGCGTCGAACACGCAGGCGGCGAAGTCGGCGCGCACATCCTTGCGCAGCTTCTGCATCATGTTGACCATGCCGCGTATGGCGCCCGTGGCCGGGCTGGCCGGATCGCCCGGATTGGCGCGCAGGTCGGGCATGGCATGGAAGGCGCGATACAGGTAGCTGGAGCCGTCCACCAGCAGCAGCGTTTTTTTGTCGGTACTCATGGGGCCTGATTGTCGGGGATATCGGCCCGGCCCCGCCGGGCACGCCACAAGCACCCCGGACCGGCCCCGGCAAGCGGTTTTTGCC
Organism: Polaromonas sp. P4_F6; assembly: GCF_056401275.1. Taxonomy (NCBI): domain Bacteria; kingdom Pseudomonadati; phylum Pseudomonadota; class Betaproteobacteria; order Burkholderiales; family Comamonadaceae; genus Polaromonas; species Polaromonas sp. P4_F6. The sequence continues at coordinate 1,092,969 of NZ_JBFUJQ010000001.1, read as the reverse complement.
TACATGGGCAGCCTCTTTATTACGACAGGGCGGGGCTTTGTCGCCCAGCCGCCGCAGGCCTACAATGCAGGCATGAACCACGCTTTCCGCCTCCTTATCGCTGCAGCCGCAGCGCTGCCGCTGGCCGCGGCCATGGCCCAGGCACCCGCGCAAAACGCCGCGCCGCCCGCCAAGGCAGAGGCGGCGCCGGCCCCCTCGGGACGCCCCGACCAAGCCATCAAGCGCATACGCACCGAAGATGCCGGCACCCGCATCGACGAGCTTCGCGTAGGCGGCGAAACCCAGCAGATCACCGTGCAACCCAAGACCGGCGGCGCGGCCTATGAAGTCAAGCCCGCCGAAGGCGCACGCGGCGGCGCACCGGGGTCGACCAGCAACGACACCAACGGCAGCCGCGTGTGGAACGTGCTGAAGTTCTGATTTCCACCCTCTCCAGACACACAACTCCAAGAATTTCAGGGTTCAGTTTCAGGCATGGCCGTATACACCGAAGTCTCGTTTGACGAGGCTGCAGCGTTCTTGAACGCCCTGAATCTGGGGCAGCTGCAGAACATCAAGGGTGCCGCGGGCGGCATCGAAAACACCAACTACTTTGTGGACACCGACCAGGGCCAGTATGTGCTGACCCTGTTCGAGCGCCTGAGCTTCGAGCAGTTGCCCTTCTACCTGCACCTGATGCAGCACCTGGCGGCGCACGGCATCCCCGTGCCCGACCCGGCGGGCGACACCAAAGGCAACATCCTCCACGAGCTCAAGGGCAAGCCCGCCTCGGTGGTCAGCAAGCTGCGCGGCCACAGCGAACTGGCGCCCACGGCAGCGCACTGCGCCGGCGTGGGCGAGGCGCTGGCGCGCATGCACCTGGCCGGCCTGGACTACCCGCGCCGCCAGCCCAACCTGCGCGGCCTGGAATGGTGGAACGAGACGGTGCCCGTGGTGCTGCCCCACCTGACACCCGAACAAAGCAGCCTGATCCTGGGCGAGCTGGCCTACCAGAACCATGTGGCGGCTTCTTCGGCCTGCCGCAGCCTGCCCAGCGGCGTCGTGCATGCCGACCTGTTCCGCGACAACGTGATGTTCGAGGACGGCAAGCTCACCGGCTTTTTCGACTTTTATTTCGCCGGCTGCGACACCTTTTTGTTCGACATCGCGGTCTGCCTCAACGACTGGTGTATAGACCTGGCCACCGGCGCCAAAGACGATGAACGTTCCGCGGCCTTTCTGGCGGCCTACCAGGCGGTGCGCCCGCTGACCGCGCAGGAACGCCAGCTGCTGCCGGCCATGCAGCGCGCCGGCGCCCTGCGTTTCTGGCTGTCCCGGCTGTGGGATTTGCATTTGCCGCGCGAAGCCGCCGTGCTCAAGGCGCACGACCCCAGCCACTTCGAGCGAGTGCTGCGCGAGCGGCTGGCGCGGCCTTACCTTCTTTAAGTCCCGCGGGCGCGGCGGGCAGCGCCCGCCGGTTTGAGGCACACTGCCCCTGCAATCCCCGCCCGGTTCCTTCCTGGCAACCCTTCCCGAAGTCCTGAAGACCATGAAACTCAACATCGTTCCCGCGAGCACCGGCATCACCTGGGTCAAGCTGGGCGTCAAAACCTTTTTGCAGCAGCCGCTGGCCATGTCGGGCCTGTTCTTCCTCTATATGGCGGTGGGAACGCTGCTGTCGCTGTTGCCGGTGCTGGGGCTGATCCTCGCCTTCATGATCGTGCCGGCCGCCACGCTGGGCCTGATGGCCGCCACGCAGGAAGCCCTCAAGGGCAAATTTCCCATGCCCACGGTGCTGGTCAGCGCTTTCCGCGCGGGCCGCCAGCGCATGCGCGCCATGCTGGTGCTGGGCGCGCTGTATGCCGCGGCCTGCCTGCTGATCGTGATGGTGGTGCCCTTCCTGGTGGACGCGCCGCCCGTGCCGGCCGCCGCGCCCGCAACAGCCGAGGCCGGCCGAGAAGCCATGCTGGCGCCGCAGTTCCAGCTGACCATGCTGGTCACCATGCTGCTTTACCTGCCGGTCTCGCTGCTGTTCTGGCATGCGCCGGCGCTGGTCCACTGGCACGGCATTTCACCGGTCAAAAGCCTGTTTTTCAGCTTTGTCGCCTGCATACGCAACGCGGGCGCCTTCCTGATGTACGGCCTGGGCTGGTTCGCCGTGTTCCTGGGCATGGGCATTGTGCTGAGCATCATCACCGGCCTGACGGGCAGCGCCACCCTGATGGCCGCGGCCATGATGCCGCTGGCGCTGCTCATGGCAGCCATGTTTTCCACCTCGATTTACTTCACGTTTCGTGATAGCTTCGTGGCCACGCCACCCGACGATTCGACGGGGAGCGCTGAGGACGCCCATAACATTGACGACAAATCCTGACGACCCCACCGTTATCCCACCGGAGATTCTTCATGACCCAGCACCAGTTGCAAGGCCGTAGCGAAAAAGAGATTTTGTGGTTTCAAAGACGTGACACGCTCAAGGCCGCCGCGGCCTGGGTCGCCATGGGCGGCCTGCCCGCCGCCATGGCCCAGCAGCGCAGCAATATCGTCGAACTCCGGGGCGACGCCCTGCTCAACGGCAGCCGGCTGCAAAACGGCCAGACCATCATGACCGGCGACCAGGTACAGACCGGGCCGGGCTCCAACCTGATGTTTGTCATCGGCAATTCGGCCTTCCAGGTGCGCGAGAACTCGATGATGACGGTGGAGCGCGGCAGCTCGCTCAACAGCGTGAGCCTGCTGCGCATGATCACCGGCGCCGTGGTCAGCGTCTGGGGCAAGGGCAGCAGCCGCTCCATCGTCATGCCCACCCTGACGGCCGGCATACGCGGCACCGGCGTGTATGCCGAGGTGTTCGCCAACCAGGACAATCGCAGCTATTTCTGCAACTGCTACGGCACGGTCGACATGGAGTCGAACGGCGAAAAAGTACTCTCGCAGTCCAACTACCACCAGTCCTTCTGGGGAGAGGTGGCACCCAGGGACGGCCGCCGGCTGACGCCCGCCAATGCCATCAACCACAGCGACGAGGAACTGGAGTTCCTGGCCGGCCTGGTCGACCAGCGGACCGCCTGGCAGATCGCCGGCAAAAAAGGCGTGAAGGACGGCCGCGGTTATATGGACCCGCAGCCGGGCCAGATGCACCCGGCGCAGATGCCGGTCATGCCGCCGACGCGATAAGCGCTAGACGCTAGACAACAGTCAGCTTGGCGACGCTCAGTGCCAGCCATTTCACGCCGTGGCGCGTGAAATTGATCTGCGCGCGCGCATCGTCGCCGCTGCCTTCGAGCATCATCACCTTGCCTTCGCCGAACTTGGCGTGGAACACTTCCATGCCGGTCCTGAGCCCGTGCGAGGGCGTGCTCTTTTGCGGCGGCACCGGCGGATTGGCGAAACGCTCGGAAGCGCCGGCCTTGGACGAGAACACATTGCTGGCCCAGTCCTTGCGCCCGCCGCCCGCCTGGCCGCTGCCACCCCAGGCGCCTGAACCGCCCATGCCCGAGGCAAAACCCTGGTTTTTGGGCGTGATCCATTTGAGCGCGGACTCCGGCAGCTCGTCAAAAAAGCGGCTCTTGAGGTTGTAGCGCGTCTGGCCGTGCAGCATGCGGGTCTGTGAATGGCTGAGGTACAGCCGCTTGCGCGCGCGCGTGATGGCGACATACATCAGGCGGCGTTCTTCCTCCAGCCCGTCGCGGTCGCTCATGGAGTTTTCGTGCGGGAAGATGCCGTCTTCCAGGCCGGTGATGAAGACGCAGTCGAACTCCAGCCCCTTGGAGGAATGCACCGTCATGAGCTGCACCGCGTCCTGGCCGGCCTGCGCCTGGTTGTCGCCGGATTCCAGCGCTGCATGCGTCAAGAAGGCGGCCAGCGGCGACAGCGTCTCGCCGGTTTCGGTGTCGGGCGCCAGAGCCTCGGGCAAGGGCTCGTTGAGCTGGGGCGCGGACGCATCCAGCCCCTGGCTGGCCGGCGACTGCGTGAGCCGCGCGCCCAGTTCATCGACCGGCAACGCCACCGCATCGCGGCCAAAGCCCTCCTGGCTCACGAAGGACTCGGCGGCATTGACCAGTTCGGCCAGATTCTCCAGCCGGTCCTGGCCTTCTTTTTCGGTTTTGTAGTGTTCTTCGAGGCCGCTGTGCTGCAGCACCAGCTCGATGATCTCGCGCAGGCTCAGGCCCGTGGTCTGCTCGCGCAACACGTCGATCTTCGCGGCGAAAGCGCCCAGGTTGGCGCCGGCCTTGCCCGGCACGGCGCTCACGCCGTCATAGAGCGAGCAGCCCGCGGCGCGCGCGGTGTCCTGCAGCTGCTCTATGCTGCGCGCGCCTATGCCGCGCGGCGGGAAATTGACGACGCGCATAAAGCTGGTGTCGTCACGCGGGTTCTCCAGCAGGCGCAGGTAAGCGAGCGCATGCTTGATTTCGGCACGCTCGAAAAAGCGCAGCCCACCGTAGACGCGGTAGGGCACGCCGGCATTAAAAAGCGCGGTCTCCATCACCCGGCTCTGCGCATTGCTGCGGTAAAGCAGCGCGATCTCCTTGCGTTCCACGCCGTCGCGCACGAGCTGCTTGACCTCGTCGACAAACCACTGCGCCTCGGCGAAATCGCTGGCCGATTCATACACGCGCACCGGCTCGCCGGGGCCGGCCTCGGTGCGCAGGTTTTTACCCAGGCGCTTGCTGTTGTGGCTGATCAGCTCGTTGGCCGAGTCGAGGATATTGCCGAAGCTGCGGTAGTTGCGCTCCAGCTTGATCTGGTGCTGCACCTCGAACTCGCGCACGAAGTCGGCCATATTGCCCACGCGCGCGCCGCGAAAGGCGTAAATGCTCTGGTCGTCGTCGCCGACCGCGATCACCGAGCCGCCGGGCATGGCCTGGCCGCCCTGGGCGGCATCTCCCTGCCCCGCCAGCATCTTGATCCAGGCGTACTGCAGCTTGTTGGTGTCCTGGAACTCGTCGATCAGGATGTGGCGAAAGCGACGCTGGTAGTGCTCGCGCACCGCCGCGTTGCCCTGCAGCAGCTCGTAGCTGCGCAGCATGAGCTCGCCGAAATCAACCACGCCTTCGCGCTGGCACTGCTCTTCATAAAGCGCGTAGATCTCGACCTTTTTGCGGCCCTCTTCGTCGCGCACCTGCACGTCCTTGGCGCGCAGGCCGTCTTCCTTGTTGCCGGCGATGAACCACATCAATTCCTTGGGCGGGAAACGCTCGTCGTCGATGTTGAACTGCTTGCACAGGCGCTTGATGGCCGAGAGCTGATCCTGCGTGTCCAAAATCTGGAAGCTCTGCGGCAGGTTGGCCAGCTTGTAGTGGGCGCGCAAAAAGCGGTTGCACAGGCCGTGGAAGGTGCCTATCCACATGCCGCGCACATTGACCGGCAGCATGGCCGACAGGCGCGCCAGCATTTCCTTGGCGGCCTTGTTGGTGAAGGTCACGGCCAGGATGCCGCCCGGCGAGACCTGGCCGGTCTGCAGCAGCCAGGCGATGCGCGTCGTCAAAACCCGGGTCTTGCCGGAGCCCGCCCCCGCGAGAATCAGGGCATGCGTGGGGGGCAAGGTGACCGCGGCCAGCTGCTCCGGGTTAAGATTTTGTAAGAGTGGGGAGGTTGGCGCGACTTCTGAGAACATCCCTCATTGTAGAAAGCCTCGATGAAACCATTTGTTCCCCGTACTTCGGCCCTGCCCTTCACAGCGTTAATCGCCCTCCTGGCGGCACTGGCGGCCGGGCAGGCGCGGGCCCAGTCCTTTTGCGCCAGCGACGGCCAGCCCCGGCCCGCGCAGCTCCTGGAGCGTTTCATCAACGCCAATTGCGAGAGCTGCTGGGCCGACCCCGCCACGCCCAAGGCCAACGCCGGCCAGCTCGCGCTGGACTGGGTGCTGCCCGGCGACAAGGGCGACGACGCGCCGCTGTCGGCCGTGGCCGCCCGCGAGGCGCTGGACCGGCTGGCGGCACTGCGCCAGAGCCCGCCCGCGCAAGCCCTGGCCAGCACCCTGCCGGTTCGCGGGCTGCAGGGCGCCACCCTGCGCGTGGCCCACGGCCTGCCGCTCAGCGGCTACCTGGGCACCTCGATTGAGCTCAAACCCATCCCCGCGGCCGCCAAAGGCCGGCAGTGGACGGCCTGGCTGGCCCTGGTCGAAACCCTGCCTGCGGGCACCGAAGGCTCGGCGGTGGAGCGCAACCTGGTCAGGAATGTGATCCAGGTCCCCTGGGACGGCCGCAAGCCGCCGGCCAAGGGCGCACCGAACCGCTTCTTCGACGCGCGCTCCATGAGCATCGCGCAAGGCGCGAACCCCGAACGCATGCGGGTGCTGGGCTGGGTGGAGGACGACAAGGGCCGGGTGCTGGCCGCGGCGCAATCCCGCTGCGCGCCCTGAAAATATTTCACGCCGTTTAACCCCTTTTCGGCGCACGCCCCGTTTCAGGGTGCATCGCCAACAACAAGGGGATTTCAATGCCACAAGGCTACACCGCACGCAGCATCATCCGTTTCCTCCAGGCCGCAGCCGCGGCCTGCTTCAGCCTCCAGGCGCTGGCCCTCAGCCCGGTCGCGCAGCCTCCCCAGGGCATCAAATTCATGCCGCCACCCGACTGGCGGCCGCCGGCCATCGCCGTCAACCACAACACGGGCCAGCCCATACAGCTGCGCGCGGCTTCGGTGGAGGTCGACGTCTTCGGCGACCAGGCCCGCACCCGTGTCGAGCTGCGCCTCTTTAACCCCAACCCCCGCGTGCTCGAAGGCGAGCTGCAGTTCCCGCTGCAGGAAGGCCAGGTGGTGACCGGCTTCGCGCTGGACGTCAACGGCCGGCTGCGCGACGCGGTGCCCGTGCCCAAGGCCAAGGGCCAGGAAATCTTTGAAGACATACGCCGCCGGCGCGTGGACCCGGGGCTGCTGGAAGCCGCGGCCGGCAACCAGTACAAGCTGCGCGTCTACCCGATCCCGGCCATGGGGGAGCGGCGCGTGGTGCTCAGCATCACCGAAACCCTGGCGCGCCAGCGCGATGCCGGCGTGCTCAGGGTGCCGCTGGCCTTCGCCTCCACCGTAGGCCAGCTGCAAGTCAGTGTTCGCGCCCACGGCGCGGCCCGCCAGGATGTGCAGCTGCTGCAGGCGCCCGCCGGCGCCGAGTTGAACACCGGCACCACCGGCATGGAACTGAGCCTGCAAAAAAACCAGTGGCAGGCGCCGCAAGGCCCGGCCGGCTGGCTACAGCTTGCGCTGCGCCGCACCGGCAAGCCGCAAGTCATGGTGGGCGAGACCGCCGGCAAGACTTTTTTTGCCGGGCAGCTTGACCTGCGTGACGAACTGGTGAGGCGGCCCGCGCCTTCACACATCGCGCTGGTGTGGGACGCCTCGGCTTCGGCCGCCGCGCAGGCCCGGGTGCTGCCGGTGCTGGAGGCCTATTTCCGCAAGCTTGGGCAACCCGTGAGGCTCAGCCTGCTGGTGGTGCGCAACAAGGCCGAAGCCGTGCGCAGCTTCACCGTGGCGCCGGGCCGCTTTGAGGAACTGGCCGATGCGCTGCGCGCGGAGCCTTTTGACGGTTCCAGCAACTTCGACGAGCTGCCGATTCCCGCCGACGTGGATACCACCTTGATGGTGACCGACGGCCTGATGACGGATGGCAAAAAAACCATTCGCTACACCCACACGGCACCGGTGATGGTGATCAACGGCGCGGCTTCCGCCGACATGGCGCGGCTGGCCCGGCTGGCCGACCGCACCGGCGGCGCACTGGTGGATGCCGCCCTGCAATCGCCCGACGAAGGCGCGCAGGCCATGCTGATGCAGGGCTGGCGCATCACGAAGCTGGACAGCCTGTCGGCACGGCAGCTGGTGGCGCCGACAACGCGCATCAGCCAGGGCCGCATCTCGGTGGCCGGCGAGCTGCTGGACAGCAGCGCCCGCGTCGACATCACACTCGCGCACCCGGACGGGCGCCGGCGCACGCTGGCTTTGCAAGTCAATGCCAAGCCGGTCAGCGGCCACTGGCCCGGCCAGCAATGGGCCCAGTGGCGCAGCGCCGAGCTGGCCGAAAACCCGGGCCTCAACAGCGGCGAACTCCAGCGCATCGCGGCGGCGCACGGCATCGTGGGGCCCAACAGCTCGCTGATCGTGCTGGAGCTGGCCTCCGACTATGCGCGTTACAGCCTTCCGGCCCCGCCCGAGCTCGCCGATGAAGTCGCGCGGCTGGGCCAGCAACAACTCGCGCAGGCGGCGCAGACACGGCAGGCGCACATCGAGGCCATGGTGCGGCAGTTTGATGAGAAGCAGCGCTGGTGGGACAAGGACTTTCCCAAGGACACGCCCAAACGCGCCGAGCCCAAGGCCGAGATGCAGGTCAGCCAGGGCGCTGTGGGTAGCCTGGCCGGTGCGGCACGTTCACGCGAACAGGCCAGGGCCGTACCGATGCCGGCGCCCGCCGCGCCCGCAGCGGCAGCACCCGCTGCACCGGCCCGATCGGCCGCGCCCGCCATGGCCGCCGAAGCGCGCGCCGACAGCGCCGACCAGCGCAGCGCCAAACAGGCCACAACAGCGCCCGCCGCCACCATCGCGCTGCAGGCCTGGACACCCGATGCACCCTATATGAAGCGCTTGCAGAATGCCGGCAAGGACGACCTCTACCGCGTCTACCTCGACGAACGCGCCGCTTACCTCAGCAGCAGTTCCTTCTACATGGATGCGGCCGGTGTGTTTTTTGAGCGCGGCCTGCCCGAGCTGGGGCTGCGCGTGCTCTCCAACCTCGCCGAGATGAACCTGGAAAACCGCCAGCTGCTGCGCCTTTACGCCTACCGTCTGGTGCAGGCGCGTCGCAACGACCTGGCCGTGCCGGTGTTCGAGCGCATCAGCGAGCTGGCGCCCAACGAGCCGCAGTCCTGGCGCGACCTGGGCCTGGCGCTGGCCGAGAGCGGCCAGCCGCAGCGCGCCGTCAATGCCTTGTGGGAAGTGGTGTCGCAGCCCTGGAACGGCCGCTTCGCCGGCATCAACATGATCGCGCTGGCCGAACTCAACGCGATCGCCGCGCAGGCCTCTACGAGCATCACCGGCGGCCAGCCCGCGCTGGACCTGGGCCGGGTGGACACTCGCCTGCGCCGCAACCTGCCGCTGGCCTTGCGTGTGGTGATGGCCTGGGATACCGACGACACCGACATCGACATGTGGGTCAGCGACCCGAACGGCGAGAGGGCCAGCTACGCCAACCGCCTGAGCTACCAGGGCGGCGCCATGAGCCCGGACGCCACGGGCGGCTACGGCCCCGAGGAGTTTTCGCTCAAGACGGCCAAACCCGGCAAGTACGGTGTGGAAGCCCAGTTTTTCGGCCATCGCCAGCAGGTGCTGTCGGCCGGCACCACGGTGATGGTGCGTGTGACCACCGGCTTCGGCACGCCGCAGGCGCGCGACGAGTGGACCACCTTGCGGCTCACGCGCGGCCAGGAGACGGTGCGTGTGGCCGAGATCGAGCTGCGCTGAGCCCTCCCAAAAAGCAAGATGCCACTGTGCATATAAAGGCTATAACGCCATGCGGGGTGCTCTCTGCATGAGAGGCGCATAGAATCAATCACCGGGCCCAAGCAATTGCGCCCGGTTTTTTGTTTCAGCCTTGCACCCATTGCAAGCGCCTGCCAGCAAGCCGGTCCAGTCCAAGCGCCTTCTGTTTCTTCAACAGTTTTTAAGGAGCTTGGGAATCATGGAAATCTTCGACTACGACAACATCCTGCTGCTGCCGCGCAAATGCCGCGTGGAAAGCCGTTCGGAATGCGACGCCAGCGCGACGCTGGGCGGGCGCAGCTTCCGCATCCCGGTGGTGCCGGCCAATATGAAAACGGTGGTCAACGAGGAGATCTGCGCCTGGATGGCGAAGAACGGCTACTTCTACGTGATGCACCGCTTCGACCTGGACAACGTCCAGTTCGTGAAAGACATGAAGGCCCGCGGCGCCTACGCCTCCATCTCGCTGGGCGTGAAAAAACCCGACTACGACACGGTGGACCGCCTGGCCGCCGAGGGCCTGGTGCCCGAGTACATCACCATCGACATCGCGCACGGCCATGCGGACACCGTGCAGAAGATGATCGCCTACCTCAAGCAGAAGCTGCCGGCCTCCTTTGTGATCGCCGGCAATGTGGGCACGCCCGAAGCCGTCATCGACCTCGAAAACTGGGGCGCCGACGCGACCAAGGTCGGCATAGGCCCGGGCAAGGTCTGCATCACCAAGATGAAGACCGGCTTCGGTACCGGCGGCTGGCAGCTGTCGGCGCTCAAGTGGTGCGCGCGCGTGGCGACCAAGCCCATCATTGCCGACGGCGGCATACGCGAGCACGGCGACATCGCCAAGTCGGTGCGCTTTGGCGCGACCATGGTGATGATTGGCTCCATGCTGGCGGGCCTGGAAGAAAGCCCGGGCAAGACCGTCGAGGTCGACGGCAAGCTCTTCAAGGAGTACTACGGCAGCGCCTCGGACTTCAACAAGGGCGAGTACAAGCACGTCGAGGGCAAGCGCATCCTCGAGCCGGTCAAGGGCACGCTGGCCGACACGCTGCGCGAGATGGAGGAAGACATCCAGAGCTCCATCAGCTATGCCGGCGGCACCCGGCTGCTGGACATCCGCAAGGTCAACTACGTCACGCTGGGCGGCGACAACGCAGGTGAACACCTGCTGATGTAAGGGCCTGCTTACGCAGGCTTGCCGGCAAGCCCCAACAAATCCAGCGCCAGGCCGTGCAGGCGGTGGTCCGTCTCCACCAGCGCGTCCAGCGCGCTGAAGTGGTTGCGGCGCAAATGCGATTCGCACACCGGCACGATGCGTTCACCCCAGGCCTGCTGGATCAGCAGGTTCTGGCGCAGGAACTCGGCGCTTTCGTCAGCCCCCGCCACGCTGTAGAGCGTGCCGCGGCGCGGCGCCGGCAGCAGCGCCGGGCTGGCCTTGGCGACCTGCTCGGGCGTGAGCTTGAGCGAGTCTTTCACGAAGGGCGCGTGGCGCATGGGCTCCAGGTCGTAAAGGCCTGAAATCGACAGCGCATTTTTCACCAGGTCCGCCGGCAGGTCGCCGGCATAGGCCTTCCAGTCGCACAGCAGCAGCATGGCCGCCAGGTGGCCGCCAGCCGAGTGCCCGGCCACCGTGATGCGGCTGGGGTCGCCGCCGTAGCGGGCGATATGGCGCCAGGTCCAGGCCAGGGCCTTGACCATCTGCATGGTGATGTCGGGAATTGTCACCGCGGGGCATAGGGCGTAGTTGGGCACCACGACACAGGCGCCGGCCTCGGTGAAGGGCGGCACGATGAAGGAGTGGTCGGACTTGTCCAGGGCCCGCCAGTAGCCGCCGTGGATGAACACCAGCACCGGCGCGCCCTTGCCCGCCTTGACGCCTTGCGTGCCGAAGCCGCCCGCGGGAAATACATCCAGCATTTCACCCGCATGGTTGCCGTAGGGCACGTCCACCTGGCAGGGCAGGCGCTTGCGCACGGCCTGCGAGTCGGCGGCCCAGCGCGCGAAGTAGGCCGGGTGCTCGGGCACCAGCGCGCGGTTGTTGTACATGCGGTCCAGCCAGGCGGGATCGAAGGGGTTCATTGTTGTTCTCCTGAAAAATGGCAAAGCGGTCAGTGGCCGCCATCTTGGCACAGCCCGGCCAGCCCATCGTCGCACCCGGGTAAACCCTGCCACATCAGTTTCCATGTCAATGTATTCTGTATACAGAGTACAAATATGACTTCCCGACTGATCAAAATCGAATCCACCCCCGACCTGGTCGACCAGGTCTACCGCAACCTGCTGGACGCCATCAGCGAGGGCTCGCTGGCGCCGGGCGCGCGCATCACGCAGGAAGAGATTGCCGCGCAGCTCGCGGTCTCGCGCCAGCCGGTGCTGCAGGCCCTGCGCCTGCTGAAAAAAGACGGCTTTGTGCTGGACGCACCCGGCCGCGGCGTGCTGGTCGCGCCGCTGGACGTGGCTTGGCTGGTGCAGATTTACCAGGTGCGCAGCGCACTCGATGCGCTGGCCGCCCGCCTGGCCGCGCAGGCGCATGCCCGGCTGGACCCGCAGCTGGTCAGCCAGGGCCGCGAAGCCGCGCGCGGCAGCGACGTCAAGGCCATGATGGCGGCCGATGCGCGCTTTCATGCGGCGATTTATGAAGCCTCGGGCAACCCGCTGATCGCCCAGAGCGCGCAGCTGCACTGGCACCACATACGCCGCGCCATGGGCGCGGTGCTGCAGCTGTCGACCATGCGCGAATCGATCTGGGACGAACACCAGGCCATCGCCCAAGCCATTGCCGCCGGCGACGCGGGAAAGGCCGAGGCCCTGATACGCGAGCATGGCGAGGAAGCCGGCCACAACCTGGCCAGGCTGCTGTCCAGCGCCCTGGCCCAGCCCGCCGCGTCCACCGCCCCCTGAAGCACCCGGACAACTACCGAAGGAGACATGCGATGAGACTGAGCCCCGAACAACTTGCCCAATTCGACCGCGACGGCTACCTGTTTTTCCCCGGCCTGTTCACGCCGCAAGAAATCCAGGTGCTCAATGACGCCGTGCCCGAGCTCTACAGCCGGCACGAGAACTACAACATCCGCGAAAAAGGCAAGGACGCGGTGCGCACCAACTTCGCGGCGCATATGTACAGCGAGCCTTTTGCCAGGCTTGCGCGGCACCCGCGCATGGTGGAGCCGGTGGAGGACCTGCTGGGCGAGCAGCTCTATATGCACCAGTTCAAGATCAACGGCAAGATGGCCTTTGAAGGCGACGTCTGGCAGTGGCACCAGGACTACGGCACCTGGCTGAACGACGACATGATGCCGACCGAGCGCGCGATGAACGTGGCCATCTTCCTGGACGAGGTGACCGAGCACAACGGCCCGCTGATGTTCATCCCGGGCAGCCACAAGAAGGGCGTGGTCGATGCGAAGCACGACCTCACCACCACCAGCTACCCGCTGTGGACGGTGGACAACGAGCTGATACGCCAGCTGGTGCAGCGCGCCGGCGGCAAGCAGGGCGGCATCGTGAGCCCCAAGGGCCCGGCCGGCTCCATGATTTTGTTCCACTCCTGCCTGGTGCATGCCTCGGGCAGCAACCTCTCGCCCTTTAACCGGGTCAGCGTCTACCTGAGCCTGTGCGCCGTCAGCAACCACATACGCCGCCACAAGCGCCCCGAGTACATCGCCCACCGCGACTTCGCTCCCATCAGCTGCCTGCCCGACGACTGCCTGCTCAAGGACTACCCGGTGGACCTGCCCTGGAAGGACGGCGTGCCGGCCACGGCGCTGCAAACCTCGATGGAAGAAATCGCGCCCGAGCGCAAGGCGGCCTGAGCCCATGAATCTCTACAGCAAACTCCAGCACCGCGCGGCTGAGGGCAAACCGGTGCGCATAGGCCTGATAGGCGCGGGCAAGTTCGGCTCCATGTACCTCGCGCAAATCCCGCGCACGCCGGGCGTGCACCTGGTGGCGATCGCCGATTTGTCGCCCGACGCGGCGCGCGCCAACCTCGCCCGCGTGGGCTGGAAACCCGAGACGGCCCAGGCCGCCTCGGCGCAGGCGGCGATCAAGGCCGGCACGACGTGGATCACTGAGGACTGGCAGGCGGTGGTCACGCACCCGCAGATCGACATCATCGTGGAATGCACCGGCAACCCGATTGCCGCGGTGGAGCATTGCCTGCAGGCTTTTGCGCACGGCAAGCATGTGGTCAACGTCACGGTGGAAGCCGACGCTTTTTGCGGCCCGCTGCTGGCGCGCAAGGCGGCGCAGGCCGGCGTGGTGTATTCGCTGGCTTTCGGCGACCAGCCGGCATTGATTTGCGACCTGGTGGACTGGGCCCGCACCTGCGGCTTCCCGGTGGTGGCGGCGGGCCGCGGCCACAAATGGCTGCCGCATTTTTGCGAATCCACGCCCGAGACGGTATGGGGCAATTACGGCCTCACGCCCGAACAGGCCGCGCGCGGCGGACTGAACCCGAAGATGTTCAACAGCTTTCTGGACGGCTCCAAGCCTTCCATAGAATCCACCGCCGTGGCCAATGCCACGGGCCTCACCGTGCCCAGCAACGGCCTGCTCTACCCGCCGGCCAGCGTGGAAGACATTCCTTACGTCACACGACCTATTCAAGAGGGCGGCGTGCTCGAACGCAAGGGCATGGTGGAGGTGATCTCTTCGCTGGAGGCCAACGGCCGCAAGATTCCCTATGACATCCGCATGGGCGTCTGGGTCACGGTGGAGGCCGAGACCGACTACATCAAGAACTGCTTTGAGGAATACAACGCGCACACCGACCCCAGCGGGCGCTATTTCACGCTGTACAAACGCTGGCACCTGATAGGCCTGGAGGTCGGCGTCTCGGTCGCCAGTGTGGCGCTGCGCGGCGAGCCGACCGGCGTGGCGACCTGCTGGAACGCCGATGTGGTGGCCACGGCCAAGCGCGACCTGCAGCCCGGCGACATGCTGGACGGCGAAGGCGGCTACACCGTCTGGGGCAAGCTGCTGCCGGCCGACACCTCGATGAAGATGGGCGGCCTGCCCTTGGGCCTGGCGCACCAGGTCAAGGTGGTGCGCGCGGTCAAAAAGGGCCAGAGCCTCAGCTGGGGCGACGTGGCCATGGACACCTCCACGCCCGCGTTCAAAGTGCGGCAGGAAATGGAAGCCATGTTCGCGCCGGCCCTGAAAAAAGCCGCATAAAAATACATCTGGAAACGCTGCCTAGAAAGCTCGCTGACAGCCTTCTCGCGCGGCCGGCCTCATGATGGCTGAAAGCCATTGTGAGGACACGAATGACCACCGCCAGCGACACGCCCCTTCCCCGCATTGCCTTCCTGGGCACGGGCATCATGGGGCTTCCCATGGCCGGGCGGCTTTGCGCGGCCGGCTGCGCGCCGCAGGTGTGGAACCGCACGCCGGCCAAGGCCGGGCCGCTTGCCGCGCTCGGTGCCTCGGTCCATACCCGCGCCGCCGCCGCGGTGGCGAACGCCGACATCGTCATCAGCATGCTGGAAAGTGGCCCGGTGGTCGAAGAGGTGCTGTTCGCGCAGGGCGTGGCTGCCGCGATGAAACCGGGGGCCCTGTTTCTCGACATGGCATCCATCCAGCCGCGCGAAGCGCGCGACCATGCGGCGCGCCTGGGTGCGCTGGGCATTTCGCATCTCGATGCGCCCGTGTCGGGCGGCCCCGGCGGCGCGGAGAGCGGCACGCTGGCCATCATGGCCGGCGGCAAGGCCGAAGATTTCGCCAGGGCCTTGCCGGTGCTCCAACACTTCGGCCGCGCGACCCACGTGGGCCCGCACGGCAGCGGCCAGCTCACCAAGCTGGCCAACCAGATGATTGTGGGCATCACGATAGGCGCGGTGGCCGAGGCGCTGCTGTTCACCTCGCGCGGGGGGGCCGACATGGCCAAGGTCAAAGAAGCCATTACCGGCGGCTTTGCCGGCAGCCGCGTGCTGCAAGTGCACGGCCAGCGCATGCTGGAGCGCGACTTCGCGCCGCGCGCGCGCATGGACATCCAGCTCAAGGACATGCGCAACGCGCTGGCGACCGCACAGGAGATCGGTTTTGAAGCGCCGATCACGGCGCTGTTCGAGCGGCTTTATGCCGAAGGCGTGGAGAACGGCCTGACCGAGCTGGACCAATCGGCGCTGTTTGTCGAGCTGGCCAGCCGCAACGGCATGAGCTGACGGCGCCCCTGCGCGGGCCTGACCCGGGTCCAGGCATCAAAAAAAGGCCGCTGCGGACAATGCCCGCAGCGGCCWTTTTATTGGCGTAGCCGTCGCGAAGAATCAGTCGCGCACGGGCTTGGAGAACTTGCCGCCCTTCTTGGCCGCGTCACGGGGCACAAAGACCTTGCCGGCCGGCTTGGCAAAACCAGGCTTGCGGTTGGCGAAGTCGGGGCGCGGTGCGAAGCCTTCGTTGCGTGCGCCAAAATTGCGGTCGTCACGCTGGGCGAAGCCGGCGTTGTGGCCGCCGCCGAAGCCGCCGCGGTCGTCCTGGCGGCGCGGGCCGCGGTCGTTGAAACCGGAGCGGTCGGCATAGCCGTTGCCCTGCGGTGCGGGAGGACGGCCCTGGAAGGAGCCGCGGTCGTCGCGCTCGAAACGGTTGTTGCCGAAGCCGGCAAAGCCGCCATTGCTGAAGCCACCGGCCGGCTTGCGGCCGGCAAAGCCGCCGCGATCACCACCGCCGCCGCCGAAGCCGCGGCCGCCGCGGTCACCGCCGAAATTGCCGCGCGGGCGATCGGAGGTGGGGGCGAAACGCTGCTGCGGCTCCAGGCCGGCGATCACGCTGGGCTTGAGGTTCTGCTGCATGTAGTGCTCGATGTCCTGGATCTTGCGGCGATCGCGGAACTCGGCGATGGTGACGGCCTTGCCTTCGCGGCCGGCACGGCCGGTGCGGCCGATACGGTGCACATAGTCTTCGGCCTTCATGGGCAGGCCGTAGTTGATCACGTGGGTGATGGTGGGCACGTCCAGGCCGCGGGCGGCCACGTCGGTCGCCACCAGCACCTGCACGCGGCCGTCGCGGAAAGCCATCAGGCGGCGGTTGCGCAGGCCCTGGCTCAGCGCGCCGTGCAGCGCCACGGCGCTGAAGCCTTCCTGGACCAGGTCGTTGGCCAGGCCGTCGCACTCAACCTGGGTGCTCGCAAACACGATGGCCTGGTTGATGGTGGTGTCGCGCAGCAGGTGGTCCAGCAGCTTGCGCTTGTGGGTCATGTTGTCGGCCCACAGCAGCGATTGCGTGATGGAGGTGTGCTTTTCGTGCGGCGAGTCGATCTCGACGCGCTGCGGCGTGCGCATGACGCGGGTGGCCAGCTGCATGATGCGGGGCGCGAAGGTGGCGCTGAACATCATGGTCTGCTTGCGTTCTATCGTGAGCTGGTTGACTTCGGTCAGGTCGTCGGCAAAGCCGAGGTCCAGCATGCGGTCGGCCTCGTCGACGACGAGGAACTGCACCTGGTCCAGCTTGATCTGCATGCTGCGCTGCAGGTCAAGCAGGCGGCCGGGCGTGGCGACCACGAGGTTGGCGTTCTGCAGCTTGGCGATTTGCAGCTGGTAAGGGATGCCGCCAACGACGTTGGCGATGCGCAGGCCGCGGCAATGGCGCACCAGATCGATCGCGTCGGCGCAGACCTGCTGGGCCAGCTCGCGCGTGGGGCACAGGATCAGCGCGCCGGGCGTGGCGGCCTTGAAGTTGCGGGGGCTGGTCGGGTCCTTGCGCTTGGGCTTTTTCAGGGGCGCTTCGCCGCGCGCGACAGCTTCAGCGCTCAGGCGTTCGAACTCGGCGCGCTCAAAACGCTCGGCTTCTTCCTGCTGCTTGAGCAGGGTGTGCAGCACGGGCAGCAGGAAAGCGGCGGTCTTGCCGCTGCCGGTCTGGCTGGAAACCAGCAGGTCGGTGAACTTGGCGGCCTTGGGATCGGCATCCAGGGCCTGCATGGCCTTGGGGATGGTCGCCATCTGCACGGCGGTGGGCTTGGTGAAACCCATGTCGGCGACAGCCTGCAGCAGTTCCTTGGCCAGGCCAAGCGCTACAAAACCGTTGGGTTCGGCCACGACTGCGTCGAGCGAAGTGGAGGCCTCAGGCGCATCGGAAAAATCCGCAGCGGCGTTGAAAGCGGTGTCGTTGTTGTCGTTGGCAATGGCTTCAGGCAAAAAGTCGCCACGAGCCTCAAAAGAGTCAGTCATGTTTTTTCTCACTAATCACCTGTTCGCAGCGCTTTTGGCGAGGGAACAGGAAACTTCACCTCCCGCGATGCGGAAGGATTCGTTCATGGTTAATAAAACATCAACCATCAAACGAATATGCAGCCCGGGCGGCAAACTTGACGCTGTGCCCGAAGCGGTGACTCCGTTGTTGGAGTCCAAAAGTGTGAGGTAGATGTACAAATGCAGCGCACCCTGTGCAACTGCAAGCCCACGATTATAGCGTGCTTTACGGGTTTCTACCAGTCCCCCGCTGGATTAAAGGCTGTCGGGCCTTGCAGCCGCTCTCATTTCAGGAGCAGCTTTTACTTACCCAGCCTGACGAAATCGCCAAAGAATCACTTCAGGAAATGTTCCCGGTAGTGCTCCAGCTCGTCGATGGACTCGTGCACATCGGCCAGCGCCGTATGGCTCTGGCGCTTTTTGAAGGCGCTGTAGACCTCGGGCCGCCAGCGCTTGGCCAGCTCCTTGAAGGTGCTGACGTCGACGTTGCGGTAGTGCAAAAAGGCTTCCAGCCTGGGCATGTACTTGACCAGAAAGCGCCTGTCCTGGCTGATGGTGTTGCCGCACAGGGGCGAGCTGCCCTTGGGCACATACTGGGCCAGGAAGGCCAGTATCTGCGCCTCGGCGTCGGCCTCGTCCACCGTACTGGCCTTGACCTTGTCGATCAGGCCGCTGCGCCCATGGGTGCCCTTGTTCCAGGCATCCATCTGGTCCAGCAATTCGTCGCTCTGGTGGATCGCCAGGACCGGGCCTTCGATGCGCGGCGTGAGCTGGGGGCCGGTCACGATCACGGCGATTTCAATCAGGCGCTCTTTTTCCGGGTCCAGCCCGGTCATTTCGCAGTCCAGCCAGACGAGGTTCTGGTCTGATTTTTTGAGTGTGGTTTCAATTTCGGGCATGCCGAGATTCTCGCTGATCGCCTAAACTGCCCGCTATGACCGACTATTCGCTTGTTTTCACCGGGGTATTCTCGGCTTTGCTGGTGCTGGGCCTGCTCACGAAGTTCTACCTGGCTTCACGGCAGATCCGCCACGTGGCGCGCCACCGCGATGCCGTGCCCGCGGCCTTTGCCGGCACCATCTCGCTCGAAGCCCACCAGAAAGCGGCCGACTACACCATCACCAAGGCGCGCTTCGGCCTGCTGGAGACGGCCTTCGCCTCCGCCGTACTGCTGGGCTGGACCTTGCTGGGCGGGATAGACACGCTGAACCAGGCGCTGGCCGGCTCCGGCCTGGCCGCCTGGGGCGCGCTGGCGCCGCAGCTGGCCCTGCTGGCTGCCTTCGGCCTCGTCAGCGGCCTGCTGGACCTGCCCTTTACCCTCTACAGCACCTTCCGCATCGAGGAACGTTTCGGCTTCAACAAGATGAGCTTCAAGCTCTGGCTGGCCGACCTCGTGAAATCCACGCTGGTGGGCCTGGTCATAGGCTTGCCTATCGTGGCGCTGATCCTGTGGCTGATGGGCAGCGCGGGGCGCCTCTGGTGGCTTTGGGCCTGGGGTGCCTGGATGGGTTTTAACCTGCTGGTGCTGGTGCTCTACCCCACCGTGATCGCGCCGCTGTTCAACAAGTTCAAGCCGCTGGAAGACGAAGCACTGAAGGCGCGCGTGACGGCCCTGATGCAGCGCTGCGGCTTCGCGGCCAAGGGCCTGTTCGTGATGGACGGCAGCAAACGTTCGGCCCATGCCAATGCCTACTTCACGGGTTTCGGCGCGGCCAAGCGCGTGGTGTTTTACGACACCCTGCTCAAGCAGCTGAGCCCCGGCGAGGTCGACGCCGTGCTTGCGCATGAGCTGGGCCATTTCAAGCACAAACACATCATCAAGCGCATCGTCTCGATGTTCGCCATGAGCCTGGTCGGCTTCGCGCTGCTCGGCTGGCTGTCGTCGCAGGTGTGGTTCTACACGGGCCTGGGCGTGCGGCCGAATTTCAATGGCGCCAACGACGCGCTGGCCCTGTTGCTGTTCCTGCTGGTGGTGCCGCTTTTCAGTTTTTTCATCTCGCCGGTGTTCGCCCAGTTCTCGCGCAAGCACGAGTTCGAGGCCGACGCCTATGCCGTGGCCCAGACCGACGGCAGGGATTTGCAGAGCGCGCTGCTCAAGCTCTACAAGGACAACGCCAGCACGCTGACACCCGACCCGGTGTTCGTGAAGTTCTATTACTCGCACCCTCCCGCCTCCGAGCGGCTGGGCCGCATGACCCCTTCCCTTGAAAGTGCCGCGACATGAGCAACCCCATCCACCAGAACCGGCGAGCCCTGAGCGCCACCGAAATCGTCACGCAGCTGAGCAAACTTAACGGCGAGCAAGCCCTGGGCTGGCGCCTGATCGACGGCTCGCTGGAAAAAACCTACAGCTTCAAGAATTACTACGAGACCATTGCCTTCGTGAACGCGCTGGCCTTTATCGCCAACGCCGAGGACCACCATCCCGACCTCGCGGTGAGCTACGGCAAGTGCACGGTGCGCTTCAACACCCACGATGTGGACGGCATCTCCGTCAGCGACTTCTTCTGCGCGTCCAAGGCAGACGCCCTGCTCGCTTGAGCAAACCCCGGCGCCCCGCCGCGGCCCCCATCGCGGGCACGCAGCCGGGGCTGGTGGTGGCCGGTTTCGGCCGCCATGTGCTGGTGGAAACCGAAACCGGCGAACGCCTGATCTGTCACCCGCGCGGCAAAAAAAGCCAGGCCGTGGTCGGCGACCGCATCCGCTGGCTGGCTTCGGAGGACGAGGGCACCATCGAAAAAATCGAGGAACGCCGCAACCTGTTTTACCGGCAGGACGAGATGCGCACCAAGTCCTTCGCGGCCAACCTGGACCAGGTGTTGATCCTGATCGCGGCCGAGCCGGAGTTTTCGGAAAGCCAGCTGACCCGCGCGCTGATCGCCGCCGAAGCCGAAGGCATCACCCCCGTCATCGCGCTGAACAAAAGCGACCTGGGCGAGCCTTTTACGCGCGCCTGGGCGAAGCTGGCGCCCTACCGCACCATGGGCTACCGCATGCTTTCGCTGGCGATCAAGCCCAAGGTCGAAGCATCGAGGCCGGCGAATACCCAGGCCACGGAATTGCATGAACTGGTCGAGCTGCTGCGCGGCAAAAAAACCCTGGTGCTGGGCCCCTCGGGCGCCGGCAAAAGCAGCCTGACCAACCTGCTGGTGCCCGATGCGCGTGTGCTGACGGCGGAGATCTCGCAGGCGCTGAATTCGGGCAAGCACACCACCACCAGCACCACGCTGTACTGGGTGGACACCGGGGACGGCAACACGCGCGCCACGGCGCTAATCGATTCGCCGGGCTTCCAGGAATTCGGCCTGCACCACATAGAGCCCATGCGCCTGGCCGGCTACATGCCGGACCTCAGGCTCCATGCGCAGGACTGCAAGTTTTATAACTGCACCCACCTGCATGAGCCGGGCTGCGGCGTGATTGCCGAGGTGAATGCAAGCGACCACCCCAGCAGCATCAGCGCCAACCGGTACCGGCTGTACAGCGAACTGTTCGCGGAGCTTTCGCAGAGCCGTTACTGAGAATCTGAGAAGGGGACGCAGGCGCTCGCTGGTGGAATCAGCCCAGCAGGCGCGCCAGGGTCAGCAAGGCCAGCAGCACCATCCAGAGCACCACGGAGCGCCACACCAGCCCCACGATGCTGCGCAAGTGCGCGATTTCGGGTTCCCGGCCCGGCGTGGCCTCGGTGGCAATGCTGTCTTCCGAGTCCAGCCCGCCGGCCTGGAAGCCCTGGGAGGTGTTTGGCGAGAACGCGGCCTTGAGCGCCTCGCCGCCCAGGCGCACGTTCACGGCGCCGGAGGTGGCAGCCAGGATGATGCCGTCGTTGCGGTTCTCGGCGGCGGCCGGCGCATTGGCCGCAAAGCGCTGCGTGTAGTTGCGCCAGGCGTCGATGGCGTCCTCAAAACTGCCGACGACCGCAAAACCCAGCGAAGTCACGCGCGCCGGCACATAGTCGATCACGCCCCAGGCGCGGCTGGCGGCCAGCTGCAGCGCCATGCTGGCGCCCTCGCCCGCCGCGGCGGCGGTTTTACGCTTGTAAGCCCAGTAGCGCGAGACGAATTCGCTCATGCGGTAAAGCACCGCGCCCGCGGGGCCCAGGCCCAGCGCGGCCAGCACCGAAAACCAGGCCAGCACGCCGAATACATGGCGGTGGGCGGCCAGCACCGAATACTCGATGACGTGGCGCACGATTTCGCTGCGCGGCAGTTCGCTGGCGTCCACCTGGCGCCACTGCGCGAGCAGCTCGCGCGCCGTGGCCTCGTCGCCGTCGTCGAGCGCGTCGCGTATGTCGGTGAAGTAGTGGCTGAACTGGCGAAAACCCAGCGTGACGTAAAGAATCGCCACGCTCCAGGCAAAGGCCAGCACGACATTGATGCTCCAGAGCAGCCAGTGGATCAGCATGGTGACCAGCGCCGGCACGATGACGGCGACCGTCCAGGCGATCCAGCCGTGCTGGGGTTTGCCGGCGTCCAGGCTGCGGTTGGTCCAGCGCGCCCATCCGCGAAAGCCTGCATGAACCCAGTTGCCGCGGGCCAGCGGCCGGGCCTGTTCGATGATGAGTGCAAACAAAACGGCGAGAAAGCTCATGCATGAATCATAGCGGGCCCCCACGCTCCCCCACTTCGTGTGGGTCGCCGCCCCCCCGAGGGGGCCGCCCGCCTGCGGCCCGGCGAAGCCGGTTCCGCGGCTCATGCTGGCCTGAAATCCGGCCTCAGCAGCACCTCAGGCGCTTAAAAAACGGTAGAGATTGCGCAGCATGCCGGCTGTGGCGCCCCAGATGTAGCGCTCGCGGGCTTCGCTGCTGTCGCCTTCGACCGCAGGGTCGGAATACGGCATGGACAGCCATTGCCGGATAACGCCGTCGAACTCCATCTCGTGACGACGGTGGTGAGCGGGATTCATCAGGTAGCCCAATGGCACCTCGAACACGTCGGCGACCTCGCCGGGGTTGGGTTGCAGCGCGAAGCCGAGTTTCACGAGCGCCACCACCGGGGTGATGATGAAGGCCGTTCCCGTGACGTAGGTGGGCAAGGTGCCCAGCACCTCCACATGGCCGCGCGGCAGGCCGATTTCCTCGTGGGCTTCACGCAAGGCGGTGTCCACCGCATCGCGATCAGTGTCGTCGGTGCGGCCGCCCGGCAGGGCCACCTGGCCGGAATGCGTGGAGAGGTTGGTGGTGCGCTCGGTCAGCAGCAGGGTCACTTCGTCGCGCATGACCAGCGGCACCAGGACGGCCGCCAGTGCCGGCGTGCGGTCGGTGAATTTTTTCTCGACGCTGTGCTCGGGTGTCCAGACCGGCGGATGCCGGAAGCGCTCGCGCAGGGCCTGCGGCGACAGCCGCTCCAGCGGCACCCCCGCCAGGTGGTCGTCAATGCCCAGCACCGGGATGCTGCGCGGGTCAAACTTGGGCAGCGGCTTGGAGGAGTTCATGGAGCGCGTCGACGTGGGGCGGTGGGGTTGTTGGCTTGGGGCCCCGGGCATAAAAAAAGCCGCTCGGTGAGCGGCTTTTTTAAAGGGGCTGTTGGGGCTGCCCTGGGTCCGGCCGGGCCGGACCGGCAGATCAGGCGCCCAGCTTTTCCTTGATACGTGCGGATTTGCCGCTGCGGCTGCGCAGGTAGTACAGCTTGGCGCGACGCACATCACCGCGGCGCTTGACTTCAATCTTGGCGATCAGCGGGCTGTACACCTGGAAGGTGCGCTCGACGCCTTCGCCATTGGAGATCTTGCGGACGATGAAGCTGGAGTTCAGGCCGCGATTGCGCTTGGCAATCACCACGCCTTCAAAAGCCTGCACACGCTTGCGGTTGCCTTCAACCACGTTCACGCTCACGATGACGGTGTCGCCAGGGGCGTATGCGGGGATGGTCTTGTTGAGGCGGGAAATTTCTTCCTGCTCGAGGGTCTGGATCAGATTCATGATTTTTCCATCTAACTTTTTCGTTCATGCACGCGCTACGCTAAAGACCGCAAATCCATGGATTCACCCGAAGATGATTCAGATGGTTGCAGTGGCCGCCAGAGGATCGAAAAGCCTTTGATTATAGCAAGCCAGGGCTTTTCTCAAGCGTCCTTGTCGGGGTTTTCAAGCAGATCGGCCAGAAAAGCCTCGTCGCTTTCGCTCAAATGGCCACGCTCACGCGCTTTTTGCACCAATTCGGGGCGCTCGTGCTGCGTCAAAGCCAGCCGCCGCTCACGCCGCCAGCGCTCGATATGGGCGTGGTTTCCCGACATCAGGGTGGCCGGCACAGGCTGGCCGCGCCAGCTTTCGGGCCGCGTGTAGTGAGGGCAGTCGAGCAGCCCGTCCAGCGCCGGATTGAAGCTGTCGAGCTGGTGGCTGCCCTCGTCGTTGAGCACGCCGGGCTGCAGGCGGGCCACCGCGTCCAGCAGGGCCATGGCGGCGATTTCACCGCCCGACAGCACAAAGTCGCCCAGGCTGATTTGCAGGTCCACATGCGCCTGGATAAAGCGCTGGTCCAGCCCCTCGTAGCGGCCGCAGACCAGCACAGCGCCAGTGCTGGCCGACCAGCTTTCGACGCCGGCATGGTCAAGCACCTTGCCCACGGGGGAAAACAGTACCGTCGGCACCTTGGGCGCGCCGGCGGCGGCGCGATCGGCCTGTATGGCTTGAAGGCACAGCGTGAGCGGCTCGGCCATCATCACCATGCCCGGGCCGCCGCCAAAAGGCCGGTCGTCCACCCGGCGGTAATTGCCGTCGGCAAAATCGCGGGGATTCCAGAGCTTGACCTCCACCAGCCCCGATTCATAGGCACGGCGAGTGACGCCGCTGGCAAGGAAAGGCGCAAAAAGCTCGGGAAACAGGGTGATCAGGTCAAAGCGCATGGGAAGGCTATTTTGCGCGAGCCGGGCGCCCAGGGGAAATGGACCGGGAAAGGCCCCGAAATAGACCTCGGAAAGCGGCAGGCCTCAGTAGTCGGGCTGCCAGTCCACGGTAATGCATTTGCCGGCGATATCGACGGTGTCGACATAGACTGAAACAAAGGGAATCATGCGCTCGGCGGTGCCGCTGCTGCCGTCCTCCTGCTGGAC
Organism: Polaromonas sp. P4_F6; assembly: GCF_056401275.1. Lineage (NCBI taxonomy): Bacteria > Pseudomonadati > Pseudomonadota > Betaproteobacteria > Burkholderiales > Comamonadaceae > Polaromonas > Polaromonas sp. P4_F6. The sequence continues at coordinate 1,068,286 of NZ_JBFUJQ010000001.1, read as the reverse complement.
GGGGTACTCGACGCACAGCACGGAATGCGGGCCGGTGGCCATCAGGTCGCGCACCAAGCCCAGGTCAATGCCTTCGCGGTTGACCACCTTCAGGCCGATCAGATCGACCCAGTAGTACTCGTCCTTGGAGGCGGCGGGAAAGCTGCTGCGCGGCAAAAAGATGCGGGCGCCGCGCAAGGCCTCGGCGGCGTTGCGGTCGTCCAGGCCGGCGAACTTGGCGACCACGGAATCGGAGTGAACCTTGGCCTCGTCCACGCTGAGCGTGACGGTGCCGGAAAACACGGTGAAACCCGGTCGGAATTTGGCGTCGGGCGCCTGCAAAAACCAGGATTTGGCCGCGAAAAGCGATTCCGGATCGGAGCTGTGCGGCAGGATTTTCACCCAGCCCTTGACGCCCCAGGCATCCAGGATGCGCCCGACTTCAACGGCGTCGTCCGGCAGGCTTGAAGGTGTCAAGCCCGCGGACGGCGAGAGGCCGGGCTGCATCGAAACTTGGATTAAAAGCTTCGGAGATCAGGCGGCCTTGGCGGCGCCTTGCTTGACCAGGCGCAGCACGGTCGGGGACGGCTGTGCGCCCACGCCGATCCAGTGGGTCAGGCGGTCTTGCGCAATGCGCAGGCCTTCTTCGCCACCGGTGGCGATCGGGTTGTAAAAACCGATGCGCTCGATGAAACGGCCGTCGCGGCGGACGCGCTTGTCAGCCACAACAATATTGAAAAAAGGACGGTGCTTGGAACCGCCGCGTGCAAGTCGAATGACGACCATGATTTATCCTTCGGGTGGTGGGGCTTACCGGTAAAGTAGTTACCCCAATGTTCTGCAGCGCTTGAGACACACGACATGGCCACCCGGCCAGCGAATTGCTGCAAAGCCTGAGATTATAGCCTGCCGGACGGTTTTACCGGAAATTCGCCCTTTCCCCCCGTCCTTCCCCCACCTTTCACCCGCCAAGCGCCTTCTCCATGCCCCTCATACGCCCCAGCCGCGACCAGGACATTCCCGCCATCACCGCCATTTACGGCCACCACGTGCTGCACGGCACGGGAACCTTTGAAACCGAGCCGCCCGGCGCGGCCGACATGGCGGCTCGCCGGGCCGACGTGCTGTCCAAGGGCCTGCCCTATCTGGTCGCCGAGCAGGACGGGGACATCGCCGGTTTTGCCTACGGCAACTGGTTCAAGCCGCGCCCGGCCTACCGTTTTTCGGTGGAAGATTCGATCTACCTGGCGCCCGGGCTGCACCGCAAAGGCCTGGGCCGCGCCCTGCTGGCCGAACTGCTGGCGCGCTTTGAAGCCGTGGGCATACGCAAGGCCATGGCCGTGATAGGCGACTCGGCAAATGCCGGCTCGGTGGGCGTGCACCGCGCACTCGGCTTCACCGAGGTCGGCACCGTCCGCTCCTGCGGATGGAAATTCGGCGCCTGGCGCGACATCGTCATCATGGAAAAAGTGCTGGGCGCCGGCGACACCCAGCCGCCACCCGAGCCGCCCGCCGCATAATCGCCGCATGCAAACCGCTACAGCGCCCTCCCCCAAAGCCCCGAAAAACAAAACCCTCGCCGCCTGGCTGGCCTTCATAGGCGGCCAGTTCGGCATCCACCGCCTTTACCTGTTCGGCCTGGGCGACGTCTGGGCCTGGCTGCATCCCATCGTCGCGGCGCTGGGCTGGTGGGGCGTGGAGCGTGTGCGGATGTACGGCCAGGACGACCACCTGGCCTGGGTGCTGATTCCCCTGCTGGGCTTCACCCTGGCCGGCACGGCGCTGACCGCGATTTACTACGGCCTGATGCCGACGGAAAAATGGAATGCGTTGCACAACGCAGCCGTGCCGGAAACCAAAGCCGGCAACACCAACTGGCTGACCATAGGCGCGGTGGTGTTCGCGCTGCTGTTCGGCACGATTTCACTGATGTCCAGCATCGTCTTCAGCTTCCAGCGCTACTTCGAATACCAGGTCGAAGAAGCGAAGAAAATCAGCCAGTAGATAGGGCCCCACGCTTTTCACTGCGTGTAATGCGCTGCCCCCCGAGGGGGCCGCTGCGCCTGCGGCCTGGCGAAGCCAGTTCCGCGGCCCCTGCTTGGTTAAGCGCCCCTCTCTCGCCAGGTGTGTTCGTTTGATCAGAACACCTGAAGACTGACCCAGTACGCGATCGCCGCCACAAACGCCGAAGCGGGGATGGTGAAAATCCAGGCCCAGACGATGTTGCCGGCCACGCCCCAGCGCACGGCCGAGGCGCGCTGCGTGGAGCCCACGCCCACGATGGCGCCGGTGATGGTGTGGGTGGTGGAAACGGGAATGCCCAGCGCCGTTGCCAGGAACAGCGTCAGCGCGCCGCCGGTTTCGGCGCAAAAGCCGCCCACGGGTTTGAGCTTGGTGATCTTCTGGCCCATGGTTTTGACGATGCGCCAGCCGCCGAACATGGTGCCGAAGCCGATGGCGATATAGCAGACGATGACCACCCAGATCGGCAAGTGTTCCGTGGTCGCCATCATCCAGACCGGCAGGCCCTGCACATTGCTGCTGGTCGCGGCGATCAGCAGCAGCCAGATGATGCCGGCCGTTTTCTGCGCGTCGTTGCCGCCATGGCCCAGGCTGTAAGCGCCGGCGGACACCAGCTGCAGCCGGCGAAACCACCGGTCTGCCTTCGACGGCGTCGTCCTGCGGCACACCCAGGCCACCGCCACCATCATCAGCGAACCCAGCAAAAAGCCCAGCAGGGGTGACACGAAAATAAAGGCCACCACCTTGAACACGCCCGAGGCGATCAGCGCGCTGGCGCCGGCCTTGGCGATCACCGCCCCGACGATGCCGCCAATCAGCGCATGCGAGGAGCTGCTGGGGATGCCGTAGAACCAGGTGACGATGTTCCAGGTGATCGCGCCCATCAGCGCGCCGAACACCACATGGGTGTCGACCACACCCGGCATCACGATGCCCTTGCCTATGGTCGCCGCCACGCTCAGATGGAAGATGAAATAGGCCAAGAAGTTGAAGAAGGCGGCGAACAGCACCGCCTGCCCCGGCTTGAGCACGCCCGTCGACACCACCGTGGCGATGGAATTGGCCGCGTCATGAAAGCCGTTCATGAAGTCGAAGGCGATGGCCAAAAAGACCAGCAGGAACACCACCCACAGGGCGGCCTGTACGGTTTGCATATTTATCTCAATGAGTTTTGGCTAGGGAAACGAATGCGCCGGGCCGCAGCGCCGGGCCGCCCCAAGCAAGGCCAACCCCCTCGGGGGGCAGCGAACTACGCGAAGCGAGGAGCGTGGGGGCTGCCATCTTCAGGAGTTCTCGAGGACGATGCCCTCGATCAGGTTGGCCACATCCTCGCACTTGTCGGTGATGGTTTCGAGCAGTTCGTACACCGCCTTGAGCTTGATGACCTCGCGCACGTCAGGCTCCTCGCGGAACAGCCGGCTCATGGCCGAGCGCATCACGCGGTCGGCGTCGGATTCGAGCTTGTCGATTTCCTCGCAGGTCTTGAGCGCGGCTTCGGCCGTCGCGGCATCGCTGACTTTTTCGATCAGCGCCACGGCGTCCTGCAGTCGTTCGCAGCATTTGACGCTGAGGTCGGTCAGCCGCACGATGTCTTCCGTCATGTGGCGCACGTCGTACAGCGCCATGGTCTCGGCCGAGTCCTGGATCAGGTCGGCGACGTCGTCCATGGTGTTGATGAGCTTGTGGATCTGCTCGCGGTCTATCGGCGTGATAAAGGTCCTGTGCAGCGCGCGGTTGACTTCATGCGTGATGCGGTCGGCGGCGCGCTCGGCGTGGTCGACTTCACGGTTGAAGGCCTCGCGCTTTTCCACGTCACTGTAGTTGGCGACCAGCTTGGAAAAAGCATGCGCCGCCTCCACGATGCGTTCGGCATGCTGGTTGAACATCTCGAAAAAATTGCCTTCGCGCGGCAGCAATTTGCCAAACAGCATGTCTATTCCTCAGGAAGTAAGTCAAAAATATGACGAAAGTGTAACGCCCCCACGTTCGTTCACTGCGTGTAACTCTCTGCCCCCCGAGGGGGCCGCCCGCCTGTGGCCCGGCAAAGCCGGTTCCACGGCTCATGCTGGGTTGAAGAACTGTGTGATCAGGCGGAGCGGAAGATGAAGTAGACGGCGCCCACCATGCAAAGCGCGGCCCACAGGTAATCGAGCTTGAGCGGCTCGTTCAGGTAGAACACCGCGAAGGGCACGAACACGCTGAGGGTGATGACCTCCTGCATGATCTTGAGCTGGCCCACGCTGAACTGGGTGAAGCCTATGCGGTTGCCGGGCACCTGCAGCAGGTATTCGAACAGGGCGATACCCCAGCTGATCAGCGCCGCGATATACCAGGGCGAGGTCGCGAGGTTTTTCAGGTGGCCGTACCAGGCGAAGGTCATAAAGACGTTGGATAGCAGCAGCAGGCCTATGGTCTGCGCCGACACGGGCAAGGACTGGAGGAATTGCATCAAAGGACTCCGGGACAGGCGTCAGCCGAAATGGCCGACCAAAATCAACACCACGGTCAGTGTGACCAGGGCCAGCGCGGTGGACACCACCACGCTGGCGGTGATCAGCTCTTCGGCGACCTTGTAGCGCTGGGAAAACAAAAACACATTGGCGCCTATCGGCAGGGCCGAGGCCACCACCATCACCGACATGGGCACGCCGCCCACGCCCAGCAGGCGGCACAGGCAGAACACCAGCAGCGGGTGCAGCAGATTCTTCACCCCGGCCAGCGCCAGCGCCTGGCGCCAGTGCTCGCCCACGCGCGTGTTGGCCAGGGTCACGCCGACCAGCACCAGCGCCAGCGGGCCGAAGGCGCCGGCCATGAGCTCCAGCGGCTTGTCGACGACGGCGGGAATCGTGAAACCGGTCTGCGCGAACAGCAGGCCGGCGATGATGGGCAGCGGCACCGGGTGCAGCAGCGCGTTTTTCACGGCCATCATCACGGTGGCCACCGGGTGGCGCGGCGCGCTGGTCACCTCGTCGCTGGCGCCCAGCTTTTGTTCATGGGCCACCGCGAGCTCCAGCACCACCGTGGCGCTGGTCAGCAGCACCAGCGAGTGCACGGACACCAGCGTAAACAGCGTCACCAGCCCCTCGGGCCCGTACATCAGGCCTATCAGCGCGATGCCAATCATCACGGTGTTGGAGAAGGTGTTGGCCAACGCCAGCACGGCCGCGCGGCGGTTAAAGCCCTGCACCAGCAGGGTGCCGCCGAAGAGCACGATGACCGCCAGGAAATAAGCCAGCACCGGCTTGAAATCAAGCTGCTCGACACGCACCCGGCTCATGGTGCGAAACAGCAGCGCCGGCGTGAGCAGCAGAAAAATCAGGTTGGACAGGTCCTTGATGGCATTCGCCCTGATCCATTGCGCCCGGCCGGCGAAAAAACCCGCGGCAATCAACAGCACAACCGGGAAAAGGGACTCAAAGACCAGCGAATTCATTGCCGCAATCTTAGCTTGCCGTACCTGGCCCCCCGCTCCCGGCTGTCGCTTAAAACGCCAGCTGCATGCCCACCTTGAGGCTGCGCCCCGGCAGCGGCGCCTTCGGGAACGCCGTAGTCGTCAGCACCGAAGCCGCGCTGTAGGCCAGCTGGTTGGTCAGGTTGTCGACCTTGGCATACCAGAGGATGTTGCTGGCGCCGGCCTTCATGCGGTAGGTGGCGGCCAGGTTCCACAGCGTGTAGGCCGGGGTCGCGCGCTGGCCGTCGGCCACGCGGTTTTGCGCCATGGAATGGTCAAAGCCTATGCTGCTGCCCCAGGGCCCGCTGGCCCAGATGAGGCTGGCGCCCACACGCGCCGGCGCGATGCGCGGCAGCGGCTGGCCGTTGCTGAGGTTGGTGGCGCGCACCACATCGCCGCGCAGCGCCAGATCCACGCTGGAGGCGCCTTCGAGCAGGCGGATGTTGCCGCTGGCTTCCAGGCCCACAAAACGCGCGCGCACGCCGGTGTAGGCGAACTCCGGCAGCAGCTTGTTGTCCGGGTCGTTGTCGTCCACGCCGTCGCCGTCCAGGTCGGCCGGGTTCAGCGCGCCGTCTTCCTGCCCGTATTGGTTGCCCGTGGCCAGCAGGCCTATGTAGTTCTTGAAGCGGTGCACATAGGCATTGGCGCTGAAGCTGTTGGCGCCCGACTTCCAGCTGGCACCCACGTCCAGGCTGGTCGATTTTTCCTTGCCCAGGGTGGGATCGCCGGTTTCCCAGGCCCTGGTCGCCACGTGCGGGCCCTGGGCGAAGAGTTCATAGTCTTTGGGCGCGCGTTCGGTGTAGGCCAGGTTGCTGGTCAGCTGCCAGCCCGGCGCCGCATTCCACAAGGCGCCCAGCGCATAGCTGTGCGGTGTGAAGTCGCGCGTCAAAGGCGCAAAGCGCGCCACCAGCGGGTTGCCCAGCGACTCCACTTTCACCGACTCCAGCCGCCCGCCAAAACTCAGCTTGCCCCAGCTCGTGGCGTATTCCTCATAAGCGAACACGGCGTTCTGCGCGGTCTTGCTGTAGGGCGCAAAGGCCTCGGCGCCGTCGGCGGAAAAACGGTTGTTCTCGGACTGGAAGCCGACCAGGCCTTCGAGATTGCCGATGCGCGCATGACGCGCCTCCAGCCGCACATCGCTGCCCTTGTTCTTGAACACCGTGCCCGGATTGGGGCCTTCGAACTCGGTGTGCTGGTAGTCTGTGTGGCTCAGCTGGCCTTTCACACTGCGGATAAAGCCGCCCAGGTCGCGCAGCTCACCTTCCAGCGCCACGCGGTTCGATTTCATGTCAATCGTCACGTCATCCTCGGCCACCGTGCCGTAGTTGCTGCGGTAGGTGCTGACTGACGCGCCCAGGTAGCCATGGTCAAAAAACACCGAGCCACCGGCCGCGCCGCCATGCACCTTGCTGTCGGAGTTGCAGATGCGATTGGTGAGGGTGTTCACGCCGCCCTTGCCGCAGGCCAGGTCGGTGGGCACCTTCACATCGCCGGTTTCGCGGTTGAACACATCCACATGCAGGGCATAACGGTTGTTGCCGCCTTCGAGCAGCACGCCGCTGCTTTTTTCGCGGTTGCCGCTGGCCAGGCCCAGGTCGACCTTGCCGCCCACGCCGCCTTTTTCATCAAACAGCGGCTCGCGCGGGATGCGGTTGTCGATCACATTGACCACGCCGCCCACAGCGCTGCCGCCGTAAAGCAAGGCGCCGGGGCCGCGCAGCACCTCGACGCGCTCTATGCTGATCGGGTCGCTGGTGACGGCATGGTCGTAGCTCAGGCTGGAGGCATCCAGCGTCGCGCCGCCGTTGCCCAGGATGCGGATGCGGTCGCCGTCCAGGCCGCGGATGATGGGCCGGCTGGCGTTGGGCCCGAAGTAGGTGCTGCTCACGCCGGGCACGCCGTCCAGCGTTTCGCCCAGCGTGGTTTTGCTGCGCAGCAGCAGCCCGGTGCCCGAGTACTGCGCGGCCGGCGCGATCAGGTCCGATGCGCCCAGCGGGTTGCCGGTGACGGTGACGGTGACTTCCTTGAGGCTGGGGGCGGTGGCTTGGGCACTCGCCAGGCCGCAAGAAAGCGTTGCCGCAGCGCAGAGCGCGCGGCTGATAAAAGGTGGTTTCATGGTGACTCGCTGAATCGGGAAAACAAAAAGGCAAAGCTGCGCCCAGCCAGGCTGGCCGGCGCGAAGCTACTGGAGGGGAATTTCAGCGAGTGGAAGGCGGGCCGCGCGCGTCAAACAGCGCCGCCCAGCGGGCGAGCGCTTCGCCGCGGGAGATATCAAAAGCCAGGCTGGAAAGCACCAGCGGCAAACTCAGCATGGGCAGCGCAGGCGCCGCCTGGCCGTGGCTGGCCTGGTCGAACAGGCGGCAGTCGGAATCGCCGTCATGCGAGGCAAACAGCGAGGCCAGCCAGCCGCCCTCACCCTCAGCCGGCTCTTCGGCATGCGCCAGCGCGGCGTGTTCAGGGTGGTGGCTGTCCTGGTGCGAGTGCAAATGCGAATGTGAATGCAGATGCGCCTGCGGGCCATGCACCACGCCGTGCATCAGCCCCAGCAGTTGCGCGAGTAAAAGCGAGGCGGCCAGCAGCCAGGCCAGGGCCCCGGCGGAACCTGAACTCCGGCGTTTATTTGACGCTGGTGGCATCCGTGATGCGGTAGTAGAGGCCGTAGGCGTCGTCGTTCAAGACCAGGAAACGCCCTTCCACCACCACCGGCTCCATGCTGTACTTCACCGGCGTCTTGGTCTTGACCTCGACCATGCTCTCGGGCCCGCCCGGCAGGCAGAAAGCGCAGGTCAACGGCACCGAGGACAGCAGGAAATGTTTTTGTTTTTCGCCCGGATCCAGCGGCATCATGAAACCCTGGATACGCTGGGTTTTCTGGTTCAGCGCCATCTGGTCCAGGGTGAAGACCGGCAGGATGCGGTTTTTCTCGTTTTTGGTTTTCACCGCCGTCAGCACCGACCAGGGGACCACATCGCCGCGGGCCGAAAGCGGCGGAAACGGGCTGTTGGCGCCATGCACGCCCGCACCCTGGCCCACCGGCAGGTCAAAGCCCGGCGCCGCGGCAGCGGCCGGCTTGGCGCCGCCCGCCACCGGCGAAGACAGGGTTTGCGCCTGCAGGGCCACGGCCGTGAGGGACAAGCCGCAGGCCAGCAAAGCGTGGCTCAGGCAATTGCGAAGGATGGGGTTCATGCGGGACTCCTGCAGGTGTGGCACCGGTTCAGGCCTGGGCGGTTCGCCGGGCTCAGTGAACGTGCTTCATGCCGCAGTATTTGCCGACGGCCAGCCCTTTGCAAGCGGCTTGCAGTTCTTTTTCGCAAACCTCGTCTTTTTTACCCGACTCCAGGCACTTGGCCGCGGCTTCGTGGGCGGCGGCCATGGCGCGGTGGCGCTGGATGTCTTCCTTGGTTTCCTTGTCGCTGTGCTGCGCGTAGGCCAGCGAAAAGGTAGCGCTCAGGGCCAGCGCGGCCACGCCGCCCAGGACGGGCGAGAACTTGAGGAATTGCTGGACGAAACGAAGGCTTGGCATAAAAGTTACCTTGATTGGAGAAGTTCAAACACACTGACCCGGTAGGCCTCCCAGGCGGGCAGCAGCGCGGACGCCAGCGCCACCCCCAGGGCCAGTACCGGCACGCTTACCAGTTCGACCGGCCAGGACACGGCGCCGATCAACACGGATTTTTCGAGCTGAAGCGCCCAGCCCAGCAAGGCTGTCAGCCCCTGGCCCGCCAGCACGCCCAGCACCGTGGCCAGCAAGGCCAGCCACAAGGCTTCGCACAGCAGCAGGCCGGCCACCTTGCCCGGCGGCGCGCCCAGCATGCGCAGCAGCGCCAGGTCGGCCCGGCGCTCGCGCACCGCGCCCCAGAGCGCGATAAACACGCTCAGGCCCGCCGTGAGCAGCAGCACGCCGGCCAGCGCGCGCAGCACGTCGGTGCCCACGCCCACCATGCTCAAAAGGCGCGTGATCTCCAGCGCCGGCGCGGCGGCCTGCATCTCGGTGCTGCTGTTGATGTAGCGCGGGAAGGTCACCGCCGCCAGCGGCGTCTTGTACTGGATCAGCGCCAGCGTGATTTCGCGGTCTTCCTCCAGCACCTTGCGGTCGTCATCGTCCAGCGCGGTGTCGGTCTCATGCACCTGCCAGACCGACTCGGTGGCCGTCAGCACCAGGCGGTCCAGCACCGTGCGGCTGGGTGCCAGCACACCGGACACCACATAGGGGCTGAGCTTGTGCTCCTCGCCCCCGCCGCCCAGGCCGTGCGTGCCGGTGAAGCTGTCGCCCACTTTCAGGCCGGTCTGCCGCGCCACCTGCGCGCCTATCACCGCCTGCATGGGCTTGGCCCACAGCGTGCCCTCGGCCAGCTGCGCGTCGTAGTGGCTGATGTAGTCGGGCGTGGTGCCCACGATCCGAAAGCCGCGGAAGCTGTCGCCCAGGCTGATCGGAATGATCTTGGCGACCTGGGGGTGTTTTTCGAGTTCCTTCACCGCGGCCAGCGGCACATTGCCGGTCGGCACATCGAGGTGGAAAACCCCCGAGAGAATCAGCTGCATGGGGCTGCCCTTGGCGCCCACCACCACGTCGATGCCGGCCAGGTCGCGGTCAAAAGCCTGGTTGATCTGGTGGCCGACCAGCAGCAGGAAGGTGATGGAAGCCAGCCCCAGCGTGAGCAGCAGCAGGTTGAGCGCCGCGGCCAGTGGGCGCGACCACAGGTAACGCCAGGCGAAAACAATGGTCTTCATGGCTGGCGGCGCCCCAGTTGCAAGGCCTTGAGGCCTTTTTCGTCTTTGAAAAACCCGGCCACGCGGGTGTCATGCGTGGCAATCACCAGCGTCGCACCCTGCCGCTGCGCCGTGGCCCGCAGCAAGTCCAGCGACGCCGCGGCGGCCTCGTCGTCCAGGCTGGCCGTGGGCTCGTCCGCGAGGATGACGCGCGGCTTGAGCAGCACCGCGCGCGCCAGCGCCACGCGCTGCGCCTGGCCGCCCGAAAGCTGCGCCGGCTTGCGCTGCGCCAGCGCCTGCACATCCAGCGCGGCCAACGCTTCGGCGATGCGGGCCTCGTCAGCCGGCCGGCCCGCGGCCCACTGCGCCATGGCCAGGTTGCCATGCACCGTGAGCGCGGCGCTCAAATGCAGTTTTTGCGGCAGAAAGCCTATGGTGGCGGCGCGCCAGGCATCGCCCGCGACCTTGCCCAGCGCCTTCATGGCCTGGCCCGCCACCGTGATCTCGCCGCCAGCGGGCGCCAGCAAACCGGCGGCCAGCGCCAGCCAGGTCGACTTGCCCGAACCCGACGCGCCGCGCAGCAGCAGCACGCCGCCCTGGGCCACCTCCACGTCCTCGAAGCGCAGTTCGGGGCCGCCGGCGTAGCGGTAAACCAGCTCGCGTGTACTGATCATGAAGAGGCCGCGCCCGGTGCGGTGCTCGCGCAGTCGGCGCACACGCCGCGCACCGCGAAATCCATGCTCATGCCCTGGTAGCCCAGGGCCTTGAGCGCCTGCAGCGCGGTCTGCGCGGCGCGCTCCAGGTCGTTGGCATTGGCCTTTAGAGCCCCCGAAAACGCGCCGTCCAGCGGGCTGTCGCGGTGGCAGCTCTGGCATTCAAAGTGCGGGATCGCATGCACGCTGCTGGGCATGGCCTGGTAGCGCCGCACGCGATTGGCGTCGACCCGGCACAGCAGCAGCCCCACCTGCGTGAGCCGGTCTATCAGACGGTACAAGGTGACGCGGTCCAGCGCCACTTCGGCGTCGCCAGCCAGCGCCGCCTGCAACTGCGCATGGGTGTAGCTGGTGTCGGGATGCGCCAGCAGCCAGCCCAGCACCCGGCGCGCCGCCGCGGTACGGCGCAGGCCATGGGCGGAAAGCAAAGTGTCTATGGGATCGGCCGGACGGTCGGTCATGGGGTGTGTAGTGCTACGGATTTCAATTAACGCAATCGAGTTGCATTATTACCGCAATTACGCCCTTTCCAACCCCTGCTTTGTGTAAAGCAGCCGAAACGGGCTCAGGTTTCAGGCCGCGTATCCGGCCAAGCCACAGCCCGTTTCGCCGCAGGCCTGCCCTTGCCGCTGGCTGTGGCCAGCCCGCCGAACAGCGCGATCAAGACCAGCCAGCCCAACATCACATCCCAGAAATGCTTGAGCAGGAAATAAGGCGCCAGCAAGGTGGTGAACCAGTAGCTCAGCGGCCCAAAGCGCTCGCTGACCGCACCGCCGCCACCGTAACCGCAGCGTATGGCCGGATTGTCAAACCCGGCCGATGAGCAGCCGGCCCACTGCAGCACCTTGGCCGAGGTGAACATGCTCACGACAGGCGTGCCGAAGGCCAGGACAAACAGGGCCAGGCCAACGAGCAGCGCCAGGAACAGGGTTTTGCAAACAGCGTGCATGCGTTTTTAAGATTGCTTTTTCGCCGGATTGTTGTGCTGCATCGCGCGATGCCTGACCACGATGGAAGCTAATGTATACCGCCAACGGCGGCACAAGCCGGCGCTGCGCTATAACCTCGTATGAGCGCGGCACGCCCGGCGCTCCCCCCATTCACCTCACGGTAACACCCATGTCCCCCAAACACCCCACCCACCTGCGCGCCCACACCTACCACGGCCTGGCCCCCGGCCCGCGGCTGCTGGTCACCGGCGCCGTGCACGGCAACGAAACCTGCGGCACGCGCGCCATCACGCAGCTGCTGGAAGAAATCGACGGCGGTGCGCTGGCCATAGAACGCGGCACCGTGACTTTTGTGCCGGTGACCAACCCGCTGGCCTACAGCCTCAAGCAGCGCATGGGCGAGCGCAACCTCAACCGCAACATGGCGCCCAGCGCGATCCCGCAGGATTTCGAGGACCGCATCGCCAATGTGCTGTGCCCGCTGCTGGACGCGCACGACGTGCTGCTGGATTTGCACTCCTTCCACACCGGCGGCGCGCCCTTTGTCATGATCGGCCCGCAGAACAACCACGGTCCGCTGGAGCCCTTTTCCCATGCAGCCGAGGAAATGCAGCTGGCGCTGCACACCGGGCCGCACCGCATCGTCGAAGGCTGGCTGGAGACCTATGCGCGCGGCGTGAAGCGGCGCACGGCCTCGGCCGAGGCCGGCAGCGGCAGCCGCGCGCAAAGCCTGGTGACCGACCCGAACTACGGCGTAGGCACGACCGAGTACATGCGCTCGCGCGGCGGCTACGGCGTGACGCTGGAATGCGGCCAGCATGAAGACCCGCAGGCGGTGCTGGTGGCGCGCTACGCGATCCTGCAGACCCTGGGTTTGCTGGGCCTGATCGCGCAGCCCGCCGCGCCGGTTCCCATGGCGCGCGAAATCCTGCGCCTGGTCGACGTCATGGACCGCGAGCATGAGGGTGACAGCTTCACCCGCGAATGGCGCAGCTTTGACGCGGTGAAGGCCGGCGAGGCCATAGGCACGCGGCATGGCGGCGAAGCCGTCACCGCGCCGGCCGACGGCTTTGTGGTGTTTCCGAATCCGCGCGGCGAAGTCGGCCAGGAGTGGTTTTACTTCGCGCAGCGGCGCCAGTAAGAATCCTGAAAAAACATATCCGCAGATTACGCAGATTTACACAGATTTAAAACGGGAAAGTTTGTAGCCGAGGGCTGAAACTGATCTTCATTCAGTCGCCTTACTCCGGGCAAGCGCCTTACATCATGATTTGTCTTTATCTGCGCAAATCTGCGTAATCTGCGGATAGTCATCTGCGGATAAACAGCGCTAGATTCAGTCCTTCACCCGCGAGGCAAAAGTCTTGCGGAATTTCTCGACCTTGGGGCCGACCACAAAGGCGCAATAACCCTGGTTGGGGTTGTTCTCGAAATAGTCCTGGTGGTAGGCCTCGGCCGGCCAGTAGTTTTCCACCGGCAGCACCTCGGTGACGATGGGCTTGCCGAAAAGCTTGTCCTGGCTGGCCTGGCGTATGAAGTCGTCTATGACTTCCTTCTGCTCGGGCGTCGAGTAATAAATGCCGCTGCGGTACTGCGTGCCGGCGTCATTGCCCTGGCGGTTCAGGCTGGTCGGGTCGTGGATCACGAAGAAGATCTCGAGGATCTCCTTGAGCGTGATCTCGGCCGGATCGTAAGTCAACTTGACCACCTCGTTGCTGCCGGTGCGGCCGGTGCAGACTTCCTCGTAGCTGGGCCGCGCGGCCTGGCCATTGCTGTAGCCCGATTCGACGTCGGTGACGCCGCGCACCTTGACGTAGACCGCCTCTGTGCACCAGAAGCAGCCGCCGCCCAGGGTGATGGTTTGAAGGGATGAGGACATGGCTATCTCCGCTGAAAACCGTTGGTCGTGAAATGAGCGGAAATCTTACGCCGCGGGCCGCGCAAGCGCCGTGGCCGCCGCGCTTGCCCTTGCCCGGCAGGGGCTCAATCGCGGCGGCGCGGGCCCTTGCTGCGGTGCATGGGGCCGACGGCGCGGCGCATCAGCCGCAGCAGCACCAGCGCCATAACGGCACCGGTGACGGCCAGGCCCAGCGAGCCCATGCTGAACACCGTGTCGTTGGTCTTGCCGTGGCTCAGGATGGCGGCCACGAAGTCACCGCCTATGTAGGCGCCGAACACGCCGACACCGAGGTTTTCGAGGATAAGGATTTTTTCGCGGGTGCCCGCGAGCAGGCAGGCGGCACCGCCGAAAAGGGCACCCACCACACACCAGATATACGGGTTGATGCCGTTCTCCTGAAGACTATGAACTGCCCCATGGTCGCAGTTTTGCGCCCCCAGCGGTGGACATACTTTCCGCAAGGTCTTTCTCTTTCTTCTGGAGCCGCTCACAAAACCCAGCGAAGCGGTCCTGGCTAGGCGCGCCGCCGCAGACAGTGCTTAGGGCCTGTGAGCCCTGTGTTTGCAAGATGCGTTGCGAGTCAAAAAGGCCTTGAGCAAGGCGCAAAACGCAGGCGGGGTGAGCCCCGTCAAGGCTTTGCAACGCCGCGCAAGGCCCTTTTGATCGCAACCCGAAGGGAATGGGGTGAAAACGGCGCCACTCCGCGTTGCGCTCCTCACCCAGACTCCCGGTCTGGGATTCGTCGCACGCCTTGATTGGCGCCGTTTTCACCCCATTCGCATTTGCAAACACAGGGCTCACAGGCCCTGGCACGGCAAGGCGGCGCAACAACGCCAGGAGGGTTTTGTGAGTGGCTCAGGCCGGCGCAATCGCGCGCACCGCCTTGACAAAAGCCGCCAGCGCCTGGTGGTCGCGCGCGGTTTTCCAGAGGCAATGCGTGTCGTAGGGCGTGGTGGCCGCATCCAGCGGCACAAAAGCCGCGCCGGCCATGGCCGACTGCCGCAAGGCCGCCGGCACCAGGGCCACGCCCATGCCTTGCGACACCAGCGACACCACGCTGAGCCAATGCCGCAGTTCGTAGCGCATCTCGGGGTAAAAGCCGGCTTCGGTGCAGATCGCCAGGATGCGCTCGTGGTAATCGGGCGAGACCGCGCGCGACACCACCGCAAAGGGCTGGCCCTGCAGGGCCGAAAGCGACAGCGAGCGCTTGCGCGCCAATGCATGGCCGGCGGGCAGGCAGCAGACCAAAGCCTGGCTGGACACCAGGATTTGCGAGAGCTCGGGCGGCACGCGCGTGGTGTGCACAAAACCCAGGTCCAGCCGGTCGTGCGCCAGCTCCACCAGTTGCTCGCTGGAGCTGAGCTCCTTGAGCGTGAGCCGCAGCAAAGGGTGTTCGGCCTGGAAGCGCTCCAGGATGGCGGGCAGGCCGCTGTAAAGCATGGTGCCCGAAAAGCCTATGGCCAGGCTGCCGGCCATCCCTTGGCCCACATCGCGCGCGTGGCCGGCCGCCTGCGCGGCCTGGTCCAGCAGGGCGCGTGCCGCCGGCACAAAGGCCTGGCCCGCAGCCGTCAGGTTGACCTGCTTGCTGCTGCGGGTGAACAGCTTCGCGCCTATGGAGGCCTCCAGCTGCTGGATATTGAGCGACAACGGCGGCTGCGAAATCGACAGGCGCCGGGCGGCGCGGCCGAAGTGCAGTTCCTCGGCCAGGACCAGGAAATAGCGGAGGTGGCGGAATTCCATGAATATGTTTTTTATATCATTGAATCAATAATTGATATTAGACAACTATTCATGCTTGTCAAACAATCACGCATGGCCGCCGGTGCCCCGAGCCGCGCCCCTACACTGCAAACCAAGCCCCCTCCCCCTCTTCCCCTTTTCCGGAGACACACACCATGAAAACCACCTTCAACTGGCAAGACCCGTTTTTCTTCATGGAGCAGCTCAGCGAGGACGAACGCGCCATCGCCGACGCGGCGCATGCCTTCTGCCAGGAAAAGCTGCAGCCCCGCGTGCTGATGGCGGCGCGCCACGAAAAATTCGACCGCGAGATCATGAACGAGGCGGGCGCCATGGGTTTCCTGGGCTCCACGATTGAAGGCTACGGCTGCGCCGGCCTCAACTATGTGAGCTACGGCCTGGTGGCGCGCGAGGTCGAGCGCGTGGACAGCGGCTACCGCAGCGCCATCAGCGTGCAAAGCTCGCTGGTCATGCACCCCATCAACGCCTACGGCAGCGAGGCGCAGAAGCAGAAATACCTGCCCAAGCTGGCCACCGGCGAATGGGTGGGCTGCTTCGGCCTGACCGAGCCCAACCACGGCTCAGACCCGGCCAGCATGCTGACGCGCGCCAAGCCTGTCGACGGCGGCTTTATCCTCAAGGGCGCCAAGATGTGGATCACCAACAGCCCCATCGCCGACGTCTTCATCGTCTGGGCCAAGCTGCAGGATCCGGACGGCAAGGTCGGCGGCCAGGAAAGCATTCGCGGCTTTGTGCTGGAAAAAGGCATGAAGGGCCTGACCGCGCCCAAGATCGAGGGCAAGATGAGCTTGCGCGCGTCGATCACCGGCGAGATCGTCATGGACGACGTGTTTGTGCCCGAAGCCAACCTGCTGCCCAATGTGAGCGGCTTGAAGGGCCCCTTCGGCTGCCTCAACAAGGCGCGTTACGGCATCGCCTGGGGCGCCCTGGGCGCGGCCGAGGACTGCTGGTTCCGCGCCCGCCAGTACACCCTGGACCGCCAGCAGTTCGGCCGCCCGCTGGCGCAGAACCAGCTGATCCAGAAAAAGCTGGCCGACATGCAGACCGAAATCACGCTGGGCCTGCAGGCCTGCCTGCGCGTGGGCCGGCTCATGGACGAAGACAAGGCCGTGCCCGAAATGATTTCGCTGATCAAGCGCAACAGCTGCGGCAAGTCGCTGGACATCGCCCGCATGGCGCGCGACATGCACGGCGGCAACGGCATCCATGACGAGTACCACGTGATCCGCCACATGATCAACCTGGAAACCGTCAACACCTATGAAGGCACGCACGACGTGCATGCCCTGATCCTGGGCCGCGCGCAGACCGGCCTGCAGGCCTTCTATTAAGAAGCGCTTTTTCTTCCTGTAGCCGGCCATGGACCCAGGCGCGCTCAAGCCCGTGCTGGCCGCCCTGGCGCTGCCGCCGGTCTCGCTGCTGCTGCTGGCCTTGCTGGGCCTGCTGCTGGCCGGGTGCCACAAAAAAAGAAGCGGGCTCGCGCTGGCGACCATTTCCGTGCTGCTGCTGGCGCTGCTCAGCTGCCACGGTACGGCGGTGTGGCTGGCGCGCACGGCCTTGCCGCAATTCGCGCCGCTGGACATGGCCGAGCTCAAGGCCCGCCAGGTGCAGGCCATCGTCATCCTGGGCGGCGACGTGCTGCCCGTGGCGCCCGAATACGGCCACAGCCAGCCGAGCGCCGCCACCGCGGCACGGCTGCGCTACGGCGCCTGGCTGGCCCGGCAGTCCGGCTTGCCGCTGGCTTTTACCGGCGGCCTGGGCTGGGCGGCCCACAGCAGCCAAACCGAATCGGAGGCCGAAGTCGCCGCCCGCGTGCTGCAGCAGGACTACGGCCTGGCGCTGCGCTGGCGTGAATCGCAGTCGCGCGACACGGCGGGCAATGCGCGCCTGATGGCGCCGCTGCTGCGCCAGGCCGGCGTCCAGCGCATCGCGCTGGTGACCCATGCCTGGCACATGCCGCGAGCAATGCTGGCCTTTGAGCAGGCCGGCCTGGCCGTCACGCCCGCCCCCATGGGCTATGTGCTGCCGGCGCAAAGCGAGCTGCTCGAATGGCTGCCCTCCGCCCAGGGCCTGCAGGCCTCGCGCCAGGTGCTGCGCGAGTGGCTGGGGCTGGCCGTTGGGCGTTTTCGGCCCGCTTGAGCCCGGGAGCTGCCACCTCGTGTGGCGCCAAAGCCGCGCCCACCAAGGCTTTACCGCGGGTTTACCTTTGAGTCCAGGCGCCCCGGCGACACTCAATACTTTGGGTTGACGGTCGGAAAGTAAGCAGATATATTACTAACCAGTCAGTCAGTAACTATGTCTCTTTCCAAACTTTTCCACGACAACACAGCGGTCGCCGCCAAGCGCGAGCGCCGCAAGGAAGCGCGCCCGGGCGAGCTCCTGGATGCCGCATTGGACCTTTTTGTGGAAAAAGGCTTTGCCGCCACCCGCGCCGAGGAAGTCGCCGCCCGCGCGGGCGTCTCCAAAGGCACCTTGTTCCTCTATTTCCAGAGCAAGGAAGAGCTGTTCAAGGCCGTGGTGCGCGAGAACATCTCGGGCCGCTTCACCGAGTGGCGCGCCGAGCTGGAAACCTTTGAAGGCACCACTTCCGAATTGCTGGCCTACTGCATGAACAGCTGGTGGGAACGCGTGGGCCTGACGCGCGCCTCGGGCCTGACCAAGCTCATGATGAGCGAGGCCAAGAACTTCCCCGACATCGCGGCCTTCTACCAGCAGGAAGTCATCATGCCGGGCCACGGCCTGATCCGCAGCATCCTGCAGCGCGGCATGGACCGCGGCGAGTTCCGCCCCATGAACCTGGACTACGCCGTCTATGTCGTGATCGCCCCCATGATTTTCCTGATCCTGTCCAGGCACTCCGGCGGCGTGTGTTTAAGCAGCGAGATTGACCTGGATCCCCAAAAATACATCGCCTTCCAGGTGGAAACCATCCTGAACGGCATCTCCGCGCCGGCCGTTGCCGCCGTGGCCAACAGGAAGGCCGCATGAAGCGCTGGGCCAAGTGGGCGGTCGCCGGCCTCATCGTGTTGCTCATCGCGGGCGGTGTGCTGCGCGCGCTGGGCGCGCGCAAGGCCCAGCAGCAGGCGCTGGCCGCCAGCAGCGCGGCCGGCAAGGACATGGGCCTGGTGGAACTGGCCGCCACCGACGTGGCCAAGGCCCAGGTGCGCGAGCTCGTGCAGGGCCTGCCCGTCTCCGGCTCGCTCAAGGCCGTCAACTCCGCCGTCATCAAGGCCCGGGTCGCCGGCGAGCTGCAGGGGCTGGCGGTGCGCGAGGGCGATGTGGTCAAGGCCGGCCAGGTGATCGCGCGCATAGACGCCGCCGAATACCAGTCGCGCGTGCGCCAGGCCCGCGAGCAGGCCGAATCCGCCAAAGCCCAGGTCGACGTGGTGCAGCGCCAGTACGACAACAACAAGGCGCTGGTCGACCAGGGCTTTATTTCCAAGACCGCGCTGGACACCTCGCTGGCCAACCTCAACGCCGCGCAGTCCACCTACAAGGCCGCGCTGGCCGCGACCGACGTAGCCGCCAAATCGCTGGACGACACGGTGCTCAAGGCGCCTATCTCCGGCCAGGTGTCGCAGCGCCTGGCGCAGCCCGGCGAGCGTGTGGGCATAGACACCAAAATCGTCGAAATCGTCGACCTGAGCCGGCTCGAACTCGAGGCCACGCTGAGCGCCACCGACTCCATGGAAGTGCGCGTGGGCCAGAGCGCCCAGCTGCAGATTGAAGGCAGCCGCCAGCCCGTGACGGCCGTGGTCGCGCGCATCAACCCCAGCGCGCAGGCAGGCAGCCGCAGCGTGCTGGCCTACCTGAACATTGACAACCCGGGCGTTACCGGAACTCCAGGCGAAGCCGGCACCCCGCCGCTGCGCCAGGGCCTGTTCGCCCAGGGCACGCTGGGCACGGCGCGCGCCTCGCTGCTGGCGCTGCCCGTCAGCGCCGTGCGCACCGACAAGCCCGCGCCCTATGTGCAGGCGGTGGAGAACGGCGTGGTGGTACACAAGACCGTCGAGCTGGGCGCGCGCGGCGCCGCCGGCGGCGACAGCGTGGTGGCCATCAAAGGCCTGGAAGAAGGCGCGCTCGTCGTTCGCGGCGAGATAGGCGCGCTGCGCGAAGGCACCAAAGTCCGCTTCACGCAACTGCCCTCCGCGCAGCCCGCCGCCAGCACGCCCGCCAAACCGGCGCCCTGAGGCTTCACGCGCATGTGGTTCACGCAGGTCAGCCTCAAGAATCCCGTGTTCGCCACCATGGTCATGCTGGCCATCGTGGTGCTGGGGCTGTTCTCCTACCAGCGCATGCAGGTCGACCAGTTTCCCAACATCGACTTCCCGGTGGTGGTGATCACCGCCGAATACCCGGGCGCCTCGCCCGAGATCGTTGAAAGCGAAGTCACCAAGAAGATAGAGGAAGGCGTCAACTCCATCGCCGGCATCAACGCGCTGACCTCGCGCAGCTACGAAGGCCAGTCCGTGGTCATCATGGAGTTCCAGCTCTATATCGACGGGCGCCGCGCCGCCGAAGACGTGCGCGAAAAAATCGCGGCCATACGGCCCAGCTTTCGCGACGAGGTCAAGGAGCCGCGCGTGCTGCGCTTCGACCCGGCCAGCCGCGCGATCTGGTCGGTGGCTGTGCTGCCGCAGTCCGGCAAGGGCAAGGCCATGGACGCGGTGGAGCTGACCAACTGGGCCGACCAGGTGCTGAAAAAACGCCTGGAGAACGTGCGCGGCGCGGGCTCGGTCACCCTGGTGGGCGGCACCAAACGCGAGATCAACGTCTACCTCAATCCGCAGGCCATGGAGTCGCTGGGCATCACCGCCGACCAGGTGGTCAATGCCGTGCGCAACGAAAACCAGGACCTGCCGGTGGGCGCCATACGCTCGCTGCAGCAGGAGCGCGTCGTCAAGATAGACGCGCGCATGAAGCGGCCCGAGGACTTCGGCAAGATCATCGTCGCGCGCAAGGGCACGGCCGGCGGAGCGGCCGCGGCGGTCACCGTCGACCAGGTGGCCCGCATCGCCGACGGCGCGCAGGAGCTCGACAGCCTGGCGCTCTACAACGGCCAGCGCACCCTGCTGCTGACGGTGCAAAAAGCCCAGGACGAAAACACCATTGCCGTGGTCGACGGCCTGAACAAGGCCGTGGCCGAGCTGCAGCCGCTGCTGCCGCCTGGCGCGCGGCTGGAGCTCATCACCGACGGCTCGCGGCCCATACGCGTGGCCGTCGAGAACGTGCGCCGCACGCTGATCGAAGGCGCGCTGCTGACGGTGCTCATCGTCTTCCTGTTTCTCAATTCCTGGCGCTCCACGGTGATCACCGGGCTGACGCTGCCGATCTCCATCATCGGCACCTTTTTGTTCATGAATCTGTTCGGCTTCACCATCAACATGATCACGCTGATGGCGCTGTCGCTGTGCGTGGGCCTGTTGATCGACGACGCCATTGTGGTGCGCGAAAACATCGTGCGCCACGTGCAGATGGGCAAGTCACCCTACCAGGCCTCGCTGGACGGCACCCAGGAAATCGGCCTGGCCGTGCTGGCCACGACCTTCTCCATCGTGGCGGTGTTCCTGCCCATCGGTTTTATGGGCGGCATCATCGGCAAGTTCTTCCACGAGTTCGGCGTGACCATCGTGGCGGCGGTGCTGATATCCATGTTTGTGAGCTTCACGCTGGACCCCATGCTCTCCAGCGTCTGGCACGACCCGGCGATTGAAGCGCACGGACGGCAGGGTGCGCCCGTCACTTTCTACGACAAGACCATAGGCCGCGTCACCGGCTGGTTCGACCGCGCCACCGAATCCCTGAGCGACAGCTACCAGGGCATACTGCGCTGGTCGCTGGGCCACAAGCTGGCCACGCTGGCGCTGGCGGTGCTGATTTTTGTCACCAGCATCTTCATGGTGCCGCTGCTGGGCACCGAGTTCGTGCCCAAGGCCGACTTCTCCGAGACCACGCTGAATTTCTACACACCGGTGGGCTCTTCGCTGGAAAACACCGAGGCCAAGGCGCGCCAGGTTGAGGCCATCGTGCGCGAGTTCCCGGAAGTGAAATACACGCTGGCCACGCTCAACACCGGCAATGCCCAGGGCAAGATGTACGCCAGCGTCTATGTGCGCCTGGTGGACCGCAAGGCGCGCACGCGCAGCGTCGACGAGATGTCGGGCGTGCTGCGCGAGCGGCTCAAGCAGGTGCCCGGCATCACGGTCACGCACGTCGGCCTGCTCGATTCGGTGGGCGGCAACAAGCAGGTGGAGTTTTCCCTGCAGGGCAGCGACCTCAAGGAACTCGAGCGGCTCACCCGCGCCATCAGCGACAAGATACGGGGCATCCCCGGCCTGGTGGACCTGGACTCCAGCGTCAAGGCCGACAAACCGGTGATCGAGGTCGACGTGCGGCGCGACGCGGCCTCCGACCTGGGCCTGTCGGTGTCGCAGATCGCCGCCTCACTGCGCACCCTGGTGGCCGGC
The DNA here is from genome assembly GCF_056401275.1 of Polaromonas sp. P4_F6. Taxonomy (NCBI): domain Bacteria; kingdom Pseudomonadati; phylum Pseudomonadota; class Betaproteobacteria; order Burkholderiales; family Comamonadaceae; genus Polaromonas; species Polaromonas sp. P4_F6. The sequence goes on along the minus strand of NZ_JBFUJQ010000001.1, from coordinate 1,046,333 downwards.
CAGACGGTGGGCAACTGGCGCGCGCCCGACGACCAGACCTACGACGTCAATGTGCGCCTGGCGCCCGGCGCCCGCACCGCGCCGCAGGACCTGGAGCGCCTGCCCTTCATGAGCAGCACCATGGGCAGCAATGCCGACGGCTCCTCGCGCGTGGTGCGGCTCAACCAGGTGGCGACCGTGAAGGAGTCCACCGGGCCCAACCAGATCAACCGCCGCGACATGGCGCGCGAGGTCGCCATCAACGCCAACGTCTACAAGCGCTCGGCCGGCGAGGTCTCCAACGACATCAAGGCCGTGCTCGACGACTTCAACTTCCCGCCCGGCTACCGCTACCAGTTCAGCGGCTCCACCAAGAACATGGCCGAGTCCTTCGGCTACGCGGTCTCCGCGCTGGTCATGGCGATTTTGTTCATCTACATGATCCTGGCCAGCCAGTTCAAGAGCTTTTTGCAGCCCATGGCGCTGATGACCTCGCTGCCGCTGACCCTGATCGGCGTGGTGCTGGCGCTGCTGCTGTTCCGCTCCACGCTGTCGATGTTCTCCATCATCGGCGTGGTGATGCTGATGGGCCTGGTCACCAAAAACGCCATCCTGCTGGTCGACTTCGCGATCCGCATGCGCGCCGACCGGCTGGACGTGGACGGCCACCGCGTGCCCGGCATGGAACGCGGCGAGGCCCTGCTGCACGCCGCCAAGGTCCGGCTGCGCCCCATCCTGATGACCACGCTGGCCATGATCTTCGGCATGGTGCCGCTGGCCTTTGCCCTGACCGAGGGCTCGGAGCAGCGCGCCCCCATGGGCCAGGCCGTCATAGGCGGCGTCATCACCTCCTCGCTGCTGACCCTGGTGGTGGTGCCCGTGACCTATTGCTACCTGGACGACCTGGGCCAATGGTTCAAGCGCAAGTTCGGCCGCAAAACCCGGCACGCCGCCACCCCTGAAACACCGCCCGCCCAACCCGCGCCTGTCATGGCCGGCCGCTAAAATCAAAGGTTTATCTCGTGAACCCCCACTTCACTTCCCTTTCTTCCCCCATTTCGCCCAACCACAGGTCCGCCATGAACTACGAACAAGCCCGATTCAACATGATTGAACAGCAAATCCGCCCCTGGGAAGTGCTGGACAACCAGGTCCTTTCCCTGCTCGCCGTGGTCAAGCGCGAAGACTTCGTGCCGGCGGCCCACAAGGCCCTGGCCTTTGTCGACATGGAAATCCCGCTGCCGCCCCAGGCCAACCCCAGCCAATGCATGCTGGCGCCCAAGGTCGAGGCCCGCATCCTGCAGGAGCTGGCTGTGCAGAAGCACGAAAAAGTGCTGGAAATCGGCGCCGGCTCCGGCTACATGGCCGCCCTGCTGGCGCACCGCGCGCAGCAGGTGATCACACTTGAAATCGACCCCACGCTGGCGCAGATGGCGCGCGACAACCTGCAGCGCGCCGGTGTCTACAACGCCGAGGTGCGCACCGGCGACGGCGCCGCCAAGCTGGCGCAGGCCGTTGCCGGCAACGACCCGCTGCGCGGCCCCCTCGATGTCATCGTGCTCAGCGGCTCGGTCGCCGAAGTGCCGGCCTCGCTGCTGTCCCTGCTCAAGGTCGGCGGGCGCCTGAGCGCCATCGTGGGTTTTGAGCCCGTGATGCGCGCCACCCTGGTCACACGCGTGGCCGAAGACGCCTGGCGCACCACCCAGGCCTGGGACACCGTGGCGCCGCGCCTGCTGAACTTCCCCGAACCCTCGGCCTTCAGCTTCTGAAAGCCGGCGGCAACACCCCATCACGACCCGATCACGACACACCTGAAAGCGCCACCCATGGTTCCCCAGCTCAATCCCGCCGACTTCAGCGCCTGGCGCGACAACGCCGGCGCGGGCGCGCCCGCCCTGCCCGTGGTGCTCGACGTGCGCGAGCCCTGGGAGCTGCAGACCGCCTCGGTCAAGGAAGACGGCTTCCGCTTGGTGCATATCCCGATGCGCGAGATCCCGGCGCGCCTGCCCGAGTTGCAGGAGGCCGGTGCCGGCCAGCCGATTGCCTGCCTGTGCCACCACGGCATGCGCAGCCTGCAGGTGGCCAACTACCTGACGCAAAGCGGCTTCACCGAAGTCGTCAACCTGCAGGGCGGCATCAACGCCTGGTCGCAGCAGGTGGACCGCTCCGTGCCGGTGTACTGATCCCGTTTTTATTCGCCGATCCCTTCATTTCTTCAGGACTCTTATGACCACGCCCAAGAAACCGCCGGCCCGCCCGGTGATGTTGCCCCTGTCGATTGCGGCCGCCGTGGCACTGCTGGCCATGGCCCCCCTGGCGCAAGCCCAGAGTCTCGTCGAGCTGTATGAATCGGCCCGCGCCTTCGACGCTTCTTACCAGTCGGCCAAGCTGCAGTACGACGCCAACCTCGCCAAGGCCGACCAGGCCAAGGCCGGCATTCTGCCGACGGCGGGCATCTCGGCCGGCGTGTCGCGCACCGCGTTTGAAAACACGGCCCCGGTGATAGACCGCAGCTTCAACACGCAGAACGCCACGCTCAATCTCTCGCAGCCGCTGTACCGCCCGGCCAACTGGGCCACCTACCAGCAGGCGTCCCGGCAGGTGGACCTGGCCAAGGCCCAGCTGGAAACCGCCGACCAGGACCTGATCGTGCGCACCAGCCAGGCCTACTTCGACGTGCTGGCCGCGCAGGACACCCTGACCTTTGTGCGGGCCCAGAAAGCCGCGGTGGCCGAGCAGCTGGCCTCGGCCAAGCGCAACTTCGAGGTCGGTACCTCCACCATCACCGACACCCGTGAAGCCCAGGCCCGCTACGACCTGGTGATCGCCCAGGAACTGGCCGCCGAGAACGACCTGCGCGTCAAAAAAATCGCGCTGGACACCCTGGTCGGCAAGACCGAAACCCAGCCCAAGCCGCTGACCAGCCCGGTCGGCCTGCCGACTATCACGCCGGCCGACGTCAACACCTGGGTGTCGCAATCCGAACTCGTGCACCCCAGCATCCGCCAGGCGCAAAGCAATGTGGAGATCGCCGAGCTGGAGGTGGACAAGGCCGAAGCCGGCCACAAGCCCACGCTGGACGCCACCGCCAGCTACAACGTCACGCGCAACCCCTCGGGCACGGCCACCACCATCCCGCCCTTCGCCTTCCGCACCAACACCACGACCGTTGGCGTGCTGCTCAACGTGCCGCTGTTCGCGGGCTTTTCCACGCAGAACCGCGTGCGCGAAACCCTGTCGCTGCGCGACAAGGCCAAAAGCGACCTCGAAGGCGCGCGGCGCAGCGTGGCGCAGGCCACACGCACCGCCTACTTCGGCGTGCAGTCTGGCCAGGGCCAGGTCAAGGCGCTGGAGGCGGCCGAGCTCTCCAGCCAGAGCGCGCTCGACGCCAACAAGCTGGGCTACCAGGTCGGTGTGCGCATCAACATCGACGTGCTCAACTCGCAAAGCCAGCTGTTCCAGACCAAACGCGACCTGGCCAAGGCGCGCTACGACGTGCTGCTGGGCGACCTCAAGCTGCGCCAGGCCAACGGCACGCTGACGCCGGAAGACCTGCAGAAGATCAACGCGCTGCTGGCCCGGTAAACTCCGGCCAACCACTCCAACAAAGGCCCCCGCGCCGGGACCAGAATTTCCATGCTGATGCCTGTCGACAACAACGCGATTCCCCTGCCCATCGAAGCCGAACGCGTGCACGATGCGCCGGTCCACGTTCCCAAGGGCCCCAGCTTTGAGCTGATCGAGGAAACCACCTGGGAAGAACTCCAGCGCACCGGCCGCCGCCAGCCGTTTGACAAGCCCGTGCTGGTCAAGGGCGGCATCCACCACTGGCCGGCCTGGAAAAAATGGTCGTTTGAATTCCTCGCCGACGTCTGCGCCGGCAAGGGCGCCGAGGTCCCCGTCAAATTCACCGACGGCCTGGTCGAGCAAGGCGTGACCAAGGGCCGCCCTTTCCTGCCGGTTGCGCCCTACCTGCGCGAACTCGGCAAGGCCGCGCAGCGCACGCCAGACCCCATGGCCGGCCTGCTGCCCAAGCCAGTACGCGACGGCTACAAACCCGGCGAGCGCTTTCACCTGAACTGGGCCCACATGCAGTCGTTCAAGCCGACGACCTTGTACCTGGCGCAATGGGACATCCTCGAGAAATACCCCGAGCTGCGCCGCGACCTGCTCATCAAGAGCCTGTGGCCCGGCCGCATGACCTGGGAATACGTCTTCATGGGCCCGGCCAACACCGTGACCGGCCTGCACAACGATTTCCCGCACAACTGGTTTGTGCAGCTGCAGGGCGTCAAGGAATTCATTCTTTTCTCGCCCGACCAGCGCCAGCACATGTGCCCGGCCGCCAAGTACGACTGGGGCGCCACGCTCAGCGACATCAACGTCTCGCGCCTGCCCGAACAGGTCCGCGAACTCGCCTCCTTCGAAAAAGCCCACGGCTACCATGCCCGCGTGGAAGCCGGCGACGCGCTGTTCATTCCCAAGCGCACCTGGCACTCGGTGGTCTCGGTGGAGCCTTCCATCAGCCTGGGCATGTTCGGCCTCACGCCTTACGAAGTCGCCACCGGCGGCGCCTGGGCCACGCTGCGGGACTGGGCACATCACCTGGGCCTTTACGCCCGGAATAACTGCACCTGCCATCAGAAGGTGTAGCCCCCACGGTCACTCACTTCGTGTAGCTCCCGAGGCCTTGCAGGCCGCGGCTCGCGAGACACTTCGCCTCTGTCGCCCGTCCAAGCCTGCGCAGGCAGGCTTGGAGCCGCGGGCTCCAGCCCCTCGGGGGCCGCTGCGCCTGCGGTCTGGCAAAGCCAGCCCCGCGGCCCTTGCTTGGTTAAGGCAGAAAAACCTGCAGCGCAGCCAAGGTCCTGGCCGTGGCACCGCGATTGCGGTCGGCAAAAGCCAGCCCCGCCGCAACCGCCGCGGCGTGCGCATCAGGCCGGTCCATCCACTTGCGCGCGGTGCGCACGCCCTGCTCCATGTCCACCACGCGGCGCGCCGCGCCGGCATCCACGGCCAATTCGGCGGCTTCGGTGAAGTTAAAGGTATGCGGGCCCATCACCACCGGGCAGCCGCAGGCCGCGGCCTCGATCAGGTTCTGGCCGCCCAGGGGCGCGAAGCTGCCGCCCAGCAAGGCGACGTCGCTCATCGCGTAATAGAGAGCCATCTCGCCCAGCGAATCGCCTAGCCACACATCGGCCTGCAGCGCTTCGCCGGTCGGGCCTCCTGCCGCGTCATCCCAGCCGGATCGGCGCGACACACGCAGGCCGTGCTGGCGCACCAGTGCCTCCACCTCGTTAAAGCGCTGCGGGTGGCGCGGCACCAGCAAAATCCTGAAGCGGCTTCCGATCTCCTGCGGCGGGGCGTCCTCCGCCGGCGCATGTTCGGACTGGGCCATGGCGCTGATCTGTTGCAGGAACTGCTCTTCCTCGCCCTCGCGCGAGCTCGCGAACATCATCACCGGCAGCGCCAGCGCGCGGCGCCAGGCCTTGCCTTTTTCCTGCTGGGCGTCGTCCAGCGAGGCATCAAACTTGAGGTTGCCGAACACGCCGCCGACCGCAGCGCCGGCCTGGCGAAAGCGGCGCGCGTCGTCGTCCGTCTGCGCGTACACCGCCGACAGCGCGGCATAGGCCGGCACCGAGAGCGGCGACATCCTGAGCGCCTGCTTCAGCGATTTTTCGGACAGCCTGCCGTTGACCAGCACCAGCGGCATGGCGCGCGCTTTCGCGGCAGCCACCAGGTTGGGCCAGATCTCGGTTTCCATCAACAGGCCCAGGCGCGGCTTGAAGTGTTCAAAAAACCGCGCCACCACGCCTGGGCTGTCCCAGGGCTGCCAGACCTGCACGTCGCCGGGTTGCAGCAAGGCCACGCCCTCGGCGCGCCCGGTGGCCGTGCCGTGCGTGAGCAGGATGCGCAGGCCGGGATGGCGTTCACGCAAGGCCTTGAGCAGCACGGCCGCGGCGCGGGTCTCGCCCAGCGAGACCGCATGCACCCAGACCAGTTCGGAACGGGTTTCGGCCGGCTGCGTGTAGCGGCCAAAGCGCTCTTCGACCGCCTCAAGGTAGCCGGGCTCCTGCTTTGCGCGGCGCGCCAGCTTGCGGCGCAGCAGCGGCTGCCCACACGACACCAGCAGTGAATAAAGTTTCAGGGCCAGCGCGTTCATGCGGTGGCCCCTGCCGTGCCGCAGGCCAGCCAGGCCTGCCAGACGGCGTCGACATCCGGCGCGGGCTGCGCAAACACGCTTCTTTGGCGGCCGCCATGGCCCAGCGCATCAGGCCCGGTGCGCCAGGCCGTGTCAAAGTTGTAGATCTGCACGTGCGGCAGGTCCAGCGCGACGGCGATATGGCTCACACCGCTGTCCACGCCGATCACGCCGGCGCATTGCGCGAGTTCTTCGGCCAGCGCGTCCAGCGCCAGCGTGGGTGGCACCAGGGCCGAACCCGCCGCCGCGCCGTTCAGCGCCGCGGCCATCGCCTCGCTGGCGGCCCGCTCCGCGGCATTGCCGTGCGGCAGCAGCAGCTGGTAGCCGGCCGTGTTCAGGCGCTGGCCCAGCGCGACCCAGTGGCTCAAGGGCCATTCCTTGTCGGCACGCGAAGTGCCGTGGATGAAGGCGATGCGGCCCTTGGGGAAGTGCTCACGGGTCTTTGCGGGCGCCGCAGCCACTTTCAAACCAAAGTCAGCGGCGGCCGCAAAGCGGTAGGCCAGCGCACGCGCGGCGAGTTCACGCGAGCGCCGCACCGCATGGATGTGCGGCTCCACCGCAATCGCCACGTCGGCCACCCAGCGCGTGGGCGCCTCGTAGCCCGAGCCGTCGGTCTGGTTGGCCAGGGCATAACGTTTGCCGCCGGGCGCCAGCCGGGCCAGCCGCGCCACCAGGGCGGATTTGGTCAGGCCCTGCAGGTCGATCACGGCGTCATAGGCCTCTTGCTGCAAGTCGTGCTTGAAGGCGCGCCAGGCCTGGCGCGTGGCCGCCGTCCAGAAGGATTTGCGCCAGCGCCGTATCTCGCAGGGAATCACGTGGTGCAGGCCTTCGCTGCGCGCCAGCAAGGAGGCGAAGGACTTCTCCACCACCCAGTCAACTTGCGCATCCGGCAAGGCGGCGCGTATGTCCTGGACCACCGGCAGGGTATGCACCACATCGCCCAGGGACGAGAGCTTGACCAGGAGAATTTTCATGAAGGGCGGAAAAGCGGAAAACGACGATTTTCGCCGCAGAACGCCCCCAAGATCGGGAAAGCGCAAAAAAGGCTAAATGACCGCCCTCAAGCCCTCAATGCGCAGACGCTGCAAAGCTCGCATCAGGCTTGACGCTGCGCAACAGGCCCAGCATGTCAGTCTCAATGCGTTCCAGCGCCTGCTGGGTATGCCCCTCAAAGCGCAGCACCAGCACCGGCGTGGTGTTGGACGCGCGTATCAGGCCAAAGCCGTCGGGCCAGTCCACACGCACGCCGTCGATAGTCGAAATCTTCGCTGGCGCCGCAAACTTCGCGGATTTGATCAAGGCCTCCACCACCGCATGCGGCTCACCTTCCTTGCAGGCCACATTGAGTTCGGGCGTGCTGAAGCTGGTCGGCAAGGCATTGAGCACGATGCCGGCATCGGGTACGCGGCTCAGGATCTCGAGCAGGCGGGCGCCGGCATAGGTGCCGTCGTCAAAACCGTACCAGCGCTCCTTGAAGAAGATGTGGCCGCTCATCTCGCCGCCCAGAGGCGAATCGACTTCCTTCATCCTGGCCTTGATCAGCGAATGGCCGGTCTTGTACATCATGGGCACGCCGCCGGCGGCTTCGATTTCGGGCGCCAGGCGCTGCGAGCATTTCACGTCAAACAAAATCGTGGCGCCCGGCTCGCGCGAGAGCACGTCGCGCGCGAACAGCATCATCTGCCGGTCGGGGTAGATGTTCTGGCCGTCCTTGGTGACGATGCCCAGGCGGTCGCCGTCGCCGTCAAAGGCCAGGCCCAGTTCGGCGTCACCGCTTTGCAAGGCCTTGATCAGGTCCTGCAGGTTCTCGGGCTTGCTCGGGTCCGGGTGGTGGTTGGGAAAGTTGCCGTCCACTTCGCTGAAGAGCTCGGTGACTTCGCAGCCCAGCGCGCGAAAGATCGCGGGGGCCGAAGCGCCGGCAATGCCGTTGCCCGAATCGACGACGATTTTCATCGGGCGCTCCAGCTTGATGCCGGAGACGATGCGCTCGCGATAAGCCGTGCCCACGTCGACCTGGCGTATGCTGCCGCCCTGCGCGGGCAGCACCCAGTCCTCGCCTTCAATGACGCGGCGCAGCGCCTGGATGTCCTCGCCGTAGATCGCGCGGCCGGCCAGCACCATTTTGAAGCCGTTGTAGTCCTTGGGGTTGTGGCTGCCGGTGACCTGTATGCCGGAGCCGGCCAGCGTGCTGGCGGCGAAGTACAGCATGGGCGTGGTCACCATGCCCACGTCGATCACATCCACGCCCGTGGCGGCCAGGCCGCGCATCAGCGCCGCGCTCAGCGAAGGCCCGCTGAGCCGGCCGTCGCGGCCCACGGCCACGGCTTTTTCGCCCACCGCCAGCGCCGCCATGCCAAAGGCCTTGCCCAGGGCCTCGGCCATCGCTTCATGGATGGTGGACGGCACAACGCCGCGTATGTCATAGGCCTTGAAGATGGACGGGTTGATTTGCATCGGGGACGGTTCCTGGAGAGTGCGGGAATGGGTACGAAAGCGCATTCATTGTAGGTGGGCGCCCCGCCGCTTCCTGTAGGCGCCAGCCGTTTCCGTCCAGTCCGTTCAGACTATTGCGGGGCTGCCCCAAAGGGCGAAACCTGCCGAAAACCCGCCGAAAAACCACAAAAAAGCAGGCCCACAGACGGCCAAGGGACATGTCCGAAAACGGCCAGTCAGAACCAGCCCGCGGCGTATCATTTCTTCCATGGACCGCGACAACACCCCTCTGGCCGACAACGACTGCTACCTCGCCCTGAAGGCGCGCGATGCGCGTTTTGACGGCAGCTTTTTCACCGGCGTGACCTCCACCGGCATTTATTGCCGGCCGGTCTGCAGCGTGAAAACACCCAAGCGCGAGAACTGCCGTTTCTTCCACCATGCGGCACAGGCCGAGAACGCCGGCTTTCGCCCCTGCCTGCGCTGCCGGCCCGAGCTGGCGCCGCATTCGGTGGTGTGGTCCATCCAGGACGCTTCCTACATCCTGGCCCACCAGGCGGCGCGCCTGCTGGACGAGCCCGAGGTCTGGGCCGGTGAAGCCCCCTCGGTCGACAAGCTCGCGACGCGCCTGGGCGTGAGCGACCGCCATGTGCGGCGCATCTTCGAGGCGCAATTCGGCGTCTCGCCCATGCAGTATTTGCAGACGCACAGGCTGCACACCGCCAAGCAGCTGCTGGCCGACACCGACCTGCCGATCACGCAGATCGCGCTGATCAGCGGCTTTGCCAGCGTGCGCCGCTTCAACGCGGCTTTTGTCGAGCACTACAAACTCAACCCCACGCAGCTGCGGCGCCAGGGGCCCGAGCGTAGCGGCAAGGTCGGCGAAGGCGCGACCATACGGCTGGGCTACCGCCCGCCCTATGACGTGCAGGCCATGCTGGCTTTTTTCAGCAAGCGCTGCATCAGCGCCATCGAGTTCATTGACAGCGAGGCGGCCCAGCCCTGCCTGGGCCGGACCTTGAGCATCGAGTCCGGCGGCAAGCAACACACGGGCTGGCTGCTGGCCAGCTTTGAGGAAGAGCGTTCGCGCCTGGTGCTGCGCGTGAGCGACTCGCTGCGCGAAGTGCTGCCGCTGGTGATACGCCGCGTGCGCACCACCTTCGACCTGGACGCCGACCCGACGGCCATCAACAGCGTGCTGCACGCGGCCTTCCCCGACGGCGACGGCCTGCGCGTGCCGGGCGCGCTGTGCGGCTATGAGCTCGCGGTGCGCGCCGTGCTGGGCCAACAGATCACCGTGGCTGCCGCGCGCACCCTGGCCCAGCGCATGGTGGACCGCTTTGGCGAAACGGTGGAAACGCCCTGGCCCCAGCTGACGCGGCTCTTCCCCGCCCCCGCCGTGCTGGCCGCTGCCAGTGGCGACGCGCTGGGGCAGCTGGGCATCGTCAAGCAGCGCCAGGCCGCGATTGTGGGCATCGCCCAGGCGGTGGCCGACAAGCGCCTGCAGTTGCACAGCGGCGCCGACGTGAACGCCACGATGGCCACCCTCAAGGAATTGCCCGGCATAGGCGACTGGACCGCGCAGTACATCGCCATGCGCGCACTGCGCTGGCCCGACGCCTTTCCGGCGGGCGACGTGGCGCTGCACAAGGCCCTGGGCGTGCAGGGCCAGAAGAACCCGGCGCGCGAAGCGGAACTCGCTTCGACGGCCTGGAAACCCTGGCGCAGCTACGCGGTGATACGCGCCTGGAGCGGCACGCTGGAGCGCCCCGGCTGACGGCGATTCATGCGTGAGCGGAATGAATGCGGTGCCCCGATTTCATTGGACGGTTCAGCGCCCCGGCGCGAACATCGCCGGTGGATCATCGAGCCGACCTTTGCCCGCAAAACACCAAGCCAGCCAAAGCCGCCTCATTAGGACTCAAAAAGACCTGATAAGGCAGACACTCGAAACCATTCAAAAGGTGAACAAGATGAAATTCGACAACTCCATCGTCCAGACAACCTTTCACAGCCCCCTGGGGGAAATGATCATCGCCGCCACCGACAAAGGCCTGGCCGGCGTCTGGTTTGCCGGCCAGCGGCATTTGCCGCCGCAACTCGTGAAACCCTATGTGTGGCGCGAAGACCCGGGGCACCCGGTGCTCAGGCAAACCATCGCGCAGCTGACGGAATACTATGCCGGCACGCGCACGACCTTCGATCTGCCGCTGGACCTGGGCCACGGCACGGCCTTCCAGCAGTCGGTGTGGCAAGCCTTGCTGGCCATCCCGCAGGGCGACACCCTGAGCTATGGCCAGGTGAGCCAGCGCATAGGCAAACCCGAGGCGGTGCGCGCCGTGGGCGCGGCAGTCGGCCGCAACCCGGTCAGCGTGATCGTGCCCTGCCACCGCGTGCTGGGCTCCGACGGTTCACTCACGGGTTATGCTGGCGGGCTGCACCGCAAGACCGCCTTGCTCAAACTCGAAGGCGCACTTCAGGAGAACATGCTGTGAGTTCCAGTCCTTCCGGCATCGCCGCGCCCGTGGGCGCGGCCGCCCAACCCAAAAGCTGGGCCGCCGACTTCGTGATGCTGGCCGCCATCTGGGGCTCGTCCTTTCTGTTCATGCGCATCAGCACGGTGGAGTTCGGCCCACTGCCGACCGCCGCCCTGCGCGTGGCCATCGCCGCGCTCTTCCTGCTTCCCATCGTTTGGCTGCGCGGCCTGCTGCCTGAGCTCAAGGCCAACTGGAAAAAGATTTTCGTCATCGGCGTGCTCAATTCAGGCATTCCCTTTGCCTGCTTTTCCTTCGCGCTGCTCTCCATCACCACGGGCCTGTCGGCCATCCTCAACGCCACCGTGCCCATGTTCGGCGCGCTGATCGCCTGGCTCTGGCTCAAGGACAAGCCCAATGCCTCGCGCATCCTGGGCCTCATCGTCGGCTTTGCCGGCGTGGCCATGCTGGCCTGGGACAAAGCCACCTTCAAGCCCGACGCATCCGGCGTGGCGCCCGGCTGGGCCGTGCTGGCCTGCCTGTTTGCCTGCCTGTGCTACGGCATCTCGGCCAGCTACACCAAACGCTACCTGACGGGCATGCCGCCCCTGGTCACGGCCGCCGGCAGCCAGATAGGCGCGACCCTGGGCCTGGCCCTGCCCGCCGCCTGGCTGTGGCCGGCGCAGATGCCGGGCGCACACGCCTGGCTGGCGCTGCTGGCCGTGGGCGTACTCTGCACCGGCGTGGCCTACATCCTGTTCTTCCGCCTGATTGAAAACGCCGGCCCGCCGCGCGCGCTGTCGGTCACCTTCATGGTGCCGGTGTTCGCCGTGATCTACGGCGTGATCTTCCTCGGCGAGCATGTGACGGCCTGGATGGTGGTCTGCGCCGTGGTGATTGTGATTGGCACGGCGCTCTCGACCGGCTTGCTCAAGCTGGGCCGCAAACCTCAGCAGCAGAAGGCATGACGTCGGCTCGCAAGACCAAGCTCAAGATCAAGCTGGCCGCGCCCAAGCCGCGTAACCCCTTGGTGGCGGCAGCGGCGCAGCGCAAGGCCGGCTCGCACCGCAAATCCGAAGCAAGCCTGCGCAAAAAAGAAAAGATGGCGCTCAAAAAGCAGCTGTTTCAGCTGTAATACGCCGTCATACGATCGTCGCTCAAGCTGGGTGAGAATCAGGGCTCCAACCATCTGACTCACACAACAAGGGCGACTCACATGCTGCAGTTCCATGTCTCCGGCCAAACCGGACGCGCTATCACCCCCACCACGCCAACAATGGCCTTGCGCGCCCTGCTCACGGGCCTCTGCCTGCTGGCCTGCCTGGGCAGCGCGCAGGCCCAGGACTCGCTCGATGCGATGGTCAGCGCGCAAGCCAAGGAGGCAGGCTTTCCCGCACTGGCCGCCGCGGTGGTCAGCAAGGGCCAGCTCATGGCCGTGGGCACGGGCGGCACGCGCCGTGTCGGCGCCACCATTCCCGTCACGCACCAGGACCGCTTTCACATAGGCTCGGACACCAAGGCCATGACATCCCTGCTGGCCGCCATGATGGTGGAGGCCGGCAAGCTGCGCTGGGACAGCACGTTTGAGCAGGTGTTCCCCGAACTGGCCGCCGGCATGGACGCCGGCGTCAAACGCGTCACGCTGACCCAGCTGCTGTCGCACACCAGCGGCCTGCCTTCGGACAACGCGGACTTTGACGCGCTGCTGGCCAAGGTGGTGTTCCAGCCCGGCAATCTCAACGACCAGCGCTACTGGATGGTGCAGCAGACCGTCACCAAACCACTGGCCCGGGAGCCCGGCGCATCTTTTGCCTATTCCAACCTCGGCTACACCCTGGCCGGCGCCATGATCGAACGCGTCGGCGAAAAATCCTGGGAAGAGCTGATCACCGAGCGCGTGTTCATGCCGCTCAAGCTCACCAGCGCCGGCATAGGCCCGCAAGCCACCCTGGGCCGCATAGACGCGCCGCTGGGCCACGCCGTGGTGGACGGCAAGCTCAAGGCCATGATTGGCGGGCCCGAGGCCGACAACCCGCTGGTCATCAGCCCGGCCGGCACCGCCCATATGTCGGTGCTGGATTTTGTGCAGTGGGGCAGCTGGATGGCAGGGCAAGGCAAACGCGCGCCCTTCCTGGTCAAGCCCGACACCATGAAAAAACTCGTGACGCCCGTGGTCTCCATGTCGGCCGCCTCGACCGCCTCCACCACGGTATCGGGCGCGGCGCAGTACGCGCTGGGCTGGGGTTCCACCCAAATGGCCTGGACGCCCTACCCCGTCGCTTTCCATGGCGGCTCCAACAATATGAACAAGGCCTATATCTGGGTCGACACCGAACGCGACGCGGCGATTGTTGTCATGGCCAATGTGGCAACGCCCAATACCGACGACGTGATGCAAAAGCTGGCCGGCAAGCTGTATGCGCGGTACGTGAAAGAGCTCCCTTGAACATTTCCGCTATCGTCGATCACAATCAACTCATTGCGAGAGCCGCGAAGAGCGTCCTTGCTCCACTTGGTTGCAAACAAAAGGGACGATCGCGCATCTGGTTCGTCGATCACGGCTGGTGGCTCGCGGTCATTGAGTTCCAGCCAAGTTCTTGGGGAAAAGGTAGCTATCTCAACGCTGCGGCAATGTGGCTTTGGAACGCCAAGGATCATTGGTCGTTCGACGAAGGAGGCAGAGTGGAAACGTTTCACACCTTTCGGAACGAAGAGCAATTTTCAGAAGCGGCGGAGCATCTTGTCGCGAGTGCGGCAGCCGAAGTTTCGTCACTCAGAATGAGGTTCCCGTCGATTGAAGCAGTGGCAGCGCACCTTGAAAGAAAGCAGAAGATCGACATCTGGGATCACTACCATGCCGCACTCTCTTCCGCTCTAATCGGCCGCTCTGCTTATGCACGGTCACAGTTCGAAAAGGTGGCATCAACTCAGGCGCATGCTCCATGGGTCACCAACGTTCAGTCGAAGGCAGAGGCTTTCTCGACGGTCGCGTCGTCCGTCGACGACGTGCGCCAAGCTGTAGCTGAAGAAGTCATCGCGGCACGAGCCTTGCTGAAGCTACCGCCGCTTTCAAACGGAAACCTCTGGGAATAGCTATGGCCTTTCCTACAACTGCACCCAAAGTCGAAGCAGCCGAGCGAGAACTAGGCGTGAAATTTCCGCGTGAGTACAGAGAGCGGCTTCTGGCACGCAATGGCGGTGAGATCTCCACAGCAGGCGACGATTGGCAGGTTTTCCCGGTATTCGACTCAAGCAGCCGCAAGACTGCAGGGCGCTCCGCGGGGCATGTAGTCCTGGAAACCCGCAACGCCCGAGCCTGGGAAGGCTTCCCGCCAGACGCCGTCGCAATCGCTTCAAACGGAGAAGGTGACTATCTGGTCTTGATACCAAAAGCGCCTTCTAGTCAGCTGGACGGTCAAGTGCAGGTCTGGAACCATGAAACGCGCAAGTGCAAGCCAAGCCCGCTTCGTTATGACGACTAATCCCAAGGTCGAGCCAGGCCTTTTCACGAAAATTCGATACCCACACACCATGGAGGAAGGTATGAGCGACACAATTTGGGTCCGCAGAAAGTCCAGAGTCGGCACCGATGATTCAGGCGACGATTACGACCACTCGCTCTTTTGCAAGGCCTCTGAAGAACTGGACAAACTCGCCAAAATCCTGGGCGTGCGTCCGCTGTCGGACTTCATCGACACCACCGACATGCAATTCAACTTTTCTGAGGACGATCTCCCCGAGTCGTGGATCGCCGAAAATGAAAAGTGGTTTGCGCCCGCGGATGCACTGCCCTCGCTCACAAAGATCATCGAGCATTTGAAGGCCGGCGAAGTCAAAGGCATCAAGGAAAAGCTGCGCCCCGAACTCATCGAGGAACTGGAAGACTGCCTGGCCAAAGTCTCCGAGGCCGAGAAAGAGGCGGACCAGTTCCATTTTTGCCTGGTGATGTAAGGCCTGGGGACCACCAATGCAGCCCTACTCGCCGCCACCGGTGCTTGAGCCATCCCTGCGCGCCTTGCAGGACTATATGCACCGCTTCTACCCGGACCGCGCCCACAGCGATCCCATACCCCTCGACTTCTGGTCGGTCGGCGACGACGAGCTCTTCCTCGAAATCCTGGGCTACATGCCCCTGCACATCAGCGAAGAAGCGCAAGCCGGCTTCGCCGAGTGGCCCCTCGCTTTTCAGCTTGCATTTCCGATTTTCTGGCTTGAAGACGACTATGAAGTCAACGGCTGGACCGCACTGACCAACGCCGGTGAGGAGCTGCTTCAGCTTGCCGTCGATGCCTACGACCGTATCGGCATGCACGCCGAAGCACAAGCCCTCGCCAAGGCAATGGCATCGGTTCGTGAAGCGCCTGCCGATGAAGAGGCCGCCGAGCGGGCGTACAAGTCCGTTCCGAATCCGTATGCGGACGATGAGGCCAAGTTCAATGAGCTACTGCGTTTCTTTCGCGGCAATCCACAGCTTTGGCAGGAAACGAATCAGCCCTGAACCATCCACCAGGCAGCGCCAGGCTTTGTTCAGGCCATACACCTCAGGAGAACCCATGTTTGACCACGTCAAATTCGGCGTCAGCGACTATGCGGCGAGCAAGGCCTTCTTCCTCAAGGCGCTTGAGCCGCTCGGCGTGGCTATTGCCTCGGAGGGTCCGCCGGCCTATGGCGTCGAGCTGAGCTCAAAGGCCAAGGCTTCTTTGTGCCTGTTCCAAACAGGGGAGAAGCCGGCGCATCTTCACCTGGCGTTTATCGCCAGCAATCGCCAGCAGGTCGAAGCTTTCTATCACGCGGCGCTGGAAGCGGGCGGCAAAGACAATGGCGCGCCCGGCCTGCGCCCGCACTACCACGCGAACTACTATGCGGCTTTTGTCATTGGCCCGGACGGGCACAACATCGAAGCGGTTTGCCACGAACCCGAGACTTGAGCCTTCCATCAAGACAAGCGGGGTGTGCCTGCGTAGGTCAGATTTGGATGGAAATTACTGTGCTAAGTGGTCAGGTCGGGATTCGACGGAAAATTCGGGCAGACCTCAGCGCAATTAAGCACACTCAAGCAAGGGGACGTACTCGCCGTCTCCTCGTGAAGATCGGTGTCAGCGGTAAGCCTAGTTCCCATCGGGCGCTAGGCGAACACCGTTGTGCGTCACATAGCAGTCAACAAAACCAGCAATTTCCCCAGGGGCATAGATCGTCAGGAACGAGTCATTGGGCGCGACTGTAAAACACAAATTCGATGTATTCCCATCAAAGACGGCATGCACTTCAACGCGCTGACCTGGCTGAATCATGAAATATTCAGAAAGCGGTTCGAGCAGCACTTTAATTGGCTCATGGCGCTCATTTTGCAACGGTAGCTTTAAGGATAGGTTTGGCATATTTCCCTATTTCCATAGTTTAAGAATCTGCGCCATGTAAGCCGCACGCTCGGGAGCCACGGCACCTCCGCGACCTGCAGCTGCAGCTGCGTTGTATAGATTTCGCACAGCTTCGACTTCCGCTCTGCTCATGCTTGCTTGAATTCGCGCCAATGCAGCTGCGTCTAGCGCGGCTCGAGCACTCTGCACACCTTCAAGGCCATTACCCCATCGAAAAATCTGTTTTAACTCGGGAGCCGTGCGCGTAGCAAAGACCTCGGCCTTCAAGGCCTCGCGTGCAACCGGCGCACTGCACATCATCGGAGCTGCGGCAGAACCAATCAGTCCCAAAGCATTGGGGGTCAGCGCGCCGGCCACGGCTGGCATCGACACGGCCCTCGTCCACGCTCCCGCTCGCACCGCATCATCGAGTGTAGTATTTCTTCGTGCGCTCGCGAGAGTTGTAAGGTCGAAAAAGCTTGGCCCGTCAGGAGATAAGCCCAACGAATCTGCAAAATTCGTCGGATCTCCCCCAACATAGACGAAGGTATTGATCCCACCCTCAAGGCCAATCGGATCGGGCTGCATATAGCGTCCGATCCTCGGGTTGTATTCTCGATTCCAGTTCTGAAACAGCCCGCTCTCTGCGTCAAACACTTGGCCAGGCAGGCGCTGGTTGAAGCTGAAGGTCCCCAGGCTATTGGGATTTTGATCCGGTGCCGTCGCGCCAAAGGCTTCGGCCGAATCCCAGCGCCAGGCAATGGTTTCATCACTCTGACGCGTGATGACGCGCGATGCGCCAAGCTGGTCGGTTGAGACGTTGTACAGGTTGATCGCGATGTCGCTCGTCGCTGCCGTCCCCGTTTGCTTGACCACTCCAACTGGGCTTCCCAGGTAGATGGTTTCATAGAGCGGGACGCCATTAGCATCGTACTCACCAAGCAGCTTGCCGGACTCGTCGTAGACGTAATAAGTCGCGCCGGTTGGAACAAGCGCCGTCGGTCCAGTCTTGCCAACCCGCAGCTCCAGCGCGTTGTAGCTGTAGGTGACGGTGCCGCCAGCATTCGTCATGGTCGCCAGCCGGCCTCTATCACTGTAGGTATAGCTATTGGTCCCATCACTCGTGATATTACCGGCCGCGTCATGCACGACAGTGGCCGTACCACCCACGTCCTGGGTCTGGGTCAGCTTGTTGCTGGTAGCCGAGATGGTGTTGAGATAGCTCGTGCCGCTGATAACCTTGGCCGTACGGTTGCCCGTGGCGTCATAGCTATATTGGATCGCCGTGCTGCCCAGCGTGGCGCTGATCAGACGGTTCAGGTTGTCATACCCAAAGCTCTGGTCCAGTGCCGGAACCGGGCTTCCATTGCTGACATGCGTATAACCCATAATGCGCCCCGCGGTGTCACGAACAACGGTGCGGCGAATGCCGGTTGTTGTCGGGTCACCGAGGTTGTAAGCGCTGATCTGGCCATAGACGTCATAGCTAATCGCCTGGGTCTTGGTGCTGGCCCAGGTCCAGCCTGTGAGCTTGCTTTCGGCGTTTTGGGTGATGCCCGAGAGCATCGGCAAGGTGGATCCCGTGTTGGTGCCCACACCATTGGCATTCGGCGGATTGACCGTGATGCCGGAAACATCGCCATAGGCGTTGTAGCTGTAGTTGACCCGCGTGCCACTCGGATAGGTGATCGCCGTCAGCTTGTCCAAGGCGCTTCCGCTATCACCCCAGGAGTAGCCCACCGTAAACGTCCTGGAGCCCGTGGTCTGGACCTTGGAGGTCTTGCGGCTCATGCTGTCGAAGGTGTAGACAGCCTGGCCGGAGGCGTCGGTGATCTTGGTGAGCTGGCCTATGGCGCCCTGGACGGGTGTGGTGCCGCCGTCGTACTCAAAAACGCTATCGGTCCCCGTAGCGTAGTGGGCGCGAGTTAGGCGGTCCCCGTTGTCATAGGTGTACTGGGTGAGCTTGCCTCTTGCGTCGGTTTTGGTGAGCAGGTTTCCGACCGCGTCATAGGTGTATTGGCTCGCTCCCGTGTCCGGGCTGGTCTGCGCCGTGACATTGCCCAGGCCATTCGGGCTGTAGGTCGTCGCCAGGTTGCGCGGGTCGGTGACCTGGATCAGGCCATCAGCGGCGTTGTAGGCAAAGCCCGTAGTCGTTGGCGTCGCGCTGCCGATATTGGCCGGCTGCTGGGTCTGGATGGGCCGGCCCAGGCTGTCGTAGTAGGTGTAGCTGGCCAGGCCATTGGGGTCCAGCACCGTGGTGGGCCTGCCCATGGCGTCATAGCCGTACTGCCAGGTCAGGGTGCCGGTGTTGATCGCGACATTCACGCCCGAGGAGATCGAAGGGTCGTTATTGGTATCGCCGGCATATTCGGCGCTCAAGGTGTGGCTGCCCAGGGCCAGGGAATTGGTGGCGAGTGTTGCCACGCCACCGCTCAAGGCGCTGCTGCCTACCGTGGTGCCGCCATCCTTAAAGGTGACACTACCTGTCGGGCTGGCACCTGTGACCGTCGCGATCAGCGTGATGCTTTGCCCTACCGGGGCGGCGCCTGCGCTGCTGCTCAAGCTGGTGGTGGTCGGCGTCGCGGCCCAGGCAGGAGCCATGGCCGCCAGCAAGGCCAGGCCGGCCAGCCAGGCGGTGAAGGTCTTGCCGACACGGTGTGTTAGTGGTGTTTTCAATTGCTCGCTCCGGTGACTTGCTGGACCCGGTTCAGCGCGTCATAGACGCGGGTGATGTTTCTTTGCAGGGTGTTCGACGCATCCTTGACTTGCTCGCCGACCTTGTTGCCCATGTTGTCCAGGGTGTAGGTGACCAAGTTGCCTTTGGCATCCGTGACGCTGGTCAGCCGGTGTGCGGCGTCGTAGCTGTAACCCAGCGTCGTGCCGTCGGGCAGGTTGGCGCCCGTGAGCTGGCCTGCGTTGTCGTAGGTGTAGGTGGTCGTGCGGGCCGTGCCGCCTGGCGGAGTGGCCGCCGTGCTGCTGACCCAGCCTCTCGGCGTGTAAGTGATGTTGGTCACAACGCCGTTGGGATCGGTCATCTGGCGCACGCGCCCTGCCCTGTCGTACTGTGTGAACTGAGTCACATGGCCGGTGGCGTTGGTAATGGACTGAAGATCACCTGCCGTATGGCCCACGGCGTTGGGGTCCACAATGGGACCCGAGGCCGGTATGAAGTTGGCCGTGTAACGGGCCACACCTTTGGTGATGCGGACATCGTCCATATAACCGAGCCACGCAGCGCTACCCGTGTGCGAGACGTAGGCTTGCGCGACCGAAGCGATATTGCTGCTGTCCGCCCAGGACGTCACGGGGCTGCCTGAGAAATTGTTATTGCGCACGGTCAGCAGATTGCCGTCCAGGAAAGCCCGGGCGAGCCCGCCGCTGCGCGTGAAGGCCACGTGGTGCCAGGCGCCTGCAAGGCTCGTCTGGGTGTGCACCGAACTGTAGAGAGGGGGAAACGAGGTGGAGTCCAATGCGAACTGCAGCCTTCCGCCGAATCCATCATCCCCAAAGCGGATGCTCATGTAGGTAGAGCCCCAGGGGATGACGAAAAGGTTGCGATAACCCGATCCTGCAGAGGAAAGGTAGAACCAGCCCTCGATCGTGAAATCGCCCGTCCCAAAGCTGAAGTTGTTGCCGGGACTGGCAGGTATTGAGAGATAGTCGCCATCGCCGTCAAAAACAATCGATGAGCCGCCAAATTTGCTTTGCGCCGTGCTGATCTTGGCGTTGCCAACCGCGGTGACCGCCTTGGGCGAAGCGGCGCTATCCGTCATGACCGTCGAGTTGTTGGCGCCACCACCGCGCAACAGAACGCTCACGGAAGAAAAGTAGGGGTCGGAATTGCCCTCGGAGTCAGAAAAACTCGATGCCGTGGGGTAGTAAGCACGGGTAGTGACGCGACTCAGCGGATCGGTGCTGGTGAGCACCCGGCCCATGGCGTCATAGGTAAAACTGGAAGTGCGCGACGGAACACTTGCGTCCATCGTGGCGGCAAGACCCTGGGCGCCGTCGGCGTCCGTGGTGGCTTGCACCACCTGCTTGCACACTAGGGGTAAGGTTTTGCCATTGGACAGAACGGGCGCGGTGGTGCAGTTGGCCATGACGTTGCCGTTGAAGGGATCGGGCTGGCCGTGGTAAACGGTGGTCGTGCTCACTAGTGGCTCGCTTACCTTGATGGGTAGTTGCCAGTCCGCATGCCAGTTCGTTTCAATCTTCCGGCTTCCAGCGGGCAGGGTTGACCCACCGGGAAGAACGCTGGCACAGGCCACGGTCTTGGCCAGGCCCTCGACCCGCACGGTTTCCCGATTGCTGCCGTCATAGGCGTAGCAACTACGTTGGCCGCTGAAATCGTCTTGGCTCGTCAGGTTGCCGTTGGCGTCGTAGCTCAGGGCATTGCTGGCCGCCGCGCAGCCCGAGCCGGCCGGCTGGCTCATGCCACCCAAGGCAGGCATGCCCTGCACATTGGAGGAGTTGACGGTGCTGGTCTGCCCGTTGGGCAAAGTCAGCACCACGCCCGAGGGCGCCACCCAATCATGCACGCGGGTAGTGATCTGGGTGACCGGGTCATAGGTCTGCGTCATCGCGGTTTGGGGCGGCGTGCCGTAGCTGGCCGTGTATTTGTTCACCCCGGCGCCGATCTCGGTGGAGATGGCACGGCCCTGGCTGTCATAAGCAAAGGTCGCATAACGGGCGTTGTTCTCGTCCATCACGCCGGTCAGCGCCCAGTTCAAACTGGTGTTCTCGTAGAGAAACTGGCGCGTCTTGCCGTCTTGCCAGGTCAGTGAAACCAGGTTGCCGCCCGTGTAGGCGGCGGTGATGTTGCGGCCCGTGGTATCGATAATCTTTGACAGCAGCCCGTCGTTGGCGGCCACGCCGCCGGCGGGAAGGGTGTATTCGAACTTGATGCTGCGCAAGGTGTTGTCCGTCACCTCCAGCAAATAGCCGGCAGCGGGGGCGCCTGGGCCGGCGGCCTGGCTGTAGCGAAAGCTCCAGGTGTTTCCAGCGGCATTGGCCATCAAGATCAGCTGGCCCGCAGCGTTGTACTCTTCAAAAGTTCGCAAGGCTACCTGGGTGTAGCGGTAGCCGTTCGGGATGACCTGCAGCTTGTCGCTGACGTCGGCCGTTGCGTCAAACACATTGGTCTGGGGGTTGAAGTTGAAATTCACCACCCGGCCGTTTCCGCGGAACAACTGGGCGCCAAAACCACCAGTGCCGAACTTGATGTTGCGATGCAGGCTGCTTTCCCATAAACCACCCAGCGCGGGTGCGCTGCCTAAGGTCATCGGCGTCAGGCCGGCTGATGCCGCAGTAAACACCTTGCGGTTGTCGTAGGTCAGGACGAGGGGCTGGCCGCCCAGCGACACGCCTGTCTGCAAGGTATAGGTTTCCGCCCCCACCAGGGGCGAAATAGGATCACCCACCTTGAGTTCGGCAGGGCATTTAAGAGGTTTGGAGGTGTTCAGGACGTTCACCACCGTGCCGCCTACGCCGCCTAGGACGCAGTCCTTTTTTGCGGCATTTTCCAGATAGCCGGCCTTGCAGGTGCAGGCGGAGCCGGATAGCGTTGCGGTGGTGGGATCTGGGCAGGAATACGAAGGCTGTGACGCCGGAATGGGCGTTTGTATACCGGCACCGCGATCATTCGTGCTTACAAAGCGCCCCTCAGCGTCATAGCCGTCATCCATACAGTTAGTGCCCACAAGACGCGAATTGGTATTTGTGTAGCCCTGTGTATACGGTGACCTATTGTTGGCGGCACTGAACATAGCTGTAGCGGCGGTACAGGCTGCTTCCCTACTTGGCTTCTCCCCTGTAGTCATGAGCGGTCCGCTATAGGGCCAGTACTCATACCTGTATGTAAAACACGGCGCAACGGTGCAGACGTTGGGGTCAGATGTGGCGGGAAATGATGCATGAGCGCTTACACCCATCAATAAGGTGAGCGCGACCACGGCGCGTGACACGATCAGGAGAATCAGTATGTGCGGTTTCATGCTGGCCTTTTCTTTTTTGATACTTCGCACGAGGGAAATTGCACGGACAGCCTGGCTGTCACCAACAGAGAGCAGCGGCTGAAGACCGGCCACATCACACAGCCGCAAACACCCCACCCGCACCGCACCCGGCGCAAGCCATTCAAACAACCCCATGGGATCCCTCGTTGATTTTTTGTTGTCGCGCGCCAGCCGCGCAAATGAGCCCGAAGTCTAGTGACAGGCATCGCGCCTGTCATCCTCCATCTGTAGTAAAAAATCTTAAGTGTGCGTATAGACAACGAAATTCTTCGCCGCTAGATTTCGCTCGTATCAATTTCACGTGCTTCTGCTAGATGTCGACGGGCACAAGATTGCGCGCAAAGTAATCCAAACGGCGTACACGTCTCGCGCCATAGAACTCTTGACGCTTCACCTCGGTTAGCGGCAACCCGACCTGGATTGGGGAGGCGGACGAAGCGCGGGCGGTCAAGCGAAGATGCAGCGAACCTAAGCGCACACAGGCCGTCAAGTATCCCGCGGCGGTTCACCCGGGTTTACTGCAACGCCCCCGCCACCACATTGATGCTCAGCGCCAAAATCAGCATGTTGAAACCGAAGGACAACACGCTGTGCACCAGCGTGAGGCGGCGCATCTCGCGCGAGGTGACCTGCACGTCGGAGACCTGCGAGGTCATGCCGACCACGTGGGCGTAGTACAGGAAGTCGAAGTAATCCGGGTCCAGCCCGCCGGGGAAACACAGACCGGGGCCGTCGGGCTCCTTGAGCTTTTCTTCCTGGTAATAGCGGTGCGCATAACGAAACGCGTAAATCGTTTGCATGAACAGCCAGGAGGCGGCCAGCGCCGCGACGGAGAGCACGATCTGGAAGGTGCGCTCCATGCCCGAGAGGTTTTTGGCCTGCTGCATCACGAGCGTGATGGCCGCAACGCAGGCCATGGTGGCCAGCAGCATCAGCAAAAAAAGCACCACGCTGGGTTCGTCCTGCGCCTGCGCGCGTTCGCGTGTGCGTTGAGCGTCAAAGCGCACGCACAGCCACCAGGCCAGGCCCAGGTAAACGCCGATGCCGGCGCACCAGCCCAGCAGGCCGCAGAACTGCCAGCCCAAAGGCAGCGGCAAGGCCGCCACGATCAATCCGGTCACCAGGCCCAGGGTGAGCCGCTGCGGGCCCGTGGTTTCGGAGAAATGTTTGCGCATGGCTGCATTGTG
This sequence comes from Polaromonas sp. P4_F6, assembly GCF_056401275.1. Taxonomy (NCBI): domain Bacteria; kingdom Pseudomonadati; phylum Pseudomonadota; class Betaproteobacteria; order Burkholderiales; family Comamonadaceae; genus Polaromonas; species Polaromonas sp. P4_F6. Next base: position 1,022,690 of record NZ_JBFUJQ010000001.1, on the reverse strand, counting down.
GGGCCGGCAGCCCTCCGGCTTCAAGCCCGCGGCCTCACGCCGGGCAGTCTGCCCCCATGGCGCGCCGGTACCACTCGTGGAAATGCCGCATGCCGTCTTCCAGCGGCGACTGGTAAGGCCCGGTGTCGGATACGCCGCGCGCCAGTAGCGCGCGCCGGCCGGCGTCCATGCGCTCGCCGATCTCGTCGTCTTCCCTGGCGGTTTCCATGTAGGCGGCGCGGTGCGCCTCCATGAATTCCGGCTCGAAGGCGGCGATCTCTTCGGGGTAATAAAACTCGACCACGTTGACCGTCTCCTGCGGCCCCTTGGGGTACAGCGTGGACAGCACCAGCACATGCGGGTAGAGCTCGATCATGTGGGTGGGGAAGTAGGTCACCCAGACCGCGCCGAAATCGGGCGGCGTGCCGGTGCGGTATTGCAGCAGGCGCTCATGCCATGCGCTGTAGATGTCGGAGCCGGGTGTGCTCAAGGACTCGTGCACGCCGACGCGCTGCATGCTGTACCAGTCGGCAAAATCCCAGCTCAGCTGGTCGCAACTGACAAAGCTGCCCAGGCCCGGGTGGAAGGGCGCGACATGGTAGTCCTCCAGGTAGACCTCGATAAAAGTCTTCCAGTTGTAGTGGCAGGGGTGCACTTCGACGTGGGCCAGCACATAGTCCGAAAAATCAAACTCCGGCCTTTCAAACAGCGGCGCCATGTCCCGCGCCGGGTCGCGCGGGCCTTCGAACAGCAGGCCGTGGCAGTTGCGCAGGGGAAAGCGCTGCAGGTTCTTGCAGGGCTTTTGCTCGAACTGCGGCGCGCCCAGCAGCTCGCCGCTGCTGTTGTAGGTCCAGCGGTGCAAGGGGCAGACGATGTGGCCGCCGGCCGCCGCCAGGTTGCCTTTGGGATTGGCCGGCCCGCTGACGTTGCCGGTTTCTCCGCCCAGGATCAAGGCCTGGCGGTGGCGGCAGACATTGGACAGCAACTCCACACCTTGCGGGTTGCGCACCAGCACACGGCCGCCGCCTTCCTGCGCAAGGCGATGCCAGTCGCCGACCTGGGGCACGGCTTTTTCGTGGCCTATGTAGCGGGCGGCGTTGTTGAAAATCAAGGCCTGTTCGCGCGCAAACAGGGTTTCGTCGAAATAAGCGCTGACGGGTAGTTGCGGGTCCGCCGGCATGAGGTGCACCAGGCGTGCGATATCGTTCATGGAATTCTCCAGGGCGTGGCAACGCGCGCCGGCCTTCAAAGGCAGGCCGCATCGCAAAATCAATGGCCCGGACTACAAAGGATCGGCCTGCAATCGGGCGATGCGCTTGTCGAGCGGGAGCTTGGGACAGGTGCTGCATTTCTCGCCGTCATGGCGGCGAAAGTCGTGGCAGCAGACCTTGCGGTCCAGAGCCAGCGCGGGCGTCCCGTCGCGTGCGCGGTAGGCAAACATGCCGCAGCCCCCGCTGATGCCCAGCTGCGCCAGCCACGCCTCTCCCAGCGCGGCGACCTTGGCGTCCTCAAAAAGACCGGGGCTGCTGCGATGCACCAGCAGCAGCGCGCCCAGCACACACTCGGCCTGCAGCCGGTCGGCGGCGCGGCCATGCAGGGCCACCAGCGGCATGAGGGCCGCGCGCGTGGCATCGCAGAGACTGCGCAGCTCGGCTGCCGCCAGCCGCATGCGTGAAGGCAAGGACTCGGCTTTCATGGGTACATGCACCGGCAATTGGAAACCGCTGGGGAATCCGTCTACCAAGGGCTGAGTGAGGCCGGCAAGCACAGGCACATGGCTGTCCAGGTGGGCGGCGATCACGCCGAGGTAGACCGGCTGCCAGATCGCCAGCCCCCAGCAGCGCAGCGCCACATAGTGGGCGCCGGCTTCGGGGTAGGCCTGCGCCCAGTGATGGCACAGCGCCTGCAAAGGGGCTGCCGCCGCTACCGAGCCGTCATAGCGCAGCGCGCCGGGCGCCGCCGCCCCGCCCTGCTCTCCGCGCAGCGCGGGTGCGATACCCCCGGCCAGTTGCAACACACGGGCAAGGTCGGCGTCGGGCGCGTTGGCCCATGCCGGCATCGGTGCACCCTCGTGCACCGGCTCCCCTGGCCGCATGTCCAGGCTCATGCGACGCTTTCCACCACCGGTTCCGCCACAGGCCGCGCCGCCGCGCGACGGCGCATGCCGGCGATCGGGTTCGCCAGGTTGCCGGCCATCTTGAGGCTGGACGCGGGATCGGCCAGGTTGACCATCTGCACGTTGTTGCCCAGCTGCAGGCGGTTCAGGCAGGAATGCAGGAACTCGGGCACAAACATGTCGTAATGCGCGAACTTCACGGCCATCTCGGGATGGGCCTCCTCATAGTCGCAAACGCAGTCGGCCACGGCGCGCCAGAAGTCGTCTTCGCTGCAGCAGGCGTTTTCGACCAGCACCTGGTTGATGTGGCGCAGCACGCCGTCGAAGACGTCGATAAAAATGCCCAGCAGCTTGAAGTGGTCGGGCACATCAACCGCCAGGCGCTCCACGCGTTCGGGCAGCCCGGCCTTGGCCTCGATGTTGAGGATGGCGCATTCCTCGGCAATGTCCTTCATGATGGCGCGCACCGGGACATGCTTGTCGAGTACCAGGATCAGGTTTTCGCCGTGCGGCATAAAAGTGAGGTCGTGTTTATAGAAGCAGTGCAGCAGCGGCGTGAGGTAGGCCTTCAGGTAGCTCTTGAGCCAGGCTTGGGTAGCGAGGCCGGAGCGGCGTATCAGCTCGGGCAGCAAGGCATGGCCGTCCTTGTCGACGTGCAGCAGCGCGGCCATGGTCATCAGGCGCTCGCCGGGCTTGAGCAGGGGCAGCGGGCTTTCGCGCCAGAGCGCCGAGAACATCTTTTTGTACGGCGTGTCGACCGGTATCGCTGCTTCGTAGTAGTGGTTGCGAAAGCCTATGGACGCGACTTCGCGCAGGATGGTGAAGCCGTTGGCGCGCAGGAAGGCATCACCATCCACCAGGTTCTTGATGAACTCGTTGATGGCCGGCGTGCCCGACATGTAATACGGCGAGAGGCCGCGCATAAAGCCCATGTTCAGGATGGACAGCGAGGTCTTGACATAACGCTTGCTGCGGTCGCTGGTGTTGAAGAAGGTGCGTATGGACTGCTGGGCGATGTAGCTGTCGCGGCCGTAGGCCAGGCAGATGATCTTGCGCTGGGCCACATAGCCGGCGAAGGCGATGGACAGCTTGTTGAACCACTGCCAGGGATGGGCCGGCATGAAGTGGTAGTCGGCCGGGTTGACGCCCAGCGCCGCGACCTCGCGGGTAAAGCCATCCACGGTTTCCTGGCCGAGTTCTTCGGCCAGCAGCTGTTCATAGCTGAGGGTGGAGATGCTGGAAAAAGCCGCATGGTCCTTGTGCACGGCCAGCCAGATCACGCGGATCTGCGAGCCGGCTTCGGGCGCGTAAGCCTGGTAGTCGGCCGCGGTAAAACCAAGCCGGCCATTGTTGGCGACAAAGCCCGGGTGGCCTTCGGTCATGGCGACTTCAATCGTCTGGAAGTCGGTGGCGTCAGCCAGCTGGGCGCTGCTGGGCGCGTCGGCCTTCATGCGCTTGTAGGCACTGCCGAACAAGGTGCTGCTGATCTCGTCAAGGTAAATCGGCAGCAGCTCTTCGCGTATGCCGAGGCGCTGGCGGCATTCGATGACGAACTGCAGCGCGTCCAGCGGCCGCTCGGCGCCCTGGAGGTATTTGTGGATGGATTCGGGCTTGATAAACCAGTGGCGCAGCGCCAGGCGGCGCGCCTCGAACTGGTAGCAGGCGGCGCCGTCGTCCGAGAACAACTGGTAGAGCGCGAAGCCGCCTTCACGCGGGCGCAACTGCTCGGGTTCGACGATGAGCTCATGGGCGTATTCGGCAATGGCCTTGCGCAGCAGAAGGCGGTTGGCCTGGGCCCAGGCCTCGGGCGTCAGGTGGGCGGCGAAGCCGGCCGGGTCGTGCGCGGTCTGGTGGGCGATGGTGACGTTCATAAATGGACTTCCTCTGGAGTGGCGGCCGTAGCCTGTTCAAAATCCCGCCGTGTGCAAAAGGCGAGGCTGGCGATCTTCTCGGGGAAGACCACATCGCGGTCGTAGGCAAAGCCCGCCGACCGGTTCAAGGCATGAACCTTGTGATTGCTGGCGTCGGGCTCGACGACGATGCGCCGCGCGCCCAGGTGCGCGAACATAAAGCGCATCAGCGCATGAAACACGCTGCGCGAATAGCCGGCGATGCGCCGCTCGGGCGGTGCGATAAAGATGTGCATGCCCAGGTCGCCGGGCCGCACTTCGTAAAAGGCCTGTATGCGATCCTGCGCGGGGTCGTAGCATTCGGCCAGAAAGGCCGGCCGGCCGCCCTCCCAGCCTATGTAGGGCGTGGCCGTGCCGGAGTCCAGCATGCGCTGGTAGGCCTCGCGAACTTCGGCCTCGGTCTTGTCCTGCATCAGCCAGAAAGCGGCGCGCTCCTGGATAAACCAGCGGTGCAGCGTGGGGATGTCCTGCGGTATGCGCAGCGGGTGGAACACAAAACCGGCTTGGTCGCGGTAAGGCCGGGTCTCGGCATCGGCGCGGCGGTGCAGCGTATCAATTGGCATGGGCGGGCTCCTTCAGGGGGTTGGCATTGCCGCCTTCGGCCAGGTGCCCGGCGCTGGGCACTTTAAGGATCAGACGGTCCAGCAGCGCGGTGAGCACAAAGCCGCCGGCCGCCAGCAGAAAGGGCAGATGCAGGCCGTAGCGATTGACGATGGCGCCCGCCGCGAAGGAGGACAGCAGCACGCCCATGTTCTGGAAGAAGTTGGTGATGCTGTAGTCCTGCGCATAGCGCTGCGGCGTGGACAGGCGGAACAGGTTGACTTCCAGCTTGACGATGATCTGGAAGAAGGCCCAGCCGTAGAGCACGCGCCCCAGCACCACCAGCATGGGGTCGGGCGCGGCATGCAGCAGCAGGCCCACGGCGCCGAGCAGCAGGTTGCCCAGCGTGTGGTCGGGCAGCTCGCCGCCGCGCGCGCGCAGCCAGGCATGCAGGCGCAGCGCGGCGATGGCCACCACACCTGGGATGGCAAAGGCCATGCCGGACAGCAGCTCGCTGTCGTTGCCGGTGATCTTCTGCCAGTACAGCGCGAAGAAGGGGCGTATCAGGTAGGCGCTGAAGTCGAACATCAGCATCACCAGTGCCAGCTTCAGGATGGGCAGGCGGGCCAGCAGGCCGACGCGGCGCGCTTCGCTGGCCTCGGCCAGCGCCTGCGCGCCACTGTTGACGCGGATGATCTTGCCGCTGCGTATCAGGTAGAAGCAGACCGCCATCTGGAAGTAGTCGCCGGCCGCCATGGCAAAAATGCTGGCGCGCGGCCCCCAGGTCTGCAGCACAAAGCCGCCCACCACCGCCCCGAAGATGGCGCCGAAGTGCACCACCACCGAGAGAATGCCTATGGTGGCCGCGTGCTCTTCCTTGGGGGTCAGCCGCATCATGTAGGGATACATCAGCAAATAGCTGCTTTTGCACATGAACATCAGCATCGACAGCACCCAGTAGATTTCGACGGTGGGCGCCCAGTCGCTCAGCAGGCTGAAGGTGCCGGCCGCGAACTGTGTGTAAACCAGCAGGTGCAAAGGCTCGACGCGGCGCGCCACGCGCGCCCAGAAGGGCAGCGTGCACATCACGGCGATGGAAATCGCCGCCACGTAAGCGCCCACATGCACGGGGCTGTCTATGCCGTAACGCGCGCTGAAGAACTGCGGGTAAAACGGGATCAGGATGGCGTCGCTGATGACGGCCAGCACCGTCATGGTGATGATGTGGAATCTGAGCTTCATGCTGTGCGCCTCAAGCCTCAGAGCAGGACAAAGTCCGCGGTGGACGGGATGCTGAAATCCTGGATCGCGACACGCCGCTCTATCTTGTAGTGCTCCACGCCGGTGAGCTCGCGCAGGATGTAGGAGTTGCGGTAGCAGCTCATGCCCAGGTCCTGGTTGGTCATGCCGTGGGTGTGCTGGCCGGCGTTCTGCACAAAGATCTCGCTGCCGTTGAAGTCGGCCGCATAGTTGCGCGCCAGCCGGTAGCGCCCCTGCTCGTCCCAGCGCAGGCGATGGCGTATGCCGTCGACAAAGGGCGGAATGTTCTCGCGGTAGCCGGTGGCAAAGACCAGGCCTTCGCTGCGGTGCGCATAACGCGCCTCGCAGTCGAGCTGGCGGAATTCGATCTTGTAGCAGCCTTCGGCCTCGTCGTAACGGCAACCCTGCAGCTCGCAGTTGGTGATCAGGTGGGTGCGCAGCGGACCCTGCTTGCGCCTGTCGTCCAGCAGGTCGTAGATCTGGTTGATCAGGCTGGCGTTGACGCCCTTGTACAGGCTGTCCTGCGCGCGGATGACGCGCTCCTTCTTGCGGTCGTCGAGGTGGTAGAAGTAGTCGATGTAGTCCGGCGAGAACATCTCCAGCGTGAGCTTGGTGGTCTCCATCTGGAAGAAGCGCGAGGAGCGGGTGATCCAGGTCAGGCTGTAGCCGTGCGTGTCGGCCTCTTTGAGCAGGTCGTGGTAGACCTCGGCCGCGCTCTGGCCGCTGCCGACAATGGTGATGGAGCTTTTTGTCTGCAGCTCGGCCTTGCTGGTGATGTAGTCGGCGGTGTGCAGGTAGCGATGCCCGTCCGGCGCGCAGCAGGGGGGGAACATGGGCTTGGAACCCACGCCCAGCACCAGCTTGCGGCAGCGCATGATGAAGGGCTCACGCTGCGGCCCCTGCACGCCGGTGACCACATAACAACCGGCCTCGGCGTCGTGCACGATCTCCTGCACCTCGTATTCGAAGCGCGCCTTGCTCAGCCGCGCCGCGGCCCAGCGGCAGTAGGCGTTGTACTCGGCGCGCGTCAGGTAAAAACTTTCGCGGAAATAGTAAGAGTAAATCTTCCCCTCTTCCTTGCAGTAGTTAAGGAAGCTGAAATAGCTCGTCGGGTCCGCAAGGCTGACCAGGTCGGCCAGGAAGGGGTTTTGCAGCGTGGTGTTGTCGATCAGCATCCCGGGATGCCAGTTGAACTCCGCGTTGCGTTCCAGGAAAACCGCGTTCAGGCCGGCGATGGGTTCGGCCAGGCAGGCCAGGCTCAGGTTGAAAGGCCCCAGCCCTATCGCGACAAAGTCATAGATATTCTTGTTCATTACACTCAACTCCCTGATGGACTGGCACGCCGGCGGCGCGCCATGTTGGTCGAAAAGAATTCCCGCGGCCGGTTGCTGCACCGGCCGCTTTTTCCTAACAGTGCTTTACCACTGGTAAGTCACGGTCGCGGTGGCGCTGCGCGCGTCGCCCCAGTAGCAGTACTGCTGGCTCAGGCAGGAGGCCACATAGCTCTTGTCGAAAAGGTTGTTCACGGCGAGGCGCAGGTTGGCGCCCTTGAACGAGGGGTTTAACTGGGCCAGGTCGACGCGCAGCATCAGGTCCACCAGGGTGTAGGGCGGCACCTTGAGGCTGTTGGCGTTGTCGGCCCAGCTCGATCCCACATAGCGCACGCCCGCGCCCGCGGTGTAGCCCGGCGCGAAGTTCCAGTCGCCCCAGAGCGCGGCCATGTGGCGCGGCGCCTGGTAGGGCGTTTTGCCGGTAAAGCCGTCCGAGGACTCGGTGAACTTCATGTCGGTGTAGGTGTAGCTCGCAAGCACAGACACGCTGCGGCTCAGCTGCGAGCGGGCCTCCAGTTCCAGGCCGCGTGAGCGCACCTTGCCGGTGGGCTCGAAGTAGGTGGCGCCTACCGGGCGCGTGGCGACATTTTTCTGCGCCAGCTCGTAAACCGCCGCCGACAGCAAGGTGTTGGAGTCCTTGGGCTGGTAGCGGATGCCCACCTCCAGCTGTTTGGTCTCGGCGGGCGCCAGGTTGTTGCCCTGCCTGTCGTTGCGCAGGCTGGGGTTGAAGCCGTCGGAATAGCCCACATAGGGCGCGACGCCGTTGTCGAAGAGGTAGACAACACCGGCGCGCTTGGTGAACTTGGAGCCACTCCACTGCGCCGGGTTGCCGGTGCCGTACTGGTTGGAGGCCTTGGCCCAGTCCATGCGGCCGCCCAGGGTAAAGCGCCAGCGGTCCAGCTCGGTCTGGTTTTGCAGGTAAAGGCCGGTCTGCTCCAGCTTGCGGTCTATCGGGTCGCTGGTCACGCCGGCCAGGCCCGGGGCACCGTAGCTCGGCGCGAACACATTGATGGGCAGCGCGCTGCCCGATTCCCAGTTGCCGCTGACGCGGCGCTTCTGGTAGTCCAGCCCGGCCAGCATGGTGTGTTTGAGGGCGCCCGTCTGGAAATGGCCTTCAAGCTGGTTGTCTATGGTATTGCCGCGTGTGGATTCGTTGGCGCCCGAGTAGTAGCGCGTCAGCTCGTTGGCGCTGGCCCAGCCGTAGCCGTAGATCTGGCGCAGCGTGGTGTCGGCCCGCACGTGGCGGAAGTTCTGGCGGAACTTCAAGCTATCACTAAAGGCATGCTCAAACTGGTAGCCGAGAAAGCTCTGCTTGCGCTGGTATTTCTCGACGCTGGGGTCCCCATCAAAGAAATAGCGCGAGATCAATCGGCCGTTGTGGCTTGCATTGAGGCTGCCGTCCGCCGGCACCCCGCTGTGGTAGCTGCCATTGGGGTCGTCCTGCAGGTAGGCCTGCAGCAACAAGCGCGTGTCGGTGGAGGGGTTGATCGCCAGGGACGCGGCCAGCGCCTGGCGCTCTTCCTTGACCGTGTTGAACTGCGAATCGAGTGAGCGCGACAGCGCCGTCAGGCGAAAGGCCATCACGCCGTCCTTGTCGATGGGGCCGGAAAGGTCGACGGCGGCTTCGCGGCGGTTGCGGTTGCCCAGGGTGAGCTGCACTTCGCGGTAGGGCTGGTACTGCGGTGTCATGCTGGTCAGCGCCACCAGGCCGCCCGGCGAGGCGCGGCCATAGAGCACCGAGGCCGGGCCGCGCACCACGTCGATGCGCTCGAGGAAATACGGGTCAACCTGCATGGAGGTGTAGCTGCCCTGGTCGCTCAGCATGCGCAGGCCGTCGAGCAGGGTGCTGTCCACACTGCTGTCCTTGAAGCCGCGCAGGGCCACATAGTCATAGCGGTTGGAGGAACCCACCAGGCCGGTGAAAACGCCGGGCGAGTAGTTCAGCGCCTCGGGAACGCTGCGCGGTTTCTGGTCTTCGAGCTGCTGCTTGGTGATCACCGAGATGGACTGCGGCGTCTCGAGGATGGGCGTGTCGGTCTTGGAGCCCGCGGCGCTGCGCTTGGCGACATAACCCTTGCCGCCGCTGGTCGCGGTTTCCTGTTCGGCGCCGGCCGTCACGGTCACCACCCGCAGGGTCTGCGCGCCGGACGCCACCGCGGCGGCCGAGGCCGCCTTCACGACAAACACATTGCCGTCTATGGCCGCCGCCAGGCCGCTGCCGGCCAGCAGGCGGTCCAGCGCCTGTTGCGGCGTCAGCCGGCCGGACACCGCGGGCGCCGTCTTGCCGGCGACCAGCGCAGGCTGCACCATGAGTTCCAGCCCGGCCTGCCGCGCCAGGGTGTTGAGCGCCTGGGCCAGGGGCTGTGCCGCCATGCTGATCTGCAGGGGGGCGGCCGCGCCTTGGGAACCTTGGGAATAAACCACCGTGCTGCCCAGGGCCAAAGCCAGGGCCAAAGCCAGGGCCAAGGGCGGCAGGTGGAAGCGGGAACGAGGCATGCGTGCAAATCTCCGGAGAAGGGGTAAATAAGAATCCTTCTCAAGTAGACGCATGGGCTTTGGGAAACCCCAGGTCGTGCGCAAAGTTTTTTTGCGCCGCGGAATGATCCGGGCAGGTGGCCGCTTAACGGCCGGCGGAGACGATCTCGGCCTCGCCGCCCTGCTCGCGCAGCCGGACCGGCAAGACCTGCGGCAGCAGGCGGGCGAAGTTGCCCGGCCGGCGCGGGTCGAAGGTGCCGGTTACGCGCAGCGTGGCGACGGCCGGATCCGTGACGCTCAGGTGCACCGGGCCGTAGCGCTCGAACTCGGCCAGGGCCTGGGCCAGCGGCGTGTCGTCAAAACTCACGCGGCTTTCACGCCAGGGCGCGATGCCCGCGGCGGGAACGGCGGAGACGGCGCCCAGCAGCCCCGTCATGTCGCTGGCGATTTGCTGGCCGGCGACGAGTTCGACGGCCGCATCGTTCGCGGTGGAGCGCCCGGCTTGCGCCACGCGCACCCGCCCTTCTTCCACGGCGACCTGGACGCCCGCCCGGCCCGGCAGGCCCGGCGTGTAGCGCACCGAAAAACGCGTGCCGACCACCGTGATGCGCAAGGGGCCGGCCAGCACGTCGAAGGGACGCCCCGCATCGCCCGCGACCTGGAACATGGCCTGGCCCTGCGGCAGGCGGACCTCGCGGCGCCCGCGGTAAATCGCCACCTCGGCGGTGCTCAGCGTGTCCAGCCGCAGGCGGCTGCCCTCGGGCAGGATCACCTCGAGCTGCTGGCCGCGCGCGGTGGCGAAACTCTGCGTATACAAGGCTTGCTGCTGCCAGAGGTTCCAGGCCAGGTAGCCGCCGCAGGACACCATGAGCGCCACGGCGGCCAGCGCGGCCTGCGGCGTCCAGGCAGCAAGCTCACGCCACCAGGCGCGCGGTCGTGGCACCACATGGGCGGCAGCGGCCGCCTTGTCATCGGCGAGGTTTTGCCTCAGCGTGCGCAGGCCATCCTCCGGCAAGGCATCCAGCGCGCGCCAGTCGTCCTGGTGGCGCGCAAAGGCCGCGCGGTGGGTGGAATCCGCCGCAAGCCAGATCTGGAACTCGGCCTCGTCCGCCACTTCGAATAGCCCGCCGGTACGCCGGACAAACCAGTCCAGCGCCGCTTCGTCGTTTTCTGTGGACGGTGCGGCTGGCGGGTGGGCTGGCGGCGGGATGTTCATGGCGTGCTTATCGGCTCCTGGATGTAGACGCACGAGCCCGCCAAAACCCTAGGCCTGGGAACCAGGAATGTTGGCAAGGGCTCATTCGTGGTCGGGTTTTCTTCTTCGGAGTTTGGGTAGAGGGGCCGAGGCGGGCGTTCCGTCCAGCGCATCGCGGCAGCGCCTGCAAGCGTCCAGGGCCAGCTTGACGTGTTGCTCGACCATTTTTCGCGAGATGCCCATACGCTCGGCCACCTCCGAGTGCGGCAGGCCGTCAAACTTGTGCAGGATAAAAGCCTCGCGGCAGCGCAGAGGCAAGGCGTCTATGGTGGCCAGCAGGGCATCCACACCCTGCGCGGAAGAAGCGGCCGCATCGGGCTCGCAAGCTTCTGGCGCCGCGAGGCTGTCGAGTTCGGCCGCCGAAGCCTCGGCATCCGTGCGCAGCGCCTCGCCGCGCACTTCGCTGCGGCGGTACTGGTCGACCTGCAGGTTGCGCGCCGTGCGGTAGAGCAGCGCACGCGGCTCGGGCACGGCCTGGCCCGAATGCTGCACCGCCAGCACGCGCGCATAACTTTCCTGCACGATATCGGCCGCGGCATCACGGTTGCGCAGCGTGCGGGAACAGAAGTTCAGCAGTTCTTGGTAATAGCGCTCAAGCACAGGTCGGTCAATGCCATGGGAAAAGACGAACCCCTCCAAGCGGCAGACGAGATGTGGCGGTGGCTGACCAGGCGCGCGCGCCGTAGATGGGAATTATTCTCATTATGACCGAAGCGGGCCGCGGGCTTCGCTTCGATGGGTATCGTTACCTTTGATACCAGCATCCAGTTCTGCTGGATTGATTGCCCCAAGCCGCCTTGAGCAACTTTGGCAAGCAGCGGCGTGGCGAGGCAAATGCAAAATCCAAAGGAAAAGGGCCTGCAAGAAACTTGCAGGCCCTTTTCGGATGGGTGGCGTGGACGGCTGATTCCGGCAATCCTGCATGGCATCTCACCTGATACATTCCCTTGTCTTTGTTGGCCAATGCGGGATCGACGACTTTGGGCTATCTGCTGCCGTCAAGCAGCTCTTCCTGAAAGGGAAATCATGTCGCGTTTGTGGAAAGTATTGATCGTTCTCAGTCTTGCGCTAAGCGCCGTGTGCGCCCTGTATATCTGCGCTTTGCTCTACCCGAATCCGTACAGTACGCAATATTACGAAACCCAGCAATTGAAGCTGGAACTGCACCAACTCAGGGTAGAGATGGCCGAACTCAAGGCAACGCAGACACTTCAGAAAAACAAATGACGATGTCGCGCCGGCAGCGTCCGGTTAAATGTCGGACAAAAGCAATTGGTTAGTGGAAGCTGGCGGTTCCGGCTGGGTGCGATCGGGTTGCGAGGCCCTTGAAACCCTGGCTTTTTAAGGCCGGGCCTTTCTCGCTTCGGATGCCTCAATTGAGGAGTTTGAAAACCGCGACTTCCTTTTTCCCGTCTTGCGTGATCGTCACGCGGGTAAGGGAAATATTCGGGTCGTAGGGATCCTTCAGATACTCGAAGTGCGCGCTTGGCCCTCTACGCGGCGTGACAGAAACTACCCGACTCTGCTCATCGTAGGTCATGGTCTGCTTGCTGTCATCAAGGTAGATGATGGCAGTCATGTTGTCACGACTGTCGTATTCAAATCGTTGCGATTCGCCAGAGGCAAACTCCTGGCTGATCAGGCGACTCTTGGCGTCGTATTGGAAGCGCGTAAGCTCTCCATTCTTGTTCGTGGCCGAAGTCACCAGCTTGCTTTGAGAATCCCTGGTCACGCTGAACGTTGTTCCGGATAAGCCCTCACGGCTTTCCACGCCGACCAACGCCCCTTGCAGCGTGTAGGTTTCGCTGGCGATAGGGCACTGGCCTGAGAAAACACGGATCATGTTGTTTCCCCGGCGGCGAATTTCACTGCTCTCGCGGCACACATCCCCCTTGAACGCAGTTGTAGCGGCAAAGACGGATCCGTCAGCAGGTGGCTCGAAAGACTCCAGCTTGAGCTCGACGGGGCCCCGGTCAGGTAGCGCACCCGATTTGACCGCCGAGTAATAAGCTTCGCGCTTCTTGATACGCGCCTGGTTTTCGACTTCGATCGCATAGCGTGCCATCAAGGCCTTCTCGCTGCCATAGGCCTGTCCGACGCTGTCTTTTTTAAGTGCGTAGGGAGTGGTCGCCCCGGTGCCATTTTCTTTGATCCACAAGCTGCCATCGGCGTTAAAGGTGATGGCATTGTCCATCTGGGTTCCCCAGCCCAAGCCATAGGCGCCTTTGTATTCAGATTGGGAGTTATAGACGCGCTCAAAGGGGAAAGCGGAAGTGTCCTTATTGCCCTGGAAGGTCTTGTAGGTGATCGCGAAATTGCCGTTGCGAACGTTCACACCCTTCACAAGATAAAAGCCGCTTTCTGGAACCTCGATGATCTTGGGTGAGTCGGCCCCAAAAGAGTTGAGTGATGCAAACAACAGGCTGAAAAAAAGCCAGCTCCGCTGGATCATTGGTGTTCCCCTATGGTGGTTCATCGATTGTTTGATGGGTTGATATTCGAACTGCATCGCCAGCGCGCCAGAACGGCCCTCACCCCTCAGGTGCAAAGCCCCGTCGCGGCCCGCGTTTACTTGGAGGTGTTGCAGGTGATGCCTGCAGGGCACGGTTTGTAGCTGGCCGCCGCGCGGTCCTTGGCCTCGCGCCGCTCCTCGGCGAACTTCTTGTCCGCCTCCGCCTGCTCCTTCACCGAGCGCGCCTCGGTGGCCGCCAGGCTCTTCTGCACCTTCTCGTCATGCTTGCGCACCTTCTCGCCGTAGTCGCTGGCCTGCAGCGTCAGCTTGGGCGGCACGGCCTTGCTGGCCGACGCTGCGGAATTCGGGGCGGGGGCTTTCTGCGCGGTCTGCGAGGTGCCATTCACGCAAACGACGTGATTCAGATCGACGCTTTGGGGTCGGTCGGCCTTGTCACGGTAGCTCAGGCCTTCCGCCCAATGCTGCCCATCCTCGTAGCGATCTTTGGTGCTGGCCCATACCCGCAGGGAGTCGATGTTGTCGGGGTCCAAGGCCTTCTTCAACGCATAGTCATTCGAAAGGGACTCACCCACGAACCAGTTGGCCCGGATTTCCTCCCGGGATGGGATTCGCCAGCCGGGGCCCAGTCCCGCGCACCGCGCTTCGGCGTTCGCGTAGCTCACTTTGGCATCCGCGTAGATCGGCTTCGCCGTGCTGGGCCGCGCCCAACTGAGCCCCCGGCTCTGGTAGGCGACGTCGGGTGCGGCCTGGGCGGCCAGTGCGAAGCAGGCGGTAGTCAGGGCGAGGAAGCAGCGCATGGGAAAAATCTCCGGATGGTTGGCTGGGGAATGTCGTTCATCTGCCGGGCAGAACGGAAGCGCGCTTGTCACTGGTACATCGGCGCGCTTTGTGCATGTAACGGCGGCTCCTGAGAGATGGGGTTAGGATTGAAATCCCGTGTTGTGTCAAATTGTAACGCGACCAAACCTGATCGTAGCAGCCGAGTTGCTGGCTGCCAGGCCATTGCATGTCTGCAAAGTTTTTTGCGATGCCCACCACTCCACGTCTTTGAATGGCTGTTGAATTGCGCTGAAGTCTGACCCGAGGGAGTGCGGACATTAACTTGGACTGGTTTATGACCTAAGTCCAAGGCTCTCTCGGTAGTCGATGGGGCTGAGAGAAGCCAAGAGAGATCTTGATCCGCTCTATCCCGATAGATGGCCGGAACTCGCTGGATTGCAGCGGACGTCCAGAAACGAAAAAGCCCCTTCTCAGAGGGGCTTTTCGATTTTCAGGGGACCTTGAAGGACCTTGCTGAACCTAATAATGGCGGAGTGGACGGGACTCGAACCCGCGACCCCCGGCGTGACAGGCCGGTATTCTAACCAACTGAACTACCACTCCTGGTAGTGACAACATTCGCTCTTTCGAGCCAAGTCGCCTGCCCTTGCGGGACGGCGGTTGTCAACTTGCGCCTTGGGCATCACGCGCAAGGCGTGATGAATGCTGGCGACCCCACGGGGATTCGAACCCCGGTACTCACCGTGAAAGGGTGATGTCCTAGGCCTCTAGACGATGGGGTCAAAACCTTGGAACTTCCGGAACGGACTTTTGCTGTGACACAAGGCCCGTACAAACTCTCAAATTCTTCGCGACTAACTTTGGTGGAGGTAAGCGGGATCGAACCGCTGACCTCTTGCATGCCATGCAAGCGCTCTCCCAGCTGAGCTATACCCCCTTCAAGCCATTGCAAGTTGCCCTGCAATTGTGTCGAGCCTTGAATTATAGCCCGAAAATTCGGGCTTTTTCAAATCTTCAAACAAGCTTGAGCCGGGACACCACATCTTCGCGTTTCATCAGCTCCAGAATCGCGTCCAGCGAAGGGGTTTGCGGCGTGCCCAGCACCAGCACGCGCACCGGCATGGCGAGCTGCGGCATCTTCAGGCCCGTGTCGGCCAGCACCTGCTTGATGGCCGCGGAAATCGCGGGCTTGCTCCACTCGGCGCTGCCCAGGGCGTCGGCGAGTTTGGCCAGCGCGGGGCGCACGGCCTCGGTCACATGCGTGGCAAGGTCTTCAGCGGCGGGCTGGCCGCCGGTGACCAGGCGCTGCAGCCAGCCGGCCAGTTCCACCAGCGTGCTGCAGCGGTCCTTGAACAGGCCGCAGCCGCGCGCGATCCAGGCCGCGTCCTGGCCCGTGACGCCTTGCGCCGCGAGAAAGGGCACGACCGCTTCGGCGAGCTTGTCGTCGGCCATGGCCTTGAGGTGCTGGGCATTGACCCAGCGCAGCTTGGCTTCGTCGAACTGCGCGGCGCTCTTGCCCAGGTGGTCCAGGTTGAACCAGGCGATGAACTGCTCGCGGCTGAAGATTTCGTCGTCGCCGTGGCTCCAGCCCAGGCGCGCCAGGTAGTTGACCATGGCGTCGGGCAGATAGCCTTCGGCGGCGTACTGCGTGACCGGCTTGGCGCCGTTGCGCTTGCTGAGTTTTTCGCCCTGCTCGTTGAGCACGGTGGGCAAATGGGCGTAGACCGGCGGCTCTTTGCCCAGGGCCCTGAAGATGTTGATCTGGCGCGGCGTGTTGTTGACGTGGTCGTCACCGCGTATCACATGGGTCATGCCCATGTCGATGTCGTCGACCACCACGCAGAAGTTGTAGGTCGGCGTGCCGTCGGGGCGCGCGATGACCAGGTCGTCGAGTTCGTCGTTGCTGATCTCGATGCGGCCCTTGACCTTGTCGTCCCAGACCACGCTGCCGCCCTGCGGGTTCATGAAGCGCAGCACCGGCTGCACGCCTTCGGGCACGGGCGGCAGGGTCTTGCCGGGCGCGGGGCGCCAGGTGCCGTCGTAGCGCGGTTTTTCCTTGGCGGCCATCTGCTTTTCGCGCAGGGCGTCAAGCTCGGCCACGCTCATGTAGCAGGGGTAGACCAGGCCGTCCGCGCGCATCTGCGCGAGCACGGCCTTGTAGCGGTCCATGCGCTGCATCTGGAAGAAGGGGCCTTCGTCGTGGTTCAGGCCCAGCCAGCGCATGCCTTCGATGATCACGTCGACGGCCTGCTGGCTGGAGCGCTCCACGTCGGTGTCTTCGATGCGCAGGATGAAGTCGCCGCCGGTGGCGCGGGCAAAAGCCCACGGGTAGAGCGCGGAGCGGATGTTGCCGAGGTGGATGAAGCCGGTCGGGGAAGGGGCGAAGCGGGTACGGGTCTTTTGCGTCATTTGAACTGTCATGCGATGCGGTCCAGGCCGCGGGAAAGGTCGGCCTTGATGTCGTCCACGTGGTCCAGCCCGACGGCCACGCGCAGCAGGCCCTGGCCTATGCCGGCGGCCTGGCGCTGCTCTTCGCTGAGGCGCCCGTGCGAGGTGGTGGCCGAGTGGCTGATGATGGTCTTGGTGTCGCCCAGGTTGGTGGCGATGCTGAGCACCTGCGTGCTGTTGATCACCTGGAAGGCGTTGGCGCGCGCCGCTTCGGGCGTGTCGCCGCGCACATCGAAGGACAGCACCGCGCCGCCCAGCCCCGACTGCTGGCGCATGGCCAGCGCGTGCTGCGGGTGCGAGGCCAGGCCCGGGTAATAGACACGCTTGACGGCGGGCTGGGTTTCCAGCCACTGCGCGACGGCCAGCGCGTTGGCGCTCTGGGCCTGCATGCGTATGCCCAGCGTCTCCAGCCCCTTGAGCACGACCCAGGCGTTAAAGGGCGCCAGCGTCATGCCGGCGGTGCGCACAATCGGGCCGAACACGTCGACGATGAGCTTGGACGGGCCGCACAGCGCGCCCGCCATCACGCGGCCCTGGCCGTCCAGGTACTTGGTGCCGGAATGCATGATCAGGTCGGCGCCGAATTCAACAGGGCGTTGCAGGGCCGGCGAGCAAAAGCAGTTGTCGACCGCAAGCAAAGCGCCCACGCTGTGCGCCAGGTCGGCCAGCGCGCGGATGTCGCAGACTTCGGTCAGCGGGTTCGTCGGCGTTTCGGCGAACAGCAGCTTGGTGCCGGGTCGCAGGGCGGCCTTCCACTCGCTGAGGTCGGTCTGCGAGACAAAGGTGGTTTCCACGCCGAACTTGCCGAACTCGCGGCCGATGAGGGCGATGGTCGAGCCGAACATGGAGCGCGAGCAGATCACGTGGTCGCCGGCCTTGAGCAGGCCCATGCACATCATGAGGATGGCACCCATGCCGGTCGAGGCGCCTATGGCCGCTTCCGTGCCTTCGAGCGCGGCGAGGCGGCGCTCAAAACTCGTGACCGTGGGGTTGGAGGTGCGGCCGTAGGTGTAGCCTTCCGTCGGGTCGGCAAAACGCCGCGCCGAGGTCTCGGCATCGGGCTGCACAAAGCCGCTGGTCAGGTACAGCGCCTCGGAGTTTTCGCCGTGCTGGCTGGGCTCCAGCGCCACGCGCACGGCCAGCGTGTCGCGGTGCAGGTTGTCGGGCAGTTTTCTTTTGCTGGTCATGCTCAGGCTTCTTGCGGGTTGGGCAGCGCCAGGCGCGAGGCATCGACGTCGCCTTCTTCGGCGGCGGCATCGGCACGCTGCGAGTTCATCGCGGCAATGGTTTCGGCCGTGACGTCGCCCGTGATGTAGACGCCGTCGAAGCAGGAGGCGTCAAAGCCGTCGAGCTTGGCGTTGAGCGAGCCTATGGCGCGTTTCATGCCGTCCACGTCCTGGTAGATCAGCGCGTCGCAGCCTATGACCTCACGGATTTCCTCGATGCTGCGGCCGTGGGCCACCAGCTCGCCCGGCGTGGGCATGTCGATGCCGTAGACATTGGGAAAACGCACGGGCGGCGCGGCGCTGGCCAGGTAGACCTTGCGCGCGCCGGCATCACGCGCCATCTGCACGATCTCGCGGCTGGTGGTGCCGCGCACGATGGAGTCGTCGACCAGCAGCACGTTGCGGCCCTTGAACTCGCTGGCGATCACGTTGAGCTTCTGGCGCACGGATTTTTTGCGCACGCCCTGCCCCGGCATGATGAAGGTGCGGCCCACATAGCGGTTCTTGACGAAGCCTTCGCGGTAGGGAATGCCCAGCAGGTGCGCCAGCTGCGTGGCACTGGGGCGGCTGGATTCGGGAATCGGGATGATCACATCGATCTCGCTGGGCGGCACGGTGGAGACCACGCGCTTGGCCAGCGTTTCGCCCAGGTTCAGGCGGGCTTGGTAGACCGAGATGCCGTCCAGCACCGAGTCGGGACGCGCCAGGTAGACGAATTCAAAAATGCAGGGGTTGAGCTTGGCATTGGGCGCGCACTGCTCGGCATGCACCACGCCTTCCATGTCCACGTAGACGGCTTCGCCCGGCGCGATGTCGCGCTCGAACTGGTGCGAGGTGCCTTCCAGCGCCACCGATTCGCTGGCCACCATGACGGTGTCGCCGCCCTCGTTCTGCCCGCGGCCTATGCACAGCGGGCGAATGCCGAAGGGGTCGCGGAAGGCCAGCAGGCCGTGGCCGGCGATCAGCGCGACGACGGCGTAAGAGCCTTTGACGCGCTTGTGCACGCCGCGCACCGCGGCGAACACGTCGACGGGCTTGAGCGGCAGGCCGCGCGTGGTTTTTTCGAGCTCGTGCGCCAGCACGTTGAGCAGCACTTCGGAGTCGCTGTCGGTATTGATGTGGCGGTGGTCGGTGTTGAAGAGCTCGGCCTTGAGCTCAGCCGCGTTGGTCAGGTTGCCGTTGTGCGACAGCACCAGGCCGAAGGGCGCGTTGACATAAAAAGGCTGGGCTTCGTCCTCGCTGTAGGCGTTGCCGGCCGTCGGGTAGCGCACCTGGCCCAGGCCCACCGTGCCCGGCAGCGCGCGCATGTTGCGGGTGCGGAACACGTCGCGCACCATGCCCTTGGCCTTGTGCATGTAGAACTTGCGCCCCTGCTGCGTGACGATGCCCGCCGCATCCTGGCCGCGGTGCTGCAGCAGCAGCAGGCCGTCATAGATGAGCTGGTTG
Source organism: Polaromonas sp. P4_F6 (assembly GCF_056401275.1). Taxonomy (NCBI): domain Bacteria; kingdom Pseudomonadati; phylum Pseudomonadota; class Betaproteobacteria; order Burkholderiales; family Comamonadaceae; genus Polaromonas; species Polaromonas sp. P4_F6. Next base: position 1,003,451 of record NZ_JBFUJQ010000001.1, on the reverse strand, counting down.
ACGGGGGCTTTGCTGACGACGCCGACTATCCCGCACATGGTGTTCCGATCATGATGAGTTGACTCTTCAAAGTTAGGTTAAATATTTCGCAAACTGTTCGGGCAACACCGGCTTCAAGGCTTTGAGCGTGGCCGCCAGCACCGGCGCGCCTTTCGATTCCCGCCACCAGTCGCTGGTTTTCAGTGCCGTCATGTCGATCACCACGGTCGCGGCCAGCAACAACACCACGCCGCGCAGCACGCCGAACGCGGCGCCCAGCACGCGGTCCACGGGCGCCAGGCCGACCGCCGCCACCAGCTTCTTGAACAAATACGCCAGCAGCCCCGCCGCGAACACCGCGGCGATGAAGATCAGCACAAACGCCGCCGCATACCGCACCGGGTCGGCGGCCGACTGCACGGGCAACCGGGCGGCCAGGTCGGGCGCAAACCATTGCGCCACAAAAAACGACACCACCCAGCCCAGCACCGACAACACCTCGTACACCAAACCGCGCCATGCGCCCAGCAGCATGGAAAAAACCAGCACCCCCCCAAAAATCCAGTCAACAGCCGCCACGGATCATTACAAGGTCAGGATGGCGGCGGGCAAATCAAGGCCCTTGATTTTTCCGGCCGCTTTTTCCGCCTCGGCCTTGGTGGCAAATGGGCCCACACGGACCCTTATGCGCTTGCCGTCCTTGGTTTCAGCCACTTGTGTATAGGTTTTGAGGCCCGCTTTTTCCACCTTCAGTCGTGCTTCGCGTGCCTTGGTGACGTCGGAGAACGCGCCCACCTGGACCACGAACCGGCCTTCGGCCTCGGCAGCGGCCGGTTTGGCGGCCGGCGGCGTGGTGCCGTTGAGCAGCGCACTGGCGCGGGCGGCGTCGGCATTGGCGACGGGCTTGGGTTCGGGCTTGGCGGCCGGTTTGGGCTCAGGCTTGGGCGCCGGCTTGGCCTCGGGTTTGGGCTCAGGTTTGGTTTCGGGCTTGGCGACGGCCGGTGCGGACGCGGCGGCGGCCGGCTTGGACGGCAGGATTTCTTCCTTGGGCGCCAGGCTGGCGGCGGCGGCCACCTTTTCGGCGGGCGCGGCAGGGGTGGGGGCAGGCGCAGCCGCCGGCGCGGGGGCCGCGGCGGTGGGCGCAGCCGGCACGGCCAGCGGCTTGACCGTGCCCTTGCCGGGGATTTCGATGGGGATGTCGACCGGAATCGGCCGGGGCTGGGTGTCAAACAGCAGCGGGAAACCCACCACGCCTATGAGCACCAGCACGGCCGAGCCAATCAGCCGGTGCTTGGCGCGCTTGCGCATCACTTCCACGCTTTCCGGTTGAGCGGCTGGCCCGGCATTGGGGGCAGTGTTGGCGCCGCCCCGGCGGAAGTTGAAAAACGGCATGGTGTGGCTTGAATCCGATAAGGGTGACGTTAGCGGTGAGCGTGGGCTGAAAGCCCTCCAAAAACCGCTTCAGGGGGCCAGGTGCGGGGCCGAAAGACGCGGCACGCCGTCCTTCAAAATGCCGCCCACCGTGTAGAACGAGCCGAACACGACAATTCTATCAGCGGGGGTTGCGGCCTTGACCGCCGCCTGCAGCGCCGCTTCGGGGGAGGCGTAGCTGCCGGCGGTGGCATCGGGCCGGGTGTTGGCGGCCGTCCAGCGGGCCTGCAAATCGGCGGCCGTGGCGGCCCGCGGCGTCGGCAAATCGGTGAAATACCACTTGTCGATCAGCGGTGCGACCCGCGCCAGCATGGGGGCCAGGTCCTTGTCGGCCATGGCACCGAACACCGCGTGGGTGCAGGGGTAAAAACCCATGGCGTCGAGGTTTTCGGCCAGCGCGGCCACCGAATGCGGGTTGTGCGCCACGTCCAGCACCAGCGTGGGCTGGCCGGGCACGATCTGGAAGCGGCCGGGCAGCTCGACCATGGACAGGCCGTTGCGCACCGCCTGGGCCGTGACCGGCAGACGGTCGCGCAAGGCCGTCAGCGCGGCAAGCACGCCCGAGGCATTGACCAGCTGGTTGGCACCGCGCAGCGCCGGGTAGGCCAGGCCGGCATAACGCCGGCCGCGCCCGGCCCAGCCCCATTGCTGCTTGTCGCCCGAAAAATTGAAGTCGGTGCCGAAGCGCCACAAGTCAGCGCCCACTGTGGCGGCGTGGTCAACAATGCTTTGCGGCGGCACCGGGTCGCTCACGATGACCGGCTTGCCGGCTCGCATGATGCCGGCTTTCTCGCGGCCTATGCTTTCGCGGTCGGGGCCCAGGTATTCCATGTGGTCCAGGTCTATGCTGGTGATCACCGCGCAATCGGCGTCCAGCATGTTGACCGCGTCCAGCCGCCCGCCCAGGCCGACTTCCAGGACCACCACATCGAGCTTCGCGTCGGCCAGCAGCTGCAGGATGGCCAGGGTAGTGAATTCAAAATAGGTCAGCGAGATCGCCTCGCCGCCCTGCGTGCGGGCCGCCTCGACGCGCGCGAACTGGGCCACCAGCTGGGGCGCATTCACGATGTCGCCGCGCACACGGCAACGCTCTTCAAAATGCAGCAGGTGGGGCGAGGTGAAGACGCCGGTGCGGTAGCCGGCCTGCAGCAGGATGGCTTCGAGCATGGCGCAGGTCGAGCCCTTGCCGTTGGTGCCGGCCACGGTGATGATGGGGCAGTCAAAGGCCAGGCCCATGCGTTTGGCGACGGCGCTGATGCGCGTCAGGCCCATGTCTATGCCCACGGGGTGCAGGTGCTCGCAGTAGGCCAGCCAGTCGTCTAGTGTTGTGAGTTGCGGTTGTTCCATACAGGCCCGCATTGTCGCAAAGCTCGAATACCCCCGTTCAGCGAGAGAAGCGATCCGTGGCCGTGATCAAGCGCTGCAGGATGCCGGGCTCGTTAAAAGCATGGCCAGCATCGGCGACCAGTTGGAAATCCGCCTCGGGCCAGGCGCGGTGCAAATCCCAGGCGGTTTTGGCCGGGGTGGCCACGTCGTAGCGGCCCTGCACGATCACGCCGGGAATGCCGGCCAGCTTGTGCGCGTCGCGTATCAGCTGGCCTTCTTCGAGCCAGCCGGCATGCACAAAATAATGGTTTTCGATGCGCGCAAAAGCCAATGCAAAGTCGTCGCCGCCGTGCAGCGCGGTGAAGGCCGGGTCCGGCAGCAGCGTGATGGTCTGGCCCTCCCAGAGGCTCCAGGCGCGGGCGGCCGCCAGTTGCGCCGCCCTGTCGCTGCCGACCAGGCGTTTGCGGTAGGCGGCCATCAGGTCGCCGCGCTCGGCCTCGGGGATGGGCGCGAGAAAATCTTCCCACAGATCGGGAAACAGCCAGGAGGCGCCCTCCTGGTAGTACCACAGCACTTCGGCGCGCCGCAGCGCGAAGATGCCGCGCAGTATGAGTTCCGACACCCGGGCCGGGTGCGCCTCGGCATAGGCCAGCGCCAGCGTGCTGCCCCAGGAGCCGCCGAACACCAGCCAGCGCTCCACGCCCAGCAGGCTGCGCAGCCGTTCGATGTCGGCCACCAGGTGCCAGGTCGTGTTGTTGTCTAGCGAGGCGGCGGGGCGCGAGCGGCCGCAGCCGCGCTGGTCGAACAACAGCACGCAGTAGCGCTCGGGGTCGAACAGGCGGCGGTGCTCGGGCGAGCAGCCGGCGCCCGGGCCGCCGTGCAGGAACACCGCCGGCTTGCCCTTGGGATTGCCGCACAGCTCCCAGTAAATTGAATGGCCATCGCCGGTTTCCAGGATGCCGGTGCGAAAAGGCTCTATGGGCGGGTACAGCACGGCGGGAGGCGAAACGGGCGTGGCCGAAGCAGCGGTCATGAATGGGGGTCCGTGAAATGGTTGAGGCAAACAGGGGCTGCCGGATGGCCCGGCGCCGTTTGATTATTCCAGCCCTGCAATTGGCCTGCTGGCGCACCCATTTCTCTACATCTGCCAGAATCTTTGCATGATCATTCTTTACGGCATCCCGAATTGCGACACGGTCAAGAAAGCCAGGACCTGGCTGGCTGAAAACGGCGTCGAATACCAGTTCCATGATTTCAAAAAACAAGGCGTGCCGCCCGAGCAGCTCAAGCGCTGGGCCCAGGCCGCCGGCTGGGAAACCCTGCTGAACCGCAAAGGCACAACCTGGCGCAAGCTGGACGCGGCGGCGCAGGCCGGTGCGGCCGACAGCGCCGGCGCCCAGGCCTTGATGCAGGCCAACCCCAGCGTCATCAAGCGGCCCGTGGTGGACTGGGGCAAGGGCATCACGGTCGGTTTTGACGCCGCAGGCTGGGCGGCGCGGGTTTAGTACCTTGCATGCCCCACAAACAGGTGTTTTTTCACGTTTCTGGGGCTGCTTTGAGCGTGCTTTACGTTCTTCGGACAGCTTTACAGCCGATTTACCGAACTCCAAGCCCCAAAACGGCTCTGACTTACTAAAATCGTTCCAGCTGCCAGAGCCGCCGTCCGCACCACGGGCAGCACCCTCCGGCGGCGCAACTTCAGCGATTTGCTGAAAAGGGGTTCAAACCATGAAAAAAGCACTCGTCCTTTCCACCATCGCCGCGGCCGCAGGCCTTGCCGCCGTGCCCGCCTCCGCCATGGACATCCTGGCGCGGGTGATCTCCAGCACGCCGGTGGTGCAGCAGGTCGCCGTGCCGCGCCAGGTGTGCACCAACCAGCCGGTCGTCACGCAAAGCCCCAATTCCGGCGCAGGCGCCTTGATGGGCGCGCTGGCCGGCGGCGCAGCCGGCAATGCCATCGGCAACGGCGGCGGGCGTGCGGTGGCCACGGTGATAGGCCTGGTCGGCGGCGCCATGATCGGCGACCGCATCGAGGGCAACAACACCCAGGTCCAGAACATGCAGCAGTGCACGACGCAGACCTATTACGAAAACCGCCCCAGCCACTACAACGTGGTCTATGAATACCAGGGCACGCAGTACAGCACCCAGATGGCCAACGACCCCGGCCAGTACGTGCGCCTGCAGGTGACGCCGGTCGGCGCCATGGCGCCCGCGCCGCAAACCTTCCAGTCCGCGCCCCAGCAGCCCCAGGCCTATGTGCAGCCGGCGCCGGAACCTGTTTACGTGCAGCCGGCCTATGTGCAGCCCGTGGTCTATCCGGCCTACTATCCCCGGCCCTACTACGCGCCTTACTACGCCCCCATAGGCCTGTCGCTGAACTTCGGCTACAGCCGGGGCTACGGCCATCACCACTGGCGCTAAAACCCGTTAGAGCCGCCGGTTCCGGCTGAATCAAAAAAAGGGGCGTTACCAACGCCCCTTTTTGCTGCCCGCCTGGAATGACCAAATGACCCTTACTTCGGCGTTTCCAGGAGTGCGCCCTTGAACAGCACCGGCCCGGTCGGCCCGCTGCCCGGCGGCACGCCGCCCTTGGGCTCCAGTGTGATCGCCAGCGTCGGCACCTGCCGCATGTCGGTACCCACGGCAGCCAGGCGAACCACCGGGTCGGCATTGAGCACACCCAGTGATTTGGGCGCCGCACCGGGCGGCAGGGCCCACAGCTCCAGCGATTTGTCGGCTTGTTCCCGAAAGCCGCCCACGCGCTTGAGCACCAGGGTTTTGTTCTTGGGGTCAAAAGTCACCAGCAGCGAGGCCGCGGCCTTGTCGTCGGTCAGCACGGCCACGTATTCAATCTCCGGCGTGGCCGTGAGTCTGGCCGACAGCTCGCCGACCTGCCCGCTGAGCCGCGAATTCACGTTGAGCCCGACCACGATGGCCAGCACCGCCGCCAGCGCGCCTGCGGCACTCGCGCCGCGCCACAGGCCCAGGCTGGCCCACCAGCCGGCTGCCGCCGGCGCGGCGCCGCGCGCGGCCTGCATGGCGCGCGCCTCCTTGTCGGCCCTGACGAGGTTTTCAATGCGCGTCCAGACCGCCGGGCTGGGTGCCGCCTGCGGCTGCAGTTCGGCCACGGAAGCCAGCCGGCTTTGCCAGACCAGCGCCGCGGCGCGCAGGGTGGCGTTGTCGCGCGCCAGCGCCTCAAAACGGCGGCGCGCGCCGCCGCGCAAGGTGCCCAGCGCATAGCTGGCCGCGAGTTGCTCCATCAGGGCGGGGTTGTTCTGGATGTTCATGCAAACCTCGCCATGCAGCCGCGCAGCTGCTCAAGCCCTCGCCGTATCCATGTTTTCACGGTACCCAAAGGCAGCTTCAACTGCTCGGCCAGCTCGCTATGGCTCAGATCGCGCAAATAAGCCAGGCTCACCACTTCACGCTGTTTTTGTTCCAGCCGGCCCAGGCACTGGTGCAGGGCCCAGGCCTGCTCGCTGGCCTGGGTGGTGTCCATGGGGTTGGGCGAGTCGCCCGCCACGGTGTCGGAGAGCACATCGTCCAGCTCCTGCATCAGGTCGGCCCGGTCGGAGGCGCGGCGGCGCAGAAAATCCAGGCCGCGGCTTCTGACAATCAGCCCCAGCCAGGCCATGGGCGGCGAAAGGCTGGCCTTGTAGTCACCGGCAATACGCCAGATGGTCAAAAACGCCTCCTGCAGCACGTCCTCGGCCCATTCGCGCTTGCCCACCACACGCACCGCGACGCCGTACAGCTTGGATGAGCTCAGGTCATAGAGCTCCCGCAGGGCTTTTTCATCGGCCCCGGCCACACGGTCTATCAGCGCAATCAATTGAAGATCCGGGCTTTGTGCTTTCATGGACAACATTCTGGGTTATTCATGGGGGTACGCGATAGAGGGCCCGGTGGATTCAAGGCCGGCACGGCCCCAAGGCCCGTCGTGACCTAAAATCAGTGGTTTTTGGCGGCGGGCCGCGATGCGCGGCGCTTTCCTCGCCTTTTTCTACCTTTCGCCCTCTTTTCAGCCCTCCACATGCCCACCGAAAAAATCGACAACGTCAGCGTCAGCACCCAGGCCAATGTGTACTTTGACGGCAAATGCGTGAGCCACGGCATCACCTTCGCCGACGGCAGCAAAAAATCGGTGGGTGTGATCCTGCCGGCCACCCTGACCTTCAACACCGGCGCGCCCGAGATCATGGAATGCGTGGCCGGCGCCTGCGAATACAAGCTGGCCGGCAGCGACAGCTGGGTCAAATCCTCGGCCGGCGAAAAATTCAGCGTCCCCGGCAACGCCAAGTTCGAGATCCGCGTCGCCGCCGGCGAAGCGGCTTACCACTACATCTGCCACTTCGGCTGATCCTTCCCACGCCTTCCAGGAAACCCTCATGGCCACCATACTCCAGAACCTTCCCGCCGGCCAGAAAGTCGGCATCGCCTTTTCGGGCGGACTCGACACCAGCGCCGCCTTGCACTGGATGAAGCTCAAGGGCGCGATTCCCTACGCCTACACCGCCAACCTGGGCCAGCCCGACGAGCCCGATTACGACGAGATCCCGCGCAAGGCCATGCAGTACGGCGCCGAAAAAGCCCGGCTGATCGACTGCCGCAGCCAGCTGGCCGCCGAAGGCATTGCCGCCCTGCAGAGCGGCGCCTTCCACATCACCACTGCGGGCGTGACCTACTTCAACACCACGCCACTGGGCCGTGCCGTGACCGGCACCATGCTGGTGTCGGCGATGAAAGACGACGACGTCAACATCTGGGGCGACGGCAGCACCTTCAAGGGCAACGACATCGAGCGTTTTTACCGCTACGGCCTGCTGACCAACCCAGGCCTGAAGATTTACAAACCCTGGCTGGACCAGCTTTTCATCGACGAGCTCGGCGGCCGCGCCGAAATGTCGGCCTTTATGACCAAGGCCGGCTTCGGCTACAAGATGTCGGCCGAAAAAGCCTATTCCACCGACTCCAACATGCTGGGCGCCACGCACGAGGCCAAAGACCTGGAAGAGCTCTCCACCGGCATGAAGATCGTCAACCCCATCATGGGCGTGGCCTTCTGGAAAGACGAAGTCGAAGTCAAGCGCGAGGAAGTCACCGTGCGCTTTGAAGAAGGCCGCCCCGTCGCGCTGAACGGCAAAACCTTCCCCAGCATGGTCGAGCTGATCCTGGAAGCCAACCGCATAGGCGGACGCCACGGCCTGGGCATGAGCGACCAGATCGAAAACCGCATCATCGAAGCCAAGAGCCGCGGCATCTACGAGGCCCCGGGCCTGGCGCTGCTGTTCATCGCCTACGAGCGCCTGGTCACCGGCATCCACAACGAAGACACCATCGAACAATACCGCGACAACGGCCGCAAGCTGGGCCGCCTGCTCTACCAGGGCCGCTGGTTCGACCCCCAGGCCATCATGCTGCGCGAAACCGCCCAGCGCTGGGTGGCCAGCGCCATCACCGGCGAAGTCACGGTCGAGCTGCGCCGCGGCAACGACTATTCCATCCTGAACACGGTCTCCAGCAACCTGACCTATGCGCCCGAACGCCTGAGTATGGAAAAGGTGGAAGACGCGCCGTTCTCGCCAGCCGACCGCATTGGGCAGCTGACCATGCGCAATCTGGACATTACGGATACGCGGGCCAAGCTGGGGATTTACACGCGCTCCGGCCTGCTGTCGCTGGAGCCCGGCGCGGCCATCCCGCAACTGGGTAAAACCGGCGAATAAGCCGCTGAGGCCCCCCAAAGAAAAGCCGCCCCAGGGCGGCTTTTTTCATGGCAGGCTCAGTCGCCACCCCCACCGCAGCCCGAGCCACAACCCGAACTGCACCCACTGCTGCCATCCGAAGAATCTCCGCCGCTGCTGGACTCGCTATTGCTCGAGGACTGGCTGCCGCCAAAGCCGTCGGCATCGCCGCTGTAGCTGCCGTCTGAAAAGCTTTCACCGCAGTAGGTGTGGACCCCGCCCTGCCCATCCTCGCGGCGCACGCCCTTGCAATCGGCCAGGTAGACAAAGCCGCCGGGAATCGCGAACTTGGCATCCAGCGCGAACAGCAGTGGCAGCCGGCTGGGCTGCTTGGGGTTGATGGACTCGTCGCGGCAAGCCCAGAACCAGGCGCGGCGCAGGCCGTCGTTGGTGGAGGCCTTGCGGCCCAGCACTTCGGCCGGCACGTGGTCGATGAAGCGCCCTATCACCAGGTCGCACCACTCACGGTAGGCCGAGGTGTGCAGGATGAACTCGTGCCACATGCTGTCGACCACCTGCGAGGGCATGGCGACAAAGCGTTTGTTGCTGCGCTGGCAGGCGATGAAGAACTGGCGCAGGCCGCGTTCCACGAGTTCGGTATCGCGCAGGCTCAGGTGCGGATAGGCGTCCATCAGCTTGCGCCTGAGGAAGCGGGGCAACGGGGCCTCACGCACCAGCCGGCTGCGCTCGCGGGCCGCCCAGATGCCGGCGCTCAGCATGAAGGCGAACGAAACGAAAATCGCGCTCATGCCCCAGCCCGGCGGACGCCAACCCGTCAATATCGCGCCCAGCATCAAGCCAACCCAGACGAAGGCCAGCATGGCCGCGGTGGAACGCGAATGCCGCAGCACCAGCCGGCGCAAGGGCGATACCTCCGGGCCCCGATACACTTTTCCTAAACGTGCCATGTCAGACCACCACCGGTTCAGGCTCCAGCAGGATGCCGAAGCGTTCATACACACTGGTCTGGATGGCCTTGGCCAAGGTCATGACCTCGCCGCCCGTCACCGGGTCGGCCGTGCCGCCGCGGTTGACCAGCACCAGCGCCTGTTTTTCGTAGACGCCGGCATTGCCTATGGACTTGCCTTTCCAGCCGCAGGCGTCTATCAGCCAGCCCGCGGCCAGCTTGACCGCGCCGTCGGCGAGGTGGTAATGAACAATCTTGGGTTCGCGCTGGATGATGTCGGCGCACTGCTCGGGCGACACCGTGGGGTTCTTGAAAAAGCTGCCGGCGTTGCCAATCACCTTGGGATCGGGCAGCTTGGCCTTGCGGATCTCGCAAATCCACTCATAAATCTGCATGGCATCCGGCGCCTGCACACCCAGCTGCTGCATCTTTTTCTCGATGTCGGCATAACCCAGCACGGCCTTCCAGGTTTTGGGCAGGGCCAGGCGCACCCGGGTGATGACGGCTTTGCCTTCCAGGCCGAAGCCGTGGCCGCCCGGGGCGGGGGCCGCGCTGCTGTGCTTGAACACCGAATCGCGGTAGCCGAAGGCGCATTGCGCGGCATTGAGGGTAAAGGGCCGCCCTGTCGTCAGGTCGATGGCGTCCAGCGATTCAAAGCGGTCCTGCAGTTCCACGCCGTAAGCGCCTATGTTCTGCACCGGTGACGCGCCCACCGTGCCGGGAATTAATGCCAGGTTTTCCAGGCCCGGGTAGCCGTTTTGCAGGGTCCAGCTGACCAGGTCGTGCCAGTTTTCACCGGCGCCGGCCTCGATGATCCAGGCCTTGGCGTCTTCGCGCAGCAGCCGTTTGCCCATGATCTCGACCTTGAGCACCAGCGGCTTGACGTCGCCGGTCAGCACGATGTTGCTGCCGCCGCCCAGCACGAACTTGGGGGCGGCCTTCAGGGCCGGATCCCGCAGCACGGCGGCAATATCGGCTTCATCGGCCACCCGGACCAGGCTCAGGGCCTTGGCCACGATGCCAAAGCTGTTGGAATGCTGGAGCGGAACGTTTTTCTCGACTAACATCCGGGGGATTGTCTCACCCCGACGCCTCCCCCTTACTCCCTTACCGTCCCCCTCATAAAGACTCGCACCATGCCCTCTTTCGACACCGTTCTTGAAGCCGATCTGGTCAAGGTCAAAAACGCCGTGGAAAACACCGGCAAGGAAATCGCCACGCGCTTCGACTTCAAGGGCACCTCCGCCTCCATCGAGCTCAAGGACAAGGACATCACGCTGATCGGCGACAGCGACTTCCAGCTCGACCAGATCAACGACATCCTGCGCAACAAGCTCACCAAGGCCGGCGTGGACATCCGCTTCCTGGATATCGGCAAGGCCGAAAAAATCGGCGGCGACAAGGTCAAGCAGGTATCCAAGGTGCGCAACGGCATAGAGGCCGAGCAGGCCAAAAAAATCCAGCAGCTCATCAAGGGTAGCAAGGTCAAGGTGCAGGCCTCCATCCAGGGCGACGCGGTGCGCGTGACCGGCGCCAAGCGCGACGACCTGCAGACGGCCATGGCCATGATCCGCGCCGAAATCAGCGACTTTCCGCTGAGCTTCAATAACTTCCGGGATTGAAATGAAATCCCCTGCCCGGGTGTTAAAAGGCGTGGCAGCCGCCAGCTGCGGCGCCTGTTCACGGGCCGCTTTGCTGATAACGCTGGCCCTGCCCCACGGCGCCGCACAGGCCCAGACCGTGGGCCTGGCCGGCATGATGGGCAACAAGGCCTTGCTGATTGTGGACGGCGGCCCGCCCAAGACGGTGGCCCCCGGGGAGACCCACCAGGGCGTCAAGGTGGTCTCCATCGCGGGCGACCAGGCGGTGGTGGAGCTGGGCGGCAAGCGCCATGCGCTGCGCATCGGCGAAGCACCCATGAGCGTGGGCGCCGGCGGCGGCCCGGGCACCCAGGCCGGACAGGGCAACCGCATTGTGCTGACGGCGGGCAGCGGCGGCCACTTCATGACGCAGGGCCAGATCAACGGCAAGATGGCCCAGTTCCTGGTCGACACCGGCGCGAGCGCCGTGTCCATGTCGCTGGCCGATGCCGAGCGCATGGGGGTTGACTACAAATCCGGCCGGCCCGTACAACTGAACACGGCCAACGGCACCGTCATGGGATGGCAGACCTCGCTCGCCTCGGTGCGTGTGGGGGATGTGGAGGTGTATAACGTGCCGGCCGTGGTGGCGCCTCGCACAATGCCTTTTATCCTGCTGGGCAACAGCTTCCTCACGCGCTTCCAGATGAACCGCACCAATGAAGAAATGGTCTTGACCCGGCGCTTCTAGCCGGAACAAGGATCGCGCTGGCTCAGGCTTTCTTGCCGCTTCCCAGCTTTGACTCCGTACCCTTGAGCAGCTTGTTGATGTTCTCGCGATGGCGGTACACCAGCAACGCGCTGATCGCGAACATCACCAGCAGCATGGCCTTGTCGACATACCAGGCTTCCCGGTCGCCGAAGAGGTAATACAGGGGCGCGAAAGCCGCCGAGACCAGGGACGCCAGCGAGGAGTAGCGCGAGAAAAAGGCGATGATCACCCAGGTCGCCAGCGTGGCCAGGCCCAGCACCCAGCTCACGCCCAGCAGCACGCCCGCCGCCGTCGCCACGCCCTTGCCGCCCTTGAACTGGAAAAACACCGGGTACAGGTGCCCGAGGAAAGCCGCGAAGCCGACGGCGGCCATGGTGCCGTCGCCCAGGCCGTAGTCGGCGCCAAACCATTTCACCAGCACCACCGGCAGCCAGCCCTTGAGGCCGTCCAGCAGCAGGGTGGCAATGGCGGCCGGCTTGCTGCCCGAACGCAGCACATTGGTGGCGCCCGGATTTTTGCTGCCGTAGCTCCTGGGGTCGCTCAGGCCCATGAGCTTGCTGACGATGACCGCGAAGGACAGCGAGCCGAGCAGGTAGGCCAGCAGCGTGGCGACTATTGAATATGCGTAAACCATGGGGTCTCCCTCTTATAGATAGTGGCTGCCGGCCCTTTGCCGGCTCTTGGTGCCGGCTCCTGATGCCGGCGTTCAGCCGTAGCCGGCGGCATTGTCCAGGCTCAGCGCACAGTTCACCGATTTTGCACCGAGCAATGTGACGCACACCTGCGGGTCCAGCCCGACCAGGTAACCGCGCCGCCCGCCGTTGATGGCGATTCTAGGCAAAGCCAGGATGCTTTCCTCGATATAGACCGGCATGGCCTTGCGCGTGCCGAAGGGCGAGGTGCCGCCCACCAGGTAGCCGCTGTGCCGGTTGGCGACCTCGGGCTTGCAGGGCTCGACCGACTTGGCGCCTATTTGCCGCGCCAGGTTTTTCGTCGAGACCTTGCGGTTTCCGTGCATCAGCACCAGCAGCGGCCTGGCGTCCTGGTCCTGCATGACCAGGGTCTTGACGACGGTGAAGGGATCAAAGCCCAGCACCTCGGCACTGTGCTGGGCGCCGCCGTGCTCCAGGTACTCATAGGGGTGCTCGGTGAACTCGACCTTGCGGGCTTTCAGCAGTTGGGTCGCCGGCGTTTCGCTGACGTGGCCCTTCTTACTCACCAGGTCGCTCCACACCAAGGGTCGGCGCGGAACCGGCTTCGCCGGGCCGCAGCGGACGCCCCCGGAGGGGGGAGGCGCCGAAGGCGCGTCGGGGGGAAGCCATCTCTAGAGCGCGGGGTCCCGCAGCTCCCAGCGGATTTTGTCGATCTCAGCGAGCACTTCAGGGCTTAACGTGGTACCCCAGGCATCCAGGTCTTCGTCAAGTTGCGCGACCGAGGTCACACCGATGATGGTGCTGGCCACCTGCCATTTGGTGTAGCAAAAGGCCAGCGCCATTTGCGTGGGCGTCAGGCCGTTGGCGCGCGCCAGCGCGTTGTAGCGCCGCGCGGCGGCCAGTGCCTCGGGGCGGCCCCAGCGCTGCTTGCGCGTGGACTCGAATTTGGCGATACGCGCCTCCTTGGGCGCATTCGCGCCTTCGAAACCCGATTCGTCGTACTTGCCCGTCAGCAGGCCGAAGCCCAGCGGCGAATAGGCCAGCAGCGAAACGCCCAGCCGGTGCATGCTTTCATCCAGGCCGTTTTCCACCGTGCGGTTGACCAGGCAGTAGGGGTTTTGCACCGAGGCCACGCGCGGCAGGCCGTGCTGCTCGGCCAGGCGCACAAACTCATGCACGCCATAAGGCGTTTCGTTGGACAGGCCTATGGCGCGCACCTTGCCCGCCTTGACCAGGCCGGCCAGCGCCTGCAGCTGTTCATGGATGGGCGTGGCCGAGCGTTCCTGCGCGGGGTTGTAGTACAGCGCGCCGAAGGCCGGCACATGGCGCTCGGGCCAGTGGATCTGGTACAGGTCAATGACGTCCGTCTGCAAGCGCTTCAGGCTGGCGTCGCACGAAGCCACGATGTCCTTGGCTGTCATGCCGCTGCCTTCGCGCACCCAGGGCATGCCGCGCGAGGGGCCGGCCACCTTGCTGGCCACCACCAGCTTGGCGCGCGCCGACGGGTTTTTGGCGAACCAGTTGCCGATGATGGTCTCGGTGGAGCCGAAAGTCTCGGCGCGCGCCGGCACCGAATACATCTCGGCCGTGTCCAGGAAGTTGACGCCGCGCGCCAGCGAGCGGTCCAGGATGGCGTGCGAGGTTTTTTCATCCACCTGTTCGCCAAAGGTCATGGTGCCCAGGCAGACAGGGGTCACATGCAGGTCGCTGGAGCCGAGTTGAACTTTATTCATGGGATTTGCGCTTAATGCGGTTGGAGTGGGATGGATGCAGGCCTCGAAACACTGTTGCGCCAATGAGAAGCGAGTGTGACGAAGTTCACAAAGCGGCTAGTTTAAGGGCTCTGAACACGGCGTGCTGGCGGCCCCGATTCGGGCCCTTGTCTTACAACTGCTCACCAATTGCCGGCCTAGTATTCACAGACCGGCGATTTAATCCCCCCGTGGCTGAATCCTGAACTGAATTCAAAAGCACACTTTTATAACGACATCACTCAATTTTTCCCGAGGAGAATTTCCATGAACAAACTGACCATCACTTCCCTGAGCTGCGCCGTCCTGGCCGCCGTCACGCTGTCCGGCTGCGCCAACATGACGGAAACCCAGTCCGACACGGCCAAGGGCGCCGGCATAGGCGCGGTGGCGGGTGCGCTGCTGGGCGCGGCCACCGGCGGCTCCAAGGGTGCGGCCACCGGCGCGGTGCTGGGCGGTGCGGTTGGCGCGGGCGGCGGCTATATCTGGTCCAAGAAGATGCAGGACCAGAAAGCCGCGATGGAACGTGCCACCGTGGGCACCGGCGTGGCCGTGAGCCAGACCACCGACAACCGCCTGAAGCTGGACATCCCCAGCGACGTCTCGTTTGACGTGGGCCGCTCGGCCATCAAGCCCAACTTCGCGCCCATCCTGAACCAGTTCGCGACCAGCCTGAACCAGAACCCGGTCACGACGGTCACCATCATCGGCCACACCGACAACACCGGCTCGGACGCCATCAACAACCCGCTGTCCATAGACCGTGCCGACTCGGCCCGCGACTACCTGGTCAGCCGCGGCGTGGCCCGCACCCGCATCGTGACCGACGGCCGCGGTTCGCGCGAGCCTGTGGCCGACAACAGCACGCAGCAAGGCCGCGATAAAAACCGCCGCGTCGAAATCTATGTGGCAGAGCAGGTCGCAGCCCGCTGAACATTGGGTAACTCATAAAAAAAGCACCTTCGGGTGCTTTTTTTATGTCCGCGTCAGGCCGGCGACTGCGCCTTGAATCTTTCTTCTTCCTGCAAGCGCAGCACCCGCCGCTGCACCTTGCCCGTGGTCGTCATGGGCAGCGCGTCTATGAACTCAATCTCCTTGGGATACTCATAAGGCGCCAGCATGGTTTTGACATGCGCCTGCAGTTTCGCGGTGAGTTCCTCGTCAAACCCGGCCGCACCGCCCGGATGCGCCGCGCGGGCCGCGACCTGGTCGGGCGCAATCACCACATAGGCCTTGACCACGGCGCCGCGTTCGCGGTCGGGTTTGGGCACCACGGCCGCGTTGGCGACGGCCGCGTGCTTGACCAGGCAATTCTCGATCTCGCCCGGGCCTATGCGGTAGCCCGCTGCCTTGAACACGTCGTCGGCGCGGCCCTCGTACCAAAGGTAGCCCTCGGCATCGCGGCGCGCCAGGTCGCCGGTGCGGCACCAGTCGCCGGTGAATTTATTGCGGGTCGCGGTCTCTTTCTTCCAGTAGCCCAAAAAGAAAATCGGGTCGGGATCGCCGTGCACGTCATAACGGTTCACCGAGACATCGCCAGGCACGCCCACAGCGCATTCATTGCCTTCGTCGTCTATCACCGCCACGCGGTGGCCCGGGTAGCCTTTGCCCATGCTGCCCGGCCGGGCAGGCCAGAAGCGGCTGCAGTTGCCCACGACGTAGTTGATTTCGGTCTGGCCGAACATTTCATTGACGGTGACGCCGAGCTGCTCCTGGCAGTAGGCAAACACCGCATCGCCCACGGCCTCACCGGCGCTCATCATGGCTTGCAATTTCAACTTGAAGTGCTGCCCGGGCCGAGGGTAAGCCTTCATCATGGCCTTGAGGGCCGTGGGGAACAAAAAGGTGTGCGTCACGCCCTGCTCCGCCATCAGGCTGAAGGCCAGCTCGGGACTGAAGCGCCCGTTAAAGGCGACTATGGGCCGGCCGAAATACAGGCTGGGCAGCAAAGCATCCATCAGCCCGCCCGTCCACGCCCAGTCCGCCGGAGACCAGAAAACCGCGTCCGATTTTTGATTGGTTTTGCCGTCAAAGCCAAACCAGTTGTGGCTGCAGACAAAACCCGGCAGGTTGCCTATCAATGCGCGGTGCGGCAGCAGCGCCCCCTTGGGCGGGCCCGTGGTGCCACTGGTGTAGATCAGGATGGCGCCTTCATCGGCCTTGGTCTTGGCGGCCGTGAAGACACCCTTTTGCGCCGCGAGCGCGCTGTCGTAGTCGAGATCGCCCTGGCCCCGGGCGCTGCCGGCGGCGATCACCGTGTGCAGCGCCGGGCAGTTGCCGCGAATCGCCTTGAGGCTGGCGATGGAACTCTCGTCGCAAATGGCCACCGCGGCATCGCTGTCCTGCAGCCGGTATTCCAGCGCCTCAGGCCCGAACAGCATGGACAGTGGCATGGCCACCGCGCCCATCTGGAACACCGCCATATAGGCCACGGCGGTTTCCAGGCGCTGCGGCATCACGATGGCGACGCGGTCGCCGCGCTGCACACCCAGGCCCGTCAACACCTGGCTTAGCGCATCGGCGGCCTTTTGCAGCTCCTGGAAGCTGTGCAACACCGTCTTCGCGCCCGGCTTGTGAGCCCGGATGGCGGTTCGGGGCTCGGCCCGCGCCCAGCGGCTGCAGCAGGCCTCGGCGATGTTGAAAAATTCATCGACCTGCCAGCGAAAGCCGGCGTGCAGCGCCGCGTAGTGGTCGGCTTGTGCGTTGGCCGGCTTGTCTCTGTGTTGACTGCGCTTTGTGTCTTGTCTCTTTATCATGGGGTCCAATGTACAAAGAAAAACGCTCCTCCCGCAGCGAGTTTGTCCCTATACGCGGCCTCAGCTACCACGTGCGCATCTGGCAGGCACCCCAGACCGACGCCGCGGCCGCCAGCGCCGGGCCGCCCCAAGCAAGGCCAGCCCCCTCGGGGGGCAGCGAACCACACGCAGTGGGGAGCGTGGGGGCACCACTTGTCCTGGTCCATGGCTGGATGGACGTAGCCGCTTCCTACCAGTTCATGGTGGACGCCCTGTCCGACGCCTTTGCGCAAGGCCGCACCATCATCGCCCCCGACTGGCGCGGCTTTGGGCTCACGGGCTCGGGCCCGGACGGCAGCCCCGCCGACAACTACTGGTTTGCCGACTACCTGGCCGACCTGGATTTTTTGCTGGACCACTATGTGGGCGAACAAGCCGTGGACCTGGTCGGCCACAGCATGGGCGGCAATGTCGCCATGCTGTATGCCGGCGTGCGGCCCGCGCGCATACGCCGGCTGGTCAACCTCGAAGGTTTCGGCCTGCCGCCCAGCAAGCCCGAGCAGGCGCCGGGCCGTTATGCCAAATGGATGGACGAGCTCAAAAGCCTGCGGCGCGGCGAACTCGCGCTCAAGGCCTATGACAGCGTGGACGGCGTGGCGCGCCGCCTCATGAAAACCAACCCGCGGCTGTCGGCCGACAAGGCAGGCTGGCTGGCCAGCCACTGGGCACGGCCCGATGCGGCGGGGAAATGGAACATCCTGGGCGAAGCCGCGCACAAGATCACCAGCGCCCAGCTTTACCGCGTCGACGAAGCGCTGGCGATTTACCGCTGCATCAGCGCGCCCACGCTGGCCGTCGAGGCCTCCGACGACTCGCTGGCCACCTGGTGGCAGGGCAAATACAGCCTGGCCGAGTACCACGAGCGCCTGAAACAGGTGGCCCAGGCCCGGGTCGCCGTGATCCAGGACGCCGGCCACATGCTGCACCACGACCAGCCGGAACAGCTGGCAACACTGATTGAGGGCTTTCTGGAGTAATAACCCCCGTGTCATGAGAAAATGACGGGTTCAGCCGCCCTCTTGCGGCTACCACCTTATTCAGGACAGAAGAACCATGGAAGCAGAACGCATCAACCTCATCAGCAACCAGCTCGTCGACCTCAGCAACCGGGTCAACGAGCTTCGGGGGTATCTTTGACTACCCTGCCAAAGAACGCAAGCTGAACGAAGTCAACGCCGCGCTTGAAGACCCCAAGGTCTGGGACAACCCCAAGCGCGCGCAGGAACTCGGCAAGGAAAAAAAATCGCTGGAAGACGTGGTCCATGTGATCGACCGCCTGAGCTCCGAGCTCTCCGACAACAGCGAACTCTTCGAGATGTCCAAGGGCGAAGGCGACGACGCCGGCATGGCGACGATTGAAGGCGAAGCCGCCAAGATCGCCGCCGAGGTCGAAAAAATGGAATTCCGCCGGATGTTCAACAACCCGGCCGACCCCCTGCCCTGCTTCCTGGACATCCAGGCCGGCGCCGGCGGCACCGAAGCCTGCGACTGGGCCAGCATGCTGCTGCGCCAGTACCTCAAGTACGCCGAGCGCAAGGGCTTCAAGACCACGGTCGAGGACGAATCGCCCGGCGACACCGCCGGCATCAAGGGCGCGACCATCAAGATCGAGGGCGAATACGCCTTCGGCCTGCTGCGCACCGAAACCGGCGTGCACCGCCTGGTGCGCAAGTCGCCGTTTGACTCCTCGGGCGGGCGCCACACCTCGTTTGCCTCGGTCTTTGTCTATCCTGAAATCGACGACTCCATCGAGATCGAGATCAACCCGGCCGACGTGCGCACCGATACCTTCCGCGCCAGCGGCGCCGGCGGCCAGCACATCAACAAGACCGACTCGGCCGTGCGCCTGACGCACATCCCGACCGGCATCGTGGTGCAGTGCCAGGACGGCCGCAGCCAGCACAGCAACCGCGACGTGGCCTGGAAGCGCCTGCGTTCGCGGCTGTACGACTTCGAGCTGCGCAAGCAGCAGGAAGCCCAGCAAAAGCTGGAAGACACCAAGACCGACGTGGGCTGGGGCCACCAGATCCGCAGCTATGTGCTGGACAACAGCCGCATCAAGGACCTGCGCACCAATGTCGAGGTCTCGGCCACGCAGAAGGTGCTGGACGGGGACCTGGACGTTTTTATCGAAGCCTCGCTGAAGCAGGGCGTTTGATGCCCGCGGCGGCCGGCGCGGCCGCCCGGGCTTTCGCTGAGTGATTGTTTGAGTTTTTAAGATTGTTTTGAGGAAGTAGCCATGTTGCAAATGCCCGATGACCGTGGATCTGGACAAGGGCCCACGGTGGTCATCAACCGCGCCGACTACATCGCCCCCGCCTACTGGATAGACACCGTCGACCTGTGCTTCGACCTGGACCCGGCGAAGACCCGCGTGCTCAACAAGATGCGCATGCGCCGCAACCCCGACGTGCCGCCCCAGCCGCTCAAGCTCGACGGCGAGGAGCTCAACCTGGCGCGCGTGCTGGTCAACGGCCAGGGCACCTCCTTCAAGATGGAAGGCAGCCGCCTCGTGCTGGAAAACCTGCCTGAAGGCCACGAGCCCTTCGAGCTCGAAATCTTCACCACCACCTGCCCGGCCAAGAACACCAAGCTGATGGGCCTGTACGTCAGCAACGACTCCTTCTTCACGCAGTGCGAGGCCGAGGGCTTCCGCCGCATCACCTACTTCCTGGACCGCCCCGACGTGATGGCCAGCTACACCGTGACCCTGCGCGCCGACAAGGCACAGTACCCGGTGCTGCTGTCCAACGGCAACCTGGTGGACCAGGGCCCGCTGGAGCCCGGCCCCAACGGCGCGCGGCATTTCGCCAAATGGGTGGACCCGCACAAAAAGCCCAGCTACCTGTTCGCCCTGGTGGCGGGCCAGCTGGTCAGCCGTGAGCAGCGCATCACCTCGCGCGCCGGCAAGCAGCACACGCTGCAGGTCTATGTGCGCCCCGGCGACCTCGACAAGACCGAGCACGCCATGGCCTCGCTGATGCATTCGGTGGCCTGGGACGAGGCCCGCTTTGGCCTGCCGCTGGACCTGGAGCGCTTCATGATCGTCGCCACCAGCGACTTCAACATGGGCGCCATGGAAAACAAGGGCCTGAACATTTTCAACACCAAGTACGTGCTGGCCAACCAGGCCACCGCCACCGATGTGGACTTTTCCAACATCGAGAGTGTGGTCGGCCACGAGTACTTCCACAACTGGACGGGCAACCGCGTCACCTGCCGCGACTGGTTCCAGCTGAGCTTGAAGGAAGGCCTCACGGTGTTCCGCGACCAGGAGTTCAGCCAGGACCTGGCCGGCGCCCCTTCAGCCCGCGCCGTCAAGCGCATCGAGGACGTGCGCGTGCTGCGCACCGCCCAGTTCCCCGAGGACGCCGGCCCCATGGCCCACCCGGTGCGGCCCGACAGCTATGTCGAGATCAGCAACTTCTACACCGTCACCATTTACGAAAAAGGCGCCGAGGTCGTGCGCATGATGCAGACCCTGGTGGGGCGCGAGGGTTTTGCCCGCGGCATGACGCTGTATTTCGAGCGCCACGACGGCCAGGCCGTCACCTGCGACGACTTCGCGCAGGCGATTGCCGACGCCAACCCCATGTCGGACCTGGCGCGCCTGCTGCCCCAGTTCAAGCGCTGGTACAGCCAGGCCGGCACGCCGCGCGTGCACGCCCAAGGCCGCTACGACGCCGACGCCCGCACTTACACCCTCACGCTGTCGCAAAGCTGCGCGCCCACGGTGGGCCAGCCCGTCAAACAGCCGTTTGTGATCCCGGTCGGCCTGGGCCTGCTGGGCGCGGACGGCCAGGATTTGCCGCTGCAACTGGCTGGTGAAAGCCAGGCCCCCGCCCGCACGCGCACCGTGGTGCTCACGCAGGCCGAAGAGACCTTCACGTTCAACGGCATAGCCGCCGAGCCCGTGCCGTCCATCCTGCGCGGCTTCAGCGCCCCGGTGGTGCTGGAGTTCGACTACAGCGACGCCCAGCTGCTGCACCTGCTGGCGCACGACAGCGACCCCTTCAACCGCTGGGAAGCCGGCCAGCGCCTGGCCGTCAACCGCGCCATCGCGGCCATCACGGCTGAGGTGACACCCGCCGCCGTGCTCGACGAGGCCTACCTGGACGCCATGCGCCAGGTGCTGCGCCACCCCGGCCTGGATGCAGCCTTCAAGGAGCTGGTGCTCACATTGCCGTCCGAAACCTACCTGGCCGAGCAGCTCGAGGTGGTGGACCCGCAGCGCATCCACGCGGTGCGCGAGGCCATGCGCCTGCAGCTGGCCACGGCCCTGGCGGCCGACTGGGAGGCCGTCTACGAAGCCAACCACGACACCGGCGCCTACACGCCTGACCCTGTCTCCAGCGGCCGCCGCGCGCTCGCGGGCATGGCCTTGACCTATCTGTGCCTGGCGGCACAAAGCACCGGCGATGCCGGCTGGCCGCGCAAGACCCTGCAGCGCTTCAAGGACGCCGGCAACATGACCGACCGCTTCAACGCGCTGGCCGCGCTGGTCTCCAGCGGCCATGCCCTGGCCGGCGAGGCACTGCCGCTGTTCCACGCCATGTTCAAGGACGAAGCCCTGGTCATCGACAAATGGTTCGGCCTGCAGGCCGGCGCGCCGGACCGCGGCGGCAACATCCTGCCGGCCGTCAAGCAGCTCATGAAGCATGCCGACTTCAGCCTGCGCAACCCCAACCGCGCGCGCAGCGTGGTCAGCACCTACTGCCAGGGCAACCCGGCCGGCTTCCACCGCGCCGATGCCGCCGGTTATGTGTTCTGGAGCGAGCGCGTGATGGAACTCGACGCCATCAACCCGCAGGTCGCCGCCCGCCTGGCGCGCGCCCTGGACCGCTGGAGCAAGCTGGCCGAGCCCTACCGCAGCGCGGCGCGCGAGGCGATTGCGCGCGTCGCGGCCAAGACCGATTTGAGCAAAGACACGCACGAGGTGGTTTCCCGCGCACTGGCCGACTGAACGAGGACGACACCACCATGGCATTTTTCTCATTTGGTACCCCCGCAAAGCGGTTTGCGAAGAAGTTCAACCGGTTGCGCAGCACCGTGTACGACGCCAGCAGCATGTTCAGCGGTTCACGCATGTCGGCCGACCTGGCCGCGCTGCAGCCCCTGGCCGAGGCCGTGGGAGCCGATTCCGACGAAATGGCTGACCTGCTGTGGCTGCAGTTCGTGGTGTTCCACAAACGCCAGCAGGACAGCGAAGGGCTGCCCCTGGGCCTGCGTGCCCTGGCCATGCGCGCCGCCAAGGGCGGCCTCACGCCCACCGAACGCTACGAACAACACTACGCCCTCGGCGAGTCGGCTCTGGAGGCTGAGGACTACGACACCGCTATCGAACACCTTCAGCAATCGGCCCACTGGGCCGCGCACGAAGGCGCCACGCTGGGCACCGAGCAGAAGCTGGGTATTCGCGAAGAGATAGGCTACGCCCTGCACGAGGCCGGCCGCTTCGCCGAAGCGCTGGCGCACAACCGGCAACTGCTCACCGATGCGCAAGCCGCCTTCGGCTTCGGCACGGACAAGCGCCTCTCGGGTGTCATCAACAACCTGGCGCAAAATGCCTACGAGCTGGGCAAACATGCCGAGGCAAAAACCTGGCTGCAACAGCGCCTGGCGTTGGGCAAGGCCCTGGAGGACACCGACATCGTGCTCGACGCCTTGTTCCAGCTCGGGGTGCTCGCGCACGAAACACGTCGGACTGCCGAAGCACGCGCCTTCTTCCAGCAACGCGTGGACATTGCGCGCGCCAAGGACGACGAGTACCTGTTGGAGAGCGCCCAGGCCACGCTGGCCGAATTTGAAGAGCGCAAACAGCCAGGCAAGCTCCGCTGATCACCTCGCCCGGCCATACCCGGCAACCACATCGCCGCCCAACCGATCCAACCTTTCATCGAACGGAGCCCCCCCATGTCCCAGAAAATCTCCCTGACCCGCTACCTGGTGGAGCAGCAGCGCATGGACGGCCACATCCCGTCGCAGCTGCGGCTGCTGCTCGAAGTCGTGGCGCGCGCCTGCAAAAGCATCAGCCAGGCCGTCAACAAAGGCGCGCTGGGCGGCGTGCTGGGCACGGCCTCCAGCGAGAACGTGCAAGGCGAAGTCCAGAAAAAGCTCGACATCATCGCCAACGAGGTGCTGATCGAGGCCAATGAATGGGGCGGCCACCTGGCGGCCATGGCTTCGGAAGAAATGGACAGCATTTATGTGGTGCCCAACCGCTACCCCCAGGGTGAATACCTGCTGCTGTTCGATCCCCTGGACGGCTCCAGCAACATCGACGTCAACGTCAGCATAGGCACCATCTTCAGCGTGCTCAAAAAGCCCGAAGGCCATGCCGGCGTCGAAGAAAAAGACTTTCTGCAGGCCGGCAACAAGCAGGTCGCGGCCGGTTATTGCATTTACGGCCCGCAGACCACCCTGGTGCTGACGGTGGGCGACGGCGTGGCCATGTTCACCCTGGACCGCGAGCAGGGCTCTTTTGTGCTGACCGAGGAAAACGTCAGGATTCCCGAGGACACGAAAGAGTTCGCCATCAACATGAGCAATATGCGGCACTGGGACGCGCCGGTGAAACGCTACATCGACGAATGCCTCCAAGGCAAGGACGGCCCGCGCGGCAAGGACTTCAACATGCGCTGGATCGCCTCCATGGTGGCCGACGTGCACCGCATCCTGACCCGCGGCGGCGTGTTCATGTACCCCTGGGACAAACGCGAGCCCGAAAAGGCCGGCAAACTGCGCCTGATGTACGAAGCCAACCCCATGAGCTGGCTGGTCGAGCAGGCCGGCGGCGCCTCCACCAACGGCAAACAGCGCATCCTGGATTTGCAGCCAACCAAGCTGCACGAGCGGGTCAGCGTCATGCTGGGCTCCAAAAATGAGGTCGAACGGGTGACCTCCTACCACTCCGGGCTATAATCTCGGGCTGTATTCCAAAATAAGCCGGTGTAGCTCAGTCGGTAGAGCAGCTCATTCGTAATGAGAAGGTCGGGTGTTCGATTCATCTCTCCGGCACCATTTCACGCGCTAAAACGCGAGAGTGGTTACTTACAGGAAACAGCTGATGTCAAATCTGATGACAGTTGGTTTTCCATTCAAGCACAAGCCCTCAATTGAGGGCTTTTTGCTTTCTGGGTAATTTGCACGATCGTGCTCGTTGGCTTCAGTAGTACCCTTGTGGGTTGCGCTACGACCAAACACACCCCGATAGCATCGTCACCGTGACCCTCCTTTTGCCCATCTGAACAGCACATGCGACACGCCCGCTTGCCACTTGCTATGGGTATGTGGGCCGTCCTGTTGCTGGTGACGGTGATTCACAGCCCAGTCCATGCCCAACGCGTTGACCCCGAGGTCCAGACGCTACGCGCCATTCTGCAGAAGCCAGACGCAGAAATTGACTTGGCGAAGGTCAAGCTAACCATCGACCACATGGTTGACCCCAGCGTAGATGTCGAAGCCAATCTTCAAAAGCTCGATGCAATGGCTGCTTCCGTCAAGGCGTCAGCCGGCGCCAATGCTCCCAGCTTAAAAACAGCTTCCATGCTTCGGTCATACCTGTACGACGCGGGTAGCTGGAACAACAGGCAACCCTTCCAATACGACCTGGACGATCCATTCGGACAACGGGTTAATAGCAAGCTGCTGTCAACCTACCTCACCACGAGAAGGGGCAACTGCGTTTCGATGCCAACGTTGTTTGTCCTGTTGGCACAAAAGTTGGGACTGGACGCGACCTTCGCCGAAGCGCCCGGTCATTTCTTTGTGAAATACCGGGATGAGGCAGGTCGCTCTTACAACCTGGAAGCCACATCTGGCGGCAATCAAAAGGCAGACGAGAGCTATCAGCGAGATACGCCGATGACTCCGCAAGCACTGAAGAGCGGCATCTACATGCGCCCCTTCAGCAAGAAAGAGGCTGTCGTGACAGTCTTGATGGACCCGCTCATGGAGCATTACAAATTCCGAGGCAATCCTGAACGGATCATCGCCTTATCTGACTTGGCATTGGAGTACTACCCCAAGAATGCCGATGCAATGCTGAACAAAGGTTATGCTTATTACCTGATTTTGAAGAGGGACTTTCTTCAAAAATACCCTGCCCCCAAAGACATTCCAGCGGCAGACAGATCACGATTCGAAGACCTGAGCCGGAATAATCATGCCTGGTTTCAAAAAGCCGAAGAGCTTGGATGGAGAGAGCCCAACACAGAAGCAGATGCAAGGTATCTACAAACAGTGAGAAAAGTAAAACGCAACTAAGGGAGGAAGTTCGTATGAGTGTTTACAAATTCATCAAAGCCAGTGTGGTGGTGATAGGGCTTCTGGGCCTGGGCGGCAACGCTCTGGCGCGCTACATGCAGGCCGACCCTATCGGTATGGAGGGCGGCATAAATCAATACGCCTACGTCGAAGGTAGTCCTTTATCAATGGCGGACCCGATGGGCTTGGCTGCATGCACAGTTCTATTTCCAGATTACCCAATTGATACAGGTTTAGGGTTCACGTCAACGAGCCTCGGTGGACATGGTGGAGTTGCAACGTATGACGCACAAGGATCGACTCGTTACTATGAGTATGGCCGGTATCCTTCATCGAGCCCATTGGTGATTGGCGACAAGCGATCTGAGCAGGAAGGCAATGTCCGACGTGTTCCGGTTCCCAATTTAAAGATGGACCCAGCGACTGGAGAGCCCACCGCCGCGTCCATGGAGGCCTTAAAAAAGGCATTGTCTGAAAGGGCTGGGCACAATACCGCTGCCGAGATGAGTTGCGATAGGAACGCAGACGAGAAGAAGGTTAATAAATACGCCGAAGATTTTTCCAGGAATCGCCCACCCTACAGCTGGAAGCCTTGGAATCCAAATCAATGCCGAACTTTTTCCAATAACGCAATCGGTGCTGGCAAATGAATGCTCCGAACAAGTGGAAGATAGCAACTGTAATTCTGGCGCTCTGTTGCATCGGCTTGGTCTACCGAGTATTCGACCAGGGTATTACTCGCACCTACACAGACGCCGGACAGGAAACATCTTCCAGGCACATCAAACTTCTCATCGGCTTGATAGGCCACGATTGGAATGGACAACCAAAGGAGCAAGTGATGAAGCGATTAAACGCATACGTCGCTTCTCAGCCTCAAGGCTCAATTGTTCTCAAGCCAGAGCCTGAAACCGGTGACATCATGTTTGAGGATGTGCGATTTGAGTTTCGAGATGGCAAGCTAGTGAAAGTCAGTTCGTAGCTTGTTGAATTGCACCGAACCCTACCTCACGTTCATTCCTATTCCCTAATGATCATGAACATTGCTTTTGAGTTCATAGATCCATTGACCTACAGCATCCCCACCGGTACCTTTGTACTGAAGGTTCCAGAAGGAATCCAATTCAAAGCGAGCTTGTTTGCTGCATTCGAAAGCGCAGGGCAATTCCCTGAGTATTTTGGGTCGAACTGGGATGCGTTTTTTGATTGTTTGCGTGACTTTGGGTGGATACAGGAAAAGAAGATCGTGATCCTGCACCAGGATTTACCGTTGTCCGAAAATGCATCAGATTGCCGCATTTACTTAGAAACTCTTCAGTCGGCGATTGAAGATTGGACTGCAAGCGTTGATGATGCTTCGACGGAGTCTAATAGTCACCAATTAGTTGTAGCTTTTCCGTCTACTCTGCGACAAGACATCTCAAGCGTGTTGTTCGGTCACCGTCCGAACTAATTTTGACGGAACAAAAGCGGGCACTGATTTCCATGCGGATAGATTGCTGCACGGAGCTAAAAAATCACATTGAAGGTGGAGACTTGCATCTTCACTTTGACCCGAAATTTAGAGAGTTCGGGATCAGATACGCCGACGATGGAACGAGCCTTCAACTGATTAACTACTGCCCCTGGTGCGGGAGTGCCCTACCAAGCTCGTTGAGAAATGCATGGTTTGATGAGCTTGATTCCCTCGGCTTAGACCCAGACGGTGACCTACCTGCTATTTACCGAACAGATGAGTGGTGGCGAAAAAAATCAATGTCTTGATTGTTGATCCCCCTGTTGAATTGCACTGAAGTCTGACCCGAGTTTTCCATCGAATCTTGACCCACACTCTTTGTGAGCAGAACGTGCTCACGATGTGGATAAGTTCTTAATCTTCTCCTTTTTGGGTTGAGTTGTGTGGATCTGCCTCAAAGTGCGCCGCTGTTTCCGCGATTTTGTTGCCTCGATAACTAGCCAGGTGGCCAGCTTCTCGGCGTAGGGATCGAGCTTGCTTGAGCTGGCCCGCCTTGGGTACTTGGGCTCACTCTCTTCCGACCGCAGGTGCTTCTTTATTGTGTTGCGAGCCAGGCCTGTACGCCTGGAGATCTCGCGGATGGACATCTGATCCCGCAATGCCCAACGCCTGATGACATTCAATGTCGCCACGTCTATCACTCCTAATTTCCCTCTGCTTTTAAAACAAGCAGAGTAGTGCCTACGTGGGTCAGTTTTGGATGGAAATTACTGCGCTAAGTGGGTCAGATTTCGACGGAATTCAACAGCGCATGATTTGTTTTAAATCCAAAATTCCTTAGCAATACTTCATCTAAAAGGTCGACCATCGACCTCTGACTAAAGCCAACTTTCTGAAGCTTCAGCACAGTTGATCCGGACCAGTAAGCTGGAGGATTGCCTCCTGTGAGCTTCGCGTTGGTTGCCAACGCCTCAACGAAGGACATGACCCGCGCCTTTGTCACAAACGTCTGTTTGATGACATGATCGAATTCGCGAAGAAAAGCAAGCTGATTCGCCGGCGTGAATTGTGACGCCCATCTGTCGACGTGATCTGGCGTAGCGGCTGGTAACTCTCCAGCGCGGTAGGTACTAATAGTGGCTGCTATTGATTGAAGTAAATTTTCGCGCGTCATGCCCCCTCCTTTGTTGTTAGACCGTCTTTAGTCCTCTTCAGGCTTAAGGCCGAGAGATCTTCTTATGCTTCTTGTTCGGAGATCAGCTTTATCGTAGTCCGTTGTATTAGAGAATCCGATTAAGTCACTGACCACTTTGTAGGGTGTGTGTCCCCACCGCGTGAGCCACCACTTGTACCAGAATGGGAGCTCCAAAAGACACGCGGCCATTTCGGCAGCGCTACGCCTATTGGCCAATACGCGTTCCTCATAAAGTTTCTGCATGCTCTCGTTCATGCCCTCAGCCGTAGTAACTTGTGCGTAGTAAATCAGATCGGCGATGATTTTTGAACGCAGCTCTCTGTACTGAAGAATCGGTTTCATCCAGAACGTGGTGAACCAATAGCCAATCGCGCCGGCAACAAGACCGACAATTAGGCCGAAGAGTTTTTCATCCATTGCAACATTGTTACGAAAATCCCGGATGGACCAACCCTCCAATTAGAGGAAGTGTTTACCCTCGCTGAGGACAATCCCGGCAGACGTGAACGCCGCAATTGATGCGGGGCGTCTCATTTGGGTCCTGTAACCCTATTGATTTCCCTGGAAAACTGCGGACAGTTCAATCGCGGGCCAGCCTTCGTAATGAGAAGGTCGGGTGTTCGATTCATCTCTCCGGCACCAATTCAGCGGGAAACAGCGATAGTGGTCACTTGCAGGTGATTGCTGGTGTCATCTCTGGTGACAGCCGGGTTCCGCATCAAAAAAGCCTCCTGACGGAGGCTTTTTTTTCGCCCATGCCTAAGCAGCAGGCCCCCGCGACAGGAAACTGGCGCCAATTCGCCAGTTCAATACCTGATTGTGGCGACCGAACGCAGAATCTCCGGGGTTGTAGTGGGAAGGCCGAAAAACTCCAGGTACGCCGGAATCTGCTCGAACAACATGTCCGTCCCCACCTGAACCTGGCATCCGCGCGCGATGGCCGCTTTCAGGAAGGCCGTGGTTTCGCTGCGCATGACCACTTCGCCGACAAAAGTGCCTGGCTCGATGCGCGAGACATCCATCGGCAGGGGATCGCCCTCCTCCATGCCCATGGGCGTGGCATTGACGACCAGGTCGTGGCCGGCGGGATCGTTGGACCCAGTGCTCACGCCCAGTTTGGGGTAATGCTTTTTGAGCCGGCCGGCCAGTGCTTCAGCGGACGCGGCGTTGACGTCAAAAAGGCTGATCGCTTCAATGCCGGCTGCGGCCAGTGAGGCCGCAATCGCCGAGCCGACGCCGCCGCTTCCCACGACCAGCACCCGCTTGCCGGGCAGGTTCAGGCCCTTGCGCTGGATGCCACGCACGAATCCTTCCCCGTCGAACATATCGCCCTGAAGGCGGCCGTCGGCACCGCGGCGAACCGCGTTGCACGAGCCGGCGATCAGTGCCGTGGGCGAAACCTCGTCGAGCAAGCCGACCGTGCTGACTTTGTGGGGCATGGTGATCAGCGCGCCACCGATGTTTTCGAGCGTGAAGACTGACTTCAGGAAAGCCGCGTAGTTTTCGGCGCGGCATCCCATGGGCACGACGACCGCGTCAATGCCTGCCTGCTCGAAGTAAGGGTTGTAGATCATCGGCGCCTTGAACGAATGCGTGGGAAATCCGATGTGGGCGATGAAGGTGGTTTTGCCGCTGATCATGAAGGCCTTCTTGATGGTCCTGATGGAGACGATGGAATATTGTCGGGTGGCAGGCAGACGCGTCTTCAGGCGGCGGCGTCCCGCCATTGCGCCAGTGCCCCCAGGTGCACGGGGGCGTTGGCAATGCCGTATTGCTGGTAATTGCCGCAGCGCTCAATCATGCTGAAGAAAAATCGGCCGTCAAATGGCGTCGTATACGCCTGGAAAAATTCACCGTCGGCATCCCGGTCGTACATGATGCCGAGCTCCCGCATGGACGCGAGCAGCGCCGGGTCAAGGTCGTATTTCGCCGCCAGGTCATCGTAGTAATTTCCGGGAACGGCAAGCAGGCTTGCGCCCTGCGCCTTGAGCCTGCGCATGGCGGCCACGAGGTCGCCCACGGAGATTGCGATCTGCTGGACACCCGCGCCGCCGAACTGCGACACCGTCCTGGCGGTGGATGTGTTCTCACGCTCCGAGACATTGAGCGCATACCGGACCTCCCGGCCCGAGGACTCCATGACACGGTTCCTGATGATGCCGTAAGGGTCGTGCATGACGGTGCTTGACGCGGGTTTCAAACCCAAAACTGCGCGATAAAACAGGGTCCAGGGCTCGACCTGGCCGGCCGGCAGGACCTGGACCAAGTGGTCAATGCGTGCGCCGTCGCCAAAGGCTGTTCCGGCAAACGGCGCGTTGTCGATGATGAAATCGGCTTCGAAGCCATGTTCGCCGCCTGCGTGCACGTCAAAGAAGTAAAGCAGGCTGCCGTCGGGCGCGCGCACCGCCGGAATCGTCAGCTCGTTCTGGCCCACCCGGCCGGCCACACGCGTGCAGCCTAGCGCCTCGGCGCGGCTGAGCGCCGCCAGGGCATCGTCGGTCGCCAGCGCGGTGGCGCAGGCCGACACCCCGTGGGCCTCAAAATAGGCGCGCGCGAAAGAATCTTCCTCGAGGTTGAGCACCACCCTCACCTCGCCCTGGCCATAAAGGTCGACCGCCTTGGAGCGGTGTTTGCCGATACGCCGAAACCCTATGGCCTGCAAAAACTGGGCGAGCCGTGCCGCGCTGCCGGCGTCAACCGCAAACTCGACAAAAGACCAGCCGCGCAGGACCGGCGGCGGCGGTGGGTCAAACAGCGAGACCCTGCGGCTTTCGCCATGGGATTTCCCGGTCTTCAGCGAGGCCACGTCCCTCATCTGTTCCTCGAGCCAGAGCAGCGAGCGCATCGCGTCGGCCGCCGTGGCGCGCGCCGGCGCGGCGCGGAATTCGTCGTTGAAAATTTCGAGCGACAGCGGGCCTGTATAACCGGCATCGAGCACCGCGGCCGTGAACTTCGCCATCTCAAACTCGCCCTGCCCTGGAAAACAGCGGTAGTGGCGGCTGTGGCTGAGAACATCGAGCTTGACCCAGGGCGCATCGGCCAGCTGCACGTAAAAGATCTTGTCTCCCGGAATCTGTGCGATCGGCAGCGGGTCATCGCGCAGGGCCAGCGTGTGAAAGCTGTCCAGGACAATCCCCAGGTGCGGGTGGTTGGCGCGCTGCACGACCTGCCAGGCCTGGCCGAAACGGTTGATCTGCGGCGCCCAGGCGAGCGCCTCATACCCGACCCGCAGCCCGCGCCGCCCCGCCCTCTCGGCGAGCTGATGCATCTGCTCGGCCAGGATTTCGACATCCCCCGACGCGTCGGATTGGGCGTTGGTGCACACCAGTATCAGCGGCGCCCCGAGTTCCTGCATGACGTCGAATTTGCGCTCCGCGCGATCCAGGTTACGCAGCAACTGCGCCGGGGTCACGCCGTCGAAGTCACGGAAGGGCTGGAACATGTCGATCGAGAGGCCCAGGTCCTCGGCAATGCGGCGCACATCGCGCGGCGAACCCGGGAACTGCAGCAAATCGTTCTCGAATATCTCGACACCGTCAAACCGCGCGGCCGCCGCGGCCTGCAGCTTCTCCCTCAGCATGCCCGACAGCGACACGGTGGCAATGGATCGGCGCATCGTAGACCTCGCAACGATCGGGTTCAAGCCGTCCGTCGGGCGGCCTGTACGGCCGACACCGCCGCGCGCAAGCCCAGTGTGTAGCTGTCGACGCCAAATCCGCAAATCTGGCCCTTGACGATTTCAGCGAAGACCGAATGGTGCCTGAACTGCTCCCGGGCATGGATATTGGACATATGGATTTCAACAACGGGCACCGTGAGGATGGCCAGCGCATCCCGAATCCCGTAGCTGTAGTGGGTCCAGGCGCCGGCGTTGATCAGGACGGCATCGACGCCGTCCGTGAAGCCCTGGTGGATGCGCTCGCACATGGCGCTCTCGCTGTTGGTCTGGAAATGCTCAATGCCCGCGCCGAGTTCCCGGCCCAGCGCCATGAGGGTGGCATTGATCTCGTCAAGCGTGATGGTGCCGTACTGGACCGGGTCGCGCTTGCCGAACATGTTGTGGTTGATGCCGTGCAGCATGAGTATCTTCATCGGGTTCCTTCTTCTGTGAAAAATCAAAGTTCCACCGTGCGGCCGGACTTCGCCGCCTGCACGATCGCTTCGGTCACGCGCAGGTTGGCCAGGCCGTCCTTCGCGCTCACCAGGGGTTGCGCCTGGCCGCGTACCACCGCACCGAAATGCTCCATCTGGCGCTTGATCGGGTCGTCGCGAACCATGCCGACCACCCCCTGTTCAAACGGTTTCCACCAGGAGCGGTCTTCGGGGCGCGGGTAGGTTTTGAGCCTCATGGTCGGCACCGACAGGCTGCCGTTGGTGCCTGAGATGACGTAACAATCCTCGTCGTCGTAGCTGGGGTAGGCCTTGTTTTCCTGCGAGGTCTGCTCCCAGCTTCGGGCGCTGGCGGCTGTATCCGAAAGCATGAAGGTCCCGAGCGCGCCGCTTGCGAAGCTCAGGGAGATCGCCACGGTGTCTTCCACAGGAAACCCGCGTACAGCGTGCGAAGCCATGGCCTGCACCGCCACAATCTCGCCGCAGAGCATGCGCAGGTTATGGACCTCGTGGATCATGTTGAGCAGGATGGGCCCCGCGCCCGGCTCCCGCCGCCATGGCGCGTCATCGAAATAATGGTCGGGCTTCAGAAAGGTTGCACTGCCAGTCACCGAAACCAGCCGGCCGAGCTGGCCGGACCGCACGACCTCGCTGGCCTTGGCCATGATCGGGCTGTGGGCGCGATGATGGCCGATCAGCACCTTGGCGCCGGAGCGCTCGACCAACTGGACCAGGCGCTCGCCTTCGGCAAATGTCGGTGCCAGCGGCTTTTCGAGCAGCATCGGCAAACCGGCGTCGATGCAACACAGGGCGTGCTCAACATGCAGCTGGTTGGGCGTCGCAAGCACGATGCCATCGGGAGGGTCCTTCGAAACCAGTTGCTCCAGCGATGCGTAATGCGGCACGCCGGCAGCGGCCGCCAGCGCGGCGGCGCCAGGCGCCGGATCGACAATGGCGGACAAGCTGCAGCTGGGACTGCTGCGCAACACGCCCACGTGGGCTTGCCCGATATAGCCGGCACCGGCTACCGCGATCCTGGTTTTTGGCATGGGCTTCCTCTGTGCGGAGCTGACCTGGTTCCGGCTTCAGTGCCCGGCCAGGATGTCACCGAGAAATGCCCGCGTGCGCTCGTGTTTCGGGTTCGCGAAGAACTCCTTGGGAGGGCCTTCTTCGATGATCTGCCCGCTGGCCATGAAGATCACGCGGTCCGCCACGGCGCGCGCAAAGCCCATTTCATGCGTGACGCAAATCATGGTCATGCCGTCGTTCGCCAGCGCCACCATGGTGTCGAGCACCTCCTTGACCATCTCGGGGTCCAGCGCCGAGGTCGGTTCGTCGAAGAGCATGACCTTGGGTTCCATGCACAGCGCGCGCGCAATCGCCACCCGCTGCTGCTGGCCGCCAGACAGCTGCGCCGGGTATTTCTCAGCCTGCTCCCCGATCCGCACCCGCTCGAGCAGGCGCCGCGCCGTTGCTTCCGCCTGGGCTTTGGACAGCTTGCGCGTGTTGATGGGCGCGAGCGTGCAGTTTTCAAGCACCGTCAAGTGCGGGAAAAGATTGAACTGCTGGAACACCATGCCGACCTCGGCGCGCACGGCGTTGATGGCCTTGGCGTCATCAGTCAGCGCGATGCCGTCGACGAGGATTCGCCCCTTGGAATAGCCCTCAAGGTGGTTGATGCAGCGTATCAGCGTGGACTTGCCCGAACCCGACGGCCCGCACAGGACAATTTTTTCTCCCGCGCGGACCGACAGGTTGATGCCCGTCAGGGCCTGGAACGAGCCGTACCACTTATCAACGTCTTCCATCACGATCATCGGGGTGCCCGCGCCGGCGGGCTGGTTGTCGGTTTGACTCATGGCTCTGGCTCTTTCCTCAAGGCGGGATTACTTGGCGACGAAGGGAACGCCTTCGATGCTGGCCGGGAAGTTCGTCATCGACGATCCGGTCCACTTCTGCTGGATCTTGGCGAGCTCGCCGTTGGCCTTGATCTTGTCGATGAAGGCGTTCAACACGCCGTTGAGCTCCTTGTCTTCCAGCCGCGTGCAGGCGCCGTTGAACAGCTGCGTGAATTCCAGCTTGTTCTCGTAGGTGTTGGGTGCGGCTTCATTGAGGCGGCGCGCATAGAACACATTGCCGCCGACGGCCTGCACCTGCCCGGAAAGCATCGCCTGTATCGTGGCGGCATCGTTGTCGAAGCGGCGGATAACCGTGCCGGGAGGGGCGTTCTTGGTCACGTCGCTGTCCTGGGTGCTCGAGCGCGGTACGCCGATCACCAGCTTGCCCATGTCGGCATTGGTCTTGATCACCACGGACTTGGCCGCCACCAGAAAAATCGAGTTGCCGATATAGGGCTTGCTGTACTGCACGGCTTTGGCACGGTCCGGAAGCATGGCCATCGTCGCGAACAGCACGTCGACACGTCCGGACGTCAGCGCCGGGATACGGTTGGCGACCTCCAGGCCGGCGAACTCCACCGGCACGCCGAGCTCCTTGGCAAACGCTTTTGCCATGTCGGCGTCGATGCCGTCGGCTTGGCCGGTCGTCGAATCGACAAAGCCCCAGGGCGGATTGGCGGCCTGGATGCCGACCACCAGCTTTCCTTTGGCCTTGATCTCGGCCGAGGTAATGGCCCGCGCCGGACTGGTGACCAGCGTGGCGGCGGCGATCAGGCCTGCAACGCCGAGCATCAGCTGGCGGCGCTTGGAAGAAATCGTTTTGAAAGTCATGTCATGGTCTCCGGTTTAGATTTTTTTGGAAGCGGGTGACTGGGAAGTTGTCAGGAGCGGTCACCGGGCGCCCGTGGCAAGTCGGCGTTCCAGCCGCGACCCATAGAGGGAGAGCGGCCAGCACATCGAGAAGTAAAGAATGGCGACAACGGCATAGACCAGCAGCGGCTTGAAGTTCTGGTTCGAGACAATGCTGCCGCTGCGGGCCAGTTCGTTGAACCCGACAATCGCCGCGAGCGAAGTGCCCTTGATCAGTTGGACCAGGAAACCGATCGTCGCCGGTAGGGAAATGCGCAGCGCCTGGGGCAAGATGATCTTGCGCATCCGCGTGAGGTAGTTGACGCCGAGGGCATTGGCCGCCTCGGTCTGGCCGCGCGGGATCGCTTCGATGGAGCCGCGCCAGATTTCACCGAGGAAAGCGCTGGCATGCAGCGTGAAACCGATCGCGACTGACGCCCACGGGTCAAGCTTCAGCCCAATCAGTGCCAGGCCGTAGTAGGTCACGAACAACTGCATCAGCAAAGGTGTTCCCTGAAACAGCATGATGTAGCCGCCGGTGATGCGCTTGAGCGCCTTGAAGCCGGAAGTTCGTGCGAGCGCGATGAGCAGGCCGGCCACGGCGCCCAGGGACAGGCCGATCAGCGACAGCGCAACCGTCCACTGCAGGCCCTTGAGCAGGAACAGGAATTGGGAGAGGGTGAAGGAGTCCATCTATTTCACCGGGTAGCTGAACATCCGCTGGGCGATGGCGCTCATGCCCATGAGCAGCGCCGTCGACATCGCAAGATAGAGGAAGGTCACCGTGCCGTAGACCTCGAAACTGCGGAACGAATCCGATTCGATGCGCTGCGCGACCGAGGTCAGTTCATAGGCCGAGATCGCGGAGGCAATGCTCGTCGTCAAGGTCAGCAGGATGAACTGGCTGGCCAGGGAGGGAAAGACCGCGCGCAGGGCGGGCTTGAAAACAATCAGGCGGAACACCTGGAGCTTGCTCAGGCCCAGGGCGTGGCCCGCTTCGATTTGCCCTTTGTCGATGGCCTGCACGCCGCCGCGCAAAATCTCGATGGCATAGGCGCCGCCGTTCACGCCCAGGGCAATGATGGCCGTTGGTGTGGGGTCCAGCCGTATGCCCACCAGGGGCAGGGCGAAAAACACAAAATAGATCTGGACCAGGAAGGGCGTGTTGCGAATGAGTTCAACGAAAGTGATGACCGTCCAGCGCACCGGGGCCACATGCGAGCCCCTGAGCGCAACGCCGACGGCGCCGATCACCGAAGAAAGCAGCAGGCCCGCAAAGGCCAG
Source organism: Polaromonas sp. P4_F6 (assembly GCF_056401275.1). Classification (NCBI taxonomy): domain Bacteria; kingdom Pseudomonadati; phylum Pseudomonadota; class Betaproteobacteria; order Burkholderiales; family Comamonadaceae; genus Polaromonas; species Polaromonas sp. P4_F6. Next base: position 967,453 of record NZ_JBFUJQ010000001.1, on the reverse strand, counting down.
GCCGAGGGTGCCGGCACAGCCCATCAGCAGGTCCGGAAATCCGTTGATGACCGGATTGAAGTCGAATTTGTAATCCATCGGATATCCCCCTTTCAACCCAGGGGTACGGTCAGTTTTTCGATCACCACGCGGGTGTCGGGCCTCACGCCGCGCCACCACTTGAAAGCTTCGGCGGCCTGCTCGGCGAGCATGCCGACGCCGTCGGCAATGCGTTTGACGCCGGCGTTACGGGCAAGGCGAAGAAAGGGGGTCAAACCTTTTCCGTAGGCCAGTTCGTAGGCCAGCTCGCAACTGGCAAAAACAGTTGCAGGAACAGGCGGCAGCTCGGCGCTGAGGCTGGCCGAGGTGGCGTTGAAGACCAGGTCGAAATGCTGGCCGGCCAGGTCCCCATAACCGCACGATGTCAACGGGATATCGCTGCTGACCTCGCTGACCAATTGGGAGGATTTTGAAAGGGTCCGGTTGACGATCAACAACAATGCCGGCTTTTCGGCAAGAAACGGCAGCAATGCACCGCGGGCGGCGCCACCCGCACCCAGCATCAGGATGCGTTTGCCTTTGAGCGCGCAGCCAAGGTTGTGGGTCACGTCACGGACCAGGCCCACGCCGTCGAAATTCTCCGCATACACCGCGTCGTTTTCGAACTTGAGCGCGTTCGCCGCCCCGGCCAGCTCGGCCCGCTCGGAGCGCTTTCCCGCATAGGCGAAGGCATCGAGCTTGAAAGGCGCGGTGATGTTCATGCCCCGGCCGCCGGAAGCCCGGAATTGGTCCAACTGGGCGCGAAAGCTTTCGGGCGCGCCCTCGATGGCCCGGTAGGCCATGTCCTGGCCGGTGGCCTCGGCGAACATGCCGTGTATCAACGGCGATTTGCTGTGCCCGATCGGCCGGCCGATCACGGCGTATTGGTCAGTCATTTACTTGTCTCCGATTGCTGCCAGTGGGCTGGCTTTTTTGTTCCGAATCCTGTTTCAGGCTCCAGCCCTTATTTCGCGGCGGCCTCCGCGTACAACACGCCGTCCGCGACCATCTGGTCGATCTCCGCCGCCGGGTAGCCAAGGCTCGCGGCAATATTTCGGTTGTGCTGGCCCATCAGCGGGGCCGGCATCGTGATCGTCGTGTCGCAGCCCGAGAAGTGGAAAGGCAGGTTGGGCAGCTTGACCTTGCCGAGGACGGGATGCTCCTGCTCGATCAGCATGCCGCGCGCGAGCACCTGGGGATCGGCGATCACCTCGTCGATGCCCTGGACCTTGGCACTCGGCACTTCGATGGCATCGAGCTGCGCGAGACAATCCGCAACCGTGCGGGTCGACACCCAGGTCCTCACGACGGGCAGGATTTCAAGGCGGTTTTCGTTGCGCCCGCTGGCGCTGTGAAAGCGCGCGTCGGCGGCGAAGGCGGGGCCGCCTACCAGGGCCGCGAGCCGCTTCCAGGCATCGTCCACCTGGGCGGCGATCACGATATAGCCGTCGGTTGCGCTGAACACGCCATAGAGCGTCGATTGCGGAAGATCGTGGCCGGTTTGCACCGGGATCTCGGTGCCGCCGGAGAAGGTGTAGCACTGCACCGCGTATTCATGCATCGAAACGAGGCAGTCGTAGAGAGCCATGTCGATGTGCTGGCCCAGCCCGGAACTCACGCGGCCCAGCAGGGCCGCGCAGACCGCGGCGACGCCGTGGATGCCGGTGTACATGTCGCCCAGTGCAATGCGCAGCAGCGGCGGCGCCTCGCCCGGACTACCGACCATGGCCATGATGCCGCTCTTGGCCTCGGCGATCAGGCCGAAGCCCGCGCGATGTGAATCAGGGCCGGTGTGGCCGTAGGCTGAGACGGAGCAGTAAACGAGTTTGGGATTTCGCTTCGAAAGTTCGGCATAGCCAAGGCCGAGCCGGTCCAGTGCGCCGGGCCGGTAGTTTTCGAGGAACACGTCCGCCGTGTCGGTGAGCTTGTGCATCATCTCCAGGCCGCGCGGGTCCTTGAGGTTGACGCACAGCCCCTGCTTGCCCATGTTTTGCTGGAGGAAATAGCCGCTCTGCCCGTTCACGAAGAACGGATGCGCGCGGCCGGCGTCGCCCATGGTGGGGCGCTCCACCTTGATGACCTCAGCGCCGAGTGCCGCGAGGCAGCGGCCCATATAGGGACCGGCAAGGAAGTGCGAATAGTCGATGACACGGATGCCTTTAAGCGGCAGGGATTGGAGCGTCATGGTGCGGTTTCCGTGGAGGGGTTGGCACCGGGGCGGCGCGGGATCATGAGGCGGTGCTCGCCCTGCTGCAATACCTGGCCCTTCTGGTTGAAGAGGCGGGTGGGCAATACCACGATGCCCCAGTCCGGCTTGCTTTTAGAGGCGCGCATGCTGCCCACGGTGAACTCAATGTGCAGCACGTCCCCGATATAGATGGGTAGCGCGAAATCCCATGTCCAGCCCAGCGACATGCCGGGCAGGAAGCGGTACTCGCACTGGGTCTTCAGCCCGTCGGCCACCGAGAGGCCCATGAGGCCGTGTGCCACGCGCTGGCCGAAATGGCTGTTGCGCGCGTATTCCTCATCCACGTGCACGGGCGTGAAATCGCCGGTAAGTTCGGCATAGGCGTCGATGCGCTCCGCCGTCACGGTGTAGGTCGGGCTCTTGCAGCTGTCGCCGACGACCGCATCGTCCCAGTATTTTTCGGATGTGGTGAATTGGGGCATCACTGGGCCCTTGGGTTGACGGCCAGGACTTCGACCACCGAGTTGCCGCTGGCCTGGATCAATTCGATGGCCAGCCCGTCCGGCAGCTGCAGCCAGTTGCGGCCCTGGGGCAGCGGCTTGACCTTCCACTTGTGCGCCTCGGCAATCGCGGCGTCGAGATCCTCGACCATGATGCCGATGTGCGCGAGCCAGCCCGCGTCGTTGCTCGGTGGCGCTTCAAAGCCGGGCGTGGACATCAGCTGCATGCCGCCAATCGTCCAGTACTGGCTCGGTGCATCGGTGGGGCCTTCGATCTCGCGCACGTCCATGCCGAGTACCTGGTAGAAAAAGTCGATGTGCCACTGGATGTCGCGAACGCGTACCGCGACGTGCTCAACATAGGATTTTTGGGGATAGCTCATGTCTCTGTTTCTATTGGTGTTTGTGTTTGTGTTTGTGTTTATGTTTATGTTTGTTTGGCGGTGCTTGACAGCGGGAGGCCTCGCTCTATGCCCTTGATGCAAGCGACCAGCGCGGAATTGACCGGTGTCGCAACGCCGTAGCGCGCGCCCCAGCGCACGACCGCGCCGTTGACATAGTCGATTTCGGTGACCGAGCCCTTCTCAAGGCTCTGCAGCATGGAGGCCTTGAACTCGGGCGGCAGGCCCTCGGCGGCCTTCAGCCAGGGCTGCCGCGGGTCGGAGGTGGTGAGCACGATGTCACCGGCGCGCGCGACCGCGATGGCTTCGGCGACGGCCGCCATGGCGCAGTTTTCGACTTCGGGAATCGCATAGAGCTCGCCGTAGCTCAGCCGGGTAATGCCGCTCAATGCGCCTGTCGCCACATTGACCAGCAGCTTGTCCCACATGGTGCCCATGATGTCGCGGCTCACGGTCGTCACAAGGCCAGCGCTGGTGAAGGTCTCGGCGATACGCAGCGCACGTTCACTGACCCGGCCGTCAAGCTCGCCGACGATGGTTTCCTTGCCGCGCGTACCCGAGATGATGTGGCCCAGACCGAGCGTCACGCCGCCCGCATAGGTCTTGCCGGCGAGAACGCGCTCGCGCCCAACAACTTCGGCCAGCACATCCTCATGGCCCAGGCCGTTCTGCAGCGAGAGCACGACGGTTGAGGGCCCGATCACCGCGTGGGCCGACTCGATCGCCTCACGGGTATGGAAGGATTTGACGAGTACAACAACCAGGTCTGCCGGCCCCGTGCCGGCATCCACCCGGTCGCAATGCGTCGCGGCATGCACCGGAACCAGCCTGTCGCCGCGCTCGTCGCGCACCTTGAGCCCGTCGCGGACTAGGGTTTTCACCAGTGCCTGGCCGCGATTGATCAACCAGACCTCATGGCCGGCTTCGGTCAACACGGCGCCGATCGCACACCCCAGCGCGCCGGCTCCCAATATGCAGATTTTCATAAGCATGGATGCTAGGGAGGCACCCAACACTCGTCTATCCAATGCCTAGAATAGGCATCATTGCGTTTTTCAATACAGGTATGAGCACCCCAATCCAGTCGACCCCGTCCGATATGGTGGATACGAATCTGCTGCGCCTGTTTGACCTGCTCTACAGCACCAACAGCGTCACCCGGTCGGCGGACCTGCTCGGATTGAGCCAGCCGACCGTCAGTACCTGGCTGGTCAAGCTGCGCAAACACTTCAATGACCCCCTCTTTGTGCGAACGACAGAGGGCATGCAACCAACGCCTCGCGCCGAAACCCTGATCACCATCGTTCGGGCGACGCTCGAATCCCTGCGCCAGCTTTCAGAACTCGAGCCGCTCTTCGACCCGGCATCCGCGCTGCGGACCTTTCGCATTTGCATGACGGACGCGAGCCACGTCACCCTGCTGCCCCAACTGCTCTCGCATGTACGCGCACTGGCGCCAGGCGTTCGGCTGGATGCGGCGCGCATAGACGCCGACATGCCGCGTGCCCTGCAGGCGGGCGATGCCGACATCGCGATCGGGCTCATTCCCCAGCTCGAAGCGGGCTTCTACCAGCAGACCCTGTTCACGCAGGACTGGGTCTGCCTGGCCAATGCCGGCCACCCGCGCATCGGCGAGACATTGAGCCTTGAGCAATATGCCGACGAGTCGCACATCCTGATCGGCTCGGGCACGGGTTCGATATTGCTGGGCGACGCCTTGAAGCGCCAGAAAATTGAGCGCAAGGTGTTGCTCGAGCTGCCGGGCTTCCTGGGCCTGAGCGCCATCCTGTCTTCCACCGACCTCCTCGCGACCCTGCCCCGGCAGATCGGGGAAACACTCGCGCGCATGGCCGGCCTCAGGGTATTGGCCTGCCCGGTGGCGATTCCATCGTTCACCGTCAAGCAGCACTGGCACGCGCGCTACCACCACGATGCCGCCAATCGGTGGCTGCGCGGCGTTTGCGCCAACCTGTTCCTGAAGTCCTGAGCGGCGGTGGATTCGGTTCCTCAGCGACCGAATGAATGACCGCAGGCACCGGCGGACCGGACGCCGAACGGCCGTTCCCTGAAGGCGGGATCGAGATCAACCACACCCCTGCCCTCCATTATCGAATTTCGCGATGATCCAAATCGGATTCATCGGATGGACGAACCATGGTGCGGCGCCTAGCATTTCCTGCGGTTCCAGGGACTCTGGAACCGGACATAACGATTCACCAGGAGACAAAATGCTTCAACCACTGCGCCTCGCCGCTGCAGGCATGGCCTTTGCGGCCATGCACACCCTCACCGCCGCACAACCTGCACAGCCTGTTCCCATCGTCGGGCTGGTCGAGCTATCAGGAACCGGTGCCACCGCGGGCACCAACTACAACAACGGCGTGAAGCTGGCCGTTGCGGAAATCAATGCGGCCGGTGGCGTGCTGGGCCGCAGGATCAGCTACAGCGCCTGGGACACGCAGTCCAATCCCGGCATCGCCAAATCACTGGCCACCAAGGCCATTGACCAGGGCGCGCCGCTGGTGATGGGGCCGGTTTTTTCGGGCTCGATTCTGGTCAGCATGACCGAAACCCGCCGGGCGGAAGTTCCCAACGTGATAGGCGGCGAGGCCGCCGCGATCACCCAGCAGGGCAACCCCTACGTGTTCCGCAGCTCCTTCACCCAGGCCGCCGCCATGCCCAAGGTGGTCCGCTACATCAAGGACAGCGTCAAGGCCAAAAGCGTGGCCATCATTTACGTGAACAACGATTTTGGCAAGGGCGGCCGCGACATGGTCCTCAAGGAACTCCAGGCCGCCGGCATCAAGGTTCTCGCCGATATTTCGACGGAGGCCGGCCAACTCGATTTCTCCAGCGCTGTGCTGCGGGCCAAGCAGTCTGGCGCGGATGCCCTCTTCGTCTACAGCAACGAGGAGGAATCCGCCCGAGTGCTGAAGGAAGTGCGCAAGCAAGGCTATGACAAGCCGGTGATCGGCGAGACCACCCTGGCAAACGACAAGGTCATCGAACTCGCGGGGGACGCGGCCAACGGCGTGGTGGCGCACGTAGGCTTGACCCCGGATGCGCCGAACCCGACGGTGCAGGCTTTTGCCAAACGCTACCTCGACGAATACAAGTCAAAGGCGGACCACAACGCCATGAAGGGCTATACCGGCATGCACGCCGCCAAGGCCATCTTCGACAAGATAGGAAAGATCGATTCCAAGGCCTTCGCTACCGCGATGCACGGCGCCAGCATCTCTGCCAATCAATACCCTGGCGTGCTGTTCGACGTCAAATACGACGACAAGGGCGACCTTGATCGCGAGAGCTTTATCGTCAAAATCGTCAACGGCAAGGCTCAGGTCGTCGAAACACTCAAGCCAGCTGCCAAATAAGAGGGGGACGCGAGGATGGCCGATCCCTCTTTCGAGCACTGCAGGTACGAGCGGCACGGGCGTGTCCTCACCATCACGATCAACCGCCCGCAGGTCCTGAACGCCTTGAACCCCGCGGCCCATTTCGAGATGGCGCATGCCTTTGATCTCTATGCTGCGGACCCAGACCTGCACGTTGCCATCGTCACCGGAAGCGGAGACCGCGCATTTTGCGTAGGCACCGACCTGAAGGAACTCTCACGAACGGGCGAGCACCGCAAACCGGCCAGCGGCTTTGGCGGCATCACCACGCGCTTCGATCTCTTCAAACCAGTGATCGCGGCGGTCAACGGCCTGTGCCTCGGAGGTGGCGCCGAGATGGTCGCCGCCTGCGACCTGGCGGTCGCCTCGGACAGCGCCAGCTTCGCCATGCCCGAGCCGCTGGTGGGCCTGGCCGCCCTGGGCGGTGGAGCCTTGCAAAGGCTGGCGCGCGAGATGCCGATGAAAGACGCGATGATGCTGATCCTGACCGGCCGGCGCATTGACGCACACGAAGCCAGGCGCATCAGCCTGATCAACGAAGTGGTGCCACACCAGGAATTGATGCCCGCGGCGTTCGCCCTGGCCGAACGTGTGCTCGCCTGTGCGCCCTTGGCGGTGCAGGCCTCCAAACAGGTGATGCTGCAAAGTCTGGACATGCCCGACCTGCAAACCGCCATGAGCGCCCGCTATACGGCGGCGGAAAAAATGCTGGCCAGCCAGGACGCGATCGAGGGTCCGCTGGCCTTCGCCGAGAAACGCAAACCGGTGTGGACAGGTCGTTAGAAGATAGCGACACGCAAGCTGCGGTCCTCTAAAACGCCGCCGACCGGGATAACAGCGCCGCCGGGCTCCTGTACGCCTCATCCCTCATGCGGGCATCGAATTGCCGGGGCGCCCGGTAGGGGGCGCCGCATCCAAGACGACCTGGAGAAAGACATGGATTTCGCACTCAACGAAGAACAGAAAATGCTGGTCGCAACGGTACGCCGTTTCATCGACGAAGAGCTCCGGCCGCTTGAGGACGAAGTCGAACAGCAGGGCTTTCTGGATCCGGACAAGGCGCGCGCCATCCACGAAAAGTCCAGGGCACTCGGCCTGTACGCCACGAACATGCCCGTCCAGTTCGGAGGTGGCGGGCTCGGTGCGGTCGATACCATGCTGCTGGAAGAGCAGTTCGGTCATACCACCGACATCCTGATTCGCCGCGCGTTTGGCAATGTCTATGAGGTGCTGCTTGCCGCCCGCGGGGAGCAAGTGGGGCGCTGGCTCGAACCGACGGTACGCGGCGAACGGGTATGCTCCATCGCCATCACCGAAGCGGGTGCCGGTTCGGATGCCGGCGGCATCACGACGCGTGCCGTCAAGACCGCCGACGGCTGGCGCCTTTCGGGCAGCAAGCACTTCATCAGCGACGGCGAAGTTTCCGACTTCTTTGTGGTGTCGGCGCTGACCGGCGCGGCCGACGACAAGGACGAAAAGAAAAAGATATCGCTGTTCCTCGTCGACAAGGGCCTGCCTGGCTTTACCCTCGGCAAGGACCAGAAAATGATGGGCCTGCGCGGCACCAGCCACCTCGAGTTGTGGTTCGACAACGTCCCCCTTGAGCCCATCGCACTGCTCGGCGATGAAGGCAAGGGCTTGCAGCAGGCCCTGGGCGTGCTGGGTCGCGTCAGGCTGGCGCAGGTCGGTGCGCGGGCAGTGGGAAAAGCCAGCCACGTGCTCAAATTGATGGTCGACTACGCCGCACAGCGAAAACAGTTTGGCAAACCCATCGCGGACTTCCAGCTGGTGCAGCAAATGCTCGCGGACAGCGTGATCGAAATCAACTCGGCCCGCCTGATGGTTCTGCATGCCGCCTGGATGATCGACCAAGGCCTTGATGCCCGCGACTGGATCTCCATGGTCAAGGTTCAGGCCGCAGAGATGCTGGGCCGCGTGACCGATCGAGCCGTCCAGGTATTTGGAGGGATGGGGTATTGCAAGGAGCTCCCGATTGAACGCTACTACCGCGACGCGCGGATTTACCGGATTTTCGATGGCACCTCCGAAATCCATCGCACGGTGGTCGCGCGCAGCCTGATGCGGCATGGGGCGGCGCTGTTCGATATCAAGGCTTGAAGCAAGCCCGTTCCGGACCTGATACCGCTACCGTGGTTGCCATCACTTCCCGCACAACTGCGGCGAGGTCACAACACGGAAGAGCCTCATTTGTAAAACGCACAGGCAAAAACACGCCTTTTACTTACGTCCTGTTACGATGAGCGACGCCCTGAACAGAGCCCTTTGAGAGCTCCATTTTCCAAGCCATTTGTTCAGCCCACCGGTCCCCGTGGATGAGAACAAATGAGTCGAAGCCGATTGATCACTTACCTGGCCCGTTGCGGCCTGAGCGGCGCGCTGGCGCTGACTGCCGCTGCAGCGGCCCTGGCGGCCGATGAGCGTTTTGAGATCACGCGTTTTCAGGTCGAGGGCAACACCCTGCTGCCCGCGGCGGAAGTGGATCGCCTGGTGGGCCCTCTCGCCGGCCCGCAGCGCGGCTTTGCCGATATCCAGCTTGCGGTCGAGGCCTTGCAGCAGGCTTATCGCCAGGCCGGCTACAGCACGGTGCTGGTGTCGGTGCCCGAGCAGGAACTGGCCGGCGGCGCGGTGAAGCTGCTGGTGCGGGAAACCGTGATTTCCTCGATCACCGTGACCGGCAACCAGCATTTCGACGAGGCGAATATCCGCGCCAGCCTGGTGCGGCTGCAGGTGGGCCGCTCGCCCAGCCTGGGCGCGATTTCCGAATCGATACAGCTGGCCAATGAAAGCCCGGCCAAGCAGGTCGGCGTCACCTTGGCCGAGGGCGACAAGCCGGGCACCATAGACGCCAAGGTGCTGGTCGACGACCACAAGCCGCTGCGCATCATCACCACGCTGGACAACACGGGCTCGCCGTCCAGCGGCCGCTGGCGCACCGGCGTGGCCGTGCAGCATGCCAACCTGTTTAACCGCGACCATGTGGGCACGCTGGCCTACACCACCTCGCCCGACAGCCCTTCGGGCGTGAACCTGAATGTCTATTCGGTGGGCTACCGCGTCCCGCTGTATGCGTATGGCGACAGCGTCGACTTTATTTACGGCAGATCGAGCGTCAATTCGCCGGCCAGCTCGCCCGTGCTGGGCGGCCTGCTGGGCTTTACGGGCAAGGGCGATGTGTACGGCCTGCGCTGGAACCATTTTTTGGGCCGCAGCGGCGAAAGCACGGCCAAGCTGGTGCTGGGGCTGGACCACAAATTCATCGACTCGCGCTGCGAAGTCGGCGGCGTCACGGTCAGCATCGCGCCGCCTACACCGCCGATTGCCTCCTGTGTGCCTTACAAGACCACGCCGCTGAGCATCACTTACAGCAGCCAGACCGAGGGTGCCGAACAGGTGTCGGGCTACAGCGTCGGCCTGTCGCGCAATATTCCCAGCGGCGATCGCTACACGAATATCGACGGCCGCACGGACCGCTACTCTTACCTGACGCCGGGCAACCGCAGCACGCGTGACGATTTCATGGCCGCGCGCGCCAGTGCCTCGCTGTTCAAGTCTTTGGCCAGCGGCTGGCAGCTGCGCCTGGCCGGCAGCGCCCAGTACACCGACACGCCGCTGCTCGCGGGCGAGCAGTTCGGCCTGGCCGGCTCCACGACGGTGCGCGGCTTCCAGGAGCGGGCGGTGACGGCCGACAGCGGCATCGTGGCCAATGCCGAGCTCTATACGCCGGAGCTCTCCGGCCGTGTCGGCTTGCCCGGCCAGCTGCGCGGCGTGTTTTTTATTGACGCGGGCCATGGCAGCAACAACAAGGTGGGCAGCAGCGGCCTGCCCGGTAGCGTCACGGTGTCCAGCATGGGCGCGGGCCTGCGTTATGTGATGAGCCGCGATTTCAGCCTGAATGTGGACCTGGCGCGCGTGAACAACGCGGGCAGCTCCCTCACGGAAAAACGGGGCGACTGGAATGCCCACCTGAACGCCTCGCTGGCGTTCTGAAGAAGAACACAAGGTAGACCACCATGCCCATGTCCACGCACTTGCATTCCGGCCCCCTTCGCCTCTCGCTGCTGGCCAGCGCCCTGTGGGTGGCATGTGCCACGCAGGCTTTTGCCCAGGGCTTGCCGGCCGGCGCCCTGCCCACGGGCTGGAACGTCACGTCCGGCAGCGCGAGCTTCGCGCAGAGCGGCAACACGCTGACCATTAACCAGACCAGCCAGCAGGCCATCGCCAATTTTTCGAGCTTCAATGTGGGCTCGGCCGCGCTGGTCGACCTGCGCCAGCTGAACAGCTCGGCGGCCCTGCTGGCCAGGGTCAACGGCGGCGACCCGTCCCAGATTCTTGGCGGCATCCGGGCCGACGGCGCCCTGTGGCTGATCAACCAGGCCGGCATCATGGTGGGCCCAGGCGCGCGGATTGACGTGGCGCGGTTTATCGCCAGTTCCCTCAACGTCAGCGACAGCGATTTCCTGGCCGGCCGCATGAACTTCAAGGGCACGGGCACGCCGGGCGATGTGCGCAATGCCGGCACCATCAACGCGGCCAGCGGCGGCAGCATCTACCTGGTGGGCGCCAATGTGGCCAATACCGGCAGCCTGAATGCGCCCCAGGGCGAGGTGCTGCTGGCGGCGGGGCAAACCGTGCAGCTGGTGGACACCGCGACACCCGGCGTTTCCGTCGCCATCACCGGCACGCCGGGCGAAGCCAGGAACATAGGCCAGATCACGGCCGAAGCCGGGCGCATAGGCCTGGCCGCGGGCCTGGTGAGCAACAGCGGCACGATCAGTGCCTCCAGCGCGGTGCGCGAGGGGGGCCGGATTTTCTTGCGCGCCTCGGGCGACGTCAGGACCTCGGCCACGTCCAGCATCAGCGCCAACGGCACGACGGGCGGCAATGTGGTGCTGATCGCCGAGAACGCGGCATCGATAGACGGCCAGGTGTCGGCCACGGGCAGTGCTGGCCGCGGCGGTTATGCCGATACCTCGGGCCACCGTTCACTCGACGTGGTGAATGTGCCGACGGTCGGCCAGGGCGGCGAATGGCATATCGACCCGTTCAGCATCGAGATCGTGGCGGCCGGGCCGGATGCCGGCGTCATGGGCACCAATGCGATTGTGTCCAATGAGACCGGTGCCCGTATCAACGCGGCGACGATTGTTGCCCAGCTTGATGCCGGCACGAACGTGAGCATCACCACGGGCACGGGCAACCCCGCCATGGACATGGTGCACGGCGACATCACGGTGTCGGCCGCCATCACCAAGAGCGCCGGGGGCGATGCGGCTTTGACGCTGAACGCCAACAACAACATCATCATCAACGCGCCCATCACCAGCACGTCGAACAAGCTGGCCCTGAACCTGAACAGCAACTACCTGAACAACTACCCGGCCGACAACCACGCGGTGCAGCTCAATGCCGACCTGGCGCTGAACGGCGGCGCGCTCACCGTGTCGCAAAGCGGGGGCAGTGGCAACGGCACGCTCAATATCGCGGGCGGCACGACGACATTGGCGGGCGGCTCGGCCATCAACGCCGCGGGCGTCAATGTGCAGGCCGGCGGCACGCTGGCCGGTACCGGCACCCTGGCGCTGGGCGGCACCGGGACGCTGCTGAACAACGGCACCGTGTCACCGGGCACGGCAGGGTCCGCCGGCACGCTGTTCGTCCAGGGCAAGTACACGCAGGGCAGCACCGGGGTGCTCAACATCAGACTGGCGGGCACCGACAGCTTTGACAGGCTCGCCATCAGCAACACCGCCAGCCTGAACGGCAGGCTCAACGTCCGCGGGCTCAACGGCTTTGTGCCGCCTGCCGATTCGACCTACAACTTTCTGACGGCAACGGGTTCGGGCAGCGGCAGTTTCAGTACGGTCGATGCACCCAACATCACCTCCAGCTCCGGCACGGCGAGCCTGGCCCTTAGCTACCCCGGCACAGGCACTACCGTTGCCCGCATCACGACAACCGCTTCGTCCGCGAACATCTGCTCGATCGCGCCGAATTCAGTGCTCTGCCAGGTGCTGTCGGCCGCCATCCCCGTCGCGGTCGCAATCCAGCCCGCCACCACAGCCGTCACCACGGCCTTGGACTCCAGCATCAGACCGCTCGCTACCGGCGCAGCGCTGTTTTTTACCCCGCCGCCAAGCGAATCCACCCCCGAGCAGGTCGCCTCCATGCCGGTCTCCATCCCCGCGGCCGGCAGCACGGCAACACAAGAGGACAAGGACAAGCTGGCTCCCGACAAAAAGGACGACAAGTCGGCGGAAGTCAAAACGACCGTCGCCAAAAACGAGCCGGCCAAAAAAATGTATTGCAATTAAAGGCGCATGACATGAAGCAGCCAACTTTTTTCACCCGCCTGCTCCCCGCATTGGCACTGGCCCTGCTGGTACTGGCCCCGCTGGCGCAGGCCCAGGTGGTGGGCACCGTCACCAAGGTCTCGGGCCTGATGGTGGCCAAAAGCGCCGAGGGCCGCAGCCGGGTGCTGGCCGAAAACTCGCCGCTGCGCCAGGGCGACACCATCAGCACCGGGCGCAACACCTTCGGCCGCCTGGAGTTTGTGGACGGCGCGGCCATGGTGCTGCAGCCCGAGTCCCTGCTGGTGCTGACGCGCTACCGCTACGACGCGGGCAAACCCGAACTCGACAAGGTGGAGCTGGAACTGGCACAAGGCGGCTTCAGCAGCACGGCCGGCGCATTGGGCAAACGCAGCCAGGACGCCACCGTGATCACCACGCCTGCGGGCAATCTGCAGGGCAGCGCCAGCATGGAGGTTTCGCTCAGGTAGCTATAAGGCCGCCCGAGCAACTTCTTCGACAACCCACATCGCAGGAAACCCCATGAAAAAATTCACGTCGATCTCGCTGGCCTTGCTGGCCGCGCTGGCCTCCACCGCGGCCCTGGCGCAGAACACTCCGGCCATACCCTCGCCCACCGGCGCGCGCGCGCCGGGGCTGTATGTGGCCGTGCTGGACGGTTTGATCAAGGTCACCAACCCGGCCGGCACCACGAATTTCGCGGCCGGCCAGTTTGGCTACACCGCCTCGCCTATGCAGGTGCCTGCCATGGTGCCGAAAAACCCGGGGCTCCCATTCACGCTGCCGCCGGCGTTCAACCAGCCGACCTCGCCCACCGGCTCGTCGACAGGTGCCAGGCCCGCAGTGGATTGCATCGTGCGCTAAACCCCGGATACCGCGCCCGGCAAAACCGGGAACCCGGTCTATCTTCGCCGCAGCTTAAAAAGCCCCTGTTCGTGTGAACCAGGGGCTTTTTGACGCCATCACGCAGCGGCGGCTACTAACAATGAGTACCTTGGTCGTACCCGGGGAAGCCCTGCCCTGGCGGCGTTGCGTATTCAGGGCCTTTGCCTAAGAATGGGACCGAACAACGGGAGGTTCTGATGAAGACACCATTTCAAGCGCTGTTGCCCGCCGCCGTGGCCCTGCTGGCCGTCGCCCTCCCGCAAGGGGCATCCGCCCAGGCCACGCTGGAAAAGATCAAGAGCCGCGGCCAGATCAATGTGGGCTACCGCGCACTTGCCGCGCCTTTCTCGTTTCACCAGACGCCGGAAAAGCCGACGGGCTACAGCATCGATTTCTGCAAGCCCATGATTGAAAGCCTGCGCCAGGCCGCCGGCAACAAAAACCTGCCGGTGCGCTACATCGCGACCGAAGTGGACGTGCGCGTGCGCCTGCTGGCCGAGGGCAGCGTGGACCTGCTCTGCGAAAACGTGACCGACACGCCCGAGCGCCGCGCGCGCATGGATTTCTCCACGCCGATTTTTGTGGATGCCATCCAGGTCGCCGTGCGCAACAAGGACATGATCAGCACGCTGGAGCAGCTCAAGGGCAAAAGCATCGTCGGCATAGACGGCAGCACCGTCGTGCCGGCGCTGGACCGCTTCGCGCAATCGCACGCGCTGAGCTGGCAACACGCCAAGGCCGTGAACCCCGACGCCGCGCTGGGGCAGCTGCAGCTGGGCTGGGCGGCCGGTTATGCGCGCGACGGCGTGATGCTGGCAGCGCAGCTTGCGAGCCTGCCCGACGCGGGCAACTACACCATACTGCCGGAACGCCTGTCGGTGGAGACCATCGCCATCGGCTACCGCAAGGGCGATGCCGCCATGGGCGCGCTGGTCAATGCCTCCATCAAGGAGTCCATGCGCAGCGGCGCCGCCCAGGGCTGGTACGAGCAGTGGTTTTTAAAGCCGGCCAAGCCCGGCGGCAAGCCGCTGTTCACGGCCATGCCGGCGGAGATGAAAACGCTCATTGACACCGCCAAGGCGAACTGAGCGGGAGCGCCGGGCCCACCCGGGTGGTTCAGGCGCCGGCGGGCGGCGGGGCGTCCTCGGGCGTGATGAAGGAGTCTTCCCAGGCCACGGCGAACTGGTGATCGGCATTGTCGTGAACAATGCCGGAGCCGGTGCTCAGCGGGTCGAAGTTGGTAAAACGTATCTTGCGGTTGCGCTCCAGCTTGGCGCGCAGGCTGCTGCGGGCCGCGGCCATGGCGGCCATGTCCACCTGGTTTGCCGCGGGGTTCAACTGCTGCATCTGTTCCACGGGCGGCGCGTCGGCGACCAGGGCGCCGCCGTCGGCCGCGCGCATGGTGTCGGGCACGGTGGCCAGGGCGTCGGCCTCGGCCTCCAGCGGCCAGGCCATGGGCGGCTCGCCGAGCACGGCCGGCGAGGACGGCGCTTCATCGTCCGACAAATCGATTTCACCGAGGAAGGCGGCGCGCACGTCTTCCAGCGTGGGAAGGTTGCCGGCGCGCACCACGGCATAGGCGATGCCGCATTCGGCGAACAGTTTTCGCTTGAGGTCGCGGCTGCTGGCCCTCAGGCCATGCGGGCCGGGCACGTCCAGGCAACCGATGACGGTGCCGTCGGCGGCGCAGACCGTGAAGCTGCAATAGACGTTTTTGAGCAGCTCGAAGGAGCGCTGGCCTTCGGCCTCGTTGCGCGGCGAGACAAAACGGATGACCGGGACCTTGACCACCACGTGGTGGTCGAAAAATGCGCGCTGCAGCCAGTGCCAGACTTCCTGCTCGGCATCGAGCAATAAAGGCCTGGGCTGGAGGTGCCATTGCGCGGGAATACGCCTTTTTTTGCGGGCAGCACGCGCCAGCCAGCCGTGGTGGCAAGCCGCTCCCGTCGCCATTCCCGACACCGCCGTGGCCGTCAGTGCCAACACAAAAACATCAAACATGTGCGCCTTAACTTTTTTTCAGTTTAAACACAGCACCCTTGAAGTTACAACCATTTACGTACTTGGGTGTTGTTGCGGCGTCTCACCTCACGCCAGCCTGCGGCAAGTAGTGACTTATGTCACGCAACAGCGCCTAAAAGCAGCGAAGCCGCAACAGCATCCAGAACAAAGGATTACAACTCAGGCGAGTCGGCTTCCGGCAACAAGCTGGCCAGCACCTTGTCGATGCGCTTGCCGTCCAGGTCCAGCACTTCAAAGCGCCAGCCCGCGCATTCGACGATCTCGGCGGTTTTAAGCAGCCGGCCCGAGACGCTTTGCAGCAGGCCGGCGACCGTGTTGTAACGGCCCTTGCCTTCGTCCGGCAGTTCCTTGATGTCCAGCCTGGCCTTGAGTTCGGCCACGGGCATGACGCCGTCGATCAGCCAGCTGCCGTCCTCGCGTTCGGTGGCCCAGGCGTCAACCTGGGCGCCGGGCTGCAGCTCGCCGGTGATGGCCTCCAGCATGTCCATGGGCGTCATCAGGCCCTGCACCACGCCGTATTCGTCGACCACAAACACCATGCGGGTGGAACGCGCGCGGAACTGCTCCAGCAGTTCCATGCCGGTCAGGGTTTCCGGCACAAAAACGGCCGGCACCGCGTACGCGCCTATGCGGTCGGCCACCGAGGGCACGGCGCCCGGGCCTTGTTCCTGGCCGGAGGCGGCGGGCTGGATCTGGCCGCGCAGCGCGAGCAGCTTGGCGACGTTGACCACGCCCACCACGTCGTCCAGGCTGCCGCGGCACACCGGGTACCAGGAATGGCCGGTGGCGCCGGCCTTGGCGATGGCCTGGGCCACCGTGTCGGAGGCGTCCAGCCACTCGATGTCGGAGCGCGGCAGCATCAGCGAGGTCAGCAGCCGGTCGTCGAGCAGGAACACGTTCTGCACCATCTGGTGCTCGTGCTCCTCGATCAGGCCGGCGTCCACGCCCTCTTCCAGGCTGGCGGCGATTTCTTCCTCGGTCACGGCGCGGCCGGCTGTGTTGTCGATGCGCAGCAGCTTGAGCACCGCCAGCGTGCTGATGGACAGCAGCCGGACAAAGGGCTTGAAGCCTGTCGCCACCCACATCATGGGCCGCGACACCAGGCGCGCGACGGTTTCCGGGTACAGCTGGCCTATACGCTTGGGCACCAGCTCGCCAAAGACGATGGTGATGAAGGTGATGACGGTCACCACCAGCGCGGTGGCGGTGATCTGGGAGGCGCGCTGCGGCGCGCCGAAAGTCTGTATCCAGGCGGCCAGGCCGTCACTGAAAGCCGCCTCGCCGATGATGCCGTTGAGCATGCCGATGGAGGTGATGCCCACCTGCACCGAGGAGAGAAACTGCGTGGGGTTGTCCAGCAGGCCCAGCGCGGACTGCGCCCCCTTGTCACCGGACTCCCCCATGGCCGTGAGCCTGGCCTTGCGGCTGGAGGCGAGGGCCATTTCCGACATGGCAAATACGCCGTTGAGCAGCGTCAAAAAAGCAATCAGCAAAAAGTCCATGAGGCCTGGCGCAAAATAAACACATGTCAATGTACTGTATCGGCGACCTGCAAGGTTGCGACGCGCCCCTGGGGCGGTTGCTGGAGAAGCTGGATTTTTCGCCCAGCCGCGACACCCTCTATATCCTCGGCGACCTGGTCAACCGCGGCCCCGAGTCGCTCAAGGTGCTGCGCCGCCTGGCCGCCCTGGGCGACGCCGCGCAGTGCCTGCTGGGCAACCACGACCTGCATTTGCTCGCGCTGTGGCAGGGCGCGCGCAAGCCGGGCCGCCACGACACCATGCAGGAAATCCTGCAAGCCGGCGACGCCGGCACGCTGCTGGACTGGCTGCGGCACCGCCCCATGGCGCTGCAGCGCCACGGCTGGCTGATGGTGCACGCCGGCGTGTTGCCGCAGTGGACGGTGGCGCAAACCCTGGCGCTGGCGGCCGAAGTGGAGCAGGTGCTGCGCGGCGGCGAGCTCAAGGATTTTTTCGGCGCCATGTACGGCAACACGCCGGAGCGCTGGAGCGACAGCCTGCAGGGCGCCGACCGGCTGCGCGTGGTGGTGAACGCGCTCACGCGCCTGCGCTTTTGCACGCCCGAAGGTGTGATGGAGTTCGACAGCACCGAAGGCGCCGATGGCGCGCCCGCCGGCTACCTGCCGTGGTTTGAGGTGCCCGGGCGCAAGACCGCCGGCACGCCGCTGGCCTTCGGCCATTGGTCCACCCTGGCCAAGGACGGCGCCGCGCCGCGCCTGCGCAACAACACCCTGCCGCTGGACACCGGCTGCGTCTGGGGCGGCTGCCTCACGGCGGCCAGACTGGGGGCGCAGGCCGGAACGTTTGAGCTGATCGCAGTACCCTGCGAACAGGCGCAAAAACCCGGCAAGGCCGGCAAATCAGGCTGAGGCGGGCCGGCGCCGGCCGGCCTCGTCGGCCCAGGCGCGCGCCATGCTGGCGGCCAGCAAGAGCACGGCCGATGAAAAGTAGATCCACATCAGGATCACCACCAGCGAGCCGGCCGCGCCATAAGCCGACACCACGGCGGCGGTGGAGAGGTAAAAGGCCATCAGGTGCTTGCCGACCGCAAAGAGGATGGCCCCCGCGGCTGACCCCATCACCAGATAGCGTAAAGCGGGTTTGGGGCCGACACTCATTTTCATGAGGGCCACAAACAGTGCGACGCAAAAACCGAAAGACACGAGTTCGTTGAGCACCCAGGCGAGTTTTTCGACCGGCAGGTAGCTGCCCGCCCAGCCCGACAGCAGGCTTAAAAAGGTCGAGATCACCAGCGAGACCAGCAGCAGAAAACCGAAAGCCAGGATGTAGGCCACCCCGCGCAGGCGCACGGAAGCGCCGTGCCACCACTTCTGCTGCGGCACTTCGCCGCTGCCTTGCCGCCACAGGCGCTCAAACGCATCCTGCAATTCCGCGAACACGCCCGTCGCCCCCGACAGGAGCAGCGCAAAGGCAAACAGCGAAGCCGTGATGCCCTCGGAAGGCGCCTGGGCGCTGGACAGCGCCTGCTGCACCACCTGGGCGCCCTGCGCGCCGACGACGCTGCGGATCTGGTCGACCAGGCTGGTTTCGAGATAGGCGCGGTCCAGCCACCAGCCCAGCACGGCGACCAGCAGGACCAGCAGCGGCGCCAGGCTCAGGATGCCGTAAAAAGACATGGCCGCGCTCATGCGCATGCCGCCGGCGTCAATCCAGTGGTCGACGGCGCGCCACAAGGGGCGGAAGATTTTCAGGACCTGGGGGGAGAGCGCGGCAAACCCGAAAGCCGCCGGCGGAGGGGGCTTCAGGTCGGGGTCGGAATTCGCCATCATGGGGACAGCGTAAAAGGCGGGCCGCGCGGCCCGCACCGGACAGCCCCTCTAGCCGCCGTAGGCTTGGACCGACGGCGGGGCGGCTTTCAGGCCGCGGTTCAGACCGTGGACTGGGTCTTGAACAGCGCCGCGACTTTTTTCTTGGGCTTGATGTTGGCCGACACGCCGCTGCGCGCGGGGGCGGCCTTGGCGGCGGCTTCCCAGGCGGGCTGGGCGTCGGGCGCGACCGTCGGCTCATAGGGCTGGTCGAAGAAGGGGTCGCGCGGCGCGGCCGGCTGGCGGTGCGGCGTGTATTCGCGGCGCTCGCGCGGCTGGCGTGCCTCGCGCGGGCTGGTGCCGTCCTCGCCTTCGCGGTACATGCGGCGGCCGTCGTTGATGCGGCCCTGCTCCTTGATGCGCGGGCGGTCTTCCTCGAACTCGAGGGGTTCCAGCTCGATCTTGGTCTTGATCAGCTTCTCGATGTCGGCCACCAGGCGGTTGTCGCTGCTGGCCACAAAACTCACGGCCAGGCCCGAGGCGCCGGCGCGGCCGGTGCGGCCAATGCGGTGCACATAGTCCTCGGCGTTGAAAGGCACGTCGAAGTTGAACACCGCCGGCACGTCCTTGATGTCCAGGCCGCGGGCGGCCACGTCGGTGCAGACCAGCAGGTCGACTTCGCCCTTCTTGAAGGCTTCCAGGGCCTTGAGGCGCTCGTCCTGGCTCTTGTCGCCGTGCAGCGCGGCGGTCTTCAGGCCCTCGCGCTCCAGCGAGCGGGCCAGGCGCGCGCAGCCCAGCTTGCTGTTGACGAACACAAAGGCCTGCTTCATGCCGCGTTCTTTGAGGATCTGGTGCAGCGCGCGGCGCTTGTCGTCGGCGCCCACGCTGTAGAAGTGCTGCTCGACGGTGGAGGCCGTGGCGTTGGAGCGGGCCACTTCGATGGTGACCGGGTCCTGCAGGTAGCTGGAGGCCAGGCGCTTGATTTCGGGCGAGAAGGTGGCCGAGAACAGCAAGGTGATGCGCTGCTTGGGCAGGTAGCTCAGGATGCGCTGCAGGTCGGGCAGGAAACCGATATCCAGCATGCGGTCGGCTTCGTCCAGCACCACGTATTCAACCTGGTTGAGCACCGCGTTCTTGGCCTCGATGTGGTCCAGCAGCCGGCCCGGGGTGGCCACCAGCACTTCCACGCCTTTTTTGAGCTCGGCCGTCTGCGGCTTCATGTCCATGCCGCCGAACACCACGGTGCTGCGCAGGTTGGTGTACTTGGCGTAGAGCTCGACCTGCTGGGCCACCTGCACCGCGAGTTCGCGCGTGGGCAGCAGCACCAGCGCGCGCACCGGGTGGCGCGCGGGCGAGGTCGAGGGGTTTTCGTGCTTCATCATGCGCTGCAGCAGCGGCAGCGAAAAAGCGGCGGTCTTGCCGGTGCCGGTCTGCGCGGCGCCCATGACGTCCTTGCCCTGCAGCACGACCGGAATGGCCTGCTCCTGGATGGGGGTCATGGTCTCGTAGCCCATTTCGGCGACGGCGCGGGCCAGCGGTTCGGCCAGCGAAAGATTCGAAAAAGAGGATGTCATAAGAAAGCTCTGCTTAACGCTTGCGGGTATCTCTGTCGGTGGTAGCGCGCGTATCGGGGGATGGGGTTGCCTGGGCGCGCGTGCGGCCAACAGCACAGCCGTTGGCGGGAAAGGTAACACCGCAGACCGCCCGGGTCCGCGCGATCTCGACCGCGCGGCAGGGCTTGTGCAGGGCTTCCTCAGCCCCGTATTGTCGCACTTTGGGCCGATTGGCTGGTTTTGCTGGGGATTCGCGGTTTCAGGGCCTGCCGCAGGTCCGGCGCCCGGGCTGCCTCCGGCCCCATATTGCTATCAATCTTATAGCCCGCCATCCCCGCCAGTCAATGAGTATGGCCAGACAGGCTATAAATTCCGGGCGCTAAAGGTGTCGCAGGCCTTGACGCTGCCGGTTTTAAAGCCGGTGTCGAACCAGCGCTGGCGCTGGGCGCTGGTGCCGTGGGTGAAGCTTTCGGGCACCACCGCGCCGCCGCCGGCGCGTTGCAGGGCGTCATCGCCGATTTTCGCGGCCGCATTCATGGCTTCCTCAACGTCGCCCTGCTCCAGGATCTGGCGGGCGTTCTGCGCGTTGTGCGCCCAGACCCCGGCAAAACAGTCGGCCTGCAGTTCCAACCGCACGCTCAGCGCGTTGTATTCGGTCTTGCTGACGCGGCCGCGCATCTGGTCCATCTTGGCGCTGATGCCCAGCAGGTTCTGCACATGGTGGCCCACCTCGTGGGCGATCACATAGGCCTGGGCGAAGTCGCCGGGCGCGCCCAGGCGGTTGCGCAGGGTTTCGTAAAAACCGAGGTCGATGTAGACCTTCTGGTCGCCCGGGCAATAAAACGGCCCCATGGCCGCCTGGCCCTGGCCACAGGCCGTGGGCGTGGCGCCGCGGAACAGCACCAGCCGGGGTTTTTTGTAAGTGGCGCCGCCCTTGGCAAATACGTCGGTCCAGACGTCCTCGGTGTCGGCCAGCACGGTGGAGACGAACTTCGCCATGCGGTCGTCGGCCGGCGGCTTGTGGGCCGGCCCCTGCTGCTGCACCTGGGCCGGCGGCCCGCCACCGCTGAGCAGGCCCAGGATGGTCAGCGGGTTGATGCCGAAGATCCAGCCGCCGACCAGGGCCACCACGATGGTGCCTATGCCTATGCTGCGGCCGCCAAAACCGAAGCCGCCGCCCCCGCCGCCGTCATCGCGGCGGTCTTCGACGTTGTCGGATTCGCGATTGCCTTCCCATTTCATGATCTTCCCCTTGTCCAATGCACTTACCGTGCAATACTTGTTGGCGTCCGCAGGGCACGCACCGCCGCAATGCCCCGGGCGCGTGTCAGCGCATGCGCCGACTTTACTTGAGCGGCGCCCCCGCCGCGGAACAAAATTGAAGCCCGGTGTATCCATTTCCCATGAACACTTCTGCCCTTTCCTCGCCCACAGGCCCCGGCCCGCAGCGCAGCGCCGGCACCGTCTCGTTGTTCTCGCCGCGCCTGGCCCTGGCGCTGCTGCTGGCCATGCTGCTCACGGCCTGCGCCAGCCCCATCACCACCCGCGTGACCAGTTTCAACCAGTGGCCCGCCGACGCGGCGGGCAGCACCTTCAGCTACATCACGCCCATGGACACCACGCGGCAGCTGGAGCAGGCCACCTATGAAGGCTATGTGCAGGCCGAACTCGAAAAACGCGGCCTCAAGCGCGCGCCCGAAGGCCAGGCCGGCCGCCTGCAGGTCGACGTGGCGGCCAGCAGCCGCAGCGAGGAAAAAACCTGGCTGCAGCCGGTCTACCAGGACAACATGGTGTTCCTGCCGCCCTACCGCGATGCCGCGGGACGCCTTTACGGCGGCGGCTGGGTGCCCGACCCCTTCGGGCCGCGCTATGTGGGCGACCGGCCGGTCAATGTGACGGTTTACACCAACAGCCTGCGCCTGCGCCTGCTCGACACCAAGGGCACGCCGCCCGGCAAGCCGCCGCGCACAGTGTTTGAATCGCGCGCCATTTACGAGGGCGGCAGCGGCGACCTGCCGCTGGTCGTGCCCTACCTGGTGCGCGCGGTGTTTGACGACTTCCCGGGCCAGAACGGCCAGGTGCGCGTGGTGAAGTTCGACAGCGAAACCGGCGCCGTGATCAAAAAATAGTTGTTCGCTTATTCAAACCGAACCGCCAGCCCCTTGAGCGCGCCGGCCAGCGGCCCGGCCGCCTCTACATCGGTATGCCAGCGCTGCCCGGCCTGCACCGGCCAGGCGTCGGTCAGCGTGCCGGTGGTGATGACATCGCCCGCCCGCAAGGCCGGCGCGTCCGGCGTGGCGCGCAGCTCGCGCACAAAATGCAGCAAGGCCTGCACCGGGCCGTCCAGCACATTGGCGCCCAGGCCCTGGTCCTTGAGCACACCGTCGGCATAGAGCTTGAGCCGCAGGCCGGCCAGCGCTTCCATCAGCGCCTCGGGCTCCGTCGCGGCGGGCAAAGCCACCGTATGGCCCACCAGCAGCCGGCCGTGCAGGCCGCCGTCGGCCACGGCCTGCGCGGCGCTGAACTTCCAGCCCGGGAAATGCGTGTGCACGATTTCATAGCCATGCGCCACCCAGGCTATCGCCGCCACCAGCTGCGCGGCTGTGCAATCGAGCGGCGGTGCCTCGCGCAGGCCGAACACCACCTCGGGCTCTATGCGCGGCTCGCACAGGCCTTTGAGCGAGAGCACACCCTCATTGGGCGCGGCGGCGTCGATTTGCACCAGGCTGCTGTGCCACACCGTGCCCCAGATCGGCCCGTAGACCCCATAACGCGGCCAGATGGTGCGGTTGGTAAAGCCGATCTTGTAACCCACGGGAGCATCGCCCTGGGCGCTTCGCGCGGCGCGCACGGCCAGCGCGGTGGCATAGGCCAGCGGCACATCGGCCGGCACGTCGGCAGGCCAGGGCAGCGGCCGGGCTTCAAGGCGGGCGCGTGCCAGGTCGGCGACCAGCGCGGCAATGCCCGGGTGCGAGGGTGTGTTGTTCATCAGGCCATGGTAGCCAAAAAGCCGCCCTCCCCCACAATGGCGGCATGCCTTCTTCCTCCACTTCCTCTATCTCCACCGCGTCCCTTCCCCGCGTGCTGCTGACCGGCTTTGACCCCTTTGGCGACACCGGCCACAGCAGCCAGCCCCTGAACCCCAGCTGGCTGGCGGTGAAGGCGCTGCACGGCAAGCGCATAGGCGGCCACCTGGTGGTGGCGGCGCAGCTGCCCACCGTGTTCCAGGCATCGATGGTTGAACTCACGCGGCTGCTCCAGCTGCACAAGCCGGCGCTGGTGGCCTGCGTGGGCCAGGCCGGCGGGCGCGGCGCGATCTCGCTGGAACGCATTGCCATCAACGTCAACGACGCACGCATCCCCGACAACCTGGGCGCGCAGCCCGTGGACACACCGGTGGTGGCCGGCGGGCCGGCGGCCTATTTCAGCAGCCTGCCCGTCAAGGCCATGCTGCAGGCGCTGCAAGCGGCGGGTGTGGCGGCCGAGGTCTCGCAGACGGCGGGCACCTTTGTCTGCAACCACGTGTTTTATGCGCTCATGCACGCGCTGGCTACCAAACGCGGCTTCAAGCGCACGCGCGGCGGTTTTATCCATGTGCCCTACCTGCCCGAACAGGGCGCGCCCAGCATGCCGCTGGAGGAAATCGTGCGCGGGCTGCGGCTGGCCGTGGCGACCGCGCTGGCCACGCCGCGCGACATCGCCAAAGGTGCGGGGGCCGTCAGCTAGCCAGGGTGTCGTCCCGCGTGCCGGAATCCGGCGCGGGCGCGGCGGGTTCGTCGCGCAGCAAGCGCCACAGCAAAAAAGTGCCGAGGATGGCGTTGCCCAGCGCAAAACCGGTGAGCAGCAGCGTGGCCCAGGCGGTCAAGGGGTGGTTGTGCACCACCCAGGCCAGCAGCGGCGACAGGCCGTTGAGCGTGAGCATCAGCCAGAACAGCGGGTTGCGCGGCTGATAGAGGCGAGAAAGAGGACGTGACGGTGGCATCACCCATGCTAACCGCGCAGGCCCTACGCGGGCCTGACAAGCAGGGCTTGTCAACGGACCTTAACGAATGGAAAACGACGCGGCCATCAAACCCTGAGGCGAGCGCGCCGGGTGGGCCGGCATCACGCTGCCCGCGGAAGCCGAGGCTTCGGCAAAAGCCGGCACCTTGGGCGCGCCGTCGACGGCGGGCGGCGGCGATGCGCCGGGGATGACGCGGGCTTGCTGGATGCAGTTATGGCGGGCGGGACCCGCGCTGGTTTCCATGCAATGCGCGATCACCACCAGCTCGGCGCGCCGCTGCTCGTCGCGCACCTTGGCCTTTGTTACCTGCGAATCCGCCACAAAGGCCAGGGCGGCCAGCTGGCACAGGATCACCAGGCCCGCCGCGACCATCAGCAGCGTCTTGTATGGCAGTTCATCGAATTTCCTCAAATGCACAGAAAACATGGCAACCTCCCCGTTGGTTACACCATGCTAGGGCGGGCTTGCAATAGTCCATTCGGCGCCTTGCCCGTCCCGCTGTAGGATAAAAACCTCTCGTGAAACTCACCGGTGCGGCGGCCCATCCACCACTTCGCGGGCCATCCCGCTTACCATCGCAGGCATGACGCTCCACCCGTATCCCACCTCGCTGGACGCCGGACAGACCGCCGCGCGGCTACCCTACCCGCTGCTGGTCACCGAACTCATACGCCTGCTCAAGGACGAGTCGGTCCAGGTGCCGCAGCGGGTGGTGCAGGCCCTGCCGGGCGGCGGCAGTCTGTTCGTGATGCCGGCGCTGGACGCCCGCACCGCGATCGCCAAGCTCATCACACTGACCCCCGCCAACGCCGGCAGCGGCCTGCCCGCCATCCAGGGTGACGTGGTGGTATTTGACGTGGCCACCGGCCGGCGCCGGCTGATGCTGGACGGCCCCACCGTCACCGCCAGGCGCACCGCCGCCGTCTCGCTGCTGGCCGCGCAGCGGCTGGCGCCCAATACCCGGGGTCCCATGCTGATCGTCGGCGCCGGCGTGCAGGGCGTGGCGCACCTCGAAGCCTTTGCCCAGGGCCTGGGCGTGCGCGACTTCCGCATTACCTCGCGCAGCCATGCCAGCGCCCAGGCCCTGGCGCAGCACGCCCAGTCGCTGGGCCTGAACGGCCGCGTCGTGCCCGACGCCGACGTCGCCCTGGCCGACTGCCCGCTGGCCGCCACCTGCACGCCGGCCGGCGGCGTGGTGCTCAGCGCCCTGCCGCGCGACGACGGTTTTATCAGCGCCGTGGGCGCCTACGCGCCGTCCATGGTGGAGCTCAGCGCCGCCCTGTGCCAGTACGTCGCGGCTCAGGGCAGCGTGCTGGTCGACACCCCCGACGCCGTGCATGAAGCCGGCGACCTGCTGCAGGCGGGCCTGGACGTGGCCCGCTTCGCCAGCCTGGGCGAGGTGATACGCCAGGACATGAAAAAACCCGCCGGGCCGGTGCTCTTCAAAAGCTGCGGCTGGGCGGGCTGGGATTTGGCCGCGGCGCGCACGGCGCTGGCCTGAACGGCCCTCGGGTCGCCGGCGCTACAAGCTCGCGGCGCCCAACAGGCCTTTCATTCTCACTCGCTGAATTTCGCCAGCTGGTTGAGGAATTCCTTGATGTTCTCAAGAATGGAGCGTTCGTTGGACAGGCGCAGCCGCTCCACGGCCACAAAGGCGTCCGACACAGTGGCGCTGCCGGTGGCCTTGACGGGATAGTCGCGCGCCACACCCTGGCCCGTCAGCTTGTAGGTGATATTGGACTTCACGTCCAGGGTGAATCCCATGAGGGGCTGGTCCAGTTCCGCCAGGTTTGCCGATACGGCGTACTTGGCCTGCGCCGGATCGGTGGCGAGGTAACCGCTGATGGCCAGGCTGTCTTCCAAGGCCTTCTTGAAACTGGCGCCGTCCACCTGCGAGGTCCACATCGGGTTGGTGGCCTTGCCGCCCGTCACTTCGCCCAGCTTGACCGAGCCCTTGAGCTTGGGGTTGACCGTCGCGACGCTGCCCGGCTTCACCGTCATGGCCTGCGGCGTGGCTGAACTGGCGCAGCCGGTGAGCTGCAGAACCACGGCGGCGCCGATAGCCGCGCCCAATAATTTCAGAAACCTCATATCCTCACTCCTTCGTTGGCGTTGTTGAAACTGGTGCTGTTGAAACTGACGGCGGCGGACAGGGGCTGCCAAGCACGACCGCCACTTCTTCGGGGTAATTGAAACCTGCTCCGTTGCCTGAATCGACCGCGTAGCCGATCAGGCCGCCCGCGAGGATATTGCCCCAGGCACCGTTGTTGTTCTTGGAAACGAACTTCGCAACGCCTTTCGACTGGCCCTTGCTGCAGGCGACGGCAAGCTCGCCGTAGGATTTCCGGATCAGCGTGGAATCGGGTGTGGTGAGCTGCCAGCTTCCCTTGTCGTTGCTCAGCGTGCAGGACGCGGCGGGCACGATGTCGCCCTCACACACCGCCGTCACCGCAATGCGTTGGCTGGTACCACTGGTAATCGAGGCGCAACCGCCCAGTACAAAGCTGAGCCCCAGCACCCAGCCGGCTGTCAGGCGCATCACGCCCGGGCTACCGGAACATCGCGACCTGAGGGCGCGGGTCGCTGGCAAGGCCGCGCCTTGATAGGTGTCCCTGATGGGTAAACAGACATTTTTGCCTCCCTTTTTTCGTGCTTATCGGCTATCCCTCGTGGCCGCGAATGTAACACGATGTTTCTACACTAAAGAGGCCATGTGCGTATTTTTATGACCCTTGCGTCTTTGGGCCGATAAAGACACAGGAACAGAAGCGGCGGGCGCCGCAGCGCAAGGGCATCAGGGGGTTTGCCGGGGCAGCCAGACGCAAGCAGGTGCCCACCTACACCCGAATGGCGGTGCGGGTGTTAGGCTGGCCCGTCCACACCGGAGGTAACACCATGAAGATCCTGTTCGCTGCCGACGGCAGCAAGTACACCAAAAAAGCCCTGGCCTTCCTGGTCAACCATGAAGACCTGGCCGGCGCCGAAGGCGAGGTGGTCGTGGTCAATGTGCAGGCGCCCGTGCCGGGCCGCGTCAAAAGCATGCTGGGATCGGCCAACGTCAAGGCCTACCATGCCGAAGAGTCGCAAAAGGTGCTGGCGCCCATAGAACGCTTCCTCAAGCGCCACAAGCTGTCCTTCAGGACCATCGCCGTGGTCGGCACGCCCACCACCGAAATCCTGCGCGCCGCCAAACGCGAGAAGGCCCACCTCATCGTCATGGGCACGCACGGCCAGGGTTTGCTGAGCCGCGCGCTGATCGGCAGCGTGGCCCAGCGCGTGGTCGCGGAAAGTGATGTCCCGGTGCTGCTGGTCAAATAAGGGCCGCCCGCGAGGGCAAGCGCCCCTCGGCCCTTTTTAAGCCTTGGGCAGCGTCACCCCAACCTGCCCCTGGTACTTGCCGCCGCGGTCCTTGTACGAGACCTCGCAGACGTCGTCCTTGTCGCTCTCAAAGAACAGCACCTGGGCGCAGCCTTCGCCTGCGTAGATCTTGGCGGGCAACGGTGTGGTGTTGGAGAACTCCAGCGTCACATAACCTTCCCATTCGGGCTCGAAGGGCGTGACGTTGACGATGATGCCGCAGCGCGCATAAGTGCTTTTGCCCAGGCAGATGGTCAGCACATTGCGCGGGATGCGGAAGTATTCGACGGTGCGCGCCAGCGCGAAGCTGTTGGGCGGAATGATGCAGCTGTCGCCGTGGAAGTCGACAAAACTTTTTTCATCGAAGTTCTTGGGATCGACCACCGTGCTGTGGATGTTGGTGAAGACCTTGAACTCGGGCGCGCAGCGGATGTCGTAGCCGTAGCTGCTGGTGCCGTAGCTGATGATCTTCTGGCCGTCACGTTGCCGGATCTGGCCGGGTTCGAAAGGCTCGATCATGCCGTGCTGCTCGGACATGCGGCGTATCCATTTGTCGCTCTTGATGCTCATTCGGGGAAACTCCTCACTGTGCCCCGATTGTAGGCAAGCCGGCCGCCGGCCGGCCAAGTGCAGCCGGTCGCTATGGATTTGGGAGCTGCCGGTGACCGTCGATGCTGGAGATCCAGGTCAAAACACATGTCCGGTGGCGAGCGCCGCGGCGGCCGCCCGGGTCTCGACGCCCAGCTTTTCAAAAATATGCTCCAGGTGCTTGTTGACCGTGCGGTGGCTCATGCCCAGGATGTCGCCGATGTCGCGGTTGGTCTTGCCCTTGGCCAGCCAGGAGAGCACCTCGGTTTCGCGCGGCGTCAGCGCGGCATTGGCCAGGCGCGAGGGCGAGGCCGCGTTGGCGCCGCGCTGCTCCAGCAGCAGCATGGTTTCGCCTATGCCGACCCGGCCCATGTTGCGCACCGACAGCTGCACGCCGGCCAGGCCCAGCAGCACTTCGCCGGCGTCGCCTTCCAGCGCCGCATGGACGGAATCGGGCAAGCGCCCCGGCTGCGCCCCGCCCCCGGCGCCTTGCAACCAGAGGGCGGCCTGCGGCGAGCGCCAGGCGATGCGCCCGCGCGCATCGACCAGCACCACACCGAAGCCGGCCACGTCCACCGCCTCGCGCGCCAGCCGAGTCATGCGCGCATTGCGTGTGTGGGTGTGCAGGCGCGCCACCACCTCCTGCGCGCGCAGCGGCTTGACGACGTAGTCGACGCCGCCGCAGGCAAAGCCCTCCAGCACGTGCGGCGTCTCCGACAGTCCCGTCATGAAGATCACCGGGATATGAGCCATGACGGGGTCGGCCTTGATGCGCCTGCAGGTGTCAAAGCCCGACAGGCCGGGCATGACGGCATCCAGCAGGATGGCGTCGGGCGCGACCAGCTCCAGGCGCTGCAGCGCCGAATCGCCGTCGCGCGCTACCAGCACGGTGTAACCCTCGCCTTCCAGCGTGTCGCAGAGCATGCCCAGGCTGCTGGGGGCGTCGTCGACCACCAGCACCACCGGGCGCTGTTCGTCAGCGGCTTCAAGCATTGGCGCCCTCCGTCAAATGGTCCAGCAGCAGTTCCAGCTCGCAGCGGCTCACAAAGCCGCGCAGCCGCGCGCAGCTCGCGGCCAGCGCCGGGTCTTCGGCCGCGATGCGGTCCAGCAGGCGGTGCAGGCCGTGCACATGGCCCAGTTTCACCAGCCGTATCAGCCCGGCGCGCGCCTCCTCGGGCAAGCCCAGCGAGTTTTCCGCCGCCACGCCGGCCGCCGGCGGCGCAGGCGACACCACCGAGGTCACCCACTCCAGTCCCAGGTGGCGCTGCAAGGCGTCCATCAGCTCGGATTCGAGCACAGGCTTGCCGACAAAAGCCTGGCAGCCCGCCGCCTTGAGGCGCGAGGCCTGGTTCTCGAACACATTGGCCGACACCACGATGATGGGCACCTCGGCATACCCCCGGCTGCGTATCTGCAGCGCGGTTTCCCAGCCGTCCAGGTCGTCCATGCTGATGTCCAGCAGGATGGCGTCGGGCACGCCGTCCTTGAGGCTGTCTATGCACTCCAGGCCGCTGGCCGCCTCCTTGATGTCAAAGCCCAGCGGCGTGAGCATGCCGGCCAGCATCTGGCGCTGCACCGGCTGGTCATCGACCACCAGCAGCGTCCTGCGCTTGCCGAAAAAGCCCGCGATCTGGTGCGGCGGGTCGGCCAGCGGGCCGGGGTCGTCGATCTCGCGCAGATACAGGCGCACGCTGAAGGTGCTGCCCTTGTCGGGTTCGCTGTGCAAGCTCAAGTCGCCGCCCATCAGCGCAGTCAGCAGGCCCGTGATGGTCAGGCCCAGGCCGGTGCCTGGCTCGCCGCGGCGCCGGCCCGCGGCGCCTCGCTCGAAGGGCAGGAAGATGCGCTGCTGGTCCTGCGGCGCGATGCCTATGCCGGTGTCCACCACATCGAAGCGGATCACCTCGCGCCGGCAATCCACATGCAGTTTCACGCTGCCCGCGTCGGTGAACATCACCGCATTGCTCAGCAGGTTGATGATGATCTGGCGCAGCCGCTTGGCGTCGGCCTGCACCCAGGCCGGCATGCGGCCGCTGTGGGTGTAGAAAAAATCCACACCCTTGGCCTCGGCCTGCGGCCGCACCATGCTGACCAGGCCTTCGAGGAAGTCGGGCAGCGGCACGGGAATCGGCTCCAGCCGCAACCGGCCCGCCTCGATGCGCGCCAGGTCCAGCAGGCCGTCGACCAGCTGCAGCAGGTGTTCGCCGCTGCGCTGTATGGTCTGCACGGCTTCGCGCGGGGTATTGGCCAGCGCTTCGCTTTTGAGCAGGATCTGCGAATAGCCCAGGATGCTGTTGAGCGGCGTGCGCAGCTCATGCGTCATGCCGGCCACGTAGCGCGTCTTGGCCTGGTTGGCCGACTCGGCCACTTCCTTGGCGGTCTGCAGCGCGGCGTCAGTGCGCTGGTGCGCCTCGATCTCGCGCGACAGCAACTGGTTCTGCCGGTTCGACTCGTCCTGCGCCATGCGCCGGCTTTCGCTGCCCAGCACCACCCACCAGCTGCACACCGCGACGATCAGCAGCAGCATGGCGAACACCTTCACAAAAGCCGAGCGCAGCAGGCCGGCCAGGTCGCCCGAGGGCGGGAAGGCGGTCTCCTGCATGTAGACCATGCCCATCACCGTGGCCAGCAGCGCGCACAGCGAAAGCATCACCACCATGTAGTGGCCGACGCGGAAGTTCACGCGGCTCGACAGCGCGCTGGGCAGCAGCTTGCTTAAAAATTCCTCGGCCTGCTCGGCCGCGCGCGAGCGCGTCTTGCAGCGGTCGTGGCATCGCGACTCCAGCGTGCAGCACAGCGAGCAGATGGGCGCGCCGTAGGCCGGGCAACTGGCCATGTCTTCGGCCTCGAAGGCGTTCTCGCAGACATGGCAGCGCACCCTCTGGCCCGGCACGCCCATGGCCTGCGGCTTGCGGGCGACGTAATAACGCCCCTTGGTCACCCACGCCAGCAGCGGCGACAGCAGCAGCGCCAGGCCCAGCGCGATAAAGGGCGAAAAGGCCTCGGCCCGCGGGCCCATGGCGCCGGTATAGGCGAACACCGAGACGATGGTCGCCAGCAGCATGGAGCCCAGGCCCACCGGGTTGATGTCGTACAGATGCGCGCGCTTGAATTCAATGCCGGGCGGGCTCAGGCCCAGCGGCTTGTTGATAACGAGGTCGGCCACCAGCGCGCCCACCCAGGCAATCGCCACGTTGCTGTAGAGGCCCAGCACTTTTTCGAGTGCCGAAAAAACGTCCAGCGTCATCAGCAGCAGCGCGATCGCGACGTTGAACACCAGCCACACCACGCGCCCCGGGTGGCTGTGCGTGAGGCGCGCGAAGAAGTTGGACCAGGCCAGCGAGCCGGCGTAGGCATTGGTCAGGTTGATCTTGAGCTGCGACACCACCACGAAGACCACGGTCGCGGCCAGCACCCAGGCCGGGTCGCTGAAGACGTAGGCAAAGCCCGCCAGGTACATCTGCGTGGGCTCCACCGCCTTGGCGGCCGGCAGCTCATGCTGCAGCACCAGGAAGGCCAGGAAGGCGCCGCCCAGCATCTTCAGCATGCCCAGCACGATCCAGCCCGGCCCGGCCATCAGCACCGCGGCCCACCAGCGCCGGCGGTTCGCATGCGTTTTTTCAGGCAGGAAGCGCAAAAAGTCCACCTGCTCGCCGATCTGCACCACCAGCGAGAACGCCACGGTCGCCGCCGCACCAAACATGAGCGGGTCGAACTCGCTGCTGCCCGAGCTGCGGCCCGTCAGCCCCGTGAAGTCCGAAAACGCCTGCGGGTTCTTCCAGAACACGGCCAGGTAGGGCAGCAGCAGCAGCACGCCCCATAGCGGCTGTGTCCACATCTGCAGGCGCGAGATCAGCGTGATGCCGCGGACCACCATGGGCACGATGACGATCGCGCTGATCACGTAACACCAGGCGATCGGGATGTCCAGGTACATCTGCAGCGCCAGCGCCATGATGGCCGCCTCCAGCGCGAAGAAGATGAAGGTGAAGCTCGCGTAGATCAGCGAGGTGATGGTCGAGCCCAGGTAACCGAAGCCGGCGCCGCGCGTGAGCAAATCCATGTCCACGCCGTAGCGCGCCGCGTAGTAGCTGATGGGCAGGCCGGTGAAAAAGGTGATCAGCCCCACCACCAGGATGGCCCACAGCGCGTTGGTGAAGCCGTAGTTGAGCGCAATGGCGCCGCCTATGGCCTCGAGCGCCAGGAAGGACATGGCGCCGAAGGCCGTGTTGCCGACACGCCACTCCGACCACTTGCGAAATCCGCGCGGCGTGTAACGCAGCGCGTAGTCCTCGATGGATTCGTCGGCCACCCAGGCGTTGTACTCGCGGCGAATACGAAAAATTTTCTGGGTGGCGATGGTCAAGGCGGTCTCCGTCAAACGGCCATGGGGCTGCGGCTACACACCCCCGGCGTCCTGCAAGAAGTGTGCCCGCATGTGGTGCAAGCGTGGCTACGTTGATTGACGTATAGGGATGCGCGGCCCTTGTGAACATGATTCACCTGACCCCGACGCAAGCTTTCACCCCATCAACCTTTCAGCTTTTCACCAACCGCAGGAGCCCAGCATGTCCAACGACGATCGCGACCCATCTTCCCTCATCAACCGCCGCCGCCTCATGCAGGGCGTGGCCGCCGCCCTGCCGCTGGCCGGCCTGCCGGGCTGGGCACAGGCGCAGCAGTTTCCCACGGCCAAGGTCAACACCACCAAGCTGGCCGTGACCGACACCGAAGTGACCGTGGGCCAGCTGCACTCGTCCACCGGCACCATGGCGATTTCCGAAACCGGCTCCATCCAGGCCGAGCAGCTGGCCATCGACCAGATCAACGCCATGGGCGGCGTGCTGGGCCGCAAGATCAAGGTCATCAAGGAAGACGGCGCCTCCGACTGGCCGACCTTCGCCGAAAAATCCAAGAAGCTGCTGGTCAACGACAAGGTCGCCGCCGTGTTCGGCTGCTGGACCTCGGCCTCGCGCAAGGCCGTGCTTCCCATCTTCGAAAAAGAAAACGGCATGCTGTACTACCCGACCTTTTACGAAGGCCTGGAGCAAAGCAAGAACGTGATCTACACCGGCCAGGAAGCCACGCAGCAAATCCTCTACGGCCTGGACTGGGCCTCGAAAGAAAAGAAGGCCAAGACCTTCTTCCTGGTCGGCTCCGACTACATCTGGCCGCGCACCTCGATGAAGATAGGCCGCAAGCACATTGAAGGGCACCTGGAAGGCAGCAAGGTCGTCGGCGAGGAGTACTACCCCCTGGGCCACACCAACTTCAACTCGCTGATCAACAAGATCAAGGTCGCCAAACCCGACTGCATCTTCATCGCCGTGGTCGGCGGCTCCAACGTGGCCTTCTACAAACAGCTCAAGGCCGCGGGCGTCACCGCCGCCAAACAGTTCCTGCTGACCATCTCGGTGACCGAAGACGAAGTGCTGGGCATAGGCGGCGAGAACATGAACGGCTTCTACGCCTCCATGAAGTACTTCCAGTCGCTGGACAACCCCAACAACAAAGCCTTCGTCAGCGCCTTCAAGGCCAAGTACGGCAAGGACGCGGTGATAGGCGACGTGACGCAGGCCGGCTACCTCGGCCCCTGGCTGTGGAAGGCCACGGTCGAGAAAGCCGGCAGCTTCGACGTGGACAAGATCGCCGCGGCCTCTACCGGCATTGAACTCAAGACCGCCCCCGAAGGCTACGTGAAGCTGCATGAAAACCACCACCTGTGGAGCAAGGCCCGCATAGGCCAGGCGCAGGCCGACGGGCAGTTCAAGGTCGTGGCCGAATCCCCGGCGCTGATCGAACCCAACCCCTTCCCCAAGGGTTACCAGTAAGCGTGAGCGCTGGCTCCTACCGGTTCACTCCGCCATGCGGCGGGGTGAGCCGGCAGGGGCTTTCTTGACTGCCGTATTGCCTTTTTGATTGACCCGCCGCACCGGAGCCCACCATGAACCTTTCCGAAATGCTCAACATCGGCCTGATGCAAGGCTTTGCCGGGCTCAGCCTGTTTTCCGTGCTGCTGCTCATGGGACTGGGCCTGGCCATCATCTTCGGCCAGATGGGCGTCATCAACATGGCGCACGGCGAGTTCATGACCATAGGCGCCTACACCATCTACCTGTTTTCGCACCTGTCGGAAATCTACGCGCCCGGCTTCATGCAGGCCTACTTTCCCTTCGCCATCGCGGCGGCCTTTATCTTCGCCTTCGCCGTCGGCTGGCTGGCCGAATGGGCTTTCATTCGCCATCTCTACAAACGCCCGCTGGACACGCTGCTCGCTACCTGGGGCCTGTCGCTGGGCATGCAGCAGATCTTTCGCACCACCTTCGGCGCCAAGGAGGTCAGCCCCACCCTGCCCGATTGGCTGATGGGCTCCTGGGCGCCGGCCCCCGGCCTGGACATCCCGATCAACGGCCTGTTCGTGATGGCGCTCACGCTGGTGGTGACCTGCGGCGTGCTGGTCGCGCTGCACAAGTCGCGCTGGGGCCTGCGCGTGCGCGCCACGGTCGCCAACCGCGTGATGGCCAACGCCACCGGCATCAACACCAAAAAGACCGACAGGCTGACCTTTGCGATCGGCTGCGGCATTGCCGGCGTGGCCGGTGCGGCCTTCACCACGATTGGCTCCACCGGGCCCACGAGCGGCTCGCTCTATATCGTCGACGCCTTCCTGGTCGTCACCTTCGGCGGGGCGGCCAGCCTGCTGGGCACCGTGGTCTCGGCCTTCGGCATCGCCCAGACCCAGTCGGTCGCCGAGTTCTTCATGACCGGCTCCATGGCCAAGGTGCTGACCCTGATGACCATCGTGACGATTTTGATGCTGCGCCCGCAAGGCCTGTTCGCCTCCAAGGTGCGGCGCTGAGCTTTCACCTCATTCCCATCTAGACAACCGGAGTTTTTCATGAACAGCCTCAAGCAATGGATAACGCGCAACGGCCTGGGCAACGTCGCCCTGCTGGCCCTGGTGCTGCTGGTGGCCTTTCCGCTGGCGCTGGACCTGTTTCGCCTCAACCTCGTGGGCAAATACCTGAGTTACGCCTTCGTCGCGCTGGGCCTGGTGATGCTGTGGGGCTACGGCGGCGTGCTGAGCCTGGGCCAGGGCGTGTTCTTCGGCCTGGGCGGCTACGGCATGGCGATGTTTTTGAAGCTCGAGGCCAGCGACCCCATCACCACCAAGATCCAGTCCACGCCCGGCATTCCCGACTTCATGGACTGGAACCAGATCACCGCGCTGCCGATCTGGTGGAAGCCCTTCCACTCCTTCCCGCTCACGCTGCTGCTGATCCTGGTGGTGCCCACGCTGCTGGCCTTCATCATCGGCTACGCCATGTTCAAGCGGCGTGTGGGCGGGGTGTACTTCGCCATCATCACGCAGGCCGTGGCGCTGATCCTCACGGTGCTCATCATCGGCCAGCAGGGGTATACCGGCGGCGTCAACGGCATGACCGACCTCAAGACCATCCTGGGCTGGGACACGCGCACCGACAGCGCCAAGTACATCCTCTACTTCCTCTGCGCCGGCCTGCTGCTGGGCGCCATCGTGCTGTGCACCTGGATACAGAAAAGCAAGCTGGGCACGCTGCTACTGGCCATGCGCGACAAGGAAGACCGGGTCCGCTTTTCGGGCTACGACGTGGCCATGTTCCGGGTCTTCGCCTTTTGTTTCGCGGCCATGCTGTCGGCCGTAGGCGGCGCGCTGTTCACCCTGCAGGTGGGATTCATGTCGCCTTCGCTGGTCGGCATCGTGCCCTCCATCGAGATGGTGATCTTCGCCGCCGTCGGTGGACGCATGTCGCTGGTGGGCGCGGTCTACGGCGCGCTGCTGGTGAATTTCGGCAAGACCTATTTTTCGGAAAGCTTTCCCGACCTCTGGCTGTTCCTGATGGCCGGCATGTTCCTGGGCGTGGTGCTCGCCTTCCCCGACGGCCTGGCCGGCGTCTACACCCAGCGCGTCAAGCCCTGGCTGGCCAAACGCTTTGCACGTCGCGAAAAAGTCGCGCCGCCTGCCGCCCCACCGATGGTGCCCCCACCAGCCGCGGCCCATGAAACGCCCTCGCTGCCTGCCGGTTTGAGCGGTCAGCGAACCTGAACTCCCCAAGGAAGCCGCCATGATCGCTCCCGCCATGACCCCCAACGACTTCGTGCTGTCGGTCGAGGACCTGACGGTCTCCTTCGACGGCTTCAAGGCCATAGACAGCCTGAACCTTTATGTCGACCAGAACGAGCTGCGCGTGATCATTGGCCCCAACGGCGCGGGCAAGACCACGCTGCTGGACCTGATCTGCGGCAAGACCCGCGCCAGCCACGGCCGCATCAAGTTCAAGAACGCCGAGATGACGAAACTGCCCGAGTACCAGATCGTGCGCTCCGGCATAGGCCGCAAGTTCCAGACGCCTTCGATCTACGAAAACCTCAGCGTATTCCAGAACCTGGAAGTCTCGTTCCCGCGCGGGCGCGGCGTGTTCGGCGCGCTGTTCTTCAAGCGCAGCGAAGAGGTCAAGGCGCGTGTGCAGGCCGTGGCGGCCGAGATCGGCCTTGACGGCCAGCTGGACACCGAAGCCGGCTTGCTCTCGCACGGGCAAAAGCAGTGGCTCGAAATCGGCATGCTGCTGATGCAGGACCCGGAGCTCTTGATGCTGGACGAGCCGATCGCCGGCATGAGCGTGCGCGAGCGCGAGCTGACGGCCGAGTTGCTCAAACGCATCTGCAAGGGCCGCGCCATGATCGTCATCGAGCACGACATGGAGTTCGTCAAGCGCATCGCTGACAAGGTGACCGTCATGCACCAGGGAAAGATCCTGGCCGAAGGGTCCATGGAAAAAGTGCAGGCCGACCCGCGCGTGATCGACGTGTACCTGGGCCACTAAGCACAACGGATCAAGGAGAAAACCATGCTCAACGTCAACAACCTCCACGTCAGCTACGGCCAGAGCGAGGCGCTGCACGGCATCACGTTCAGCGCCAAGAAAAACGAAACCGTGGCCATCATGGGCCGCAACGGCATGGGCAAGACCACGCTGTTCAAGTCGCTGATCGGCATATTGCCCCTCAAGTCCGGCACGATAGCGGTCGACGGCCTGGACATCTCCAAGGACGAAAGCTACCAGCGCGTCGCCAAGGGCGTGGCCTATGTGCCGCAGGGCCGCATGATTTTCCCGACACTGACGGTGCAGGAGAACATCCTGACCGGCCTGGAGAACGCGAAGCACAAACAGATCCCGGACGAGATTTACGCGCTGTTCCCGGTGCTCTTCAACATGCGCGGCCGCAAGGGCGGCAACCTCTCTGGCGGGCAGCAGCAGCAGCTGGCGATCGCCCGCGCGCTGGTGACCAACCCCAAGGTGCTGCTGCTCGACGAGCCGACCGAGGGCATACAGCCGTCCATCATCAAGGACATCGCGCGCGCCCTCAACGAGATTCGCAAGATGCGCGAAATCACGATTGTGGTGTCCGAGCAGGTGCTGAGCTTCGCGATGGACGTGGCCGACCGGCTGTTCGTGATCGAGGGCGGGCAGCTGGTGCATGAAAGCACCCGGGCCGGCACCGACACGGCGCGCATCAAACAGTTTCTTTCCGTCTGATTTTCTTTTCCTTGTCCCTTTATTCATCACCACCAGGAGATATGGCATGACCGACACGCTGATCAAGGTTGACCTGACGAAGTCGCCCACCCTCAACGAAAACATCCACAACCGCTGGCACCCGGACATCCCCATGGCCTGCTGGGTCAACCCGGGCGACGATTTCATCCTGGAAACCTTCGACTGGACCGGCGGCTTCATCAAGAACAACGACAGCGCCGACGACGTGCGCGACATCGACCTTTCGACCGTGCATTACCTCTCGGGCCCGGTCGGCGTCAAGGGCGCGCAACCCGGCGACCTGCTGGTGGTGGACCTGCTGGACATAGGCGCCAAGCAGGACAGCCTCTGGGGCTTCAACGGCTTCTTCAGCAAGAAGAACGGCGGCGGCTTTCTGACCGACCACTTTCCCGAAGCGCAAAAATCGATCTGGGACTTCAAGGGCATGTTCACGAGTTCGCGCCATGTGCCGGGCGTGAACTTCGCCGGCCTGATCCATCCCGGCCTCATCGGTTGCCTGCCCGACAAGGCCATGCTGGAGATGTGGAACACGCGCGAGCAGGCGCTGATAGACAGCGATCCGGCGCGCACGGGCCTGGCCAACCCGCCCTCGGCCGGCACGGCCCACATGGGCAAGATGACGGGTGCGGCGCGCGACAAGGCCGCGGCCGAAGGCGCGCGCACCGTGCCGCCGCGCGAACACGGCGGCAACTGCGACATCAAGGACCTGTCGCGCGGCTCCAAGGTCTACTTCCCGGTCTATGTCGACGGCGCGGGCCTGTCGGTGGGCGACCTGCACTTCAGCCAGGGCGACGGCGAAATCACCTTCTGCGGCGCCATCGAGATGGCCGGCTGGGTGCATATGAAGGTCACGCTGATCAAGGGCGGCATGGCCAAGTACGGCATCAAGAACCCCATCTTCAAGCCCAGCGTGATCACGCCGCGCTACGACGACTACCTGATCTTTGAAGGCATCTCGGTCGACGAGGCCGGCAAGCAGTACTACCTGGACGTCAACGTCGCCTACCGCCAGGCCTGCCTCAACGCCATCGAATACCTGAAAAAATTCGGTTACTCGGGCGCGCAGGCCTATTCCATCCTGGGCACAGCGCCGGTACAGGGCCACATCAGCGGCGTGGTCGATGTGCCGAATTCCTGCGCCACCTTGTGGCTGCCCACCGGTATCTTCGACTTCGACATCAACCCGAATGCCTCGGGGCCGGTCAAGCACATCGACGGCAAGATCAGCATGCCGCTGTCGCCCGACCTGCGTTGACCACAACGACACGGAAAAGGCGCCGCACCATGCCCACCTATGACTACGACTGCCCCCAATGCGGCAGCTTTGACGCGCTGCGCTCGGTCTCCATGCGCAACCAGGCTGCCGCCTGCCCGTCCTGCGGCAGCCCGGCCGCGCGCATCCTGTCCGTCGCGCCCGCGCTGGCACTGATGGAGGACGGCGCGCGCCGCGCGATGGACACCAACGAGCGCGCGCGGCATGAGCCCAAGCGCTCCGGCGACTACGCACGGCTCAAGCACCCTGCCGGCTGCGGTTGCTGCTCGAGCGGCAAGCGCGGCGCCACGCTGACGGCGCCCAACGGCAACAAGGCTTTCCCCAGCAAACGCCCCTGGATGATCAGTCACTGAAGCCACTCTTCGCAAGGAGCACGACATGATTCACGGCGATATTTCAAGCAGCAAGGACACCGTCGGCGTGGCGGTGGTCAATTACAAGATGCCGCGCCTGCACACCAAAGCCGAGGTGGTGGAGAACGCCAACAACATCGCACGCATGCTCGAAGGCATGAAGAAGGGCCTGCCCGGCCTGGACCTGGTGATCTTCCCCGAGTACAGCACCCACGGCATCATGTACGACAGCAAGGAGATGCACGAGAACGCCGCCACGGTGCCGGGCTTTGAGACCGAGATCTTCGCGGCCGCCTGCCGGCGCGCCAAGGTCTGGGGCGTGTTCTCGCTGACCGGCGAGCGGCACGAGGAGCACCCGCGCAAGGCGCCCTACAACACGCTGATCCTGATGAACGACCAGGGCGAGATCGTGCAGAAGTATCGCAAGATCATGCCCTGGGTACCGATTGAAGGCTGGTACCCGGGCGACCGCACCTATGTGAGCGACGGGCCCAAGGGCATGAAGATCAGCCTCATCATCTGCGACGACGGCAACTACCCCGAAATCTGGCGCGACTGCGCGATGAAGGGCGCCGAGCTGATCGTGCGCTGCCAGGGTTATATGTACCCGGCCAAGGAGCAGCAGATCCTGATCTCCAAGGCCATGGCCTTTGCCAACAACACCTATGTGGCGGTCGCCAATGCCTCGGGTTTCGACGGCGTGTATTCCTATTTCGGCCATTCAGCGCTGATAGGCTTTGACGGCCGCACGCTGGGCGAATGCGGCGAGGAGGAAATGGGCGTGCAGTACGCGGCGCTGTCCAAGAGCCTGATCCGCGACTTCCGCCGCAACGGCCAGTCGGAGAACCACTTGTTCAAGCTGCTGCACCGCGGCTACACCGGCATGATCAACTCGGGCGACGGCGACAAGGGAACGCCCACCTGCCCCTTCAGCTTTTACGCCGACTGGCTGCGCGACCCCGAGGCCGCGCGCCAGCAGGTGGAGTCGTTCACGCGGACGACGATTGGCACGGATGAGGCGCCCATGGAGGGGATTCCGAACCAGAGCAGTGTGGTGGCCTGAAGCGGATCCGAAGGAAATAAGCAGATTTATATCCGCAGATTACGCAGATTGACACAGATAAGGACAAACACGATTGAGTCGTGTGTCAGCGCATGGGTGCAGGGGTTAAGCCTCGATACAAGATTGCTTGTTTTCAATCTGCGTAAATCTGCGTCATCTGCGGATGAATTCTTTTATCCACGGATGACGATTCAGCCACCGTCCGCCTGCGAAATCACCGTGCGCTCAATCACCCGGTCGTCGCCCAGCACGATCAGCGCGAACAGCAGCTCGCCCAGGTTGCCGGCCAGCGCGGTCTTGCGCGCCAGCAGCGGCGTGGCCTGCGGGTTGAGCACCACAAAGTCGGCCTCGCAGCCGGGCTGCAGGTTGCCGACCACACCTTCCAGGCCCAGCGCGCGCGCCGCGCCGGCCGTGTGCTGCCACCACAGCTGCTGCGGCGAGAGCGACAGGCCCGGCTTGGTCTGCCCTTCGCGGCCCACGTAATAGGCGGCCAGCATGGTGTGGAAGGGGCTGAAGGAGGTGCCGCCGCCCACGTCGCTGGCCAGGCCGTAGGGGTAGCCGATGCGCTCGGCGCCCTCGTAGTCAAAAAACCCGCTGCCCAGGAAGAGGTTGCTGGTCGGGCTGACGGCGGCGGCCGTGCCGGTGGCGCGCATCAAGGCGCGGTCTTCGTCGTCTATGTGTATGCAGTGCGCATAGACGGCGCGCGGGCGCAGCAGGCCGAACTGTTCATAAACGCTCAAATAGCTGCGCGCCTTCGGATACAGCTGCCGCACCCAGGCGATCTCGTCCTTGTTCTCGGCGACGTGGGACTGTATCCAGACGTCGGGGTATTTCGCGGCCAGCTCGCCGGCGCCGCGCAGCTGGGCTTCGCTGCAGCTGGGCACAAAACGCGGCGTGATGGCATAACCGAGCCGGTCCACGCCGTGCCAGCGCTGGATCAGGGTTTCGGTATCGATGAGGCTTTGCACGGTCTCGTCGCGCACGCCCTCGGGCGAGTTCTGGTCCATCAGGCATTTGCCGGTCATCAGGCGCAGGCTGCGCTTTTGCGCTTCGCTGAACAGCGCGTTGACGGACGCGGGATGCGAGGTGGCAAAAGCCAGCGCGGTGGTGACGCCGTTGCGCAGCAGCTCGTCCATAAAAAAGCCGGCGGCCTGGGCGCTGTGGCCGGCGGCCGAAAAGCGGCTTTCCTCGGGAAAGGTGTAGTTTTCCAGCCAGGGCAGCAGGCCTTCGGCGGGCGAGCCGATCACGTCGAGCTGCGGGTAATGGATGTGCATGTCCACAAAACCCGGCGCGATGATGCGGCCCGGCAGGTGTTCGACAGGCAGCTCGGCAAAACGCGGCGCCAGCGCCTGGTAGCTGCCCGCGGCCTGGACCACCTGGCGGCCTTGGGCGTCCGGGCCCACCACCAGCAGGCCGTCGGCCTCGTAGGCGGCCTGGGCGGGGCCGGTGAAATACAGAATGGCGGCGCGGTAGGCTTTCATGGGGCTAGGTTACCCCAGCAGGTGCGCGTGGCGATATGTAAAAACCGATAAGGGGTATCGTGCGCCGCTGGCCCTCACCCTAACCCTCTCCCAGAGGGAGAGGGAACAAGAGCCCCTCAGCGGCTCACGCGGCAGCCGTCGCCCAGCGAGGCGCGCCAGACACGCACCGAGGTCAACCCCGGCAGGCGCGCGTCCAGCTTGCGGAAGATGAACTGGCAGAGGTTTTCGAGTGTGGGCGGGCCCAGCTCTTTCACGTCGTCGAGCAGGTGGTGGTCCAGCTCCTCGCGCAGCACGGCGATTTCGCGCCGCACCAGGCCCAGGTCCATGACCATGCCGGTGGCCGCATCGGGCTCGCCGGCCACAAACACCTCGGCGTTGTAGGTGTGGCCGTGCACGCGCTTGCTGCCTTCGGCCTCGATGGCGCGCTTGAGCGTGTGGGCCGCGTCAAAGTAAAAAGTCTGGCTGATCTCGCAGCGCATGGGGGGATGTGGGGAGGCTTGTTTCATCGGATGCCCGTGATCTTGTGGGTCTGCAGGCTGAGCCGCCAGGCCGGGCGCTCCATGCACAGCTGTATGCAGGTTTCGGTGTTTTGCTGCCGCTGCGGGTTGTCCATGGGCTGCAGGTAGCGGTGCGTGAAGTCGGCGGCCTCGAGCTCGGCCAAGTCAAAACTTGGCTGGGGCCAGACCAGCTTGAGCTCCTGGCCCGCGCGCTGCACCCAGGGGGCGCCGGCCTTGGGGCTCACGCAAATCCAGTCTATGCCCTCGGGCGCGGCGATGCTGCCGTTGGTCTCGACCGCGATCTGGAACCCGCGCGCATGCAGCGCGGCAATCAATTCGGCATCGACCTGCAGCAGCGGCTCGCCACCCGTCATGACCACAAAACGGTGGGCGCTGTCGCCGGCCGGCCACTGCGCTTCGATCTGCTGGGCCAGCGCATCGGCATCGGCGAACTTGCCGCCCAAGGTGCCGTTGGTACCCACAAAATCGGTGTCGCAGAACCGGCAGATAGCCGTGGCGCGGTCCTGCTCGCGGCCGGACCAGAGATTGCAGCCCGCAAAGCGGCAGAACACCGCGGGCCGCCCGGCATTGGCGCCCTCGCCCTGCAGCGTGTAGAAAATTTCCTTGACCTGGTAGCTCATGGCGCGGCTTTCGCGCGGCCACGGCCGCAGCCCGCCGCGGGCATCAGCCGCAGCGAAACAGGAAGTTGAACAGGGGAAATAAAACAGGCGCCCGCACAAGCCGAAAGACCGGGGGTCGCGAGGTTTTTATACATGGTGGTCCTCTACATGGCCCCGGAGATAAACAGAGATGCGGGCGCGCCGGGGCAGCACGCTGAAGTCCTGATTTTACCGGTTCAGGCCGGATGGCGGGATTTCAGGGGA
Organism: Polaromonas sp. P4_F6; assembly: GCF_056401275.1. NCBI lineage: Bacteria > Pseudomonadati > Pseudomonadota > Betaproteobacteria > Burkholderiales > Comamonadaceae > Polaromonas > Polaromonas sp. P4_F6. The sequence continues at coordinate 923,778 of NZ_JBFUJQ010000001.1, read as the reverse complement.
TTTGCGGGCGGATTACGGCCTCAAAGCCTCAAGGCACGGGCATCTCGCGCGCCTGCTGCTGCAGCCAGCCGCAAAAGCTGTCCAGCCGCGCATGCGGCCCGGCACGCCGCCTGGCTACGTACTGGTAGGCGCTTTCCTCAAAGCCCAGGGGCGCCACCAGGCGGCCGGCACGCAGGTCGTCCATCACCAGGTGCCAGGGCGCAATGCAGACGCCCAGCCCGCCCACCGCAGCCTCCAGCGTGAAGTAATAGTGCTCAAAGGCCGGCCCGGCCTGCACCGCCAGGTCAAGGCCGCGCGAGGCGCACCACATGTGCCAGGCGTCGGGCCGCGTGGTCGTGTGCAGCAGCGGCAGGCCAGCCAGGTCCTGGGGCTGGCGCAGGGCCGCCCGGGCCGCCAGCGCGGGCGCCATGACCGGCCCCAGGCGCTCCACAAACAGCGGCAGCAAGGTGGCCGAGGGCTGGCTGTCACGCTCGGCGACCGTGATGACGAGGTCGTAACGGTCGCGGTCCAGGTCCGGCGCATGCTCGGCCGCGCTGAGGCGGACTTCGGTGTCGGGGTGCAGCGCGTTAAAGCCGTACAGGCGCGGAATCAGCCATTTGACGGTAAAGGTACTGAAACAGCACACGTCCAGCGTTCCGGCCTCGCCGCTGCGCACCTCGCGCACCGCGGCTTCCATCTGGTCCAGCGCGGCGGACAGCGCCGGCCACAGCGAGGCGCCGGCGGCCGTCAGCTGCGGCTTGTTTTTGGCGCCCTCGAACAGCACCACGCCCAGCGCCTGTTCCAGCTGCCGCACCTGCCGGCTGATGGCGCCGGGCGTGACCGACAGCTCCTCGGCGGCGGCCGTCATGCGGCCCAGCCGGGCGGCGGCCTCAAAGGCGCGCAAGGCATTCAGGGGTGGGAGGCGGCGCTTCATGATGTGAGTTTATTGCACATACGACGCGCCAAGAAATCGTTTTTCCTGGTGGACCTTCCTCGGCAAAATTCGCGACACCCTGGCAAAACAGGCAGCTCGCCCGCAACAACTTCAATTGAGGAAAAATCACATGCCCTTTATCCGCACCAACGTCCACCAGAGCACCAGCCCCGAACACCGGCATGGCATCGTCATGGGCATACACCAGGCCCTGGTCGAGAGCATAGGCATGCCCGAAGACGAGCTCTTCAACATGGTGAACGACTACGGCGCGGGGCAGTTTTTCTTCGACCCGACCTTCAACGGCATGGCACGCTCGGATAGGCCGGTGGTCGTGGAGATCACGCTGCGGCGCGGCCGCAGCGACGCGATGAAACGCGCGCTTTACGCGGCCATTGCGCGCAATTTAAAAACCAACGCCGGCGTGGCGCCCGACGATGTGTTTATCTTCATGCACGAGAACGACTACTCGGACTGGTCGGTGGGCGGCGGCAAGTTCGCCATGGCGCTGGTGCAGCAGCCCGGCCCGGGCTGACACCAGGCGCCCTATTTGCCCGCAACGGTCTGGCCGGACGGCAGCGCCGGCAGCACCGGGTAGGCCCTGGCCATCCAGAGATAAAGGCCGGCGCCCACCAACAGCGTGGCCGCGGCAATCTCCAGCGACAGCGTAAAGCCCGCGCCCGCATTGGGCGTGTGGCGCAGCAGCACCGCCACCAGCGGCGGGCCCAGGATCTGGCCGACACCATAGGTGGCGGTCAAGAGGCCCATAAAACTCGCGGCCGTGGCGGGTTTCAGGCGGCGCACTTCCTGCATCGCAAAAAAAGTGATGGCGGTGAACGGGATGCCCAGCATCAGGCTGCCAATCGCAAAGCCCGCGAGGCTGGGGCTCCAGAGGCTGGCTGCGATGCCCAGGGCCTGCAGGAAATAACAGCCCGCCAGCAGCAGGCGAAAGTCCTTGCCCGGCGGCAATCGCGTGGCCAGCAGTGCGCCCAGCATCACGCCCAGGCCGAAGATGGGCCAGAACATGTCCAGCCAGGCCGAGCCCGGCAGCGCCGCGCGCGCGATCACCGGCAAAAAAGTGGCGGTGATGATGTAGCCAAAACCCGCCAGGCCGTAGGCCAGCGTCAGCAAAGTCATTTCGGCCTGGCCGTGGTGTGGGGCCGCACCGGGCGAGGCGGCGGCGCGCGGCGCCAGCGCGATCAGGCGCTCGTCGCCGCCGCGCAGCACATGCCAGACCAGGGCCGCCAGCACAAAGGACAGTGCGCCAAACAGCATCCAGCCCGTGGCCGCCGTCCAGTGCCAGGCCACCATGCCGGTGGCGAACAGGCCGCTGAGCACAATGCCGGCGCCCGGGCCCATATAAATAATGCCGCCCATCGCGGGCACGCCGCGCCTGGCCAGTTGCGAGAGGCACCAGCCCGAAGTGAACACAAACACCACCGCGCTGGTCACGCCGGCCGCGAAGCGCAGCAGCGGCCACGCGGCCGGGAAATGCCAGCCCATGGCCAGGGTCAGCACACCGGTGGCGAGCAGCCCGGCGCGCACCAGTGAAGAGTAAGCCAGCGAAGGCAGCCCCTTGAAGCGCGCCCACAGCCAGGGCTGCAAGGTGCAGAGAATCGCGCCCAGCATGTAGCCGAAGTAGTTGGCACTGGCCAGCCAGCTGGCCGTGGGCAGGTCAACCACGCCGTCGCTGAGCATCATGGGCAAAAGCGGCGTGAAGGCAAAACGCCCTATGCCCATGGCCACGGCCAGTGCCACCAGCCCGGCCAGCGCGATGGGCCAGGCGCCGTGCGGCGCGGGGGAAGACTCTTGATGCGGCTGCGATGTGGAGGCCATGCCCGGGGGTCCTTGCTTGCTCTAGGGTTCTACCCGGATCATACGTTTGGGCCGCCGCCGGGACAGCCGGCGGCGGGAATAACCCCGTGGTCCCTAACTGAAGCGCTCAAAGCTTTCGTTGAGGCGGTCCACATAACGCGCCTTGGCCGAGGCGTCGATAAAACTCGCCTCAAAACTGTTGCGCGCCAGCGTGTAGGCATGGCGCGCATCCATGCCGGTGGCCGCGAAGGTCTGCGTGAAGTTCTCGTTCATATAGCCGCCGAAGTAGGCCGGGTCGTCCGAGTTGACCGTGGCCGCCAGGCCGGCGTCCAGCAGTTCGCGCAGGTTGTGGCTGGCCAGGTCGGGGAACACGCAGAGCTTGAGGTTGGACAGCGGGCACACCGTGAGCGCAATGCGGTCTTGCGCCAGCCGCCGCATCAGCGAGGCATCGCGGCTGGAACGCACGCCGTGGTCCACGCGCTCGACCTTGAGCACGTCGAGCGCCGTCCACACATATTCAGGCGGGCCTTCCTCGCCCGCATGGGCCACCAGGTGAAAGCCCAGCTCGCGGCAGCGCGCAAAGACGCGTGCGAATTTTTCGGGCGGGTTGCCGACCTCGCCTGAATCCAGGCCTATGCCGATAAATTTGTCCCGGAACGGCAAGGCCTGCTCCAGCGTCTCGAACGCGTCTTCCTCGCTCAGGTGGCGCAAAAAGCACAGGATCAGCGAGGCGCTGACGCCGAATTCAGCCTGTGCGTTCACACAGGCGCGGTGCAGTCCATTGACGACGGTGGCCATGCTGACGCCGCGCGCGGTGTGGGTCTGCGGGTCGAAAAACATCTCGGTGTGCAGCACATTGTCGGCCGCCGCCTTGCGCAGGTAGGCCTGGGCCATGTCGTAGAAATCCTGCTCGGTGATCAGCACACTGGCACCGGCGTAATAGATGTCGAGAAAGCTCTGCAGGTTGGTGAAGGCGTAGGCGCCGCGCAGCTCTTCAACGCTGGCGTAGGGAATCGAGACATTGTTGCGGCTGGCCAGCGCGAAGATCAGCTCGGGCTCCAGCGAGCCCTCGATGTGCATGTGCAGCTCGGCCTTGGGCATGCGCCTGAGTAGCTCGGGCAGGCGGTCCACGGCCACGGGTTTGACGGAAAAAGACATATCGGCTCCCTGAAAAACAAAAGGCTGCCTGAAGGCAGCCGAATCCGGATCCATCCCCTCTCCCGGAGGAGAGGGGGTGAAAGACTCATCAGTTGCCGGGCACCTTGCCCTCAACGCCCTTGACGTAAGTCTTCAGGCCGCCCAGGAATTTGTCGTCGGCCACCACGTCTTTGGCCAGCAGTTCCTTGCCGGTGTTGTCGGTGATGGGGCCCTTCCAGATCGAGAAGCTGCCGTCCTTCAGGCCGGCCTTGACTTCGTCGATGCGCTTTTTCGTGTCGTCGGGCACGTCGGCGGCAATCGAGACGATGTCGATCGCGCCTTCCTTGACGCCCCACCAGGAAGCGGTGTTGCCCTTCCACTTGCCTTCAAGCGCCTCACCCACGGCCTTCACGTAGTAAGGGCCCCAGTTGATCACGGCCGAGGCCAGGTGGGCCTTGGGGCCGTAGGCGGTCATGTCGGAATCCCAGCCGAAAGCGCGTTTGCCCATTTTTTCGGCGGTCTGCAGCACGGCGGAGGAATCGGTATTCTGGAACAGCACGTCGGCTCCGCCGTTGATGAGAGCCGTGGCGGCTTCGGTTTCCTTGGGTGGGTTGAACCATTCGTTGACCCAGACCACCTTGGTCTTGACCTTGGGGTTGACCGACTGCGCGCCCAGCGTGAAGCTGTTGATGTTGCGCACCACCTCGGGAATCGGCACCGAGCCGACCACGCCCAGCGTGCCGGACTTGCTCATCTTGCCGGCGATCACGCCGGCCATGTAAGCGCCTTCGTAGGTGCGGCTGTCATAGGTGCGCATGTTGTCGGCCTGCTTGTAGCCGGTGGCGTGCTCGAACTTGACGTCCTTGGTGTCGCCGGCGACCTTGAGCATGGGTTCCATGTAACCGAAGGTGGTGCCGAAAATCAGCTTGTTGCCCTGGGCCGCCATGTCGCGGATCACACGTTCGGCGTCGGCCGACTCGGGCACTTTTTCGACGAAGCTGGTGACGACCTTGTCGCCGTAGGCCTGCTGCACCGCCTTGCGGCCGTTGTCGTGGGCATAGGTCCAGCCGCCGTCGCCCACCGGGCCGACATAGGCAAACGCCACCTTCAGGGGCTCGGCCTTGGCGGCGGGCGCCGCAGCCGCGGGCGCGGCGGCCGGAGCTGCCGGTGCCGCCTCTTCCTTTTTGCCGCAACCCACCAGGGCCGCCGCAGCCACCGCGGACAGGGCCGCCAGCTTGAGCAGGGAACGTTTTTGCAGGTCAGTCATGTCATCTCGCTTTCGTGGAAGGAAGGTGAAGAAAGTAAAACAGGGTGCACGGAAAAAATGCAATTATGCGGCGGAAACCCGGGACAGGTCCTCAAGCCCCGGGGTAAAACGGCTTGCCGATGGAGCTGGGCATGTTGACGCGAATCCACAGCGGGTTGCGCGAGATCAGCACCAGCACCACGATGGTGGCCAGGTAGGGCAGCATGCTCAAAAACTGCGTGGGCACGTTCACGCCCAGGCTTTGCAGGTGGAATTGCAGCATGGTCACCCCGCCGAACAGGTAAGCGCCAAGCAACACCCGTGCCGGGCGCCAGGTGGCGAAGGTGGTGAGCGCCAGCGCGATCCAGCCCTTGCCGGCGATCATGCCCTCGACCCACAGCGGCGTGTAGGCCACCGACACATAGGCGCCGGCCAGGCCGCACAGCGCGCCGCCGGCCACCACGGCCGCCAGCCGTATGCGCCGCACCGGGTAACCCAGCGCATGCGCCGATTCGGGGCTTTCGCCGACGGAGCGCAGCACCAGGCCGGCGCGCGTGCGGTACAAAAACCAGACCAGCCCGGCCGTCAGCGCCATCGCGATATAGACCATGGGATGCTGGCGGAACAGCGCCGGCCCCAGCAGCGGGACGTCGGCCAGGAAGGGAATCGGGTAGTGCGGCTGCTCGGGCAGTTTTTCCTGCACGTACTTGATGCCGGCAAAGGCCGAAAAACCCGCGCCGAACAGGCTCAGCGCCAGGCCGGTCGCGTACTGGTTGGTATTGAGCCAGATCACCAGCACGCCGAAAACAGCCGCCAGGAAGGCGCCCGCCGCCATGCCGGCGGCAAAGCCCAGCCAGCTGTTGCCGGTGTGCACCACCGTGGCAAAACCGGCGATGGCGGCGCACAGCATCATGCCCTCGGCGCCCAGGTTGACGATGCCGGCTTTTTCATTGATGAGCAGACCCAGGGCCGCGATGGCCAGCACGGTGCCGGCGCTCAGCGTCGCGGCGATCAGCAGCGCGGTGGAATCCATCACTCGGCTCCTTTGAGGACTTCGGACGACGGCGGCGTGGCCACCGGCATGGTGATGGGCTTGGCCAGCCTCAGGCGGTAGGCGATCAGGGTGTCGCAGGCCAGCAGGCTGAACAGCAGCAGGCCCTGAAACACGCCGGTGATGGACTTGGGCAGGCCCAGGCGCGACTGCGCGAGCTCGCCGCCTATATAAAACATGCTCATCAGGATGGCCGAGAACACCACGCCCACCGGGTGCAGCCGCCCCACAAAGGCGACGATGATGGCGGCAAAACCGTAGCCCGCCGGCACATAGGGCGTGAGCTGGCCTATGGGGCCGGCCACCTCCAGCGCGCCGGCCAGGCCCGCGGCGGCACCCGAAGTCAGCAGCGCCAGCCACAGCGCGCGGCGCGACGAGAAGCCCGCATAGCGCGCGGCCGCGGGCGCCAGGCCGCTCACTTCATGCCGGAAGCCCGCATAGGTGCGGAACAAAAACAGCCACAGCCCGGCCACGCCCAGCAGCGCGAGCAGGATGCCGATGTTCACGCGCGAGCCCTGCATGAGCCGCGGGATCTGCGTCACGGCCTCAAAGGTCTTTGTCTGCGGGAAGTTGTAGCCGTTGGGGTCCTTCCAGGGCCCGAAGACCAGGAAGTTGAGCACCATGTCGGCCACATAGACCAGCATCAGGCTGACCAGGATCTCGTTGGCGTTGAAGCGGTCGCGCAGCAGGGCCGTGAGGCCGGCCCAGGCCATGCCGCCCGCGATGCCCGCCAGCAGGATGGCCGGAACAATCCAGGGGCCGGTGGTTTTTTCCGCCAGCAGCGCGATGCCGCCGGCCGCGATGGCGCCCATGACAAACTGGCCTTCGGCGCCTATGTTCCAGACATTGGAGCGAAAGCAGACAGCCAGCCCCAGCGCGATGATGAGCAGCGGCGTGGCCTTGACCAGCAGCTCGCCGATGGCATACGGCGACTTGATCGGTTCCCAGAAAAACACCTGCAGGCCCTTGACCGGGTCCTTGCCCAGGGCCGCGAACAGCGCCACGCCTATCAGCACGGTGATCAGCAGGGCCAGCAGCGGCGAGGCATAGCTCCAGAAGGCGGATGGCTGGGGGCGGACTTCAAGCTGCGCCATGGGCCACCTCCGTCTGCGACCACAGGCCGCTCATCCACTGCCCCACGCGCTCCACGGTCGCGTCGGCGCGCGGCAGCGAAGGCGAAAGCTGGCCCTTGGCCATCACATAAAGCCGGTCACAGATGTCGAACAGCTCCTCGAGCTCCTCGCTGACCACCAGCACCGCGCAGCCGGCGTCGCGCAGCTTGAGCAGCTCGCCGCGTATCTGCGTGGCCGCGCCCACGTCCACGCCCCAGGTCGGCTGCGACACGATGAGCAGCGTGGGCTGGGCATCGATCTCGCGGCCCATGATGAATTTCTGCAGGTTGCCGCCCGACAGCGACTTGGCCACGGCCTGCGGCCCGCCCGACTTGACCTTGTAGGCGGCGATGATGCGCTCGGCCTGCGCCTGCAGCGCGCCGCGGTTCAGCCAGCCGTTGCCGGCGACGGACTCCTTGCGCGTGAGCAGCAGGTTGCGCGCCAGCGAAAGCGAAGGCACAGCGCCGCGGCCCAGGCGCTCCTCGGGCACAAAATGCAGGCCCAGCGCGCGGCGCCGGTGTGGCCCGAGCTTGCCCACCGCCTGGCCCTTGACCACGATCGCATCGCCGGCGGCGCGGGTGTCTTCGCCCGAGAGCGCGTAGAGCAATTCCTTCTGGCCGTTGCCCGAGACGCCGGCAATGCCCACCACCTCGCCGGCGCGCACCTGCAGCGCCACCTGGTGCAGGTCCACGCCGAACTGTTCTTCCTTGGGCAAATCCAGCTGCTTGACGTCCAGCACTACGGCGCCGGCGTGCAGCTCGCGGTGCTCCAGCGCGGGCGGCTCGGCGCCAATCATGAGGCGGCTCAGCGAAGCATTCGATTCCTGGCGCGGGTCGCATTCGCCCGAGACCCTGCCGCCGCGCAGCACCGTGCAGGCGGTGCACAGCGCGCGGATTTCATGCAGCTTGTGGCTGATATAGAGGATGCTGCAGCCCTGCGCGGCCAGCTGGCGCAAGGTGACAAACAGGTTTTCGACGGCCTGCGGCGTCAGCACCGAGGTCGGCTCGTCCAGGATCAGCAGCCGGGGATTCGTGAGCAGCGCGCGCACGATTTCCACGCGCTGGCGCTCGCCGACGCTGAGCGTGTGCACCGGCCGCGTCGGGTCCAGCTGCAGGCCGTAGGCCTGGGTGGTCTGTACGATGCGGGACGAGACCTCGGCCAGGCTCAGGTGTTTGTCCAGCCCCAGCCAGACGTTTTCGGCCACGGTGAGCGTGTCGAACAGGCTGAAATGCTGGAACACCATGCTGATGCCCAGGGCCCGCGCCTCGTGCGGGTTGCGCACCGTCACGCTCTGGCCGTCCATGGCCACGGTGCCGGCGTCGGGCCGGACGGCGCCGTAGATGATTTTCATCAGCGTGGACTTGCCGGCCCCGTTCTCGCCGAGCACGGCGTGGATCTCGCCGGGCCGCACGGTCAGCGAAATGCCGCTGTTGGCCAGCACACCGGGATAACTTTTGCTGATGCCCTCCAGCCGCAGCCGCGCTTGCGGCCCGGAGGGGCTGTCGGTGGGGGGCTGTGCTGTGCTCATTTGTCTCGTGGTGTCCGTTTTTTGGGGTGGTCGGTATTCTAGGGAGCCAGGCCGGCGGCACATGCCCGGCCGTCACGGGAAGTCATTCTTTTCGCAGCATGGAGGCCACGGACTTGACCCTCTCGCGCAGCCATTTCGCGGCATTCGAGGCATGCGTGCGTTCATGCCAGAGCTGGTAATACATCATGCGCGGGAACTCCACCGGGCTGGGCAGTATGGCGACCGGCAGGATGCCGGCAAAACGTTCGCAGTACTGGCGGCCCGTGGTCATCACCAGCAAGCTTGATGCCACCATGGACGGCATCAGGCCGAAATGCGGGCAACGCACCGTGATGTTGCGCGCCAGGCCCAGCGCGTCCAGGTGCTCGTCGATCACGCCCTTGGCGCCCGGGTGCAGCGCCGAAGGCGCGATGTGTTCGGCTTCCAGCCAGCTCGCGGTGTCCCAGCCGCGGCGCACCGCGGGGTGGTCCTTGGCCACCAGGCACACCACCTCGTCGCCGAACAGGCGCGCCATGTGCAGGTCATCGGGCGGCGCGGCCCAGTTGCCGATCACGATGTCGGCCTGGCCCTGGGCCAGCTGCGCGCGGTAGTCGGAGTCGGCCGACAGCGGCTGGATCTCGATGCGGCAGCGCGGCGCCTGCGCCTTGACCTGCGCGACCAGCTGCGGCAAAAAAAGCGGGTCCAGGTAGTCGCTGGCCGCCAGGCGGAAGGTGCTGTCGGCCGTGGCCGGGTCGAAGCCGCGGGCGTCGCTGAACAGCATGCCGGCCGCGCGCAAAATGCTGGCCGAGGGCTCGATCATGCGCAGGCCGGCATCGGTGGGCACCATGCCCGCGCCCGAGCGCACCAGGATGGGGTCGCCGGCCAGCACGCGCAGGCGCTTGAGCGCCGCGCTGACGGCGGGCTGGTACATACCCAATCGGATGGCGGCGCGTGATACGCTGCGTTCAGTAAGCACGGTGTTCAAGACCCTGATGAGATGGAGGTCTATCTTGTCGAAAAGCGCCTGGTCTTTCATACCTTTTCACCCATGCGCTTGATATGGGCTTTGATATGCCGGGCACGGCGCGAGTGTTTAACCTGAAGCATGGCTGTTCCACTTTCTTCCAGACCCATCCGCTTCATCAGGCGGGGCGAAGTTGTTTCCGTCAGCAATGTACCACCCAGCCGCACCCTGCTGGACTTGCTGCGCGAGGACATGGCCTGCACCGGCACCAAGGAAGGCTGCGGCGAGGGCGACTGCGGCGCCTGCACCGTGGTGCTGGGCGAGGCCTCGGGCGGGCAGGTCCAGTACCGCGCCATCAACAGCTGCATACGGCTGGCGCATTCGGTTGACGGTTTGGCCTTGTGGACAGTCGAGGACCTGGCGCAAGACGGTGCCCTGCATCCGGCCCAACAAGCCATGGTCGACCAGCATGGCTCTCAATGCGGCTTCTGCACCCCCGGTTTTGTGATGAGCCTGTTCGGCATGTACCAGAACCACGTTTGCAAGGGCGAGCCCATTAGCCGCGAGCTCGCGCAGGAAGAACTCTCGGGCAACCTCTGCCGCTGCACCGGCTATCGGCCCATCCTGGACGCCGCGCAGGCCATGGCCGCGCTGCCGCCCGTGAAGGTTGATGAAGCCGCGCTGCTGCGCAAGCTCCAGTCCCTGCGCTCGGAGCCCGGCGTGGCCGAAACAGCCTACCTGGCCCCGCGCACCCTGGCCGGCCTGCTGCAGGCCCGTGCTGAACAACCCGGCGCCCAGCTGGTCGCCGGCTGCACCGACGTGGGTCTCTGGGTCACCAAGATGCATAGGGAATTCGGCCAGGTGATTGACGTCACCAAGGTGCAAGAGCTGCGGCGTGTTGAACACTACCCGCATCACATCGCCATAGGCGCGGCCGTGACGCTGGCCGATGCCTACGCGGCGCTGGTGAAGGACCGCCCGCAGCTGCACAACTTCGCGGCCCGCTTTGCCGGCCTGCCGGTGCGCAACTCGGGCACCCTGGGCGGCAATGTCGCGAATGGCTCGCCGATTGGCGACTCCATGCCGCTGCTGATCGCGCTGGGCGCCAACGTGGTGCTGATGAGCGTGCGCGGGCATCGCGAGATGCCGCTGGAGAAGCTTTACACCGGCTACCGCCAGAATGTGATGGCGGCGGATGAGGTGCTGGCCTGGGTGAAGGTACCCAGGCCGGGTGGCCCTCACCCTAACCCTCTCCCAGGGGGAGAGGGGACTGAAGAGAAAACCGGTATTGCTCCCTCGCCCCTCTGGGGAGAGGGCTGGGGTGAGGGGCCGGAACGGCTACGGGTCTACAAAATCTCCAAACGCTACGACGACGACATCTCCGCCGTCTGCCTGGCCATCAACCTGCAAGTGCAGGACGGCCAGGTCATCGCCGCCTCAATTGGCGCGGGCGGCGTCGCCGCCACGCCGGTGCGCGCGGTGCGGACCGAGGCAGCGCTTACCGGAAAGCCCTGGACCCAGGCCACCGTGCGCCAGGCCATGGCCGCCTTGCGCGCCGAGTTCTCGCCCATCTCCGACATGCGGGCCTCGGCCGCCTACCGCAGCGAGGTGCTGGGCAATTTGCTGCAGCGCTACTGGCTCGAAAGCCGGGGCCTGCAGCAGATCAACCTGGCCTCCTTCCGGTTGGAGGAGGCCGCATGAATGCCAAGGACATGTCCGTGAGCCGCGACGTGGTGGCCGACCCCGCGGTGCGCACGCCCAATGCGCGCGCCGACAGCATGCCGCCCGCCGACCCGGCCCAAAAACAATCGCTGGCCCGCCAGCCCGCCGGCGCACGCGCGGCCGGCCGATCCACGCCGCATGAAAGCGCGCGCGCGCAGGTGGCCGGCGCCGCCACCTATGTCGACGACATTCCCGAGTTGCGCGGCACGCTGCATGCCGCACCCATCCTGTCGACGGTGGCGCACGGCAAGCTGCTGGGCGTAGACACCACCGCGGCCCTGGCCATGCCCGGTGTGCGCGACGTGATCCTCGCGCGCGACATTCCCGGTGACCCTGTACTGGGCAATTTTTCGCATGACGAGCCAGTGTTCGCACAAGATACCGTGCAGCACATAGGCCAGGTCATAGGCGTGGTGGTGGCCGACACCGTGATGCAGGCGCGCCGCGCCGCGCGCAAGGTGGTGTGCAACATAGAACCCTTGCCGGCCCTGCTCAAGGTGCAGGATGCGCTCAAGGCTGAAAGTTATGTGCTGCCGCCGGTGTTTGTGAAACGCGGCGATGCAGCGGCTGCCCTCAAAAAAGCAGCCCACACACTGCGCGGCACCCTCGAAGTGGGCGGCCAGGAACACTTCTACCTCGAGGGCCAGGTGGCCTACGTCGTGCCGCAGGAGCAGCAGCAATGGCTGGTGTATTCCAGCACCCAGCACCCCGGCGAGATCCAGCACTGGGTGTCGCACGCGCTGGGCATTGCCAATAATGCCGTGCGTGTGGAGTGCAGGCGCATGGGCGGCGGCTTTGGCGGCAAGGAAACCCAGTCGGGCCAGATGGCCGTCTGGGCCGCGATTGCCGCCCACAAGCTAAACAGCCCCGTCAAGCTGCGGCTGGACCGCGACGACGACTTTATGGTCACCGGCAAGCGCCATCCCTTTGCCTACGAATACGAGGTGGGTTTTGACGACAGCGGCCGGCTCACCGGCCTCAAGCTCATGATGGCCGTGAACTGCGGCTTTAGCGCCGACCTTTCAGGCCCGGTGGCCGACCGCGCGGTCTTCCATGCCGACAACGCCTATTTCCTTGAAGACGTGGAGATCGCCTCTTACCGCTGCAAAACCAACACCCAGAGCAACACCGCCTTCCGCGGCTTCGGCGGCCCGCAGGGCATGATCGTCATCGAAACCATCATGGGCGACATCGCGCGCAGCCTGGGCCTGGACCCGCTGGACGTGCGCAGGCGAAACCTCTACGGCATCGGCGAGCGGAACGTGACCCATTACCAGATGAAGGTCGAGGACAACATCCTTGAACCGCTGCTGGCCAAGCTGGAGCAGACCTCGCACTACCGCCAGCGCCGCCAGGCCATCGCGGCCTGGAATGCCAGAAGCGAAGTCATCCAGCGCGGCATCGCCCTCACCCCCGTCAAATTCGGCATCTCCTTCACCGCCACGCTGTTCAACCAGGCCGGCGCGCTGGTGCATGTCTATACCGACGGCAGCGTGCAGGTGAATCACGGTGGCACCGAAATGGGCCAGGGCCTGAACACCAAGGTCGCGCAAATCGTGGCCGACGAACTCGGCGTGCCCCTGGCCCAGGTGCTGGCCACGGCCAGCGACACCAGCAAAGTCCCCAACGCCTCGGCCACCGCGGCCTCGGCCGGCACCGACCTTAACGCGCGCGCCGCGCAATACGCGGCCCGCAATGTGCGCGACAACCTCGCGCAGTTCGTCGCCGGCCTGGACCGCTGCGGCGCAGGCGCCGTGCAATTTGAAAGCGGCGAGGTCATCACGCCGGCAGGCGCGCGGCCCTTCACCGAGGTCGTGAAACTGGCTTATGCCAATCGCATACAGCTGTGGAGCGACGGTTTTTACCGCACGCCGAAAATCCACTACGACAAAACCACCCTGACCGGCCGGCCTTTCTACTACTTCGCCTACGGCGCGGCCTGCACTGAAGTCGCGATAGATACTTTGACCGGCGAAAGCCGGGTTCTCAAGGTCGACATCCTGCACGACGTGGGCACCAGCATCAACCCGGCCCTAGACATAGGCCAGATCGAAGGCGGTTTTATCCAGGGCATGGGCTGGCTCACGACTGAACAACTGGTGTGGAACGACAAGGGCCTCTTGACCACCCACGCGCCCAGCACCTACAAAATCCCCGCGACCGGCGACGTGCCGGAACACTTCAGGATAGCCCTGTGGCCTGAGCCCAACCGCGAAGACAACGTCTTCGGCAGCAAGGCCGTGGGTGAGCCGCCCTTGATGCTGGCGATCAGCGTGTATGAGGCGATGCGGGATGCGGTGGGAGCTGTGAAGGCGAAAGATCAGCTTGTGGTGATGGATGCGCCGGCTACGGCGGAGAGTGTGCTGAGGGCTGTGACGCTTGACTAATTCCTTACCCGAGCAAAACGCTTGCCGCAACGCACATCCCTTTTCACTCAGGTGAAGAGGTCAGTGTCACCCAAACTGACATCCGGGAAACGCGCTCAATTCAAAGCACGACGCCATTCATGAGTAGCACCACCTATCGCGGATAGGGTAAAACCCTTGAGATCTCCCGTCTATGATCGGGCAACTACTTTAGTTCAAGGTTAAGGCATGGTTGGGCATTGGATTCGAAGCATCTTTCGCAAGGCAAAGCCCGTTGCACCGGAGGTAAATAGTTCGTCGCCCATGCATACAGTTGACGGCACTCGAAAACCAGCCCCCGCTGCCACTACACCAATCCCGATTGCTGCATCTGAAAACCCTTGGGGTGTTCAATTGCTGGACGTACGGCCCTTTACGCAAACCATGCTGTCAACTTCTGTTGACCCACGATGTGCCACCAATGCCGTCTCATTCGGCCAAGACGATGGCCAAGGGTTTGTCGGTGAGATACCCCAGAGTGACCTCCGTTTAGCAATTGATTTGCGGTACCCAGTAGATCACCGGATTGCCGACGGAGTGCTGTTTATTCCGCGGCAAATGGAACACAAATGGGCATTGTTCGTCCATCAGGGAACGATTATCTGTGTGCGGAGTTGGACGCGCCAAGTACAAGCCATCGCGCACTTCACAGTGCAAGATGGTTATGCGCAAATTTATGAATTGCATGGCACCCTGCTTCCAGACCATGCAGATGCCCGTACAAATCAGCGTTTGTTGGACTTTTTGCTTCGGAGCCACGCTCTTCAACTGCCCTACCCCGTACCGCTCCCCGTCGGTTTAGAACTCTCGCCAGACGCTGCCGCAACCTGGTGCATGGCGCAGTTTGGAAAACTTGCATTGTTCGCGACGGCTGAAGAAGTTCTCTACGAGCTTCCAGACAAGCCCTTGAGGACGCACTCCCTGCTCCATATTGCGGTGGCCCGAGGAGATATCGATGCCGTACGTTCTAGACTTAAGGCGGGCGATCCCGTTGATCTTCTGGCTGCAGATGGACTTACGCCGATTCAATGGGCGTTGGCCAGCAGGAATCCCCAAGTTCTTTCGATTCTGAAAGATGCAGGCGCCGACATAGACGCCAGATCAAGTGAAGGGGCGACAGCACTAATGACCGCGGCCCAAGGCAGCAACGCGGAAGCCTTTGACTTCATACTGGCGCACGGCGCGGACCCTAACGCTCGTGACTTGCGCGGCTTCACAGCCCTACATCGTGCAGCCGAAATGGGCAAGATTGACTTTGTCAAAAAACTTCTTGATCAGGGAGCCGATATATCGTTGGCGGCCAACGGACATACCGCGCGCTCATTCGCCATGGCGCGAAATGAAGCTCAGGTAGTGGCTCTGCTGGATGAATTCGCAAATCGATAAGAATGTATAGACCTATTGCGCGATGCGCGGTCAGAAGCTAACAAACTCGGAGTTGCGACTGTGCTTTAGTGCAGTACCGAAGTTGTTGCTCACGCCTCCCGATACATCCCCGAATCCCCACGCACCCCCAGCTTTTTCCTGAAAGCCTGGATATCAAAGCCCTCGCTCGCGAGCAGCTTTTGCATCACGGCCTGGGCGGCGGCTACCGCATCGGCGTTGGCCCATTCCACCACCGTCACCACATCGAACTCGCTGCTGTCGCCGGTCTGGGTCAGCACATGTTTTTGCAGGCAGCCCGGTTGCTCGCCCAGCATGCGCTGGACCTGGTGGATGCGCTCGACAAAAGCGGAGATGGACTGCGAGGGCACGACAAACTTGTCGACGCGGAACACGGAGGCAGAGGCAGAAGTGGAAGCGGGGCTGGATGAATCGCTGGACATGGAAACAACTCCTTCTTTGAAAAAAGCGGGCCGGGTTGGCCCGTAAAAGCAGGAGTTTGAAACCTCAAGTAAAGTTGAGGTCAAGCACTTTTTTCAAGGAAAGCCATGGGCACGGAACTCGAACAGGCCGGCATCTTCCCCACGCTCTCGGTCGGCGACATGGCGCGGCGCAGCGGCGTGGCGGTTTCAACCCTGCATTTTTATGAAACCAAGGGGTTGATCAGCAGCACCCGCACAGAAGGCAACCAGCGCCGTTATGCGCGCGAGATGCTTCGGCGTGTGGCTTTTGTGCGTGTGGCGCAGCGGGTGGGCATTGCGCTGGCCGACATCGAGGCGGCCCTGTCCACCCTGCCCGCGAAGGCCGCGCCCAGCCGCGCGGACTGGGAGCGCCTGTCGGCCGCCTGGCGCGCCGACCTGGACGAGCGCATGGCGCAGCTCAAAAAGCTGCGCGACACGCTGGATGACTGCATAGGCTGCGGCTGCCTGTCGATCGACAAATGCCGGCTGCGCAATCCTTATGACAAGCTGGGCGAACAGGGTGCGGGGCCGCAGCGTTTGTGGGTCATGCGCCGTGACGGTTCCTAGGATAGGAATTTATCCGCAGATTACGCAGATTTCCGCAGATTAAAAACAAGACTTTTTTACCCAAGGCTTCAGGCCTATTCCCTTATGCTGGCCATACGACCTCACATCGGGTTTGTCTGTTTATCTTTATCTGCGTAAATCTGCGTAATCTGCGGATATGAATCTGCTTCCCCTCTTGGAGAGGAATAAAGAGTGACCGGTCCTAGAAGAATGGCCGGAACAAGTCCAGCAACATCATCAACACCGCAAAACCCATCACCACCACGCCGCCCCAGCCAAACCAGGTGGTCTTGAAGCCCGAGGTGAACTTGCCCATCACCGATTTGCGGCCGGCCAGCAGCATCAGGCCGGCCATGATGGGCACGGCCACCACGCCGTTGATCACGGCGCTCCAGTACAGCGCCTTCATCGGGTCTATGCTGGTGAAGTCCATGCCGGTGCCGACCACCGTGGCGATGACGATGATGGCGTAAAAGCGCTTGGCCTCGTACCAGTGGCGCTCCAGGCCCTCGGGCCAGCCGAAGGCTTCGGCCACCGCGTAGGCGGCCGACGAGGCCAGCACCGGCACGGCCAGCAGGCCGGTGGCGATGATGCCGCCCGCAAACAACGCAAAGGCAAAGTCGCCGGCCAGCGGCCGCAAGGCCTGCGCCGCCTGCGCGGCCGAGGTGACGTCGTGGATGCCGGCCGCATACAGCACCGCCCCACCCAGCACCATGATGAAGAAGGCGATGGCGTTGGAGAAAAACATGCCGATGTAGGTGTCGCGCTTGACGCGGCGCAGGTCGCGGCGCACTTCCTTTTCCGATCCAGGGCCGCCGCCCTTCAGGCGCAGCTCTTCGACTTCCTGCGAGGCCTGCCAGAAAAACAGGTAAGGCGAGATCGTGGTGCCCAGCAGCGCGACGATCATCATCCAGTAGCCCGAGGTCCATTGCAGCTTGGGAATCACCAGGTCGTGCAGCACCTGGGCCCACTGCACCTGCACCAGGAACACGGCGATCACATAGGCGAACAGGAACAGCGTCAGCCACTTGAGGATGGGCGCGAGCTTGCGGTAGGGCACAAACACCTGCAGCAGCACCGTGATGACGCCGAAAGCCACCGCATGGAAATGGTCGCCGCCGCCCACCGCGAGCTGCAGCGCCTCGCCCATGGCGGCGATGTCGGCGGCAATGTTGATGGTGTTGGCGACCACCAGCAAGAAAACCATGCTCATCAGAAAGGCCCGCGGCGTGTGCTCGCGCAGGTTGGCCGCCACGCCCTTGCCGGTGACCCGCCCTATGCGAGCGCTCACCAACTGGATGGCGATCATGAAGGGCAGCGATAAAAACACCGTCCAGAGCAGCCCGGTGCCGAACTGCGCCCCCGCCTGCGTGTAGGTGGCGATGCCGGATGGGTCGTCGTCGGCGGCGCCGGTGACAACGCCGGGCCCGACATGGCGCAGGAAGGAGGGGATGCGGTTCAACATGCGGGCGAGGCTAACACGCCTTCATGAGGCGAAACTTAATTCGTACAAAAATTCCGGGCGCGCGCCCATGCCCGCCGCATCGAACGCAAAAAAGCTACAAAATTCATAGCAGACGGCGCATTCCCGGCTTTGCAGGCTGGCCTGCGAGGAGCCAAAGGCGTAGGATGGGCGCTCCGCACGCAGCCACTGCCGGCCTCGGCCCAAGGGCCCCAAAAAGGCTGTCGCCAGGCGCAAGCGTCCCTTCAACACACATAGCGGAGGAATGATTCATGACAGTTTCCCCCCGGAACAGCGGGCAGGCCGCACAGACAGAAGGGGCCGCATGATGGACAGCGCCGTCTTCAGCCTGCTGGGCGCCTTTCTGCTCTCCATCATCGGCCTGTTTGTATTCATCTGGTCGCTGCGCAAAGGGTTGCTGGTGGAGAACCCGACCGCCGCCTCGGTGATCTTCGCGCACGGCGAAGTCGGCCAGGTGGACGACCCGGCCCTGCAGGGCGCCGCCCAGGCGTCCATGCAGCAGGCGGCCAAGGAAGGCGGCCTCCAGGCGCACGCTGCGGACGCCGCCGAGCTGCTGGACCGCATCAGTTCCGACCGCTCCACCGCCTTCCCGGTGTTCATGTTCATTACCTTTGCCTGCATGTGGCTGGTGGTGGGCTCGGCGGCGGGTTTGATCTCGTCCATCAAGCTGCATGAGCCCGACTGGCTCACCGACTATGCCTGGCTGACCTTCGGCCGCATACGCACGGTGCACCTGACCGGCGTGCTCTACGGCTGGATCACCAATGCCGCGCTGGGGATGATCGTGTGGCTGCTGCCGCGCCTGCTGCGCACGCGGCTGTACGGCGCCATCTGGGTCATGCTGGGCGGCGCGCTCATCAACATGGGCATCGCCGGCGGCATAGGCGCCATCGCCACCGGCTGGAACGACGGCATGGAATACCTGGAGATCCCGTGGCAGATCGCGATCTTCATGTTCGCCGGCTTTGCCCTGGTGATCCTGCCGGTGCTGTACACGCTGGTCAACCGCAAGGTTTCGCACCTCTACGTCAGCGTCTGGTACATGACGGCGGCGCTGCTGTGGATCGCGCTGCTCTTCCTGGTCGGCAAGATGCCCGGTGTGCACACCGGGGTGCAGCAGGCCACCACCAACTGGTGGTACGGCCACAACGTGCTGGGCCTGTGGTTCACGCCGGTCAGCGTGGGCGCCATCTATTACTTCCTGCCCAAGGTCATAGGCCGGCCGATACGCTCCTACAACCTCTCGCTGCTCGGCTTCTGGACGCTGGCGTTTTTCTACGGGCAGGTCGGCGGCCACCACCTCATAGGCGGGCCGGTGCCGGGCTGGCTGATCACGCTGTCCATCGTGCAGAGCGTCATGATGGTGATTCCGGTGATCGCCTTCAGCATCAATATGGGCGCCACCCTGCGGGGGCGCATGCACCTGGCGCGCTATTCGCCCACGCTGCGTTTCATGATGTTCGGCGGGCTGATGTACCTGGCATCCTCGCTGCAGGGCTCGCTGGAGGCGCTGCGCAGCGTCAACCAGATCACGCACTTCACCCATTTCACGGTGGCCCACGCCCACCTGGGCGCCTATGCCTTCGTCACCATGGTGCTGTTCGGCGCCATCTATTTCATGATGCCACGGGTGCTGAACTGGGAGTGGCCCTACCCCAAACTGATCACCCTGCATTTCTGGCTGGCGGCCGTGGGGGCGATGATTTATTTTGTCGGGCTCACCATAGGCGGCTGGCTCCAGGGTGTGGCCATGCTGGACGCGGCGCGGCCCTTTATGGCCTCGGTGGAGGTCACGTTGCCCTACCTCCAGTGGCGATCCGTCGGGGGCAGCCTGATGGTGCTCAGCCACCTGGTGTTCGTCGGCCATTTCCTGGCCATGGCGCTGCGCTTCGGGCCGGGCCGCGCGGGCGCCGCCCTGTTCTGGCCCAACGAGCCGCAAAGCACGGAACTGGGGGCTGCACATGGAAAATGAAGTCAAGCTGGCCTCGGGCGCCATGGTGGCGCTGGGCATTGCCACGGCGGCCCTGGTCGTCATGCCCTATATGCAGGTGCGCGACATCAAGCCGCCGCCCCAGCTCAAGGGCTACACCAGCGCGCAGCTGCGCGGGCGCGAGGTCTATATCGCCAACGGCTGCGTGTACTGCCACAGCCAGCAGCCGCGCGACCGCAACTTCGGCCCCGATGCGGAGCGCGGCTGGGGCCGGGCCTCGGTGCCCGGCGATTATTTCTACGACAAGCCCCACCTGCTGGGCAGCATGCGCACCGGTCCCGACCTGTTCAACATCGGGGCGCGCCAGCCCAGCAAGGACTGGCACCTGGGCCACCTGTACCAGCCGCGCGCCTATGTGCCCGGCTCCATCATGCCATCCTACCCCTATCTCTTCGTCGTCAAGGACGCCAAAGACGCGGAAAGCGAAGGCGAGACGCCGCTGGCCCTGCCGCCCGCCTACGGGCCCAACGTGGGCCAGGTGGTGGTGCCCACGCCCCAGGCGCTGGACCTGGTCAAGTACCTGCAGGGCCTGAACCACACCTACCCGGTGCTGCCGCCCGCCCCCAAGCCCTGAGCCCCACAAGGTAACGCCATGCAGAACGACAAGACTTCCGAGAGCCGGGCACAGGAGCGCGAGCAAGCCGAACCCTCCGAAAAAAGCCAGCCGATTCCACTGCTCTTCCTGGTCGGGGCGGCGGCATTGGTGCTGTGGGGTGCGGGCTACATCGCGCTGTCCGGCTCATTCGGCCGCGCCGACCTCGGCGACAAACGCACCCTGGCCGACCTGTCCGGCCCGGCGGCCGGTGCCGCGGGCGCCTCCGCCAACGGCAAACAGCTGTTCACCGCCAACTGCGTGGCCTGCCATCAGGCTACCGGCAAGGGGCTGCCGGGCGTGTTCCCGCCGCTGGACGGCTCCGAGTGGGTGGCCGGCGATGAGCGCACCGTGGCCAACATCCTGCTGCACGGCATCACCGGCGAGATCACGGTCATGGGCAACAGCTTCAAGGGCGCCATGCCGGCCTTCCCGCAATTGAGCGACGCCGAGCTGGCCGCGGTGGCCAGTTACATCCGCTCCGAATGGTCCAACAAGGCGGGCGCCATCAAGCCTGAACTGTTCGAGGCCGAACGCAAGGCCGGCACGCGCACCACGCCCTTTAACGGCGGCGCCGAGCTCAAGACGCTGGCGGGCAAAGCCTCCTGAGCTTTCCCATGTTTCGCACCGCCTTGCTGAGCGCCATGCTGGCCCTGGCGGGCTATGCCGCCGCCGCATGGCTGACGCACGGCTTCCAGGTCTGGACCGCCGAGGGCGCACGCCGGCTTGAAGTCGCCTTGCAACCGGTGCCAAGCCCGGCGGTCAGCATCGACGGACCCGGCATCGCCCCGCAGGCGCTGCCGCAATACCTGGCGGACGGGCAATCGGTCACCCTGGTGGATTTTGTCTACACACGATGCCAGACCGTCTGCCTCGCAATGGGCAGCAGCTTCCAGCAACTGCAGCGCGCGCTGCAGGAACGCGGCGGCCAGGGCGGCCAGGTGAAGCTGCTGTCGATCAGCTTTGACGGCGGCCATGACACACCGGGCGTGCTGCAAGCCTATGCGGCGCGACTGAGCGCCGACCCCGCGCTATGGCGTTTTGTGCGTGCGCCTGATCCGCGGGGCACCCAGCGCCTGCTGGCGGATTTCCAGGTCGTAGTGGTGCCCGACGGGCGCGGCGATTTTGAGCACAACGCGGCGCTGCTGGTCGTCGACCAGAAAGGCCGGCTGGTTCGCATCTTTGACTATGCGGAGCAGCAACTCGCGCTCGACTATGCGCGGCACCTCGCGGGCACCGCCGCGCCGTCGCCATGAAGGCCATGAAGATGCCGGCTGTTCTTTCGCGTGGCGCGCTGGCCTGCATCGCCGGAGTCTTGCTGTGCCTGCTGGCCTGGCCCGGTGTGCGCCACGGCCTGGAGGCCAGCATGACGCGGCACATGCTGGTGCAATACCCTTTGCTGATGGTGGCCGGCTACCTGCTCGCCGCGGTACTACCGGGCCGCTGGACGGCGCACTTGCAGCGCTGGAATGCCCACGGCATCAGCGGCCTGTTCGCCGTCGCACTGATACTCGCGATCTTGATGATTCCCCGCGTGCTGGACCTGGCGCTGGTGGACGGCCGCATCGAAGCCCTCAAACACCTGGCCCTGCTGGCCTGCGGCGCCGCGATCCGCCTGTCGTGGCGGCCGGCGGGCCTGCTGGTGCAGGGATTCTTCCTGGGCAATGTGCTGCCCATGATGGCGGTGGTCGGCAACCTCTATGAAACTTCGCCGCTGCGCGTCTGCAACGCCTACCTGCTGGACGACCAGGCGCGGCTGGGGCAGATGCTGGTGTGGATGGCGGCGGCGATTGCCGCGGCATGGTTTGCCTGGCTGGTGCGCGCCTTGATGCAAAGAGACACCGCGGTCATGGCGCCGGACGAGGGCACGACAAAACCCGCGGCGCGCTGACATCCTGCGCGCCACGGGTTTGTTCCCATCCATCAGGCCGTGATCGAAATCACGATACCGCCTTCCCGCACCTCGCAGGAGAACTTCACGGGCAGGAAAGCCTCAATCGTGCGGGCATTGGTGCGGGTGTGCTCGGTCAACTCCGTCGCCCAGTAGCGGCCCGTTCTTCCCTGCATCGCCGCCAGCGCCATCGGGATCATCAGCTGGTCCGCCAGGTGCGGGCCCACCGGCGCCTGGTGCGCCTGGTAGCCCCTGACCTCGTTCAGCAGGCGGTGCGCCACTTGTTCGGCACTGACGGTTTTTTCGCCATAGGCCGCAAACACCTCGGTGATGTGCTCATAGCGCAGGACGGCCAGTAGCGCATTACCCGGTCCCTCGTTGTTGCGCAGCCCACGGTTACGCAGGCGGCTTTCATCCCAGCCCAGCCCCTGCTGCAGCATGGCCAGCTCGCGTTCGGCCACGCCTTTCGGAAGGCCGGCATGAAGGCATTCGGCATAAGCCTCCAGCAGCACGCCGCGCTGCATGATGTCGATGGCGGCAAAGCCCTGGGCCGGCGGCTTCAGGCGCACGCGCGCCTCCCCGCCCCCGGCGGGATAAAAACCATGCCGGCGCAGCTCGATGTCAAACAGCGCTTCACCGCCGCCACCGAAGTAGGGCGCCAGTAGCTGCAAAAAGGAGATGGAGGGCGCCATCGGGTTGTGCGTGCCGCCGCTGAGCAGCAGCGTCGAAGCCTCTTTGGCCTGCAGCAGCGGCCACAGCACGGTCTGCAGCACCAGCATGCAGCTACCGGCCGAGCCCACCGCAAACTCATAGTCGCCCGCTCGCACCTTGCCGGGCGTGAACAGCAGCGTGGTTTCGCCGATCTGCACGGGCTGGCCGTTGGCATTGGCAGCGCAAGTCTCGCCCACGCCACCGCCTACCGCCACAGCCGCATTCACACAGGCCAGGTGCTGGCGCATCAGACCCGGCTTGGGCCGTTTGGCGCGGATGTTGTCCATGCGAAAGGGCTTGCCCGTCACCAGGCTCAGCGCCAGCGCCGTACGCAGAATCTGCCCGCCGCCTTCGCCTTGCGAGCCATCGAGTTCAATCATTGTTTTTCTTCTTTCCTGTTTCTTGTTTTTTTAGATACTTGGGCCAGGGCGACCTCCTCCCTCGGAGGCTCACCCTATCCCTTCACGCACACCACCTGCTTGAGGGTGTAAACCACCTCCACCAGGTCGCTTTGCGCCAGCATCACGGCGTCGATGTCCTTGTAGGCCATCGGGATCTCGTCGATCACGTCGGCATCCTTGCGGCATTCCACGCCTTCGGTCGCCTTGACCTGGTCGTCCACCGTGAACAGCTTCTTGGCCTGGGTGCGGCTCATGGTGCGGCCGGCGCCGTGGCTGCAGCTCATGAAGCTGTCGGGGTTGCCCTTGCCGCGCACGATAAAACTCTTGGCGCCCATGCTGCCGGGAATGATCCCCAGCTCTCCCGCCTTGGCGCTCACGGCGCCCTTGCGGGTCACAAACACCTCCTGCCCAAAGTGCGTTTCCTTCTGCACATAGTTGTGGTGGCAATTCACCGCCTCCAGGTGCGTCTCGAAGGGCTTGCTGATCACCTTGCGCAGCGCACCGATCGCAGCCTGCATCATCACCTCACGGTTCAGGCGCGCGAACTTCTGCGCCCAACCCACGCCGCGCACATAGTCGCCAAAGTACTGCGAGCCCTCTTCGAGGTAAGCCAGGTCCTTGTCGGGCAGGTTGCGCTGGTGCAGCTCTGCATCCTTCTTGGCAAGCTCAATGAAGTGCGTGCCTATGGCATTGCCCACCCCGCGCGAACCACTGTGCAGCATGATCCAGACACCGCCGCCTTCATCGAGGCAAACCTCGACAAAGTGGTTGCCGCCGCCCAAGGTTCCCATGTGGCGGTGGTTGTTGGTGTTCTTCAGGCGCGGGTAGTCCAGGCATAGCGCCTCGAACTCATCGACCAGCTGGCCCCAGGCCGCATCGGCCGCGCTGGGCGGATTCGTCCAGGCGCCGACTTCGCGCACCGAGCCGTTACGGCGGTAGGTCTTGGGCGCGGAGCCGTGCGGCACGGCTTTTTCGATTTCCGTACGAAGGGGCCCCAGGTTGTCGGGCAGGTCTTCGGCGCTCAGCGTGGTCTTGCAGGCCATCATGCCGCAGCCGATGTCCACACCGACCGCTGCCGGAATGATGGCCTTGAAGGTCGGGATCACGCTGCCTATGGTCGCGCCCAGGCCGTAGTGCACGTCGGGCATCACGGCCACATGCTTGAACACAATAGGCAGGCGCGCGGAGTTTTCCAGCTGCTTGAGGGCCTGGGCTTCCACCGGCACGCCCTTGGTCCACATCTTCACCGGCACACCGCCGGTGACTTCGTGTTGTTGGTAGTTCTGTTCCATTTTCATTTCTCTCTTCTGTTTTTCTTCTACTTCTAGCAGGTCCGAGGCCGCTTCTCGAATGCCGCAATGAGCTGTTCGTATCTACTCAGCGGAAAATCGTGCTCCACCCAGAGTTCGCGGTATTTCACAGGCCCCAATTCCACATAAATCCTCTCCAGGATCGCATGGATGTTGCGCACCAGCTCCACGCGCGGGAGACTCCCGCTTGCCAACAACCTGTAGTCGTCAGCGGCTGTCATTCCCCAGCTCGCCCAGTCGGTGTAGCTGCGCAGCTCGAAGTTCAGCTCGTCCTGGCCGCCCGTCACCACGAACTGGACCTCGCCCGGCTCGTCCATAAAGACCGCAGCGGCGCCCGGTGCACCATTGGCCAGATCGACCCCCATGCGCGCGAGATCGTCCAGCGAATCATGCAGGTATGACACGGCGAACGCCATGGGCCCGGCATCGGCACGAAAACTGAATGTGGCCCAGCCAGCACCATCCAGCACGTAGCCGATACGTTCCTGGGTGCGATCTTCTTTCAACATGATCTTTTTTCTGTTCATAACAATTACTCACTTGGTGGACGCGGCGGGATTCGAACCCGCATCAATACGGCGACCACGGTGTTTTACGCCTGTGGCCCAGCTGACGGTTGGAAACGCGCGCCAGTGGCAGACCCGTCATCGGAGCCAGCACCTGCATCCTCAACCTTGCCCGTCAACCGGCTTTCCCGCCGCACCCGGTGTTACCCGGCCTGCCGGCAATCAACATTTTTGGCAGTGGCGCTCCCTTCTGTGCCAGCGCGCCCTTTTTAATCCTCAACGCAGCTTCACCAGCCCGTTGAGCACCTGGTCCAGACCTCCGATGACGGAAATCTTGTCGATACGCTCGGCCACTCGTTCCAGCGTCTCCAGTTCCTTCATGCGCAGGACAATCGGGTTGTCCTCCATGACCTTGGCCGTGTTGAGCAGCGAACGCGTGGCCGCGGTTTCTTCGCGGCGGCGGATCGCATTGGCCTGGGCCGACTTCTCGGCCTCCACCACCTGCGCCAGGATGGCCTTCATCTCGCCGGGCAGGATGATGTCTTTCACGCCCAGGCTTTCGAGCTTCATGCCGGCGCCCGCCAGGCGGTCGCGGGCATACCCGGCAATGATCTCGTCCAGCGCGGCCTTGTTCTCCAGCAGCTCATCCAGCGTGCGGGTTCCCACGGCCGCGCGCAGTCCCAGCTGCAGTTCGCGGTAGATCTGCTCCGAGGGCTTGCCCCACTGGGCGAAGGCCTTCAGCACATCCTCGTAACGCCAGGTGGCCGTCAGGTTCAGGCGCAGGCTCACCTTGTCGCGCGTGAGGATTTCCTGCCCGCTGACTTCAAGCGCCTGGGAACGCAGGTCAATGCATTCCACGTCCACCTTGCGGCCGTAGCGCCAGAAACCATAAGCCCCGGCGCCCAGCAGCCCGGCCACCTTGCCGTCCAGCGTCAGCACACCGGCATGGAAGTCCGGCACCTGCACCAGCAGCACGCCGTCCAGGCCCCTCACCGGGCGCTGGCGCAGCTGGGTCTGGCCCAGCGTGGCCACCAGGCCGGTCGGCAGCTTTTCGCTGTCCGCCAGGCCCTGGTCGATATCGACCACGTCGATGCGGATGTCGTTCAGGCCTTTCCAGTAGAGCTTGCGGGTGGCCGGTGCCAGCACTTCCACCAGCGAGCCGTTCTCGTAACGCAGGCCCGCCTGCGAATCCGACAGCGCGGCCTGGACAAATTCCCGGGCCACCACTTCAGGCTCCTTGGCCATAAAGTAATCGGCCAGGCCGTGCGTGAACGCCGCCTGCTCCATCGCAAAGGTTTCCACGCGGACGTTGTCGACGCCGGCATACACCCAGTGTTTACCGGGCTGCAGCACGCGCTCGAAGTCGCCGTTGCGCAGCAGCAGGCCGCGTTCGTTTTTCTTGACCTTGTATTGTTTTAATCCAAACATTTTTCTTTTCCCTTATTCTTTTTTTCCAGTTCAACAAACTCATAGTCCGCATCGGCAACAGCCGCGGACTCAGGGTGCGGGCACTTTCAGGTGAAGGGCCTGGGCGTGAGATCTTTCGATGCCACGACCAGCGTCTTCGCCGTCCGGTGTCGCAGTACCTTTGCACTGGCGACTGTTGCCGGTGGGTTCAGGCCCCGCAAACTGCCGCGGTTTCCCGCTGCAAGCTGCATCCACTTTTCCCACTCGCGGCACACTTGACTTCCAATAAAGCTGATTTTTCAAGTCAGCGTTCGGCGGGAATCGAACCCGCGACAGCCGTATTAACAACACGGTGCTCTAACCATCTGAGCTACAGAACAATGGCATCAGGAGTCGAACCTGACGGGGCGGCTCATCTACCCGAGCCGCCCCTTGACCGCATGCCTTGGCGCCAGCGCATCGGTTGCCGCGGCATACAGGACGCCCAGGACAACCTGTGCTTCCTGCACCAGCGGGGCCCGGCTTCCCGGAAACCCCTGCTTGTGAGCGAACAACTTTCTCATCTGACATCTTCTTTATTGCAGGCGCCGTGCCAGCTTTGCCAAAAGCCCTCGAGCAACGAGGAAGATCTTTGATTTGATTGAATATTTCTTCAAATCAATGTGCAGAGCAATCTAATTCAGCGATGCGCATTTCTTACTTTTCTAGCTTTAAAGCTAGTACATTAGAAATATGAAGAAAAAAGTAGTGATGGGTTTCCTCGGCACCCAGCTCGACTCGGGCCTGGGCTCGGGGCGTTGGGAAAAGTGGCGGCCCACGGTCTCAATCGCGCAGCACGAAGACCTGCTCATCGACCGGCTGGAACTGATGCACGACGCGCGCAACAAGCCGCTGGCCGAGCGGGTACGCGACGACGTGGTCCAGCTCTCGCCCGGCACAGAAGTCCGCCTGGTCGAGATGAATTTGGCCAACCCCTGGGATTTCGGCGAGGTCTACGGCGCGCTCTATGACCGGATGAGCGCCTATCCCTTTGATACCGAGCGCGAAGAGTACTGGGCCCACATCACCACCGGCACCCACGTCGCGCAGATCTGCCTGTTTTTGCTGGTGGAGGCGCGCTTTATCCCCGGCGTGCTGCTGCAGACGGCGCCGCCGCGGGGCCGGCAAGGCCAGGGCACGGGCAGCTACGAGCTGATAGACCTGGACCTGTCGCGCTATGACGCGATCAATGCGCGGCTCGCCGTCGCGCAGCAGGATGCGGTCTCCTTCCTCAAAAGCGGTATTGCCACGCGCAACCCGCGCTTCAACAGCATGATCGAGGAAATCGAGCGCATCGCCGTGCAGAGCAAGGCGCCCATCCTGTTGACCGGGCCCACAGGCGCGGGCAAGTCCATGCTGGCGCGGCGCATTTTCGAACTCAAAAAGTCGCGCCACCAAGTGAGCGGCGGTTTCGTCGATGTGAACTGCGCGACACTGCACGGCGACGGCGCGGCCTCGACCCTGTTCGGCCACAAGAAGGGCTCCTTCACCGGTGCGGCCAGCGACCGCCCTGGGCTGCTGCGCACGGCCGACAAGGGCGTGCTGTTTCTCGATGAGATCGGCGAGCTGGGCCTGGACGAGCAGGCCATGCTGCTCAAGGCCGTTGAGGAAAAACGCTTCCTGCCCGTGGGCGCCGACAAAGAGGTCGACAGCAGCTTCCAGCTGATAGCCGGCACCAACAAGGATTTGCGCGCGGAAGTCGCGCGCGGGCACTTCCGCGAAGACCTGTTCGCACGCATCAACCTGTGGACCTACACCCTGCCCGGCCTGGGCCAGCGCCGGGAAGATATCGAACCCAATATGGACCACCAGCTCATGCTGGCCTCCGAAGACCTGGGCCGCAAAACCCGCATGACCACCGAGGCCCGCGCCGCCTACCTGCGCTTCGCGCAGTCGGCCGAGGCCGTATGGACCGGCAATTTCCGCGACCTGAGCGCCTCCATCACAAGGCTTGCAACACTGGGCGACAACGGCCGCATAGGGCTGGCCCTGGTGGAGGCGGAGATCGCGCGCCTGCGCTGGCAGTGGCAAGCCACCGGGGCGGAGGCCGGCGGCAGCGGCGTCTCGCTCGCCGCCTTGCTGGGCAGCGCCGCGGACTCGCTCGATTATTTTGACCGGCTGCAGCTGCAGGCGGTGATCGAGGTGTGCCGCAAGAGCGCTTCCCTCAGCGACGCCGGGCGGGCGCTGTTTCATGTCTCGCGCACGCAGCGCAGCGTGGTGAACGACGCGGACCGGCTGCGCAAGTATTTGATGAAGTTTGACCTGACCTGGGAAAAGCTGTCGGCCTAAGGGCTCGCCCCCCCCCAACACAAGCTACTCGCTCATCACCACCAGTATCCGCGCGTCGGCACGGCCCAGCGAGGTATAGATGTGGCCGACGCCGCTGTTGAAATAGGCCGACTCATGGCGCCCGACTTCGACGATTTCACCGGTTTCAAACTCGATGCGTACCCGGCCGGAAAGCACCGTGACAAACTCCTGCCCGGGATGGCGGATGAAGTCGGGGAACTGTTCCCGCTGCCGTGCGATGACGCGGCCCAGCACGGGCGTCATGCGCTTGCCCGGAAACCCGTTGGCCAGCGCGCGGTAGTCGTAGTGGCCCGAGCTATAGGTCGCCTCCCCGCCTGCTTCAGACCACACCACGACGGGTGCCGCAGCCCCCGCCGGCGCTGCACCACGCGCGTCTATCAGCTGCCCCACATCGAGCGCCAGCGCCCGGGCCACGGCGGCCAGCTTTTCATAGCTGACCGAGATCTGGCCCAGCTCCATCTTGGACAGGGTGGACAGCGCCACGCCGGAATGGCCGGACAGGTCCTTGAGTGTCAGCCGCCGGGCCTTGCGATGGCCGCGCAGGCTCAGGCCGAGTTGCACGCGGTCGGCCTCGGGGGCGGCAGCGGGGGCGCGGGCGGATCGTGCTGGGCGGGCGGACATGGTGTTTTCCCTTTGTTTGGGGCAAATCGGGTAAATCGGCTGGACAGGCACGATTCTCGCATGTGAGAATTCTCAAATGAGAGAATTTGACATACTGATCGTCGGCGCCGGCATTGCGGGCGCTTCCCTGGCCTGGCGCCTGGCCGGCTTGCGCAGCATCGCGCTGCTCGAGCGCGAGTCCCAGCCGGGCTACCACTCCACGGGCCGCTCGGCCGCCATGTTCATGGAAACCTACGGGCCGCCCATGGTGCGGGCGCTCACGCGCGCCAGCCGGGCCTTCTACGAACGGCCGCCCGAGGGTTTTGCCCCGGACCTGATGCAGCCGCGCGGCGTGCTCTACCTGGCCACGCACGGCCAGGAACAAATGCTGGCGAACACCCGCAAGGAATTGCTGACGAACTGCCCCGGCCTGCAGACGCTGGACGCCGGCACCACGCTGGCCCATGTGCCCTGTTTGCGGCCCGATCTGGTGCACGGCGCGCTCTACGACGCCGGCGCGCAGGACATGGATGTGCACGCCCTGCACCAGGGTTTTCTGCGCGGCTTTCGCCAGAAAGCGGGGGCGGACGGCGAACTGCGCACCAGCGCCGGCGTGACGCGGGCCACGCACGACGGCCGCTGCTGGACCGTGGAGCTCAGCGACGGCCAGGCCCTGCGCGCCCGCACCGTGGTGAATGCCGCGGGGGCCTGGGCCGATGAGCTGGCCGCCGTGTTCGGCGTGCGGCCCATAGGCTTGGTGCCGCACCGCCGCAGCGCCTTCACCTTCAAGGGCCCCGAGGGCGTGGACGCTTCACACTGGCCGGCCGTGGTCGGTGTCGATGAAAGTTATTACTTCAAGCCCGACGCGGGCCAGCTGCTGGGCTCGCCCGCCAATGCGGACCCTACGGTGCCGCACGACGTGGTGCCCGAGGAACTGGACATCGCCATGGGCATACACCAGATTGAAAGCGTCACGACCCTGACCATACGCCGGCCCGCCAGCACCTGGGCCGGCCTGCGCTCCTTTGTGCCCGATGGCGAGATGGTGATAGGCCATGACGACGCCGGCCCCGGCTTTTTCTGGCTCGCGGCGCAGGGCGGCTACGGCATCCAGAGCGCGGCGGGCGCCAGCTCGCTGGCCGATGCGCTGCTGCGCGAGGCCGCGCTGCCTGAAGAACTGTTGCGCCAGGGCCTGGAGGCCCGCGCACTGTCGCCCGCCCGCCTGCGATGACCTTGACACCACCCCCGCCCCACTCTCGACCGAAACTTCAAAAGAGGCCTACCATGCAACACATGTCATTCAATGCACTGCGCCGCACGCTGATCGCCGGCGGCATCGTCTTCTGCGGGCTGGCAGCCATGGGCGGGCCCGCCCATGCCGCCGACTTTCCGGAGCGGCCCATCACGCTGGTCGCGCCCTTCCCGGCCGGCGGCGCGGCCGACGTGCTGGCGCGCATCCTGGGCAAGGCTCTGGGCGACCAGTTGGGCCAGCCCGTGGTGATAGAGAACAAGCCGGGTGCCGGCACCGCCATAGGCGCGGCCGCGGTGGCCGCCGCCAAGCCCGACGGCTACACGCTGCTGGTGAGTTCCAACTCCACCTTCACGCTGAACCCGGCGCTGCAGCCCAAGCTGTCCTACGACCCGGCCAAGGGTTTTGACGCGATAGGCCTGGTGGGCTCGGTGGCGCTGGCGATGCTGGTGAACCCCTCGGTCACCGCCACCGACGTGCACCAGTTTGTGGCCGCCGCCAAGGCCAACCCCGACAAATACCTGTACGGCAGCTTCGGCAACGGCACCAGTTCCAATTTCGCCGGCGCGATGTTCAATACGGCCACGGGCCTGAAGATGACGCATGTGCCCTACAAGGGCTCCGGCCCGCTGATGACCGACCTGATGGGCGGGCAGATCCCGGTGTCCTTCGACACCGTGGTCGCTGCCTCGCAGCAGCTCAAGTCCGGCAAGGTCCGCGTGCTGGCCGTGGCCATGAACAAACGCTCGGCCCTGCTGCCGAATGTGCCCACCATGGCCGAAGCCGGCTACCCCGCTGTCGACATGAATGCCTGGCTGGCCGTGGTGGGGCCCAAGGGCTTGCCGGCACCCGTCAAGGCGCGGCTCGAAAAAGCGCTGGCCACGGTGATGGCCAACCCTGAGATCATCGACAAACTCAAAGGGGCAGGCTTCGAGCCCGGCTACACCGCGGTTCCCGACTGGTCCGGCATGGTCACCACCGAGATTGCGCGCATGAAGGCGCTGGCCGAACGCTCCCAGATCAAAACCGACTGAACAAACACACCATGCCCTCCACGCTTCCAGACATCTCCGCCGTAGAACTCCGCCGCCTGATCGCCAGCCGCCAGGTGTCGCCGGTGGAGTTGATGGACGCCTGTATCAGCCGCATCGAAAACCTCAACCCGGCCATCAATGCGATCTGCGCGACCGACTTCACGCGGGCGCGTGAAGCCGCGCGCGAGGCCGAGGCGCAGGTGATGCGCGGCGGACCGCTGGGGCCGTTGCACGGGCTGCCGCTGGGCGTGAAGGACCTGCAGGACACCGCGGGCCTGCTGACCACCTACGGCAATATCGGGCTGCGCGGCAATGTGCCGGCCAAGGACAACGCACTCGTGGCCAAGCTGCGCGCGGCGGGCGCCATCGTCACGGCCAAGACCAATGTGCCCGACATGGGCGCGGGCGCCAACACCCGCAACCCGGTCTGGGGCGCGACGGGCAACCCCTTTAACCCCGCGCTCAATGCGGGCGGCTCCTCGGGCGGCTCGGCGGCGGCGCTGGCGGCCGGCATGCTGCCTGTCTGCACCGGCTCGGACACCGGCGGCTCGCTGCGCATACCGGCCTCGCTGTGCGGTGTGGTCGGCCTGCGGCCCTCGCCCGGGCTGGTGGCCAACGACGCGCGGCCGCTGGGCTGGTCGGTCATTTCGGTGCTGGGGCCCATGGGCCGCAATGTGGCCGACACGGCGCTGCTGATGTCCGCCAGCGTGGGAGCCGATGCGCGCGACCCGCTGTCCTATCCGGTGGACGCTTCCGCCTTCTGGCCGCTCAAGCCGGTGGACCTGTCCACACTGCGCATAGGCACCACGGAAGATTTCGGCATGTGCATCGTGGACCCGGAGATACGCCGCGTGTTTCGCCAACGCGTGGAGGCCATACGCCCGCTGGTGGCCAGTTGCGAACCGGTGGACCTGCAGCTGGGCGATGCCGACCGCGCTTTCGACACGCTGCGTGCCGAGAGTTTTGTCGCGGCCTTTGCCGACACCTACCGCAAGGCCCCGGAAACGCTGGGCCCGAATGTGCGCGACAACATGGAAATCGCCGCCGCCATCACGCTGGCCGACCGCGCCTGGGCGCACCTGGAGCAGACGCGCATCTCGCGCCGCTTTGCCAAAGCCTTCGAGCACTACGACCTGATCCTGGCGCCGGTCACACCGGTCACGCCCTTCCCCTGGACCGAGCTCTTCGCCGGCCATATTGACGGCCAGGCCATGCGCAACTACTACCACTGGCTGGGCCTGACCTATGTGGTGACGCTGGCCACCAACCCGGCGCTGGCCCTGCCCTGCGGCAAGGACGAGCACGGCATGCCCTTCGGCCTGCAGGTCATAGGGCGGCTGCATGGCGATGCGCAGCTGCTGGCCGCGAGCCAGGCGCTGGAACAGGTGTTTGCGGGCAGCGACAGCCTGCGCCGGCCTGTGCCCGACCTCCAGGCCTTGCAGGCGGCCCGGCCTGAGCTCAAGTCCATCGTGACGCATCCGCCTGAAACGGCGGGTGTCCAGGGCGCAGGCGGTTTGACGGCGGTCTGACGCCGCTCACACGGCGCGGTTCAGGTCCACGTCCAGGCCCGCGCGCTTCATCTCGCGCGCCAACAGCAGTTGCCACAAGTCCGCGTCGTCGACCGTGATGCTGGTCGCGCCCTTGAGGACATCCGGCAGGGTGTCGCCTTCGGACAGCAGGCAGGCAATGCGGCTGCGGCCGAGCGCGGCCAGCATGAAGCCTATGGCCAGCATGGCCGCGGGCGAATCAGCTTTGTTGCCGGGCAGGAGCAGCACAAACCCTAAATTGCGCAGCCCCTCAAGCTGGTCGATGGAAACGGCGTCGAGTACCGCCGCCTCCAGGCCCAGCCGTTCCACGAACTCGCACGCATCGCCCACGGCATCACCGCCCAGGCCCAGGATGGCCACACGGGTACCGGGCGCCACAGCGGAAGAGGGAGAAGGGAATTCAGTCATGGACATGGGAATCCTCTCTGGAGTGGGAGATGACGACGCGGGGGCTGGGGCTGCTGCGGGTTCAGGCTCAGGGGGTGCTGGTGCTGGTGCTGGCTCAGGCGGCGGCGATGGTGCCGATACCGGTTTCGCCTCCACAACCGGGGCCGCCTCCGGCGCGGCGCCGGCCGAACCCTCAAGGCGCTCGGTCAGCAGTTTTTTGGCTTCGGTCACGCGAACCGTGGCCAGGTCGACACCGTCCTTGACTTTTTGCTGGCGTTCCTCGTCCGAGAAGCGGTCACCGAAGGTTTTATCCAGCAAAAAGTCCTGAATCGCGACGGCGAACTGCCGGTACTCGGGCGTGCCCGCGCCGAAGCTGTCGGCCAAGGTGGTGTTGATTTTCTTCTGCAGGGACTCCACGCTCGAGTCCCAGTCCGTTTGCGTCACCGATACCTTGAAGGCCCGCAGTATCTTGAGCTGCCGGTTGACCTTTTCGATCGCGCCCTCGATCGCCGCTTTGTCGTGGGCGTCAAGCGATGACGGTGTATCTTTGCCATTGGACATGCTGACTCCTCATGCGAACCAGCCCACACTTTAACGTCCCCGCCCTCTGTTTACAGCACCAGCAACGCCCTGAAATCGTTA
This sequence comes from Polaromonas sp. P4_F6, assembly GCF_056401275.1. NCBI lineage: Bacteria > Pseudomonadati > Pseudomonadota > Betaproteobacteria > Burkholderiales > Comamonadaceae > Polaromonas > Polaromonas sp. P4_F6. Next base: position 889,396 of record NZ_JBFUJQ010000001.1, on the reverse strand, counting down.
ACGTTGGTGTGCGTGGGGCCGGTGATCACCAGGCCGCCCAGCGGCTCGAAATAGCCATAGGCGTCGTTGCGGTCCAGGTACTGGTCTATCTTCATACCCTTGGCCAGCGCGCGCTGCAAGGTGTCGGGCGCCACAAAGGCGCCGGCATTGTCTTCCACGCCGTCTATGCCGTCGGTATCGGCCGCCAGCGCGTACACGCCTGGTTGGCCCTGCAGCCCGAGCGCCAGGCCCATGCAGAATTCGCCGGCGCGGCCACCGCGGCCGCGCGGTGTGCCTTCGGGCTGCTTCTTGACCGTGACCGTGGTCTCGCCGCCGCTCAAAATCACGCAGGGCCTGCTGAAAGGCTGGCCCTTGAGCGCCACGGCGCGCGCCAGCGCCGCATGCACCTTGCCGACCTCGCGCGATTCGCCTTCCATCTCGTCGCTCAGGATGTAAGCCTGCAGGCCGGCCGCGCGCGCCGCGGCAGCGGCGGCTTCCAGCGACTGCTGGGGCGTGGCGATCATGTGGACCTCGTGGCCTTTGAAGACGGCGTCGCCGGGCTTGGGGGTTTCCAGCGCGCCCTGCTCAAGCAGGCTCATGATGGCGCCGGGCACTTCGATGCCGTAGCGCTGCAAAATCGCCACCGCCTCGGCGCAGCTGGTCGCGTCGGGCACCGTGGGGCCGCTGGCGATGATGGACGGGTCGTCCCCCGGCACGTCGCTGATGGTGAGGGTTACCACACGCGCCGGCGCGCAGGCCGCGGCCAGGCGCCCGCCCTTGATGCGCGAGAGGTGCTTGCGCACACAGTTCATCTCGGAAATATTCGCGCCGCTGTTAAGCAGCGCCTTGTTGATGCGCTGCTTGTCTTCCAGCGTCAGGCCCTCGGCCGGCAGGGTCAGCAAGGCCGAGCCGCCGCCCGAGATCAGGCACAGCACCAGGTCGTTTTCGGTCAGGCCCTGCACCATGGCCAGGATGCGCTGGGCGGCCGCCAGTCCTGCCGCGTCGGGCACCGGGTGGGCGGCCTCGACGATCTCTATGCGCTGCTTCAGGCCCTCGGGCCGCGGCGGGATGTGGTGGTAGCGCGTGACGACCAGGCCTTCGAGCGGCGCGTCGGCCGGCCACAAGGCCTCCACCGCCTGCGCCATGGAGCCGCCGGCCTTGCCCGCGCCTATCACGATGGTGCGGCCGCCGCTGGCCTGGGTGGGCGGCTGGGGCAGGTAGCGCGCGGTGTTCTCCAGCGGCAGCGCGCGCGTGACGGCGGCGCGGTACAGGTGCTCGAGGAACTCGCGCGGCTGTTTGGTGGCATCGGGAATCGTGTGGGGTGTCTTGGCTGCGGTCATTGAAAGGTCTCCACCCTCGATTGTGCCGTGGTAACCGGGCAGTAACCCGGCAAACCCGCGGGGTTTGGGGGATACGGCCAAAACATGCGCTGCCTAGAATGGCTCTTCACCCCTCACCCACCTAAGAAGAAAGCAGACACCGCATGAACGCCTACCTCGCCCTGGGCATTGCCATCGTTGCCGAAGTCATCGCCACCACGGCGCTCAAGTCCAGCGAGAGCTTTACCCGGCTGGTGCCTTCGCTGATCAGCATCGCGGGCTACGGCGTGGCGCTGTACCTGCTCACGGTCACCATGAAGTCCATTCCCACCGGCGTGACCTATGCCATCTGGTCCGGCCTGGGCATTGTGCTGATCAGCATCGCCGGCTTTTTTGTCCACCAGCAGAAGATAGACCTCTGGGGCATGGTGGGCATGGCTCTGATCATCGCGGGGGTGGTGGTGCTCAACCTGTTTTCGAAATCGACCATGGCATGACGGGCCTGGCGCCTAGTCGATCGCGACTTTGGCGTCTTTCACCAGCTTCGCGAACCGTTCGGTGTCTTCCGCGATCTGCCGCGCCATCTGCTCGGGCGTATTGCCCACGGGCTCGGCGCCTATGTCGTCCATCTTCTTGCGAAACTCCGGCGAGTTGACGATCCTGGCCAGTTCGGTGCTCAGGCGCGCCACGATGTCCCTGGGCGTGGCCGCCGGCGCCAGCACGCCGAACCAGGTGCCGAGGTTAAAACCCTTCAGGCCGGCTTCGTCCAGCGTGGGCACATCGGGCAAGGCCGCAGACCGTTTGTTTGTCGTCACGGCCAGCGCGCGCAGCTTGCCCGCCTTGATGTGCGGCAGCACCGGCGTGATGGTGTCAAAGGACATGGTGATTTGCCCGCCCAGCAAATCGGTGGTGAGCGGCCCGCTGCCCTTGTAAGGCACGTGCAGCATCTGCACGCCGCCCATGCTTTCAAACTGCGCTCCTATGAGGTGCTGGCCCGTGCCGTTGCCGTTGGAGCCGTAGGTCAGCTTGCCGGGCTCCGCCTTGGCCAGCGCCAGCAGATCTTTCACATTCTTCGCCGGGACGGCCGGGTTCACCACCAGCACATTGGGCACCAGCGCCACAGTGCTGACGGGCGCGAAATCCTTCTGGAAGTCATAAGGCAGTTTTTTGTACACGCTGGTGGCGATGGTGTGGTGCACCGCGCCCATCAGCAAGGTGTAGCCGTCGGGTTTGGACTTGGCCACAAAATCCGCACCCAGCGTCGCGCCGGCGCCGGGCCGGCTTTCCACCACCACGGGCTGGCCCAGGCTTTTCGACAGCTCCTGCCCCACGGCGCGTGCCAGCACGTCCGTCGTGCCGCCCGCCGGGAAAGGCACGATGAGGCTGATGGGCCGCGCGGGCCAGGCCTGCGCAAAAGCCGGGGCACCCATCAAGCTTGTTGCCGCCAGGGCACCCAGGGCCAGCGCGTGGGCCAGCCTTAAAAAATGCCCGCCGCGTCTTTGTTGTTGTGATCGCATGTCTTGTCTCCTTGTGTTGGTTTTCTGGAATCAGGCCGCCGCGGCCACGGCAAAGCAGCCGCAGACCGCTTTGGTGACTTGCGCCGTGGTGGCCTGGCCGCCGAGGTCGCGCGTGTGCAGGGAGGCGTTGGCCGTCACCGATTCGATGGCCTGCATCAGCTGGCCGGCGATGGCGTGCTCGCCCAGGTGCTCGAGCAGCATCACGCAGCTCCAGAAAGTGCCGACCGGGTTGGCCAGGCCCTTGCCCATGATGTCGAAGGCCGAGCCGTGGATGGGCTCGAACATGCTGGGGTAGCGGCGCTCGGGGTCGATATTGCCGGTGGGCGCGATGCCCAGGCTGCCGGCCAGCGCGGCGGCCAGGTCGCTCAGGATGTCGGCGTGCAGGTTGGTCGCGACCACGGTGTCCAGCGAGGCCGGGCGGTTCACCATGCGGGCCGTGCAGGCATCGACCAGCTCCTTGTCCCAGCTGACGTCGGGGAACTCCTTGCTGATTTGCAGTGCAATTTCGTCCCACATCACCATGGCGTGGCGCTGGGCGTTGGACTTGGTGACCACGGTGAGCAGCTTGCGCGGCCGCGACTGCGCCAGCCTGAAGGCGTAGCGCATGATGCGCTCGACGCCGGCGCGCGTCATCATCGAGACATCGGTCGCCACCTCGATCGGATGGCCCTGGTGGGCCCGGCCGCCCACGCCCGCATACTCGCCTTCGGAGTTTTCGCGCACGATCACCCAGTTGAGCTGCTCGGGCGCGCAGCGCTTGAGCGGCGCGTCTATGCCCGGCAGTATGCGTGTGGGCCGTACATTGGCGTACTGGTCAAAGCCCTGGCAGATCTTCAGGCGCAAGCCCCAGAGCGTGATGTGGTCGGGGATGTGCGGGTCGCCGGCCGAGCCGAACAGGATGGCGTCCTTGTCGCGCAGCTCGTCCAGCCCCTTGTCGGGCATCATGACGCCGTGCTCGCGGTACCAGTCGCCGCCCCAGCCATAGGACGTGAACTCGAAGCGGAAATTGGTTTGCGTGGCGGCCAGGGCCTGCAGCACCTGCTGGCCGGCCGGAATGACCTCCTTGCCGATGCCGTCGCCGGGGATGCAGGCGATCTTGTAAGTCTTCATGGGATTCCTCGGGTTGTGAGGCGTCCAATGTAGCGATTGGCGGGGACAACAAAAGGCCTTAAAGTGAGGACATTGTTAACTTCAAGTTACGAATGACCTCGTCCAACCCCGCCCCTTCCGAGATGGCTTTTTTCAGCCTGCTGGCGCGCTACGGCAGCCTGTCGGCCACGGCCCGCGAGCTGGGCGTCAGCACGGCGGCGGTCAGCAAGCGGCTGGCGCAGATGGAGGCCAGGCTGGGCGTGCAACTGCTCAACCGCACGACGCGGCGCGCCAGCCTCACGCAGGAAGGCGAGATTTACCTCACGCACGCGCGCCGCATCCTGGCCGACATCGACGACATGGAGCAGCAGGTCTCCAGCGCCGTGGCGGCGCCCAAGGGCCTTCTGCGCGTGAACGCCACCCTGGGCTTTGGCCGCAGCCATGTGGCGCCGCTGATCTCGCGTTTTGTCAAAGCCCATCCCGACATGGAGGTGCAGCTGCAGCTCACGGTCAACCCGCCGCCGCTGACCGAGGACGCCTTTGACGTCTGCATACGCTTTGGCGAACCGCCCGACGCGCGCGTGGTGGCGCGTTTGATCGCGCCGAACCGCCGCCTGCTCTGCGCTTCACCGGCCTACCTGGCGCGCCACGGCACACCCAAGGTGCCGCACGACCTCGCGCGGCACAACTGCATAGGCATACGCCAGGGCGACGAGGCCTACGGCATCTGGCGCCTGGCATCGGGCAAACACACGCAGGCCGTCAAGGTGCACGGAAACCTCAGCACCAGCGACGGCGAGATCGCGGTGAACTGGGCGCTGGACGGCCACGGCATCCTGATGCGCGCCGAATGGGACATCGCCAAATACCTGCGCAGCGGCAGGCTGGTGCAGGTGCTGGAGAACTACCGCACGCCGGCGGCCGACATCCATGCGGTCTACCCGGCCCGCCACCAGCATTCGGCCCGGGTCAAGGCTTTTGTGGATTTCCTGGCACGGCATTTCGAGAAGCCGTCGACGCGGGCCGCCGGGCTTGCGACCGACTGGTAAGCGCTACTCTGTTTTGGCGCCGGCGTCGAACCAGCTTTTGATCACCTGCCGCTCCGCCTCGGTGATGCCGGTCGCGTTGTTCATGGGCATGAGCCGTGTGACCACGGCCTGCTGGTAGACCTGCGCGGCGTGCAGCTTGAGGGCCGCGGGCGAATCCAGGCGCACATTCTTCATCTGCACCTGCTCGCCATGGCACTGGTAGCAGCGCTGGGCCAGGATGGTTTGCACCTGGCCGTAGCCTGTTGCCGGCGGGGTGGCGGAAGCCGCAGCCACGGCGGTAGGCGCCGGCTTCATCCAGACAATGACACCCAGGATGACGGCCACACCGGCCAACGCATAGGCCAGCGGATGCCGGTTGCGGCCCAGCTTGTAGCCGTGGCGCAGCACAAAAAACTGGCGTATCGCCGCGCCAGCCAGCATCATCAAAATCAGCACCAGCCAGTTCTGCGGATGGCTCCAGGTGAAGCTGTAGTGGTTGCTCAGCATGGCGAACAGCACCGGCAGCGTGAAGTAGGTGTTGTGCACGCTGCGCTGCTTGCCGCGCTGGCCGTGCACCGGGTCCACAGGCTCGCCGGCCTGGATGGCGGCCACCACCTTGCGCTGGCCGGGGATGATCCAGAAAAACACATTGGCGCTCATGGCCGTGGCCATCATGGCGCCCACCAGCAAAAAGGCCGCGCGCCCGGCAAACCAATGGCAGGCCAGCCAGGACGCGATGCACACCAGCACCGCAACCAGCGCGCCGACGATGGCATCCCCGTTCTTCCGTCTTCCGAACAGCTGGCAGATGCCGTCGTAGAGCATCCAGAACACCACAAAGAATGACAGCGCCACGGCGGCCGCCGCGCCGGGCGACCAGTTCATCAGCGATTTGTCGACCAGGTAGGTGCCGGCATGCCAGAGGTAGGACACCGTGAACAGCGCAAAGCCCGACAGCCAGGTGCTGTAGCTCTCCCAGTAAAACCAGTGCAGGTGGGCCGGCAGCTGCGGCGGCCTGACCGCGTATTTGACGGGGTGGTAAAAACCGCCGCCGTGCACGGCCCAGAGTTCGCCGCTCACGCCCTGCTTTTTCAAGTCCTCATCCACGGGCGGCGTGAGGCTGCTGTCGAGGAAGACAAAATAAAACGAGGAGCCGACCCAGGCGATGGCGGTGATGACGTGGACCCAGCGCAGCAGCAGGTTGGCCCAGTCGAGTAGATAGTTTTCCATAGCGCTCAACTTGTGCAAGGCTGCTCACCACTGCGGGCGCTGTAAGCAGAAAACGGGTCACGAACAAAAGAAAGCTTGCGGCTTGGCCACCTGCTTTCCCGGCTCCGCTGCGACCTGGTGGTGCAAGTTTATCGGCTTTGACGCTCAGCGCAAAGCCTTCGCGGCCTTCTCCCGGTTTGCATCGATGGTCTGCAGCAACTGGGCAGCGACGGCAACGGCGATGACCTCGGGCTCCTTGCCCGTGATGCCCGGCACGCCTATGGGGCAAGTGACATGCGCGAGCTCGGCCGGCGTGAAGCCCCTGGCCTCCAGCCGGTGGCGAAAGGCCGCCCATTTGCTCTTGCTGCCTATCAGGCCTATATAGGGCAAATCGCCCTGCTTGCGCTGGCGCTGGAGGCAGGCGGCCAGCACATCCAGGTCTTCGGCGTGGCTAAAGCTCATGATCAACACACGCGACTGCGGCGCCAGGCCCGGCACGGCGGCCTGCACCGGATCGGAATGTTCGCAGCTCACGCGCGGCGGCACGCTGTCCGGGAATATGCCGTCGCGGCTGTCTATCCAGCTCAGCTCAAACGGCAAAGGCGCGAGCACCCGCGCCAGCGCATGGCCGACGTGGCCACCGCCGAACAACGCCACCGGCGCAAGCCGCGGCGAGCCCAGCCGCTGCGCCAGCGCCGCCGCATCGCCGGCCTGCACCCGCTCAAAGCGCAGTTGCACCACGCCGCCGCAGCACTGGCCCAGCGAAGGGCCCAGCGCCACGCGCAGAGAAGCGTGGGCGCCGACTGGATCAGCGCCGCCAAGCAGCGCGCGGGCCCGCGCGATGGCCTCGTATTCCAGGTGGCCGCCGCCTATGGTGCCCACGATGGCCTCGGCGAACACCGCCATCCAGGTGCCCGCCTCGCGCGGGACCGAGCCCTGGGTTTGGGCCACCTGCACCAGCACCGCCGGCGACGAAGCCAGGCGGGCCAGCAGGGACTCCAGTAACAAACCGGTGTTGCGAGAAACCATTGGTGACGTGTTTGCGCTGTAAGCGGATGGAATAGTGGGCTAAATTAGACCTTAGCACCACCCGGGCAGCGCGCGCTTCGCGCGCATGATGACGGGTATACACAAAATCCCATGAACCGCCGAAAGGCAAACCATGACAAAACCCGAGATGCCTTCTTCTTCCTCCGCCACCCCGCGCCGCTTCTGGCTGGTGGCCCTGCTGTCCGCCGCGGCCGCCGCCGTGGTGAGCGCCTGCAAGACCGCACCCGAGGCCACGCCCGCGTCCGCCGGCTCTGCCACCGCACCCGACTCACCGGTCATCGGGCCTATCGCGGGCCCGAAAGGCTCGGCCAGAAGCTCAGGGGCCACCACGCCGCGTGCTTACCGCGAAGACGGCGCGACGCACATCTACGGCCTCAATTCGGACCGCATCTACAAGGGCCGCATGCCGCCGCTGCTGTATGCGGTGGGCGTGCTCAATGTGGAGATCGACCGCACCGGCCGCGTGACCCGCCTGGACTGGATGCGCGCGCCCAAACATGCGCCTGAAGTGATGGCGGAAATCACCAAAATGATCGAGGAAGCCTCGCCCTTCCCGGCACCCACACGCATGGGCAAGGTGGTCTATACCGACACCTGGCTGTGGCACCAGAGCGGGAAGTTCCAGCTGGACACGCTCACTGAAGGACAGAACTAGAGCCCCCACGGTCGCTCACTGCGTGTAGCTCCCTGCCCCCGAGGGGGCCGCCCGCCTGCGGCCCGGCAAAGCCGGTTCCGCGGCTCATGCTGGCCTTGGGCGGCTCGCTTCGCATCGCCTTTTGGGGCTCTCCGTTTCAGGCGCGTCCCTTATTCAATCTGCAGATTTTGCGTCTTCACGACATTGCGCCAGGCGCGGTAGTCGGCTTCGATGAAGTGGCCCAGCAGCGCGGGGGAGCCGGGGGCGGCTTCGACGGCGTCGGCCTTGAAGCGGGTGACCACCTCTGGCATGGCGACGACCTTGTTGATGGCGGCGTTCAAGGTGTTGACGATGGCCGGCGGGGTGCCGGTGGGCGCCATGAGCGCAAAGTAGTTGACCACGTCGATGCCGGGCAGGCCGGCTTCGGCCATGCTGGGCACGTCGGGCAGCGCGCTGGAGCGCTTGGCGCTGGTGACGGCCAGCGGCTTGACGCTGCCGCTCTTGATGAAGGGCAGCAGTGCCGGGATGGTGCCGGTGACGAGGTGGATCTGCCCGCCAATCATGTCCATGGTGGCGGGCGCCACGCCGCGATACGGAATGTGGGTGATAAAGGTGCCGGTGCGGGCTTTGAGCAGCTCCAGCACCAGGTGGTTGACGCCGCCCGCGCCGGCCGAGCCGTAGTTGAGCGCGCCCGGCTTTTGTCTGGCCAGGCTCACCAATTCTTTCATGTTGTTGGCCGGCAGCTTGGTGTTGGCGGCCCAGACCAGCGGGCCGCTGGCGATCATGCCGACCGGCGTGAACTGGCGCAGCGGGTCGTAGTTGGCGCTGGGCAGCGAAGCCGCCACGGTGGTGAAGGGCGAGGCCACCAGCAGCAGGGTGTAGCCGTCGGCCGGCGACTGCGCCACAAACTGCGTGCCTATCGCGCCCGAGGCGCCGGCGCGGTTGTCGACCACAAAGCTGGCGTTCAGGACTTCACCGAGTTTTTGCGCGACCAGCCGCGCCATCGCGTCGGTGCCGGCACCGGGCGCAAAGGGCACCACGATCTTGACCGGGCGGTCCGGGTAAACGCCGGAAGGGCCTTGCGCCATGGCGGCGGGAAGCGCCAGGCTGGCGGCGGTGCCTGCGGACAGCAGCAGGGCTTGGCGGCGGCTCAGGGCGCCCATTGGCTTGGCATTCATGGGGGAAGGGGAATAAGTGGTCAAAACCGTTGATTGTCGCCGCGCCCCATGACGCGGGGATGACACGGCGGGGACCGTGCTTTCCCTTATCTGATTAACTGCCGCGGTAAGTCGAGTAACTCCAGGGACTGACCAGCAGGGGCACGTGGTAATGGCTGCCGGTGTCGGCCACGCCAAAGTCCAGGCTGACCTGGTCCAGGAAAGCCGGCTCGGGCAGCGCCACGCCGCGCGCCTTGAAGTACGCCGCGACCTCGAACACCAGGCGGTAGGTGCCGGCTTTGAGGCTGGCGTTGTCATAAAGCGGCCCGTCGGGGTTGCGGCCGTCGGCGTTCAGGCTGAAGGTTTTCACCAGCGCGGCCTGCCCGCCCTGCGTGGTGAACAGCGAGACCTTCATGCCGCCCGCCGGCACGCCGTGCATGGTGTCCAGTACATGTGTGCTCAAGCCCATGGCAGTCCCTTTGTGATTTCGGTTTACCAAAAGTGTATACAGTTTTTGAATATGCGGCTATCATGGCCCGATGGAATCATCCACCACCCACGCCATCGTCGAGGCGCTGACCAAGGCCATTGTGGAGCACCGGCTGCACCCGGGCATCAAGCTGGCGGAACAAAAACTCGCCGACCATTTCGGCGTTTCGCGCACGCTGGTGCGGCAGGCGCTGTTCCAGCTGTCGCAAAACCGGCTGATACGCCTGGAGCCGGCGCGCGGCGCCTTTGTGGCCGCGCCCTCGGCGATGGAAGCGCGCCAGGTATTCGCGGTGCGCCGCATGCTGGAAGCCGAAATGACGCGCGCCTTTGTGCGCGAGGTCACGCCCGCCAAGATCAAGGCGCTCAAGGAGCACGTGGCGCGCGAGAAGTCCGCGCTTGACGACGTGCCCGGCCGCACCGAGTTGCTGGGCGACTTCCATGTGCGCATGGCCGAGCTCATGGGCAACGAGGTGCTGGCGCAGATGCTGGGCGAGCTGATCTCGCGCTGCGCGCTGATCACGCTGATGTACCAGACGGCCACCGCCGCCGAACACTCCAACGACGAGCACGCGGAAATCGTCAAGGCCCTGGCCGCCAGGGACGAAGCCCTGGCCGTGCGCCTGATGACCGAACACCTGCTGCACGTCGAGGAAAACCTGGCCTTCGACCGCAAGGTACCGACCAACGATATTTCGATGGCGCTGTCATGAGTACAAACTACCCAAGAGATTTGATTGGCTACGGCCGCAACCCGCCGCACGCGCAATGGCCCGGCCAGGCCCGCATCGCCGTGCAGTTTGTGCTCAATTACGAAGAAGGCGGCGAGAACTCGGTGCTGCACGGCGACGCCGGCTCCGAGCAGTTCCTGTCCGAAATGGCCAACCCGCCCAGCTACGCCGACCGCCACCTGAGCATGGAAGGCATTTATGAATACGGCTCCCGCGTGGGCGTGTGGCGCATCCTGCGCGAGTTTGAAAAGCGCGGGCTGCCGCTGACCGTCTTCGGCGTCGGCATGGCCTTGCAGCGCCACCCCGAAGTGGCCGCGGCCTTCACCGAGCTGGGCCATGAAATCGCCTGCCACGGCTGGCGCTGGATCAACTACCAGCAGATCGACGAAGCCACGGAACGCGAACACATGCGCCTGGGCCTGGACGCGATTGAAAAACTCACCGGCACACGCCCGCTGGGCTGGTACACCGGCCGCGACAGCCCCAACACGCGCCGGCTGGTGGCCGACGACGGGCGGCTTGAATACGACAGCGACTACTACGGCGACGACCTGCCCTTCTGGACCGAGGTCACACGCACCGACGGCGCCGTCGTGCCGCGGCTGGTCGTGCCCTACACGCTGGACACCAACGACATGCGTTTTGCCCTGCCCCAGGGTTTTGCGCAGGCAGAAGACTTCTTCATCTACCTGCGTGACAGCTTTGACGCACTGTACGCCGAAGGTGACGCCTCGCCCAGGATGCTCAGCATAGGCATGCATTGCCGCCTGCTGGGCCGGCCCGGCCGCATCGTGGCGCTGCAGCGTTTCCTGGACCATGTGCAAAAGCACGACCGCGTCTGGATCTGCCGCCGCCTCGACATCGCCCGCCACTGGCAGGCCACCCACCCTTACATGCCCCGGCAGGAAAGCTGAACATGGCCATCACCCTTGAACAGGTCAACACCGCGCCGCGCGAGCAGGCACTGCAGCTGCTGGACGGGCTTTACGAGCACTCCCCCTGGGTGGCCGAAAAAGCGCTGGACGCCCGCCCCTTCCGCTCGCTGGCGCATCTCAAGCACGCGATGGCCCAGGTGCTGCGGGGTGCCGGCAAGGACGCGCAGGTCAAGCTCATACAAGCCCACCCCGAACTGGCCGGCAAGGCCATGGTGAGCAAATCCCTCACTGCGGAGTCGACCAGCGAGCAAGGCAAGGCCGGCCTCGCGGATTGCACGCCCGAAGAATTCGCCACGCTGCAAAAACTGAACGCCGACTACAACGCGAAATTCGGCTTCCCCTTCATCCTCGCGGTACGCGGCCCGCGCGGCAGCGGCCTGAGCCGCCAGCAGATCATCGAGACCTTCGCGCGCCGCCTGCTCAACCACCCCGATTTCGAGCTGCAGGAAAACCTGCGCAACATCCACCGCGTGGTGGAGCTCAGGCTCAACGACAAGTTTGCCGCCACGCCCGCGCTGGGCAACGACGTCTGGGACTGGCACGAAGCCCTGTCCCGGTACAGCGACCCGGGCTACCTTGAAAAGGGCCAGCTCACGGTGACCTACCTGACCGACGCACACCGCGCCTGCGCGGCCTACATCAGCAGCACCATGCGCGATTGCGGCTTTGACGAGGTGAGCATCGATGCGGTGGGCAATGTGGTGGGGGTTTACAAGGCCTCGGCGCCGGGCGCCAAGACCCTGCTGACCGGCAGCCACTACGACACCGTGCGCAACGGCGGCAAGTACGACGGGCGCCTAGGCATCTTCGCGCCCATGGCCTGCGTGCGCGAGCTGCACCGCCAGGGCAAGCGCCTGCCCTTCAACATCGAGGTCGTGGGCTTTGCCGAAGAGGAAGGCCAACGCTACAAGGCCACCTTCCTCGGTTCGGGCGCGCTGATAGGCGACTTCAAGCCCGAGTGGCTGGACCAGAAAGACGCCGACGGCATCACCATGCGCGAGGCCATGCTGAACGCCGGCCTGAAGCCCGAAGACATCGGCCGCATCAAACGCGATGCCGGCAACTACCTCGGTTTTGTCGAAGTGCACATCGAGCAGGGCCCGGTGCTCAACGAGCTGGACCTGCCGCTGGGCATCGTCACCTCCATCAACGGCAATGTGCGCTACCTCTGCGAAATCACCGGCATGGCCAGCCATGCCGGCACCACGCCCATGAACCGCCGCCGCGACGCGGCTGCCGCCGCCGCCGAACTGCTGCTGTATGTGGAGCACCGCGCGGCGCAGGACGGCGACTCCGTCGGCACCGTGGGCATGCTGCAGGTGCCCAGCGGCTCCATCAACGTGGTGCCGGGGCGCTGCCTGTTTTCGCTGGACATGCGCGCGCCCGTCGATGCGCAGCGCGACGCGCTGGTGGCCGATGTGCTGGCCGAACTCAAGGCGATTTGCGAACGCCGCGGCGTGCACTTCACGACCGAGCTGACCGAACGCGCCGCCGCCGCGCCCAGCGCGCCGGCCTGGCAGCAGCGCTGGGAGCGCGCGGTCGACTCCCTGGGCGTGCCGCTGCATGCCATGCCCAGCGGCGCCGGCCACGACGCCATGAAGCTGCACAAGGTGATGCCGCAAGCCATGCTGTTTGTGCGCGGCCAGAACTCCGGCATCAGCCACAACCCGCTGGAAAGCAGCACCAGCGACGACATCGAGCTTGCGATCCAGGCTTTCACCCATCTGCTCACCCATCTCGCCCCCTGACCACCATGACCTTTTCCACAGACTACGCAAAGCTCGACAGCTGGATTGACGCCCACTTCGACGAGGAAACCGCATTCCTGCAGCAGCTCATACGCGTACCCACCGACACACCGCCGGGCAATAACGCGCCGCATGCCGAGCGCACCGCCGAACTCATCAAGGCCTTTGGCTTCGAAGCCGAGAAACACCCCGTGCCCGAGGCCGAAGTGCGCGGCTACGGCATGGAGTCCATCACCAACCTGATCGTGCGGCGCAAATATGGCGGTAGCGGCGAAGGAAAGGGTGAGGGGAAAACCATTGCCTTGAACGCCCACGGCGACGTGGTGCCGCCCGGCGAGGGCTGGACCAAAGACCCCTACGGCGGCGAAATCGTGGACGGCAAGATCTACGGCCGTGCCTCCGCCGTCAGCAAATGCGATTTCGCGAGCTTCACCTTCGCGGTGCGTGCGCTCGAGGCACTGGGCGCGCCGCTCAAGGGCGCTATCGAGCTGCACTTCACCTACGACGAGGAATTCGGCGGCGAGATGGGCCCGGGCTGGTTGCTCAAAAATGGCCTGACCAAACCCGACCTGCTGATCGCGGCCGGTTTTTCTTATGAAGTCGTCACCGCCCACAACGGCTGCCTGCAGATGGAAGTCACGGTGCACGGCAAGATGGCCCATGCCGCGATTCCCGACACCGGCGTCGATGCGCTGCAGGGCGCGGTGCACATCCTCAACGCGCTCTACGCGCAGAACGCGCTTTACCAGCAAGTCACGTCCAAGGTCGAGGGCATCAAGCACCCCTACCTCAACGTGGGCCGCATCGAAGGCGGCACCAATACCAATGTGGTGCCCGGCAAGGTGACGTTCAAGCTGGACCGCCGCATGATCCCCGAAGAGAACCCGGCCGAGGTCGAAGCCAATATCCGCAAGGTGATCGCCGACGCGGCGGCTGAACGCAAGGGCATCACGATCGACATCAAGCGCCTGCTGCTGGCCAACTCCATGCGGCCGCTGCCCGGCAACCGGCCGCTGGTCGAGGCCATCCAGAAGCACGGCGAGGCGCTGTTCGGCCAGAAAATCCCGGCCATGGGCACGCCCTTGTACACCGACGTGCGCCTTTATGCCGAAGCCGGCATTCCCGGCGTGATCTACGGCGCCGGACCGCGCACCGTGCTCGAATCGCATGCCAAGCGCGCCGACGAGCGCCTTGAGCTGGAAGACCTGCGCCGCGCCACCAAGGTGATCGCCCGCACGCTGCGCGACCTGCTGGCCTGAGCCAGGCCGCCCCGCCCCCATCAAACACCCGCCACGGCGGGTGTTTTGCTTTGCGGCACCCGCGCGAACGGTTGCGTCAGTGTTGACCGAATCAGCTGGAATCGCCCGGGATAACCCTGTGGTAGCGCCAAAACTACTTGTCTACATTTCTTGTATGCAAGTCTTGCCCGCAAGAACTTGCTACCCCGCAACGACTCTTCCGGAGACAGCCATGCCCAAGTTTTTCCGCTCACTGTTTGGCCAGGTGATCCTGGCCCTCATCGTCGGCGTGTTCGTCGGCTTTATCTGGCCGGAGACGGCCGTCAAGCTCAAACCGCTGGGCGACGGCTTTATCAAACTGATCAAGATGCTGATTCCCATGATCGTGTTCTGCGTCGTGGTCCACGGCATCGCGGGTGCGGGAGACCTCAAACGCGTCGGCCGGGTCGGCGTCAAGTCGCTGATTTACTTCGAGGTGGTGACCACCATCGCCCTGGTGATAGGCCTGGTGCTGGCCTTTGTGTTCCAGCCCGGCGCCGGCATGAATGTGGACCCCAAGCTGCTGGACCCCAAGGCCATGGGCGCTTATGTCGAAAACGCCGGCAAGCTCACCGGCGGCGGCACGGTGGAGTTCCTCATGAAGCTGATCCCCACCACCGCGGTCAGCGCCTTCGTCAACGGCGACGTGCTGCAGGTGCTGCTGTTCTCGGTGCTGTTCGGCTGCGCGCTGGCCATGCTGGGCGACAGGGGCCAGAAGGTGGTCGGCCTGGTCGACGACCTGGCCCACGTGCTCTTCAAGACCATGGGCATCATCATCAAGCTCGCGCCGCTGGGCGTGCTGGGCGCCATCGCGTTCACCGTCGGCAAGTACGGCATAGGCTCGCTCAAGCAGCTGGGCATGCTGGTGGTGCTGTTCTACGCCGCCGTGATCATCTTCGTCGCCGTGGTGCTGGGCACCATCATGCGGCTGTCGGGCTTCAGCCTGTTCAAGCTGCTCAAGTACCTGCGCGAGGAGCTGATGGTCGTGTTTGCCACCACCTCGTCGGACAGCGTGCTGCCGCAGATCATGGCCAAGCTCAAGCGCATGGGCATACGCGACTCCACCGTCGGCCTGGTGATTCCCACGGGCTACTCCTTCAACCTCGACGCCTTCTCCATCTACATCACGCTGGCGGCCGTTTTCATCGCCCAGGCCACCAACACGCCCATCTCCATGGCCGACCTGCTGACCATCCTGGCGATCTCGCTGGTCACCTCCAAGGGCGCGCACGGCGTGCCCGGCTCGGCCATCGTGGTGCTGGCCGCCACCCTGCAGGCGATCCCCGCGATCCCGGCCATAGGCCTGGTGCTGGTGCTGTCGGTGGACTGGTTCATGGGCATCGCCCGCGCCCTGGGCAACCTGATCGGCAACTGCGTGGCCACCGTGGCGGTGGCAGCCTGGGAAGGCGACATAGACCGCGAACGGGCCCATGCGGTGCTCGACGGCCGCTATGTGCCGCCCACCGAGGACGACATGGACATCGAAGTCGGCGCCGTCCCGGCCAAGGCTTGACAAACCGCCACCCGCGCTGAACCCCAGCCGCTACACTCGCAGCACCATGAGCAGCAGCCAGGTCCAGATCGCCCAGCAAGTCGTCGAGTCCATACTCGCGCAGAAACTCTCGCCCGGCGAGCGCCTGGGCGAGCAGGAGCTGGCCGAGCTCTTCGGCGTCAGCCGCACCCTGGTGCGCGAGGCGCTGATGCAGCTGCAGGCACGCGGCTTCGTGGAAGTGCGCACGCGCAAGGGCTGGTATGTGGTCGAGCCCTCGGTCGAGGAAGCGCGCGACGCCTTCTCGGCCCGGCGCATCATCGAGGGCGGCATTCTTCGCGAGGCCGGGCGGCCGCTGCAGTCGGTGCTGCACAGGCTGCGCGATCACATCGCCCAGGAAGAGCAGGCCATCGAAGAGGCCGACGCCGCCACCCGGGCTTTTCTGCTGGCCGACTTCCACGTCTGCCTGGCCGAATGCCTGGGCCAGCGGCTGCTGTGCGACGTGCTGCGCGACCTGACCGCACGCACCACGCTGGCCGCCTCGCTCTACCAGTCCAAACATGACGCGGGCCAGTCCTGCGCCGAGCACGCGGCCATCGTGGCCGCGCTGGAGCAAGGCCAGCTGGAGTCGGCCCGTGAACTGATGCTCGCGCACATCGGCAGCGTCGAAGCCGCGCTGGGCTCGTCGGCACCCGATACCGCGGCCGGCGGCGAGCGCCTGCGCGCGGCGCTCACGCAGCTGGCGCGGCCGCCGCTGCGCAAGGTCAGCTAAAGACCATCTCAGGCCTTGGGCAAAGTCTCCCACCAGCGCTCGCCGAAGCGCCCCTGCAGAAAAGCCACAAAGGCCTGGACCTTGCCCGGCAGCAGCTTGGGCGAAGGGAACACCGCATGGATTTCCTGCTCGGGCAGGGCATGGTCCTTGAGCACTTCCACGATATGGCCCGAGGCCAGTGAATCGCCCGCCACATAACGCGGCAGCGCCGCGATGCCCAGGCCGCCGCGCGCCGCCGCCAGCACTGCCGACAGGTTGTTCGAATGCAGGCGGCCGGTCACCGGCACCGTCACCGGCTCGCCTTTGGGCGTGAACAGCCGCCACACGTCGTCGCCCTGCACGCTGCTGTAGACCAGCGCGTTGTGGCCGCTCAGATCGGCCGGCTTTTTGGGTGTGCCCGACTTCTTGAGGTAAGCCGGCGAGGCCACCAGCACCCAGGGGTTCATGCCCAGAAAGCGCGCGCCCAGCGTGGAATCGGCCAGCTTGCCCATGCGCACCGCCACGTCTATGCCCTGGGCCACCAGGTCGACATAGCGGTCCTCAAAACTCAGGTCCAGCTGCACCTGCTTGTGCCTGGCCATGAAGTCCAGCGCCAGCGGCACGATGACGCGGCGGCCGAAGGCCACCGAAGTGCCTATGCGCAGCAGGCCCTGGGCCTGCGTCTGGCGCAGCCGCGCAACGCTGTCGGCCTCTTCCACCTCGCGCACGATGGATTTGCATTTCTCGTAGTACAGCGCGCCCGACTCGGTAAGGCTGACGCCGCGCGTGTTGCGGTTGAGCAGCCGCACCTTCAGGCGCGCCTCGGTGGCCGCCACCTGCTTGGTCACCGTGGGCTGGGTGGTGGCGAATTCACGCGCCGCTTTCGAGAAGCTGCCGGTCTCCACCACACGCACAAACATGTGCATTGCCTGCAATCTGTCCATGCTTTCATCATAGTGAGTTATCGGTGAATCCCGGGGCCATTTATTCCTGCATGGAATAGCTTTTATGGCAGCCCGCCGCCTTCCGGACGACGCCTTGCCTGCCTACAGTCGGCTCCATCCAAGGAGTTCAAACATGGCAAAAATGACGGCCATCCAGGCCGCGGTCTGGGTGATGGAAAAAGAAGGCGTGACCCAGGCCTTCGGCATTCCCGGCGCGGCGATCAACCCGCTGTACGCGGCCTTGCGCAAGCAAGGGACCATAGGCCACATCCTGGCGCGCCACGTCGAAGGCGCCTCGCACATGGCCGAGGGCTACACCCGCGCCTGCCCCGGCAACATCGGCGTGTGCATAGGCACCTCGGGCCCGGCCGGCACCGACATGATCACCGGCCTCTACTCGGCCCAGGCCGACTCGATTCCCATCCTCTGCATTACCGGCCAGGCGCCACGCGCGCGCCTGTACAAGGAAGACTTCCAGGCGGTGGACATCGAATCGATCTCCAAGCCCGTGACCAAGTGGAGCGTGACGGTGCGCGAACCCGCCCAGGTGCCGCGCGCCTTCCAGCAGGCCTTTCACCTGATGCGCTCGGGCCGGCCAGGGCCGGTGCTGATAGACCTGCCCTTTGACGTGCAGATGGGCGAGATCGAGTTCGACCCGGACACCTATTCGCCGCTGCCGGTCTACAAACCCTGCGCCACCCGCGCCCAGGTTGAAAAAGCGCTGGCCATGCTCAATGAAGCGGCCAGGCCGCTGATCGTGGCCGGCGGCGGTGTCATCAACGCCGACGCCTCGCCCCTGCTGGTGCAACTGGCCGAGATCACCGGCGTGCCGGTCATCCCCACCCTGATGGGCTGGGGCGCGATTCCCGACAGCCACCCGCTGATGGCCGGCATGTGCGGCCTGCAGACCAGCCACCGCTACGGCAACGCCACCCTGCTGGCCTCGGACTTCGTGCTGGGCATGGGCAACCGCTGGGCGAACCGCCACACCGGCTCGGTCGAGGTCTACACCCGGGGCCGCAAGTTCGTGCACGTGGACATAGAGCCCACGCAGATAGGCCGCGTGTTCGCGCCCGACTACGGCATCGTTTCCGACGCGAAGCTGGCGCTCGAGCTCTTCGTGCAAGTGGCCGGCGAGATGAAGGCCGACGGCCGGCTCAAGGACCGCGGCCCATGGGCGGCCGAATGCCGGGAACGCAAGCGCACCCTGCTGCGCAAGACCAACTTCGACAGCGTGCCCATGAAACCGCAGCGCGTCTACCAGTGCATGAACAATGCCTTCGGCGACGACGCCTGCTACGTCAGCACCATAGGCCTGTCGCAGATCGCCGCCGCGCAGTTCCTGCACGTGCACAAGCCGCGCCACTGGATCAACTGCGGCCAGGCCGGCCCGCTGGGCTGGACGGTGCCGGCCGCGCTGGGCGTGCGCGCCGCCGACCCCACGCGCAAGATCGTCGCGCTGTCGGGTGACTACGACTTCCAGTTCATGGTCGAGGAACTGGCCGTGGGCGCGCAGTTCAAGCTGCCTTACCTGCACATCGTCGTCAACAACTCCTACCTCGGGCTGATACGCCAGGCCCAGCGCGGCTTCGAGATGGACTACTGCGTGCAGCTGGGCTTTGACAACATCAACACGCCTGAAGAGGAAACGGCCGTCAGGGGCTACGGCGTGGACCACCTCAAGGTGGCCGAGGGCCTGGGCTGCAAGGCCTTGCGTGTGCTCAGGCAGGAGGAATTCGCGCCCGCCGTGCGGCAGGCCGAGGCCTGGATGAAGGAGTTCCAGGTGCCCGTGGTCATCGAGGTGATCCTGGAGCGCGTGACCAATATCGCCATGGGCACCGAGATCGACAACATCAACGAGTTCGAGGAACTCGCCCTGAAGAAATCCGACGCGCCCACCGCGATCGACTGCGCGCTGCTTGACTGAACCCGACCGAAAGATCCCTATGCCGAAATTCGCCGCCAACCTGAGCATGCTGTTCACCGAACTTCCCTTCATGGAACGCTTCGCGGCCGCCCGCGCCGCCGGCTTCGACGCCGTGGAATACCTGTTCCCCTATGCCTATCCCAAACAGGCGCTGGCCGCCGCGCTCAAGGACAACGGCCTCACGCAAGTGCTGCACAACCTGCCGGCCGGCGACTGGGAAGCCGGCGAACGCGGCATCGCCTGCCACCCGGGCCGCGAGGCCGAATTCCGCGAAGGCCTGGCCCGCGCCATCGGCTACGCCGCCGCGCTGGACTGCAAGCAGCTCAACTGCCTGGCGGGCAAACTGCCCGCCGGCGTGGCGCGGGAGGAGGCCCATGCCACCCTGGTCGCCAACCTGCGCCACGCGGCCGCCGCGCTCAAGCAGGCCGGCATACGCCTGCTGATAGAACCCATCAACCACTACGACATCCCCGGCTTCTTCCTGACCCGCACCGACGAGGCGCTGGCCATCGCCGACGAAGTCGGCTCGGACAACCTGTTTGTGCAGTACGACATCTACCACGCGCAGCGCATGGAGGGCGAGCTTGCCGCCACGCTCAGCAAACACCTGGGCCGCATAGGCCACATCCAGCTGGCCGACAACCCGGGCCGCCATGAACCCGGCACCGGCGAGATCAACTACCGCTGGCTGCTGCGCCACATCGACGCCATCGGCTACAGCGGCGCCATAGGCTGCGAATACCAGCCGCAAACCACCACGGCCGCCGGCCTGGGCTGGCGCAGCGCGCTCACCGCATAAGGGCAGGCCGTCATCATGATCAAGTCAGGACTCAAACTCGGCTTCATAGGCCTGGGCATCATGGGCGCCCCCATGGCCGGCCATTTGCTCAAGGCCGGCCACATGCTGTTCGTCAACACCCGCGGCACGGTGCCAGAGGCCCTGGCGGGCGGCGGCGCCACCCTCTGCACCACGGCCCAGGGCGTGGCCGAGCGGGCCGACATCATCTTCATCATGGTGCCCGACACGCCCGACGTGCAGGCCGTGCTGTTCGGTGAGCACGGCGTGGCCGCCGGCCTCAAGGCCTCGGGCCGGGAAACATCGAGCCTGCGAAAAGTCGTGGTCGACTGCAGCTCCATAGACCCCATCGCCACGCGCGGCTTCGCGGAAAAAATCCAGGCCCTGGGCTGCGACTACCTGGACGCACCGGTCTCGGGCGGCGAGGTCGGCGCCAAGGCCGCCAGCCTGAGCATCATGGTGGGCGGCGAAGAACAGGCTTTTGAGCGCATCAGGCCGCTGCTCGCGCTGATGGGCAAGAACGTCACGCGCGTAGGCGGCGCCGGCGACGGCCAGGTCTGCAAGGTGGCCAACCAGATCATCGTGGCGCTCAACATCGCCGCCGTCGGCGAAGCCCTGGTGTTCGCCTCCCGGGCCGGCGCCGACCCGGCCAAGGTGCGCGAGGCGCTGATGGGCGGCTTCGCGGCCTCGCGCATTCTTGAAGTGCATGGCGAGCGCATGATCAATCGCAGCTTCGCGCCCGGTTTTCGCATCGCGCTGCACCAGAAGGACTTGAACCTCGCGCTGCAGAGCGCGCGGACCCTGGGCGTGGCGCTGCCGCAAACGGCCAATGCCGCGCAGCTGATGCAGTCCTGCGCGGCGCTGGGCCATGCACAGGCCGATCATTCAGCCCTGGTGCTGGCCCTGGAGGCCATGGCGGGGCACCCGGTCGCGCCCTGAATGTGCCCTGAACGCGCCTAGACCCCGCGCCGATTCACCTCACTCGTGGGTGTAGTCCAGCAGGGCCAGGTATTCCTTGCGGTCGGCCTTGACCCACTGCTTGACGCCTATCTCCGACAGAATGCCGGCCGACTGGCTGTTCATGGCCAGCAGCGACTCCGTCAGCTTGCTGACCATGTCGGCCGGCACGCCGGGAGCGGCCAGCACGGACCAGTTCACCACAGGCTGGGTTTCACCGATGATGCGGCCGCCGCCTTCCTGCCATTTCCTCGCCAGCGTTGGATTGACCGCACCCACTTCGGCAAGGCCTGCCGCCACCTGGGCCGAGACGGAATCCTGGTAGCGCGTGTAGGAAATATAGGGCTCGCGCACATTCATGCGGCGGATCTCGGCGCGCGCAACCGCCACCGTGGCGGAAGACTCATCCGGCATCAGGATTTTTTTGCCGCTGAGCTGGCCGATGCTGGTGATCGGCGAATTGTTGTTCACGATAAACGCCGCCTTGTAAGGCTCGGGCCGGCGCACCAGGGGCTGGTAGCCCCCGTCGCGAACCAGCTTGGACAGCTGGTTGACGGATTTCCCGAAGATCATCAGCGGCTTTTGGTCCGACGATGCCTGCCGCACGAAATTCTGGATATCGATGACAGGATCGACGACCACCTGCTTGCTGCGGATCTGCCCGCCCAGGTAGTCGGCCCAGCCGCGGTAGCGCAGGGCCAGCATGGAAATGCTGAGGTCCGCCGTGACCGCCTCGTTGATCAGCAGCCGCCAGCGCTCCGCGCCACCGGCCTGCTGCTGGCTCCAGCTGATCGAGGGAAAGCCCTGCCAGGCCACGGCAGCCGCGGCGGCGCCCACCACGCCGCGAAGAACCGCGCGGCGACCGGTTACGTGTGACAGCAATGCAGTATTCATTTGATCACCTTCAAAGGGTTGATAGCGGATTGCACGGTCTTCTTTGCTGCCTCGTCCTCCCATTGCCTGGCAGCGGTCAGGCTTGCCTTGAATGCCAGCGCACTCTCAAGCAGCCACTTCTTGTTGTCTTCGGACAGGGCGTAGCTCAACCTGAACTCGTCCATGGGCATGCGGTCCTCCCGCACGGCCTTGATCAAGCGGTCCACTTCGGCCGCGGCATGCGCGGGCGTCGACAGCAGCACCAGGCGGCTCATCTTGTCGGGGTTGTTGGGCACATGGCAGTTCACGCACTGCGACTCGCGCATCTGCGCCGCCAGGTCCCGGTAGCGTTTGTCCACGCTGCCCAGATAGGGGTTTTCCGGCCGGTACAGGCCGTCGAACAGGGTCACCGCCGGCTGGGTGTGGCCTTTTTCGTCGGTCCACAGCCAGGGGCCCTGGTATTTCTCATGCTGCACCGCCACCACCGGCTGCAGCAGCGGTGTGGGCGCCACGTCGGTGAACTGCGCCACCTTGATGGTCGCCGTTTCGGGGCTCATCCACAGCATCATGCTGCGGGCGTTCTCGTACATGGCCCACTTGGCCTCGTCGTGCCAGAACGGGTAGGGAAACTGGCCCGGCGCCAGGCGGTTGCGAAAAGCCGCTTCCAGCCGCACCAGGAACATCTTCTCGTCGGCCACCCATTCCACGGTATGCCGGCCGTTGAACATGAACAGCGGCGCATACATGCCGGTCCAGGCGTCCGGCGCGAACTGCGTGAGGTTGGTCTGGCGCAGCGTGGCGTTCTCTTTTTTGTTCTGCCGGCCCCACAGCATGATGGGCGCCACGTGCGCGCGCAGCTGGCTGGGGCCGAACAGGGCTTGCCGGCACTGGTTGTAGGCGCCGACATCGCCGGCCGGCGCCAGGGGGCAGTTGCTCGCGAGTTCCGCGGCGATTTCCGCCGCGGCCCGCTCGATGTTGGGCGGCACGGCCCTTTTGTCCTGGGCCTGCGCGCCGCAGGAAAGCGCCAGCACGGCGGCCAGCAACCCGCTTCGCCATGCGGACGGCGAAAGCAGCTTCGTTCGAATCAACACGTCCATTTTTTACTCCCTCGTGTAGTCCAACAAATCCAGGTAATCCTTTCTTTCGGCTTTGGCCCAGGCCTTCACGCCCATCGATGCCATGACGGCGCTGCTTTCGGGATTGGCGGCCAGCAGCGCATCGCGCAGCTGCTGCACCATGTCCGCGGCCACGCCGGGACCGGCCAGAATCGACCAGTTCACGACCGGCTGCGTTTCAGCCACCACGCGCCCGCCGTCTTCCACCCACTTTTTGGCGATGGTGGGGTTGACCACGCCAATCTGGCCCATGCCGGATTTCACGAACTGCGCGACTTCCTCCTGGAAGCGCACATGCGTCACGCGGATCTGGCCGAGTTTTTGCCGCCGCAGTTCCGCCAGGGCCACCGCGCTGGTGGCCGCGAACTCGTCGGGCATGATGACCTTTGAGTCGGCCGCATCCGTGAGGGTTTTGATCGGGGAATCCTTGGCCACGATAAAGGCCGCCTTGTAGGGGTCGGCGCGCCGCACCACCGGCTGGTAGCCGTTGTCGCGCACCAGCTTGGCCAGCTGGTTGACGGACTTGCCGAAGACGAACTCGGGCTTGCTGGCGCCCTGGGCCACCGCCATGAAGCGCTTGATGTCGACCATGGGCTCCACCACGATGGGCCGGCCCTTGAGCTGGGCGGTGATGAAATCGGCAACAGGCCGGTAGCGGTTGGTCAGCACAAAGGAGTTGGTGTCACCACCCACGGCTTCATTGATCAGAAAGCGCCAGTTGCCCCCTCCCGCCCCCGTGGCCGCCGGCTTTTTGCCGGCTGCCGCGGCCTGGGCCCAGGCACTGCCCGCTCCCCCCATCCCCCCTGTCAGGACCCCCAGGCCCAGGATAGACAACATCTGGCGGCGCAGCAGCGAAAAAGGCGTTTTCATGAAATCCCTGTCTGAATACATCGTTGTTAGATCGCTTCAGCCGCCGCCCCAAAGGCTTTGCTAGGGCCAGGAGCTGTACGGCCTTGCGGCTTAATCCCTCTCACACGATGGCACTCTATGGACGGGCCGCGAAAATAGTCAAAGACTGCCTGGGGGTGCTTTCCTGTCAGGACTGACAGGTAAAAGCGGGTGGAGCCCACGCATGCAGGCCCACCGGCCCCGATCAAACGTAAACAGCTGTAACGACAGCTGTCATCCCCGGGCCCCTGATCGCCGCGCGGACACGCTTCTTTTTGAATCAGTCAAGGCTGCACCCCGGGGCCGCGTAGCGGCAGCAGGATCATGGGGCGGAGAGCCGGCAAGCGCATGCGCCAAAAATATGACAAATATGACAAGCGCAATCACCCAATTCCATTCGTGAGAAATTACAAGCTGCGAGCATTGACAGCAGTCGAAGGGCATATCTGTTGCGCTTTAGCCAACGCGCGCCGCCAGCTTGCCGAGCCCGCCGGTCCGGAAGACAACAGCGGGCTCCTCGCGTCAAGCCGAAAGTTCGACTCCGCAGGCACGGCAGGCACTGTTTTTGCTGTATCGTTTTGGGGTTTGCCTTGCTTCACGGCCGCAGCCTCTTCCGTGGAATCCGCCTGCCGCCCCTTTCGCTCCTCTTTTCGCCACCCCTACAAGAAATTTCCCGATATGAAAAATCGCGCTTTTGCCCTCCCCCGCCTGGCCGCCCTGATGACCGGGGCCGTGCTTGTCCTGACGGCCCTGGGCGCGCAGGCGCAGAACACGCCCATCAAATTCCAGCTCGACTGGCGTTTTGAAGGCCCTTCCGCGCTTTTCCTCACGCCGGTGGCCAAGGGCTACTTCAAGGCCAACAAGCTGGACGTCACGGTGGACGCCGGCAACGGCTCGGGCGGCGCGGTCACGCGCGTGGCCTCGGGCACCTACGACATGGGTTTTGCCGACCTGGCCTCGGTCATGGAGTTTCACGCCAACAACCCCGACGCGCCCAACAAGCCGGTGGCGGTGATGATGGTCTACAACAACACGCCGGCTTCGGTGATGGCGCTCAAGAAGTCGGGCATCAAGACACCGGCCGACCTCAACGGCAAAAAAATGGGCGCACCGGTGTTCGACGCCGGCCGCCGCGCCTTCCCGGTGTTTGCCAAGGCCAACAAGGTCACCGGCTTCCAGTGGGTCACCATGGACCCGCCGCTGCGCGAAACCATGCTGGCGCGCGGCGAGGTGGATGCCATCACCGGCTTTACCTTCACCTCGCTGCTCAATCTCGAGGCGCGCGGCGTCAAGGCCGAGGACGTGGTGGTACTGCCCTATGCCGACTTCGGCGTGAAGCACTACGGCAATGTGGTGATCGCCTCGCCCAAGCTCATCAAGGAGCACCCGGAGGCCATCAAGGCCTTCCTGCAGGCCTTCACCAAGGGCGTGAAAGACGTGGTGGCCGACCCGGCCGCCGCGATTGAATTCGTCAAGGCGCGCGACGGCATCATCAACGTGCCGCTGGAAGTGCGCCGCCTGCGCCTGGCCATAGACACCGTGGTCAACAGCCCCGACGCGCGCGCCGAAGGCTTCGGCCAGGTAAAAGCCCCGCGCCTCACGCTGATGGCCTCGCAGGTGTCCGACGCCTTCGGCACCAAGACCCGCGTCGACCCTGCGCTGGTGTGGAACGGCAGCTTCCTGCCCACGGCGGCTGAACTCAATGTATTGCCGGTGCCCAAGAAATAAGCATGTCCCTGGCTACAGCCGACTCCCATCACTTCGTTGATTTCAGCGACGTCTGGCTTGCGTATAACGACGAGCTGCTCGCACGCAAACAATTTTCCGTCGAGGCCATAGACCTGCAGGTGCGGCAGGGCGAGTTCATCGCCATCGTCGGGCCTTCGGGCTGCGGCAAGTCCACTTTCATGAAACTGGCCACGGGCCTGAAGATGCCCTCCTCCGGCCGCATCCTGATCGACGGCCGGCCCGTGACCGGGCCGCTCAAAATTTCAGGCATGGCCTTCCAGGCACCCTCGCTGCTGCCCTGGCGCACCACGGTGGGCAATGTGCTGCTGCCGCTGGAGATCGTCGAGCCTTACCGCAGCCAGTTCAAGGCCAGGCGCAAGGAGTTCGAGGAACGCGCACGCCGCCTGCTGCAAAAGGTGGGCCTGGCCGGTTATGAAGACAAATTCCCCTGGCAGCTCTCGGGCGGCATGCAGCAGCGCGCCAGCATTTGCCGCGCGCTGATCCACGAGCCCAAGATGCTGCTGCTCGACGAGCCCTTCGGCGCGCTGGATGCCTTCACGCGCGAGGAACTCTGGTGCATCTTGCGCGACCTCTGGACCGAGCAGCGCTTTAACGTGATCCTGGTCACGCATGATTTGCGCGAGTCGGTGTTTTTGGCCGACACGGTGTACGTGATGAGCAAAAGCCCGGGCCGTTTTGTCGTCAGGCGCGAAATCGACCTGCCGCGCCCGCGCGACCTGGAAGTCACTTACACCAGTCAATTCAGCGACATCGTGCACGAGCTGCGCGGCCACATAGGCGCGGTGCGCGGCGGGGCCGCGCCATGACCCTGAACAACAAACAGCTGGAGCGCTGGGCGCCCTGGGCGCTGCTGGCGGCCGTGGTCTTGCTGTGGCAGCTGGTGTGCAGCATCTTCACGGTGCCTGAGTTCATTTTCCCCGCGCCACTCGCGATTGCCCAGGCCATGGCCGAGTTCGCCACGCCGATCGCCGAAGCCGCCTGGAAAACCTTCTGGGTCACCCTGGTCGGTTTCGGCCTGTCCATCATCGTCGGCGTGCTGCTGGGTTTTTTAGTCGGCTCCTCGCGACTGGCCTATGCGGCGGTGTACCCGCTGCTGGTGGCTTTTAACGCCGTGCCCAAGGCCGCGATTGTCCCCATCCTGATCGTCTGGTTCGGCATAGGCATAGGCCCCGGCATCCTCACCGCCTTCCTGATCTCGTTCTTTCCCATCACCGTCAACATGGCCACGGGTCTCGCCACGCTGGAGCCCGAACTCGAGGACGTGCTGCGCGTGCTGGGCGCCAAACGCTGGGACGTACTCGTCAAGGTCGGCCTGCCGCGCTCCATGCCCTACTTCTTTGCCTCGCTCAAGGTTTCCATCACCTTGGCCTTTGTCGGCACGGTGCTGGCCGAAATGACGGCCGGCGACTCGGGCATTGGCTACTTGATGCAGAGTGCCGGCTCGCAACAACGGCTGGCCTTGGCTTTTGCGGGCTTGGTGGTAATTGGGGCGATGGCGATGGCGATGTATGAGTTGTTTAGTTATGTTGAGAAACATACAACTGGGTGGGCTCATCGGGGGTCGCATTAAGCCGAGGCTTGTCCCGTCAATGCGCTCTTTGCATAGGCTTGCTGGCCGGGGTTGCCCGGCGGCAACTCACTTTCTTTTGCTTCGCCAAAAGAAAGTAGGTCGCCCGCCGGGGCGAGACCCGGCCAGCAGCTCACAGCAGAGGAAAGAGGAGGATGAAGAGGAAGAGCGCGAAGGCCGGAGCAAGCCCCGGCCTCAGTGCGCTACTTTTTCCTTGGCTTCCCTGACCCGAGCAGCCAAATGCTCAAGCGCTTCCTGCACCTGGTCCACCAGCACCAGGCAAAGATCGCCCGGTGACAGCCGCTCGAGCGCGGTGTCGATCGCCAGGAACTCACCGCGTATCTCATCGATGCGCCGGGTGCGGGCCGCACCTTCCAGCCCCTGGCGCAGCAAGGCCATGACCTCGCCGTCGGCGCGGCCGCGCTGGGCGGCGTCCTGGTAGAGGATGACGTCGTCGAAGGCGCTGCCCAGGATGATGGTCTGGTCGCGGATGTCGCTGTCGCGGCGGTCGCCGGCGCCGCTGATGACGACGCTGCGGCGCTGGCCCGGCGTGGCGGGCATGGCGTCGACGGCGGCGACCAGGGCGCGCATGGCGTCCGGGTTGTGGCCGTAGTCGGCGATCACGGTGGCGCCCTTGTAGTCCATGACGTTGAAGCGGCCGGGCGCGTTGTGCGCGTCGTTGACGAAGCTGGCCAGGCCGCTCTTGATGGTGTCCCAGTTCAGGCCCGCGCCCCAGGCGGCGGCGACGGCGGCCATGACGTTCTCGACCTGGAAGCTGATGCTGCCGCCGCGTGTGACGGGCACGCCCTGCAGCGGGATGCGCTCGACCCAGGCGCCTTCGGCGGCGACCAGCACGGGGCCATCGATGTAGACGGTGCGTTTGCCCTGGGCGCGGTGCGTGGCCATGAGCGGGTGGTGGCGGTCGGCCGCGAAGAAGATGACCTTGCCGGGGCAGGTGGCGGCCATGTCGGCGACGATGGGGTCGGCGGCATTGAGCACGGCGTAGCCGGTGTTCGCGACGTTCTGCACGATGACGCGCTTGAGCACGGCCAGGTCTTCGACGGTGGTGATGTAGTTCAGGCCCAGGTGGTCGCCGCTGCCGATGTTGGTGACGACGGCAACCTGGCAGCGGTCAAAGCCCAGGCCTTCGCGCAGCACGCCGCCGCGCGCGATCTCGAACACGGCCGCGTCGACGTCGGGGTGCATGAGCACATTGCGCGCGCTCTTGGGGCCGCTGCAGTCGCCGCTGTCGGTCTGCCGGCCGTTGATGTAGACGCCGTCGGTATTGGTCATGCCGGTGCGCAGGCCCTCGGCGGCCATCAGGTGGGCGATCAGGCGCGTGGTGGTGGTCTTGCCGTTGGTGCCGGTCACGGCAACGATGGGGATGCGGCCGTTGTCGCCAGGGGGGAACAGCTCGTCGATCATGGCCACGCCGACGGCGCGGCCCTTGCCGTAGGAGGGCGACAGGTGCATGCGCAAGCCGGGCGCGGCGTTGACTTCGACGACGCCGCCGTTTTGCGATTCGAGCGGGCGCAGCATGCTTTCGCAGACCACGTCGACGCCGCAGATGTGCAGGCCCACCATTTGCGCGGCGGCCACGGCGCGCGCGGCAACCGAGGGGTGCACGTCGTCGGTGACGTCGGTGGCGGTGCCGCCGGTGCTGAGGTTGGCGTTGTTGCGCAGGATGACGCGCCTGCCCTTGGCGGGAATCGATTCGGGCGTGAGCTCCTGCACTTCCAGGCGCGCGACGGCGATGTCGTCAAAACGGATCTTGGTCAGCGAGGTGGCGTGGCCTTCGCCGCGCCGCGGGTCCTGGTTGACGATGTCGACCAGCTCGCGCACGGTGTGCAGGCCGTCGCCCACCACCTGCGGCGGCTCGCGCCGCGAGGCGGCGACCAGCTTGTTGCCGACCACCAGCAGGCGGAAGTCGCTGCCGGGCAAAAATTTCTCGACCATGACCTCGCCATGTTCGGCGGCGGTCTTGTAGGCGACTTCCAGGTGTTCGCGCGTGTTGATGTTGACGGTCACGCCCTTGCCCTGGTTGCCGTCCTGCGGCTTGACGACCACCGGCAGGCCGACCTGCCGGGCCGCGGCCCAGGCGTCGTCAACGTCGGTGACGGGCCGGCCCAGCGGAACCGGCACGCCGGCGGCGCGCAGCAGCTTTTTGGTGAGGTCCTTGTCCTGCGCGATGGATTCGGCCACCGCGCTGGTGGAATCAACCTCGGCAGCCTGGATGCGGCGCTGCTTGGCGCCCCAGCCGAACTGCACCATGCTGCCCTTGGTCAAGCGGCGATACGGAATGCCGCGCGCGACGGCGGCGTCGACGATCGCGCCGGTGCTGGGTCCCAGGCGCTCGTCCTCGTCAAGGTCGCGCAGCTGGGCGATGGCGGCCTCGAGGTCGAAGGCAGTGTCGCGCAGGGCCGCGTGGATCAGGGCCTGGGCCAGTTCAACGGCCAGGCGGCCCACGGCTTCCTCGCTGTATTCGACGACGACCTGGTAGGTGCCGGCTTCCACAGTGGCGGCCGTGTGGCTGAAGGTGATGGGGCAGCCGGCAGCGGTTTGCAGCGCCAGCGCGGCGGCTTCGAGCACATGGGCCAGCGAGACCGGGCCGGCGTGGCCGGTCTGGCGCAGCGCGCCCATGCCGGGAAACAGCGCGCGCACGCGCGGCTCGAAGCCGGCCAGGCCGGCGATGTTGCACTCAACGGCGCCGCAGGCCACGATGGCTTCGAGCGCGGTGTGGCGGCTCCAGAGGTTGGGGCCGCGCAGGGCCCGGATGCGGGACACTTCCATTATTCGGCACTCCCGGCTGTTTTAGGGGTGGTTTCAAAGGCTTCCATGCCGGCGCCTATCAGGTTGAGCGGAATGCCGAGGGCCCAGGCAGCGCCCACGGCCGCCAGCAAGGCGTCTTCGGTCAGGCCGCGGCGCTCGCGCCAGGCGCCCAGCTTGCCCAGGCCGGGCAAAAAGGCCTCGCTGGCACCGGTGGCCAGCACCACCTGGTCCTGCCGCACATACAGCGCGCGGCCGCCCTGGGCGCAATGCGCGGCGATGGCCGCGGCCTTGGCGTCGATGCTGTAGAAGATCACTTCGCCGTCGCAGAGCTCGGCCATTTCGGCAATGCGCGGGTCGCCGGCGTTGAGCACGGCGGCGCCGCCGGGC
This sequence comes from Polaromonas sp. P4_F6, assembly GCF_056401275.1. Classification (NCBI taxonomy): domain Bacteria; kingdom Pseudomonadati; phylum Pseudomonadota; class Betaproteobacteria; order Burkholderiales; family Comamonadaceae; genus Polaromonas; species Polaromonas sp. P4_F6. Next base: position 859,025 of record NZ_JBFUJQ010000001.1, on the reverse strand, counting down.
AGCACCACGTCGACCTGCGAGCGCATGACCTTGAACATCTGCTCGTCTTCGGTGATGTCAAACTCGGCCAGGCCCTGGGCGCCGCCCAGGTCGGTGACCACGCCGACCTGGCATTTGTCATAAGGCAGGCCGGTGCGCAAAATCGTGTCGGCGCCGTTTTCAAACACGGCGGCCTGCACCGCGCGGTTGATCAGGAGGCGCTGGCCGGCTTCCCAGTTGGCGCAGTCGGAGGCGTCCACGCAGCGCTGGTCCAGGAAGAGGCCGGCCTGGCAGGCCAGGCCGGTGTGCCGGCCCGACAGGTGCAGCAGCCAGGCCACCAGCCGCGCGACGCGGTAGTTGCCGGCGGAGCCGGCGATGCCGACGATGGGGATGCGGCCGTCGTTGGGGTTGTCGCTGTCGGACGAATGCGGGAACAGGTGGTCGCAGATGGCGCGGCCCACCGGGCGCGGCGCGCCTTCGGCGGGTTTGAGGTGCATCAGGAGGCCCGGGCCGGCGTTGACTTCGACAATCGCGCCGCCCTGCTCGTGCAGCGGGCGCGAGATGTCCTGCGCGACCACGTCGACGCCGGCGATGTCCAGGCCCACCACGCGCGCGGCCAGCGAGACGATGTGATCGACCTCGGGGTGGACGGCGTCGGTGCAGTCCAGCGCCACATTGCCGTTGCGCTGTATCAGCACCTCGCGGCCGGCGGCGGGCACGGCGTCCGGCGCCAGGCCCTGGCGCTGCAGGTCGAGGATGACCGCGCCGTCTTCGGCGGTGTTGATGCGGCCCAGCGGGAAGTCCTCGCCCACGCCGCGGCGCGGGTCGGTGTTGAGCTGGGCGTCGACAAGCTGCGACACCGTGGAGCTGCCGTCGCCGGTCACCCAGGCGGCTTCGCCGCGCGCGGCGGCGACGACGCGGCCGCCGACGACCAGCAGGCGGTGCTCATGGCCGCGCACAAAGCGCTCGACCATGACCTCGCTGCCGTGGCGGGCGGCCACCGCGAAGGCGGCCTCGATCTCGGCGCGGGTTTTGAGGTCCAGCGAGACGCCGCGGCCGTGGTTGCCGTCGGAGGGCTTGACGACCACCGGCAGGCCTATGTCCTCGGCCGCTTCCCAGGCCTCTTCGGCCGTGGCGACGATCTCGCCCTCGGGCACGGGCACGCCGCAGGTGGCCAGCAGGCTTTTGGTGAGGTCCTTGTCGTGGGCGATGCCCTCGGCGATGGCGCTGGTCAGGTCGGTTTCGGCTGTCCAGATGCGGCGCTGGCTGGCGCCGTAGCCCAGCTGCACCAGGTTGCCCTCGTTCAGGCGGATGTGGGGGATGCGGCGGTCGGTGGCGGCGGCCACGATGGAGGCGGTGCTGGGGCCGAGGTAGCAGTCGTCGACCTTGTCGCGTATCGCGTCGACGGCGGCCTGCACATCGGCCGGGCCGTAGGGCGTGGCGTTGATGGCGGCCATCAGCAGGCGGTGGCCCTCGGCCAGCGCGGTGCGGGCGACCTGCTCGTCGCGCGCGCGGAACACCATACGGTAGACGCCGCGCTGCGAGGTGCTGCGCGTCTGGCCGAAGCCGGTGGGCATGTCGGCCAGGTTGAGCAGCTCGATCACCACGTGCTCCAGCACATGGCCGGACCAGGTGCCTTCGCGCAGGCGCTGGATGAAGCCGCCGCGCTCGCCCACGCCGCAGTGGTGCTCGAGCAGGGCCGGCAGCAGCGCGACCAGGCGGTCGTTGAAGCCCGGCAGCTCGTTGGAGGGGAAGTCCTCGAGTTTGCCGAGGTCCAGCCAGACCTCAAGCACGGCCCGGTAAGTCCAGATATTGGGTCCGCGCAAGTAGTTGATGCGCAGCAGCTTGATGTCGTCCTGAGGGCTCATGGTTCGCAGCATGGTCGGCCAGGCAGGGCGGCCGCACCCGTCGGTGCAAAGCGGCGGTCCTGGCCGATGAATTTCAGTGTGAGGCCGGTGAAGGCCCCTGTGGATCCCTGTATGTCTCGTTATGTGCGTTGTGTCTTTGTTCTTATCGCGAACGAGCCTGGCTGGGGGTGGGGGCCGGCAGCCGGTTTCGCCATTTTCGGGGATTGAGGGTCAAATTTGTCGTTCCAGGCCGCATTCGGCGAAAATCCCCTGTTCGGGTTCCCCACGCGCGAAGACAAAACCTGCGAAAACCCAGCCGCGCCAGATGCGGGACGCCAAGAATTCACCAACACAATGCAACACAAACACCCGGCAGACGACTCCAGCCTAACCGACCCCGCCTTGGCGGGGCTTCGCTCACAACTTGCAACCCAGGAAAACGTTCTGTGTACGCTTACGGTTGACTTGGACAGCCAACTTCGTTTCGCCACCGGCCTGCTGGCCCTGACGGACCGCCGCCTGCTGGCCCGCGGCCCCGGCGGTGAATGGGCGTCCTGGCCTACGGTGGACGCCACCGGCAAGGGCCTGGCCGGCCTGTCGCTGCGCCATTTCGACCATGCCGGCGTGGGCACGCTGGAGCTGCACCAGGACGGCCGGCGCCTGGCCGGCTGGCGCTTTACCCTGGGCGCCAATGTGCAGGCGCTGCGCCTGGTGCGGCTGTTCGTCCAGCAGCAGGCCGCCCAGGGCCTGGCCGAGGCGCCCCCGGCCGACGAGGCGGCGCTGTGCCCCGAATGCGACCTGCCGCTGCCGCCCGACAGCGAGGAATGCCCGGCCTGCGCCCGCGAGCTGCACACGCCGCCCTCCACCTGGGTGCTGCTGCGCCTCTGGCGTTTTGCCCACCCCTACCGCCACCAGCTGCTGGCCGGGTTTCTACTGACGCTGGCCTCCACGGCCGCCACGCTGGTGCCGCCCTACCTGACCATCCCGCTGATGGACGACGTGCTGATCCCCTTCCAGAACGGCCAGCAGATAGAGCCCTGGAAGGTCGGCGCCCTGCTGGGCGGCCTGCTGGGCGCGGCGCTGCTGGGCTGGGCGCTGAACTGGGCGCGCACCTATCTGCTGGCCCTGGTGTCCGAGCGCATAGGCGCCGACCTGCGCACCGCCACCTTCGACCACCTGCTGGAGCTTTCGCTGGACTACTTCGGCGGCAAGCGCACCGGCGACCTGATGTCGCGCATAGGCTCGGAAACCGACCGCATCTGCGTGTTTTTGTCGCTGCACGCGCTGGATTTCGCGACCGACGTGCTGATGATCGTGATGACCGCGGTCATCCTGTTTTCCATCAATCCCTGGCTGGCGGTGGTGACCCTGCTGCCGCTGCCCTTCATCGCCTGGATGATCCACGTGGTGCGCGACAAGCTGCGCACCGGTTTTGAAAAGATAGACCGCGTCTGGTCGGACGTGACCAATGTGCTGGCCGACACGATTCCCGGTATCCGCGTGGTCAAGGCCTTTGCCCAGGAAAAGCGCGAAGCCCAGCGTTTTCGCGAGGTCAACCAGCACAACCTGGCCGTCAACGACAAGCTCAACAAGACCTGGTCGCTGTTCACGCCCACGGTCTCGCTGCTGACCGAAGTGGGCCTGCTGGTGGTGTGGGCATTCGGCATCTGGCTGGTGTCCCGGCAGCAGATCACGGTCGGTGTGCTGACGGCGTTTATCGCCTACATAGGCCGCTTCTACGGCCGGCTCGACTCCATGAGCCGCATCGTCTCGGTCACGCAAAAGGCCGCGGCCGGCGCCAAGCGCATCTTCGACATCCTGGACCATGTCTCCAACGTACCCGAAACCGCCAACCCGGTGAAGACCGGCGTGCTCGAGGGCCGCATCGACATGAAGAACCTGGGCTTTCGCTACGGCAACCGCTCGGTGATCCGCGGGCTGGACCTGCAGATACGGCCCGGCGAGATGATAGGCCTGGTGGGCCACAGCGGCTCCGGCAAAAGCACGCTGGTCAACCTGATCTGCCGTTTCTACGACGTGAGCGATGGAGCGATCAGCGTGGACGGCACCGACATACGCCGCTTCGGCGTGGCCGACTACCGCCGCCACATCGGCCTGGTGCTGCAAGAGCCCTTCCTCTTCTTCGGCACGATTGCCGAGAACATCGCCTACGGCAAGCCCGGCGCCACACGCGCCGAGATCGTCGCGGCCGCGCGCGCCGCCCATGCGCATGAATTCATCCTGCGCCTGCCGCAGGGCTATGACTCGCTGGTGGGCGAACGCGGCCAGGGCCTGTCGGGCGGCGAGCGCCAGCGCATCTCGATTGCGCGCGCGCTGCTGATAGACCCACGCATCCTGATCCTCGACGAAGCCACGTCCTCGGTCGACACCGAGACCGAAAAGGAAATCCAGCGCGCCCTCGACAACCTGGTGCAGGGCCGCACCACGATTGCGATTGCCCACCGCTTGTCGACGCTGCGCAAGGCCGACCGCCTGGTCGTGATGGACCGCGGCCAGGTGGTCGAAGTCGGCCCGCACGACGAACTCATGGCCCAGCAGGGCGCCTACTGGCGGCTGTATGAAGCCCAGGCGCGCCAGGTCGACAACGAAGAAGGCGGCCTGGAAGCCGAAGAGCGCCGCATCGCCGTGGCCACCTCGCAGATCGCCCATGCGGCCCAGCACGTCAACAACGCATAAGCCAGGAAATCGCCATGACTGATTCCACCACCCCAGGCTCATCCCTGCCGCTGGCGCGCGACGCCTCCGGCCGCCTGGTCTTTATCGACGCGGCCGGCCAGCCGCATGCCGGCGTGGTGCCGGTGCGCGCCTTCCCGATTGCCGCCCCCGACGAAGGCATCTCGCTGGTCAACACCGAGGGCCACGAAGTTGCCTGGGTAGACAGCCTGCGGGCCGTGGCGCCGGCGGCGCGCGCGCTGCTCGAGGAAGAACTCGCGCTGCGCGATTTTGTGCCCGAGATCACGCGGCTCAAAAGCGTCTCCAGCTTCGGCACGCCCAGCGTCTGGACGGTCGAGACCGACCGGGGCGAGACTTCGTTCATCCTCAAAGGTGAGGAGGACATACGGCGGCTGGCGCGGACCGGGCTTTTGATTGCCGGCAGCCAGGGGGTGCAGTACAGCGTGCGCGACATGACGGCTTTGGATCGCGCGTCACGTCGGCTACTGGAGAGGTTTCTTTAGCCGGGTCTTGCTCCGGCGGAGGCGCTCTTCCCCTTCTTTCCTTCTCCTCTCTTCGTCTTTCTGGTTTCTCTGCTGAGGCTTGCTGGCCGGGGTTGCCCGGCGGCAACTCACTTTTCTTTGCTTCGCCAAAGAAAAGTAAGCAAAAGAAAGGCGACCCTGGTTGCTGCGTCCCTCCGCTTCGCTACGGGCAACCTGCGGTGCTCGGTTCAGGCGGGGTCTCGCTCGAACTCGCTACGCTGCGCTTCGCTCAGACAATCGCGATCCCTTATCCGCCTGAACCTSCGCTCCTCGGCGCATMCACAAGGGGTGGGGACAGGAATACCAAACAGCCGAATACCCGAAGAAACAAGGACACGCCATGGCGTGTCCTTGTTTGTATTTGTCTTGGTTTCTTTGTCTTCTGTCCCCGCTCCCGATTGCCCCGTCCTGGCTGGGCCGAGGAGCGCAGAGACAAGCGGATCAGGGCTGGCGTTGTCTGAGCGAAGCGCAGCGGAGCGAGTTTAGCCAGACCCCGCTTGGCTCGAGCACCGCAGGTTGCCCGGAGCGAAGCGAAGGGACCCAGACTGCGGGTCGCCTTTCTTTTGGGTACTTTTCTTTGGCGAAGCAAAGAAAAGTGCCTCGCCCGCCGGGGCGAGACCCGGCCAGCAGCCCTCAGTAGAGAGAGCAGAAGAAGAGTCCGCGCCCGCCGGCGCAAGACCCGGCCTCAATGCGCGTGATGATGCTCTCTCCAGACCTTGAACTTGTCATAAAGCACCCGCTCCAGGGCCCAGCCCGAGGTCAGTGCCACCACCAAGCCCATGAGCAGCGCATTGAGCAGGGCGTTGTCGTGCCCGCTGTAGCCCCAGACCCAGGGCGAGATCATCAGGCCCACGCCCAGCAGGACGTTGGCCCAGTCATCCATGTGGTTGGGAAGAAAGAGGTCTTGCGATGCGAGGACGATGATGGCAACGCCCACCACCACCGAGCACCATGCGGCCGCCGCGGGCAGCGCCAGCGCCCAAGGCGCGATGCACAGCCAGAGCCCCGCGAAAATCTCCAGCCTGTCTTGCCAACGATTGAGGGTATCCATGACAACCTCCGTGTGTAGCCAAGGGAATTTCAGTGTAGAACTCCGGCAGAAATACGCAACGGGCGCCGGCAGACCCTGAGGGCGTAGATGTTTTTGCCTTCCTGGCGCCATCCTTCGCAGCAATGCACGCGCCGCCCTCACGCCCTCTTGCCCTGCATGAAACTTTCAAGTTCCTCGATGGGGAGCGCCTTGCAAAACAGGTAGCCCTGGTAGCAACCGCAGCCGTGGCGCGCCAGGAATTTGCGCTGGGCTTCGGTCTCCACGCCTTCGGCCATGACGCCCAGGCCCAGGCTTTGCGCCAGGCCGATGATGGTGCGGGCGATGGCGGCGTCGTTGGGGTCCGTCAGGACGTCCTTCACAAAACTGCGGTCGATTTTCAGCTGGTCCAGCGGCAGGTGCTTGAGGTAGGAGAGCGCCGAATAGCCCATGCCGAAATCATCAATCGACAGGGTGACGCCGGCGCGTTTGAGAATGCCCATCTTGGCGATCGTGACCTCGATATTCGAGGCCAGCAGGCTTTCGGTCAGCTCCAGTTTCAGCCTGTGGGCGCTGATGCCCGCTTCAGCAATCGCGGCCATCACCAGCTCCACAAAATCGGGGTGCCGGAACTGGCGCACGCTGACGTTGACGGCAATGCTGAGGCCGGCGGTCTCCGCGCGCCCGGCCCAGGCGGCCAGCTGTGCACAGGCCGTTTCCAATACCCATTTTCCGAGCGGCAGGATGAGGCCGCTTTCCTCCGCCTGCGAGATGAATGCATCGGGCGGCACCAGTCCGCGCTGCGGATGCCGCCAACGGACCAGGGCCTCCACCCCGACCATCAGTCCTTCGCTGCCCACCTGGGGCTGGTAGTGCAGCAGGAATTCCCGGTTGCGCAGGCCCTGGCGCAGTTCCACATTGGTGGCGGCGTTGGCGGTCGCTGCCGCCTGCATCTGCGGGTCGAAAAAGCACAGGGTGTTGCGGCTCGCCGCCTTGGCGCCGTACATCGCCAGGTCGGCCTGCTTGAGCAGGTCGCCTATGCTTTCCTGCTGCTGGCTGAAGAGGGTGATGCCTATGCTGCAGGTGGCATGGTGCTCGTGGCCCGCCAGGTCATAAGGTTCGCTCAGTGCCGCCAGGATTTTCTCGCCGACCACCCGGGTGCCCGCGATGGCGGTTGCGGGTTGTTCGCCCTGGTCTTCGAGCAGGACCACAAATTCATCACCCCCGAGCCGGGCCACCGTGTCGTTGTGCCGGACACATGCCTGCAGGCGCGAGGCCACCTTCTGGAGCAGCAGGTCGCCCTTGGAGTGGCCCAGCGTGTCGTTAAGGACCTTGAAGTGGTCGAGGTCGATGAACATCAGCGCGCCTATCCGCGAGTGGCTCGAGCCGCCCGCCAGCGAACTCTGGAGCCTGTCCATCAGCAGCTGGCGGTTGGGCAGCTGGGTCAGCGCGTCATAGAAGGCCAGGTGTTCGATCTCGTCTTTGGCCGCCTTGCGTTCGGTGATATCGCGAAAGTACACGGCAAGCCCTTCCTCAAAGGGGTAGGCGCGCAACTCCAGCCACTTGCCGAATTCCGCGTAGAACTCTTCAAACTCCACGGGCTGGCCGTTGGCCAGCGCGCGGCTGAGCTCCCGCCGCAGGCGCCCGCCGCGATTTGCGTGGACCGCCTGCCAGAGTGTCTGGCCCAGCAAGTCCCGGCTTTTGCGGCGCAACAGGCGTTCGCTCTCGGGGTTCACATAGGTAAAGCGGCCCTCCATGTCCAGCGTGGCAAAGGCATCCGTGATGCTGGCCAGGGTGGTGCTCAGGCGCATGGTCAGGCGCAAGGCGTCTTGCTCCGCCTTTTTTTTGTCGGTGAGATCATGCAGTATTCCCTGTATGCGCACGACCCGGCCGGATGCGTCACACAGCGCTTCGCCCAGGGAACGCATCCACAGCTGCCGCCCGCCAGCCGCAATCACCTGGGCTTCTTCGTCGAAGGGCGTGCCGTGTTCCATGCAGGCCTCGAACGCGCCGGCCATCAGCACGCGGGATTCCGGTGCGTAGAAAGCAAGCGCATCCTCGAACGACGGCGCCGCCGCGGGCGCAATCCCGAGCAGGGTTGCCAGCTGGGCGGTCCATGTGAAGCGGCGCGCGGGCAAGTCCACCGCCCACGCGCCGGCCTTCGCGGCCCGTTCGAGCAAGTCCAGCATTTGCGCCCCCGCATCCGCGGGGTTGTAGTCCAGCTGCACCGGAAACAGTGAGAGGTGTTTGTCCATGGATCAGCCGGCCCACCGCGCGGCGGACCCAAGCGAGTCATTTTTTTCGGTGCGTTTGTTTGCTGCCAGCTGAGCGATGAATGCCATAGAGGTTCCGGTTGTTGCGCCGGTTGCCCTCCAGGACAAATCGACCCAAAGATCACAACAGCTTGGCGCGCCCGCGGCTGACATCTATTGACGCCCAGCGCGGTAGGACAAGCGCAGATCAACCTAAGCCCGCAGCGAAAGCCCCGTGATTCCGGCTTGTTGGTTCGCTGGCGCACAGACGGCGGGAACGTGCAAGGCGCATCTTTGGGCCGCGATGAAAGTGGCGTGAAGCGGGCCAATTGCAGGCCAAGCGGGTGGCGGGGGCTCCTCGTCCTACAGCCGGCGGCGGCTTTCCCTCAGTGTTTCCTCTGGAATCGCTTCTTACATTGATATTTGTACTTAAGTTTTCAATTAAGGCGAATTGAAAACGGAACCAACTCAATATTTAGCAGGAAGTAAACATGGATACAACCCTCGATCAGCTCAACGGCTACCCGGACATCGGTGCTTTGCGGCCCGTGCTGCTCTCCATTTGCTCCCGGTTCGGCTCTATTGCCCGGCTGGACATTCTTGCCGCGGGACACGCCGGAAAACGCCAGGCGCTGTGCTTTCTGCGCATGGATTCCGCCGAGCAGGAGCAGCAGCTGATCAGCGAACTCGGCGTCGGCCGTTTTGGCGGCGATCTGGTGGTGATCGTGGATCTTCACGGCCAAGAGGCTGCAAGCAACGCGAGCATTGCGGCCCACGCCGCGTGAGCTTCGGGCTTTACCCGGGCCTCTTTCATTTCTCCCCCTTTCTCTTTCGTTTGCCGCTTCCAGGCCGATGAACCCGTCCATCCCCCTTCAGAAGCAGGCATATGCACAACATCCTTATCGTCTCGGGCACACGCCCCGAAATCATCAAGCTCGCACCGGTCTACCACGCGCTGCGTGAAGCCCCCTGGGCCCGCGTGCAATGGCTGCACACCGGCCAGCACGCTGAAATGGCCCAGCAGGTATTTGACTGCTTTGATGTGACGCCTGACATCTCTCTGAAGCGCGCCGGCGCCAGCCTGGTCGAGTTCAGCGCGGGCTGCAGGCAACAGCTGGACGTGGTGATGCAGCAGCAGGCCTGGTCCCTCGTCATTGTTCAGGGCGACACCGAAAGCGCCTTTCAGGGCGGGCTCGCCGCCTACTACCACCGCGTTCCGCTGGCGCATGTCGAGGCGGGGCTTCGCACGTACAACCTGAACCGTCCTTTTCCCGAAGAAGGCTTGAGGCAGATGATCAGCCGCCTCGCGCAGTTTCACTTCGCACCCACACAGGGCGCCGAGGCGGCGCTGCAGGCCGAGGGCATTGCCGATTCGAAAATCCATCTCACAGGCAACACCGTGATCGACGCCCAGCGCTGGGCCTGCAAACGCCACGGCATCCGCCGGTCGGTGCCGGGGCGCGGCCATCTGCTGGTGACGGTTCACCGGCGCGAGAACTGGGGTGACGATGTGGCCGAGATCTGCCATGCCATCGCCGAGATCGCCCGGCAGCAGCCTGAGCTGGAAGTGCTGTTTCCGGTGCACCTGAACCCGGTGATCCAGAAGCCCGTCAACGCCATCCTGGGCGGCCTGCCCAATGTCAGGCTGGTGCCGCCGCTGGATTACACGCAGATGCAGCAGGCGCTTGTCGATGCCTGCCTGTTGCTGACCGACTCCGGCGGCCTTCAGGAAGAGGCGCCTACCTTCGGCGTTCCGGTGCTGGTGTTGCGAGAGGAAACGGAGCGGCCCGAAGCGGTTCAGGCCGGTTGCGCCCTGCTGATCGGTGCGTCGCGCCCGGTGATTGTGCGGGAGACACTTCGTCTTTTGACGGACACGGCGGCCTACACGCGGATGTCGCAGGCCGGAAACCCCTTCGGCGACGGCGCCGCGTCGCAGCGCATCGTCGAAGCACTGGCGCGCAGCCTGGCTGATGAAGCCGTCGCCTTGCCTGAACTGGCCTGAGCGGCTGTGAATGGAACAAGCCTCATGAAACACTTCCTCTCGCGTACCAGCCTGGCTATTTTTATCAGCCTGGCGGCCGCATTGCCGGCTTTCGCGCAACCGGAAGACGCGCAGGCTCTGGTGCCCGCATTCAAGACCTACCCGGTCGCCGCCGTGATGGCGTCGCTGCTGTTTCTGATCGTGCTGGTCATGATGCTGTACGGCCTGCGGCATTTCATGTTCACCATGAATCGCCTGACCGGCGTGCAGCGCCACCCCTACATCGATATCAGCGTGGCCTCGTGGCCGATGATCACCGTTTTCATCGCGGCCCATAACGAGGAAAAGGTGATCGCAGGCTGCATGGAAGCCTTGCTCAATACCGATTACCCGCACGAGCGGCTCAAGATCATTCCCGTCAACGACCGCTCCCAGGACGGGACAGCCGGGATCATCGACGAGTACGTGGAGCGCCACCCTTCGCGCATCTGGCCGTTTCACCGGGTCGGCGGCAAGGCCGGGAAATCCGCCGCCCTGAAGGACGCGCTGGCTTTCGCGCAAGGCGATATCGCCATCATTTTTGACGCCGACTACGTGCCCGGCCGGGGCCTGCTCAAACAGCTGGTGGCGCCGTTTTTTGACCCCGAGGTTGGCGCCGTGATGGGGCGCGTGGTCCCCGCCAACAGCGGCGTGAATTTGCTGACGCGGCTGCTCGACCTTGAGCGATCGGGCGGCTACCAGGTGGACCAGCAGGCGCGCATGAACATGAACCTGATGCCGCAGTACGGCGGCACGGTGGGCGGGGTGCGCCTGTCCGCCGTGGCGGCCGTGGGCGGCTGGCACGACGACACGCTGGCCGAAGACACCGACATCACTTATCGCCTGATGTTCAACGGCTGGAAAACGGTTTACACCAACCGCAGCGAATGCTACGAGGAGGTGCCGCAAGACTGGAGCGTGCGCATCAAGCAGGTGACAAGGTGGGCCAAGGGGCACAACCAGGTGATGTCCCGCTACTGGTGGAAATTCGCCACCAGCACCTACCTGACCGGTGCCCAGCGCCTTGATGGCTTGCTGCTGCTTTTTGTGTTCGTGGTGCCCCTGGTGATGCTGGTGGGCTGGTGCCTGGCCCTGGGCCTTTATTTCCTGAATGCGGGTTCCTTGTTGTCGGTGTTGATCCCGGTTTTTGCGCTGATGGTTTACGGCACCCTGGGAAATTTCGCGGCCTTCTTTGAAATCGTGATCGCCGTGCTGATCGACGGCAACCGCAAGCGCCTTCGCCTGCTGCCTTTCAACATGCTGGGCTTCCTGGTCAGCCTGTTCGCGATCTCCGGCGCCGTCTGGAGCTTGTTGCTCGACCGTGTCCTCAGCCGCGAAATGGTCTGGGACAAAACCATCCGCTATCGCGAGGCCCCCCTGAAATGACACCCAATTACCTGACCTACGCCGCTTTCGCGGCGGTATGCCTGCTGCTGTTGACTTTGCCGTTTGTTCCGGCATTCCGCGAGTGGCTTTACCCGTCGGATGCCGAGCCGCTGCCGGTGTCCGCCCACTACACCAGCGACATCGACCACTTCGCGCGCCGCCTGCGCGCGGACGCCATGGCAAAGCTCGGGGCCGGCCCTTCCACGGGTTATGAGGAATTCGACTTTGTGGCCGACTCGGCGACCGACATGGATTGGCGCCGGGCGGAAAAGCGGCTGATCTCGCGCGCCGGCATCGACAGCGCGGGGGCCGTTCGAAGCCTGCAGCCGGTCTACGTGGACGGCAGCTTGCGGGCCGGGGCCGACTCCGCGTTTGCGGCCCTGTACGCCACGGGCGATGTCGCATTGGGGCCGCACAGCGAGATCAGCGATTGGGTGCATGCCGACGGCGTTGTCCGCCTCGGGGCGAACAGCATAGGGCTCAGGAGGATATCCGCGGGAGGCGCCATTGAACTGGGTACCGAAACCTGGTTCGAGCGCCTGCACGCGCCGGTGCTGCGTTTTGGCTCGCATGTCAGCACCGTGCCGCAGCCGCAAACCTATGAGCAGTCGCCGGCGGGCTACGCCGACCTGCCGGGTGCCATCCGCCAGACGCCCGAGCTCTACCTCATTCGGGGGGACTGCGCGCTGCCCCCCGGCAAGACCTACCAGGGCTCGCTGGTGGTGACCGGGTTTCTCACTGTAGGCGCGGCGACCACCATTTTTGGCGACGTCAAGGCGCGCGACGGCGTGAGCATTGGCCCGCGAGCGTCCGTGCGGGGCGCCCTGACCTGCGAGAAGCGGATTTACGTTTTCGCCGATGCGCGTGTCTGGGGTCCGCTTATTTCAGAGAGTGATGTGTTGATAGGCGCCGGCGCCGTGATCGGGCTGCCGCACGCGCAGACCACCGTGAGTGCCGCCAACCTCATTGTGGAAGACGGCGTGACCGTGTACGGAACCTTGTGGGCGCACGAGATCGGCATGGTCAAACCCCTATGAGCCTCAAAAGCCTTTTATGCTCAGGCGCCGTGATGCTGCTGGCCGGTGCCGCAAGCCTTGCGACGGCCGCGCCTGCGCTGGTTCTGCAGGGCTACGCCGATGAGGCCGGTGCCATCACGGTCTTGAACGGCGGGAACTCCGTCGATCCCTATTTCGCGATGCAGGCGCTGCTGCTGGCGCATGACAACGGCATGGACGTTTCGGCGCCCGCCGGGAAGTTTGCCGACTGGCTGGTGCCCAGGCAAAAACCCGACGGCACTTTCGACAGGTTTTGCAGGGATGCGGCCGGACACTGGGCGTCCTGCAACGCGGCGGACGCCGACGATTCCCTGCTTGCCATGTGGATGCGCCTGCTGGAGACCATGCCGGAGAAGCTGGGCAAAAACCCCTTGTGGCTCAAGAGCCACGCGACCAGCAAGGCCGCGCTGGAGCATCTGTTCCAGCCTTCGCGCGGCATTTACATGGTGTCTCCGCTGGTGCTGCACGGGCTGTTCATGGACAACCTGGAGGTCTGGTCGCTCAAGGCGCAGCGCAAGCCGGCCGCGCAGGCCGAGGCGGACAGGCTGGCCAAGGCGATACGCGACACCTTCTGGAATCCCGTTGACAAGCACTTCCTGGTGTCAACCCAGCTGGAGCAGCGCTCCGAAAAGCAGGCCTTCTACCCCCACCAGGTGGCGCAGATATTTCCCTTGCTGCTGGACTTTCCGCTGCTGCCCGCCGAGGCGGGTTCTTACTACCGCGCGTGGATGGCGGCACACCGCGCCGAATGGCTCAGCCAGGGCAAGGCGGACTACCCATGGGGCCTGCTCGCCGTGCTCGCGATGCGGCAGGGCGACACCGCCAGCGCACGCTGCTGGTTGCGGGAGGCGGCGCCTCTGCGCCACTCTTCACGATGGGCTGTCACTGACGAGGCAGCCTTGCAGATCGTGCTCAGCAAAGGCCTCAAGCCGGCGGCCAAAGAAGCCAGCTGCGGATGACAGCCGCCCAAGCTTGAAGACGCCACGGCCGGCCCTTTCTTTTTTTTCCCTTTTCGAGAGGAGCAGCATGCTCAAGAAAACCCTTTATTTCCCGCTGTGTGCGATGCTCTGTGCCGCGCCGGCCTTTTCCCAGCCGTTTCCCGCCGACCAGCAAGGCGCCGCCCCCGCGCTTGCGGCGCCGGTGCCCGCGGAGCCCGTGCGAAGCCTGGAATTGAGCACCGGCGCGCAGAGCCTCAGTGGCGGCTACGGAAACTGGAATGACCTCACCTTGCGAGGCGCCTACGGCATGTCGCGCCACACGTTTCAGGCCGAAGCCTCCGTCCAACGCCGCTTCAATGAAGACGGCGCTTTCATCGGGCTGGGCGACACCTACACCTTCAATGAAGACTGGTACGGCTCGCTCGCCGTGGGCGCGGGCGACGGTGCTTTTTACCTGCCGCGTTACCGGGCCGATGCAACGCTTTACCGCAAATTCCTGCCCGGGCGAAATCTCGTCGGCAACATCGGTATCGGGTACTACAAAGCCCCTGACGGCCACAGCGACCGCAGTGTTTCCCTGGGCGCGGCTTACTATTTCGAGGCGCCCTGGATTGTTGAAGGCGGTGTGCGGCTCAACAGCAGCAACCCCGGGGCTGTGCGCACCCAGCAGCAATTTGCCGCGGTGACCTATGGGCGCGACAAGCAGGACCTGGTCACTGCGCGCTACGCCTGGGGTGGCGAGGGCTATCTTGCGATCGGGCCCAACACACAACTGGTGAACTTTGACAGCCGGGAGGCCAGCATTGCCTGGCGGCACTGGCTGAACCCGCGTACCGGCATCCTGGTGGGGGCGAACCGCTACAGCAACCCGCTGTATCGCCGCACCGGCCTGAACGTCGGAATCTTCCACAACTTCTGAAGGCCGCCATGAGCACCCGAGCAAATTCCGTATCGGCGCAAGCGCGCGAGCATGACCAGGTCTTCCATAAAACCTTTGATGCCGCACGCCGAGCGCGAGCGCTTCGGGTCAAGGTGCGGCCGCACCGGGCCATCACGCCGCTACGGGTGACCCCGTACCTGGCGGCGCAGGCCGTTGTGCTGCCGATACTGCTGTGCGGGTTTTTGCTGTGGGCCAAGCCCCTGCTGCTGGATTTCTGGCGCAACTGCATCCTGTTCTGGTCCGCCAGGCTGGATTTGCCGTTCAGCCTGACGGCCCGCGCCAATGAGGCGGGACAGCACCCCTTGCTCATGGGCGTGGTCTCGGAAGGCGCCCCCATGCCCGGCCAGACCACGCTGGTGGTGACCGCCCTGGTGACGCTGGCCGCGTTCGCGCTCTCGCTGAACATGAAGGACGCGAAGCTGCCGCTCAAATACCCGGTACGCATCGTCTGCGTGCTGCAGTTCATCGCGCTGGCCTATTTCTGGTTCTCACCGTCCGATTTCCCCTACAGCATAGGCCGCCATAGCGAGGAGCTCATGACCATAGGCTACGGCGTCATGGTGGCGACGCCGGTGATGCTGGCGATGGGCTACTACATCCTGAACCAGAGCCTGCTGACCAAGCTGCTGCATACCGTGCTCATCCTGGCATTCTTCGCGATCCTGGTTCCCCACCAGGTGCTGGCCCAGGCCTTCATCATGCAGCACCTGTCCGTGCTGTTCATGCCCGTGCTCTACATTTGCTTCGGCGCGGTGTTTGACGCACTGATATTTGTGGCGCTGTATTCCTGGGCCGTCAGCAACGCGCCCATGAAAGCCACCACCTGATCGCCCGCGCCTAGCCGCCCTAACCGCCCTTGCCGCGCATGATGGCCGCGGCCACGTCGGACGTGGTTTCAGCGTAGCGCTTGAACTCCATGGTGTAGGTCGCGCGGCCCTGGGTCAGCGAGCGCAGGGTGGTGGAATAGCCGAACATCTCCGACAGCGGAACCTCGGCGCGCACCAGCTTGCCGCCGCCGCCCGCGATGTCCTCCATGCCCTGCACCATGCCGCGCCGCGACGAGAGGTCGCCCATCACATTGCCCATGAAGTCTTCGGGCGTTTCCACCTCCACCGCCATCACGGGTTCCAGCAGCACAGGCTTGGCGCGGCGCATGGCCTCCTTGAAGGCCAGCGAGCCGGCCATGCGGAAGGCGTTCTCGTTGGAGTCCACGTCATGGTAGGAGCCGAACACCAGCGTGGCCTTCACGTCCACCACCGGGTAGCCCGCGAGCACGCCGGCCTTGAGCGTCTCCTGTATGCCCTTGTTGACGGCGGGAATGTACTCGCGCGGGATCACGCCGCCCTTGATGGCGTCGACGAACTCATAGCCCTTGCCTGAAGGCTGCGGCTCCAGGTTGATTACCGCGTGGCCGTACTGCCCGCGCCCGCCCGACTGCTTGATGAACTTGCCCTCGACGTCGTTCACCGCCTGCCGTATGGTTTCGCGGTAGGCGACCTGCGGCTTGCCGACATTGGCCTCGACGCCGAACTCGCGCTTCATGCGGTCCACCAGGATTTCCAGGTGCAGCTCGCCCATGCCCGAGATGATGGTCTGGCCCGACTCCTCGTCCGTGTGCACACGGAAGGACGGGTCCTCCTGCGCCAGGCGGTTCAGCGCGATGCCCATTTTTTCCTGGTCGGCCTGGGTCTTGGGTTCCACCGCCTGCGAGATCACCGGCTCGGGGAACACCATCTTCTCAAGGATGATCACGTGGGCCGGGTCGCACAGCGTGTCGCCGGTGGTCGCGTCCTTCAGGCCCACGGCCGCCGCGATGTCGCCCGCGCGCACTTCCTTGACCTCGTTGCGTTCATTGGCGTGCATTTGCAGGATGCGGCCCAGCCGTTCGCGCTTGCCCTTGACGGGGTTGTAGACCGTATCGCCGGCTTTGACTACGCCCGAATACACGCGAAAGAAAATCAGCTGGCCGACGTAGGGGTCGGTCATGATCTTGAAGGCCAGCGCCGAGAAGGGCTCGTCGTCGTTCGGGTGGCGCTCGGCCTCGCCCACGTCATCCTCGGTGTGGCCCAGGATGGCGGGCACATCCACCGGCGAGGGCATGTAGTCGATCACCGCGTCCAGCATGGCCTGCACGCCCTTGTTCTTGAAGGCACTGCCGCAGAGCATGGGCACGATCTCGTTGGCGATGGTGCGCTGGCGCAGCCCTTGTTTGATCTCATCCTCGCTCAGGGGCTCGCCCGCCAGGTATTTGTTGAGCAGCTCGTCATTGGCCTCGGCGGCCGCCTCGATCATTTTGGTGCGCCATTCGTTGGCGGTTTCCAGCAGTTCCGCCGGGATGTCGCCGTACTCGAAGTGCACGCCCTGGCTGGTGTCGTCCCAGATGATGGCCTTCATCTTGACGAGGTCCACCACGCCCTGGAAATGCTCTTCCGCGCCCACCGGGATCTGCACCGGCACGGCCACGCCCTTGAGGCGCTCGCTGATCTGGCGCTGCACGCGGAAAAAGTCGGCGCCCACGCGGTCCATCTTGTTGACGAAGGCCAGGCGCGGCACTTTGTATTTGTTGGCCTGGCGCCAGACGGTTTCCGACTGCGGCTGCACGCCGCCCACGGCGTCGTAGACCATGACGGCGCCGTCGAGCACGCGCATGGAGCGCTCGACTTCGATGGTGAAGTCCACGTGGCCCGGGGTGTCGATGATGTTGATGCGGTGCTCGGGATAGTTGCCCGCCATGCCTTTCCAGAAGGCCGTGGTCGCGGCCGAAGTGATGGTGATGCCGCGCTCCTGCTCCTGCTCCATCCAGTCCATGGTGGCCGTGCCTTCATGGACCTCGCCTATCTTGTAGTTCACACCCGTGTAAAACAGGATGCGCTCGGTCGTGGTGGTCTTGCCGGCGTCGATGTGCGCACTGATGCCGATATTGCGGTAGCGCTCTATGGGGGTATGGCGGGGCATGCTGAACTCCTTTATGACCCGGCCTGCGCGTCTTGGAGTTGTTGGCGTGGCCGGGTCGCCAGTTTGCGCCAAAGCGGCGCTTTTTGCATGGCTCATTTGCAGCAGCCATGCTGATGGCAGGCCTGAAACTCAGTCGCCTTGCAGCATGGCCGCCATAAAGGCAGGCAAAGGCCGGCCATGGCCGTCATACAGCAGGTATTCGGCCATGGGCCGCAGCACCTGCCGCACCGAGGGGCGCGCGCTCATCCTGCCCCGCCAGGCCAGCAGCCGCGGCGTTTCGGCGGTGAGAGGGGCGCTCATGCGCTCGCCGAACACCATGGCCATGTAGAGGGCGATGTCGGCATTGGAAAAATCCCCGAGCATGTAGTCCTGCTCGCCCAGCAGCGCTTCGAGGTAGCGGTAAAAATCCCGCGCGCCCTGCAGCGCCGCGACGGCCTGCGGGTCGTCCAGCCTGTCCTGCAGGCCCATGAGCTTGATGACGTGCGGAAAGTAGACCTCGTCCGAGCGGTGCTCCAGCTGGCGGGCCAGTGCGCGCTGGCGGATGCCGGTGAGCCACAGCGCCGGTTCGGGCCGCAGGTCTTCAAGGTATTCCAGGATCTGCGTGGAGTCGAAGATCTCCACGTCGCCGTGCACCAGCACCGGCACCTGCTTCTTGGGGTTGATGCGCACCACCTCCGGATCCTTGGGCGAATAGCCCTGGGCCTGCGAGAAAGGCACCATGACGACCTCCAGGGTGATGCCTTTTTCGATGGCGGCGATCTGCACCTTGGCGCCGAACATGCTGAGGCGGGCCGAGTACAGGCGTATGGATGGCGATGCGGAATTGGGTGTGGAGGCCATGGGTGTGGGTGTTTCGTATGAAGCCAAAAAATTCAATGTGAGGAAGGCGGCGGCTCACGGTCAAACAGGCCGGGCGCGCCGCCTATCTCGGCGCCCTCGATCAGCAGCATGCGCAGCTTGGTCGACACGCCGCCGGGCGCCGAAAAGCCGCCCGAGCGCGCGCCCGAAGCCAGCACGCGGTGGCAGGGCACGATGACCGGAAAAGGGTTGTGGCCCAGCGCCTGGCCCACGGCGCGCGACGCACCGGGCTCGCCCAGCAGGGCGGCGATCTCGCCATAGGTCTTGGTCTTGCCCGGCGGGATGTCCTGCGCGGCCGCATAAACGCGCCGGTGAAAGGGCGTCTCGTGGCGCAGGTCCAGCGCGCAAAAGCGCAGGTCGCGGGCCTCGCCTTCGAACAGGGCCACCATGGCGTCTATGGCTTGCTGCATGGCGGGCGGCGGCGCGGCGGCCTCCAGCAAGGGGAACTGCCGGTGCAGTCGCGACAGCATGCGGCCTTCGGTCTGCTCGGGCAGGCGCACGGCGGCGATGCCGTGTTCGTTCCATACCAGCGCGCACTGCCCGATGGCGGTGGCGAAAAGCGTGAAGCCGTGAGGTTCGCTGTCGGCAATCATGGTGCGCCACATGCTACACGCCTAGGCTGTTCCCGGGACATCTGAGGGGGAATGTAAGAATTAATTTCGTTACCTCTCTTGCATGCTGCTCAAGCTTTTAATTTTTCGCAGACGTACCATGCCTTCTTTTTTGAAGGAACTCACATGGCAACACCGTTCTTTGGCAAGCGAGAAAACGAGACACCGACGGGCCTGCGCAACAGCCCCGGAAACGGCTACAGCAATACCGGCTCCGCCAGCACGCTGCATTCGGCCCCGCTGTCCGGCCAGCAGAACAATGCCGCCAAAGCCGTGAGCGAAGCTTCGCCCTCCACCACCGCCACCAAGGAAGGCGGCAGCAAGCTGACGGTGGGGCCCAACATCAAGCTCAAGGGCGTGGAGATCACCGATTGCGACACCCTGGTCGTCGAAGGCCTGGTGGAAGCCACCATGGATTCGCGCGTGATCCAGATCTCCGAGCAGGGCGCCTTCAAGGGCTCGGCGGAAATCGACGTGGCTGAAATCCGCGGCGAGTTCAACGGCAACCTCACGGTGCGCCAGAAGCTGGTGATCTACTCGACCGGCAAGGTCACGGGCATCATCCGCTACGGCAAGCTGGTGATTGAAGAAGGCGGCCAGCTTTCGGGCGAGATTTTGTTCGGCGCACTGGCTGCGGCAAAACCCGCCAGCGTGGTAAAGCCGGGTTTGCAGGCGGTGTAGGAGACTTAGAGCCATAAAAGGGCGCGGCCCAGCCGCGCCAGTGAAGAAGCCTCATCACTTCCCGCCGTTCGCGACGGGAAGTGATGTGGCGTTTTCGCGTGTGGCTACAGGAAGCGAAACAGCAACGGTATCAACGCGGAGGCCAGCACCACCTGCAGGCCCAGCGCCAGGCCGGCATAGGCGCCCGCATCGGCATTGACCTGCAGCGCACGCGCCGCGCCCAGGCCGTGTGACACCGTGCCCAGCGCGAAGCCGCGCGCGGCCCAGCCCTCGGCGTCACGCGGAATCCGCAGGGCGTCAAACAGGTATTTGCCGCTGAGCGCACCCACCAGGCCGGTGATCACCGCGAACACCGCCGCCAGCGCGGGGATCCCGCCTATTTTTTCAGCGATGCCCATGGCCACCGGCGCGGTGACCGATTTGGGCGCGAGCGACAAGGTCACTTCCGCAGGCAGGCCCAGCGCCCAGCCCATCAGCAGTGCGGAGCCGCCGGCCGCGATGCCGCCGGCCAGCGCGGCCAGCAAGAGCCGGCCCCAGCGCCGCCGCAGTTCCTCGCGGCGCAGCCACAGCGGCCAGGCCAGCGCCACCACCGCGGGGCCCAGCAGGAAATGGATGAACTGCGCGCCCGCGAAGTAGGTGGGATAAGGCACGCCGGTGGCCAGCAGTGCGCCGGCCAGGCACACCACCGTCCAGAGCACCGGGTTGGCCCAGGGCGCCTGCCCCAGGCGGGCATACAGCGCTTGCGCCAGCACATACACCACCAGCGTGGCCGTCAGGCCGAACAGTGGCGTGGCCGACAGGTAGACCCAGAGTTCGACAAATTTAGGCATGGGGCGGGTCCTTGGGGGCGGCCTCGCTGCGGTCCCGCAACAGGTGCAGGGTCAACACCGTGACCAGCAGACCGGCCAAAGTGGACAGCACCACGGCCAGCAAAATGCGTGCGCCGTACTGGCTGACCAGCGAAAGATGGGTCATGACCCCCACGCCGACGGGCACAAAGAGTAACGAAAGGTGCGAGAGCAGAAAGTCTGCGCACACTGACACAGGGCTTCGCACCAGCTCTGAACGCAGGGCCAAGAGCAGCAAAACCATGCCTATCACCGGCCCCGGGAAGGGCAGGGAAAAGCCGCGCGACAACAGTTCCCCCATCGATTGAAAAACCAGTAACCAGGCCAATCCGCGCAGCGCTGTCATCGCGTCAAGCCTTTAGGGGTTGTTGGCAAACAGGTCTCCTTGCGGCCATTCCTTGACCGCATTGGCCGCGCCCCACAGCGCCTGGTCTATGTCCTTGAAGAAGGCGCGGCGCTCGGCATGCTCGGGCCTGGAATTGAAGGCCACCACCCAGGCATAACCCTGCCGGGTCCTGAGTGCCAGGGTTTGCAGGCCCGGCTGGCTGCCGGTGTGCCACCAGTTGTCGCCCTTGTCGCTTCTGACCACATGGATGCCCGCCCCGTAGAAGGCGCGCGGGTTGCCTTCTTTGGCCAGCACAGGCTCGCTGCGCATGGCCCGCAGGGACTCTTCATTGAGCAGGCGCTTTCCCCGGGCGCCGTCTATCGCCAGGAAAAATTTCAGGACCTCCGTCGGCGTCGCAATCCAGGCACCCAGCGCATCCATGTTTTCGACCGAATAGGAGCCATAGGGGCTGGGCACGTTCGCGTTCGAGACGCCGGGCGCGCCTCGCTGCAGCGGCTCGCCGGGAAATGGGTAGTACTTGGTTTCGCCGGGCCGGCTTTCGGTGCTGCTGGCGGCCTGAAAGCCTTTGCCGATGACGGGCTGCAGAAACTCCCGGCTGCTAAAAGCCCGGTAGGACTCGCCGCTGACGATCTCCACCACTCTCCCCAGCATGCAATAGCCGGTGTTGGAATAGGCAAAACGCTCGCCGGGCGTGAAGTCCAGTTTCTCCTGCAGCGAATCGCGGATGATGGCGTCGCAGCTGACGGGCGACACGCCTTGCCGGCGGGCAATCTCCCTGAGCCGCGGCTGGAAGAAGGGGTCACCCGAACGCTCGCGGTCAAACCCGCCCGAATGCTGCAGCAGGTGGCGTATGCGGATGTCCCCGGCACGTGAGTCGGCGGGCGGCTTGGACGTTATCCCGGCTTTCTCGAACAGGGGCAGCACCGCGTCGTCCAGCTTCAGTTTCCCGTCCTCCGCAAGCTTGAGCACCATGACCGCCGTCAAGGTCTTGTTGATGCTGCCCATGCGGGTGAGGGTTTGCGGCGTCATGGCCTCCTGTTTGTCCTTGTCGGCATACCCATAGCCCTTGGCAAGCAGCAGCCTGCCGTCCTTGGCCACGGCCAGGCTGGCGCCGGGGATGTCGTGTTTCTTCATGACCTCCAGCACGGCCTTGTCGAAGGACTCGAGGTTGGGCAATGAAGAGCCTTGTTGGCAGAGCCCCGATTGCGGAAGCCATGCGAGCAAGACGCCTGCGAGGGCGCAAAGAAGCCGTCCAGGTGTGGTGAGGGAAGTGCTGGCGCCGCTGGGCCGTGTTGTGTGCATGACCTTGCCTCGGTTTTTTTGCGCAGTCTCCGTGATCCCGATCCGGCCGTGCCCCGGCCCTTGTTTAGAACCGCGGCAAGTCAGGATGTTTGATCTGCCCGGCCCGCACCAGCATTTTTCCGTACTCGGCGCAGCGGTTCAAGGTGGGGATCACCTTGCCGGGGTTGAGCAGGCCCTTGCTGTCGAAAGCGCGTTTGACGCCGAACATTTGCTCGTTTTCCTCGGCCGAAAACTGCACGCACATGGAGTTGAGTTTTTCCACGCCCACGCCGTGCTCGCCCGTCACCGTGCCGCCCATGGCGACGCTGGTTTCCAGGATGTCGGCGCCGAAGAGTTCGCAGCGGTGCAACTGGTCGGGGTCGTTGGCGTCGAACAAAATCAGCGGGTGCAGGTTGCCGTCGCCCGCGTGGAACACATTGGCGCAGCGCAACTGGTACTTCTTTTCCATCCCGGCGATCGCCAGCAGAATGTCGGCCAGGCGCTTGCGCGGGATCGTGGAGTCCATGCACATGTAGTCGGGGCTGATGCGGCCCGAGGCCGGGAAGGCGTTCTTGCGGCCGCTCCAGAAGCGCAGTCGTTCGGCTTCGTCGCGGCTCACCGCGATGGCGGTGGCGCCGCAGCGGCGCAGCACTTCGCTCATGCGGCCTATCTCTTCCTCAACCTCCTCGGGCGTGCCGTCGCTTTCGCAGAGCAAGATCGCTTCGGCGCTGAGGTCGTAGCCGGCATGCACAAAATCCTCCACGGCGGCCGTCATGGGCTTGTCCATCATTTCCAGCCCGGCCGGGATGATGCCGGCGGCGATCACGGCGGCCACGGCATCACCGGCTTTGCGCAGGTCGTCAAAGCTGGCCATGATGCAGCGCGCCAGCCGGGGCTTGGGCACCAGCTTCACGGTGACTTCGGTGGTCACGGCCAGCATGCCTTCGCTGCCGATGATGATGCTCAGCAGGTCGAAGCCGGGGGCGTCGAGCGCCTCGCCGCCGAACTCGACATCTTCGCCTTCAATCGTGAAACCCTTGACCTTGAGCACGTTGTGTACCGTCAGGCCGTACTTGAGGCAGTGCACGCCGCCCGAGTTCTCGGCGACGTTGCCGCCTATGGTGCAGGCGATCTGGCTGGAAGGGTCGGGCGCGTAATACAGGCCCAGCGGCGCGGCTGCCTCGGAGATCGCGAGGTTGCGCACGCCGCCCTGCACCACGGCCGTGCGGCTGGCGGCGTCCAGCTTCAGGATCTTGTTGAACTTGGCCAGCGACAACGTGACGCCCAGCTTGTGCGGCATGGCGCCGCCGGAAAGCCCGGTGCCGGCGCCGCGCGCAACCACCGGCACGTCCAGCGCATGGCAGGCCTTGAGCACGGCCTGTACCTGGCCATAGGTCTGGGGCAGGGCCACGACCAGCGGCCGCTGGCGGTAGGCGGTCAGGCCGTCGCATTCATAGGGCGTGGTGTCTTCGGCGTTCCAGAGCAGGGCATGCGCGGGCAGCACGGCCTGCAGCGCGCGCACCACCTGCGACTGCCGCTCTGATCTTTCAAGCAGGCTGTGTTGTTCAGGCGAGGCGGGGGCGTTCATGGTCTGGCTCCAAAGATGAAACCAGACTGTAGGCCAATCGGCCCCCGCCGGGTTGAAGAAATTTAAAGCCGTGCGTGAAATGCCACCCGGGGCTTCAGGACTTCGTGCCCGGGGCCTTGCTGGCGCCGGGCGTGTCGTAGAACTTGACCTTGCCGGTCTTCACGTCGTACATGGCGCCCACGATCATGATCTCGCCTTTTTGCTCCATCTCGCGCAGGATGGGGCTCTTCTCGCGGATGGTCTCGACCGTGAGCCGTACATTGCTCTCGGCCACCATCTCCACAAAGGCGTAATTCTTGGACGTGCGGTCCTTGATGTCGGCGGAGATCAGGTCTGCGGCCGGCTTGATCTTGCCGATCAGGCCGGTCAGGTTGCCCAGCTGGGCGTCGTCACACGCGCCCTTGATGGCGCCGCAGCTGGTGTGGCCCATCACCACCAGCAGTTTGGCGCCCACGACCTTGTGCGCGAATTCCAGGCTGCCCAGGATGTCTTCATTGACGATGTTGCCGGCCACGCGCGCGTTGAAGAGGTCGCCTATGCCCTGGTCGAACACGATTTCGGCCGGTGCGCGCGAGTCTATGCAGGACACCACGCTGGCCAGCGGGAACTGGCCGTCCGCCGTGGCCTTCATTTCCTTGAGGTAGTTCTGGTGGCGCGGCTTGCCCGAGACAAAGCGCGTATTGCCGGCCTTGAAGCGCGACAGGATTTGCGCGGGCGTCACGGCGTCCTGGCAGGCCTTGGCGTCCTGGATGGTACAGAAGGTGCCGGGTTTGACGGATTTGCCGGCCGCTTTGCCCTCGGCGTGAGCCAGGGGTGAAATGGCCAGCATGGAGAGCAGGATGCCGGCCAGACCGGCGGCTAATTGATTTTTTCTCATGAGAATTCCCCTCGTTGAACAAGTTGATTTTTTGACCATGCGCCGTTGGCCGGGTCCTCGTAGGGTGCCACGGCCAGCCCATCATAGGCATGAGGCGGTATGAGCGCAAAACCACTTGTCGGACGCATGGGATCCGTTAACGCTATCGGCGTACGCAAAATGCGCTACAAGTCAAAAAGGCCTTGAACAGGTGCAAAGCCCCGGCAGGGTGAGCGCTCGTTAAGGCTTTGCACGCCGGGTAGAGGCGTCCCATTCACGCGCTTGGGGGCCCTAGTACTGCTAGCCCAGGCTTTTTCGCAGCCAGTCGGCAAAAGCCGCGCATTCCCAGCGGTCCATGGTGCCGGTGCGCCAGCACAGGTAGTGCGCATGCGGGCTGGGGACATTGCCGGCGAAGACGGCGTTGCTGCCCAGGCGCACCAGCGAGCCGTTTTCCAGCCAGGGTGCGCCCAGCTTGAGGCGTATCAGCGCGATGCCCATGCCGGCCGCCGCCGCGTCGCACATCAGGCCGATGTCGTTGAACTGGGAGCCGTCGGCGGGCTCGGGCCAATCGAGTTTATGGGCGGCAAACCAGGTGCGCCAGGGCTCCAGCGGCGAACGCAGCAGGCTTTCGCCTTCCAGGTCTTCGGCCGCTTCAAAAGGGCCGTGCTCGCGCACAAAGGCGGGCGAGGCCAGCGGCGCGACTTCGTCCTTGCTCAGGCAGACGTGTTCGAGGTCGGCATAACGGCCGGTGCCGAAGCGCACGATGAGGTCGGCATCCTCGGCCACCACGTCCAGCAGCGGAATCGACACCTGCAAGGTCAGGTCGATTTCGGGGTAGGCATCGGTGAACTGGCGTAGCCGCGGAATCAGGATGGAGCGCGCAAAGGTCGGCGTGACCGCCAGGCGCAGCTTGCGTTTGCCGGGCGCGCTGCTCTGGCCGGCCGCGCCCGGAAATTTCTGCAAGGTGGCCAAGCCTTCGCGCACATGGGCCAGGTATTCGCTGCCCTCGGTGGTCAGCGAAAAATCGGCGCGCCCGAACAGCTTGGTGCCAATGATCTGCTCGAGCTGCTTGACGCGGTGGCTGACCGCGCTGGGCGTGACGCACAACTCCTCGGCCGCCTGGGTCACGCTGCGCAGCCGCGCCAGCGCCTCGAAGGTCAGAAGGCACTGGATCGGAGGAATGCGCGCCGGCGTGGCCATGGTGCTTATTTAAAAATCACGGTCTTGTGGCCGTTGAGCAGCACGCGGTGCTCGCTGTGCCACTTGACGGCGCGCGCCAGTACCTGGCTTTCGGTGTCGCGGCCCATGGCGGTCAGGTCTTCCACGGTCTTGCTGTGGTCGGCGCGTGCCACGTCCTGCTCGATGATGGGGCCTTCGTCGAGGTCGGCCGTCACATAGTGAGCGGTCGCGCCTATCAGCTTCACGCCGCGGTCATGCGCCTGGTAGTAAGGCTTGGCGCCCTTGAAGCTGGGCAGGAAGGAGTGGTGGATGTTGATGGCGCGGCCCGAGAGCTTCTGGCACAGCTCGTTGGAGAGCACCTGCATGTAGCGCGCCAGCACCACGAGTTCGGCGCCTTCGGACTCGATGATTTCCAGCTGCTTCGCCTCGGCCTGGGCCTTGGTAGCCGCCGTGACGGGGATGTGGTGGAAAGGAATGTTGTAGCTGGCCGCCAGCTGGTAGAACTCGCGGTGGTTGGAGACGATGGCGCGCACGTCGACCGGCAAGAGGCCCGACTTGCAGCGAAACAGCAGGTCGTTGAGGCAGTGGCCTTCCTTGCTGACCATGATGACCGTGCGCATGGGCTGGGTGGTGGCGTGCAGCTTCCAGCCCATGCCGAAGGGCTGGGCAAAGGCCTTGAGCCGGCTGGAGAGCTCCTCGTGGCTCAGCTTGTCGCAGGCGAACTGCACCCGCATGAAAAACAGGCCCGTGTCGTGGTCGTTGTATTGCGCGGCTTCTTCGATATTGCCGCCGTTGTCCAGCAGGAAGCCGGACACGGCATGAACAATGCCCATACGGTCCGGGCAGGACAGGGTGAGGATATAAGCGTGATTCATAGGGGATGAATTGTCGCAGGTGAGGCCGGCGTCCGCCCGGAAGTGCCAGAATGCCAGAACACCCCCATTTCAGATGCAGGAAACACGCCATGGCCTATCAGGACTTCAACATGGAGCACCACTGGCTCCCTTTCACGCCCAACCGCAGCTTCAAAAAGGACCCGCGCGTGTTCGTGGCCGCCGACGGCATGCACTTCACCACGCACGACGGCCGCCAGGTCATAGACGGGATATCCAGCCTGTGGTGCGTCGGCGCCGGCCACAACCGCAAACCCATCAACGACGCGATCAAGAAGCAGCTGGACACGCTGGATTACGCGACCGCCTTCCAGGCCAGCAACGACCAGGCCTTCAAGGCCGCCGAAGTCATCGCGGGCATGGCGCCCGGCGACCTCAACAAGGTGCTGTTCTGCAACTCGGGCTCGGAGGCGGCCGACACCTCGCTCAAGGTCGCGCTGGCCTACCACCGCGCGCGCGGCGAGGGCCACCGCAACATCTTCATAGGCCGCGAGAAGGGTTATCACGGCGTCGGCTTCGGCGGCATGAGCGTGGGCGGCATTCCGGCCAACCGCAAGGTCTACGGCGCCGCTCTGCTGCCGCGCGTGGACCACATGCGCTTCATCCACGACCCGGTCAACCATGCCTACATCAACGGCACAGAGCCGGTGTGGCAGGAGGACCTGCTGCTGGAACTCGAAAACCGCATCCTGCCGCTGCACGACCCCAGCAATGTGGCCGCCGTCATCGTGGAGCCGGTGGCCGGCAGCGCCGGCTGGTATTTGCCGCCCAAGGGCTATCTCAAGCGCCTGCGCGAGATCTGCGACAAGCACGGCATCCTGCTGATCTTCGACGAGGTCATCACCGGCTTCGGCCGCCTGGGCACGGGCTTCGGCGCCGACTACTACGGCGTGGTGCCCGACATGCTGAATTTCGCCAAGTGCGTAACCAACGGCGTGATCCCGCTGGGCGGCGTGATCTGCTCGGACCGCATCTACGACGGCATGATGAACGCCAACAGCGGCGCGCCTGAGCATGCCATCGAGTTTTTCCACGGCTACACCTATTCGGGCCATCCGGTGGCCTGCGCGGCGGCGATCGCGACGCTCAACCTGTTCAAGGAAGAAAAACTCTACGAGCGCGCCGGGCAAATGGGCAAGGTGCTGGGCGATGCCATGCACAGCGGCCTCAAGGGCCTGCCCAATGTGGTCGGCATACGCGCCCTGGGCCTGGCCGGCGCGGTGGAACTGGCGCCCGTGGCCGGCGCGCCCGGCAAGCGCGCCTACGACGTCTTCATGGAGTGCTTCCACCACGGCGTGCTGGTGCGGCCGGCGGCCGACAACATCGTGGTCTGCCCACCCTATATCGTCGAGAACGCGCACATAGACCGCATCGTCAACGTGGTGGCCGACGCGATCCGCAAACACGCCTGAAGCATCAGGCGCGGCTGCAGCCGGCGCTCAGGGCTTGGGCATTAGTTTGTCCAGGCCCGCGCAGTAGTCTTTTTCGGGCAGCGCGGGCGTTTCCCACACGGCATCGAAGGCCTCGGCCTGGTCGCTGGCCGCCGCGCCGCCGGCGCGCAGGCGAACGGCTTTGGCCTTCACATCGGCAGGCAGGTGTTGCGGCACGCCCAGCTGGCGGTCCGCGTGGCCGCTGCCGGCCAGCAGTACCACGGTTTTTCCCGGCAAGGCGGCCTGGGCCAGGGTGTTGGCCATGGTGATGTCCTTGGCGATCTGCAGGCGCGCCATGGGCGTGACCTGGCTCTCGGGTAGCAGGTTGCAGTGGCCGCTGCGCATCAATTGCTGCTGCGCCTTCAGGGCCGGGCCCGGCAGCTGCAGGTCCAGCCGGCTGTCGGCCATGCGGGCCGGCATCAGCGCGCGCGGCAGGTTGGCGCCCAGCACCGGCACGCCGGCGCGCACGGCCGCCATCACCGCGGGGCCGTAGGCGGCCCAGGGCCAGCCTTTGTCGTTCCAGGCCAGTGCGTTGCGCACCTGCTGCTCGGTGGCGCTGGGCTTGAGCGCCGAGGTGCTGGCGCCGGTGTCGGCCATTTCCAGCGCCAGCGCGGCCAGCGTGCCGCGCGCGGCCAGCAGGGCGACGACCTGCTGCTGGATCTCATGATGTTCGGCCGCATCGTGCTGTTCGCCGAGGATCAGGACCTCCGCCGGAAGCACGGCCTCCAGCCGGGCCGATGTTTGCGCGCTGTCGCCGCCGGGCGCCTGCAGCATGGGCGCCTCGGGCCGGCCCGCGCAGCCGGCGGCCAGGGCCATCGCGGCCGTGCACAGCAGCCATGCCAAAGGACGAGGGGCGGCAAAATAAGGCATCGTTGGATACTACTCCAGCCGGTTTTTGTCGGCCGCGCCCCAAGCCATGCTGTCCTTTCCCCTCCCTGCCCGCGCTTTTTCCGCGCGCGTCGTCCTGACGCTGCTCATGGCCTGGGCCGCCGCCTCCCTGTGTGTCTGGCTGCGCACGCCCCTGCCCTGGATGATTGGCCCGCTGCTGGCGACCGCTGTGGCCTCCATGCTGGGCGGCCCGACGGCCAGCTGGACGCCGCTGCGCAACACCGGGCAATGGGTGATCGGCTGCGCGCTGGGCCTGTACTTCACGCCCCAGGTTGTCACCCTGCTGGCCGGCCTGTGGTGGGCGATTGCGCTGAACATTGCCTGGGCATTGGCCCTGGGGCTGGCTTTTGGGGCCTGGCTTTACCGGGTGCACCATGGGCCCGGGCCGTTCCAGGTCAAAGGGCTTTCTCGCATCACAACCTACTTTGCCGCGCCCATAGGCGCAGCCTCGGAAATGACGCTGATGGCCGAGCGCCACGGCGCGCAGACCGACCTGGTGGCCTCGGCGCACAGCCTGCGCGTGCTGCTGGTCACGCTGGTCATTCCCTTTGGTTTCCAGTGGGCGGGCCTGCACGGGCTGGACGCCACCTTGCCGGGCGCGCGCGTGGTGCAGTGGCCGGGTCTGGCCCTGCTGGCCGTGCTGACCGGCGCAGGCTGCTGGGTCATGCTCAAGCTGGAGCGCACCAACCCCTGGTTCATAGGCGCCCTGGTGGTGTCGCTGCTGCTGACGGCTTTTGGCTTCACGCTCTCAGCCCTGCCGCAATGGATGACCAATGCCGCGCAACTCGTCATAGGCATCAGCCTGGGCGTGCGTTTTACCAGCGGCTTTGTGCACATGGCGCCGCGCTGGCTGGGCTCGGTGGCGCTGGCCACGGTGGGAATGATCGCGCTGTGCGCGGGGTTTGCGTGGTCGCTGGCCCAGTTCACCAGCCAGCACTGGGCCACGCTGTTGCTGGGCACCTCACCCGGCGGCATCGCCGAAATGGCCATCACGGCCAAGGTCTTGCAGCTGGGTGTGCCGGTGGTCACGGCCTTTCACGTCACCAGGCTGGCGGCCGTGCTGCTGCTGGCTGAACCCATGTACCGGTGGATTTACGAGAAGCGCTTGGCAGCGCAAACTGAAAGCCCGCCTGCTGAGTGACAAGAAAAAAGGGCATAGAGCGACGGGGAGGCCCCCTCTTCACCAGCAGGGGCCGCGGAACCGGCTTTGCCGGGCCGCAGGCGCAGCGGCCCCCTCGGGGGGCAGGGAGCTACACGCAGTGAGCGACCGTGGGGGCTCAGTGCATCGACATGGGCGTATTGGCCAGCCCGCTATAGCCCTCCAGCGTATCTTCGATTTCTTCCTGCGTGGGCGTGTTCTGTGCCCATGCGCTCAAACGTTGTTGGAACATTTCGGCCCAGGAGCCGTCCAGGTAGACCTCTTTGCCCGAGCGCTTGTCCACGATTTCAAAGCCGTGGCGGGCCAGCTGGGGAATGGCGGGCGCGGGCGCGGATTCTTCCGGCGCGTTCGCGTGAATCTGCAGCACGGCAAAGGAGTCGGAGTCGTAAAGCATGTGCATGGTGAAGTCCTTTCTCGTCAGATAGCTACGATGAGGCCAAGTTCAAGAGTCCGCACCATCCGGTATGCAAGTGTTCGGTAAAGACGCGCGACATCGTGTGAAACCGCACATAAAGCGGGCACCAGCGTGCGGCATTCGCAACGCGGTTCAGCGCGGCCCAGCGTGGGATAAGGGGGCCCTCAACCCTTGCTGAGGGCGCTGAGCTGCTGGTCGATGAAATCCCCATTGGACTGCGTGATCTTGTTGCGCACCGGCAGGTAGCCCAGCGAAGGCGCGTACCAGATCTCGACCTTCTGGTCGAATTCGCGCCGCGGCTGGCGCGTGAGCTTGACCGCGGCCAGTTCGCCGAAAGGCAGGGAGATTTTTTCCTCGGCTTCCACCAGGAAAGTCCAGGTTTCGGCATCGCGCGGGCCCACGGTGTAGATCGAGATGGTCGACCCCGCCGGGAAGCCGGCCGGGTTGCCCGCCAGCATGCCGCCCAGTTGCATGAACACGCTGACCCGGTCCTGCGCACCCTTGACCCAGGGCAGCGTGGGCGTGTTGGCGCTGAAGCTGATCTGGTTTTTCCCGGACTCAAAATGCGCGGCCACTTCGGTTCGGGATTTGTCGGAAAAACGCGTGGGCGCCAGGCCCTCGGGGCTGAGCTGGCCGGTGCTGGCCATGCTGCGCGAACCGAGGAACGGGGCGCTGACGCGCATCAGGACGTCGTAGGCGTCGCCGCTATTCTGCCAGCGCAGCTCGGCGTTCGCGTGGTAGTTCAAGCCCTTGGCGCTGCCGGTCATTTTGTAGTCGAGCACGATGCTTGCGGGCAAGGCGATGGTGCTCACCGGCGCCTCGGCGGGGCCGGCGGGCGCTGCCCCGGATGCGCTCGCGGCGGGGGTTTCGGCCTGGGCGGCTGATTCCGCGAGCAGGTTTGTGGGGGGGGGCGCATCGGGCACATGGCTGGCCGGCCGCTGCTCGGGTAGCAGGACTGGCTCGGCATCACGGGGGTGTTGCGCGGGTTTTTTCCTGGCGGGCCTGGGCGCCGGTGCGGCCTCGGGCCGCGCAGCCGGCGGGGGCGCGGCCTGGCGCGGCGGCGGGATGCTGCGCGTCACAAAAGGCCGCGCGGGCGGCGGCGCGGCATCCCGTCCGAGGCCCAGGCGCATAGGCACCGAGGTCAGCACCAGCGTGTGCGCGACCAGCACCAGCACGGCCAGCAAGGCCAGTGCGCGCCGCGGCGGGGCGGGATAGGGGTAAGCGGCCAGCAGGCTCATGCCGCTTCGAAGCCCAGGTCGCGCGAAAGTTGCCGGGCCGCCGCCGCCAGCGGCCGGGCCACTACGCCGTCCCAGTCGGCGTCAAAGGTGGCCAGCGAGCCCAGCGCCACCATGCCCAGGGCCAGGTGGCCGTCGGCGTCGAAGACCGGCGCGCAAAAGCCGGCCACGCCCGGCAGCAATGTATTGACGGCGCGCGCCATGCCGCGGCGGCGAACGTCTTCCAGCACCTCGGCCAGGCCGGCCATGGTGGTGGGGACGTCCTGGCGCGCCAGCTTCTGGTTGCGCGCCAGTTCCTCCTTGACCAGCAGCGCCAGCCGGCCCTGCGGCTTGCCTGCGGCCAGCAGGCGCGGCGATGAAAACGCGGTAAAGCACAGGCCCGTGGCCGAAGACAGCAGCGGCATCACGTCGCCCAGCCGCAGGTTGACCGTCACGGCCCGCGGCGATTCTTCCCAGTGCACCAGCGTGGGCCCCTGGTTGCCCCAGACGGCCAGGGCCAGGGTCTGGCCGGTCTGCGCCATCAGGGGCTGCAGGCGCTGGCGGGCCAGCTTCACGCTGTCCAGCCTGGAAAGGGATGCAAGACCCAGCTTGAGCGCCGCCGGACCCAGGTCGTACAGCGTGGTGGCCGGGTCCTGGACCACCAGTCCCAGCCGCTGGAAACTCACCAGGTAGCGGTGGGCCTTGGCCGCGCTCATGCCGGCCGCCGCCGCCAGGTCGCGCAGCATCAGGGCGCCAGGCGAGGTGGAGAGCACTTCCAGCAGGGCAAAACCGACTTCGAGCGACTGTATGCCCGCGCGCTGCGGCGCCGTGCTGCGGCGTGCGGGGGCGGTGGCGCCGGGGCTTGCTTTCATGGGCTTGAAGGGCTTGACTAGAATTTCAGTTTCGCCGTGGGGCTGTGGATGCATGGATCGTAACGCGGGTCCGCCAGCCGCCGCCGGCCACGGCATACACGGCACAATCAAGGCCTGCGGCGAAAGCCGGCAGCCACCCACCAGGATATCGATGAAACTCGCCACTTACAAAGACTCTTCACGCGACGGCCAGCTCGTTGTGGTGTCGCGCGATCTCTCCACGGCCCATTATGCGACCGGCATTGCGGGCAAACTGCAGCAGGTGCTGGACGACTGGAACTTCATGTCGCCGCAGCTGCAGGACCTCTATGAAACGCTGAACAACGGCAAGGCGCGCCACGCCTTTCCCTTCGAGCCCTCGCGCTGCATGGCGCCGCTGCCGCGCGCCTACCAGTGGGCCGACGGCTCGGCCTACATCAACCATGTGGAGCTGGTGCGCAAGGCCCGCAACGCCGAAGTGCCCGAAAGCTTTTACAGCGACCCGCTGATGTACCAGGGCGGCAGCGACGATTTCATAGGTCCCTGCGACGACGTGGTGGTGGCCAGCGAGGACTTCGGCATCGACTTCGAGGCCGAGGTCGCCGTGATCACGGGCGACGTGCCCATGGGCGCCACGCCGGCCCAGGCGCTCGAAGGCGTGCGCCTCTTGATGCTGGCCAATGACGTTTCGCTGCGCAACCTGATCCCCAACGAGCTGGCCAAGGGCTTTGGCTTCTTCCAGAGCAAGCCGGCCACCGCTTTCAGCCCGGTGGCGGTGACGCCCGACGAGGTGGGCGATGCCTGGGACAAGGGCCGTTTGCACCTGACCCTGCAAAGCACCTGGAACGGCCGCAAGGTCGGCATGTGCGAGGCCGGCCCCGAAATGACCTTCCACTTCGGCCAGCTGATTGCTCACATCTGCAAGACCCGCAATGTGCGCGCCGGCAGCATCGTGGGCTCGGGCACCGTCAGCAACAAGGACTGGAGCCACGGCTACAGCTGCATCGCCGAAAAACGCGCGATCGAAACCATAGAGGACGGCAAGCCCAAGACCGAGTTCATGAAATACGGCGACACGATTCGCATCGAGGCCAAAGGCAAGGATGGGCAATCGGTCTTCGGTGCCATCGACCAAAAAGTTGTCGAGGCTGTCTGAGTCACCCTGAATAAGTCCAGCAGGGGCCGCGGAACCGGCTTTGCCGGGCCGCAGGCGCCGCCCCCTTGAGGGGGGAACAGGCTACACGCAGTGAGCCTGGACGGGGGTGTTATCTGGAATATGTTTTCCGCGAGCCGTCTTCAAAGACCGCATCGTCGCTCAGCAGCTTGCCTTCGTTGTCCCAGGTTTTTTCGCGCGTGATGCGGCCGCGGTCGTCGTAGCTCGATTCGGCCACCAGCTTTCCGGCTTCATTGAAGCGCTGGTGTGTGCCCAGCGGCAATTGCCGGTAGCGGCTGGAGTTGCTGTAGCGTCCTGTCCTGGCGACTGTTCCGTTGTCGAAGTAGTCGGTGGCTTGCAGCCAGGCGCTGTCGCCCTCGCCGCCGAACTCGGTTTTGCTGCGCGGCTGGCCGTTGAGGTAATAGGACTGGTCGTTCACCAGTTTGCCTTCGGACCATTTCCGGTCACGCGTCAGGGTGCCGCTGTCGGCGAATTCCTGCTCCCGCTCCTTGAGTGAATTCCTGGGGTTTTCACCGTCCAGCTTCCACTGGATTTCCCGCCGCTTGACGCCGGCGTTGTTGAAATGGCGCTCTATGCGGGTGCTGCCCGATACCTCGTCCAGGTAATCGGGCTTGCCGCTCTCGCCCAGTGTTTCATGGCGTATGCGTTTTCCCGCCAGGTAACTGCTGCTGCCGTTCAGCACGCCCCTGCTGCTGAACAGTTCGACCTTGGAGGCGCTGCCCGAAAAGCCGCACCAGCGGGCGTCGTCGGCCGGCGCCGCCAGCAGCGGCTTGTCGCCGCAGCGCATGGCCTGGAGCTGGCCGCGATCGTTGAATTCGGCATAGGCCTGCTCGACACTGCCGCCCGCGCGCGGCCCGTAAAACACGATGCGCCGCAGCTGCCCATTGGCGTGAAAGCTGCGCGCCAGGCCGGCCTCGGTGCCGTTGTCGTACACGGCGTCGCGCAGCACCTGGCCGTCCGCTGCGAATTCGCGCGCGCGGCCGTGCCGGTTGCCGCGCTCGTTTTCGCTGTATTCGCGCTGCAGCTTGCCGTTCTGGTAGGAGCGCACCAGGCCCATGAACTTGCCGCCCTGCAGTTCCTGTTCACGCACCAGCTGGCCCGAGTCCCGGTCCTTGCAGCGCATGATGCCGGTCTTGCCGGCGGTGGTGTTTCCGTTGTTGGGGTTGACGCTTTCGCCGTTGACTTCGCAGTCCTGCACGGCATGCGCCCAGGGCGAGGCCAGCGCGCAGGCGGCAAGAAGGACCAGGCGTTGCGCGGATGTTTTCATGCAGCGGCCCCGGTCTGGGTGATGAACAGCCGTATGCCGCGCAGCAACATCTCGACCGAAATCGCCACGAGGATCAAGCCCATGAGGCGCTCGAAGGCCATCATGACGCGGTCGCCGGCCACGCGCTGTATGCGCTCGGACAGCACCAGCACCACGGCGCAGACGGCCATGGTGACGCAGAGCGCGGCAACCCATTCAATCCGGCGCTCCGGCGCCTGCGACACCAGCAGCATCACGGTGGCCAGCGCCGACGGGCCGGCCAGCGCGGGAATGGCCAGCGGCACGATCAGCGGCTCGCCCAGCAGGGGCGCGGCCTCGGGCTGGTCCGAAGGGAAGATCATGCGCAGCGCAATCAGAAACATCACGACGGCGCCGGCGATCTGCAGCGACAGGTCGCTGAGGTTCATGAGGCGCAGAAACCCGTCACCGACGAACATAAAGGCCAGCAGCAGCAAAAAGGCGATCAGCACCTCGCGCAGGATGACGAACATGCGCCGCTCGGGCGCCACGCCTTTGAGGGCATTGGCAAAAATCGGGATGTTGCCGAAAGGGTCGGTGATCAGCAGCAGGAGCACCGTGGCGGAGGCGAAGGTATAGGCCATGGCGCAAGCTTATCAGGCCGTGCGCGCGGGCAAGGGCCAAAAACCGGTTGACGTCCCGCCCCGGCGCTGCACAATGAAGACAAGGGCGCGAGCCGGGATGCCCTGCCGCCCCGCCCTTCAATGCCATCATGCACAACATGCCAGGAGACACATTCATGAGTGACGCAGACAACCCTTCCTTCCCCGGTTTCGGCAAGCTGGTGCCCGGCTTTGATTTTCTGCAGAACCTGGCCAAACAGGCGGCCGGCAGCGCCACGCAAAGCATCCCGCAGTTGCCCAACCTCGGGAACTGGGTGGCGCCCACGCTCAACGTCGAGGAACTCGACAAGCGCATCGAGGAGCTCAAGGCCGTGCAGTTCTGGCTGGACCAGAACGCCACGGCGCTCAAGGCCACCATCCAGGCGCTGGAAGTGCAGAAAATGACCCTGGCCACGCTCAAGGGCATGAACTTCAACATGGGCGACGTGGCCAACGCCTTCAAGCTCAAGGTCGCCGACAGCGTGGCCGGCGGCGTGCAGCGTGTGGCCGACAAGGCCAGGACGTTTTCGGGGCTGGAAGTGCCGCCCTCGAGTTTTGGGACGGGCAAGCCCGCCGCCAAGGCCAAAGCCCCCGCCGCGGGCAAGGCCGCCGCCGCGCCGGCCGGGGTGGTCGACCCCATGCAGTGGTGGGGCGCGCTGACCCAGCAGTTCCAGGCGATCGCGACCGACGCGATGAAGGATGCGGCCAAGAAAACCGCGATGGACACGACCAAAAGCCTGGCCACCGGCCTGGCCAAGGACGCGATGAAAACCGCCACCGGCATGGCCACGGGCATGGCCCGCAACATGGCCGAAACGGCGGGCAAAACCATGGCGGGCGGCGCGCGCGCGGCCATGAACACCGCGCTGCGCAGCAGCCAGGGCTGGCCCACGCCGGCCGCCGGCAAGGCGCCTGCCAAACCCGCCGCCAAAACCAGAGCCAAGGCGCCGGCGCGCAAGGCGGCTGCGCGCAAAACCGCACGCTGAACCGCGCCGGATTCACCCCCGACTTCCACTTCCACTGAATTTCACCAGGACCCCATGAAGCTTTTCCCCTACGGCCACGCCACCCATCCGCAATGGCAGATGGCGGCCGGCCTGGTGCTGGCGCAGCTGCGCGCCTACCAGGCGCTGCCCGGCTACGCCAAGTCGCCCACGCTGGCGTTGCTTTACATCACCGACCATTACGCGGCCCATGCGCAGGACATCCTCGACCACCTGAGCGCCGAGTTGCCCGACATCACCGACTGGAGCGGCACGGTGGGCGTGGGCATCGCCTCCAACAATGTCGAGTACTTCGACGAGCCGGCCCTCACGGTGATGCTGTGCGAACTGCCGCACGACCAGTACCGGGTGTTTTCCGGTGTGTCGCCGCTGCCACCGGCCAGCAGCGGCCGCTTCAAGGCGCACACCGCGCTGGTGCACGCCGATGCCGGCACGCCCGATGTGGCCGACCTGATAGACGAGATGGCGCAGCGCACCCAGAGCGGCTATGTGTTCGGCGGCCTGGCCTCCAGCCGCTCCGGCACCGTGCAGTTCGCGCTCAGCGGGCACGGCAACGTCAAGGGCCAGGGCGCGGCCGGCGGCGTGTTCAGCGGCGGGCTCAGCGGCGTGGCTTTCGGCCAGGGCGCGGCGCTGATGTCGCGCATCACCCAGGGTTGCCGGCCAGTGTCGGCCGACCATGAAATCACTGCCTGTGAGTCCAATGTGGTGACGGAGCTTGACGGCAAGCCGGCGCTGGACGTCATGCTGGCGGACCTGGCCGTGTCGCTGGACCAGCCGCGCGAGGCGCTGGCCAAGGTGCGCACCACCCTGGTCGGCCTGAGCCGGCCGGCCGACATTCCCGATGACGGTGCAGCCCATGCCGCGGGCCGGCGCGCGGGCCAGTTCGGCGCCGAGGTGCGCGTGCGCCACCTGATAGGGCTGGACCCGTCGCGCCGGGGTATTGCCATCGCCGAGGTGCCGGCCGTGGGCATGAAGCTGGCCTTTTGCGAACGCAATATGGAAGCCGCGCGTGCCGACCTGATCCGTGTCTGTGCCGAAATCCGCGAAGAGCTGGAGCCCGAGGAAGTCACGCTGGAAGTCGCCAGCGCCTTGAGCGCCTCGGAAGCCGAATCGGCGCCGCATGCGGCCAGGCGTATTGCCGGCGCGGTCTACGTGAGCTGCTCAGGCCGCGGCGGGCCGCACTTCGGCGCGCCCAGCGCCGAGATGCAGATCGTGCGGCGCGCGCTGGGCGATGTGCCGCTGGTGGGTTTTTTTGCCGGCGGCGAAATCGCTCGCCATCACCTCTACGGTTACACCGGCGTGCTGACCGTATTTACGGCGCCCGCTTAGAGCACCTGCGCTTCGAGCAACTCCACCGGGTCGCCATAACGCGCGGCCAGCGCCACCACGGCCGGGTCGCGCAGTGCGCACAAAAAGCCGTCCTTGATCAAGGTGTTGCCGCCTGCGGTCACCGTCGCATCCAGCGTGATCAGGTCCATGTGCACCGGCGGCTCTTCCCAGTCGGGCATGACGCGGCGTATGTAGTCGCTGGGCTGGGCCAGGTCTATGCCGAAATGCAGCGCGCCGGGCGCGTTGGAGCCGGCCGGATAGACCGTGTGGCGCGGCGCCTTGGGGTTGAAGCCGCAGCCGCCACCTTCAATCATGCGGCCGCCCACCAGCATTTCGCGCAGGACCACGGCTTCTTCCGAGATGCCATCAACCGAGGAAATCGTGTCGCCTTCGAAACGCACGGCGATTTTTTCCTCAAAGGGCTTGGCAAAGCCGACCGCCCATTGCGGGTACAGCACGCCGGCCATGGGCACCACGGCCTTGAAGTCGTTTTTGACCGAGTTGTGGTCCCAGAGGTTGGGGCCGTGCGTGGGCAGGTAATGCACATAGCAGCCGTCCTCCTCGGCCGTCATCTGGCCGCGCCAGCGGTTCGTGGCCAGCTGGTTGGCGCGCATTTCCTGCGTGAAGCTGATGCGAAAGTCGCTGCCGCGCGGGTCGGTAAAGCGCAGGTCGAAGCCGCCCTCGGCCGGGTAGCGTGCCGCCGTGCCGCGGATGATCTCGCCGATGAGGTCGACCGGAAAGCGCGCCTGCGGCGTGTGCAGCAAATCGAGGTTGCGAAAGTAGGTGATCTTGACCCAGCGCTGGCCGGCGCGGCGCAGCTTGATGCACAAAGGATCGAGGATGGAGCAGAACCAGGTCGACACCACAAAAGTGGCTTTTTTGAGCATGGCATGCACTTCCTCGGGCACGGCCGTCACCTGGGTACTGGGCTCCATATAAACACGCACTTCGGCCCCGCGCGATTTGGCAATGCCGATCACCGCGTCGATCACCCGCGGGTCCAGCAGCGGGTCGGCCAGCATCAGCACCCGGTCCCCCGGGCGTATCGCCATCACGCGCGAAAAATTGTCCAGCGCCTGGAAAAAGTACTTGGTGTCGGTCAGATTGGCCGCCACGGGGATGGGCAGGCCGACGTAGGTGAAGCTCGAGTTCATCGCGGTTCCGTTAAGAATTGCATGCACAAAATTCGTGTTTCGGCTTAGAACGGCTGAATATTACCAGTAAGCGCGATATTTTCTTAGCTGACTAATGTAATTGCATGCAATTTATGCCGGGCCTACCCAGCCAGCGGGGGCCAAGGGTCCGGGTCCGCCGGCCCAAGGCGCCGCCCCCTTGAGGGGGAACAGGCTACACGCAGTGAGCCTGGACGGGGGTGTTACCTCCTCAATGCGGCAAAAGCCTCAAACTCCCAACTGCGCATCGCCAGCAGCAGCGTGAACCCCTCGCGGTCTTTCTCGCCCAGCTTCTGGTCCGTCTGGTGCTGCTGGGCAAAATCCTGGGCCACGCGCTGCATGCGCTCCAGGAAGGAGGGCGCCAGGCCGCGGCTGATGGAGCCATGCACCAGCAGCAGGCCTTCGCCCTCGCCGTCGAAGCCGCCGGAAAAATAGTCGAGCAAGGCGTTCTCGCGGAAGTAGTCCATCACCGGCCCATGCGGGCGCCAGCGAAAGGTCTTGGCGAGCTTGAGCCGGTAGCGGTTCAGCGGCTTGAGCTCGATGATGCCTATGCGGTCCAGCTGCGCCAGGTATTTGATGCACTCGGCCTCCGAGAGCCGGTAGCTGCTGGTGATCTGCTCCAGCGTCCATTGCGAAAGCACACAAATCGCGGTCAGCAGCAGCTTTTTGTCGGCCACCACGGCTTTTTCCTGTGCTTCGGTCAGTTCGGCCAGCAGCGGCTGGGTGTCGGCGATGCGCCTGGCGAGGTCGGCAAAGTCCAGCTTGAGCGCGCGGCAGATCGCGTCTATGCGCGACAGCGGCATGTCCCCTTTGGCCAGCATGCGCTTGACGCTGGATTCGGCCATGCCCAGTTTGGCGGCCAGGTCCGCGTAGGTCATGCGCGCGGCCTTGAGTTCTTTTTTAAGGACGGTGACGAGATCGGCGGTGGTGCTCATGGGTATCGATTATCGGTACTTTCGGTTTGAAGCGGCTCCACCGCGCTGAATTTTGATGCCTGCGGCCCACGCCGCCCCTCACAGTGCGGCTCACTCATATACAGATAGACAGAGGAGCTTTCCATGCAGACCACCCCCTCCATTCTTCACCGCCGGGTCGAGCCGCTCCCCTGGCACGCGCGCCCGGCTGCCCTGGCCTTGCGCCGTGAATGCGTGCTTGCCGCCGTCTTCTTGCTGTTGCTGGCGGCCGCGCTGCTGGGGCCTTCGGTGGCCCAGCCCGTCCATTACCACGACTTCGCCGACCAGCGCCGCTGGGGCTGGCTGCCGCACGCCATGGACGTCATCAGCAACCTGCCCTTTGCGCTGTGGGGCATGGTGGGCATCTGGGCGCTGCTGCGGGCCCTGCGTGAGCAGGCCGTCAGTGCCGCGGCGGCGGCCATGGCCGGGCTTTTTTTCGGCG
The DNA here is from genome assembly GCF_056401275.1 of Polaromonas sp. P4_F6. NCBI lineage: Bacteria > Pseudomonadati > Pseudomonadota > Betaproteobacteria > Burkholderiales > Comamonadaceae > Polaromonas > Polaromonas sp. P4_F6. Next base: position 818,352 of record NZ_JBFUJQ010000001.1, on the reverse strand, counting down.
GCCTGTGGGTGACGGCGGCGGTGTCCGCGGCCTACCATCTGCAGCCCGGCGACGCCGGCCTGGCCTGGGACCGCGGCGGCATGGTGCTGGCCTTTGCCGGGCTGCTGGGCCTGGCGGCGATGCGGGCCGTGAGTACGCGCGCCGGGATGGCGCTGGCCACGGCCGTACTCGTGTTGGGCCCGCTTTCGGTCTATGCCTGGTCGCTGGGCGGCAATCTGCTGCCGTGGGCGGTCTTGCAGGGAGGCGGCATGGTGCTCATCCTCGGCTTTGCCTGCCTGCGTCCCGCGCAATCGCGGGAGCTGCCGGTGCGTTGGGCGATGCTGATCGCGATCTATGCGCTGGCCAAGCTGCTGGAGCTGGGCGACCACGCCGTCTATGAATGGACGGGGCACCTGGTGTCGGGCCACAGCCTCAAACACATGGTGGCCGCCTGTGCCGCCTGGCCCGTGGTGTCGGCCCTGCTGGCCGCGCGTGAAATCAAGGCAGAATCCCATGCAGCAGTCAAAAACAGAGCGGGCGACTCGCTGAGGCGTGCAGCCCGCCGCACAACAATCAAAACGAGGAGTCACGCATGAGTGTTGATACGGCCGCACCGGTGTCGCCGCCGCCAGTCCAGGGGCACCCCAATCAGTTCGCCCTGCTCAAGCAGCGCCGCTTTGCGCCTTTTTTCTGGACGCAGTTTTCCGGCGCGGCCAACGACAACCTCTTCAAGTTCGCCTTCACCGTGATGGTGACCTACCAGCTCAGCGTGAGTTGGTTACCGCCCGCGCTGGCCGGGCTGGCCATAGGCGCACTGTTCATCCTGCCCTTTCTGCTGTTTTCGGCCACCAGCGGACAACTCACCGACAAGTTTGAAAAAACCCGGGTGATCCGTTTCGTCAAAAACCTCGAAGTGGTGATCATGCTGATCGCGGCCGTTGGCTTTATGAGCGGCAACCCCAACGTCCAGGTGCCGGTGTTGCTGGGCTGCACCTTTTTGATGGGGCTGCATTCCACCATCTTCGGCCCGGTCAAGTTCGCCTACTTGCCGCAGGCGCTCAATGAGCGCGAACTCACGGGCGGCAACGGCATGGTCGAGATGGGCACATTTGTCGCCATCCTGCTGGGCCAGGTCGTGGGCGGGCTGATGGTGGCCGTGCCGCAGGTCGGGCCCGACTATGTGGCCATGGCCTGCGTGGGCCTGGCCCTTGTTGGCCGGCTGGTTTCGCAGTTCATCCCGCTCACGCCGGCGACCGACCCAGGCCTGAAGATCAACTGGAACCCGGTGACGGAAACCTGGCGCAACCTCAAGCTTGCCAACGGCAACCTGGTGGTGTTCCGCTCCATGCTGGGCATCAGCTGGATGTGGTTCTTCGGCGCCGTGTTCCTGAGCCAGTTCCCGAGCTTTGCCAAGGAAGTGCTGCACGGCAACGAGCAGGTCGCGTCCCTGTTGCTGGTGGTGTTCTCCGTCGGCATCGCCACCGGCTCGCTGCTCTGCGAGGTGCTCAGCAAGCGCCACGTGGAGATCGGCCTGGTGCCTGTGGGCGCCATCGGCATGAGCGTGTTCGCGGTGGACCTGTATTTCGCCTCGCGCGGCCTGCCCGCCGTATCCATCATGAGCGTGGGCGAATTCATGGCGCAGCATGCCCACTGGCGCGTGATGATTGACCTCGCGCTGCTGAGCCTGTTCGCGGGCCTGTACAGCGTGCCCATGTATGCCTTGATCCAGCTGCGCAGCCAGCCCACGCACCGGGCCCGCATCATCGCGGCCAACAACATTCTCAACGCGCTGTTCATGATCGTCAGCGCCGTCCTGGCCGGCGCCCTGCTCAAGGCCGGCTTCAGCATCCCGCAGATCTTCCTTTTCACGGGCCTGGCCAACGCGGTGGTGGCCTTCTACATCTTCATGCTGGTGCCCGAATACCTGCTGCGCTTTATCGCGCTGATCGCCTCGCGCCTGGTCTACCGCTTCAAGATCAGCGGCGACGACCACATCCCGGCGCAGGGCGCGGCCGTGCTGACCTGCAACCATGTGAGTTTTGTCGACCCGGTGCTGCTGATGGCCGCCAGCCCGCGTCCCATCTACTTTGTGATGGACCACCGCATCTTCAAAATGCCGGTGCTGGGCTGGCTGTTCCGCCTGGCCAAGGCCATCCCGATCGCGCCGCGCACCGAAGACCCGGCGCTCTACGAAGCGGCCTTCGAGGCGGCCGCCAAGGTGTTGCGCGATGGCGACCTGCTGGCCATCTTCCCGGAGGGCGGCATCACCAAGAACGGCGAACTCCAGGCTTTCAAGGGCGGCATCATGAAGATCCTGGAAAACGCCGAACGCGACGGCTTGCAGGTGCCCGTCGTGCCCATGGCACTGACCAACCTCTGGGGATCGTTTTTCAGCCGCGTGGAAAGCGGGACCGCGATGAGCAAGCCGTTTCGCCGGGGGTTTTTCAACCGGGTGGGGCTTAACGTAGGCGCCCCACTGGCGGCTGAAAAAGTCGCGCCCGCGGACCTGCAGGTCCGGGTGGCACAACTTCTGCAACAGGAAAACACATGAAATCACTTCGATTCTTCAAGGCCGGAGGGCGTTTGTCGCGCGGGGGATTCTGGCTTCACGGCCTCATCGTCTGGGGGCTGTTCTACCTGGTGTGGGCCGCGCTCGGCAATGCCTCGTCCGGCATCCTGACCTGGCTGATCAACCTGCCGGTGCTGGCAGCGCTGGTGCTGATCTGCATCCGGCGCCTCCATGACCGGAACTACTCCGGCTGGTGGCTCTTGCTGGCCGCCGTCCCCGTGCTGGGGGCGCTCTGGCTGGTCTGGCAGCTGGCCCTCAGGCGCGGCGTCGCCGACGGCAACCGCTGGGGCCCGGATCCCCTGCAGGCGCACGGCGACTACCTTGTGGTGGGCTAGGGTTCTGGTTAAAAAGAGGGAGCGAGGGATGCAGCAAAACACATTGATCGTCAACGACGTCACCGGTTTGAACCCGGTGGCGGTCTGGGCCATCAGCAAGCCGAAAACCGTGGCCGATGTGGCCGATGCCCTACGCCGCACCGACGGGCCGGTTTCCGTAGGCGGCGGGCATTTCAGCATGGGCGGCCAGACCGCCAGCCCGGGCAGCCTGCACCTGGACATGCGCGACATGAACCAGGTGATCGCCTTTTTCCCGCAGGAAAAAGTCATTCGTGTGCAGGCCGGCATACGCTGGTGCGACATCCAGCGCTTCGTCGATCCGCACGGCCTGGCCGTCAAGATCATGCAGACCTATGCCAACTTCACGGTGGGCGGCGCGCTGAGCGTCAACTGCCACGGCCGCTACATGGGGCTGGGGCCGGTGGTGCTGTCGGTGCGCGCGATCAAGGTCGTGCTGGCCGACGGCAGCGTGCAGGAAGCCTCGCCGGCCGCGAACGCGGAACTGTTTTATGCGGTGATAGGCGGCTATGGCGGCGTGGGGGTGATCGTCGAGGCGGAACTGAGCCTGGCGGACAACGTCAAGGTCAAGCGCCTGGCGCGCAAGATGAGCGCCGCGGAATACATCAGCCATTTCAAGGCCAAGGTCCGGCATTTCCAGGATGCTGTTTTCCATAATGCCGACCTGTACCCGCCGCACTACCGCAAGGTCCGCTCGGTGACCTGGGCACGCACCGACGAGGCGGCCACCGAGCCGCGGCGCTTGCAGCAGGGCGGCCAGAGCTATCCGCTGAACCGCTACTTTGTCTGGGCCGTGACGGAGACCCCGCTCGGGAAATGGCGCCGCGAGTACCTGATCGACCCGCTGCTTTATAGGTTCCGCAAGGTGCACTGGCGCAATTTCGAAGCCGGCTACGACGTGGCGGAGCTCGAACCCGCTTCGCGCAAGCACACCACCTATGTGTTGCAGGAGTACTTTATTCCGGTCGAACGCTTCGACGATTTTGTGTCCAGGATGGCGGAGATCCTGCGGCGCCACAAGGTCAACGCGCTCAACGTGTCGGTGCGCCACGCGCAGCAGGACCCGGGCACGCTGCTGGCCTGGTCCCGAGGGGAAACCTTCGCCTTTGTGCTGTATTACAAGCAGCGCACGCGCGACAACGCGATCAACCGTGTGTCGGTCTGGACGCGTGAACTCATAGACGCGGCCATCAGCGCGGGCGGAAGTTACTACCTGCCCTATCAGCCGCACGCCACGGCCCGGCAGTTTCACGCGGCTTACCCGAGAGCCCAGGAGCTGTTTGCGATGAAGCGGCGGCTTGACCCGCAGTACAGGCTCCGCAACGTGCTGTGGGACACCTATTACGCCCCCACGCTTGCCGAATCCGCCAATTCAGCCAATCCCGCCACTTCGATCGACGCCATGGACAACAGCAAACCCGCTTCGGAATTCAGGGCCGTTTTTTCCGACGTCGGCTGGCGCGACGGTTTTTACAAATTCCTGCAGAACATCTACCGCCTCTATCCCGAAGACCGTTTCCATACGCTGATCAAGAGCACTTCGGCGGAGCTTGACGATGACGAGGCGATTTACCGCCGGCTGCAGCGCGAGCTGCCGAAGATCAAGCCCCTGCTGGCCGACCTGACGCATGCGCTGCCCGCGCTCTTCAAGCAAAAGAAGGAGATGGCCGAGCAGACCCTGCGCCTGCTGGAGGGCAGGAAACGCATCGACGGTTATGTCGAGATTGGCTCGACGGGCCGCTACATCAGCGAGCTGCGCAAGCGCGTGGACGTCACCGGCCCCATCACCCTCGTCAATGACCTGGCGCCGACGAATTCGCCGGTCGATATCGCGGAGCGCGGCGGTTTGCGGAAAATCGGCGGCTTTGTGCCCATGGGCGACTACGATCCCCTGCCCGCCTCCATGCCCGATGCCAGCGCGGACCTCGTGACCTGCTACATAGGCCTGCACCACTGCCCGCTGGACAAGCTCGACAGTTTTGTCGCTTCCATCGTGAGGGTCCTCAAGCCGGGCGGCACCTTCATCCTGCGCGACCACGACGTCACGACGCCTGAGATGCACACCTTTGTGTCGCTGGTGCACGCCGTCTTTAACGCCGGCCTGAACGTGGCCTGGGAAAGCAACCAGCGCGAGCTGCGCCATTTCAGGCCCGTCGCGCATTGGGTGGCCTACCTGGGCGAGCGCGGGCTCAGCGACACGGGCCAGCGGGAACTGCAGGCCCATGACCCTTCCGACAATGTCCTGCTGGCTTTCACCAAAGCCGGCGCGCGGGTGCCGGCATGATGCGCGGCATCCGCAGGCTGGGCGCCGTGGGCGCGCTGGTCGCGGGGCTTGCCTTGGCCTGCGGCATCGCCGCGGCGCCCGCCAAGCCCGTGGCGGGTGCCGAGCACGTGCGCGGCGTGGAGCAGACGCTGCTGACCTACCCCGAATGGTTTCTGGTGTTCAGCCCGTATGAATACGGCGAGTTCATTGCCGCGAGCGCGCCCAGCCGTTTCCCCTACTACGGGCATATCGCGCAGTTCTGGGAAAGCTACAAGGCGGTGTTTGACGAGACGCGCCGGCGCGGCCTGGACCTCAACGCCGGCTACCACCTCATGATCATGGTGATAGGCACCAGCACCAGCGTGGAATATGCCCTGAAGTCGGCCTATGAAACCCTGATCGGCCGCCTTGCCGAGTCGACGGCCGGCCGGTCGACGCCGGAAGACCGGCATGCCGCGGCCGTGGCGCAGGATTACGTGCGTTTCATCCGCGTGCAGCCCTGGTACGAGTACGACTTCGGCAAGGCGATGGCCGGCCTCTGGCAAGGCGTTCCGGCGACCGGCCCCGACATGCTTCGCAAATGGGAGCGGCGCTTTGCCCTCACGACCGAATACGCCATCAAGATGGCTTATGCGAAGCTGATCAAGCTGGGCACCAAGTCGATTTACGATGCGCCCCTGCCGGTGACCGCCGTGGTGGCCAGGCCAGCGCCCGCGGCGGATGCGGCCCTGCCCGAGCTCAAGCTGCTGCAGCCCCTGCCGGACGGTGCGGCGCTGGTCACCATTCCGCGCTACGAAGCCTTTATGACCTATGCCCAGGCACTGGCCGGGCAGGGAGTCAACTTCAGCGAAATCGCCGGCAACGACTCCTTCATCCTGGTCAGCGTGCTCGCGCCCGGCGCCTGGAAACCCGAAAGCCCCGCCACGCCGCTGCTGGTGCAGCCCATACTCACGCAGCCGGGCACCCAGCGCGTGGTGATGACGCTGCCCGTGGCCCACCTGGCCGAGGCCCTGCGGCAGTGGAAGGCGGCGAAGCTGCAAGTCGAGCATGTCTTTGACTACTAAGCCCGGGGCAAAGCGGGTGCCGGCACCAGCACCACGCCGTCCCGCGCGCCGGTGGCCGTCCGTGGCGCTGCGGCTGGTGGGCGCCGCCTTGCTGTGCCTGCTGTTGCTGCTGGGGCTGTCCTGGGCGCGCATGCTGTGGGTCGAGGACCGCAGCCCGCGCCAGGCCGCACCGGCGCAGGGGCGCTGGCTGCATGCGCATGATGTTGAGCTCTACGTGCAGGAGTTCGGCGACCCGGCCGCGCCGCCGCTGGTACTCACCCACGGCACAGGCGCCTGGAGCGGCACCTGGGACCAGAACGTGCAGGCCATGGCCGCTGCCGGCTACCGAGTCATCGCGGTCGACCTCCCGCCTTTCGGCTTCAGCACGCGCCCCGCCTCGCGCGACTACAGCCGCGGCGCGCAGGCGCGCCGCATCATCGGCCTGATCGATGCGCTGAGGTTGGGCCCGGTGACGCTGCTGGGCCATTCCTATGGCGGCGGGCCGGCCGCCGAAGCCGCCATGCTGCAGCCCGATCATGTGCGCCGCCTGATCCTCGTCGACGCGGCGATCGGCCTGAGGGAGAATCCCGCGCCGGCGGAAAGCGGCGGCGTGGTGGCCGGCCTTTTCGGCGTTCGTCCGCTGCGCACGGCGCTCATTGCCACGGTGGGCACCCAGCCGCTGTTCAGCGAGTTCTGGCTGCGCAAGTTCGTGGCCCGCAAGGAAGTCGTCACGCCTTCGCGCACGGCGCTCTATCGCCAGCCTTTTGTGCTGCACGGCTTTACGGCAAGCCTGGGCGATTGGGCCGTGCAGTTTGCCGGCGAAAGCGGAAAGTCCCCGAGCGAGAGGCCTGAGGCTTATCGCAAGCTGTCCGTGCCCCTGACCCTGGTCTGGGGGCAGGAGGACAGCATCACACCGCTGTCCCAGGCCCAGGCCCTGCAGCGGCTGGCCGCCGGGTCAAGGCTGGTGGTTCTGCCAGGCGTCGGGCATATCCCGCAGATCGAGGATCCGGCCCTGTTCAATTCGCGAATGGCCGAGCTGTTGAAGCAGCCCTAGCCGGGTATTGGGTATCAAAATTCGATACTCCGGAGTCCTTTTTTAAGGACTGTATTGTCATCTGCATGATTTGCGGGGCGCCGGCCGCACAGTGGCGGCACCTCAACCACCGCAAGGTTTTTATGCAGACGCTGATACACCGTGACTCCAAACCCTGGCAACTGCAGGTCTGGGTTTCTTTCCTGATCGCTGTTTTCCTCTGCGCCGTGGGCTTGTCCTATTTGCCCGGCCGGGACCTGGACCGCGCTTTCATGGTCATGGGTTATTTCTTCTGCCTGTCGGCGGCCTTTGTGCTGGCCAAGTATGTGCGCGACCAGCAGCAAAGCAAAGCCGAAGGCAAGCTGGCCGACACGCCCATGTTCAGGCTGGTGGTGTGGGGCGGCTTCTTCCTGGCCATGTCGCTCACCGGCTGGGGCCTGTGGCGCATGGAGATCAACGAAACCTACAAGGCTTTCCTGGGCGTGAGCTGGCTCTATCTGATCACCTGCAGCTTCACCTTGGCCAAGACCCTGCGCGACAGCCATGAAGCCGACCTCAGCGAAGCCCGCATGGGCCGTGCCGCCCGCAGCCACGCGGCCAATGAATAAGCACCGCACACACGCCAAGGAAACATCATGAAAAATCGACTTGCCACCTATCTGTCCGCTGTTTGCATCGCCCTGGCGGGAAGCGCCGCGTTCAACGCGCAAGCCCAATCGGAAGCCTCGGCCCTGAGCGCCGTGTCGGCCCTGCCGGTGGCTTCCGTGGTGGTCGGCGGCAGTGCCGCCGCGGGCTCCGTCGTGGCCATTCCGGTGGTGTTGTCCACGGCAGGCACCGTGCTGGTGGTCAAGACCGTCGAGAGCACGGCCCGCGGAACACTGTATGTGCTGGAGCGTGCCTCCGACGGCGCCCGCGCCAGCATAGAGGTGGTGGGCCGGGGTGTGGCCGGCGTGTCCGTGGTGGCCGGGACGGCCGTGGTCGTCAGTGTGGTGGGCGCGGGTGTGGTGCTGTCGGCGGCCGGGGAGGCGATTGCCTTTATCCCCAACGCGCTGGGCCGCGCGCTGCTGCACAACGAACGCCTGACTCAATAAGCCGGAGCCATCCCATGAAAATCTTGAAAGCCCTTTTGCCGCTGCTGCTGGCCGTCGCGTTAGGTGCGGCACCTGCCGCCTATGCCGGGCGTTCCTGCGAAGCCCGCAAGACCACCCCCCAGACCGTGGAGCGCGCCATGACGCTCGCCGAAAAGACCCTGGCCTCGCTCAACGCCAGCGGCGAAAAAGTCGTGCTGCTGGCGCGGGCCGGCCAGGATCTCGGCAAGTACGGTGTGCGCTATTCGCACCTGGGCCTAGCCTACCAGTTGCCTGACGGGCAGGGTGGCATGACCTGGCGCGTGGTGCACAAGCTCAACAGCTGTGGCACCAGCGACTCGGCGATTTACCGCCAGGGGCTGGGCGAGTTCTTTCTTGACGACTTGTGGCGCTTCGAAGCAGCCTGGGTCGCGCCGTCGCCCGAAGCCCAGGCGCAGCTGCTGGCGCTGCTGCAGGACCCGGCACGGATCACGGCCATGCACCACAAGCCCTACAGCGTCGTCAGTTATGCCTGGGGCCGCAAATACCAGCAGTCCAACCAGTGGGCCATTGAAACCATGGCTGCCGCCGCGGAGCCCGGCGTGGCCACGCGCGAGCAGGCGCAGGCCTGGCTGCAGTTCAAGGGCTACGAGCCCACGGTGCTCAAGCTGGGCCCTTTGACCCGGCTGGGCGGCCGCATGACGGCCGCGAACGTCGCGTTCGACGACCACCCCAACGACAAGCGATTTGCCGATCGCATCGAAACCGTCACGGTGGACTCGGTCTTTGCCTGGCTGCAAAGGGCCCGCATGACGGACGGCAAACCCATGATGGTGGTCAGGCTGTGAGCGATGTGTTTGTGATGCTCGGAAACTGGAGACAAGCATGGCCAATACCTTGCGATTGACGGAAAAATGGATGCACCGCGGCCTCTGGCTGGTGGCTTTTGTGTTTGCCGGCTTCCTGATAGGCCTGGGCGGCACGGTGGTGGGCGACCTGCCCAAGGTCGAGAAACAGCTCTCGCTCGACGATTACATGGATGTGAATGCCGCCACCGCGCTGCGCAACGCGATCAAGGCCGCCGAGCGCGCAGGGCAGGACGCCCAGATCGCGCTGGAGCAGGCCCAGCTCAAGCGCCGGGCGGCCCAGGCCGATTCGGCGGCCGCGCGCGAAACCTTTAACAACTGGCTGTCCACACGCCACGCCACCCAGCTGCCCGAGCAGGACCCGGAGCTGGTTTCGCGCACGCGGGCGCTGGATGCGCTCAAGGAGCGCGAACGCGCGGCCGGCGTGGCCGTCGAGGCGCAGCAGCAGGCCGCGCTCGATGCGCGCCAGGGAGCCGCGCGTGAACGCCGCAAGCTCATGGAGATGGAGGAGGCCGCGCAAGTGCAGCTCAACGCCGAATACCGGCGTGTGGAACTGCGCGTGTTTTTGTACCGCCTGGCCCTGACGCTTCCGCTGTTGGTGGCGGCCGGCTGGCTGTTCGCGAAAAAACGCAAAAGCACTTACTGGCCTTTTGTCTGGGGCTTTATCTTCTTTGCCCTGTTCGCCTTTTTCGTCGAGCTGGTGCCCTACCTGCCCAGCTACGGCGGCTATGTGCGCTACATCGTGGGCATTGTTGTGACGGCGCTGGTCGGCCGGCAGGCCATCGTCGCATTGAACCGCTACCTCGAAAAGCAGAAACGGGCCGAACAGCTGCCCGACGCGCAGCGCCGTGAGGAACTGAGCTACGACACAGCGCTCAAGCGGCTGTCAAAAAGCGTGTGCCCCGGCTGCGAGCGGGCCGTGGACCTCAAGAACACGGAGATCGATTTTTGCCCGCATTGCGGCATAGGCCTGTTTGACCATTGCCTCCAATGCACGACGCGCAAGAGCGCTTTTGCGAAGTTTTGCCATGCCTGCGGTGCAACCGCAGCTGGTTCGCAGCAGGACGCCGCCATACCTTGAGTTTGGGCAGAACATGACTGGCGCAGGACGTTCTATGACTACTCGGGGCGCCTCCCTTTGCCTACAGACGAAGTCTGTGGATGCGCGCACATTCAGTCATCTAACTTACAAAAGGTTCCATCGTGAAAGCACATATTCGTCATCAGGTGGCATCGCTGTTTTTTCTCTTGCCGGTTGTTGCCGCTGTCGGCGCGCTGATGCCAGCCACGGTGATGGCCCAGGCTGCCATGCCCGAAGTCCGCTCCCTGCAGGTTAATTCCGATGGGGGGTTGAGCTCAGGTGCTGACCTTGAATTCACCGTTGAAGCGACACCGCGCGGGCAAGCCAGCTTGCGTATTCGCGGGGTCCAGCGCAACATTCCGCTCAAGGAAGTTTCGCGGGGCGTTTACCGCGGCGAATACACCGTCAGGCGGCAGGACCGAATTGCCGAGACCAGCCTGATCCGTGCGACCATCAAGGTACGCAACCGTAGCGCTGCTGCCGACTACAGTTTTCCCGCCGGATTTTCGGGTAATCCGGTCGCTGCAGCACCGCCCGCAGTGGCAGGACCGCCACCCGCAGTGCTGAAAATTGATCGCTTTGCCGTGGCGCCTGTCGAGAAGATAGAGCCAGGCGCAGAACTACGATTTATGCTCAATGGCATGCCCGGCGCGACCGCTACTTTTGACATCCCCGGCGTCATGGACAACGTTGCCATGCGCGAAACCCGCCCCGGCGTCTATGAAGGCAACTACACCATCCGGCGGCTCGACAACCTGGCGCCGTCCCGGCCTGTCGTGGCCCGGCTGCGCATGGGCGACAAGGTTGTCACTTCCACCCTGGCCCAGCCCTTGACGATGGATGCCAAGGCACCCGTGCTGCGCAACCTGTCCCCTCGTGAAGGCGAAGTCGTGGCGAGCAACGCCGCCACTTCGGTGTCGGCATCCTTTGACGATGCGGGCGGTGTTGGTGTAGACCCGAAGAGTGTTCGCATCCTGCTGTCCGGCCGCAACGTGACTGCCGAGAGCAACATCACGGCGCAGTTCTTCAGCTACCGCGGCGACCTGCCGCCCGGACGCTATACGGTGGACGTGTCAGCCAAAGACCTGGTGGGCAATACGATGAACAAGGTCTGGGTCTTTGACGTGAGCGGAGCTGCTGCCGCCGTTCTCACCACGGTGCCGCTGCAGGTCACCAGCCATGCCAACAATACCGCTGTGGAGGGCAATTCCACCACAGTGCGCGGAAAGACTGCGCCAGGCGCCACGGTCGACGTCAAGGTCCATGCCATTGCACCGGTTGCCGGTCTGTTCGGTGTGGCGCAGGATGTGCTTTCCGAGCGGGTCCAGGCGGACGGCGCAGGAAACTTCTCCTTCAGCTTTTCACCGCGCCTGCCCCTGCCTGGTACTCGTTATGAAATTGCCATGACCGCGCGTAAAGCGGAGCTCGCCACCGAGTCTCGGCTGGAGCTGTTCCAGAAACAGAACTAGGCATTCCGGGCCTATTGCGCGGGTTGCCCTCGTCTTGCGGGCGCAAGTTGCTATTGATGACATACCGAAGGCCGTGGAAAGGGTATATCGCCAGTCAGACTGGACGGCCGAAGAAGGGATAGCCCGGGTCGTTATAGCCATGGCTGGACGCGTGGCCCGGCACCACCAGTTCATTGACAAAGGCCTCGTCGTCCTTGTCCAGCACCAGTTCCACCGCGCCGTACACGTCTTCCAGGTGCGGCAGGGTGCGCGGGCCGACGATGACCGAGCTGACCAGCGGATTGGCCAGCACCCAGGCCGCGGCGAACTGGCCGGGCACCTGGCCTTTGCCTTCGCAACGGGCCTTGATCTTCTGCGCGATCAGCAGTGACTCTTCACGGAACTCGGTCTCCAGGATGCGTTTGTCGCCGTTGCCGGCGCGCGTGCCTTCGGCCGGCGGCTGGCCGGGCGGGTATTTGCCGGTGAGCACGCCGCGCGCCAGCGGGCTGTAGGGCACCACGCCCAGGCCGTAGTGGCCGCAGGCCGGCAGGATTTCGACTTCCGGGCCGCGATTGAGCAGGTTGTAGTAAGGCTGGCACACGGCGGGCTGCGGCACGCCCAGCTCCTTGCACAGCCGCACCACCTCGGCGATGCGCCAGCCGCGGAAGTTGGACAGGCCGAAGCTGCGCAGCTTGCCCGCGCGTATCAAGTCGCCCAGCGCGCGCACCGCTTCCTCGAGGTTTTCCTCGTGGTAGTCGCGGTGCAGGTAGAGGATGTCCAGGTAGTCGGTCTGCAGCCGCGCGAGGATGGCGTCGGTCTGCTGCACCAGCCAGCGGCGCGAGTAATGGCTTTCATTGATGTTGTCACTGACCGCATTGCCCAGCTTGCTGGCAAGCACCCAGTGCTGCCGCTGGCCGGCCAGCAGCTTGCCCACGTCTTTTTCGGACTGGCCCTGGTTGTAGACGTCGGCGGTGTCTATGAAGTTGAGGCCGTGCTCGCGGGCCGAGGCCACGATGCGTGCCGCTTCCTCAAAAGGCGTCTGCTTGCCGAACATCATGGTGCCCAGGCACAGGACGGAGACTTTGAGGTTGCTGTTTCCTAGGCGGCGGTATTGCATGGTCATCTTTGCGGCAAAAAAGAAAAGGGGAAGGCCTGATGTTGCCTCAGGTGCCGGCATTGCGCTGTGGGTCGGCTATTTCGCGGATGCCCGCGTCCAGAGTTTTGGTGAGGTATCTGATTTTGATGCTTGTCGTATAAATAGCATAGTCTTGTATCTTTAAATGCAACCTTTTGACAGGCCCGCCGCACACTGCGGCCACAAGCATGTGCTTGGGCCTTCGGGTTATTTATGAAGATCGCTTCTTCCTTGTCTTCCCTTCTCCCCCTGTCACGCCTCTCACGGTTGTCTCGCCGCACGGCTCTGGCCGCCGCGGTGCTGGGTGCCACGGCCCTGACGGGCTGCTATGTTGTGCCGGTCCAGCCCAGCCATCCGCCGGTCACTTCCACGGTCTACGTCACGCCGGCTGTCCCGGCCAGCACGACCTTTGCGGCGCGGCTGTACCCGGCCAACGACATGGCCCGTGCCTACGGCATGGTGGGCGCGGTGGTGACCAACGACATGAACGGGCGCGGGACGTTCACCACCAACATCAACGGCGAAAGTTTTACCGGGGAGGCCACGCGCATCGCGGGCTCATCGACGCGTGAAGGCGTGGCCAACGGCTCGGGCAGCCGGGGCAATTACATCAGCTGCCGCTACCAGATGAACTCGTCCACCCTGGGCACCGGGCAGTGCAAGCTGTCCAACGGCGCCGAGTTCACCATGCATGTGGGCGGCTGAACCTGGCGCGGAGCGGTTCTATTGACCGAACTGCTCCGCCGCTGCGACCTGGGGGGCCGCCTTGAGGTGGCCCACATACTGCAGCGGCTTGTGAATCCGGATGGAGGGCACGTCGCCCTCCCTCATGTGCAGCAGGTCGCCGGGGTTGATCAGGCGCGGGTCGGCATCGGTGAGCGGCAGGCCGGCGCTGCGGTAGGCCTCCAGGATGAACTGCGAGCAGAAGAATTGGTCGTTGCGCCCCAGGCCCAGCTGCACGGCCGCGATGCCGCGTATGCAGAAGTCGCGCACCATGGACGGCACCAGCGGCAATTCGCACATGCGCCGCTCCAGCGCGAACGGGGCCTGCAGCATCACACCGACGTAGTTGTATTTCTGGCCTTCGTGGCTGGCCACAAAGCTGTTGATCTTCACGGCCTGCCCGGCCGTGAGGTCGGGGTGGCGAAAGGCCACCACCGTCGCTTCGTCTTCCAGCAGCGCGTCCACGCTGCGGATGCGTATGCCCGAACCCACGGCTTCGGCGATCTGCCGGTTGCCCATGTAGACCGCGGCATGGCTCACCGGCGACAGCGTGATCAGGCGTATGCCGACCGAGTTCAGCCCGTTTTCGGCCGTGAGGATGATGTCGCCCGGGCGCAGCGCGTCGGCGTTGACCAGCTCCCCGCCGTTGCCTGGGTTGAGCGCCATGTTCTGGAAGCCCAATGTGGGCGCGCCGCTGGTTTCATGCGGCTTGATGGCCGTGGCGCAGCCGCCCAGCGCCAGCATGGCCGCCAGGGCCAGCATCCCTGCAAATCGGGTGAGTCGGAGCATGGTGTTTCCTCGTTGTTGTTTGTTTGCAGGGATGGAGCAGCAAGGGACTACGGCGCGGCCCGCTCGACCAGGTACTCTTTGGCGTACCAGAAGGTTTCCGGCGACTTGAAGGCGCCCAGCGTGCCTTCTTTTTCGTCCTGGCGCGAACGCAGGTCCCAGCGCTCGTCGATGACGCGGCAGGGCTCGCAGGGTTTTTCCCCGGGGCGGCGCTGCACCAGGGCGTAGCGCGTGTTCTTGAAGAGCGCGTCCACGTCCTGGTAATCCACCGGCTGTGCGGCGAAGTAGGGCACGATTTTGGCGCCGGGGATGATGAACTCATAGCGCTCGAAATGCCCATTGAAGTTGCTGGGCACAGATACGGCCTGGCCCTTGAGCAGCGCATTGGTTTCATTGCGGAAGCGGCCCATGTCGCCGTTGAAGGGCGCGGTGACCCAGGCCAGCGCGAACAGCACCGCAAAGCTGCTGAGCGCGGCGACGGGCCGGGTCCATCGGGGCCTGGCCATGCCTGCAATGCAGGCGGCGGCCAGCACGGCCAGGAAGATCCAGTACAGCGGCGAGAACAGCCAGGTGTCCTGCGTGGCGCGCACGCCGCCATAGCCGATCAGGCCCATGGCCAGCGCGCCTATGAGGCAGATCACCAGGGTCAGGCTGAACCAGATGCGCGCGATGCGCTCCCAGTACAGCGCGATCAGCACGGCCAGCGCCGGCATGGCGGGAATCAGGTAACGCGTGGAACGCTGCGTGGGCACCATGAACACCAGTGCGAAGGCCAGCAGCCATATCCACAGGGCTTTTTCGGTATCGCTGATGGACTGGCCCGTGCCTTTGCGCTGGCGCCAGGCTTTCCATGCCGCCCAGGTGCAGCCCACCGCGACAGGCAGCAGGAACAGCGCGTTGGAGTAGTAACCCGTGAGTATGGTCAGGATGCCGCTGCTGCCGCTGAAGGCAATGGCGAAGTAGCCTTTGGACGAGTTCATCTTGCCGGCGTTCTCGCCGACGACGAATTCGCGCCAGACCTCGCCCGGCTGCGGGTCTATGGCAAACCACAGGCCGAAAATCGCCAGGGCCAGCGCGCAGATGGCCGCCACCTTGAGGCCGTCGCCGACGATGCCGGGCCGCAAGACTTCCCAGACCGGCTTGCGCGCACCCAGCAGCTGGTAGCACAGCGCCAGCGCAAAGCCCACCGGCACCACCATGACAAAAGACTTGTAAAGGCAGCCTATGCCTATGGCGATGCCCGCCAGCAGCGGAAACTGCCAGCGCGAGGCCAGCAGCTTTGCGGGCGACCAGGCAATCGCAAACAACACGCCGAACAGCCAGAAAGTTTCGGGTGCGCTCGTCAGGTAGGGCCGGCCGTAGCGGTAGGTGCTGAAGAAGGACAGGTAGACGATGGCGGCGATGGCGCCCATGGCCAGTGCGTGGCGGCGGCGGTCGGCCGGCGCGGTTTCGCCCTGGACGACCTTCCAGGCCAGCAGCGCCGTCATCAGCGCAATGGCCCAGGTGTAGGCAATGCTGGGCAGGCGCAGGTTGAGCAGCGTCCAGTGCTCGCCCCAGCCGCCGGCCACCATGGCCTGCCAGAACAGCACGGGCGGCTTGGTGTTGCGCATGAAATCGTAGGAGCTGACCAGCGGCAGCCAGTTGCCGGTTTGCGCCGTGAGCCGCGCGATGTGGGCGTAAACCAGCTCGTCGCCGTTGCGCGGGATGTGGTCGCCGGCCAGGCCGAACAGGTAGCCCAGCGCGACCAGCAGGGCCAGCCCTATCCAGATGCGGTGGGCGGGAAAGCGTGTTTTCAGGGACTCAGGGCTTGTCATGGACATCGGCGGGGGGTGGGTGCGCGGCGGCATCGGCCGCAATTTTGGCGCGGCGGCGGCGAAAAGTCATGCGGTCGTTGGCCACAAAATTGCAGACGCTGGACAGCACGATGGCCAGCACATTGGCCAGCAGGTAGTGCATGTACAGGGCCAGCCATTTGGTCAGCAGCGACTGCAGCACGATGGCCAGGCCGGCAGCCATCACGTACTTGGAAAACAGGAACAGCGCCGAATGGTGGACTTCGTGCTTGCGGTCGCGCCAGGTCAGGCGCCGGTTCCAGTAGAAGTTGCTGATGGTGGCGACGGTGATGGCCAGCGCGATGGAGTAGTTGAGCCGGTCATGGAAATCAGCGATCCAGCTGAACAAAAATTCCTGCGCGAAATAGAGCACCGCGAGGTTGACCACCGTGCCGCTGGCACCCACCACGCCGAACTTGATGAAGCGCCAGCGCACCATGGGCTGCAGGCGCTCGGGCAGGCGCCGGATCACGGCCTCGGCAAAAGATCGGAGTGTGGACATCAGGGGGTATGGGTTCAGGGCGTCGCCAGGCACTCGCGCGCCTTGGCCAGTACGGTGTCCGGCGCGATGACTTTCAGGCACTGGTTGTCGCCGTCGCAGTAAGACGAGCGGTGGTTGTAGGCAGTCAGGCAGGGTGAGCAGGGCCACTGGCTGTAAAAGGAATGGCACTGCGGCGTCAGCGGCGCGTACAGGCCCGGGGTTTCGGGACCGAACAGCATCAGCGTCCAGATCGGCGTGAGCGCCGCGAACTGGCCCGGCCCGCCGTCGTTGGTGACCAGGAGGCGCGCCACATGGAACAGCGCCAGCAGCTCGGAGATAGAGCGCGTGTAGCCGGTGAGATCGATCACCGGGCTGGCTGGAAAGGCTGCCTGCACATTGGCCACCAGCTGCCGCGCCAGTGCCTGGTCGTCCTTCAGGCCTATCACGGCCACGGCGCAGCCGTCGGCCACCAGGCCCCGGCACAGCGCGGTGTAGGAATCCAGCGGCCAGGCGCGTATCGGCAGGATGCCGCCGCCCGGGTAGACCAGCACCAGCGGCTTGCCGGCGATCGCGGGGAAGTCCTGCGCGAGGCGGGCCTGGATGCCCGGCACCAGCGCCGGGTCCAACTGCACGTGCGGCGGCGCTTTGCCGGTGCCCGCGGCCGCCAGGTTGGCCGGCAGTTTGGACTTGGGCACGGCCGTCGAATCAATCGCACGCGCCAGCGTCAGGAACTGCGCGCTGATGTGGTGGTAGGGGTTGTAGGGAACCGGCCGGTTGATGTGCGAGCCGCGGTACAGGCCTTCCTGCGTGTGGCGGTGAAAGCCCACGCGGATGCGCGCGCCGCTGGCGTACGACAGCAAGCTGCTGATGCGCGAGAACAGCTCGCAGTCAATCGCCACGTCGACATGCGCGCGGCGCAGCTCGCCGATCGCCTTCCACAGGCTGGACAGCAGGCCGCCCAGCGACTTGTCGTCCACCGTGTGCACGTTGGCCGGGTCCACCACCTGCATGAGGTCCAGGATTTCGCGGTTCTTGCCGAACAGCAGGGCATGCAGCGGCGCATCGGGGTAGCGCTGTTTGAGGCGCGCGAACATCTCGTGGGCCAGCACCAGGCTGCCCATTTCCGACAGCAAAATCACCACGATGGCGCGCGGCGCCGCGTCGGCACCCGAATCCTTGCGAAAGCGCCGCGCCACGGCGTCCACCGCGGAAACGGCCGCGCACAGCGGAATGCCGGCCCAGCGGTCTATCCAGCGTTGCAAGTTGATGTTCATTACACCCCCCGCTGCCTGTCGGCACGGAACCGCGCGCTGAATTCACCGAAGCGGCCGGCATCCAGCGCATCGCGCACTTCCTGCATCAGGTTCAGGTAGTAGTGCAGGTTGTGGATGCTGGACAGCATGGGGCCCAGCATTTCGCCGCAGCGGTCCAGGTGGTGCATATAGGCGCGCGAAAAATTCTTGCAGGTGTAGCAGCTGCAGGTCGCGTCCACCGGCTGGTCTTCGGTCTTGTAGCGCGCGTTGCGTATCTTCAGGTCGCCGAAGCGCGTGAACATATGGCCGTTGCGCGCGTTGCGGGTCGGCATCACGCAGTCGAACATGTCGACGCCGGCGGCCACGCCCTCGACCAGGTCTTCGGGTGTACCCACGCCCATGAGGTAACGCGGCTTGTGCGCTGGCAGGCGATGCGGCGTGTGCGCCATGATGCGCTGCATCTCTTCCTTGGGCTCGCCCACGCTGACGCCGCCCACGGCATAGCCCGGCAGGTCCAGCTGGACCAGCGCGTCCAGCGATTCCTGGCGCAGATTTTCAAACATGCCGCCCTGCACGATGCCGAACAGCGCGTTGGGGTTCTCCAGCTTGTTGAATTCGGCGACGCAGCGGCTTGCCCAGCGCAGGCTCAGCTCCATGGAATGGCGCGCTTCGCTTTCGGTGGTGATGTGGCCCTTGGTGTCGTAAGGCGTGCATTCGTCGAACTGCATCACGATGTCGCTGTTGAGCACGGTCTGGATCTGCATGGAGATTTCGGGCGTCAGGAACAGCTTGTCGCCGTTGACGGGCGAGGCGAATTTCACGCCCTCTTCGGAGATCTTTCGCATCTCGCCCAGCGACCAGACCTGGAAGCCGCCGCTGTCGGTCAGTATGGGCTTGTTCCAGCTTTCAAACTTGTGCAGGCCGCCGAACTGCTGCATCACGTCCAGGCCGGGCCGCATCCAGAGGTGGAAGGTGTTGCCCAGGATGATTTGCGCGCCCATGTCATGCAACGATTGCGGCATCACGCCCTTGACCGTGCCATAGGTGCCGACCGGCATGAAGATGGGGGTTTGCACCACCCCGTGGTTGAGCGTCAGCTTGCCGCGGCGGGCATAGCTGCCGAGGTAGGCGCCGGCGCCTTCGCCGGCCGGCGCGTCGGTCTTCAGAACTTCAAATTCGAGCATCTTGGGATTGTCGCAGGTGT
This sequence comes from Polaromonas sp. P4_F6, assembly GCF_056401275.1. Classification (NCBI taxonomy): domain Bacteria; kingdom Pseudomonadati; phylum Pseudomonadota; class Betaproteobacteria; order Burkholderiales; family Comamonadaceae; genus Polaromonas; species Polaromonas sp. P4_F6. The sequence continues at coordinate 799,236 of NZ_JBFUJQ010000001.1, read as the reverse complement.
ACGCGGGGAGATTCAGGCGCCCTCAGGCCCCGTCAGTTGCGGGCCAGAGGGGGTTGGCGCGCCAGCAGCATGGCATCGCCATAGCTGAAAAAGCGGTAGCGCTGGGCGATCGCATGCCGGTACAGCGCCATGATGTGCTCATAGCCCGAAAACGCGCTGACCAGCATCATCAAGGTGCTTTTGGGCAGGTGGAAGTTGGTCAGCAGCAGGTCGACCACGGCGAACTCAAAGCCCGGCGTGATGAAGATGTTGGTGTCATTGCAGTCGGGGCCGAACTTGGCGTGCGACTCCAGCGCGCGCACCGTGGTCGTGCCCACGGCCACCACGCGGCCGCCGCGCGCCTTGCAGGCGGCGACGGCTTCGCGCGTGGCCTGCGGGACCTCGAAGCGCTCAAAGTGCATGGTGTGCTCGGCGATGTTCTCGGCCTTGACGGGCTGGAAGGTGCCCGCGCCCACATGCAGGGTCACGCTGGCGCGCCGGATGCCGCGCGCCTCCAGCCCGGCCAGCACGGCCTCGTCAAAATGCAGCGCGGCCGTGGGCGCCGCCACGGCGCCCGGGTTTTTGGCGAACACCGTCTGGTAGCGCTGCTCGTCCTCGGCGGAATCGGTGTGGGTGATGTAAGGCGGCAGCGGCACATGGCCGTGCTGCGCCATCAGCGCGTAGGGATCGCTGCTCAGGCGAAAGCGGTACAGCGGCCCGCTTTCCTCGGGCCAGCGGCCCAGCAAGGTGGCGGTAAAGCCGCCGTCCATCTGCAGCACCGCGCCCGGCAGCGGTTTTTTGCTGACCTTCATATGGGCGGCGACCTCATGGCCCTGGTCCGCATGGGGTGACAGCACCCGCTCAATCAGCAATTCCAGCTTGCCGCCGCTGGCTTTCTGGCCGAAGAGGCGGGCCTTGACCACCTTGGTGTCGTTAAAGACCAGCAGGTCGCCGGGCTGCAGCAGGCCGGGGAGTTCGGTGAAGCGCCGGTCCACCGGCGGGCTGTTGCGCCCGTCAAGCAGGCGCGAGGCGCTGCGCTGGGCAGCGGGGTGCTGGGCTATGAGTTCTTCGGGCAGTGCGAAATCAAAATCGCTGAGGGTGAAATGGGTGCTCATGAAGGCACAATTGTCCCATGTCGCCACCTGGTGCTCCTGCCCGCAAACCCGCCCCGCCCGAGGCCGGAGAACTGGCTGCGGCCCAGGCCAGGCCTGAAAAAGCCCCGGCCAAGTCGCCGGCGCAAAAAGCCCTGGAAAAACTGGGCCTGCGTCGCGACATCGACCTGGCCCTGCATTTGCCCCTGCGTTACGAGGACGAAACCCGCATCGTGCGCCTGGCCGACGCCCGCGACGGCGACCTGGTGCAAATCGAGGGCGTGGTGACGCACAGCGACGTCGCCTTTCGCCCGCGCCGCCAGCTGCGCGTGACGGTGGACGACGGCAGCGACACCTGCGTGCTGCGCTTCATCAATTTCTACCCGGCCCACCAGAAGACGCTGAGCGTAGGCGCGCGCGTGCGCGTGCGCGGCGAGATACGCGGCGGTTTTGTGGGGCGCGAGATGATCCACCCGAGTTTCAGGCTGGCCGAGGGCGAGCTGCCGGGCGCGCTGACGCCGGTCTATCCCACGGTGGCCGGCCTGCCGCAGAACTATTTGCGCAAGGCGGTGCTCAGCGGGCTGTTCCGCGCCGACCTGCGCGAGACGCTTCCCCAGGAAGTGCTGGGCAAGGGCTTGCCGCAAGCCCTGTGGAGCCTGCGCGAGGCGTTGCAGTTCCTGCACCACCCGACGCCCGACGTGTCGCTGGCCACGCTGGAAGACCGCAGCCACCCGGCCTGGCAGCGCCTGAAAGCCGAGGAACTGCTGGCCCAGCAGCTGTCGCAGCTGCAGGCCAGGCGCATACGCGCGGCCATGCGCGCGCCGGCGCTCACGGGCCCGGCCATGCGCGGCCCGCAATGCACGCTGGAAGAACAATTGCTGGAGCGCCTGCCCTTTCGGCTCACCGCGGCCCAGCAGCGCGTCTGCGGGGAAATCGAGGCGGACCTGAAGAAAAACATCCCCATGCACCGCCTGCTGCAGGGCGACGTGGGCGCCGGCAAGACCGTGGTGGCGGCGCTGGCCGCGGCCCGCTGCATGGACGCGGGCTGGCAATGCGCGCTGATGGCGCCCACCGAAATCCTGGCCGAGCAGCATTTCCGCAAGCTCATTGGCTGGCTGGAGCCCCTGGGCATCAAGACCGCCTGGCTGACCGGCAGCCAGAAGGCCAAGGAGCGGCGCGAGATGCTGGCGATGATAGAAAGCGGCGACGCCGGCCTGGTGGTGGGCACGCATGCGGTGATCCAGGACAAGGTGAAGTTCAAGAACCTGGCGCTGGCCATCATCGACGAGCAGCACCGCTTCGGCGTGGCGCAGCGCCTGGCCTTGCGCAGCAAGATGACTGAAGGCGGCGAAGAACCTCATTTGCTCATGATGACCGCCACCCCGATTCCGCGCACCCTGGCCATGAGTTATTACGCCGACCTCGACGTCTCCACCATCGACGAGCTGCCGCCCGGCCGCACACCCATCGTGACCAAGGTGGTCAGCGACGCGCGGCGCGACGAGGTGATCACTCGCATACGCGGCCAGCTCGCCGAGGGGCGCCAGATTTACTGGGTTTGCCCGCTGATCGAGGAAAGCGAGTCCATCGACCTCGTCAACGCGACCCAGACCCATGAAGCCTTGAGCGCGGCCTTGCCCGGCGTGATGGTCGGCCTGCTGCATTCGCGCATGCCGCTGGCTGAAAAAAAGGCGGTCATGGCGCTGTTCACCGGCGGGCAGATGGGTGTGCTGGTCAGCACCACGGTGATAGAGGTGGGCGTGGACGTGCCCAATGCCTCGCTGATGGTGATAGAGCACGCCGAGCGTTTCGGCCTGAGCCAGCTGCACCAGCTGCGCGGCCGGGTCGGGCGCGGGGCGGCGGCTTCGGCCTGCGTGCTGCTGTATTCCACCGGCGATGCGCCCCGGCTCGGCGAGATGGCGCGCGAGCGCCTCAAGGCCATGGCGCAGACCAACGACGGCTTCGAGATCGCCCGGCGCGACCTGGAAATCCGCGGGCCGGGCGAATTCCTGGGCGCGCGGCAGTCGGGTGCGCCGCTGCTGCGTTTTGCCGACCTGGCCACCGATACCGAATTGCTGGCCTGGGCGCGCGGCCTGGCACCCACCATGCTGGACCGGCATGCGGAACTCGCGCACCGGCACATCCTGCGCTGGCTGGGCGGCAAGGCGGAGTACCTCAAGGCCTGAACACCGCGATACGGCAGGCGAGAAAAGCAGGACAATAAGCCCATGACGCTGACCGAACTCAAATACATCGTCGCCGTTGCCCGGGAAAAGCATTTCGGCAAGGGCGCCGATGCCTGCCACGTTTCCCAGCCCACGCTCAGCGTGGCCATCAAGAAGCTGGAAGAGGAGTTGCAGGTCAAGCTGTTTGAGCGCAATGCCAATGAAATCACGGTCACCCCGCTGGGCGAGGAGATCGTGCGCCAGGCCCAGAGCGTGCTCGAGCAGGCCGACAACATCCGTGAAATCGCCAAGCGCGGCAAGGACCCGCTGTCCGGCCCGCTGCGCCTGGGCGTCATTTACACCATAGGCCCTTACCTGCTGCCCGACCTGGTGCGCCAGGCCATTGCGATGACGCCGCAGATGCCGCTGATGCTGCAGGAGAATTTCACCGTCAAGCTGCTCGAGGAGCTGCGCACCGGCGAGATCGACTGCGCCATCCTCGCCGAGCCCTTCCCGGACGCCAACCTGGCGATTGCGCCGCTCTATGACGAGCCCTTCATGGCGGCCGTGCCCAGCGCGCATGCGCTGGCCGCGCGCGGCGGCGTGACGGCCGAGGAGCTCAAGAAGGAAACCATGCTGCTGTTGGGCACCGGCCACTGCTTTCGCGACCATGTGCTGGAGGTCTGCCCCGAGTTCGCGCGCTTTTCCAGCAGCGCCGAGGGCATCAGCAAGAGCTTTGAGGGCTCCTCGCTGGAGACCATCAAGCACATGGTGGCGGCCGGCATGGGCATTACGCTGGTACCCCGTTTGGGCGTGCCCAAGGAAGCGCTGGCCGAGCAGGCCGCCGCCAAAAAGGCGGTGAAAGGAAAACCCGCCCCGGGCCGCGGCAAGGTGGCCGCAGAGCAACCTTCGTTCATCAAATACCTGCCCTTCGAGGGCGACGTGCCGAGCCGGCGCGTGGTACTGGCCTGGCGGCGCAGCTTCACGCGTTATGAAGCCATCGCCGCGCTGCGCAACGCCATCTACGCCTGCGAGCTGCCCGGCGTCATCCGCCTGTCTTGAATCCCGCCTATGGCGCGCATTGACGGCGGCTGTTGCGGCCGTCGTCCCGATTTCGTTAAAGTTGCCCCTGAATTTTTAAAAAAAGGAAACACCATGGCCAAGTCTTCCGCCAAACCTGTCAGCAAAGCCGCCGGAAAAGCCGCACCCTCCATCAACATCGGCATCAGCGAAAAAGACCGCGCGGCCATCGCCAAGGGCCTGAGCCGCCTGCTGGCCGACACCTACACGCTTTACCTCACCACCCATAACTTCCACTGGAATGTGACGGGCCCCATGTTCAACACGCTGCACCTGATGTTCATGACGCAGTACACCGAACTCTGGGCCGCGGTCGACCCCGTCGCCGAACGCATACGCTCGCTGGGCCATCCCGCGCCGGGCTCTTATGCGCAGTTCAGCAAGCTGGCTTCGATTCCCGATGTGCCGGTGCTGCCGCCCAAGGCCCTCGAAATGGTGCGCATCCTGGTGCAAGGCCATGAGGCCGTGGCCCGCACCGCGCGCGAGCTGTTCCCGCTGGCCGACAAGGCCCATGACGAACCGACGGCCGATTTGCTGACCCAGCGCCTGACGGTACACGAGCAGACCGCGTGGATGCTGCGCTCGCTGCTTGAAGAATAAGCTCGCCCTTTATCTTCAGCTGATCCGCTGGAACCGCCCGGCGGGCTGGCTGCTGCTGCTGTGGCCCACGCTGTCGGCGCTGTGGGTGGCTTCGCACGGCTTTCCGGGCTGGCACCTGGTGGCGGTGTTCACGCTGGGGACCATCCTGATGCGCAGTGCGGGCTGCTGCGTCAACGACGTGGCCGACCGGGACTTCGACCGCCACGTCAAACGCACGGCCCAGCGGCCGGTCACCAGCGGGGCGCTGTCGGTGCGCGAAGCGCTCGTCGTCGGCGCGGTGCTCGCGCTGCTGGCCTTCGGCCTGGTGCTCACCACCAATACCGCCACCATCGCCTGGTCGTTCGCGGCGCTGGCGATCGCGTTGGCCTACCCTTTTGCCAAGCGTTATGTGTCCATGCCGCAGGCCGTGCTGGGCGTGGCCTTCAGTTTCGGCATTCCCATGGCTTTTGCCGCCGTGCAGTCGCGCGTGCCGCTGCTGGCCTGGGTGCTGCTGCTGGGCAACCTGTTCTGGGTGGTGGCTTACGACACCGAATACGCCATGGTGGACCGCGACGACGACCTCAAGATAGGCATGAAAACCTCGGCCATCACGCTGGGCCGTTTTGACGTGGCGGCGGTGATGCTGTGCTACGCGGCCTACCTGGTGGTCTGGGCCTGGGTCCTGCCGGACATGGTGCGCCAATCGCCCGTTTTTTGGGTCGCCATGGGTGTAGCCCTGCTGCAGGCCTTGTGGCATGGCTGGCTGATCCGCAAGCGCGGGCGCGAGGACTGCTTCAAGGCTTTTCGCCTCAACCACTGGCTGGGTTTTGCGATTTTTGCGGGCATCGCCCTGTCTTACCTGGGCCGCTGACCGCGCAGGGCCCGGAAGGCGCCCATAAAAAAGCCCGCTTGAAGCGGGCTTTTTTGCGTCAGCCTGGGCTGATCAGACGGCGGCCTTCTTGGCCTTTGCCTTGCGCTTGGCTTTCTTGGCCTTTGCCTTGGCGGGAGCGGCAGCCTTTTTCTCAGGTGCTGCTGCGGGCGCGGCGGCGGGGGCTGCTGCAGGTGCGGCGGCAGGAGCCTGGGCCGATGCGGACGTGGAAATCACGGCCAGGGGCATGGCGAGGACGGCTGCGCTGATGAGGGTGGACAGAAGTTTGTTCATGTGAAGCTCCGGATGTTGGAAAAAGTTGTAACGCGGATGCTGCCGGGGTGTCCCACAGGGTGTGGATCAAGACAAGCTGCACGTACGCTCCTGTTCAACGTTTGCCGCCGCCGGGCGGTTGACGCGTCTTTCAGGCGCCGCCGAACTCGTCGCCCAGCTCGGCGGCGCGTTGCCGGGCGGCGTGGATGGCGCGCATGAACTGCATCTTGACGCGGTCCTGCTCCATCGATGTCAGCGCCGCGTAAGTCGTCCCGCCTTTGGAGGTGACCCGTGCGCGCAGCTCCTGCGGCGGCTCGTCCGAGGCCTGTGCCAGCGCGGAAGCGCCCACAAAGGTGCCGATCGCGAGCTGGCGCGCCTGCGCCAGGGGCAGGCCCATATCGGTGCCGGCCTCGATCATGGCCTCGATGAAATAAAACACATAGGCCGGGCCCGAGCCGGACAGCGCGGTCACCGCGTCCAGCTGGGCTTCTTCGGCCAGCCACAGGTACTCGCCCGTGGGCTTGAGCACTTTTTCAATCGCCTGCCGGTCGGCGCCGGTGGCGGCCTCGCGGGCGAACAGCGCCGTCATGCCCTTGCCAACCAGCGCCGGCGTGTTGGGCATGGCGCGCACCACGCGCTCGGTGCCCAGCCAGTGCGCGATGCTGCCGGAGCGCACGCCGGCCGCCACGCTCAGGTGCAGGGCGTTTTTGGTGTGAAAGCGCGTTTGCAGGGCTGCATCCTTGAAGACTTGCGGCTTGACCGCCCAGACGACCAGACCGGCGGCGGCCAGCCAGGCGCCCGGGCCTTCGTGGACCTGAATGCCGAATTGCTGCGTGAGTCTGGCGCGCTGCTCGGCAAAAGGCTCGACCACCTGGATCTGGCCGGCCGGCAGGCCCTGCTTGAGCAGGCCGCCGATGATGGCGCTGGCCATGTTGCCGCCGCCTATGAAGGCGATGTGGTCGGTGTTTGCACGGGAAATGGAAGTCATGCGTTGTCAGTCCAAAAATTCAAAGGCCAGCCACTGGTTGATTTGCCGGGGGCTGAAATTGTCGTCGCTGATGAACATCAGGCTGCGGCGCCCGTTGGGAAGCACCGGGCCCCAGCTCATGCCTTCGCTATTGTCCAGCTGTTTGAGCCGCGGGCCGGCGCCCGGGCCGGTAAAGGCCGAAAAATCGGCCAGCAGGGTTTTGCCGGCCGGCCGGTAAGCGCCCGGCCGCAGGGCGGGAAGCTCCAGCGTGTCGCTGGCCTGGCCGGTGTCGATCAGGTAAAGGCGCAGCGAATTGCCCGAGCCCGTCACATAAGCCCGCTCCAGCACCAGCATGCGTTCGGCGTCCAGCATCAGGATTTCCGCCACGCCGTTGTCGGCAAAGGCGGTGGGCGGCACGGGCGCGCGCGGGATGGCGTCGGGCACATAGGCGATCTGCCGCAGGGCCTTGCCGCTGGCGAGGTCTATCTGCGTGAAGCGGCAGGGGCCGCCCGGCGCCTCTACGCTGGGCACGAGGCCGTCCTGCAGCAAGGCGTTTTCCATGGCGATCCAGGCCGTGCGGCCGTCGGGCGCCAGCGCCAGGCCTTCGAGCGTCAGGTTGCCGCGCGGCCCCGCGCCGGCCTGGAAATTGAACATCGCCGGCAGGGCGAATTCGCGCACGAAGCTGCCGTCGGGACGTGTTTCGCGCAGCCAGGGCGCGGTGCCGCTGGGCGGATGGCCTTCGCTGGTCCACAGCAGGGTGTTGCTGGCCGCGCGCCAGCGTATGGCTTCCGGGTCGGGCACCGGCCCGCCTTGCAGGGCGGACGGGTAGGCGCTGCCGTCGGCCTGGCGCAGCGTGGCCACGCCCAGCAGCTCGGGCGCGCCCAGGCTGTCCATGCCCAGCGCGATGCGCGCGGTGTAAAAGCGCGCCGGGTTGATGCTGGAGCTGTCGTCGCTGATCAGGTAATAGAGGTCGCCGGCCGGGTCGTAGTCCATGCCCGACAGCCCGCCCACGGTGCTGCCCTGGAATTGCAGGCGGTGCGCAAAACGGGATTCGCCGATCAGGCGCAGGCGTGCGCGGGGCGGCTGGCCCGCCGCGGGCGGCAACGGCGGTGCCGCGCAGCCGGCCAGGCCCAGCACGGCGGCCGCGCCGGCGCCGAGGATGAGCCGGCGCTTCGAAAGAGACGTGGCGGGGGTGTTCATGCGGCCAGTCTAGCGGCCGCCCCTGTGGGAAATGTGACAGCGGCGCAGGCAGCGTTCACTGCAGCACGGTTTGCCGCACCGCCTGCTCCCAGCGCGCCATCAGCTCGGCCGCCCGGTCCGCGCCCAGGGTGGGCAAAAACTTGCGCTCGGCACGCCACATGCCCGAGAGTTCTTCGGTGCTGCGGTACACGCCGCTGGAAAGCCCCGCCAGGTAGGCGGCGCCCAGCGCGGTGGTTTCAATGACGGCCGGGCGAATCACCGGGATGCCCAGCAGGTCGGCCTGGAACTGCATCAGCAGGTCGTTGACGCAGGCGCCGCCGTCCACGCGCAGCTCGGCCACGGGCGCGGCGCCGGCGCCGACCGCGTCGCGGCTCATGGCTTGCAGCAGGGCCGCGCTCTGGTAGGCGATGCTTTCCAGCGCGGCGCGCGCGATGTGGGCGACGGTGGTGCCGCGCGTGAGCCCGGTGATGGTGCCGCGCGCGTCGGGTTTCCAGTAGGGCGCGCCCAGGCCGGTAAAGGCCGGCACCATCATCACGCCGCCCGAGTCGGGCACGCTTTCGGCCAGCGCCTGCACTTCGGCGCTGCCCTTGATGGCATGCAGGCCGTCGCGCAGCCACTGCACCACAGCGCCGCCCACAAACACGCTGCCCTCGATGGCGAACTGGGTTTGTGCGCTTGGCTGGGCCGCGCTGGTGGTCAGCAGCCCGTTGTGCGAGGTCTGGAACTGCCCGCCCGTGTGCATCAGCATGAAGCAGCCCGTGCCATAGGTGTTTTTCGCCATGCCGGCCTTGAAGCAGGCCTGGCCGAAAAGGGCGCTTTGCTGGTCGCCGGCAACGCCGCCTATGGCAATCGCATGGCCCAGCAGCTCGGGCCGCACCTCGCCGTAATGCGCGCTGGAGGGCAGCACCTGGGGCATCAGCGAGGCCGGGATGCCCAGCAGGTCCAGCAGTTCCGTGTCCCACTGGTTGTTGTGCACATTGAAGAGCATGGTGCGCGAGGCGTTGCTGACGTCGGTGGCATGCAGCGCGCCGCCCGTGAGCTGCCACATCAGCCAGCTGTCTATGGTGCCGAAAGCCAGTTCGCCGCGCTCGGCCTGCGCGCGCGCGCCGGGCACGTTGTCGAGCAGCCACTTGAGCTTGGTGCCTGAAAAATAGGCATCAACCAGCAGGCCGGTTTTGGACTGGATCAGTTGTTCCTTGCCCTGCTCGCGCAGTTCGGCGCAGGTGGCTTCGGCGCGCCTGTCCTGCCAGACGATGGCGTGGTGCACCGGCTGGCCGGTCTTGCGGTTCCAGAGGGCGGTGGTTTCGCGCTGGTTGGTGATGCCCAGCGCGCGTATGTCGCCGGCCTTGATGTTGGCCTTGTCCAGCACCTCGCGCGCCGTGGCCAGCTGGGTGCGCCAGATTTCATTCAGGTCGTGCTCGACCCAGCCGGGCCGGGGGTAGATCTGCGGCAGCTCCTGCTGCGCCAGGGCCACGATGTGGCCGTGTTCGTCAAACACGATGCTGCGGGAACTCGAGGTTCCCTGGTCGAGGGCAAGGAGGTAGGTCATGCGCTGGAGTGTATGAAAACCGCTGTTGCCCGGCGCTCAGGAATGGGCCACTTCGCAGCTCACGTCCGCTTCCTCCAGCAGGGCCGGGAAGGGCTCGGGCGGCGGCATGTCGGTGAACAGCCGGTCAATCTGTGAAAGCCTGGCCAGCTCGACCATGGCCGGGCGGTTGAATTTGCTGCTGTCGGCGGCCAGCCAGACCTCGCGGGCGTGCTCGATGATGGTCTGCGCGACCTTGACCTCGCGGTAGTCGAAGTCGCGCAGCGAGCCGTCGGGCTCTATGCCGGAAATGCCGATGACGGCGATGTCGACACGGAACTGGCGCATGAAGTCCACCGCCGCCTCGCCCACGATGCCGCGGTCGCGCGCGCGCACCACGCCGCCGGCCACGATGACCTCGCAGTCGGTGTTGCCGCACAGGATGGCCGCCACATTGAGGTTGTTGGTGATGACGCGCAGCCCCTTGTGGTTCAGCAAGGCCTTGGCGACGGCTTCGGTGGTGGTGCCTATGTTCAGGATCAGCGAGCAGTCGTTGGGGATGCGCCTGGCAACGGCCTCGGCGATGCGCGCCTTGCCTTCGGCATTCAGGCTTTCGCGCTGGCGGTGCGCGATGTTTTCAATGGTGGAGGTGGGCACCCGAACGCCGCCGTGAAAGCGCGTCAGCAAGCCGGCTTCGGACAGGCGCTGCACGTCCCGTCTGACGGTCTGCAGCGTCACATTGAGCTTGTCGGCAAGCTGCTCGACGGAGGCCGAGCCGTGGGCGCGGACCACGTCAAGAAGCTTGATTTGCCTGGGATTGGAGTTCACGCGGGTCCAAGTCTGGGGGGATCTAAGGGGAAATCGGGGAATTAAAAGGACCTAAGAATGACAGCTGTATGGCCTTGGGGAAACTTTATATCGAAACAAAAGGAAACAGATAAGGGAAAACAATTAGATAAAACAATCAGAAAGGAAGAAAAATAGAAAAAAACCGAACTTATCAAGTTCTGTCTACAAATCCTCGGGAGACGCTTTCTTGTTGACTGTTTCAAATTTCTTGCCTGCCCTGGCCCCGTCCGGGGTGCCCGGCGGCCTGTTCCAGCCCCTGCGGGGCGGGGGAGCGGCGTGATGCAGCTGTCCCTGGACCAGATCAGCAAAAAAGTCGGCGCCGAGCAATGGCTGTACGACATGAGCCTGGCGCCGCGCAGCGGCGAAGTCACGGTTTTGCTGGGCGCCACGCAGGCCGGCAAGACCAGCCTGATGCGCATCATGGCCGGCCTGGACGTCCCCACGCACGGCAAGGTCCTGGTCAACCAGGCCGACGTGACCGGCATGCCGGTGCGCGAGCGCAACGTCGCCATGGTCTACCAGCAGTTCATCAACTACCCTTCGCTGCGCGTGGCCGACAACATCGCCTCGCCGCTCAAGCTGCGCGGCGAAAAAGACATAGAGCGCAAGGTGCGCGGCCTGGCCGAGCGCCTGCACATCGACATGTTTCTGGACCGCTACCCGGCTGAACTCTCGGGCGGGCAGCAGCAGCGCGTGGCCCTGGCGCGAGCGCTGGCCAAGGGCGCGCCGCTGATGCTGCTGGACGAGCCGCTGGTCAACCTCGACTACAAGCTGCGCGAGGAATTGCGCGAGGAACTGACCCAGCTCTTCGCCGCAGGCGACTCCACGGTCATTTACGCCACCACCGAGCCCGGCGAAGCCCTGCTGCTGGGCGGCTACACCGCCGTGATGGACGGCGGCGAACTGCTGCAGTACGGCCCGACGGCCGAGGTCTTCCACGCGCCGCAGTCGCTGCGCGTGGCGCGGGCCTTCAGCGACCCGCCCATGAATCTGGTCGCGGCGCTGCCCGCCGCCCAGGGCTTGCAGCTGACGGGCGGCCCGGCGCTGGCGCTGAAGCTGCCGGACGCGCCGGCGCAGCGCCTGGCCTCTTTCACGGCAGGGGTTCGCGGCAGCGCCCTGCGCGTCACGGCGCGCGAAGGCGACGTGGCACTGCCCGGCAAGGTCGAGCTGGCCGAGATCTCGGGCTCCGACACCTTTGTCCACGTGGCGACGGCCGTGGGCGAGCTGGTGGCGCAGCTCACGGGTGTGCACTACTTCGACCTGGGCGCGCCCGTCACCCTGTACCTGGACCCGGCGCAGGTCTATGTTTTCGACGCCGAAGGCGCGTTGCTTTTGGCTCCACGGAGGTCTCATGGCGCGCATTGACCTGGACCTGGCCCATGCCTACCGGCCCAACCCGCGCGAGGAAAGCGACTACGCGCTGCTGCCGCTGAACATGAGCTTTCGCGACGGCGGCGCCTATGCGCTGCTGGGCCCCTCGGGCTGCGGCAAAACGACCATGCTCAACATCATGTCCGGCCTGCTGGTGCCCTCGCAGGGTAGTGTCAAGTTCGACGGCGTGGACGTGACGCGCGCGACGCCGCAGCAGCGCAACATCGCGCAGGTGTTCCAGTTCCCGGTGATCTACGACACCATGACGGTGGCCGAGAACCTGGCCTTTCCGCTGCGCAACCGCAAGGTGCCCGAAGAGCAGATCAAAAAGCGCGTGGGCGAAATCGCCGAGATGCTGGACATGAGCGGCCAGCTCAACCAGCGCGCGGCCGGGCTGGCGGCGGACGCCAAGCAGAAAATTTCGCTGGGCCGTGGCCTGGTGCGGCCCGATGTGTCGGCCGTGCTGTTCGACGAGCCGCTCACCGTGATCGACCCGCACCTCAAATGGCAGCTGCGGCGCAAGCTCAAGCAGATCCACCACGAGCTCAAGCTCACGCTGATCTACGTCACGCACGACCAGGTCGAGGCGCTGACCTTTGCCGAAGAGGTGGTGGTGATGACACGCGGCCGCGCGGTGCAGACCGGCTCGGCCGACGCGTTATTCGAGCGGCCCCGCCATACCTTTGTCGGCCACTTCATCGGCTCGCCCGGCATGAACTTCCTGCCGGCCACGGTGTCCGGCGGCGCGCTGCGCGTCGCGGACCGGCCGCTGGCGCTGCCGCCCGGGCGCGCCATGCCCGACGGCGAGCTCAAGCTGGGCGTGCGCCCCGAGTATGTGGTGAAGACCGCGCCCGGCGACCCGGCGGCGCTGCCCTTTACCGTCACGCTGGTGCAGGACATAGGCACGCACTGGATGCTGACGGCGCGTATCGGCGAGCACACCCTGAAAGCCCGCTTGAACCCCGCCTCCCGCGCACCGCAGGTCGGCGAAGAGATCTGGCTGCAGGTCATGGGCACACACACCTGCCTGTACCTCAATGACGAACTGGTGGAAGCATGAGCACGACGACGAAGCCTGTTAACCAGAAGGCCTGGCTGCTGGTGCTGCCGGTCATCATCTGCGTGGCCTTTTCCGCCATCCTGCCGCTGATGACGGTGGTCAACTATTCGGTGCAGGACATCATCTCGCCCGAACGGCGCGTATTTGTCGGCACCGAGTGGTTCGCCTCCGTCATGCGCGACGAGGATTTGCATGCGGCGCTGTGGCGGCAGCTGACCTTCTCGCTGGCGGTGCTGGCGGTCGAGATCCCGCTGGGCATCGCGCTGGCGCTGTCCATGCCGGCGCAGGGCTGGAAAGCCTCGCTGGTGCTGGTGCTGGTCGCGCTGTCGCTGCTGATCCCCTGGAATGTGGTCGGCACCATCTGGCAGATCTACGGCCGGGCCGACATAGGCCTGCTGGGCGCGATGCTGCAGAAGGTGGGTTTTGACTACAGCTACACCGGCAATGCCACGCATGCGTGGATCACGGTGCTGATGATGGATGTCTGGCACTGGACGCCGCTGGTGGCCCTGCTGGGTTACGCCGGCCTGCGCTCGATTCCGGACGCCTACTACCAGGCCGCGCGCATAGACGGCGCCAGCAAGTTCGCGGTGTTCCGCTACATCCAGCTGCCGAAAATGCGCGGCGTGCTGATGATCGCCGTGCTGCTGCGCTTCATGGACAGCTTCATGATCTACACCGAGCCTTTTGTGCTCACGGGCGGCGGGCCGGGCAATGCCACGACCTTCCTGTCGCAATACCTCACGCAAAAAGCCGTCGGCCAGTTCGACCTGGGCCCGGCGGCGGCTTTCTCGCTGATTTACTTTTTGATCATCCTGCTGCTGTGCTTCATCCTCTACAACTGGATGCAGCGGGTGGGTACGCAGGAGAAGGAGGGCGTGGAATGAACACACCGAAATTCCAGGCTCGCACGCTGTTCCTCATCGCCTACATCCTGTTCGCGCTGCTGCCCATCTACTGGATGGTCAACATGAGCTTCAAGACCAACAGCGAAATCCTGTCGAGCTTTTCCTTCTTTCCCCAGCAATTCACCTGGGACAACTACAAGACCATCTTCACCGATCCGTCCTGGTATTCGGGCTACATCAACAGCCTGATCTACGTCGCCATCAACACGGTGATCTCCATCACCGTGGCCTTGCCGGCCGCCTATGCCTTCTCGCGCTACAGCTTCCTGGGCGACAAGCATGTGTTCTTCTGGCTGCTGACCAACCGCATGACCCCGCCCGCGGTGTTTTTGCTGCCCTTCTTCCAGCTCTACACCACGGTGGGCCTGATGGACACCCACATCGCGGTGGCGCTGGCGCACCTGCTGTTCAACGTGCCGCTGGCGGTGTGGATCCTGGAAGGTTTCATGAGCGGCATTCCGCGCGAGATCGACGAGACCGCCTACATCGACGGTTATTCCTTTCCGCGCTTTTTCACGCGCATCTTCCTGCCGCTGATCAAGGCCGGCGTGGGCGTGGCGGCGTTTTTCTGCTTCATGTTCAGCTGGGTGGAACTGCTGCTGGCGCGCACGCTGACCAGCGTCAACGCCAAGCCCATCGTCGCGACCATGACGCGCACGGTGTCGGCTTCGGGCATGGACTGGGCCACGCTGGCCGCGGCCGGCGTGCTGACCATAGTCCCGGGCGCCATCGTGATCTGGTTTGTTCGTAACTACATCGCAAAAGGCTTTGCGATGGGCCGAGTCTAGGAGGAGTGAATATGTTTGAGTGGATGGCCTGGACGACGCCGGTGGCGGTTTTTTTCAGCTGCATCGTGCTGATGCTGGTGGGCATGACGGTGTGGGAGATCAAGTCGCCGACGACGATGCGGCGCGGCTTCCTGCCGCTGGAAACCACGCGCGGCGACCGGTTGTTCATAGGCCTGCTCAGCGCGGCCTATGTGAACCTGATTTTTGTCGGCATCAGCGGCAAGCTGGCCGGCTGGCTGGGGCTTGAGGCGGACCCCTCCATCTGGATCAGTTTTGTGCTGTCCATGGCCTTGCTCGCATGGATCATGCGCAAGGGCTAGGCGGGACGTGAGGAAAAGAGAAGTGCGTAGAAAAAGGAACCCGGCTCATATTCCCCGGAGCCGAACAAGCCTTCAACCACGGGGAGTGAACCAATGAGGAGACAAGTCATGAAGATGCGTTATACGGCACTGGCAGTGGCCGCGGTGTGTGCCATGGCCAGCCCCGGCTGGGCCGGCGAGGCCGAGGCGAAAAAATGGATCGACAGCGAATTCCAGCCTTCCACGCTGTCCAAGGACAAGCAGCAGGCGGAGATGAAGTGGTTCATCGACGCGGCCAAGAAGCTGCAGGCCAAGGGCGTGAAGGAAATCTCGGTGGTCTCCGAGACCATCACCACCCACGAGTACGAATCCAAGACGCTGGCCAAGGCCTTTGAGGAAATCACCGGCATCAAGGTCAAGCACGACATCATCCAGGAAGGCGACGTGGTTGAAAAACTGCAGACCTCCATGCAGTCGGGCAAGTCGATTTACGACGGCTGGATCTCCGACTCCGACCTGATAGGCACCCACTACCGCTACGGCAAGATACTGGCGCTGTCCGACTACATGGCCGGCGCGGGCAAGGAATACACCAACCCGGGCCTGGACCTCAAGGACTTCATCGGCACCAGCTTCACGACGGCGCCCGACGGCAAGCTCTACCAGCTGCCCGACCAGCAGTTCGCCAACCTTTACTGGTTCCGCGCCGACCTGTTCGCGCGCAAGGACCTGCAGGACAAGTTCAAGGCCAAATACGGCTACGACCTGGGCGTGCCGCTCAACTGGAGCGCCTATGAGGACATCGCCGAGTTCTTCACCAACGACGTGAAGACCATAGACGGCAAGCCCATCTACGGCCACATGGACTACGGCAAGAAGGATCCGTCGCTGGGCTGGCGCTTTACCGACGCCTGGCTGTCCATGGCCGGCACCGCCGACAAGGGCATTCCCAACGGCATGCCGGTGGACGAGTGGGGCATCCGCGTGGCGGCCGACAAGTGCACGCCGGTGGGCGCCTCGGTGGCGCGCGGTGGTGCCACCAATTCGCCGGCCGCGGTGTACGCACTGACCAAGTATGTGGACTGGATGAAGAAGTACGCGCCCAAGGAAGCCAGCGGCATGACCTTCGGCGAGGCCGGCCCGGTGCCTGCCCAGGGCCAGATCGCCCAGCAGATCTTCTGGTACACGGCCTTTACCGCCGACATGACCAAGAAGGGCCTGCCGGTCGTGAACGCCGACGGCACGCCGAAGTGGCGCATGGCGCCCGGCCCCAACGGCCCCTACTGGAAGCAGGGCATGCAAAACGGCTACCAGGACGTGGGCTCCTGGACCTTCTTCAAGGACCATGACGCCAACAAGGTCGCCGCCGCCTGGCTGTATGCGCAGTTCATCACCTCCAAGACCGTTTCGGCCAAAAAATCGGTGGTGGGCCTGACCTTCATCCGCGACAGCGACATCCACCACGAGTACTTCACCAAGAACGCCGCCAACTACGGCGGCCTGATCGAGTTCTACCGCAGCCCGGCCCGCGTGGCCTGGACGCCGACCGGCAACAACGTGCCCGACTACCCCAAGCTGGCGCAGCTCTGGTGGAAGAACGTGGCGCAGGCTGTGACGGGTGAAAAAACGCCGCAAGGCGCGATGGACAACCTGGCCGACGAGATGGACCAGGTGATGGGACGCCTGGAGCGCGCCGGCATGGCGCACTGCGCGCCCAAGCTCAACCCCAAGAGCGACCCGGCCAAATGGCTGAGCGACAAGGGCGCGCCATGGGCCAAGCTGGCCAATGAAAAGCCCAAGGGCGAGACCATCAACTACGACAAGCTGTTGCAGGCCTGGAAAGACGGCAAGGTGCGTTAAGCCGCGGGGGGCCGTGCGGCGCTGTTGTGCCGTACGGCCCGTTTTTTGCGGATGAGGGCGGCGCTTGCCGCCACGGCGCTGGGGTAAGCTCGTCGCCACTTTAAAAAAATGGGTTTGTATGGAACGGGAATCAAAGCCCATGTCGACTGAATTCGCACCTGCTGCCGCCACGCGGCGCCAGGACTTGATGGACAGCCTGGCCGCGCCGCGCCACTACGACATCGCCATCATCGGCGGCGGCGCCACCGGCCTGGGCGTGGCGCTTGACGCCGCGGCGCGCGGGTTTTCCGTGGTGCTGGTGGAGTCGCACGACTTTGCCAAGGGCACTTCCTCACGCGCCACCAAGCTGGTGCACGGCGGCGTGCGCTACCTCGCGCAGGGCAATATTTCATTGGTGCGCGAGGCCTTGCTGGAGCGCACCACCTTGCTGGCCAATGCACCGCATCTGGCGCAGCCGCTGCCTTTTGTCATGCCTTCCTACAAATTCTGGGAAGCGCCGTTCTACGGCATAGGGCTCAAGATGTACGACGCGCTGGCCGGCAAGGCCGGCCTGGGCGCGACCGAATTCCTCAATCGCCGGGAAACCCTGGCCTACCTGCCGACGGTGCAGCCGCGCGACCTCAAGGGCGGCGTCAAGTACTGGGACGGCCAGTTCGACGACGCGCGGCTGGCGCTGGCGCTGGCCCGCACGGCCGCAAGCCAGGGGGCGCTGCTGGTTAATTACTGCGAGGCCACCGGCCTGATCCATGAAGGCGGCAAGCTGGCCGGCCTGCATGCGCGCGACCAGGAAACCGGCCGCACATTTGAGATCCGGGCGAACTGCGTGGTGAACGCGGCCGGCGTCTGGGTGGACCAGCTGCGCCTGCAGGACGGCCAGGCCATAGGCCGCGACACCAAGCCCATGGTGGCGCCCAGCCAGGGCGTCCATATCGTGGTGGACCGCTCGTTTTTGCCCACCGACCATGCCCTGCTGGTGCCCAAGACGGCCGACGGCCGGGTGCTGTTTGCCGTGCCCTGGCTGGGCAAAACCATTTTGGGCACGACCGACACGCCGCGCCACGACCTGGCCCGCGAGCCGCTGCCTTTCCGGGAAGAGGTCGATTTCATCCTGCGCGAGTCGGCGCGTTACCTGAGCCGCGCCCCGGGCCCGGCGGACATCAAAAGCATCTGGGTGGGTCTGCGGCCCCTGGTCAAGCCGCCGGACGAGGATGCCGGCAGCACCCAGGCCCTGTCGCGCGAGCACACGGTGCTGGTCAGCAAAAGCGGCCTGGTCACGGTGACCGGCGGGAAGTGGACCACGTACCGCGCCATGGCGGAGGACGTGCTGGACAAATGTTTTGGCGCGGCCCTGCTGCCCGCGCGGGCCGCCAGCACCACCGCGCATTTGAAGTTAGTTGGCGCTCACAACTCGGGCCATAAGATCAGCGAGGCCCCCGGCCCTCATTTATATGGCAGCGAGGCGGCTTCCCTGGACAGCCTGCCGGGTGCCGGCCGCGAACTGGGCGGCGGCCTGACGGAGGCCATGGTGCGCTTTGCCGCCCGCCATGAATATGCGCGCACGGTGGAAGACGTGCTGGCGCGGCGTTCGCGGCTGCTGTTCCTGGACGCCGCACTGGCCCGGACCCTGGGACCGGAAGTGGCGGCCCTGCTGCAGCAGGAAAACGGGGTGGATCCGCAGCTCGACGCATTTTTGGCGCTCTGCGGCCAATACCTGAGCCTGCCCGACTGAGTACTGCCCTGAATCGCTCCGCTTTTTATAGCGGACTTTTCTTTCTCGTATTGATGCCGGGCTAGATTTCATCCCTGAAATTCACTCCCTTGGGGCACCGGTTCCAGCCGCGGTTTTGCGGTTCTTGGGCCGCCAGGCCCGCCTGCAAAAGCGCTGTTGGGATATTTTCACACCAGCCGGTTGACACTGCCAGGCGATTCAGTGATAATCGTGGGCTTCGCTCTAAAAAGGCGAGGAATTCTGCCTAACGGAAGCATCGCAAGTGGTTTGCGGTGTGGACGACAGGCCCAAGACTGATTGGCTGGCGATCCCAAGGGGTTGCCTTCCGGTGCAAGTTGGGAACACATTTAAATGATTCAAACGCAATCCAAGCTCGATGTTGCTGACAACACGGGTGCCAAGTCCGTGATGTGCATCAAGGTTCTGGGCGGCTCCAAGCGCCGGTACGCCAGCGTTGGTGACGTCATCAAGGTGAGCATCAAAGAAGCCGCTCCGCGTGGCCGCGTCAAAAAAGGCGAGGTTTACAGCGCTGTGGTCGTTCGCACCGCCAAGGGCATCCGCCGCGGTGACGGCTCCCTCGTCAAATTCGATGGCAACGCAGCCGTGTTGCTTAACGCCAAGCTGGAGCCTATCGGCACCCGCATCTTCGGACCAGTGACGCGCGAACTGCGCACTGAAAAGTTCATGAAGATCGTGTCCCTGGCTCCTGAAGTTCTGTAAGGACGCGCCATGAACAAGATTCGTAAGGGCGACGAGATCATCGTGATCGCCGGTCGCGACAAAGGCAAGCGCGGCAAGATTTCGCTGCGCAAAGACGACAGCCATGTCGTGGTTGAGGGCATTAACCTGGTGAAAAAACACACCAAGCCCAACCCTCTGAAGGGCACCACCGGCGGCATCGTCGAAAAAAGCATGCCGATTCACCAGTCGAACGTGGCAATCTTCAATGCCGCAACCGGCAAGGCGGATCGCGTTGGCATCAAGCTCCTGGCTGACGGCAAGAAAGTGCGCGTCTTCAAGTCCAGCGGCGAAGAAATCAAGGTTGCATAACATGGCAAAGACCGCACCCGCAGCACAAGCTGCTTTGCAGGCCCGCCTGCAAACCCAGTACCGCGAAAAAATCGCCCCCAGCCTGGTTGAAAAATTCGGCTACACCTCGCCGATGCAGGTTCCCCGCATCACCAAGATCACGCTCAACATGGGCGTGAGCGAGGCTGTCGCCGACAAGAAGGTCATGGACAACGCCGTCGGCGACATGACCAAGATCGCCGGCCAGAAGCCCGTCGTGACCAAGGCCAAGAAGGCTATCGCCGGTTTCAAGATCCGCGAAGACCTGCCCATCGGCTGCATGGTGACCCTGCGCGGCGTGAAGATGTATGAGTTCCTCGATCGTTTCGTCACCGTGGCTCTGCCCCGCGTGCGCGACTTCCGCGGTATTTCCGGCCGGGCCTTCGACGGCCGCGGAAACTACAACATCGGCGTGAAAGAGCAGATCATTTTCCCTGAGATCGAGTACGACAAGGTTGACGCCCTGCGCGGTCTCAATATCAGCATCACCACCACGGCAAAGACCGATGAAGAGTGCAAGGCGCTCCTCACCGCTTTCCGTTTTCCGTTCAAGAACTGAGGCGGGACATGGCAAAACAAGCTTTACTGCAACGTGAACTGAAGCGCGAGAAACTCGCCGCCAAGTTCGCCAAAAAATACGCTGAACTCAAGGCTGCGTCCAACGACGCCAAGCGCTCCGATGAAGAGCGCGCCCTGGCCCGCCTTGAGCTGCAAAAGTTGCCCCGCAACGCCAACCCGACTCGCCAGCGCAACCGCTGCGAGATCACGGGTCGCCCGCGCGGTACGTTCCGTCAATTCGGCCTGGCTCGCGCCAAGATTCGCGAGTTGGCTTTTGCTGGTGATATCCCTGGTATCACCAAGGCAAGCTGGTAAGCATAGGAGAACCGCAAAATGAGCATGAGTGATCCTATCGCCGACATGTTGACCCGCATCCGCAATGCACAAATGGTTGAAAAAGCCGTTGTGCTGGTGCCGTCGTCAAAAGTCAAAGTTGCCATCGCGCAGGTGCTGAAGGATGAGGGCTACATCGATGGCTTCTCCGTCAAGACCGACGAAGGCAAGTCCCAGCTGGAAATCGCCCTGAAGTATTACGCAGGCCGCCCCGTGATTGAGCGCATCGAGCGCGTCAGCCGCCCCGGCCTTCGCGTCTACAAAGGCCATGGCGCCATCCCCCAGGTCATGAACGGCCTTGGTGTGGCAATTGTCACGACCCCGAAAGGCGTCATGACCGATCGTAAAGCCCGCGCTACCGGTATCGGTGGTGAAGTGCTTTGCTACGTGGCCTAACGGCGGCATTGAGGAGAAACTGAAATGTCTCGTGTAGGAAAAATGCCGGTCTCCGTCCCCCAGGGCGTGGACGTGGCCATGAAAGACGACCAGATCAACGTCAAGGGCGCCCTCGGCACCCTGGCGCTGGCCCAGAACGCGCTTGTCACCATCAAGAACGATGCCGGCAAGCTGACCTTTGCGCCGGCCAACGACTCGCGTGAAGCCAATGCCATGAGCGGCACGATGCGCCAGCTCGTGAACAACATGGTGACGGGCGTGACCAAGGGCTTCGAGAAGAAGCTCAGCCTGATCGGCGTGGGTTACAAGGCCCAGGCCCAAGGCGCCAAGCTGAACCTGACGGTGGGTTACTCCCATCCGGTGGTGATGGACATGCCGGCCGGTATCAAGGTCGAAACGCCCACGCCGACCGAAGTCGTGATCAAGGGTTCCGATCGCCAGCGTGTGGGACAGATCGCCGCCGAAGTGCGCGCCGTCCGTCCTCCCGAGCCTTACAAGGGCAAGGGCATCCGTTATGCGGATGAGAAAATCACGATCAAAGAAACCAAGAAGAAATAAGGAGCTGCATCATGTTGACCAAAAAAGAGCAGCGCCTTCGTCGTTCACGCCAGACCCGCATCCGCATTGCCACGCAAGGCGTTGCTCGTCTGACCGTCAACCGCACCAATCTGCACATCTACGCCA
Source organism: Polaromonas sp. P4_F6 (assembly GCF_056401275.1). NCBI lineage: Bacteria > Pseudomonadati > Pseudomonadota > Betaproteobacteria > Burkholderiales > Comamonadaceae > Polaromonas > Polaromonas sp. P4_F6. The sequence continues at coordinate 777,606 of NZ_JBFUJQ010000001.1, read as the reverse complement.
GCGTTATCTCTGGCGACGGCACCAAGGTTCTGGCTGCCGCTTCCACCGCGGAAGTCGAAGTGCGCAAGGAAATCGGCGCCTCGGGTAAAGGCGGAAACGTTGCTGCCGCGCAAGCCATTGGCAAGCGCATTGCCGAGAAGGCAAAAGCAGCAGGTGTAGAAAAAGTGGCGTTTGATCGCGCCGGTTTTGCGTACCACGGCCGCGTCAAAGCGCTGGCTGATGCGGCTCGCGAAGCTGGTTTGCAGTTCTAAGCAGACTGGAATTAAGTATGGCTAAGTTTCAAGCAAAATCGAACAACGACGCTCCAGACGATGGTCTGAAGGAAAAAATGATCGCGGTCAACCGCGTGACCAAAGTCGTGAAGGGCGGCCGTATCCTCGGTTTCGCCGCACTCACGGTGGTTGGTGACGGTGACGGCCGCGTCGGCATGGGCAAGGGCAAGTCGAAGGAAGTGCCAGCAGCCGTGCAAAAGGCCATGGAAGAAGCGCGCCGCAACATGACCAAGGTCTCGTTGAAGAACGGTACCCTTCACCACAATGTGTTCGGCCACCACGGTGCGGCCAGCGTCATGATGGCGCCGGCTCCCAAGGGTACCGGCATCATTGCCGGCGGCCCGATGCGCGCTGTTTTCGAAGTCATGGGCATTACCGACATCGTGGCCAAGAGCCATGGTTCGAGCAATCCCTACAACATGGTGCGCGCCACCATGGATGCACTGAACAACTCCACGACCGCCTCGGAAATCGCGGCCAAGCGTGGCAAGTCTGTCGAAGAAATCTTCGGTTAAGGCAGCATTGAAATGACCAAAGAAACCAAACTCAAAGTCCAGCTGGTTCGCAGCCCGATTGGCACCAAGGAATCGCATCGCGCCACCGTGCGCGGTCTGGGCCTGCGTGGCGTCAACAGCGTCAGCGAACTGCAGGACACGCCCGCAGTGCGCGGCATGATCAACAAGATCAGCTATCTGGTCAAGATTGTCTGAGCGGAGACTCATCATGGAATTGAACGGAATCAAGCCTGGCCAAGGCGCCAAACATGCCAAGCGCCGTGTCGGCCGCGGCATCGGCTCCGGCCTGGGCAAAACGTCGGGTCGCGGCCACAAGGGCCAGAAGTCCCGTGCGGGCGGCTACCACAAGGTGGGCTTCGAGGGCGGTCAAATGCCCATGCAGCGTCGCCTGCCCAAGCGCGGCTTCAAGTCGCACCTGCTGAAGTTCAACGCAGAGGTCACCCTCGGCGCGCTGGAGCAGCTCGGCCTGGCCGAAGTGGATCTGCTGGCGCTGAAGACGGCCGGCCTGGTGGGCCAGCTGGCCAAGAACGTCAAGGTCATCAAGACCGGCGAACTGACCAAGGCTGTGAAGCTGAACGGCATTTCCGCCACGGCGGCTGCCAAGGCCGTGATCGAAGCCGCCGGCGGCTCCATCGCTTAAATACCTGACTGGACAAATCAGTGGCAACCAACTCGGCTCAAATTGCGAAAACCGGCAAGTACGGTGACCTGCGCAACAGGCTTGTGTTTTTGCTGCTGGCCCTGGTGGTGTACCGCATTGGCGCGCACATCCCGGTGCCGGGGATTGACCCTGGCCAGCTGAAAGAGCTTTTCAAGGGCCAGCAAGGCGGCATATTGAACCTGTTCAATATGTTCTCGGGTGGTGCCCTGTCGCGATTCACCGTGTTTGCCCTGGGCATCATGCCCTACATCTCGGCCTCGATCATCATGCAACTGATGACCTACGTCGTTCCGACGTTCGAGCAGATGAAAAAAGAGGGTGAAAGCGGCCGCCGCAAGATTACCCAGTACACGCGCTACGGCACGCTGGCCCTGGCCTTGTTCCAGTCCATGGGTATTGCCGTGGCGCTGGAAAGCTCGCCGGGCCTCGTCCTGGTGCCTGGTTTCGGTTTCCGCATGACGGCGGTGTTTAGCCTGACGGCCGGCACCATGTTCCTGATGTGGCTGGGCGAGCAGATCACCGAGCGTGGTCTGGGCAACGGTATCTCGATCCTGATCTTCGCGGGCATCGCGGCCGGTTTGCCGAACGCGATGGGCGGCTTGCTGGAACTGGTGCGAACCGGCGCCATGAGCATTATTGTGGCGATCATCGTTGTCCTGGTCGTCGTGCTGGTGACCTACTTCGTGGTGTTCGTGGAGCGCGGGCAGCGCAAGATTCTTGTGAATTACGCGCGCCGCCAGGTTGGTAACAAGGTCTACGGCGGCCAGTCGTCGCACTTGCCGCTGAAGCTGAACATGGCGGGTGTGATCCCTCCGATCTTCGCCTCGTCGATCATCCTGCTGCCGGCAACCGTGGTGGGCTGGTTCAGCGCCGGTGACAGCATGCGCTGGCTGAAAGACATCGCCAGCACGCTGACACCCGGCCAGCCGATTTACGTGATGCTGTATGCCAGCGCGATTGTGTTTTTCTGCTTCTTCTACACGGCACTGGTGTTCAACAGCCGTGAAACGGCGGACAACCTGAAGAAGAGCGGTGCCTTCATTCCCGGCATCCGGCCTGGTGACCAGACGGCCCGCTACATTGACAAAATCCTGGTGCGCTTGACGCTGGCAGGTGCGGTGTACATCACATTCGTGTGTCTGCTGCCGGAGTTTCTGATTTTGAAATACAACGTGCCTTTCTATTTCGGCGGCACGTCGTTGATGATTATTGTCGTGGTGACCATGGATTTCATGGCCCAGGTGCAGAACTACATGATGTCGCAACAGTATGAGTCGTTGCTTAAAAAGGCGAACTTCAAGACGTCACTGGGCGGTTAACTGGGTATTTGATGGGATATGTCTAAAGACGATGTGATCCAGATGCAAGGCGAGGTTGTGGAAAACCTCCCCAATGCAACTTTCAGGGTGAAGCTTGAAAATGGACATGTGGTACTGGGGCACATCTCGGGAAAAATGCGTATGCACTACATCCGCATCCTTCCCGGTGACAAGGTGACGGTTGAATTGACGCCTTACGATTTATCGCGGGCACGCATTGTTTTCCGTGCCAAGTAGGCACAGAGTGAAAGTTTAGGAGTAATAGAAATGAGAGTTTCAGCTTCGGTCAAGAAGATTTGCCGCAACTGCAAGGTTATCCGTCGCAAGGGCGTTGTCCGTGTGATCTGCACGGACCCACGCCACAAACAGCGTCAAGGCTGATTTCAAGAGTTTTAGAGGACGAACATGGCTCGTATCGCTGGTATCAATATTCCGCCGCAGCAGCACGCCGAAATCGGCTTGACTGCTATCTTTGGCATCGGTCGCACGCGCGCTCGCAAGATTTGCGAAGCATGCGACATCGCCTACGCCAAGAAGGTCAAAGACCTGACCGACGGCGACCTGGAAAAAATCCGTGAGCAGATCGCCCTGTTCACCATCGAAGGTGACTTGCGTCGTGAAACCACGATGAACATCAAGCGCCTGATGGACATCGGCTGCTACCGCGGCTTCCGCCACCGTCGTGGCCTGCCCATGCGCGGCCAGCGCACCCGGACCAACGCCCGCACCCGCAAGGGTCCGCGCAAGGCCGCTGCAGCTTTGAAGAAATAATTGAGAGGTCGTCATGGCAAAATCACCAAGCAATAACGCCGCACAGCGCGTTCGCAAGAAAGTTCGCAAGAACGTGGCCGATGGCATCGCCCACGTGCACGCTTCTTTCAACAACACGATCATCACCATCACGGATCGCCAGGGCAACGCCTTGTCCTGGGCTTCCTCCGGTGGCCAGGGCTTCAAGGGCTCGCGCAAATCCACGCCTTTCGCAGCGCAGGTCGCTTCGGAAGTCGCCGGCCGCGCCGCCATTGAGCAGGGCATCAAGAACCTTGACGTCGAAATCAAGGGTCCTGGTCCCGGCCGTGAATCGTCTGTTCGCGCATTGGGCGCACTGGGCATCCGGATCAATTCCATTGCCGACGTGACCCCGGTTCCGCACAACGGCTGCCGCCCGCAAAAGCGCCGCCGCATTTAATCCCCCGTGCCTGGCTGTCCGGCGGGCGTTTTAGCCCGTCAGACACCAGGCATTTTTACCAAGCCCACCGCCGGCAGGTCACGACCTCCGGCTCCTGCATGTAAATGCAGCAGATGAAAAAAGGACACTCAAGTGGCACGTTATCTCGGCCCCAAGGCCAAACTATCCCGCCGTGAAGGCACCGACCTGTTCCTGAAGAGCGCCCGCCGCGCCATCAGCGACAAGGCCAAATTCGACTCCAAGCCGGGCCAGCACGGCCGTACCTCCGGTACCCGTACTTCCGACTTCGGCCTGCAACTGCGCGAAAAGCAAAAAGTCAAGCGCATGTACGGCGTGCTCGAGAAGCAATTCCGCCGCTACTTCGAAGAAGCCGATCGCCGCAAGGGCAACACCGGCGCCAATCTGTTGTTCATCCTGGAATGCCGCCTGGACAACGTGGTGTACCGCATGGGCTTCGGCTCGACCCGCGCTGAAGCGCGCCAGCTGGTGTCGCACAAGGCTATCACGGTCAACGGCGGCACGGTCAACATTCCTTCGTACATGGTCAAGACCGGCGACGTCATCGCCGTGCGCGAAAAGTCGAAGAAGCAGACCCGCATCACCGAAGCCCTCGAGCTCGCAAAACAGGTCGGCCTGCCCGCCTGGGTCGATGTGAACGCCGACAAGGGCGAAGGCACCTTCAAGAAGGTTCCTGACCGCGATGAGTTCGCCGCCGACATCAACGAATCGTTGATCGTCGAGTTGTACTCACGCTAATTTTCGTTCCTGCGGCACGGGGCACCGTGCCGCCAGGGTGTGCTTCGCCGGCCTTATCGGTGTAACGAACCGAGGGTATTGAGAGGAAGACTGCATGCAGACCAATTTGTTGAAACCAAAAACCATCAATGTTGAGCAGCTTGGCGCCAACCGCGCCAAGGTGACTCTGGAGCCCTTCGAGCGCGGCTACGGCCACACGCTGGGCAACGCACTGCGCCGCGTACTGTTGTCGTCCATGGTCGGCCACGCCGCCACCGAAGTCACCATCGCGGGTGTCCTGCACGAGTACTCGTCCATCGACGGTGTGCAGGAAGACGTCGTCAACATCCTGTTGAACCTCAAGGGCGTGGTGTTCAAGCTCCACAACCGCGACGAAGTCACGCTGAGCCTGCGCAAAGACGGCGAAGGCCCCGTCACCGCCGCCGACATCCAGACGCCGCACGACGTGGAAATCATCAACCCTGAACACGTCATCGTGAACCTGTCGCACGGCGGCAAGATCGACATGCAGATCAAGGTTGAAAACGGCCGCGGCTATGTGCCCGGCAACCAGCGCCGCTATGGCGACGAGTCGCCGAAATCCATCGGCCGCATCGTGCTGGACGCCTCGTTCTCGCCCGTCAAGCGCGTGAGCTACACCGTTGAAAGCGCCCGCGTCGAGCAGCGCACCGACCTCGACAAGCTCGTGCTGGAAATCGAAACCAACGGCGCCGTGACCGCGGAAGACGCAGTCCGTGCCTCGGCCAAGATCCTGGTTGAGCAGCTCGCGGTGTTCGCGCAGCTCGAAGGCAACGAACTGGCCGCGTTCGACGCACCCGTTCAGCGCAGCTCGCAGCAGTTCGACCCCATCCTGCTGCGCCCCGTCGACGAGCTCGAACTCACCGTGCGCTCGGCCAACTGCCTCAAGGCCGAAAACATTTACTACATTGGCGACCTGATCCAGCGCACTGAAAACGAGCTGCTCAAGACCCCCAATCTGGGACGTAAATCCCTCAATGAAATCAAGGAAGTGCTGGCCTCCCGCGGCCTCACCCTCGGAATGCGCCTGGAAAGCTGGCCTCCCGCCGGCCTCGACAAGCGTTAATTTAATTAATTGTTGAACCCAAGACCCGCCTCAAAGGGGTCTCGCACGGGCAGTACCTGATACGGCTGCCCGGATTTTAAAAAAGGAAATTGATCATGCGCCACGGACACGGACTACGTAAACTCAACCGCACCAGCGAGCACCGCCTCGCCATGCTGCGCAACATGATGAACTCGCTGCTGCAGCACGAAGTCATCAAGACCACCCTGCCCAAGGCCAAGGAACTGCGCCGCGTGGTCGAGCCCATGATCACCCTGGGCAAGGAACCCACGCTGGCCAACAAGCGCCTGGCATTCGACCGCCTGCGCGACCGCGACATGGTCGTCAAATTGTTCGCTGAAATCGGCCCCCGCTACAAGGCCCGCCCAGGCGGCTACACCCGCATCCTGAAGATGGGTTTCCGCGTTGGCGACAATGCGCCCATGGCCCTGGTCGAACTGGTGGACCGCCCTGAAGTGTCGGAAGACACTACCGCTGACGCGGCCAAGGCAGAGTAAGCTACAATACAGATATACCGCGCGGTGGAGCAGCCTGGTAGCTCGTTGGGCTCATAACCCAAAGGTCGTAAGTTCAAATCTTGCCCGCGCAACCAAACCCAAAACGCCTGCATCATGCAGGCGTTTTGCTTTCCGGCTTGCATTCTTCTTTTGATGCCTTCTTGATGTGTGCCGTGCGCGTGCCGTGAAAAAAAGAAAAGCACGCTCCCTGCTTTTCACACCCTCTATCTCATGACGTACCTGCCTCGGTAGCAGGCCAGGTCACCAGCTTCACTTGCGCCGGCCCCACCGGCAACAGCTGGCGCAGCACCTGCCCGGCAAGCACCTTCTCGCGCAGGTTCTGGAGCACTTCCTGCGGGCCGCGATCACAAGCCGTCGTAGGCCGTACTGGCGATTTCGCTCAGGCGGTAACTACCTCTTCCGTCTTTGATCAGGCGAAGCAGCACGTAGCGGTCCCCTTCGTAGTACTGGCCCTTAATTAGAAACTCCGGTACACCATCACTGTTTGTGTCTGCTGTCCATACCTTGGTTGGCCAGTAGTCATAGGTAATCGAAGGTCTGTCCAAAGTAATGAATGAAGTCGTTCCGTCTTCATTCGTCATCACAAGCGACCATTTGTCGAGCGTGTCACACCCAGTTGCAGCCATCCAGTGTGTGCTCTGCTGGCTTCCGGGGAATATTTCTACTTTCATCGGTAGCAGCAGGGTGACAGGTGTAATTCCATCAGGAGACCCGCAGCGGTCGGGACTGTCGATGCCGAATTCGTTCAGCCAAGCAAGTAGCCACGGGAATTCCAGCAACATTGCGGGCCGATTTTCTTCGGTGACTTCTACGGCGCCCTCATGTCGATGCAGCCGTAGATCTTTTGGGGCCTCAAGCCCTCTTATCCCAAGAACAGGTTCAGATCTTTCCGTGCTGAACTCTTGAGGCGTCTTGTCCTCAGCCCGCTTCCCAAGAAAGAGGCAGGCGTTGCTATGAGGAGCATCGGCGTAGCTAAACCATTGATACGTCGTATCAAAGACGCGGCCTTCGGGTGGCGAGCCGGCACTGACAGCCGACCAACTTTCATGAGCAAGCTTTCCCGGCATTGCGATATCTGGCGTTTCCATCAGCAGTTCCGCATCAATCTGCCTGGGAACTTTGATGAGCCCGTCCTCATCGGCGCGCATTCTGAAACCTGGCTGTACACAGAGTGCCGAAGCATCAAAGTACAAGCGGTCTGCGTACTTAAATCCTATAAACACCTTCTGCTCAGACGCATCCTTCAATTGCAGGTGCCGCGCGGGCATCTTTGAACCGCCAAATTGAGCGTCTCGTTGGGCATATGCGGTGTATGTCTTCTTCTCCAAGATACGCTGCAGCATCACCACGCATGCTAACCCGGCACACACGACAATCAGCACGGCAGCGACCGTGCTAGTGCCCTTTGATTCTTCTTCTCCCTTCGATTCCACTGCCGCCACCCTTTTCTTCGCTTTCATCAGTTGCATAGATAAATCTGAAATGAGGAGTGACCTCCGGGGAGGTCTCTGCGGCGCCATCCGGTCAAACCAAACGGCGTTTTGACAAGCAGCGGCGGTGTTGCCTCTTCCGATGGCCCCATGCGCATGCCAATGACAGTCACTTTCGTTTCGGCGGGGACAGTTGCCACTATCGTTTTGGATGTTGGCGATTCGTATAGCGGAGTGTTTTCCACTACGTCGGTTTCAGCCCCGATGTACAGAATCGGTTGTGGCACTTCAACGATGCCCTTGTTTGTGGCAACAAATTTGCGGGTGGAACTTATCCCGCAAAGTGATAAATGCTTTTGATTCAGGTAGATCGCGCCGTTGCCGTTGAAGTACCAATCCCCATCGTGGGTTCCCACAACCGGAAATTTCCCAAGCACCTTTCCTGTTTGCAGGCTTATCAATTCAAAGTACGCAGGGAAGTGAATGGTGTTCTCAATGGCATCAAGGTGTGCGTGAACGTTTGCTGTAAGCGAAATTGTTCCCAAGCGATGTCGTCGGAAGACGCTCGGATCGTAAGGGCCGATTGGCACGTCGCCTCCAAGCCATGGGCGAAATAGAGATTTCTTCTCGACGTGGATGTGCGGTGCAACCAGTGATTTCTCAGGGAATGGGTTCGTTTCAGTTCTCGCTTGTGCAACAGACGCTAAAGCCAACGCCACCCCCGCAATGAGCGCGTCACCGAATGTCATAACTGCGTTCCTGAAAGAATTGCGATAGCGATGCGGGCAACCACGTACAACAGAAACCCTGCTTGAGGTATTCCCAGAACAAGAAGCGCCACAAGAAAGGCACCCCTCTTTCTTCCTTGCGTGTTCCTCCAAGCCACCCAGCAGCCGACATCAAGCAGCGGGATAACAAAAAACAAAGAAATAGAAAAAGCATTCATGGAGTCTTCCTCATGTGCATCTCCGTTTGCGATGCACTAGCGGACGGACTGTAGAGACATGAGAAGAAAGGTGCCAATAGTGTTTTGACATCGGCACATACACATCTCTCATAGAGAGAATGGACACAGACCCAGTACCCACGCGCCTTACAGATAAACTCTCCCGCACAAGAGGAGGGTAGTTTTCATGTTCAAAAAAACAGCACACCAACGCGCCACCAGCTTTTCAAGCGCCTGCATCCTGGCCGTCGCGCTTCAGATGGCCCACCCATTTGTGTTTGCGCAAGCAGGCGCAGCACCCAATGCCCAGATCGCGCCGCGCCTGGACCAGGTCAGCAAGATGCTGGCGGGCGCCGCGTCGCGTGATGCCAATGCGGTGTGGGATGCCAAGACCGAGATTGAAGAGCTGCCTTACCCCGCGCGCGGCGACCGCAAGCTGGCGCGCCGGCTCAACACCACCGCGCTTGAAAAATTCAAGGCCGACCAGGTGGCCGAAGCTTTGGCTGATTTTGAAAAAGCGCGGCGGGCCGATCCTTCCGACCAGGAGATCGCCAACAACTACGGTTATGTGCTCTACCGCGCGGGCAAGTTTTCTGAGGCGGAGGCGCAGCTGCGCTACACCCTCGCGCTGGCGCCGGCACGGGCGGCGGCCTGGGCCAATTTGGCCGAAGTGCTGGGCGCGCAGGGGCAGGCGCCGCGTGCGGCCGATGCCTTTGTGGTGTCGCACCGCTTTTCACGCAACCCGGATACGACGCGCCAGTACATTGAAAAGTTTGCCGCTTCGACGACGGACCCGGCGGGCCTGAAGCAGGGCGCGGCCCAGGCGCTTTCGCGCTTGTTCCCCACTGTGGGTGCGAATGGCACGGCGGCTACTGCTGCGGTGCAGCCGCTGGCAGGCACGACGACTGAACGCAGCGCGGCTGCGCAGGCAGAGATGGCTGCGGCGGCGGGTGCCGCAAGCAGCACTGCGGCGGCTGCCGGCAAGGCAGTGCCTGTGGCGCTGGTCGATCCGTTTGCCCGTCTGCTTTCGCAGCTGCCGAATCCTGAAGTGGTGCCGCTGTTTGCGGCAGCATCCCAGGGCTCAGCCACCGCGCGTGAAGACTTGCTGCGCCTGGCCCATGGCGGCAATGCGCGCGCCCAGCATGCGGTGGCGACGATCTACAACAATGGGCGGGGTGTGGAGGTCAACCACGAGCTGGCCAATACCTGGTACCGCAAATCTGCCGAGGCGGGCTTTGTACTGGCCCAGGCCGCACTGGCGTGGAACCAGCAGCATGGCATTGGCATGGCGGTCGACCTGCCGCTGGCGTTTGACAACTACCGGCGTGCGGCCGAGCAGGGGCACCCCTATGCGATGAACAACCTGGCCATGATGTACTACCGGGGCATGGGCACGCGGCCCGATGTGAAGGCCTCGTTTGACTGGTTTGTACGGGCGGCTGAGGTGGGCCTGGCGCGCGGTGCGCACAACGCGGCGTGGTACCTGGAATACGGCGTCGGCCAGCCGGCGGATCTGCGCAAGGCTTTTGCCTATCACCTGTCTGCCGCCACGGCGGGTTTTGCGCAGTCGCAGTACAAGGTGGGCCATGCGTACGAATACGGATGGGGCGGCAGCCAGGACAGGGCGGCGGCCATCGAGTGGTACAAAAAGGCCGCACTGCAAGGCCTTGAACCGGCCAAGGATGCCTTGAAGCGCTTGGGTGTGGTTGATATTTAAGGTTCTTCGCCCGCCATGCAAAAAGCCCTGTCACCAGGGCTTTTTTTATTTCTGCCTCTATAGAGAGTCAGGCCTCCGCGGCGGCCGGGTGCCTAAACCCCCCAGACCACCTCATGCCCGGCCTTGAGGTTGCGCTGCAGCATGTCGATAAAGGGCACGGCGCGCTGGCGCAGGCCCAGGCCGTCGCCGGGGACCACGCCGTCCTCGGCATTGGCGTCGTGGGCTTCCTCGTGCGCGATGGCTTCCTTCAGGGCGGCGATGGCGGCGGGCATCTGCTCGGGCAGGATGATGCCTTTGGGGGCGGGGTCCTTGCCGATGATCTCGAGGACCTTGCGGCCGTTGGCTTCGAGCATGATCACATCGCCGGCGTCTTTGGATTTGAATTTGTAAAGCATGGATGGCTCCTCAAGTTGTGCTGACAGACCATTATGGAAAAGTTTGAGCGGCCTGTGTGTAGGTAAGTTTCACCTTTTTAGCCGCCAGGGGGTTTCCGCGGCTGGGGCGCGGGAAGCCCGCCGGGCTCAAGCAAAATAGCGGACTATGTTCAATATCGCCACTGTCCCCAAGTCGGCCCGCCAGGCGCTCAGCCAGGACGGCCTGAGCCTGCTGAACCCGGCCGAACTGACGGCCACGCTGGAGCTGGGCGATGCCTGGGCACCGGCCTGGAATGCCCTGGTGCCCTCCTGGGACCGGCTGCCGCCCGACGCCCACCTGAAGGACGGCGGCCATTACCGCAAGCGCCGGCACTCGTGTTTTGTGCAGGAGCTTGCCGCGGGCACACTGGTGCAAACGCCGCACCGCGCGCATTGGCAGCCGACCGACTACAACGCGCTGCACGGCGGTTTTGAGCGCTGGTTCGAGCCGGTGGAGCCGGCCGTGGCCACGGCCGCGGCCTGGACGGACTTGATCAGCGCCCTGGGCCGGCTGTTTGCCCAGGTGCAGCCGGCCGAGCGCTGGCATATCGAGGCGCACCAGTTCCGCATCGACACCGCGGGCGGCGTGGGCCGGCCCACCCCCGAGGGCGCGCACCGCGACGGCGTGGACTTTGTGGTGGTGATGATGGTGGGGCGCCACGGCGTGAAGGGCGGCGAGACCCGGGTGTTTGACGCCAACGGCCCGCACGGCGTGCGTTTTGTGATGCGGGAGCCGCTCACGGCGCTGCTGCTGGACGACGCCCGGGTGATCCACGAGACCACGCCCATCCTGCCGGCCGACGAGCATCCCGGCGCCGGATTCCGCGACACGCTGGTGCTCACTTACCGCGCAGCGGCCTTCCAGGCGAAGGAATAGGGCCCCCACGCTCCCCACTTCGTGTGGTTCGCTGCCCCCCGAGGGGGCGCTGCGCCTGCGGCCCGGCAAAGCCGGTTCCGCGGCCCCTGCTGGTGAAGATTCAGCCCCCACGCTCCCCACTTCGTGTGGTTCGCTGCCCCCCGGGGGGGGGCGCTGCGCCTGCGGYCYGGCAAAGCCAGTCCCGCGGCCCCCGCTGGGTTAAGAATTCAGGGGGGTCAACCGGGAGGGGGGCAAAAACCCTGCTTGACGGATTTACTTTAAACCTAAACAATTAAGGCAAGATTAATCCAGAGAGTACGCTTTCATGCACATTCTTTGCCTGGGCGGTGGTCCCGCTGGTTTGTATTTCGCCCTGCTGATGAAGCTGCAAAACCCGGCCCACCAGGTGACGGTGGTCGAGCGCAACCGGCCTTTCGACACCTTCGGCTGGGGCGTGGTGCTGTCGGACCAGACCCTGGGCAACCTGCGCGCGGCCGACCCGGTCAGCGCGCAGCTGATAGGCGATGCCTTCAACCACTGGGATGACGTGGAGGTCTTCTTCAAGGGGCGCTCGGTGCGCTCCGGCGGCCACGGCTTTTGCGGCATAGGCCGCAAGCGCCTGCTCAACATCCTGCAGGAGCGCTGCATGGCGCTGGGCGTGGCGCTGGTGTTTGAAACCGACGTGCAGGACGACCAGGCCATCGCGGCGCAGTACGGCGCCGACCTGGTGGTCGCCAGCGACGGCCTGAACAGCCGCATCCGCAACCGCTACGCGGACACCTTCAAGCCCGACGTGGAGCTGCGCGCCTGCCGTTTTGTCTGGCTGGGCACACGCAAGACCTTTGACGCCTTTACCTTCGCGTTTGAGCAGACCGAGCACGGCTGGTTTGCCGCCCATGCCTACAAGTTTGACGAAAACACCTCGACCTTTATCGTCGAGACGCCCGAGGCGGTGTGGAAGGCCCACGGCCTGGACCAGATGAGCCAGGAGGACGGCATCGCGTTTTGCGAGCGCCTGTTCGCTAAATACCTGGACGGCAACGCGCTGATGAACAACGCCACCCATGTGCGCGGCTCGGCGATCTGGATACGTTTCCCGCGCGTGGTCTGCGAGCGCTGGGTGCATGAGGCTGCCATCAACGGCAAGCAGGTGCCTATCGTGCTGATGGGCGATGCTGCGCATACCGCGCATTTCTCCATCGGCAGCGGCACCAAGCTGGCACTTGAAGACGCGATAGAACTGAGCCACTGCTTCGCCCAGCACGGCGATGCCAGGGCGGCGCTGCAGGCCTACGAGGCGCTGCGTTCCGTCGAGGTGCTGAAGATCCAGAACGCGGCGCGCAACTCCACCGAATGGTTCGAGAACGTGGACCGCTACAGCGGCATGGAGGCCGAACAGTTCTTTTATTCGCTGCTCACACGTTCACAGCGCATCAGCCACGAAAACCTGCGGGTGCGCGACGCGGCCTGGCTGCAGGGCTACGAACAATGGCTGGCCAAGAGCAATGCGCCGCATGCGCCACCGCCCATGCTGCTGCCCTTGAAGGTGCGTGAGCTTTCGCTGAAGAACCGCATTGTGGTTTCGCCCATGGCCACCTACAGCGCGGTGGACGGCATGCCGCAGGACTTCCACCTGGTGCACCTGGGCGCGCGGGCCCTGGGCGGCGCCGGCCTGGTGTTTGTGGAAATGACCTCACCCTGCCCCGAAGGCCGCATCACGCCGGGCTGCCCGGGCTTGTGGAACGAGGCGCAGGCCCAGGGTTTCAAGCGCATTGTGGATTTTGTGCATGCCTCGGGCGCGGGCGCCAAGATAGGCATGCAGCTGGGCCACAGCGGGCCCAAGGGCTCGACCCAAGTGGGCTGGGAAGCGCCCGACGAGCCGCTGCCAACCGGCAACTGGCCGCTGCTGGCGGCCAGTGCCGTGGCCTACGGACCGGGCAACCAGCTGCCCCAGGCCATGACGCGTGCCGACATGGACCGCGTGAAGGCCGAGTTTGTGCAGTCCACGCGTTACGCGGCCGAGGCCGGTTTTGACTGGCTGGAGCTGCATTGCGCGCACGGCTACCTGCTGTCGAGCTTTATCACGCCGCTGACCAACCAGCGCACAGACGACTACGGCGGCAGCCTGGAAAACCGCTGCCGCTTCCCGCTCGAAGTCTTTACCGCCATGCGCGCGGCCTGGCCCGCGGGCCGGCCCATGAGCGTGCGCATCTCGGCGCACGACTGGGCGCCGGGCGGCAACACGGCGGACGACGCGGTAGCCATCGCGCGCCTGTTCAAGGCCGCGGGCTGCGACTTCATCGACGTGTCTTCGGGCCAGACCACGCGCGCGGCCAAACCGGTGTACGGCCGCATGTACCAGACGCCGTTTGCCGACCGCATACGCAACGAGGTGGGCATACAGACCATCGCCGTGGGCGCGATCTCGGAAGTCGACCACGTCAACAGCATCATCGCGGCCGGCCGCGCCGACCTCTGCGCCATTGCCCGCCCGCACCTGGCCGACCCGGCCTGGACGCTGCACGAAGCCGCCAAGCTGCAAAGCCGGCATGTGAACTGGCCCAAGCCCTACCTGAGCGGGCGCGACCAGCTCTACCGCGAAATCGCCAAGCAGCAGGCACTCGCGGCCCAGCCCGCGCCCGGTAAATAAAAAGCAAAAAGCAAAAAGCAAAAGCCAACACAGCAAGGAGACCCGCATGGACATGGAAGCACGAGGCCACAGCGAACACCCCGAGGCATTGCGCCTCTGGCTGCGCATGCTGACCTGCACGCAGCTGGTGGAAAAGCAGGTTCGCACCCAGCTGCGCGAGCAGTTCGACACCACGCTGCCGCGCTTTGACCTGATGGCGCAGCTCGAGCGCAGCCCCGAGGGCCTGAAGATGAACGAGCTGTCGCGCCGCATGATGGTGACGGGCGGCAACGTCACCGGCATCACCGACCAGCTGGTGGCCGAAGGCCTGGTCGAGCGCGTGGACGTGGAGGGCGACCGGCGCGCCTACCGCGTGCGCCTGACGACCCGCGGGCGCAAGCTGTTTGACGAAATGGCGGCCGAGCACGAGGCCTGGATCGTCTCGGCCTTCGAGGGCCTGTCGCCGCGCGAAGTCGAATCGCTGCACAAGCTGCTGGGCAAGGTCAAGCAGCACCACAACCAACTCGCTGACGCAAAACTGGAAACCCCATGAAACACTACATAGGCCTGGCCAACCCCATGCACGCGCATTTCGATGCGATGGCCCACTACCAGGCGGAGCATTTCGCTTATTCGTTCGAGGACGGCGTCGCCACGCTGACCCTGAACCGCCCCGAGCGCAAAAACCCGCTGACCTTTGACTCCTACGCGGAGCTGCGCGATTTGTTCCGCACGCTGAACAGCGCGACCGACGTGAAGACCGTGGTCATCACCGGCGCGGGCGGCAATTTCTGCTCGGGCGGCGACGTGCACGAGATCATAGGCCCGCTCACCAAGATGAGCATGCCCGAGATGCTGGAGTTCACCCGCATGACGGGCGACCTGATCAAGGCCATGCGCCTGTGCCCGCAGCCCATCATCGCGGCCATCGACGGCATCTGCGCCGGCGCGGGCGCCATGATGGCCCTGGCGGCCGACATGCGCCTGGGCACGGCCCAGGCCAAGACGGCCTTTTTGTTCACGCGCGTGGGCCTGGCCGGCGCCGACATGGGTGCCTGCGCGCTGCTGCCGCGCCTGATAGGCCAGGGCCGCGCCTCGGAGCTGCTGTTCACCGGCCGCGCCATGAGTGCGCAGGAAGGCCTGCAGTGGGGTTTCTTTAACGCCCTGCATGAGCCGCAGGAGCTGCTGGCCCAGGCGCAAAAACTGGCGCGCGAACTGGCCGAGGGCCCGACCTTCGCGCACGGCATGACCAAGACCATGCTGCACCAGGAATGGGCCATGACGCTGGACCAGGCCATAGAGGCCGAGGCGCAGGCCCAGGCCATCTGCATGCAGACCAAGGACTTCAAGCGCGCCTACGAGGCCTTTGCGGCCAGGCAGAAGCCGGTGTTCCGCGGCGACTGAGCACAGCAGCACAACAAGGATTCAGGCATGAAATCGAGCACCGCCCACCTGGCTTTGCCTTTTTTTGACGAGGTTCACCGCGAGCTGGGCCGGCGCCTGGCCGACTGGGCGCCGCAGCAGCAGGTTGACGAGCGCGACGACCGCAAGGCCTGCAAGGAATGGGTGGCGCTGCTGGGCGAGCAGGGCTGGCTGCGCTACTGCGTGCCGGCCGGCAAGGACGGCGCCCTGGGCGGCGCGCTGGAAAAGCTGGACTCGCGCGCGCTGGTGATCCTGCGCGAGACGCTGGCCTTTCATTCGCCTTTGGCCGATTTTGCGTTTGCCATGCAGGGCCTGGGCAGCGGCGCCATCACGCTGGCGGGCACGCCCGCGCAGCAGGCGGCCTACCTGCCCCTGGTGGCCAGCGGCCAAAAAATCGCGGCCTTTGCCCTCAGCGAGCCCGACGCGGGCTCGGACGCCGGCGCCATGGCGACCTCGGCCACCGATACCGGCGAGGGCTGGACGCTGAACGGCAGCAAGACCTGGATCAGCAACGGCGGCATCGCGGATTTTTACGTGACCTTTGCCAAGACCGACCCGCAGGCCGGCACGCGCGGCATCACGGCCTTTATCGTCGATGCCAACAGCAAGGGCCTGGACAGCAGCGAGCACATCGCCGTGATGGCGCCGCACCCGCTGGCCACGCTGAAGTTCGCGCACTGCAAGCTGCCCAAAGGCGCGCAGCTGGGCGTGCTGCACGGTGGCTTCAAGCTGGCCATGCAGACGCTGGACATCTTCCGCGCCTCGGTGGCGGCCGCCGCGCTGGGCATGGCGCGCCGCGCGCTGGCCGAGGCGGTGCGCTTCTCGAAAGAACGCAAAATGTTCGGCCAGACCCTGGCCGACTTCCAGCTGACGCAGGCCAAGCTCGGTGAGATGGCGGCCCTGGTCGATGCCGCCGCGCTGCTGACCTACCGCGCCGCCTGGATGCGCGACGAGAGCGAACGCCTGGGCAGCGGCGCGCGCATCACCGCCGAGGCCGCCATGGCCAAGATGGCGGCCACCGAGAACGCGCAGAAGGTCATCGACATGGCGCTGCAAATGCACGGCGGCCTGGGCGTGAAGGTGGGCACCAAGGTGGAAAGCCTGTACCGCGACATACGCTCGCTGCGCATTTATGAAGGCGCGACCGAAGTGCAGCAACTCATCATTGGAAAGGCCCAATTGCAATCATGAGCACCTCCGTCTCCGACACCATCGAAAGCCTTGCCGCGGCACCCTCCGCCCCTTCCGCGCCTTCCGCGCAGGTGGACCGTTTTGTGCACGAGCGCCTGCCGGCGCCCGAACAGCTGCCGCGCATGGAATACGCGCTGCCCGAGCTGCGCATCCCGGCGCAGGCCAACCTGGTGCAGTCCCTGTTCGACAAGGCGATTCGCGAGGGGCGCGGCGACAAGCCGCTGCTGCGCTCGGACAAGATCACGCTGACCTATACCGACGCGCTGGAGCGCGTGAACCGCATCGCGCAGGTGCTGACCGAAGACTTCGGCCTCCAACCCGGCAACCGCGTGCTGCTGCGCGGCGGCAATTCCATAGGCATGGCGCTGGCCTGGCTGGGCGTGGTGCAGGCCGGGCTGGTGGCGGTGGCGACCATGCCGCTGCTGCGCGCCAAGGAGCTCGGCGAGATCATCGAAAAAGCCCGCCCCGCGCTGGCCCTGTGCGATGCCACGCTGCTCGACGAACTGCAGGCCGCCCAGGCGCCCAGCGCCGCGCTGCCCACCATCGTGCCCTTTAACCTGATGGATGCACCCGGCTCGCTGGCCGTGCTGTCGGCGCAGAAGGACGGTAACTTCAAGCCCTGCCCGGTGTCGGCCGACGACATCGCGCTGATGGCGTTTACCTCGGGCACCACGGGCAAGCCCAAGGCCGCGGTGCACACGCACCGCGACGTGCTGGCCGCCTGCGAGGCCTGGCCGCGCCATGTGCTCAAGGCCCAGCCCGATGACATCGTGGTCGGCTCGCCGCCGCTGGCCTTTACCTTCGGCCTGGGCGGCATGCTGATTTTCCCGATGTGGGCCGGTGCCTCGGTGTATTACCCCTCCATAGGCTATACGCCCGAGGCCATGGTCAAGCTGATCAAGCAGGTGGGCGCCACCATCTGCTACACCGCGCCCACGTTTTACCGGCAGATGGCCGCCTTCGCCAAGCAGCACGGCGTGCCCGGCCTGCGCCTGTGCGTGAGCGCCGGCGAAAGCCTGCCGGACGCCACGCGCCAGCTGTGGAAAGACGCCACCGGCATTGAGATGATTGACGGCATAGGCGCGACCGAGATGTTCCACATCTTCATCTCGGCGGCCGGCGCTGAGGTGCGCCGCGGCGCCATCGGCAAGGTGGTGCCCGGTTATACCGCCAAGGTGGTGGACGACAGCGGCGCCGAAGTGCCGCGCGGCACCATAGGCAAGCTGGCGGTGGTGGGCCCCACGGGCTGCCGCTACCTCGACGACGCGCGCCAGGGCAACTATGTGAAGGGCGGCTGGAACCACCCGGGCGACGCCTTCATGCAGGATGCCGACGGCTACTTTTTTTACCAGGCGCGCGCCGACGACATGATCATCACCGCCGGCTACAACGTGGCCGGCCCTGAGGTCGAAGACGCGCTGCTCAAGCACCCGGCCGTGGCCGAGTGCGGCGTGGTGGGCCTGCCCGACGAGGAGCGCGGCATGGTGGTAAAGGCCTTTATCGTGCTCAAGCCCGGCGAGGCCGGCGGCGACGCCACGGCCAAGGCCTTGCAGGACCATGTCAAGGCGACGCTGGCGCCCTTTAAATATCCGCGCCAAATCGAGTTTGTCGACAAGCTGCCGCGCACCGAAACCGGCAAGCTGCAACGCTTCAAGCTGCGCCAGCCATGAAATTCAGCGTTCCCAAGCGCGTGCGCTTTCACCACTGCGACCCGGCCGGCATTGTTTTTTACCCGCAGTTTTTTTACCTGCTGCATGAGGTGCAGGAAGACTTCCTGGAACACATAGGCTTTCCCGAGCACAAACTGATCGCCAGCGGTGTCGGTGTGCCCATCGTCGACCTGAAGACCGAATTCCTCGGCATGTGCCGCAACGGCGACGCGCTCACCATCACGCTGGAGCTCACGCGCATAGGCGGCTCCAGCATAGGCATGCAGTACGAGATCCACGGCGAGGCCGGCGACACCCGGCTCAAGGCCCACGGCGTGATCGTGTATTCCGAAGTTCCCAACGGCAAGCCCCTACGCATTCCCGACGCACTGCGCGAGGCTTTGCTGCCCTATTTAAAAACATCCCCTGGAGACCCGCCCCATGCTCAAAAAAATCCAACCCCCTGACTGGGCCGAACCCAAGGGCTATGCCAACGGCATGCTCGCGCGCGGCGCGCTGCTCTTTGTGGGCGGCCAGATAGGCTGGAACGCCAAGCAGGAATTCGAAAGCGACGACTTCGTCGCGCAGACCAAACAGGCCCTGCAAAACATCGCAGCCGTGCTCAAAGCCGGCGGCGCCGGGCCCGAACACATGGTGCGCATGACCTGGTATGTGGTGGACCGCGTCGAGTACGTGGCCAGGCTCAAGGAACTGGGCGCCGTCTACCGCGAAGTCATGGGAAAAAACTTCCCGGCCATGACCTGCGTCGAGGTTGCCGGCCTGGTCGAGGACCGCGCGCAGGTGGAGATTGAGGTTACGGCGGTGGTGCCGGACTGAGGGCAAGGAAAGGTCTTTCGATCTATCCGACCGGCTAAAGACCTGGCTCCAGAGGCATGAATTACGGGAAGCAATGAGCGTGCTGCCGGAAATGGCAGATGGGAATTCCTTGCGCATGAGGAAGCCCACGACGCCAATGCCGAAGACGGCGTAGTCCTCGGTGACGGCTTAGGCCTGCGCCAGCGCGCCGTGCCTTTTCTGGACATGCTGCAGCGTAACCTCAAGGCTGGGCATGAGGTGGTTTGGGGGGTAGGCGCCAGGGCCGCTAAGGTGGCCCCTCTATATGTATGAAGCCCTGGAAACAGGGCTTCTTCATGGAAGTTGTGAGGTGCTGTGACGCGCGGCAGGCACTTTAAATATCACTCACCCCCCAGCCGGTTCAAGGCATCCGCGGCTGGCTCTAGCCCTTGGAGTGCAGCCCTCTTGTACTACTACGTCGCAGTCGCCTTGTCTTGGCTGCCGCCCCGTCCGTACTCATAGGCGGACGCCCTTAGTACGCCTGGGCAGCAGTAACCTCAGAGTAGTCGCTGGCAAGTCGAAGCCGATTTGCCCATTGCCTACTGCCCTATGAGATCGTTGGGCCCGACATACTCAAAAAGGATTTTGTCGACGGCCCCTGTGGCTTTCGCGACAGTCAGCCCAACAGCATGATGATTGAATGCATACCCAATCTTGCCGACTTCTTTGAAGTCCGCAGTGTAAATCGCATCTTCCTTGCCCGGCCCACCACCCAATCGCAACGGGGTCTCGGGTGGCATCGGCACGCCGTGCCAGGTTACGGGTCCCATGTAGGCGGTCACCGACCAAGGGGCCGTGTATCCAGCACCGTGAGGCGCGGTGAACTCCAACCATAGCTCATGCGATTCCAATGTCGGCCAGTTTAAATTGGCTCGCAGCGCCCGCACTTCGGCGGAAGCCAGCCAAGTCCTCATTCCGGCGGGTGAATCGAAATCGGCGGTTGTGGCGTCGACTGCGTGGATAGCTCCTAGCCTGGATGCGAAACCGGCCTTTAGGAGAATTGAAGCTGCCACCGACAAGGTACCCGTTTCAACTGCCGCAACGGCGTTGGCACTCCCGTAGTTGGCTAACGTAATGTCGTCTGAGAAAGGGTCTTGGTGAGCTTCAGCTCTGACCCGAACGGCTTCCATTGCCCATGGGAGGTTGTAGACGAACGCGTGCTCAATCAAAGACACTGCGTCGTCGGGGTCGTTGATATTGATTTGCGGCACTGGTACCCCCCGAAGCCACTGTTCCAGAATCTGCTTCCAATTCACAGGTAGCGCTTTCGGCGTGAAAGGCGAAATCTCGAATGCGATGTCCGCAAAACCAATGATTGCCTCAATTGCCCTATCGACCTCTCCTACGTCTACAGCCGCATTCGCCTGCAGAAGCAGGTATTCAAGTTCCTCTGCTTTATTGTCGAGTGCCTGGCCCGTGGCTAGGCCTACGCCCGAGAGGAAGTAGCCGCGACGTTGCGAGGGCGAAGAACTGGACCAGATGAACTTTGCGCGTGCCTTCAATCCGCCAATCAGGGCATTGCGTGTTGGCTCGTCTCGCCGCGCGAGTCGACGCATGAGAAGTGAGGACGTCAGTACTTCGTCGAGCTTCGCTTCAACTTCCTCATCAGAGACTTGAGCGTCGCCGAGCAAGCTGAAGATGGCTGTATCGAGACTGGTCAGGTGCCGCGGCCACTCCACCGCAGCGGCCTCGGCACGCCATCGCTTCTCGTTTTTAACCACTGGAAAGTCCCATCCTCCTTGTCCTGCCACATATTCAAGCAAGGTCTTCACATCCTTGGTCCCCAGTTTGCTCGCCATACGTCTGAGCAACGACATCAGAAGTCGCAGAAGACCGCTTTCCATCTCCCGACCTTTAGTGCTTCCAATGAGCTGAGCCCACGCGGCGCGACGCTTGTCATGGTCGTCGTACATCGGATACAGCACCAATCCTTCAATATCGACATATGCGCGCCCCGCGCGGCCCACCACATTGCGGAATTCAGACTCGGCGATAGTTTCTCCGTCTCGGGAGTGGCCATGAAACACCAAACTCGTTGCGGCAAGATTCAGACCTTGCGCGAGCGTCGGCGAAGAGACCGTTAGCCTGAGTACTCCTTCTCGGAGCAGTCGCTCAACTTCTTTCCTGAAGGGTGTCGGTAGTTCGCCGTGATGCACTGCGACTCCCATGCGGAGGCACTTGAGAATTTCGTGATCCGGCCCGAACCACTCGGCGCCGACCGCGAGAGCAGAGGTCAGGACCTCTGTCGGTGGAGTCTGCGCTGGTGCGATGAGTCCTTTCTGACTCATCTCAATGATGCGTCTAGCTAGGGGGATGACCGAGACCCGAAGAGGGCAGAAGATCAGCACCGACTGCCCATCCTCAATCAAACGCCAAGCACTAAAAATACACAAATCAGTCTGGGATGCCGGGTAGACCTTCGCGTTCTTTCTTGCGGTGAGGGTCTTGCCAACAACAAACTGCGGAACGACAGGGTGCTCATCTCCGACAACGATTTTCAATTGAGCAAGCTTGCTATCCGGATTCCAATCAACCTCTCCAAATCGTAGACGCGTCGGGCGCCAATCGTTCTTGATGAGCCCATCCGGCCGGTCAGACGTGAGCCATGCTGTGAAATCCATCAACTGGTCTCCCTCAGGCAGGATTGCCGACAGACAGACAATCCGTCTGGTGGCTGCATCGGAACGCCTTAACAGGCGCTGAATCTGTGCCTCATACCGGACCTCGCGTTCGCCTAGGCCAATCATGTGGCCCTCGTCCAAAACAACCAGTCCGATGTTGTCCAGCAGTTCGGGGTCACTTCGGAGTGCGAAGTCCAGCTTCTCAGGCGTCGACACTACGATGTCCTGAGACTTGAGCGCGTCCACATCGCTACCGCTCGCTCCAATGCTGCCGTACAGGCTTGAAACAGTCTTGCCTAGCGCGCCGAAGGTCCGCCGCAGCGTCACCTCGGTCTGCGCCGACAACGCCCGCAGTGGTGTTACAAAAACTACCCGCTTGCCACAGGAAAGGCAGGCCAAGATGCACAACTCGGCGATGCGCGTCTTTCCCGCGCTGGTTGGCAACGACAGGATTAAGTTGGCATCGAAATCGAGTACGCGCTTCGTCGCCTCTGTCTGTGATGGCCAGATTTCAATCTCCGCACGACGACGACGCATGAGCGACGCGATGAACAGCCTGCGCAGGTGTACCCAATTTCCCACGTCTGCGCCAATTGGCCCCTGGCTGGGTAGTAGCGCGTGGAAGCTACTGGTCCAAAGCCCGTCGACGATATGAATCGCCAATCGGTGGATCCACCACTGACTGACAAGATTCAGCTCCCCAGCAACTGATAGCCCTTCCCGTAGGCGTTCTTGGGCTTGCAGAATCAGCGACTGCTCCCCTCGCTCAAGGGCTAGCAATGTCTGGGACATTGCGGACAGGAAGTTACCCTCCAGCGCGAGCGTCATGGCTTCGATAACGCCACTCTCTTCAGAGTCATTCCCCCCCTCATCGGCATCAGGGTCGACAACTGCGTCGAATGTCGCTATTAGGTTGCCGTCAGAGCCGACATCCGACGCAAACCAACTTGACACCGCAGCGTTGACTCCTTCAAGGTCCCGCAGCATGAGTTGGGCTAAGCAGCGCTCGACAACTGACAGATTCGACTCGCCCAAACCCTCAAACAACAGCGAATATGCGCGTGCCGAGTAACGACCGAGATGATAGGCGGCACCTGCTATCAGACGGTGAAAATCGCGGTTCTCGTCAACTTGTCCTCGGGCGACTGCCGCTTCGATGGACTCGGCAGCGACTTCGAATGCCACCCTTGCAAGCGAGAAGTCTCCTCCCAAATCGATGTATCTCAAACCGTGCACGAGCAGTGAGTAGCCAAAGGACAAGAGGTCTTCCGACAGTTCCGGGCTGAAATCGGGAGCATCGATGGGCAGCGAGCCGGCTCGCCAGATCATCCCTCGTGCCTGTCCTCTTGCTAATAGCTGCTGCCGGTAGCCCGGCGTAACAGCGGTTTCGATGCTCGCGCGCAGTTCTTGGAGGGTAGTCGCCATCAGCCCTCCACGGCTGCGAAAACAGCGTTGATGAAGTTCTGGTGATCTTCAACGCGCAAGCCAACATAATGCTGCGGCGACTCGCCAGCGTATTCATTCAAGTTTGTAGTCAACATCGTGGAGGCATTGTTGCCAGAGAACGTGAACAGCATGTGGGTGACTTGCGACGGTTTCAAACTCCGCTTCAGCTGGGCGTCATCTAGTGCATCTCTCAGCGGCTTGTCTGCGGCCGCTTCGAGCCTGTCCGCAACGAAGCTCATAGCGTGAGGCGAAGGAAGTTCACCGTAATCCGACAGCGCCTCGCGCGCCTTATCGATAGTAGAGGTTTGCATCTTGACCCCGCTTTTGGACTCTGCCTTGAGTATCTTGAGTTCTGCCGTTTCGGCGTCCAGGCTAAATGCCAGCACATCATCGCCGCGCATGGACATGTTGCGGTGGTCCTTCCAGCGGAGACGCTTGATGCCAAGCTTGAACGGGGTGTATTCATGCACGAAAGTCGTGCAGAGGATTTCACCCAAGTCGCCCGATTTGATGGGCATCGTGGTGGGCAATTTCGCTCTAACGTATGTCGCAACAGCATCTCGTCCCAAGCGGGTGAGGAGATCCGCAAGACGGTTCGGCATCACATAGTGATCAGGCACGACCTCTGCCACTATCGCGACCGCCTCGACCAGCTGCTCTGGGTCTGCTGTCAGAACCTGCAACTTGTGGTTTTTTATAGGCATGTCGGCTTGAGCGCACCACTCGGCGAATCGAGTCATTGAGAGCCTCCGATGTTTTAAGTAATTTCTTGGCCTTGTCAGATTTCGTTAGCAGCCCAAGAGGTTATAGCGAGTCTTGGTTTATCTCAACGATGCGGACATTCAGAAAGTAGCGGACTATTTCAAATGATCCAAAGTTGAAATTTACCCTGCTGACAGAGAGATGAAAAGCTCGCTGGTCGATACTTTTCAGACCATCGACGATGGCCTCCCCATCGAAGGATCGAGGCGGGTGCAGACTTCGGAACCGAATAAATCTGCTGAGTAGCTTTCTACTCTAATTAGAGGAGGCATTTCTCTCGTTCGCGGGAAAAAGGCTAGTAAATGGACAGTAGGTCGAGAGGAAAAATACTCTCGTATTGCTGAATATGTGGACCAAATTTTTCAGAATTTAGTCGTTGCCGTCCTCGCCTATTCCGGCCGGAAGGACGTGCTCGTCTGTAACGCCCGGGGGAGTCTCAGTAGATGCGAGTTGCAATGGTCGAACTCACGGGACTCGTCTGTGAAGGTGGGCGTGTACAAAGGTTTGAACCCTCAATCCACCTTCGCCCCAGAAGCCTTCACCACCTGCGCCCATTTCTTATGCTCGGCATTGATAAAGGCAGTGAACTGCGCCGGCGTGTTGCCGCTGGGAATCGCGCCCTGGGCCAATAGCTTTTCTTTCATTGCCGGCGTGCCCAGCGCTTTGGAGGCTTCCTGCTGGATGCGGTTGACGATGTCGGGCGGTGTGCCGGCGGGCGCCAGCAGGCCGAACCAGGAGCTGGCGTCGTAGCCTTTCAGGGCCGGGCCGCCGGCTTGTTCCACGGTGGGGACGTCGGGCAGGGCGGCTGAGCGTTCGGAGCTGGTGACGGCTAAAGCTTTAAGTTTGCCGGCCTTGATGAGGGCCATGGAGGAGGGCAGGTTGTCGAACATGACATCCATGTCGCCGCCCACCAGCGCGAGCAGCGCGGGGCCGGAGCCGCTGTAGGGGAAGTGGGTCATATAGGTGCCGCTCATGGTCTTGAACAGCTCGCCGGCCAAATGAATGGAGGTGCCGTTGCCGCTGGAGGCCATGTTGAAGGTGCCGGGTTTTGCTTTGGCCGCGCGTATGAAGTCGGTGACGTTGTTGATGCCGGCGGCCTTGGCTTTTTCGGTGTTGACGACCATGACGTTGGGAACGCCCGCGACCAGGGTGATGGGCGCGAAGTCCTTTTGCGGGTCGAAGGCCATTTTTGTGTACAGCGATTTGTTGATGCCGTGTGTGCCCACGGTGCCCATGAGCAGGGTGTAGCCGTCGGGCGCGGACTTGGCGACGATGTCGGCGCCTATGTTGCCGCCGGCGCCGGCGCGGTTCTCGACGACAAAGGGCTGGCCGAAAGCCTTGGAGAGTTCAGGCGCCATGGCGCGGGCCAGGATGTCGGTGGTGCCGCCGGGCGCGAAGGGCACGACGATCTTGACGGGCTTGGCGGGCCAGTTCGCGGTTTGCGCCCAGGCCGAGGGCGTGGCCATAAAGGTGCTGAGGGCGGCCAGCGCGGTGGCCAGCAGGCCTGTATAGCGGTGCGAAAGAAAAGGTTTGGGATTCAAGAGGCTCTCCAGAGGGGTGGCCGGCAGGCGGCCGGGGGTCGCATGAAGATAGCGTCCGCAGGCAGTCACTTCAAGGGGGTTAAACCCTGGACTTTTTTGGATTGCTTTTTCCTTCTTCTCTTCATCTGCGGAAATCTGCGTAATCTGTGGATAAAAAATTCATCCGCAGATGACGCAGATTTCCGCAGATTAAAGAAAGAGAGAGACATCAAGAATGTCTTTGCCTTTGTTTGCATCCTCTGCGGATACAAAAAAAGCCGCCCGGCGCGAACCGGGCGGCTTGGCAATCAGATCAGCGTGGAATCAATCAGTCGGCAAACTTGCCGGCAGCCTCGATCACGGGCTTGAGCTTGTTCATCTCGGCGATCACAAACGCCTTGTGGGCGGCGGGGTCGACGCGCTTGTCGGTCACCACGACGGCGCCCAGGCCTTCCTGCTTCTTGATGAAGTCGGGGTCTTTCAGGGCGGCCTTCAGCGCGGTGTTGAGCTGGGCCAGCACGGCCGGGGGCGTGCCCTTGGGGGCGTAGAGGCCGTGCCAGATGGTCAGGTCAAAGCCCTTCAATCCCATTTCCTGCAGCGTGGGGTAGTCTTTGAGCAGCTTGTTGTTGCTCAGGGGCTTGGCGGTGGTCACGGCAAAGGCTTTGACGCGGCCGGCTTCGATCTGGCCGGTGGTGTTGGTGGTCTGGTCGCACATCATGTCGACCTGGCCGCCGACCAGCGCATTCATGGCGGGCGCGGTGCCGCCGAAGGGGATGGTGGTCATGGCGTCCTTGGCCTTGATGGCCGATTGCCACATCAGGCCGCACAGGTGCGAGGCGGAACCCAGGCCGGCGTGGGCGATGTTGAGCTTGCCGGAGTTGGCGCGGATGTAGTTCTCAAAATCGCGGTAGTTGTTGGCGGGCAGCTGCGGTTTGCCGATGATGGTCATGGGCACTTCATTGATCATGCCGAGGTACTCAAAATCGTCGGGCATCTTGTACGGCAGCTTGCGGTACAGGGCGGGCGCGGCGGCCATGCCGATGTGGTGCACCAGCAGGGTGTGGCCGTCGGGCGTGGCGCGTGCCACCTTGGCGACGCCTATGGTGCCGCCGGCGCCGTTGACGTTCTCCACCACGAAGTTGGCATTGCCGCCCATGGCCTTGCGCATGGCTTCGGCCAGGTCGCGGGCCACGCGGTCGGTCGGTCCGCCGGCCGCGAAGGGCACCACCAGGCTGATGGGCTTGGAGCTGGGGAAGGCGGTTTGCGCGTGCGCGGCAAACACGGTGGTTGCGGCGGCGGCGAGGACTAACAGGCGTTTCATGAGCGTCTCCTTGTATCTGAAGGCGCCAAGTTTACGGTCCCCTTACTGCCTCAACATCGCGGGAACTACGTAAGGGCTAGCCCCCGGTCACCCCTGTACAGGCTCACTGCGTGTAGCCTGCTCCCCCTCAAGGGGGCGGCGCCTGGGGCCGGCAAAGCCGGACCCGCGGCCCCCACTGGTGAATACCCACCCTTCGCACGCACAGGATTCTTCAACCCAGCATGAGCCGCGGGACTGGCTTTGCCAGACCGCAGGCGGGCGGCCCCCTCGGGGGGCAGCGCATTACACGAAGCCGAAGGCGCAGTGAAAAGCGTGGGGGCTCTACTTGTAACTTCTGGCATCCTCAATAACCTTGCCGTCGTTGGGGAGACTGCCGGGCGCCAGCAGCTGCACGGTGCCGCGCAGTTTGGTGACGTCGCGTATGGCGTCGGCTATGCGCTGATCCAGCCCCTCGGGCATGGACGCCGCCTCGGCCTGGAAGTGCATGCTGTCGTTGGCCATCTCGCCGCTGACCACCAGCCTGGCCTTGAGCACTTCGGGAAACCGCCTGGCGATGTCGGCGACCTGGCCCGGGTGCACAAACATGCCGCGCACCTTGACGGTCTGGTCGGCCCGGCCCATCCAGCCCTTGATGCGCGTGTTGCTGCGGCCGGTGGGGCAGCGGCCTGGCAGCACGGCCGACAGGTCGCCGGTGCCGAAGCGGACCAGCGGGTAGTCGGGGTTCAAGGTGGTGACCACCAGTTCGCCGACCTCGCCCTCGGCGACCGGGTCGCCGGTGCCGGGGCGCACGATTTCCACGATCACGCCCTCGTCCAGCACCAGGCCTTCGCGGGCCTCGGTTTCATAGGCGATCAGGCCCAGGTCGGCCGAGGCATAACACTGGTAGGCGGCGATGCCGCGTTCGGCAAACCAGTCGCGCAGGCTGGGCGGGCAGGCCTCGCCCGAGACCATGGCGCGTGTCACGCTGGGCAGCCCGATTCTCATCTCGGCGGCCTTGTCGACAATGATCTTGAGGAAGCTGGGCGTGCCGACATAACCGGCGGGCTTGAGCTCGGCCATGGCCTGCACCTGCTGCTCGGTCTGCCCGGTGCCGCCCGGGAAGACGGTGCAGCCCAGCGCATGGGCGCCGCTTTCCATCATGGTGCCGGCCGGCACGAAGTGGTAGCTAAAGCAGTTGTGCACCAGCTGCCCCGGCCTGAAGCCCGCGGCGTGCAGGGCCCGCGCCATGCGCCAGTAGTCCTTGCGTGTGCTGTCGGGCTCGTAAATCGTGCCGGGGCTGGCGAAGACGCGCGGCATGGCGGCGCCGTAACGCAGCGCACTGAAGCCGCCGAAAGGATCGCCGCCCGCCTCGCGCGAGGCCTGCTGCAGTGCCAGCAGCTCGTACTTGCGCGTGACCGGCAGGCGCGCCAGCGCGGCGCGCGAGGTGACGGCCGCGGCGTCCACGCCCTTGAGGATGCCGGCAAAAGCCGGCGCATGGGATTGCGCATGCGCGACCTGCCGCGGCAGCGCGGCGAACTGGGCGGCTTCGCGCTCGGCATGCGGCCGCTGTTCCAGGGTGTCGAAGAAATTGCTCATGTTCGTACCCTCAAGCCAGCCAACGCTTGCGGCGTTTGTAGCTTTTGACATCCTTGAAACTCTTGCGTTCGCCGCCGCCCACGCCGAGGTAAAACTCTTTCACGTCCTCGTTGTTGGCCAGGTCGGCGGCCGCGCCGTCCATCACCACGCGGCCGCTTTCCATGATGTAGCCGTAGTCGGCGTACTTGAGCGCCATATTGGTGTTCTGCTCGGCCAGCAAAAAGGTGACCTTCTCTTTCTGGTTCAGGTCCTGCACGATGTTGAAGACCTCCTCGACGATTTGCGGCGCCAGGCCCATGGAGGGCTCGTCCAGCAGCACCATGGAGGGGTTGGCCATCAGCGCGCGGCCTATGGCGCACATCTGCTGCTCGCCGCCCGAGGTGTAGGCCGCCTGCGAAGTGCGCCGGGTTTTCAGGCGCGGAAAGTAGTTGTAGACCTTCTCGAGGTTGGCCGCGACCTCGGCCTTGCCGGCGCGCGTGTAGGCGCCGGTCAGCAGGTTTTCTTCGATGGTCAGGTGGGCAAAGCAGTGCCGCCCTTCCATGACCTGCACCACGCCGCGTTTGACCAGGTCGGCCGGCGAGAGGTTTTCGATGCGCTCGCCGCGCAGCTCGATGGAGCCCTTGGTGACCTCGCCGCGCTCGCCCTTGAGCAGGTTGGAGATGGCGCGCAGCGTGGTGGTCTTGCCCGCGCCGTTGCCGCCCAAAATGGCGACGATGCGGCCCTGCGGGACCTGCAGCGAGACGCCCTTGAGCACCAGGATCACGTGGTTGTAGATAACCTCGATGCCGTTGACGTTGAGAACGATGTTAGGTGTGTCCATATTTTTTCCTGACCAATCTTGAGGGCTGCCGGCAAGGCGATCAGCCCTCAAGGCTGGCGGCTCGCGAGAGCCGCGCCCCTCCCGCCTGGCGGGAGGGCTTGGGGTGGGTGCCGTCAGTACCTGGCAAAGCCAGCCTGAGCGGCTACGCCGCTCAA
Organism: Polaromonas sp. P4_F6; assembly: GCF_056401275.1. NCBI lineage: Bacteria > Pseudomonadati > Pseudomonadota > Betaproteobacteria > Burkholderiales > Comamonadaceae > Polaromonas > Polaromonas sp. P4_F6. The sequence goes on along the minus strand of NZ_JBFUJQ010000001.1, from coordinate 747,964 downwards.
GACTGGCAGTCGGCCGGTGTGCGCGCCGTCAGTTTTTTCTCGGTCGCGTACTTGGCGGCCGTGGCCTTGACCAGGGGCTTGATCACCTGTTCGTCGGCCTGCAGCCAGTCGGAGGTGAACTTCCACTCCTTGCCGTCCCAGGTGTGGATGCGCGCCCAGGCCGAGCCCATGTGGTCGGTGCAGGAGGTGCTGATGGGCCGCATCACGCCGGCAAAACCCAGCGCGTCCAGCTTGGCCTGGGTCAGGTTCAGGTTCTCCAGGCCCCAGCGGACCTGCTCGCCCGTCATGATTTTTCCCTTGCCGAAGCGGTCCTGCGCGGCGCGCAGGCCTTCCACGCCCAGCATGGCGCTCATGGCGCCGCGCATATAGAGCACCTGGCCGACCTCTTCCTTGGGGCCCGTGCCCTGGCCCTTGCCGTGCACCAGCGTCATGACGTCCTTGACCAGCTTGGAGTTGGGTTCAGCGCCGTGCTGCATGGTCACGGCGTTGTAGCCCTTGGCGCCCTCAGCCACGTCTTTCACGTCAGGCTCGGCGCCGGCCCACCACACGCCGTACATCTTCTCGCGCGGGTAGCCGGTGGCTTGCGCTTCCTTGATGGCCGTGGTGTTCATGATGCCCCAGCCCCAGAGCGCGACATAGTCGGGGCGCGACTGGCGTATCTGCAGCCAGGTGGCTTTCTGCTCGACGCCGGGCGCGGTCACGGGCAGCAGCTGCAGGGTGAAGCCGTGCATGGCGGCGCGCTCCTGCATCAGCGGGATGGGCTCCTTGCCGAAGGGCGAGTCGTGGTAGACCAGCGCGATGCGCTTGCCCTTGAGCTTGTCGAAGCCGCCTTCCTTCTTGGCGATGGCCTGCAGGATGGCGTCGGCGGCGACCCAGTAGGTGCCGGCGATGGGGAAATTCCACTTGAAGATGGAGCCGTCGGCGCTTTCGCTGCGGCCGTAGCCCACGGTCACCACCGGGATCTTGTCGACCGGGGCTTTTTCGGTGATGGCGAAGGTGGCGCCGGTGGACAGCGGCTGCACCAGGGTGGCGCCGCCGTTCTTGCCCTTCAGGCGTTCATAACATTCCACGCTGCGCGCGGTGTCGTAGCCGGTTTCGCATTCCTCGAACGAGATCTTCACGCCGTTGATGCCGCCGCGCGCGTTGACCAGCTTGAGGTAGTCCACATAGCCGTTGGCCCAGGGCACGCCGTTGGGCGCGTAAGGCCCGGTGCGGTAGGACAGCACCGGGAAGAATTGCTCCTTGGCCTGGGCGAATGCGCTGGTCGTCACAAGGGACGAAGCGCCGGTGGCGAGGATTGCCACCGCCAACATCACATTACGAATCTTCATTGTTGTCTCCTGGAAAATTTATAAACACCGTGAAAAAAGGGGCACCTCAGTAAACGACCTAACCATCCGCCGCGCATCGGTGATTTCGAGTAATCCTTAACCCTAGGGCCGGCGCACCGGAATGCCTTAATGGGGAAATGGCCATAGCCGCAATTTCTGCTTGCCGACGGCCCATAGCTTGGCCAGGCCATGCGGCTCCACAATCAAAAACCACACAATCAGCCCGCCGAAAATCATCAGCTCCGCGTGCGAGACACCCGCGGTGGAAATCGAAATGCCCAGCCAGCCGGCCAGCACCGGCAGCAGCTGGCTCAGCACAATCGGCAGCACCACGATGAAGGCGGCGCCGAAGAAGCTGCCCATGATGGCCCCCATGCCGCCGATGATGACCATGAAGAGCAGGCGGAAGGAGTAGTCCACCGAGAAGGCCGCAGGCTCCCAGGCGCCCAGGTAGATAAAGGCCCAGAGGCCGCCGGCGATGCCGATGATGAAGGAGCTGACCGCGAAGGCGCTGAGCTTGGCGTACATGGGGCGTATGCCGATCACCGCGGCGGCCACGTCCATGTCGCGGATCGCCATCCACTCGCGGCCTATGGCGCTGCGCACCAGGTTTTTGGCCAGCAGGGTGATCACCACCACGATGGCCAGGCAGAACAGGTATTTGCTGACGGCGCTTTCAATCGGCAGGCCGAAGACCTGCAGGTTGGACACCGACACCGAACCCGAGGGCGTGTCCATGGTGAACCACTTGATGCGCAGGAACATCCAGTCGCTGAAGAACTGCGCGGCCAGCGTGGTCACCGCCAGGTACAGGCCCTTGACGCGCAGGCTGGGCAGCCCGAACAGGATGCCGAACAGCATGGCGCACAGGCCGCCCAGGATCAGCGCCGGGATCAGCGGCATGCCGGGAATGCGCACAAAGAAGTTGTAGGCGCCGTAAGCGCCCACCGCCATAAAGGCGCCCGAGCCCAGCGAGATCTGCCCGCAGTAGCCGACCAGGATGTTGACCCCCACGGCCGCGAGCGAAAAAATCAGGAAAGGGATCAGGATGGCGCGGAACAAATAGTCGCTGGCCAGCAGGGGCACGGCGACAAAAGCAAAGGCCAGCATCAGGCCTATGGCGATGCGGTCCTGCAGGATGGGAAAGATCTGCTGGTCGGACCGGTAGCTGGTTTTAAACTGGCCGTTTTCTCTGTAGAACATGGTTTTTCTTTAGGTAGAAGCGGCTTCAGACACGGTCAATGATCTTCTCCCCGAACAGACCCTGAGGCCGAACGAGCAGAACGCACAAAGCCAGCACATAGGCAAACCAGATCTCAATACCGCCGCCGACGTAAGGGCCAATAAACACTTCGGCGAGTTTTTCGCCCACGCCCAGGATCAGGCCGCCGACAATGGCGCCGGGCACCGAGGTCAGGCCGCCCAGGATTACCAGCGGCAGCGCCTTGAGCGCCAGCACCGACAGCGAAAACTGCACGCCCAGCTTGCTGCCCCAGATCACGCCGGACACCAGGGCCACAAAACCCGCGACGCTCCAGACGATGACCCAGATGCGGTTCAGCGGAATGCCTATGGACTGCGCGGCCTGGTGGTCGTCGGCCACGGCGCGCAGCGCGCGGCCGGTGCCGGTGTACTGGAAGAAGGCGGCCAGCGCCGCCACCAGGGCGGTGGCAATCAGCGCGGCGACCAGGTCTTCCTGGTTCACCAGCAGGCCGCCCTGGAACACGCTTTCGAGCAGGAAGATGGGGTCCTTGGGCATGCCCACGTCGATCTTGTAGATGCTGGAGCCGAAGATGGTCTGGCCGAAGCCGTCCAGGAAATACGAGATGCCCAGGGTCGCCATCAGCAGCGCGACGCCTTCCTGGTTCACGAGTTTGCCGAGCACCAGTTTTTCGATCAGCCAGGCGACCACCACCATGATGGCCAGCGCGGCCGCGAAGGCCAGCGCGTTGTTGATGAACTTGCTGTCCAGGCCGGTCCACTGCGGGATCCATTCGGAAAAACGCGCCATGGCCAGCGCCGCGAACAGCACCATGGCGCCCTGCGCGAAGTTAAAGACACCCGAGGCCTTGTAGATCAGCACAAAGCCCAGCGCGACCAGCGAATACAGCATGCCCGACATCAGGCCGCCGATGATGGTTTCCAAAAATGAACCCATCATTGGCCCCTTTCGCTGGTTGGGGACATCGTGGGTTGCGATGAGCGCTGTGATTTCATGTTGGTGTTCTTATCCATGTCAGTGGCTGGTGCCGAGGTAGGCCCGGATCACGTCTTCGTTGTTGCGTACTTCGTCGGGGGTACCGTCGCCGATTTTTTTGCCGTAGTCGAGCACCACCACGCGGTCGGAGATGTCCATGACCACGCCCATGTCGTGCTCGATCAGGACCACGGTGGTGCCGAACTCGTCATTGACGTCGAGCACAAAGCGGCACATGTCCTGTTTTTCCTCGACGTTCATGCCGGCCATGGGTTCGTCAAGCAGCAGCACCTGCGGCTCCATGGCCAGGGCGCGGCCCAGGTCCACGCGTTTTTGCAGGCCGTAGGGCAGCTGCCCGACGGGCGTCTTGCGGTAGGCCTGGATTTCCAGGAAGTCGATGATTTTTTCGACCGCCTCGCGGTGCCTGATTTCTTCTTTTTCGGCCGGGCCTATGCGCAGCGCCTGCAGCAGCAGGTTGCTTTTGATTTTCAGGTTGCGGCCCGACATGATGTTGTCGAGCACACTCATGCCCTTGAACAGCGCCAGGTTCTGGAAGGTGCGCGCCACGCCCATCACGGCCACCTGGTGGCTGTTCATGTGCTTGAAGGTCTGGCCGCGAAAGGTGATGGAGCCCTGCTGCGGCGCATAGACGCCATTGATGCAGTTGAGCATGGAGCTTTTGCCGGCGCCGTTGGGGCCGATGATGGCGCGTATCTCGTGCTCCTTCACATTGAAGGAAATATCCGACAGCGCCTTCACGCCACCGAAGCTCAGGGAGATGTTCTTGACGTCAAGAATGACGTCGCCGATTTTCTTGCTCATGCTGCGGCCTTCACGGGTGCAAAGGTCTGGGTGTCGCTGATCTTGAGCGTCGCGCTCACGCTGCCGCTGCGGCCGTCTTCAAACTTCACCACGGTTTCAATGAACTGCTCGGCCTTGCCGCCATAGAGCGCGTCGATCAGCGGCTGGTATTTCTCGGCGATAAAACCGCGCCTGACCTTGTTGGTGCGCGTGAGTTCGCCGTCGTCGGCGTCCAGCTCCTTGTGCAGCACCAGGAAGCGGCTGATCTGCGAGCCGGCCAGCAGGGCGTCCACGCTGAGGTCGGCGTTGACCTTTTCGACGCACTCCTTGATGAGCTGGTAGACCTCGGGTTTTTGCGCCAGGTCGGTGTAGCCGGCATAGGGCAGGTTGCGGCGCTCGGCCCAGTTGCCCACGGCGTCGAAGTCGATGTTGAGCATCACGCAGACTTTCTCGCGGCCGTCGCCGTAGGCCACGGCTTCCTTGATGTGCGGGAAGAACTTGAGCTTGTTCTCCACATACTTGGGCGCGAACATGGCGCCGTCGTTGGCGCCGCCCTTGATGCGGCCCACGTCTTTCACGCGGTCGATGATCTTGAGGTGGCCGCTGGCGTCGATAAAGCCCGCGTCGCTGGTGTGGTACCAGCCGTCGGCGTTCAGCACCTCGGCGGTGGCGGTGGGGTTTTTGTAGTATTCCTTGAGCAGGCCGGCCGACTTCACCAGAATCTCGCCGTTCTCGGCCACCTTGATCTGCACGCCCTGGATGGGCACGCCCACGGTGTCGGCGCGCGCCTGGTTGTCGGGCTGCAGGCAGACGAACACGGCGGTCTCGGTCGAGCCGTAAAGCTGCTTGAGGTTGATGCCTATGGAGCGGTAAAAGGTAAAGAGGTCGGGGCCGATTGCCTCGCCGGCGGTGTAGGCCACGCGCACGCGCGAAAAGCCCAGGGTGTTGCGCAGCGGGCCGTAGACCAGCAGGCTGCCCAGCGCGTACAGCACGCGGTCCAGCGCGCCTACGGGCTTGCCGTCCATCAGCGCCGGGCCGGCGCGCTTGGCCACGCCCATGAAGTAATGGAACATGCCGCGCTTGATGCGGCCGGCGTCCTCCATGCGGATCATCACCGTAGTCAGCAGGCCTTCAAAAATACGCGGCGGCGCAAAGTAATAGGTCGGGCCGACTTCCTTCAGGTCAATCGTCACCGTGCTCGCGCTTTCGGGGCAATTGACCACATAGCCGCAGGCCAGCCACTGCGCGTAGCTGAAGATGTTCTGGCCGACCCAGGCCGGCGGCAGGTAGGCCAGCACTTCCTCGCTGGAGGTCAGCCTGTCGAAATCGGCGCCGGCCTTGGCGCGGTCCAGCAAGGTGTTGTGGGTGTGGACCACGCCCTTGGGGTTGCCCGTGGTGCCCGAGGTGAAAAACATCGCGGCCACGTCGTCGGGGCGGGCCTTGTCGACCTCGCCCTGGAAGAAACCCGGCTGGCCGGCGGCAAAACCGCGGCCCGCGTCCAGCAGCGCGTCCAGCGACTGCAGGCCGTCCTCGGCGTAGTTGCGCAGGCCGCGCGGGTCGTCGTAAACAATGTGCGCCAGCTGCGGGCACTGGCCGCGTATTTCCAGCAGCTTGTCGACCTGCTCCTGGTCTTCCACCAGCGCAAAGCGCACGTCGGCATTGTTGACCGGGAAAATGCATTCGGCGCCCACCGCGTCCTGGTACAGCGGAATCGGTATGGCGCCCAGTGCCTGCGCGGCCAGCATGGTGGCGTAGAGGCGCGGCCGGTTGGCGCCGATGATGACCATGTGCTCGCCGCGCTGCAGGCCCAACTGGTGCAGGCCGCAGGCGATGTGCTCCACCAGCTGCGCCATGCCGGCCCAGCTGTGCGCCTGCCAGATGCCGTACTCTTTTTCGCGCATGGCCGGGGCGCCGGGGCGCTCGGCCGCATGTTTGAGCAGCAATCGTGGGAACGTGGTCTGCATTCGCTTCTTGTCTCCGTTTTGCGCGGTTTTTCAGGAAAACCGCTGGTATGGGGCGAATAGTAGGACCGGCTTTGACGCTATGGTGTCATTGCGACGACAATTTCCGGGTAAGTCCTACTGGGGTGTCCCCGGGGTCCGGCCGGTTTATCGGATAAAGCGCCCGTCGCGCGAAACCATGGTCAGCTCCACGAAGCGCGAGGCGTTGCGGGCCGAATCGCTGAAGCTCACTTCAAAGCCGCCCAGGTCGTAGCGCTTCAAATTCCAGGTGCTGTCGATGAAGGCTGCGCGCGTCGGGTTTTTGCCGGCGCGGCGCAGTGCTTCGGCGAACACGCGGGCATTGATATAGCCCTCCAGCGCCAGGTGCGAAGGCTCCAGCGCCACGCCGGCGGCCTTCCAGGCCTGCTGGAATTCACGCACCATGGGCACCACGGTGTTGCCCGGCAGCGGCACCACCTGCGAAACCGCGATGCCGGTGACGTCCTCGCCCATGGCCTTGAGCGTGGCGGCCGCGCCCATGATGGACAGCGCATACAGCGACAGCCCCTTGCGCTGCGTGCGTATGGCTTTCACGAAATCGATGGTCGGCTTGCCGGCCAGGCCCACCAGCACGGCTTCGGGGTTGGAGGCCGCGACTTTTTCGGCTGCCGGGCCGGCGTCCGAGGCGTTGTTTTCCACGGTGACCGTCGCGGTCGCCTCCAGCTTGTGTTTGGCCATGGAGCGCTGGGTGGCGTCGAAGACTTCCTTGCCGAAGGAGTTGTTCTGGTAGACGATGGCGATGCGCCGTATGCCGATGGTGGCCAGGTGCTGCACCAGCTGCTCGGCCTCGTCGGCGTAGCTGGCGCGTATGTTGAAGACATTGCGCGCATTCGCCGGCCGCGCCGACAGCGCGCCCGAAAACGGCGCGAAAAACGGCATGCCCGAGTCGATCACCTGCGGCAGCATGGCCTCGATCATGGGCGTGCCCATGCAGTTGAAGAGCGCGAAGTTGCTTTTGTCGTCGATAAAGCCCTTGACGTTGCCCAGCGCGCGCTTGACGTCGTAGCCGTCATCGGCCACCGTGAGCTCTATGGGCCGGCCGTTCACACCGCCCCTGGCGTTGATGCCGGCAAAGCAGGCCTTGGCGCCCTGGTGCATGGCCTGGCCCAGCTCGCCCAGCGGACCGCTCAGTGCGATGGATTGCGCGATGCGCACCGGGCTGCTGTCTTGCGCGTGCGCGGGACCGTACAGGGCGGCCGGCACAGCCGCGAGGGCGCCCAGCATGCGGCGGCGTGTCAGGTGATCAGCGGGCGGCGGTAAACCGGCTTTCGAGATGGTGAAAAGGCTTGTCATGGCGGGTGTCTCCTGGTCGTGATGGGATTGCGGTGGGCTCTTGACGGCCTGTCTACGCGAGGCCGATGCTATGCTTTGGAGGCGCGGCCAACTGTCTGCCCAACGACAATCCAAGGGTTGCGCCCGCCCGGGCTTTCCCTGATCTACCCACCCGCTTTCTTGCTTGAACATTGCGAGCATGGCCACTGAGTCACCCCTTCACCTGCGCCGCAGGGCGCCCACGCCGGACGAGCTGCGCGGCATTCCCTGGCTGCCCCTGCTGCTGCCGGATGAGCGCGCACGCGCGGTGGCGGTGTTGCAGGTCGGTGACGCCGCACCGGGCGACTATGTCTGCCGTGTCAGCCGGCCGGTGACCTACTGGTTCGGCGTGGTGGAAGGCCTGCTCAAGATGAGCAGCGACAACGCCCAGGGCATGACCATGACATTTGCCGGCCTGCCGCCCGGCGGCTGGTTCGGTGAAGGCACGGCGCTCAAGCGCGAGCCCTACCGCTACAACATCCAGGCGCTGCGCAAAAGTGTGGTGGCCGGTTTGCCGATAGACACCTTCCACTGGCTGCTGGACCACTCCATCGGTTTCAACCGCTTTGTGATGAACCAGCTCAACGAGCGCCTGGGCCAGTTCATCGCCGCGCGCGAAATCGACCGCATGAACAACCCCGACATCCGCGTGGCGCGTAGCCTGGCCGCGCTGTTCAACCCGGTGCTGTACCCGGGCGTGGGCCAGATGCTGCGCATCACGCAGCAGGAGATGGCCTACCTCGTGGGCCTGTCGCGCCAGCGCGTGAACGAGGCGCTCAGCGCCCTGCAGGACCAGGGTTTTATCCGCATCGAATACGGCGGCCTGCGCGTGCTGGACCTGGAGGCGCTGCGCTCCAGCGTGTTCGCGGCCAAAGATGAGGGCCTGGCCGCGCGCACCAACCCTGGCCGCTAAGGCCTGGCCGGTGACCTAGCCGCCGAGGCCGGCGATGGCCAGGCGCAGGTTGCCCCGGGCGCGGGCTTCCAGCGCGGCCTGGAAATGCGGTGTGCTGTAAATCGCTGGCCGGGCGAGGAAGGCGCGCAGAATCTCGCCGCGTTTTTGGCGAAAGAGCTCCTCGGGCACAAAAGCGTATTCCTGCCGTATCTGCTCCTCATATTCGGCAAAACGCCCGGGCAAGGCACCCAGGATGGACAGGTCCACATCCACCAGCAGCTGCGCATCGGGCGTTACCGGCAGCGCGCTGTGGCAGGTGGCCATGATGAGCTCGTCGACCCGCTGCACGGCGGCAGGCGCTGCGCCATGGCCTTGCAGCACGGCGCGCGCCCAGTCGGCGCTTTGGCGTTCGTTGTCATGGCGCTGTGTGTCGTAAATACCGTCATGGAACCACAGCGCGAACTCAACTTCGCCGGGCTGCTCGGCCAGGTGGCGGACGGCCTCGACATGTGCAAGGCATTCCGCAAGGTGCTGCAGCGTGTGGTACTGGCGGTGCGGCTCCGAATAGCGCGCCAGCAACTGGTCAAACACGCTGCCGGTGATGGTCCGCGGCACGAGTGCGCTGGTGCAGCGCCGCCAGGAGCGGGCCAGCAGATCCATGGATTCGGGCGTGATGTGTGCCATCAGTACAAGGTGGACTTTTGCCGCGCGGGCAGCTCGCGGTCGTATTTTTCGCCGTCTATGGCGGCGGCCGTCAGCGCCTGCAGCATGGCGCCCGGTGTGGGCACATCGGGCCGGCTTGGCGGCGCGGCCTGCCAGAGTTTTGAACGCTGCAGCGCCCGCGCGCACTGGAAGAACACCGACTCCACGCTGATCACCAGCACGCAATGGGGCGGTTTGCCCTCCATGGCAAAGCGCTGCAGCATCTCGGGCGCGACCGTGATGCGGGCGCGGCCGTTCACGCGCAGCGTCTCGCCGACGCCGGGCACCAGGAACAGCAAGGCCACCCGAGAGTCGACCAGCAGGTTGCGCAGGCTGTCGATGCGGTTGTTGCCGCGGCGCTCGGGCAGCAGCAGGGTTTTGTCGTCCTGGATGGCGACAAAGCCCGGCAGGTCCCCGCGCGGCGAGGCATCCAGCCCGCCCGGCCCCGCGGTGGCCAGCACCGCGAAAGGCGAGGCCTGGATCAGCGCCTGGTAAGCCGGATGCAAATAGTCCACCTCTTTCTTGAAGGAGGCTTCGCCGACGGCGCCGAACAGCGCCTCGAGTTGCGGCAGGCTGGTGATGGTATGCGGGTCGGCTTGTGCGTTCATGGCCTGACTTTATCGCTTTGGGCGGGCGTGCACAGCGCTTCCACCCGCTTGGCCGCGCTGGCAGGCCCCAGGCGCGAGCGCGGTTTTAGGGCCGGTTTTTACGCTTTCTTTATACCGGCCGCCCGTCTTTCATCCCCGTTTTTACACGCCGGCTCCGACACTTTCTCCATCGTTGTTGTTTGGAGAAAGATCATGGATCTTGCGTTTCTGGTTGGTGCCGCCGCCCTTTGGGGCGTGACGGTCCTGCTGGTCTGGGGCTTTGAGAAGCTCGAAAAGCCCGAAGGGGGCCGCTCATGATCCCCCTTGACGTTTTGTACGGCTTTGGCGGCGTCTGCGCCATCGTGCTGTTGACCTACCTCGTGTATGCGCTGATCTGCGCCGAGGAGTTTTGATGAACGCCTCAAGCTGGGGCCTGCTGGCCCTTTTCCTGGTCGCGCTGCTGGCCACCGCCTGGCCGCTGGGCCTGTGGCTGGCGCGCCTGTGTGCGGGCCGGCTGCCCGGCTGGATGCACAGGGTGGAAGCCCCGCTGTACCGCCTGGCCGGCACCTCGGCCGATACGAACATGAAATGGTCGCAGTACGCGCTGGCCCTGCTGGCCTTTAATGCGCTGGGCGTGGTCGCTGTCTATGCCCTGCAGCGCCTGCAGGCCGGGCTGCCGCTGAACCCGGCCGGCATGGCCGCCATCTCGCCCGATTCGGCCTTTAACACCGCCATCAGCTTTGTCTCCAACACCAACTGGCAGGGTTATGCCGGTGAGTCGACCATGAGCTACCTCACGCAGATGCTGGTGCTGGCCGTGCAGAATTTTTTCTCGGCCGCCACCGGCATCGCCGTGGTCTTTGCGCTGTTCCGCGGTTTTGCCGCGCGCGCCACAGGCGCCATCGGCAATTTCTGGGTGGACATCACGCGTATCACGGCCTGGCTCCTGTTGCCGCTGTCGCTGGTGTTTGCGGTTTTCCTGGCGGGCCAGGGCGTGATCCAGAACTTTGACGCTTACAAGGACGTGAGCACGCTGGAAGCCACCAGCTACCAGCAGCCCAAAAACGGCCCTGACGGCCAGGCCCTGAAAGACGACAAGGGCAATCCGGTCATGGAAGACGCCAGGACCGACAAGCAGACCCTGGCCATGGGCCCGGTCGCCTCGCAGGAGGCCATCAAGATGCTGGGCACCAACGGCGGTGGCTTCTTCAACGCCAACTCGGCCCACCCTTATGAAAACCCGACGGCGCTGAGCAATTTTTTCCAGATGCTGTCCATCTTCCTGATTCCCGCGGCCCTGTGTTTTGCCTTTGGCCGCGCGGTGGGCGATACGCGCCAGGGCTGGGCTGTACTGGCCGCGATGACCTTGATCTTTGTGGTTGCGGTGGTGGCTATCACCCCGGCCGAACAGGCCGGCAACCCGCTGTTGCCGCCCCTGGGCGTGGACCAAACCGCCAGCGCGCTGCAGGCCGGCGGCAATATGGAAGGCAAGGAAACCCGCTTCGGCATCAATGCCTCCAGCCTGTTTGCCGTCATCACCACGGCGGCATCGTGCGGCGCGGTCAATGCCATGCACGACTCCTTCACACCGCTGGGCGGTATGGTGCCCATGGTGATGATGCAGCTGGGCGAGGTGGTGTTCGGCGGCGTCGGCACCGGGCTTTACGGCATGCTGATTTTTGCCATCCTCGCGGTGTTTATCGCCGGCCTCATGATTGGCCGCACACCCGAGTACCTGGGCAAGAAGATCGAGTCGCACGAGATGAAGCTGACTTCCATCGTCATCCTGGTCACGCCCATTCTGGTGCTGGCCGGTACGGCGGTGGCGGTGCTGGCCGGCGCCGGCAAGGCCGGCATCGCCAACCCGGGTGCGCATGGTTTTTCGGAAATCCTTTACGCGCTGACTTCGGCCGGCAACAACAACGGCAGCGCCTTCGCGGGCCTGTCGGCCAACACGCCGTTTTACAACACGCTGCTGGGCGTGGTGATGTGGCTGGGCCGCTTCGGCGTCATCGTGCCGGTGCTGGCAATTGCCGGCGCGCTGGCCGCCAAGAAGCGCCTGCCGGTCACGGCCGGCACCATGCCCACGCACGGCCCGCTGTTTGTGTTGCTGCTGATAGGCACCGTGCTGCTGGTGGGCTTGCTCAATTACGTGCCGGCCCTGGCGCTGGGCCCGGTGGTTGAGCATTTGATGCTCTGGCCCGCCCCTTGAACCGCCGCGAAAGACACACCGATATGACTACCCAAAAACCTTTTGTGCTGCTGGACCCCGCGCTGCTCAAGCCCGCCGTCGCGGCGTCCTTCACCAAGCTGAGCCCGCGCGTGCAGTGGCGCAACCCCGTGATGTTTGTCGTCTACATCGGCAGCATTCTGACCACCTTGCTGGGCCTGCAGGCCTTGCAGGGGCAGGGCGAGGCGCCGGCAGGCTTTATCTTTGCCGTGGCGATCTGGCTGTGGTTTACCGTGCTGTTCGCCAACTTTGCCGAGGCGCTGGCCGAAGGCCGCAGCAAGGCGCAGGCCGCGTCTTTGCGCAGCCTGAAAAAAAGCACCTGGGCCAAGAAGTTCAAGGAAGCCAACAGCAAGGTCTTCCATGGCACAGCCTGGCTGCCCGAGCAGGCCGAGAACCTGCGCAAGGGCGCGGTGGTGCTGGTCGAAGCCGGCGACATGGTCCCGCTGGACGGCGAGGTCATCGAAGGCGTGGCCTCGGTCGATGAAAGCGCCATCACCGGCGAATCGGCGCCTGTGGTGCGTGAGTCGGGCGGCGACTTCTCGGCCGTGACCGGCGGCACGCGTGTGCTGTCCGACTGGCTGGTGGTGCGCATTGTGGTCAATCCCGGCGAGTCCTTCCTGGACCGCATGATCAGCATGGTCGAGGGCGCCAAACGCCAGAAGACGCCCAATGAGATCGCACTGACGATTTTGCTGGTGGCGCTGACCATTGTCTTCCTGGTGGTCACGGTCACGCTGCTGCCTTATTCGGTGTTCAGCGTGCAGGCCGCGGGCTCGGGCACCGTGGTCAGCATCACCGCGCTGGTGGCCTTGCTGGTCTGCCTGATCCCGACCACCATAGGCGGCCTGCTGTCGGCCGTGGGCGTGGCCGGCATGAGCCGCATGATGCAGGCCAATGTGATCGCCACCTCGGGCCGCGCGGTGGAAGCCGCCGGCGACGTGGACGTGCTGCTGCTGGACAAGACCGGCACCATCACCCACGGCAACCGCCAGGCCTCGAGCTTTTTGCCGGCGCCCGGCGTGGCCGGCGCCAAACTGGCCACCGCCGCGATGCAGGCCTCCATGGCCGATGAGACGCCCGAGGGCCGCAGCATTGTGGCGCTGGCCCAGCGCATGGGTGCCAGTGAAGCCCTGGCGGGCACCAGCCACGAGGTTCCGTTCACCGCGCAAACGCGCATGAGCGGCATGGACCAGTTGCGCCCCGACGGCAGCACGCGCCAGCTGCGCAAGGGCGCGGTCGATGCGGTACGCAGACATGTGGAGGCGCTGGGCGGCAGCGTGCCGGCCGAGGTGATGCGCGCGTCGGACGAAGTCTCGCGCCGCGGCAGCACGCCGCTGGCGGTGGCCGACGGCGCCATGGTGCTGGGCATTGTGGAGCTCAAGGACATCGTCAAGGCCGGCATCAAGGAGCGCTTCGGCGAGCTGCGCCGCATGGGCATCAAGACGGTGATGATCACCGGCGACAACAAGCTCACGGCCGCGGCCATCGCCGCCGAGGCCGGTGTCGACGACTTCCTGGCCGAGGCCACGCCCGAAGACAAGCTGAAACTGATACGCGGGTACCAGGCCGAAGGCCGCCTGGTGGCGATGACGGGCGACGGCACCAACGACGCGCCGGCCCTGGCCCAGGCCGATGTGGCGGTGGCCATGAACAGCGGCACCCAGGCCGCCAAGGAGGCCGGCAACATGGTGGACCTGGACTCCAACCCCACCAAGCTGCTGGAGATCGTGGAAACCGGCAAGGCCTTGCTGATGACGCGCGGCTCGCTGACCACGTTTTCGATCGCCAACGACGTGGCCAAGTATTTCGCCATCATCCCGGCTATTTTTGTGAGCACCTACCCGCAGCTGGCCGCGCTCAATGTGATGCGCCTGGGCAGCCCTTCGACGGCGATCCTGTCGGCGGTGATCTTCAACGCGCTGGTCATCATGTTCTTGATTCCGCTGGCGCTCAAGGGCGTGAAGTACCGCGCTGTGGGCGCCGCCACGCTGTTGCGCCGCAACCTGTTGATTTACGGATTGGGCGGCCTGGTTGTGCCTTTTATCGGCATCAAGGCGATTGACTTGCTGCTGGTGGCCATGAATCTTGTTTAAGGAAAACCCATGAAAAACATTCTTCGTCCCGCACTCGTGCTGTTTGCCGTGCTGACCCTGGCCACCGGCGTGGCCTACCCGCTGGTGGTGACTGGCACGGCCCAGACCCTGTTTCCAAAACAGGCCGGCGGCAGCCTTGTCATTCGTGATGGCAAGCCGGTCGGCTCCACGCTGATAGGCCAGAACTTCAGCGATGCCGGCCATTTCTGGGGCCGCCCCTCGGCCACGGGTCCCATGCCCTACAACGCCGCAGCCTCCAGCGGCGCCAACCAGGGGCCGCTCAATCCCGCGCTGGTCGATGCCGTCAAGGGCCGCATCGCAGCGCTCAAGGCGGCCGATCCCGGCAATACCGCGCCTGTGCCGGTGGACCTGGTCACGGCCTCGGCCAGCGGGCTGGACCCGCATATCAGCCCGGCCGCGGCGCTTTACCAGGCGGCCCGCGTGGCCAGGGCGCGCAATCTGCCGCTGGAAAAAGTGCGGGCCCTGGTCGAGCAGCACACCGAGCCGCCTTTGCTGGGCTTTCTGGGCGAGCCCCAGGTCAATGTGCTGCAACTCAATCTTGCATTGGAGTGAATTTTCTATCCGCAGATGACGCAGATTTCCGCAGATGAAAACAATCCCGATGCAAAGTCGCATGGCCAGCACATGCAGGCGAGGACGAAATCGCGAGTACAAATCTTTTTCTTCAATCTGCGGAAATCTGCGTCATCTGCGGATGATTCCTTTGCGAGCCCCGGTGTTACCCTTTGCGCAGCGACCTCTGACACCTTGAACACGACGTAACGGCATGGCCAGCTTCCCCGACTCCCGCCCTGACCCCGACGAGCTCCTGGACCGCCTGCGCGGTGAGGAGGAGAAAGCGCGCCGGGGCCGCTTGCGCATTTACTTCGGCGCCAGCGCCGGCGTGGGCAAGACCTACGCCATGCTGAGCGCCGCGCAGCGCGAGCGCAAGGCCGGCCGCGATGTGCTGGTCGGCGTGGTGGAAACCCATGGCCGCAGCGAAACCCTGGAGCTGCTGGCCGGGCTGGCGCAACTGCCTTTGCGCGAGGTGGCCTACCGTGGGCGCACGCTCAAGGAGTTCGACCTGGACGCGGCGCTGGCGCGCAAGCCGGCGGTGCTGCTGGTCGACGAGCTCGCGCACAGCAATGTGGAGGGCTCGCGCCACGCCAAGCGCTGGCAGGACGTGCATGAGCTGCTGGAGGCCGGCATCGACGTCTGGTCGGCCGTCAATGTGCAGCACCTGGAAAGCCTGAACGGCACGGTGGGCGCCATCACCGGCATACGCGTGCATGAAACCGTGCCGGACACGGTGCTGGACGGCGCCGATGAAATCATTTTGGTCGACGTCACGCCCGACGAACTGATGGCGCGGCTCAAGGCCGGCAAGGTCTACATGCCGCAGCAGGCCGAGCGTGCGGCGCAGAATTTTTTCCGCAAGGGCAATTTGATCGCGCTGCGCGAGATTGCGCTCAGGCGCACGGCCGAGCATGTGGAAGACGACGTGCGCAGCTACCGCGTCGAAAAATCCATCACCCCGGTCTGGAACACCGAAGGCGCCATCCTGGCCTGCATAGGGCCGCGCGAGGGCGCCGAGCAGACGGTGCGCACGGCGGCGCGCCTGGCCGGCCAGCTCAATGTGCGCTGGCATGCGGCTTATGTGGAAACGCCGCGCCTGCAGCTGCTGGAGGTTGCCAGGCGCGACCGCATCCTGGCGGTGATCCAGCTGGCCGAAGAGCTGGGCGCGGCCACGGCGGTGCTGACGGGCGGCGATGCCGCCGCGGCGCTGGTGGCGCAGGCGCAGCAGCTCAATTGCGCCACACTGGTGGTGGGGCGGCCGCAGCTGCCGGGCTGGCGCGCGCTGTGGCGCGGCCCCAGCATGACGCGCCGGCTGGCCATGCTGGCGCCCACGCTGGACATTGTGGAGGTGGGCCACGCCGACAGCGCGCGGCGGCTGGCGCGCGCGGTGCAGCGCCCGGCCGATGAAGACGAGGCCGCGGCCTGGCGCGGCAACGTGCCGGGTTATGCCTGGGCCGCGGCCGCCAGCGCGGCCATCACCGTTCTGGCCCACCCTTTGCTGAATTTTTTCGATCTGGCCAACATCGTGATGCTCTTCCTGCTGGGCACGGTGCTGGTGGCGCTGAAGTTCGGGCGCGGACCGGCGGCGCTGGCGGCCTTTCTCAACGTCGCGGCCTTTGATTATTTTTTTGTCGCGCCGCGCCTGTCCTTTGCCGTCAGCGATGTGCAATACCTGGTGACCTTCGGCGTGATGCTGGTGGTGGGCCTGCTGACCGGCCAGCTCACGGCGGGCCTGCGTTTCCAGGCGCGCATCGCGGCCAGCCGCGAGCGCCGCGCGCAGTCGCTGTTCGAGCTGGCGCGCGATTTGTCGGCGGCCTTGCTGAGCGAGCAGGTCGTGGAGCTCGGCGAAGCGGCCGCCCAGCGCAATTTCGGCGGGCAGGCCCTGGTGCTGGCGACTGACGGCCACGACCAGCTGCTGCCGCCCGCGAAGCCGCCGGCTGATTTTGACGCCAGCGTGGCCGACTGGGTGTTTCGCAACGAACAGCCGGCCGGGCTGGCCACCGCCACGCTGTCGGCCCAGGCCTGGCATTACCTGCCGCTGAAGGCGCCGATGCGGGTGCGCGGCGTGCTGGCCGTCAAGCCCGCGCAGGCGCGCTGGCTGCTGATTCCCGAGCAGGTGCAGCAGCTCGAGACCCTGGCGCGCCAGGTCGCGATCGCGCTGGAGCGTGTGCATTACGTGGATGTGGCCCAGCAGGCGGTGGTGCAGATGGAGTCCGAAAAGCTGCGCAATATGCTGCTCGCGGCGATCTCGCACGACGTGCGCACGCCGCTGACGGCGCTGATAGGCCTGGCCGATTCGCTGCAGCGCACGGCGCCGCCGCTCAGCGAAGAACAGTCGCAGGCGGCGCGCGCGATTGCCGGCGAGGCGCGCCACCTGAGCGCGCTGGTCAACAACCTGCTGGACATGGCGCGGCTGCAAAGCGGCGCGGTCAACCTGCGCAGCGACTGGCAGTCGGTCGAGGAAATCGTCGGCTCGGCGATACGCCAGGCGCAGCACGCGCTGGCCGGCCGGGCCGTGGTGACGGCGCTGCCGGCCGACCTGCCGCTGGTCGAATTTGACGCGGCGCTGATGGAGCGTGTGCTGGTCAACCTGCTGGAAAACGCCGCCAAATACGGCAAGCCGCCCATAGAAGTCAGCGCGGAGGTGACGGACACGGCCTTGCTGCTGGCGGTGCGCGACCACGGGCCCGGCCTGCCGGCCGCGCTCAAGGGCCGGGAGCACGAGCTGTTTGAAAAATTCACGCGCGGCGAGGCCGAGTCGGCCACGCCGGGTGTGGGCCTGGGCCTGGCGATTTGCCAGGCGGTGGTGCAGGCGCACCGCGGGCAGATCGCGGCCGCGAGCCTGCCGCAGGCGGCCGGCGGTGGTGCAGAATTCAGCATCACCCTGCCGCGGCGCCCGCCGCCCCAGGGCCTGCCCGAAACCGCCTGATCCCCTTTTTCTTTAGCCATGTCCCATCCCGCACCCGTTGCCGTCGTCATTGAAGACGAGCCGCAGATACGCCGTTTTGTGCGCGCGGCGCTGGAGGCCGAAGGCTGGCAGGTTTTCGAGGCCGACACCGCCAGGCGCGGGCTGACCGAGGCCGGCACGCGCAAGCCCGACCTGCTGGTGCTGGACCTGGGCCTGCCCGACGGCGACGGCCTGGAGGTGATTCGCGACGTGCGCGGCTGGTCGGCCGTGCCCATCGTGGTGCTCTCGGCGCGCACCGACGAGGCCGACAAGATCGCCGCGCTGGACGCCGGCGCCGACGACTACCTGACCAAACCCTTTGGCGTGGGCGAGCTGCTGGCCCGGGTGCGCGCCAACCTGCGCCGCCCGCGCGGGGCCGGCGCCGACGGCACGCCCGAGGAGCCGCTGTTCAGCTTCGGCGAGGTGGAGGTGGACCGCCAGGCGCGCCTGGTGCGGCGCGCCGGCGCGGAAGTGCACCTGACGCCCATCGAGTACCGGCTGCTCACGGTGCTGGTCAGCCATGCCGGCCGGGTGCTGACGCACCGGCAGCTGCTGCGCGAGGTCTGGGGCCCTTCGCATGCGGGGCAGAACCACTATTTGCGCATTTACATGGGTCATTTGCGCCAGAAGCTCGAGGCCGACCCGGCCCAGCCCAAACACCTGCTGACGGAAACGGCGGTGGGTTACCGGCTCTGGGTGGGCTGAGTGGGACAATAAGCGGCGACCCGGCCGCCCAGGCCGGCCCCTAAAGTACCCAGCAAATGCAAAACCCCCTCAAACCCGGCGCCGGCCCCAAACCCGTGGGCGCCGCCGTTCGCATCCCCAAACAAGCCGCCGCGCCGGGCGCGCCCGCCGCCACCGTGCGGCTGAACAAGCGCATGGCCGAACTGGGCCTGTGCTCGCGCCGCGAGGCCGACGACTGGATCGCGCGCGGCTGGGTGCGCGTGAACGGCGCGCCCGCCGTGATGGGCCAGCCCGTGGCCGTGGACGCGCGCATCGAGGTCGACCGCCAGGCCGAGCAGCAGCAGCGCCTGCAGGTCACCATCCTGATCAACAAGCCGGTGGGCTATGTCAGCGGCCAGGCCGAGGACGGCCATGAACCGGCCGTGGCGCTGGTGCAGCCGCAAAACCGCTGGCGCGAATGCAACAGCCGCATGCGCTGGGGCCATGAACAGCTGCGCGGCCTGGCGCCGGCCGGCCGGCTGGACATCGACTCCATAGGCCTCTTGGTGCTGACGCAGGACGGCCGCGTGGCGCGCCAGCTGATAGGCGAAGACTCCGAGATTGAAAAAGAGTACCTTGTGCGCGTCAGCTATGGTCCTGAAACCGTCAACGTGCAGGCCTTGTTCCCGCCCGAAAAGCTGGCCCTGCTGAACCACGGCCTGAGCCTAGACGGCCAGGCGCTGCGGCCGGCCCAGGTCTCCTGGCAAAACCCCGAGCAGCTGCGTTTTGTGCTCAAGGAGGGCAAAAAACGCCAGATACGCCGCATGTGCGAGCAGGTGGGGCTGTTTGTGACCGGGCTCAAGCGCGTGCGCATAGGCCGGGTCAACCTGGGGCATTTGCCGGTGGGCCAGTGGCGTTATCTGGCGCCGCACGAGCACTTCTAGGGGCCTCTTAAACCTTGCGCGCCGCAGGGTCGGCAGGTAGTGCCCTGTCCTACCCGGACGCGCGCCAACGGACGGCAGCGTTTGCCCGGCGGCGGCCTAAAGTGGGTTTCATGGCACTGATTACCTACCTGGTTGAAGACAACGAGATCGTCCTGGAAAACCTGATGGAGGCGCTCCAGGAGATCGCCTCCGTCCAGGTCACGGGCCATGGGGCCACCCAGGCCGAGGCCAGCCAGTGGCTGAGTTCGCACAACGGCGAGTGGCACCTGGCCATCGTCGACCTCTTCCTCAAAGAAGGCAACGGCTTGGGCGTGCTGGCGGGTTGCCGCAAGCGCGAGCCCTACCAGAAGGTCGTGGTGCTCAGCAACTACGCCACGGAAGAAATCCGCCGACGCGCCGCGGACCTGGGCGCCGACGCGGTGTTCGACAAATCCAGCGAGCTGGACGACTTGTTCGCCTACTGCGCGGAACAGACCTCCCATGAAGCGGAGCCGGAAAACCGGCAGGCCCAGCTCCTGGCGGTGTCGCGCCTGCGCGCGGCGGTCGCCGCCCCGGCGCCGCACAGGACGCCGTCGCGGGGTTGAGCGGCCGGCCTGGCGGGCGGCGCGGCACCCTGCAGCTGTTGCGGAACCGGCTGCAAAGACAGTAAGCTCGCCCCCACAAGCATGGAGGGATTACCGATGCGCGCTCACCATCCTGCCGGAGGGGGTTTCACTCATTTGCTGGCCCGCGTGGCGGCGGCCTGCAGCCTCGCGCTGTCAGCCTGCGCCGTGCAGGCCCAGGCCGAAGCGCCGCCTGCGATCACGCCGGCCGTGGCCGCGCAGATCGACGCGCTGGTTGCCGAATACGTGCCTGGCGCCTTGCCGGGCCTGCAGCTCGCGGTCGGCAAGGGCGGCGCCGTGCTGTACACGCGGGGCTATGGCGCGGCCGATGTGCGCGCCGGTGTGCCCATGACGCCCGGCACGCCGGTGAAGATAGGCTCGGTCACCAAGCAGCTCACGGCGGCCGCGCTGCTCAAGCTGCAGGAGCTGGGCAAGCTCTCGCTGGCCGACCCGCTGTCGCGCTGGATTCCCGAGCTGCGCTACCAGCCGGACCCGACGATTGCCCAGCTCATGGGCATGGTGGCGGGCATTCCCGGCGCCGAGAAAGACCCCGACGACCTGCTGCTGGACGGCATGCCGGCCGTGCTGCAGGAGCCGCCCCTCAGCCGGGCGCGGCTGTTCGCCAACATGCAGGCGACGGGCCTGTTCGCCGCGCCGGGCACGGCCTATGACTATTCGAATGCCGGCTACATCGTGCTGGGCCGCGTGATCGAACGCGCCGGCGGGCAGCCGCTGGAGGCGGCGTACGCGCAACTGCTGTTCAAGCCCGCGGGCATGGCGGCCTCCTACCTGCTGGGCCCGCAGCCGCGGCCCGGGGTCGCGGTGGGCCACTACCGCGTCAAGCCCGGCGATGCCTGGCGCGTCTGCCCCGACCTCAATTCGGGTTTTGACGCGACCGGCGGTGTGGTCTCCACCGCCTCGGACATGGTGCGCTGGAACGGCGCGCTCAAAAGCGGCGCGGTGATCTCGGCGGCCAGCCTGGCGCGCATGCGCACGCCGGCCGCGCTGGGCGGCGGCAAGTTCGCGCCCATAGGCATGGGGCTGGCGGCGCTGGGCGGGCCGGGCAGCTACGGCGCGGCCGGGCAGACGGTCAGCTTCGCCGCGGCCAACGCGAGCTACGGCAGCGGCTATGACGTGGTCCTGCTGGCCAACGGCAGCAACACCATTGGCGACGCGGCCTACCCGCGTTTTGTGCTGGCCGCGCGCATCCACAATGTGCTCAACCCGGGCGCGCCCGAACCCGTTCCGGCGCTGCCGCCCAGTGGCGGCATTGTCGAGCCGGCCGCGCCGGCGGAGCTGTTCAGCCTCTGCAAATAGGCGCGCCGCAACATTCGCTGGCGCGCGCGGGGCCCTACCCCCACAATCGGGCATGCAGACACCCGAGCCGCCCGGCAGCGCGCCACCTTCGCCACCTTTTAATCCCGGCGGGCTGCTGCCCACCTGGCTGCATGTCTCCGACGTCCAGGGGCTGGCGCAACTCGCCACCCAGGCGACCCTGGGCGTCACGGGCCTCGCCGAAAGCGTGCAGGGCAATGTCTACAAAGCCGTCGCCAGGCCCTTCGGCCCTCTGGGCGCGAAATTCATAGACCGCATGCCGGGCGGCAGCGGCGTGCGTGCGCGGGGCATCACCGGCCTGGTCTACGGCGGCATCAAGGGCGTGACGCGGCTGGCCGGCGGCGCGGCCAACGCGCTGCTGTCGCGCGCGGCGGCGCCGGCCGACCAGCGCCCCTCGACGCCGCAGCGCGAGGCCATGCTGTCGGCACTGGGCGGTGTGCTCGGCGACCGCCTGCTGGAGACAGCCAACCCGCTGGTGATTCCCATGCGTTTGCGCTCGGCGGGCCGGCCGCTGCTGCTGGAGCCGCAGGCGCTGGCCGAACGCTTGCCGGGCGCGAGCGGCAAGCTGCTGGTGATGCTGCACGGCCTGTGCATGAACGACCTGCAGTGGAACAGCGATGCGCCGGCCGGTGGCCACGGCGAACAGCTGGCGCGCGAACTGGGCTACACCCCGCTCTACCTGCACTACAACACCGGCCTGCACATCTCGGACAACGGCGAGCAGCTGGCCGGCCTGCTGCAGCAGCTGGCCAAAGCCTGGCCGCGGCCGGTGGAAGACATCACGCTGCTGGCGCACAGCATGGGCGGCCTGGTCGCGCGCAGCGCTTGCCACCAGGCGGCCGCGGCCGGCTACGGCTGGCTGGCGCAGCTCAAGGCCCTGGTGTTCCTGGGCACGCCCCACCACGGCGCGCCGCTGGAGCGCCTGGGCAGCTGGGTGGATGGCGTGCTGGGCGGCAACATCGTGACCAAACCCTTCGCGAAGATCGGCCAGCTGCGCAGCGCCGGCATCACCGATTTGCGCCACGGCAACCTGCTGCGTGCCGACTGGCACGATGCGGCGCGCTTCGAGCGCAAGCCGGACACGCGCCAGCCCGTGCCTTTGCCGGCCGGCGTGGCCTGCTACACCGTGGCGGCGACCACGCTGGCGCCCGGCAAGGGGCCCATGGTGGCGGTGCGGGAGGCGCTGGCGCGCAGGATGGTCGGCGACGGCCTGGTGTCGCTGGACAGCGCGCTGGGCCTGCATGCGGAACCGGGCCGCTGCCTGGCCTTTCCGCCCGAAAACCAGTGGATTGCGCAGGGCATGAACCACCTGGAGCTGCTGAGGCGGCCGGAGCTTACGCGGCAACTGGTGCGCTGGCTAGGTGGGTCGGACAACTGATTGGCAGCAATAAATTTGATGAAATTGACTAATATCATTTTCATCAAGTGATTTGGGTGTTTCACGCATTTGTCAGCTCGGTTATTCCCGTGTTTTTGCATTTTTTGGGTGCATGCGTGCAAAAGTGCACAAAATTGGGGGAATTTTTCCCTTGTGTTGTTGTTTTTATTTCGGTAGAGATTAATCATTTGGTATGAAGGGATAGGATACAAAAAAGGTTAGATTTAACCGAATCTAACTAAATTGATAGTCAGCCCTCACATGAAAACGAACCATGGCTTTACCTTGATAGAGCTGATGATTACCGTAGCGGTAATCGGAATCCTCGCAGCCATCGGATACCCGTCTTACCTGGATCAAGTGCGCAAAGCCCGTCGGGCTGAGGCCCAGGCCGTCTTGATGAATATCGCCGCCCGGCAGCAGCAAATGCTGCTTGACACTCGCAGCTATGTCGCGACAGCCAGTGCCCTGAATATTACGGTTCCGGGCACCGTGCAACAGACATATGGCGTGGTCATCAATGTAGGTACGGGCGCAGCGCCAACATTTACCGCTACCGCGACACCTTCCGGCTCGCAGGCCGCCGACAAATGCGGCACATTGAGCATCGACCAGAGCGGCACCAAGTCACCCTCAAACTGCTGGTAGGCCATGCTATGAGGCGCTCGATTCCGCACAAATCCCAAGGCTTTACCCTCCTGGAGTTGATGGTGGCGGTCTCGGTGCTGGCCGTCATCAGTGCGATGGCGGCGCCGTCTTTCAAGCAATTGCTCGCGGCGCAGCGGGTCCGGGTGACTGCGTACAACGTTGTTGCCGACCTTGTCTTCGCGCGAAGCGAGGCTCTCAAGCGGGGTGAGAATGTCACGGTGACGCCCACTTCATCCGCGTGGGTCAACGGCTGGAGTGTCAACGTCGCGTCCACATCCGAGGTGATAGGCGGGCAGGGCAATGTCGGCAGCGGCGTGCAGTTCACCGCCTCGCCGGCCAGCGTGACGTTTGACAGGAATGGCCGGACAAATGTCGTAACGATAGTGCGGTTTGCCCTGACTGACGGCGGAACGCATCCGCGCTGTGTTTCGCTGGATCCGTCGGGCCGGCCGAAAAACGCCAATACGGAATGTCCATCATGAGCCCCGCTACACATTCCCAGCGCGGTGCCGCGATGATGGAGTTGCTGATTGCGATGCTTGTCATTGCATTTGGCGTGCTCGGTTTTGTGGGATTGCAGGCGCAGACAGCGCTGTCGCAAATAGAGGGCTACCAAAGGTCGCAGGCCCTGATACTCATTAATGATATTTCGGCTCGCATTGCCTTGAATCGCACCAATGCCGCGGCCTATGTGGTGACCGACATTGGAACGACAAATCCCGGAAGCTGCGCAGCAGCAGCCACGCAAGCCGCCAAGGACCTGTGCGAATGGAGTCTCTTGATCCAGGGGGCCGCCGAGGTACAGGGCACGGCGAAGCTGGGCGCCATGACGGGAGCTCGCGGCTGCATCAGCAGCCCCGCCGCCAATCAATACCTGATCAGCATTGCGTGGCAGGGTGTGCAGGCAACCGGCGCCTCGGCTAATACCTGCGGTCAGAATGCCTACTCCAGCGAAAATATGCGCAGAACGGTCACTACAGTGGTGCAGATTGCCACGCTCGCATCGTGATGAACTCCCGCCGACACCTCATCACTTCTTTGCAGGATCGCAGGCATGCGCGCGGGTTTTCGCTCGTCGAGCTCATGGTGGCGCTGGCAATTGGCCTGATTCTGGTGGCCGGTCTGGCGACCTTGTTCGCCAACAGCAGCCAGACCGCCAATGAGATCGACAAGAGCGTCCGCCAGATAGAGAACGGGCGTTACGCCGTGGAGTTGTTGACGGAGAACGTCAGCATAGCGGGCTACTACGGCGAATTGTCCAGGGACGGCATGACGGTGGGGACACCGGCCCCCGCCGGCCTGTGCGCCACGACGATCACCGGTCTGGGCTGGGACAATGCGACGCTGACCATTCCGGCGGCCTTGACGGGATTGACCGCGGCGCAGGCGGCAGCCCTGACGGCCTGCTTGCCCAATTACAAGAGCGGGACAGCTGCCCTGGTCTTGCGGCATCTGGACACCACGGCGGTGGCGCCTGGCCCTTCCACCAACGGCGGCATCTATATGCAGACCTCCCGCTGCTCAACCGACCCCACCGCCACCAAGTTCATTCTTTCCGCGGCGTCAGCGGACTTCACCTTGCGAAATCTCGACTGCGCCGCGATCAACACCGTCCAGCGTTATGTGGTTCGCATCTATTACGTGGCTTCCTGCAATGAGTGCGGGATAGACACCACGCCGACCCTTAAACGTGCCGAACTTGTCGGCAACCTGATGGTGGTCTCGCCGCTGGCCGAGGGCATTCAGGAAGTGGCTTATGACTATGGCTTTGACACCAATGCGGACGGCGTGCCTGACGTGTACCTTGGCGGACTCAGCGGCGTGGCTGGCGCGGCCGACAATGATTGGAGCAATGTCGTCGGCGTTCGAATTCACTTGCTGTCGCGTACCACCGAAACAAGCCTCGGTTTTGTAGACGGCAAAACCTACGATCTGGGCTTGGCCGGCACCCGCGGGCCGTTCAATGACGCGTATAAGCGCCGGGCCTATACCGTCACCGTGCGTGTGCACAACGTGGCGGGGCCGAGGGAAATACCATGAAAGCAAAGGCTTCACAGCGAGGCGCCACCCTGGTGGTGGCCATGATCTTTTTGATCTTGATGAGTCTGTTTGCCGTGACTGCCTTCAAGGATTCCACCGGAAACCTGCGAATTGTCGGGAACATGCAGTCCCGCCAGGAAGCTATAGCGGTAGGCCAGAAAGCGCTTGAACAGACTATCAGTTCATCGTATTTCACCACCAATCCAGCCAATGTCGCTGCCACGCCGATACAAGTGGACATCGACGGCAACGGGACCATGGACTACACCGCCACCATGAACCCGCAGCCGCATTGCTTTCGTACGAAAGCCATTAAAAGCAGCGAACTCAATCCATCGCTTCCCGCGGACCTGGCTTGCATGAAGTCCAGCGTTGTCCAGCAAGGCGGGCTGGATATCCCCGATGCAGCCGCTGATGCCGGTAACTCGCTGTGTGCCAACAGTGAATGGAATATCGGAGCGAAAGTGGTGGATGTGCGATCTGGAGCCAAAGTGACTTTAAACCAGGGCATTGCCGTGCGAGTGCTCGAAACTGATGCCGTTAATGCATGCATCTAGGGGTATGACATGAACGCTATCCGTCAAAAAATTCTCCGGTTTGCGGCCATTGCCTTGAGCCTTCTGGCGGCCGCGCCTGTCTATGCCCAGTACACCAGCGACATCGACATCTACAGCGGCAGCGCAGCGTCTGCCGACGCACCCAACATTCTTTTCGTGGTGGACAACACGGCCAACTGGAATACGGCTTTCACGAATGAAATAGCCGCGCTGGTTTCCACCTTCAATTCCCTGCCCGCCAACAAGTTTCGCGTGGGCATGATGATGTTCACCGAAACGGGTAGCGGCAACTCGGGCAGCGATGGCGCCTATGTTCGTTCGGCGGTGCGCTTGCTGGACACCAATTACCAGACCAAACTGGCGGCGCTGCTCAATAGCTTGAACTCCAATGGTGACAAGTCCAATGGCGGCAAGGCCGGACTTACCATGGCAGAGGCCTACTACTATTTCGCCGGGAAAGCGCCGTACGCCGGCAACAACAAGGCCAAAACAGATTACGCCGGCAACGTTTCCGGCACGGCCGCGTCCAACGCCATTTATGCCATCGCCGGAAATGCGCTGGCGTCAAAATCCGGCTCGCCCTACGTCAGTCCCGTATTGAGCGATTGCCAGCGGAATTACATCATCTACATCAGCAACGGCGCGGTCCAGGACAACGCATCGGACACTTCGACGGCGTCAACAAAGCTTTCCGCGGCCTATACGGCCCTGAGCATGACGAGGCCGGCCGACATCGCCTTGTTTCCAAGTGGATCCCAGTCCGGTGTCGCGGATGAATGGGCGCGGTTCATGAAAAAAACGCCGCAGAATATTTCCACCTTTACGCTGGACGTCGACAAAATCACCACCGGGCAAGGTCCTGGTTGGACGGCCATGCTTAAAAGCATGGCGACCAACAGCGGGGGGGAGTATTTTTCCGTCAGCTCCGGCGGTGCCGGCACGGAGATCGTTGATGCCCTGACCAAGATTCTTAATCAGATACAGGCGGTGAACAGCGTCTTTTCATCGGCCAGTCT
The DNA here is from genome assembly GCF_056401275.1 of Polaromonas sp. P4_F6. NCBI lineage: Bacteria > Pseudomonadati > Pseudomonadota > Betaproteobacteria > Burkholderiales > Comamonadaceae > Polaromonas > Polaromonas sp. P4_F6. The sequence continues at coordinate 721,114 of NZ_JBFUJQ010000001.1, read as the reverse complement.
GCCTGTGAGCGTGAACGCACGGGGAACCTATCTGAACCAGATTTTCATGGGCATGTTCCGCCCCGACGGCGATGGCCGCCCGCGCTGGCGTGGCAACCTGAAGCAGTACAAGTTTGGCTATGAAGCGGCTACCGACACCTTGTTTTTGAGCGACAAAAACGGCAATGCCGCCATCAGCGGTACCACGGGTTTTATTTCGCCGTCGGCAGTGTCCTACTGGACTTCGTCGAGCAGCTTCTGGGTTAACCAGCAGCTGGGAACACCGCTTTCCAGCTCCGACTCCCCGGATGGTGAAGTGGTGGAAAAGGGCGGTGTCGCCCAGCAACTTCGCGCGGCATACGCCGCCGACCAGTCGAGCCGAAACGTCTTTACCTGCATTTCGTGCGCGGCCAACACCAACTTGGCCAGCAGCACCACGACCCAATTCACGACGGCCACCAGCGCCATTACGTCGGCAATGCTGGGTGTTGCCAGCACCACTGAACGAAACAACCTGATCAACTGGGTGCGTGGAAATGACAACGCCGGCGACGAGTCCGGACCTGGCGGAACCACGACGGTGCGCCCCAGCGTTCACGGCGACGTGCTGCATTCCCGGCCCGCGGTTGTCAACTACGGCGGAGCGACCGGCGTGGTCGTGTTCTATGGCTCCAACGACGGCACCTTGCGTGCGGTCAATGGCAACCAGACGGGTACGACCGCGGGGCAGGAGTTGTGGAGTTTCATTCCGGAAGAGCATTTCTCCAAATTGAACCGGCTGCGTGCCAACTCGCCCGAGATACGGCTCTCCACAACGGCGGTGGGCACCCCGACCACGGCTTCGACACCCACGCCCCGTGACTATTTTGTGGATGGGCCGATTGGCGTTTACCAGAAAGTTCTTACCGACGGGACTATCGACAAGGTCTATCTTTATGTGGCGATGCGCCGCGGAGGCCGGGTTCTTTACGCCCTGGATGTCACGATCCCTTCAGCCCCGAAATTCTTATGGAGGAAAACGCAGTCCGATATTTCCGTCCTGGGCCAGACCTGGTCGGAACCCAAGGTGGCGAAGATCCAGGGCAACACCAATCCGGTCCTCATCATGGGTGCCGGGTACGACGCGGCGGCGGAAGATGTGACGCCCCAAGGCAGCACCACCATGGGCAATGCGGTCCTGGTGCTGGATGCTTTCACCGGTGCCGTTCTCAAGACCTTCTCCACGACCCGCAGTGTTCCGTCGGATGTTTCGCTGATCGACTCGGACTTTGACGGCTATGTGGACCGCGTTTACGCGGTGGATTTGGGCGGAAATGTCTATCGGATCGATCTGGAGAAAACAACCGGATCCACAACGAGTGCTGCCGTCGCGGACTGGGGTATTTACAAGCTGGCTGCGCTCAGCGGCACGGGAACCCGTAAGTTCTTCTATCCGCCCGATGTGGTGATAACGCCCACTTTTTCCGCCGTGATGGTGGGCTCCGGTGACCGGGAAAAGCCGCTGGCGACTACCAGTACCGATGCGTTTTTCACCGTCAGGGATACGCGTTTAATCAAGGGCACGCCGACTGCTGCTTTCACGGCGATCACGTCCACCGATCTCGGCGTTGTCGGAAGCACGAGCAGCATGGTCGCAGGCTGCCAGATTCCCATGAGCACCAGCGGAGAAAAAATCGTCAACGCACCGGTGTCAGTGGGCGGGATCACTTATTTCAGTACCAACATGCCGTCGCCGACTTCTACCGCTTCCTGCAGCGCCAACCTGGGAATCGCCAAGGTATATTCAGCGCCCCTGTTCTGCACGGCCGCAACCAGCCAGGTCCTGGTAGGTGGCGGATTGCCGCCCAGCCCGGTGACCGGTACGGTGACGGTGAGTTACACCTCACCGACCACGGGGCAAACGATCAGCAAGCAGGTTCCTTTCATCATTGGGGCGCCCAATACCAAAGGGTCCGGCATTGAAGGCTCCAAAGTGACGCCCATCATCACGCCGGTGCGCAAGCGGCGCTACTGGTTCCTCGAAAATACCCGCTGAGCTTATGCCGCAGTGACCGGTACGCAGGCGGTTGCGTCCGAGAACCAGTGGATTGCGCAGGGCATGAACCACCTGGAGCTGCTGAGGCGGCCGGAGCTTACGCGGCAGCTGGTGTCCTGGCTGGGTGGCCGGCCCTCCTGGCCTTTGTTGCGGACGAATGCAGGGCAGCTGGGTGCCGCTAGCGAGTGCTCACCACGAAATCGTCAATTCCACTGGTTCCAGGGAATGCATGGGCTTGCCCGCCACCACGGCCAGGCGCTTGCCGGCGGAATCGGGCAGGGTGTTCATGCGCTGCGTCTGGCCGCTTCTGCTGGCTGAAGCGCTGGCAATGGCCTTGACGTCCACCGTGGCCGGGCAGCTGATACGCAGGGTTCCTGCATTGCCGTCGGGCTGTCCGCGGTGGGTGCAGCGATGGTCAGCCGTCACGGCTTCACTGAAAGTGCGCAGCACGATGGTCACGTCAAAGGAGCCAGAAGCCGTTTGCGCCTGGGCCGTGCCGTGAAGCCCCAGCAGGGACTGGAGGGACAGGGCAAGGACAAAGGCAAATTTGACGGTCTTCATGGCGCAACTCCTTCAAGAGGATGAGCTGTTGCGGTCCATGCTAGCGAATCTGATAATTTGAAGCAATTGGTAAAATTAACAATAAAACTGTTAATTGGTGATTTATTACACAAATCGCAGGCTAAATTTGATTTTTCCCTCAAATTAATGGTTTTGACAGAGGTTTCTGGCAATAAAACGGGCGTTTTATCAATTTTGCGGCAGCGAAAGGCGGCAAAAATGCCGCGTCTGGGCGGCGGCCGGTGGGCTTGATGGATGCCCGGGTGGGCGCCCCACCTAGTAAGTGATGGTGACCGTCACCCCGGTCTGGGTGGCCGTACAGGCGCCTGTGGAACAGGTGCCTGCCTGGTCGGCCGCGATGCTGCCTGTCACGGTGTAAGGCTGGGCGAAGCCATCGCCTGTGGCACCCGCGCTGCTGAGCGCCAGGGTGTAGTTCAGGCCCAGCAGCGTGCCCGAGGTCGGCGAAAGTGCCAGGGTGTAACTGGTGCCGCGCGTGCAGTCCACCGTGAAATTCATGGTGGCGGTCTGCGGTGTGGCCACAAAAGAGGTGTAGTTCAAGGTCAGCGTGGAAGGTGAAATCGCGCCGGGCGCCGCGTTGCCCGAAGCGACCTGGCCCACGAAGCACTGGGCGGTGATGCTGACCGTCGGCGTGAAGCTCCCGGTTGCGACAACGGCCCCGGCGGTCGTGAGCTGAAGGGTGGTGATGAAGGTCTCGTCATAGATCCCTGCGGTGTTGCCGGTTTGCCCCGCGCCCACCCGGAAGTCGTAGGTCAAAGGCACGCTGGCGCTCAGCGCGGCGCCGAAATTCAATGTCCCGTTCACGCGCCCGGTGCCGGTATTGATCCAGTCGGTCGTGGTCCCGCTCTTGTAGACGCTGACATCGAGCCGGTCGGCGTTGATGGTTCCTCCGCCATGGCGGAAAACCCGGCGGGTGAGGCCTGTGCGGCTGCCGTAGTCAATGCTGACCCAGTAGGTCGTGCTGGTGGGGTCCGTCGACAGCCGCGTGCAGTTCACGGTGATGGTGCCGCTGGCATTGGCATTGGTCCCCTGCCCATTGGTGTAATTGAGGCTGACCGACGTGGTGGTGAGCGTGCAGGTGATGGCAGCCTCGGCCTGCAGTGCACAGGTGCACAGCAGGGCGGCCAAGGCGAGGCGCATGACGTAAGAGACACTCATCGATGACGACTCCGTTGCATCGCCCAGGTCTGTGCAAGTGCGATGGCTGTTATCCCGTGATAGTAACGTCTTGTAGCAGTATCGCGAATGGTGTTGTTTTGCGCCGTTTTCGAGGGCGCAGGTGCTGCAAATTCGTGACAAAAGTCACACTGTGCGGGCTGATGCGCTGCCCAAGTGTGGGCGCGAGGCCGTGAAGCGGTGGCCGCTCAATAGGTGATGGTCAGGGTTCGTGTTTGTGGCGCGCTGGTGCATTGGCCCATGCCGCAGGTGCCGGACTGGCCGCCCGGGATGCTGCCGTTGATCGTGAAATTCTGCGGAAAGCCCGTCCCGGTCTGCCCGGCGAGGGTGCTCAAGGCCAGGGTGTAAGTGAGCGTGAGCAGGGTTCCCGTCGTTGCGTCCAGGGCCATGGTATAGGTTTCGCCCTGGGTACAGCGCACGGCATACGCCGTGCTGGCCGTAGCTGCGGCCACCTGGAACGAGGTGTAGTTGAACTGGATGTTGCCGGGCGGCGTGCTGAGAAGGCAGACGGACTGGTTGTTGATGCTCACGGGGAAAGTCGGAAAGACGTCCGTATTGCCGGGCCCGTTGTCGTAGCGCAGCCGCATGGTCACGGTATCGGTGAAGAGCTTGGCGTTCTTGTTGAGCCCGGCCGCGATGCGGCTGTAAAAGACGTGCGTGACGCTGGCCGTCAGGGCCGTGCCGAAGTTGATGGTGCCCGCGAAGTCCGTGGCATTGGTATAGCCCCATTCCCCGTTGCCCGGCGCCGTCCTGAAGAGGTCGTAGGCCATCTGGTTGGCCGTGCCGGTGCCGTTCACCGCCTGGTTGCTGCTTCCGGCGCCCGGGTTGAAGCCGTCGTCTGCCCGCAGCGTGTAGGCCGAGGTGGTCGGGTCCGCGGGGCCGCGCGAGCAATTGATGGTCACGGTCCAAGCGCCGTCGGTGGGGTTGGGGTCGTTCTCAAAGTACACCATCTGCACGGGTGTCGCCGTGGCGTTGCAGACCAGCGCGGCCATGGCCGGCGCCGCGCCCAGCAGGGACAGGCCTGCTGCCGCGGCGCCAAGGCGCCAGGTTTTCATGAGATTCAAGGTTTGACTCCTGGGCAGTGGACCGGGCCCACGCGGGTGATGTCTTCGAGGCTGCCGGGCGGCAGCTCGACGCTAAAGGTGCAGCTCGCGCCGTTCCATTTCAGGCGCAGGCTGTTGGTGGTTTGCAGGCCGGTGACGAAGGCTTCGCCGCGCCGGGCGACAAAAAACTCCTTCTTGTCGCCGACCAGCTCGATTTCGGCGCCGGCCGGCGCGGGCTCGCCGTTGTCAAGCACGATGCGTATCAGGGCGCCGCGGCCCGAGCGCACGGGGAAGCTGATCTTGACCGCGCCGCGCAGGGCCGGCACGGCCTCACGCTCGATGGAGTCGAGCTCGGCGCTGATGGGCAGCTCGGTCGGGTCCAGCCGCACGCTGTTGCGCTGGAAGGGCAGCAAGCGCGGCAGCAGCGCGATGCCCTTCTCGTCGGTGCGGGTCAGCGTGCTGCCCTGAAAGCCCACGCCGACATTGGCGTAGCCCGGCACTTCGACAATGGCGAAACTGTCCTGCACCCGGCGTGTGGCGAACGCCTGGCCTTCGGCCATCACCAATCCCCCAATCAGGCCCAGGCGCAGGTTCTGCTGGGTCTGCCCCGCGCTGACGTCGGCTGAAAACAGGCCTTTGCTGCCCTGGTAATAGGCGCCGCCCTCGGTGTAGCCGCCGTCGGCGCGCGAACCCAGCGCCGTGCGCCAGCCCCAGCCGGTCTCTGCGCTCAGGGCCCGGCTGGCATTCACATAACTTTCGGTGGTGCCGCTGCGGCGGGTGACGCCTGAGGCAATCGTGACGCGGTTTTCCAGCGGCACGATCAGGGTCGCGCCCACCGAGGTGCCGGTGGAGATTCCGCTGAGCCGTGTGGCGCTGAGCGTCAGCGCGCTGTGCGGCCCGAGCCGCATGGTGTAGTTGACGCTGAGGGTGTCGAGTTTGCCCAGGTCATAGTTGTCAAAGCCCGCATAGCTGATGTTGAAGGCTCCGAACTTGTCGGTGCTGTAACTGTAGCTGGCGGTGGTCTGCAGCCGCGGCATCGGGTTTGCCGTGTCTATGCCCAGTTGCCGGTAGCCGCGCGAGGCGCCTTCGGCGCTCAGCGAGACGCCGTGGCGCAAGCCGGTGCGCTCTATGCCGACCAGCCAGTTGTGGCCGCGGCCGGCGGTGTCGCTGCGGCTGAAGGAGACCGCGGTTTGGCCCAGCATCTGGAAGGGCAGCTCATAGCTGGCGCCCGCGCCCACGCGCGCCAGCGGCCGGGACCATTCGCCGTTGGCCTCGACGGTGATGCTTTTGGTCAGGCCCTGGCGCCACAGGCCCGACACAAAGCGCGGGCCGTAGTCGGCGTTCTCGATGCCCAGCTGGTTGCGTATGGCGCCCAGCTCGAAGCTCCAGTCGCTGAGGTTTTCCTCCAGCAGGTTGGCATTGCTGAAAAAGGACTGGGTGATGACGGTCTCTCGGCCCAGGATGTCGCGCACCACCACCCGCGCTTCGCCGGCGCCCGTCAAGGCGGGGAAGTTGTCGATGCTGAAGGGGCCGGAAGGCACCTTGGAGGTCTGCCGCAACGCGTCATTGACGTACAGCTCCACGGTGCTGGGCGCGGCTGACAGCCCGGTGACGGTCGGGATGGGTTGGGTGACGAAGCCGGGCTGCAGGGAGAAATTTTTCGCAAACTGCACGCCACCGAAATAGACCGACCGCCCAGAGATGCCGGTGCGCGTGCTGCTGTCGCCCAGGCGCAGGGTGCTGTTGGACTCCAGGAAATTGCGCGTATAGGTGGTTTCCAGCCGCCGCCAGGAGGCCTTGAGCGTCGGGTCCTGGCTCACGAGGTTGCGGCCCACATAGCTGCTGGTCAGCAGCCCCCACTGCCCTGAGAACCCGAATTCGGTCAGGGCGCCCAGGTCGCGGGCCACGGTGTTTCCGCCGATAGAGTCGCGGTTGCGGCTGGTGAGGTAGTTGAGGTCGTAGTTGGCAAAGAACGCCGGGATCGACGGCGACAGCGGAGGCCGCATGGCCGACTCCTGCGTCAGGCGCACGGCATTGAAGGCCGACGGAGAAAAGACCAGATCGACCGACTGCTCGGCAAAATTCAGGCGCGCCTCGAAGCCCGGGATGGATGAGAGGGCATACCAGCGCTGGCCCTGGAAATCGATGTCCTGCGCGCTGGGGCGGCGGTTCAGCCGCCATTCCTCGAAAGCGTCCTCGGGCGCATACAGAATGCCGTTGCGCTCCAGCAGCGTCCAGACGCCGCCCTTGGTGCTGTTGATGAAGACCTCCAGCGGAAGCAGGCGGTCATTGGCGGCGCGGGCAGCGGGCGGCGCATTGGAGGAAGCCGCCACCTGCGCCTGGGCCGGCAGGCCATAGCAGAGGACGGCAATGCCTATTGCGAGGGGATGCTTTCGTAGAGCCCGTCTACACCTCATGGGATAGGGCGCCCGTCAGGGCAGCGCGATACTGGTCGTCAGGCTTTGTCCGTCGTCAAAGGTCACCACCAGCTGGGCCTGGCCTGCGGTCAAGGCTTGCTCGCCTTTGAGGCTGACGGTTTTACGGGCGCCCGGGAGGATGTAGCTGCCGCCTTCAAAGCGGGCCAGCGTCTGCGGGCCCCGCGTCACGACGGCTTCCCGTATTTGCGCGTAGGCCGAGCCGGTATTGCTGCACTGCAGGGTGAGGGTCTTGGCGTCAGCCGCCTGGTTGGTGCAACTGACCTCGCGCTTGGCCGCCGGCGGGGTGATGAATACCGGCATGCTCAGGGCCAGCGCGATGGGAACCTGAATGCCGGACGCGGGCAGGGCTTCCGGCACCTCGCGGATGATCATGCGGTAGGTCAGCTGCCGGCTTGCGTCGGCGGGTTTGAGCAAGGCCAGGCGGACCACCTGCCGGGCCTTGGGCGCGAGCTTGATGATGGGCGGCGCCAGGATCAGGTCTTCCGTCAGCACCAGTTCGTCCGTGCCGTCCGGCTTCTGGCTCCAGGTGTTGATGTCGGCTTGCAGGACGACCTCGGTGTCCGCTTCGTTGGTCAGGGTGACGGCGATGGCGCGATCACGCGGCGTCATGTAAAGGCGCACGGGTGTCACGGAAAACACGCCGGCCGTGGCGGGACCCCAGGACGCAAGCAGACTCAGCAGGAGAGCATAGGTGACGAGGCTGCTTCGGCGCTTTGGGACGTTCATCCCTAGAAGGATACCAGCATCTCGATAGATTTCGGCTGATTACCAGCGTGGGCCAGGCGCACGGCCGTGAGCGTTCCCCGGATGTCCTGAAAGCGCAAGCGGGCCTGTTTTTCGATCTCTGCGGCTTCCGGGCCCATGGCGTAGCGCCGGCTTTCAAATTCCCAGCCATCGTCGGCTTCATCACCGGCCGAGGCCTGGCGCTGGTCATCCAGCCGGCAAGCCATGCGGGGACCCGGGTCGTTGCGGGATGCCTCGCTGCGGCAGTAATCGGGCAGCAGGGAGTCGCGGGTGGGGCGGTAGCCGGGCATGAACCGGGAGTTGCTCAGAGAATTCCCCTGGGCGCTGACGCTGCGGACCTGTGCGATATTGACAAAGACGTTGGAGTTGCAGCTGACCTGCACCGAGGCGCCGCCGCTGCCCGAGCCCGTAGCGCTGGTGCAGGCGTTGCCGGCGGGGTCGCCGCCGTTCAGGTGGATCTGTACGCCGAACTGGCCGCCGGCGGTACCGGAAAAACAGAAAACGCTCGCCGAAAGCAGGGACACACCGAGAGCCAGCTTTGCGAGCGAGCGCATCGGTGTTGCCATGATCGGGGCCGCGAACGTCAAGATCCGTTTAGTACGTGATCGTCAGCGTGCGGGTTTTGTTGGTCGCTGCGGTGTTCGAGCAGGCGCCGCCGGCGGTGGCGCACTTGCCGGCCTGGCCAGCAGCCATGGAACCGGTCACGGTGTAAGCCTGGGTGTTACCGTTGCCGGTGCCGCCTGCTGCGCTCAGTGCCAGGGTGTAGGCAAGGTCAACGGCATCGTCGGTTACGGCGGTGGAGTCGAGCGCCAGGGTGTAAGGCAGGGTTTTTGTGCACTGGATCGTGAACGCACCGGCGGTGGTGTGTGCCTGGGCGCCGGCCTGGAACGAGGTGTAGTTGAACACCACGTCCGAGGTCTTGACGTATTTGCAGGCGCTGGTCAGGTTGATGGTGACATCGAACTGTCCAGTGGCCGTGGCTGCCTGGGCGGGCACGGCGGCGATAGCGGCAAGGCCGAGGGCGATTACTAAAATAAGCTTTTTCATGACGGGTCTCCGGTTGAGTGAGCGAGTTAACGGGGGGACAAAATGTGAAGGTGAGTGAACTGTAACTAGGTATTTCAAAAAAACGCACATTTGTAACCGTAACAGAGCACCGGAGTGGGGAATTTATCACGTCAGATCGTTGAAAAGATTGGATTTATTCGTAAATGAACCCAAAAGAATTACACGTAACAAAGGTAAATACCACCAATAAGGGTGGTTATTTCCCGTCCAAATAGCGAGTTAGTAACAGATTTGAAACAACCATGACCCAGACCATGCAAAAACAAACCCTTTCCTTCCAGGCCGAGGTGGCGCAGCTGCTCAAGCTGGTCACCCACTCGCTGTACTCGAACCCAGAGATCTTTCTGCGCGAGCTGATTTCCAATGCGTCGGATGCCTGCGACAAGCTGCGCTTCGAGGCGCTCAACGACGCTTCGCTCTACGAGAACGATGCCGAGCTCAAGGTGCGCGTGAGCTTCGACAAGGCCGCGAGCACGCTGACCATCACCGACAACGGCATAGGCCTGTCACAGCAGGAAGCCATCGACAACCTGGGCACCATCGCCAAGAGCGGCACGCGCGACTTCATGGCCAAACTCTCGGGCGACCAGAAGAACGACGCGCAGCTGATAGGCCAGTTCGGCGTGGGCTTTTATTCGGGTTTTATCGTGGCGGACAAGATCACGGTGGAAAGCCGCCGCGCGGGCCTGCCGGCGGGCCAGGGCGTGCGCTGGGCCAGCGACGGCACCGGCGAGTTCGAGGTCAGCGAGATCGAGCGCGCCGGGCGCGGTACCAGCATCATCCTGCACCTCAAGGAGGACTCGCTCGACTACCTCAATGCCTGGAAGCTCAAGGGCATCATCAACAAATACTCCGACCACATCTCGCTGCCCATCCTGATGCAGAAAGAGGAATGGAAAGAGGGCGAAAACGACCAGCCCGGCGAGATGGTGACGACCGGCGAGTGGGAAACCCTGAACCAGGCTGCGGCCCTGTGGACGCGCGCCAAGAAGGACATCACCCAGGACCAGTACGACGAGTTCTACCGCCAGCTCAGCTACGACAGCGAGGCGCCGCTGGCCACCACGCACAACCGCGTGGAAGGCGCGACCGAGTACACGCAGCTGCTGTTCATCCCGGCCAAGGCGCCCATGGACATGTTCAACCGCGACAAGGCCGCGGGCGTGAAGCTCTACGTCAAACGCGTCTTCATCATGGACGACGCCCAGGCGCTGATGCCGACCTATTTGCGCTTCGTCAAGGGTGTGGTGGACTCGTCCGACTTGCCGCTCAACGTCTCGCGTGAACTGTTGCAGGAAAGCCGCGCCGTCAAGGCCATACGCGAAGGCTGCACCAAGCGCGTGCTGGGCATGATCGAAGACCTGGCCGCCAACGATGCCGAAAAGTTCAAGACTTTTTACGCCGAGTTCGGCGCCGTGCTCAAGGAAGGCCTGGGCGAGGATTTCGCGAACCGCGAGCGCCTGGCCAAGCTGCTGCGTTTCGCCTCCTCGACCACCGACACGGTGAGCGTGGGTTTTGCCGACTACAAGGCGCGCATGAAAGAAGGCCAGGACGCGATCTACTACATCACCGCCGACACGCTGGCCGCCGCGAAGAACAGCCCGCAGCTCGAGATCTTCCGCAAAAAGGGCATTGAAGTGCTGCTGATGGCCGACCGCGTCGACGAGTGGGCGCTCAACTACCTGCACGAGTTCGACGGCACGCCGCTGCAGTCGGTGGCCAAGGGTGCGGTGGACCTGGGCAAGCTGCAGGACGAGGACGAGAAAAAGGCCGCCGAAGAGGCGCAGACCCAGTTCAAGCCCATCCTCGACAAGCTCAAGGAAGCCCTCAAGGACAAGGCCAAGGACGTGCGCGCCACCACGCGCCTGGTCGACTCACCGGCCTGCCTGGTGGTGCAGGACGGCGACATGTCGACCCAGCTGGCCCGCATGCTCAAGCAGGCCGGCCAGGCCGTGCCCGAGGTCAAGCCCATCCTGGAAGTCAACGCCCAGCATCCGCTGGTGAAGAAGCTCGAAAGCGGCGAACACTTCGACGACCTCGCCCACATCCTGTTCGACCAGGCCTTGCTGGCCGAGGGCGGCATGCCGAACGACCCGGCGGCCTATGTGCGGCGGGTCAACGCTTTGCTGGTGTGAACCTGGCCGACCCAAAAAAGCCCGCTGCATGCGGGCTTTTTTTGCGCCCTTTCGTCCCCGGGGGGCGCTGACAGCCGCTAGACCACCAGCGGCGCTTCCTGCATGGCCTCGGTCTGCTCTTCGAGCATGTCGACCTGGCCTTTCCAGTAGTCGCTGGAGCCGAACCACGGGAAATTGATGGGGAAGATGGGGTCGTGCCAGCGCTGCGCCAGCCAGGCGCTGTAGTGCACCAGGCGCAGGGTGCGCAGCGGCTCTATCAGCGCGAGTTCGCGCCGGTCGAATTCGCGGAACTCCTCATAGCCGTCGACCAGTGCGCCCAGTTGCCGGGTGCTCTGGGCCCGGTCGCCGGAGACCAGCATCCACAAATCCTGCACGGCCGGGCCGCTGCGCGCGTCGTCGAGGTCGACAAAATGCGGCCCCGCCAGCGGCAGGCCTTCGGGCGTCCACAAAATATTGCCGGGGTGGCAGTCGCCGTGCAGGCGCAGGGTGCGCACGTCGCCCACGCTCTCGAACACGGTTTGCGCCACCAGCATGGCTTCGTCAAAGGCCTTGCGCCAGCGCGATTCCATGTCCAGCGGGATGTAGCCGTGGGCGCCTTTCGCGCTGTGGTCGCCGCCCAGCAGGATGTCGCGCGGGGCAAAGCCGAAGGTCTGCAGGTTGAGCGCCGGTCTATGGACAAACGGTTTTGCGCTGCCCACGGTGTGTATGCGCGCCAGGAAGCGGCCTATCCACTCCAGCACCTCGAGGTTGTCGAGCTCGGGCCGGCGCCCGCCGCGGCTGGGCGAGACGCTGAAGCTGAAGCCGCCGAAGTGGTGCAGCGTGGCGCCTTCCAGCAGCAGCGGGCCGACCACCGGGATCTCGGCGGCCATCAGCTCGGCCGCGAAGGCGTGCTCTTCGATGATTTGCGCGTCGCTCCAGCGGTCCGGCCGGTAGAACTTGGCGACCACCACGTCGCCCGCCAGCTCGGCTTCGCCCACCGGGCTTTCGAGATGCACCTGGTAGACCCGGTTTTCGTAGCTGGACAGCGCCATCAGGCGGCCGTCGCCCAGCAGGCCCACGCTGGCCAGCGCGTCCAGCACGCGGTCAGGGGTCAGCGTCTCGTAGGCATGCAGCGCGGCGCTGGCGGGGGCTTGGCTTTTCTCGGTCATGCACCGATTGTCGGCGCAGTTGCCGGGCCCAGCCAGTGGGGCGTGTAAACGGCTGTTCCCGCGAACAGCTTTTCAGGGCAGCAGGATATGGCCGGTGCGCGGGTCGCCTTTGCCGGCGAGCACCTCCTGGTACACCGCCTGCACGGCCGCCCGGCCGGCATGCCGCCGGGGGCTGAGCCAGGGCGGCTGGGCGCTGCTCACCTGCCCGGTGAAGTCCTGCCAGGCTTGCGCGAGCTTGCGGCCGAAGGCTTCCGCGCCCCAATCGGCGACGCGCTTTTTGACCTGGGCCGGCGCGAAAAACAGCACCGGCCGGGGACCCGGCAAATCCCGGCTGCCGCCCTTGGCCGCGAGTTCGTCGACATGGGTGCCGCCTATGGAGCAGTTGTAGCGCAGCTGGCCGAAGCGGTCGTGGATGCGCTGGCGCAAGGGGGCGCTGCCCGCGAAATCGACATAAATGCAGGGCGTATCGGCGGCCAGGCTGTCCAGCTGTTCGTAGCCCAGCACGCGGCTGTAGCAGCCCAGGCTTTCACAAAAAGCCCTATTGCCCGGCGAGGTCAGGCCCACGACCGCCAGGCCCGCGCGCCTGGCGAGCTGGAAGGCCGTGCCGTAAGCGGTCTTGCTCGATGCGCTGGACAGCAGCAGGGTGGTGCCTCCGCCGAAAAAATCGTTGTCGGCCAGGAAATCGTCGATCAGGAAGGAGGTGATGAACAGCGGTCGCAGCAGCGACTGCACATCCTCGGTGGCGGCGTCGTAAAACGGGTCGGTGGCGCAGCGCATGTACTGGTTGTAGACCACCGGCAGCGCTTGCCGGTGAGCAGCGCCGTCAAAAAAGCCCGCGGATGTCACGCGCGCGGGCTGCGCCACCAGCTCGCTGCCCATGGGGTAGTAGCCGTAAAACTTCTCGCCCACGGCGACACCCTCGCACTGCGATTGCGTCACCACGGCGAAACCCCAGACCGGGATGCAGCCCCATGCGTCGTCGCCGGTCGGGAAGAACTGCCAGTAATTCATGGCCTCACCAAAGGCCGCGTAGGTGATGTTGTTGGACGTGAGCGCAAAGGACTCGATGGCCAGCCGCACCTGGCCGGGGGCCAGCGCAAGCGGGGCTGCGGTTTGCCAGCGGGTTTCGGTAAGGGAGTCCTTGCGGACCTGGAAGGTGGCGATGTTCATCACCGCACCGTAAATGAAACGGCCCGCCGGTTCAACACCGGCGGGCCGCATTAGTGACACTGAGGCCTGATTACTTCAGGGTAATCGTCACGTCGATATTGCCGCGGGTTGCGTTGGAGTATGGGCAAACCTGGTGGGCTGCATCGACCAGGGCCTGGGCGGCGGCGCGGTCCATGCCGGGCAGGGTCACATCCAGGCGCACGGCGATGCCGTAGCCGTTGGGGATCTTGCCCAGGTCGACGCTGGAGTCGATCGACACGTCGGCGGGCACGTCGATCTTCTTCATGCCGCCCACGGCCTTCATCGCGCCGATAAAGCAGGCTGCGTAGCCGGCCGCGAACAGCTGCTCGGGGTTGGTGCCGGTGCCCGAGGTGCCGGGCGAGCTCAGGGTGACGTCCAGGCGGCCGTCGTCGGTCTTGGACTTGCCGTCACGGCCGCCGGTGGTGTGGGCGTGGGCGGTGTAGAGAACTTTTTCGAGCGTGGTCATGGTGGCTTCCTTTGGAAAATACCCCGTCAGGGGCGGGTTAAAAATCGATAGGTGAAAGAGGTCAGGCCGTCAGGCGCTTGCGGAAAGATTGCACTTGCTGCGTCAGCGACACCAGTTCGGGAATCGAGCATTGCGTGGCGCTCAGGATGCAGCCCGGAATCTTGGCGGCCTTGTCCTTGAGCTTGCGGCCTGCGGCCGTCAGCGTGATGTGCACGCGGCGCTCGTCCTGCACGGCGCGCAGGCGCGAGACCAGCCCGGCCGTTTCCATGCGCTTGAGCAAAGGGGTCAGCGTGCCCGAATCGAGGTACAGCCGCTCGCCGAGCTCGGACACCGTGAGGCCGTCCTGCTCCCACAGCACCAGCATCGCGAGGTATTGCGGGTAGGTCAGGCCCAGATCCTCGAGCAGGGGCTTGTAGAGCTTGGTCATGGCCAGCGAGGTGGAATACAGCGCAAAACACAGCTGGTTGTCCAGCTGCAGCATGGCGTCCACGGAGTCGGTTTTGTTGGGCATGGATGAATTGTAGCTCACAATTAAATTGTGTACAAGTTAATTTAAAAAGATGCTTCAGAGGCTGCAGGTGCGCGGGGGGCGGGCCTGCTAAAAGCGCGGCCCCAAAAGAAAAAGGCTCCAAAACCGAAGTTTTGAAGCCTTTGGTGCTTGGCCCAGCACGAAGCTGGGTCAGCGGGTTAACAGGGCTTAGTAGCCGCCGCGGCCGCCGCCACCACCACCACCGTAGCCGCCGCCACCGGAACGGCCGCCACCGCCGCCGCCGTAGCCGCCACCGCCGGAGCGATCGCCGCCACCGCCGTAACCGCCACCACCGCCGCCGAAGCCGCCGGTACGGGGAGGACGTGCCTCCATCGGACGGGCTTCGTTCACGGTGATGCTACGGCCGCCCAGGGACTGGCCGTTCATGCCGGCGATTGCGGCTTGTGCTTCGGCATCATTGCCCATTTCGACGAAACCAAAACCCTTGGAGCGGCCGGTGTCGCGCTCCATCATGACTTTGGCGCTGGTAATGGAGCCGAAGGCGCCAAAAGATTGTTGCAGGTCTTCGTCGCGGACCGTGTATGGCAGATTGCCGACGTAAAGTTTATTGCCCATGGGGACTCCTAAAAACACATAAAAACAAAGCGATGGGGTCCCGAAAGCACAACAAACTCAAAAGTAACGCCGTAGCGCGCGAAACTGACCGATCACCAACTTGTGCGGGTGTTTTGCACACCCGTACTGCTCGATTATGCGCCCATAAGTGCCAAAAGCCCTTTTTTAGTTTTTCTTCCCCCTGTTTCTTGCTCCCTCTCCCCCTGGGAGCGCGTGATGAAAAGGGCTTTGTACCGCCCGAAGCGGGGCCTCGCAGCACCCCCACTAAACTTGGGGCCATGCAAACCTCCAGCTCCGCGCGCGCCGCAAAACCTTCCAAAGGCGCGGCAAAGCCATCCCCCGCCGCGCAAGTGATTGAAGAGCTGCGCCCCGGGCAGTCCATCGAGCTGCTCAAGGAACTGCACATCCTCACGCGCGAGGGCAAGCTCAACCAGGATACGCGGCGCAAGCTCAAGCAGGTCTACCACCTGTACCAGTTCATAGAGCCCCTGCTTAATAACGTTAAGGAGGCCGCTGCGCAGAAAGCCGGCTTCACGCTGGCCGACCACGGCGCCGGCAAGTCCTACCTGGGTTTCATCCTCTACGACCTGTTCTTCAACGTGGCGCACGCGGGTGAGCCCGTGGCCGGCCATGTCTACGGCATAGAAACCCGCGCCGAACTCGTCGACAAATCGCGCAGCCTGGCCGCGCGCCTGGGTTTTGCGCGCATGTCCTTCCTGAATTTGACGGTGCAGGAGGCCACCACTTCGGACCAGTTGCCGCCCGCCGTCGACATCGTCACCGCGCTGCATGCCTGCGACACCGCCACCGACGACGCGATCGCCTTCGGCCTGGCCAAGGGCGCGCGCCACATGGTGCTGGTGCCCTGCTGCCAGGCCGAGGTGGCCGGCGTGCTCAAGAAAAGCCGGGCCCTGTCGCTGGCCAAAACCCCGCTGGCCGAACTCTGGCGCCACCCGCTGCACACGCGCGAATTCGGCAGCCAGATCACCAATGTGCTGCGCTGCCTGCAGCTCGAAGCCAACGGCTACCAGGTCACCGTGACCGAACTCGTGGGCTGGGAGCACTCGATGAAGAACGAGCTGATCCTGGCCAGCCGCCCGGCCCAGCCCCAGGCCGGCAAGACCCGCGCGGCGCAAGCGCGTTTGCGCGAAGTGCTGGATGAACTCGGACTGGGCGAGCTGACGGCGCGTTTCGGCGTCCAGGCCGAGCCGGCTTAAGCCCGGGGCGCGGCCTCGCCGCGGCGTTCCGCGGCCAGTTGCCGGATATTCGCGATCAGCCCCTGCTGAGCCGGCGTGGGCGCCATGTCGGCACGCAGCGTGAGTCCCACCAGTTCCTCGGTGCCCGCCATGCTGACGGGCAATTGCAGCAGCACACCGCTGTCCAGCTCGGGCCGCACCGCGCCCAGCGGCGAGACCCAGACCGCATCGCTTTGCAGCGTGTAGCCGCGCGCAATCGACACCGACAAAGTCTCTATGGTCCGCGCCGGCAGGGCCAGGCCGCGCGAGAGGAAAAAGCCGTCCGCCGTGTGGCGGATCGCCGTGCCCTGGGTGGGCAGTACCACCGTGAAGGCCTGCAGGCCGGCCAGCACGCCGGCCTTCAGCGCGGCGTGTTCCAGCAGCGGGTGGCCGGGCCGCACCGCCAGCACCAGCGGGTCGGCATACAGGTGCTCAAAACTCAGGCCCAGCATATGGGCCGGCTCGGCAAAGCGGCCTATGACCAGGTCCAGCTCGCGCTGCCGCAGGCGCGCCAGCAATTCGGGGTTGGCGCCGGTGTGTATGCGCAGGCTGGTGTGCGCGCCTTCCCCGGCCTCGGCATCCTGGCGCAGCAGCAGTTGCGGCAGCAGCCAGGGCGCCACCGTGGGCAGCACGCCAATCGCGACCACGGCATTGCCCTGGCGCCGCGTTTGCGCCACGCTGGCCACGGCCTCGCGCAGCGCGCTCACGCTGGCGCCGGCATGGCGCAAAAAAGCCTCGCCCTCACGCGTGGGCACCGCGCCCCGGCGTCCGCGCTCAAACAGGCGCACGGCCAGCAGGTCTTCGAGCTCTTTCAGGGTTTTGGAAACGGCCGGCTGGGTGACGGCCAGCACGTCGGCTGCCTTCTGCAGGCTGCCGTGCTGCGCTACCGCGAGGAAGCATTGCAAATGCCGGTATTTGATGCGCTCGTCGACCATGGCCTGATTTAACCATCATCGGCCAATTTGGTTATGGATAAAGCGAAAAAATCTCAATATACATAACCATTCAGTGCGATTAAAGTCGTTCCAGCGCCGGAATTCGCCTCAAAAAGCGTCCAGGCCGCCCATCTGACCCACGGAGACACCCCGCATGAAACCCGACCTGAACAACAGCTTTCTCGCCCCGCGTGACTGGACCAGCCATTCGCCGCATATCTACCCCGGCTACAAATCCACCCTGCTGCGCGGCCCCAAGCAGCCGCTGGTGCCTATCAAGCAGGCGCTGGCCCAGCTCAACGCGCCGGTCTACGGTGTGGAGCAATTCGGCCCGCTGGACAACGACCTCACCAAAAACGCCGTCATGAACGGCGACCCGCTGGGCGAGCGCATCATCGTCACCGGCCGCGTGACGGACGAAGACGGCCGGCCCGTGCGCAACACCTTGGTTGAAGTCTGGCAGGCCAACGCGGCCGGCCGTTATGTGCACAAGGTCGACCAGCACGACGCGCCGCTGGACCCCAACTTCCTGGGCGCCGGCCGCTGCATGACCGACGACCAGGGCCGCTACAGCTTCAAGACCATCAAGCCAGGCGCCTACCCCTGGGGCAACCACCCGAATGCCTGGCGGCCGCAGCATATCCACTTCTCGCTGTTCGGCGACTACTTCGCCAGCCGCCTGGTCACGCAGATGTATTTCCCCGGCGACCCGCTGCTCAGCTACGACCCCATGTACATGGGCGCGCCCGACAGCGTGCGCGAGCTGATGGTCTCCAAGTTCAGCCTGGACGTGACCCAGCCCGACTACGCGCTCGGTTATGTGTTCGACATCGTGCTGCGCGGCCCCAAGGCCACGCGTTTTGAATAAACGGCGGGAAGACACCATCACCATGAGCCAGCTCAAACAAACCCCATCGCAAACCGTCGGCCCCTTCTTCGCCTACGGCCTCACGCCCACGCAATACGGCTACGACCTCAAAAGCCTGTTCACGCCCGTGCTGGCCCAGCCGAATGCCCAAGGCGAACACATACGCATCACCGGCCAGGTCTTTGACGGCGCCGGCAACGCCATCATGGACGCCATGGTCGAGATCGCTCAGCCCGACGGCAGCGGCCAGCCCATCACCTCGCTGGCCGACGCTGAAGCGCGCGGCTTCACCGGTTTCGGCCGCTGCGGCACCGGCACCCTGCCGCAAAGCCACTACGAGTTCTTTACCGTCAAGCCCGGCGTGGCCGCGGCGGGGCAGGCGCCCTTTATCAACGTCTGCGTGACCATGCGCGGCCTGCTGGTGCACACCTTTACGCGCATCTACTTTGAGGATGAAGCCGAGGCCAACACCAAGGACGCGGTGCTGTCCAGCGTGCCGGCCGCGCGGCGCGCCACCCTGGTCGCCAAGCGCGAAATGACGGGGGCCGGGCCGCAGTACCGCTTTGACATCCATATGCAGGGTGACAAGGAGACGGTGTTTTTCGACCTGTGAAGGCGTGGGGGCTTGTGACGCCCGCGTGTGATGGGCCGGGTGCAAAAGGTCTATAAAAGCGGTTTCCCCAAAGGGAGACCCGCATGACCATCGAACTCGACCATTCCATCGTTTCGGCCCGCGACAAGGTGGCCGCGGCCCGGCAGCTGGCTGAACTGCTGGGCGTGCCCTGGGCGCCCACGGCGCTGGGGCCTTTCTCCGCCGTCTATGTCAACGAAGGCCTGACGCTGGACTTCATCGACACCGACGAGGACTTCCCCGTCCAGCACTTCTGCTTTCGCGTGAGCCCGCAGGAGTTCGACGCCATCCTGGCGCGCATCCAGGCGGCTGGCATTCCCTATCGCAGCACGGTGCGCGGCCCGATGGACCGGCAGATCGACACACAGTTCGGCGGCAAGGGTGTTTACTGGAACGAACCCGAGGGGCACCAGTGGGAGATGCTGACGGTTAGCTATGCGCGGCAGTGAGGGGGCTCAATCCTCGCCGTAATCGTGGTCGGGGTGGTTGACCGTACCGAGCTTCCAGTAACCCCGGCCCACAATGCGGCTGCGCTCCACACCCAGTTCTTCAATCAGTAGCCGGCGCAGGCTGCGCATGGCCGCGGCTTCGCAGGCCAGGTAGATGCGGGCGTCGGCAGCGGGCGCGCCAGCCTGGCGCAAGGCCGCTTCCAGCGCGGTGCCGGCCTTGTTGTTGTCGGCGCCGCGCGCCACCCAGCGGGCGTCGACTTTGGCGACGCTGTGCAGCGGGCGCTCTTCGGCGGCGTCCACCACTTCGACCAACACCTGCGCCTGCGCGCTCGAGGGCAAGGCGGCCAGAATGGTTTCAAACGCGGGCAGGGCGCTGTCGTCACCGATCAGCATGTGCACGGGCGCGTCCAGCGCGAGTTTGTAGCCGGGCCCCGGCCCCATCAAAAACAGCACCTGGCCGGTTTGCGCCTGCGCGGCCCAGGTGGACGCGGGGCCGTCGCCGTGCAGCACAAAGTCGACGTCGACCTCGTGCACATCCGCGCGCACGGCCAGCGGCGTGTAAGTGCGCATGGACTTCGGCCTGGGGCCGTCGGGCAGCGGGCGCTCCGGCTCGGTCTGGCCGGGCTCGGGAAAAATCAGCTTCATGTAACAGGCCGGGTCGTTGACCTCAAAGCCTTCAAGCTCCGCGCCCTGCAGGGTGATGCGGCGCATTAGCGGGCTCAAGGTTTGCACGCGGGTGACCTGCACGCGGCGTGGTGGACGGCGTTTGCGCGGTGCGGCCTCGGGAGCGGGAGCGGATGGGGATGCGGGTAGGGTGGACATAGGGGTCTTTCGGAAGGCGGCATATCAAGGCCGCGTGAGTTGAGGTGTTCTAGTTGAGAATAATTATCATCTTGGGCAATGTCCGGTGCTTTGCAAGGGCTAAGCAAGAAGGTGTCCTACCCGGGGGCGCGCGCCCCGTGCAGTAAAGTAAGCCCAGGCGGCGCCCCCCGGCTTTACCCGCCCTCTCTTTCCCCACGTCCCCTTCAGCGCTTACCCATACCTACATATCTATGACAACCTTCGGAACCCCCTTGTCCCCCCACGCCACCAAAGTCATGCTGCTCGGCTCCGGCGAGCTGGGCAAGGAGGTGCTGATCGCGCTGCAGCGCCTGGGTGTGGAAACGATTGCCACCGACCGCTATGAAAACGCGCCCGGCCAGCAGGTGGCCCACCATGCGCGCACCATCACCATGAGCGACCCGGCCCAGCTCAAGGCCCTGATTGAAAAAGAAAAACCCGACCTGGTCGTGCCCGAGATCGAGGCGATTGCCACGGCCATGCTCGAAGAGCTCGAAGCCGCCGGCACGGTGCGCGTGATTCCCACGGCTCGCGCCGCGCGCCTGACCATGGACCGCGAAGGCATACGCCGCCTGGCCGCCGAAACCCTGGGCCTGCCGACCAGCCCCTATGTGTTCTGCGATTCGCTGGAGGAACTGCAGGCCGCTATTGATTCGACCACCGGCTACCCCTGCGTCGTCAAGCCGGTGATGAGCTCTTCGGGCAAGGGCCAGAGCAAGATCTCCGGGCCCGCTGACGTGAAAAAAGCCTGGGACTACGCCATGGCCGGCGGCCGCGTGAGCCACGGCCGCGTGATCGTCGAGGGTTTTATCGACTTCGACTACGAAATCACCCAGCTCACCGTGCGCGCGCTCGGCGCCGACGGCAAGGTGGAAACCCATTTCTGCGAGCCCATAGGCCATGTGCAGGTCAGCGGCGACTATGTGGAAAGCTGGCAGCCGCACCCCATGCGGCCGGCCGCGCTGAAAAAATGCCGCGAGATCTGCAAGGCCGTCACGGATAACCTGGGCGGCCAGGGCCTGTTCGGCGTCGAGCTGTTCGTCAAGGGCGAGGACGTCTGGTTCAGCGAAGTGAGCCCACGCCCCCACGACACCGGCATGGTCACGATGTGCACGCAGTGGCAGAACGAGTTCGAGCTGCATGCGCGCGCCATCCTGGGACTGCCGGTCAACACCGCGCTCAAGAGCCCGGGCGCCAGCGCCGTGATCTACGGCGGCGTCGATGCCCAGGGCATCGTCTTCGAGGGCGTGGCCGAGGCGCTGCGCGTGCCCAATTCCGACATCCGCCTCTTCGGCAAGCCCGAGAGTTTTGTGAAACGCCGCATGGGCGTGGCCCTGGCTTTTGACGCCGACGTGGAGACCGCGCGCATCAATGCCAAAACGGCGGCCGCGCTGGTGCGCCCGCGCAAGGCCGGATGAGAAGCCCTTCGCGATGAATTTCGCCGATCTTCACCTGCTGGAGGATTCCGCCTGGCGCGTGTTGATCTCGGCCGTTGTGGCCGTGGTGCTGGCCCTGGTGGTGCACCGCGTGGGCGCCGCGGTGATCTGGCGCCTCACCCGTAACCTGCCCATCTCCAGCGCGGTGGCGCGCCGCAGCTGGCGGCCCACGCGTTTTGCCCTGCCCCTGATCGCGCTGCAAGCCGTCTGGCAGGCCGCGCCCGATGCGCTGCCGCTGATCTCCCAGGTGCGCCACGGCAATGCCCTGCTGCTGCTGGCCACACTGACCTGGCTGGCGCTGCGCGCCATCGACGGCGTGGCGCAGGGCGTGATCGGCCAGCATTCCGTCGAGGTCGAAGACAACCTCAATGCGCGCCGCATCCATACCCAGACGCGGCTGCTGGCGCGCACCGCCGATGTCATGGTGCTGATCGCCGGCCTGTCGCTGATGCTGATGACCTTTCCGGGCGCGCGCCAGCTGGGCGCCAGCCTGCTGGCCTCGGCCGGCGTGATCGGCATCGTGGCCGGTATCGCGGCGCGGCCGGTGTTCAGCAACCTGATCGCCGGCCTGCAGCTCGCGCTGGCCCAGCCGCTGCGCATCGACGACGTGCTCATCGTGCAGGGCGAGTGGGGCCGCGTCGAGGAAATCACCGGCACCTATGTGGTGCTCAAGATCTGGGACGAGCGGCGCATGGTCATCCCGCTGCAGTGGTTTATCGAGAACCCCTTCCAGAACTGGACGCGCAACAGCGCGCAGATCATAGGCACGGTGTTTCTGTGGGTGGACTACCGCATGCCGCTGGAGCCGCTGCGCCAGGCCGCGCGCCGCGCCTGCGAAGCCGCGCCCGAATGGGACAAGCGTTTGTGCTTGCTGCAGGTGGTGGAAGCCGGTGAGCGCAGCATGCAGCTGCGTGTGCTGGTGACCTCAGGCAACTCGGGCCTGAACTGGGATCTGCGCTGCAAGGTGCGCGAGGCGCTGGTGGATTTTTTGCAGCGCGAGTACCCGCAGTTCCTGCCGACAATGCGGGCCGAGATCATGGGAAAGGGCGATCCCGAGGGGGCGAAGACCCCCGGCGGCTTGCCCGCGCAGGCCTGAGCCCGGGGGCGGCTTCTCAGGCCGCGGCGTCCAGGCAGCCGGCAAACACCGCGCTGCTGACCAGCTCGAACTCTTTCGCCTCGGGCAACTGGTAATGCCACCACTCCATGGGGTGGTGCACAAAGCCGGCCTCCAGCATGATGGTCAGCAGCTTCATGCGGTTGAGCTGCACCGCGGCCGACAGGTCGGCGTAAAAATGGTGCGAGGCCGCCGTCATGGTGTCCACCGGCGTGCCCATGTCCAGCTCATGGCCCTGCTCGTCCAGCAGGGTCAGGTCCACCGCCACGCCGCGCGTGTGGTTGGAGCCCTTGGCCGGGTCGGCCACATAACCGGGCACGGGCAGAACCGCCCACAGCGCCTCCTGCGCCTCATGCGGGCGGAAGGCGTCAAAGATCTTAAGTTTGAAACCGAAAGCACGCGCCCCCGCCACCGCGCGCCGCAGGCAGGCCTCGGCCTCGGGGTGCAGAAAGCAGAGTGTGTGGCCGTAGATCACCTGGCCGGTGAAGTTGTCGGGCCGTGCATACATCATGTCGATGACG
The DNA here is from genome assembly GCF_056401275.1 of Polaromonas sp. P4_F6. Taxonomy (NCBI): domain Bacteria; kingdom Pseudomonadati; phylum Pseudomonadota; class Betaproteobacteria; order Burkholderiales; family Comamonadaceae; genus Polaromonas; species Polaromonas sp. P4_F6. The sequence goes on along the minus strand of NZ_JBFUJQ010000001.1, from coordinate 697,978 downwards.
ACGTCGTGCGTGGCTTCGGTGATCTGGACCAGGGGGCTGGAAGGCGGCATGGTGCGGCGCAATCGTGACAGGGAAGGGTGTGTGGTGGGCTTGCTACAAAAGTTCTACAAGATCGTCTGCCCAGGGACAGTTTAGCCGGGGCGCCAACTTATACTGCCCCGAAATCCATAACAACCGACCCCCCCAGGGGGGCACTATCGAGGAGCGGTCCCCCATGAGTCCATTCTTATCGGCGCTGCTGCGGCCGTGCCTGCTGCTGGCTTTTTGCGGCGTGTTGCAGGGCTGCGCGCCCATGCTCAACAAGGCGCTGACCGCCGAAAACCGCACCCGTGTGCGCGATGTCGACGTGCAGGTGCTGATGCCGCAGGAAACCGTGATCTTCAGCGCCGACTCGCCCAACGTCTCCGCGGCCCTGGGTGGCGGCCTGATAGGCGCGCTCATTGACGCATCGGTGCAGAAGTCCCGCCAGGAGGCGATGAGCGCCGAAATGGGACTTTTCCTGGACCGCCTGGCCGACATCGACTTTCGCGGCGAGAGCAAGGCGGCGCTGGCCGACGCCACGTCCGGCTTCGCGCTCAAGGTGAGCACCGCCGAAGTGCTGGCCCGCATCCCGACCAAGAGCGCCCTCGACGCGCGCATCGCCAGGACAAAAGGCGGCAGCGCCTTCATGCGCCTGTTTGTCTACTACACGCTGGATCCGAAGTCCCTCACCCTGACCACCCGCAGCTATGCGCAGATGTGGCAGGACGGCGCAGCGGAGCGCAGCTACGCCGGCAGCTTTATTTACCAGGAGGCGGCACCGGCCGCGCTGGCGGGCGCCGCGCCCGGCGCGGAAGCCGCCGCGGTGCGCGAGATGATGCGGCGCGCCGTGCTGCAGACCTTGCGCATGGCCAGCCTGGATATCAACCAGCCAGCGCCCGCCACGCCAGCTGCGTCCGCCGCGCCCCGCAAGGCCGATGCCAAGCCCCAGTACACGTTTGCCATGGGCGGCACGCGCGTGCCCCTGGCCGGTGACCTCATCGCCAGGGAGGGCGACCGCGTGGTCCTGCGCGACAAGGGCGGCATCCTGTTCTCGGTGCAGAAGTAAAAGGATTTCCCATGAACGCACATCACATCCTCCGCGCCGTCCTCGCCCTGGTGGCCCTTGCCTGCGGCCTGCCGCCGGCGGCCCACGCGCTGACCGACACCGAAGCCCTGAGCATGGTGTTTGAAGAGCCGGCCCCCAACAGCTTCGGCCGGCCGACCCAGGCAGCCCCCGCGCCAGTTCAATATCCGCGCGGCTGCCGCATCCATGTTCGCAAGGTGGAGGATTTGCGCCTGAATACCGAAACCGTGGGGAGCTCGATTTTCATGATGCCCGGCGCGACCGGGGTGCCGCTGGGCGGCGCGTCGCTGCTGAGCGGCGACGGCCTGAAGTGGACCACCAGCGCGCTCCCCTCGCTCAAGGCCTCCGGCGTGCAGACCGAGGCGAGCGAGGCGGCGGCCGGGAACCGTTCGGCGGAAGTCGCCCTGCGCCTGGCGCAGGCCTGGACTTCAGGCCTGAACATGCATTCCTACGTGATGCTGCAGGCCACCGTGCCCACGCCCGCGGGCGAGGTCAAAAAGCGCTACCACGGCTTCGGCACCAAGATGAACTTCGCCAACGGCAACGCCGAGTACATGGCCACCCTGAACCTCGGCATGGCCGATGCGCTGAAGGCCTATGCCGCCGACCTGCGCAGCGCCTGCGAGGGCAAGCCCGTCGCCGCCTCGCCCTGAGCCGGCTTACTGGAAAGCCACTTCCGAAAAACTGCGCAGCTTGCGGCTGTGCAGCTGCGTGATGCCCTCGGCGCGCAGCAGCTCGATGGCGCGTATGCCTATGCGCAGGTGCTGGTCCACGCGCTCGCGGTAGAAGTGGTTGGCCATGCCGGGCAGCTTGATCTCGCCGTGCAGCGGCTTGTCGCTCACGCACAGCAGGGTGCCGTAGGGCACGCGGAAGCGAAAACCGTTGGCCGCGATGGTCGCGCTTTCCATGTCCAGCGCCACCGCGCGGCTCTGGCTGAAGCGGCGCTGCGGCTGGTTGCCCGGCAGCAGCTCCCAGTTGCGGTTGTCGGTGGAGGCCACGGTGCCGGTGCGCATGATGCGCTTGAGGTCGGGCCCGACCGCATGGGTCACGTCGGCCACGGCTTTTTCCAGCGCGACCTGGATTTCGGCCAGCGCCGGGATAGGCACCCACAGCGGCAGCTCCTCGTCCAGCACATGGTCTTCGCGCACATAACCGTGGGCCAACACGTAGTCGCCCAGCTGCTGGCTGTTGCGCAGGCCCGCGCAATGGCCCAGCATGACCCAGGCGTGCGGGCGCAGCACCGCGATGTGGTCGGTGATGTTCTTGGCGTTGGCAGGGCCCACACCGATGTTGACCATGGTGATGCCGCTGTGGTCGGCGCGCAGCAGGTGGTAGCCCGGCATCTGCGGCAGGCGCGGCGGCGGCACGCCGAGCTCGTCGCCCTCGGCGGCGGGCAGGCCGGTGCGCCGGGTCACCACGTTGCCGGGCTCGATGAAGGCGATGTACTCGCTGTCCGGGTCGGCCATGGCTTCATGGCCCAGGCGCACGAACTCGTCGATATAGAACTGGTAGTTGGTGAACAGCACGAAGTTCTGGAACCAGTGCGGTGAGGTGCCGGTGTAGTGGCGCAGGCGCTGCAGCGAATAGTCGACGCGCGCCGCGGTGAACAGCGCCAGCGGCTGCGGTTCGCCGGGCAGGGGCTCGTATGTTCCGTTGGCGATGCCGTCGTCCATGGCGCTCAGGTCGGGCAGGTCGAACACGTCGCGCATCAGCATGCGGCGCGCCGCCGTCATGCTGCCTTCGATGTGGTCGTTCTCCGCGAACGAAAAGTGGATGGGTATCGGCTGCGCGCTGGTGCCGACTTCGAGCTCCACGTCGTGGTTCTGCATCAGCAGGCGGAACTGCTCGAGGTAGTAGTTGCCGAAAAGGTCGGGCCGCGTCAGCGTGGTTTCAAAGCGGCCGGGGCCGGCGACAAAACCGAAGCTCAACTGCGCGATGTCCGGCGTCTCCAGGATGGCGCGCGCCACCGTGTCGGTGTGTATGCGCACAAAGGGGTAGCAGGCGCGCACATGGCCGGGCAGGGTTTCGCCGGCCACGTAACGCTGCATCGCGTCGCGCAAATGGGCGATCTGCTGGTCGTAAATCGCGCGGACCTGGGCCAGCGCGGCGGCCGGGTCGCTGTAACGGGTGGGGGCGATAAAGGGAGGGAGATAGGGCATGAAGGGCCGGCCTGTCTTTCTGCTGTGTACTGTGTAGGTTGCCATTGTGCGGCAACTCCCCGCAAGCCGTGCTTCATCTTCAGACCCTAGAATGCGTCGATGAATCCATCCAGGCCCTTTGGGCGACTCTTTGGGCCCTTGCGCGCGATGCGGGGCGCCCTCGTTCTTCTGGGGGCCTTGTGCCTTCAGGCCGTCCATGCCCAGGCCCCCGCGCCGGCCGCGGCGCCGGCCCAGATTTCCCGCGACGCCCAGCGCGCCTATGAGACCACACGCGACAAGCTGGTGCAGATACGCACCCTGCTGCGCAACTCCAACACCCAGGCCAGCGTGGGCTCGGGCTTTTTTGTCTCGGCCAACGGCCTGATCATCACCAACTTCCACGTGGCCAGCCAGCTCGCGCTGGAGCCAGAGCGCTACCGCGGGGTTTATGTGCCGGTGGATGGCAAGGAGGCCGAGGTCGAACTGCTGGCCTTTGACGTGCGCAACGACCTGGCCCTGCTGCGCGTGAAGGCGCCGGCCGCGGGCGCGACGCCGCAGCTGGCCTTTCGCGGCGCCGACCGCCCGCTGGCGCGCGGCGAGCGCATCTATTCGCTGGGCAACCCGCTGGACATAGGCTTTGCCGTCACCGAAGGCACGTACAACGGCCTGGTGCAGCGCAGTTTTTACCCGCGCATCTTTTTCGGCGGCGCGCTCAATCCCGGCATGAGCGGCGGCCCCGCGCTGGACGACGCGGGCCAGGTGGTCGGCGTCAACGTCTCCAAGCGCCTGGACGGAGATCTGCTGAGCTTTCTGATTCCCGCCGAATTCGCCCAGGCCCTGCTGGCCAGGGCGGCCACGGCCCAGCCCATCACCAAACCCGCGCATGCCGAGGTCGCGCGCCAGCTCGGCGAGCACCAGGCCCTGTTGACCAAGCGCTTCACCGCCCAGCCGCTGACCGCGCAAAAGCACGGCGGCTACAGCGTGCCCGTGCCCGACGACGCGCTGGCCCGCTGCTGGGGCCGCGGGCGCGAGCCCGACTTCAAGGCCTTCGACCTGGAGCGAACCGACTGCCAGATCGACAGCCATGTGTACGCCGGCGATTTCAACACCGGCTACATACGCCTGCGCTACGAAGCCTACAACGCGCCCAAGCTGGGTCCCCTGCGCTTTTCCGCGATGTACTCGCAAAGCTTTGCCAATGAATTTTTTGCCACGCGCGGCTCGCGCAAGGCCACGCCCGCCGAATGCTCGGAACGCTTTATCGAGACCGGCGGCATGCCCATGCGCGCCGTGGTCTGCATGAGCGCCTACCGCAAGCTGGCCGGCCTTTACGACGTGTCGGTGCTGACCATGTCGGTCAACCAGTCCACGCGCGGCGTGCAGGGCCGCATGGATGCGCAGGGCGTGAGTTTTGAGAACGGCCTCAAGCTGGTCGCGCATTACCTGGCCGGCTTCAAGTGGGAGGCCGCCAAATGAGCGCCACCCCCATCCTGGGCCTGCTGCAGGCCACCGACCGTAACGGCGCCCTGGTCGCCCGCCTTGAGGTGCGGCACTGGCCCGTCACCGTGGGGCGCGCGCTCACGTGCGACCTGGTGCTGGACGACAGCCATGTGGCCGGCGAGCATTTGCGCATAGACCGCACGCCCGAGGGCGGCGTCAGCGTACAGGTGCTGGACAGCGTCAACGGCGCGGCCCTGGGCCGCGCCCGGCATGGCCAGGGTGCGCAGTTCAACTGGCCCGACGGCGAGGTGCTGGCTTTGGGCCGCCTCAAGCTGGGCCTGCGCCTGGCCGAGGCGCCGGTGGCGGCCGAGGAGCTCTTGCCGCATTTCCCCTGGCGCACCACCGGCTGGACGCTGCTGGCCCTGGCCGGCATGCTGGCCCTGGTGCTGGGCCAGTCCTGGCTCACGCTGACCGAGCCCTCGCAGCTTGCGCGGCAACTGCCCGGCGTGCTGGGCGGGGTGGTCCTGGCGGTCAGCGTCTGGGCCGGGCTGTGGGCGCTGGCCACCAAGCTGTTCACCGGCCACCTGCAGTTCTGGCGCCATGTGCGCATCGCCTGCTTCAGCTCGCTGGCGGTCCAGGCGGTGTCCACCCTGGCCGGCCTGCTGGCCTTTATGTTCTCGCTCGAAAGCCTGGCGCGCTTTGAGGGGATGCTGCTGCTGCTGGGCGCCGCGGCCGGCATCTATGTGCACCTCACCGTCATCGCGCCGCAGCGCCGCCGCGGCCTGGCCGCGCTGGTGGCCGGCATCGCCGTGCTCGCCACGGTGGCCTTGCTGGGTACCAACTGGCTGCAGAACAAGCGCCTGTCCAACAAGCTTTACCTGTCCACGCTGCACCCGCCCTCATTGCGCATGGCGCCTGCCGTGCCGGTGGCGCAGTTTCTGGATGAGGCGGGGTCTATTCGCAAGCGGCTGGATGAGCGCCTCAAGGACCGCGAGCCGGATGCCGATACGCCAGAAGATCCGGATGCTGACTAGGATTTCACCGGCTCTCGCATGGTGACGAATTCCTCCGCCACCGTGGGGTGTATGCCAATCGTGCCGTCAAAAATCGCCTTGGTCGCGCCGGCCTTCATGGCTACGGCAAAACCCTGCACGATCTCGCCGGCGTCCGGCCCCACCATGTGCAGGCCCACCACGCGGTCGGTAGCGTCCTCGACCAGCAGCTTCATCAGCGTGCGTTCGGTGCTGCCGCTCAGTGTGTGCTTGAGCGCCTTGAAATCGGCGCGGAACACCGTGACCTTGCCGAATCTGGCGCGCGCATCGGCTTCTGAATAACCGACGGTGCCGATATTGGGATGCGTGAAGACGGCGGTCGGCACAAACTCATAACTCATGTTGCGCGGCTTCCTGCCGGCGGCCGGCCCGAAAAGCTGGTCCACCACCACCATGGCCTCGCCCAGCGCCACCGGCGTGAGCTGCAGGCGCGCCGTCACGTCGCCCAGCGCGTAGATCGAGGGCACGGAGGTCTGGTAGTGCTCGTTGACCTGGATCGCGCCGGCGGCGTTGACCGCCACGCCCACGGTTTCCAGGCCTATGCCGCTCGCATTCGGTACGCGGCCCGTGGCGTAAAGCACCGCGTCCACTTCCAGGCCCGCGCCGCCGCCCTTGAACTCGACCTGCAGGCCGCTATCGGTCTTGCTGATGCCGCTTACTTCGGTGCCCAGCCGCAGCGTGATGCCGGTCTTGCCCATCTCGGCGGCGATAAAGCGGCGCACATCCTCGTCAAAACCCGTGAGCAGCATGTCGCGGCGGTGCACCTGCGTCACTTTCGAGCCCAGGCCGTTGAAGATGGAGGCAAACTCGCAGGCGATGTAGCCGCCACCCACCACCATCAGTCGCTTCGGGAAAGGGCTGAGGTCGAACATGTGGTCCGAGGTCAGCACATGTTCGCGGCCCGGCAGCGCCGGCACGGTGGCGGTGCCGCCGGTGGAGACCAGGATGTGTTTGGCCGTGAACTTCTGCTCGTCGACTTCAATGGTGTGTTCGTCCAGCAGCCGGGCCCAGCCCTTGATGATCTTCACGCCCGCGCTTTCGAGCAGCTGCATATACACGCCGTTGAGCCGCGAGATCTCGCGCGCGCGGTTGGCCTTGAGGATGTCCCAGTCGAACACCGGCTTCTCGCCGACCCAGCCGAAGCCGTGCGACTCCTCAAAGCTGTCGCCGTAGTGGGCGGCGTAGCTGTAGAGTTTTTTCGGGATGCAGCCCACGTTGACGCAGGTGCCGCCCATGGCGGCGACCTCGGCCAGGCCCACGCGCGCGCCGCGCTGGGCCGACATGCGCGCGGCGCGCACGCCGCCGCTGCCGCCGCCGATCACAAAGAGGTCAAAGTCAAATGTCTGCATGCGCTGTGTTCCTTCTTATCGTCTTCTCTTATCTGGTGCCTGAATGCCGGCCCTCAAGGCTGGAACTCCTTGAGTTCCTGTTTCATCCACTCAATAAACACCCGCGTGCGCATGGGCAGCAGCCGGGCGTGCGGGTAAACAATGTTGATGGGCCGGGGCGGTGGCTCGAACTCCTCCAGCACGGTGCGCAGCTGTTGGGTCTGCAAATACGGCGCCACCTGGTAAGAGAGGAACGAGCCAAAACCCGCACCCGCCGCACAAGCCGCCACGGCCGGCGCGATCTGGTTGAACTCCAGATTACCACTGACCGCCAGGCGAAGCGGCTTGCCCTGGTCCATGAACGGGCCCCATGTGGGGGAATGGTCGGTCACGCGCACGCAGTTGGCCTTGAGCAGGTCTTTCGGGTGTTTGGGCACGCCGTGGCGGCGCAACCAGGCCGGGCTGGCCACCACCAGTCGGCGTATCTGGCCCACCTTCTGCGCCACCAGGCTGGAGTCCTCGGGCTCGCCTATGCGTATGCCCACGTCTATGCCTTCCTCCAGCAGGTTGACCACGCGGTCCAGCAGCACCATGGAGCAGCGCATCTTTTCGTGCTGCTGCACAAAACGCGTGACGGCGGGCGCCACATGCATTTGCCCGAACAGCATGGGCGCGGTGATGGTCAGCTGGCCCGCGGGTTCGGCCGCGTCGGCCGAAAGCGCCGACTCGGCATCGGCCAGCGCGGCCAGCAGCTGGCGGCAGCTCTCCAGGTGGCGCCGGCCTTCCTCGGTCAGCGAGATGCGCCGTGTCGTGCGGTTGAAAAGCCGCACACCCAGCTGCGCCTCAAAACCCGCCAGCGTGCGCACCATGGCCGGCAAGGAGGACTCCATGACCTGGGCCGCGGCCGTGAGGCTGCCTTGCTCGGCAATATGGATAAAGGCCTGCATGGCTTTGAGTTTGTCCATGGGAGGGATGCTACGCCTGTGACGGCCATTAATCCAGTTAATGGATTAGTTAAATGCAAATCTTGCTATTTATTCAGGATATCGGTTCAAACAGAATCCATCCCAGAGATTCTTCATTGCAACCCACCGAAAGCCCGCCATGAGCACACCCGCCGCCAAAGCCCCGCCCGCCCAGCCCATACGCTTTTACCGTTTCGCCATTTCCGGGCATTCACACCGCGTGGAGCTGTTCCTCTCGCTGCTGGGCCTGCCTTTTGAGCGCATCGAAATCGACCTGGCCGCCAAGGCGCACAAGACACCGGCCTTCCTGGCCATGAATGCCTTCGGCCAGGTGCCGGTGATCCAGGACGGCGACGTCACGCTGGCCGATTCGAATGCCATCCTGGTCTACCTCAATGCGCGTTACGCGCCGGATGCCGAGCAATGGCTGCCGCGCGACCCGCTGGCCGCCGCGGCGGTGCAGCGCTGGTTTTCGGTGGCGGCCGGCCAGCTGGCTTTCGGCCCGGCGGCCGCGCGCGTCGTGCAGCTGTTCAAGCGCCCGGAAAACCCCGAAGCCATTGAGCGCGCGCACGCCTTGTTCGCGGTGATGGAGCAGCAGCTGGGCCAGTCGGCTTTTCTTGCGGGCAGCACGCCCACGCTGGCCGACATCGCCAACTACAGCTACGCGGCCCATGCGCCCGAGGGCAATGTCTCGCTGGAAGCCTATCCGCGCCTGCGCGCCTGGCTGGCCCGCATCGAAGCCTTGCCGCGTTTTGTGCCCATGGTCAGAACACCGATCGGGTTGGCCGCATGAACGCCCCGGCTTTTCATGAAGGCGAGCGCGCGGCGCAGGCGCGCGTGGGCGCGGCCGTGCGCGAACGCATGGAAGAAATCGGCCCGCGCGTGATACGCGACTTCATGCCCGACCAGCACCGCGAGTTCTTTGAACAACTGCCCTTCGTCATCGCCGGCACGGTGGATGCTGGCGGCCAGCCTTGGGCCTCGGTGCTGGCCCAGCCTCCGGGTTTTATCCATTCGCCGGATGCTCGCCATTTGACCTTGCGTGCCCAGCCGCTGGCGGGCGATCCTTTGCAGCAAACCCTGGCCGACGGCGCCGCGATAGGCCTGCTGGGGATAGAGCCCCACACACGCAGGCGCAACCGCATGAATGGCATAGTCCGCGGCCTCCATGCCGAGGGCTTTGCGGTGGAGCTGAGCCAGAGCTTCGGCAACTGCCCCAAATACATCCAGGCGCGTGAGCCGGTCTATGTGGAGCGCCCCACTTCAGCCACCGGGCCGGTGGTGCACGAGTCGGCGCAACTCAATGATGCGGCGCGCCGCATGATGGAGCAGGCCGACACCCTGTTTATCGCCACGGCCTACGCGGGCGACGGGGCGCGGGCCGGCCGCGCCGGCGGCGTGGACGTCTCGCACCGCGGCGGCAAGCCCGGCTTTGTGCGCGTGGACGCCGACGGCACGCTGACCGTGCCGGACTTTGTCGGCAACTACTTCTTCAACACCCTGGGCAACCTGGTGGTGAACCCGCGCGCCGGCCTGCTGTTCGTCGATTTCGACACCGGCGATTTGCTCTACCTGGCCGTCACGGCCGACATCGTGTGGGACGGCCCCGAGGTGGATGCTTTTGCCGGCGCGCAGCGCCTGATGCGTTTCAAGGTGCAGTCCATGCGCCTGGTGGAGTCTTCGCTGCCGCTGCGCTGGGGCGAGGCCGAACTATCGCCGGTGCTGGAAGCCACAGGTAGCTGGACCAGGCAACCTTAGCCTATCGCTTCGAGCGCCAGTTCGCGCTCCAGCCAGGCGCGGAATTTCTGCACCGCCGGCCTGTCCGCACTGTGGGCCGAGGTGATGATGCGGTAGCCCAGGCCGTCCACCGTCTGGCCCGGCAGGACCACCGTGAGCTGGCCGCCGCGCAGCAGCGGCAGCACCAGCGGCGTGCGGCCTATGGCGATGCCGCCGCCCTGCACGGCCGCGTTCAGCACATGCTCGTACTGCGAAAAGTACAGGCAGGGCTGCTGCGCCGATTGTTTTAAACCCAGGCGCTCATACCAGTCCGGCCACGACATCCAGGGGAAACGTGTGGCCGGGTCGTAATACACCAGCAGCGGCATATGCGCGATATCGGCCGCCGAATGGATGCGCGCCGCGACGGCCGGCGCCGCCACCAGCAAGGCCTGCTCCTGCAACAGCGGTGGGCTCTCGTCGCCAGGCTGCACCGGATAGAGCCGCACGGCCAGGTCCATGCCTTCACGCTCGAGGTTGACACGCGCTTCCGAGGCGTCGACCCGCACGTCGATGGCCGGCTCCAGCTGCTGGAATTTCGCCAGCTTGGGCGCCAGCCACAGCGCCGCGAAAGAGGGGGTGGTGGTGACCGCCACCGAGGCCCTGTCCACCGCCAGCAGGCGGTCCACGGCCGAGGCCAGTTGCGACAGTGCGGCGCGCGCCGCCTCATAGAGTTCGCGGCCCTGGGGCGTGAGGCTCAGGCCCTTGCCGCCGCGCAGGAACAGCGGCGCGCCCAGCGCGTCTTCCAGGCTTTTGACCTGCTTGCTGACCGCCGACTGCGTGATGCACAGCTCCTCGGCCGCGGCGGTGAAGCTCAGGTGCCGTGCCGCCGATTCAAAACCGCGTATCGCGTCCAGCGACATGGCGCGCAGTGCGTGGGAAGAGGATGGGTTCAGCATGGCATGAACAACATGAGTGAAAGGAATACCCCGGATGACAAACCATCCGGCCGCTGGGGCCGGTTCCAAAGAAGAATCAAACCACACTTTCCAAGGAGTCCGCCATGCATGCCCCCCAAATCCCGCAAACCCCGCTCAAGCTCGGGCCCGTCCCGGAACGCTTTCGCCTGCCGCGCGGCGAAGTCCTGACCTGCACCGGCGGCTGCCTCTGGATCACCAGCGATGCGCTGGCAGGCCGCCGCGACAGCGACATCGTGCTGGAAAGCGGCCAGTCCTTTGTCACGCCGCAAGCCGCGACCTATTTTGTGGGTGCGCCGCGCGGTTGCGGCGTGCTGGATTTTTCACCCGCCCCCCAAGGCACGGAGACCGCATGCTGATAGAAACCGAACGCCGCGGCCAGCATGTGGTGCTCACCTTGAACCGGCCCGAAAAACTCAACGCACTGAGTTACGAACTGATCGATGAACTGATGGACAGGCTCACGGCCCTGGAGCGCGATGACAGCGTGCGCTGCCTGGTGCTGACGGGGCAGGGCGACAAGGCTTTCAGCGCAGGCGCCGATATCGCGGGTTTCGCGCCCGACATTGCCGCATCGCCCGAAACCGCGTACCGCAACTTCGTCATGCGCGGCCAGGCCATGACACGGCGTATTGAAAACTACCCCAAGCCCATCATCGCCGCCGTCAACGGCATGGCCTACGGCGGCGGCTGCGAAACCATGGAGGCCTGCAGCATTGCGATCGCGGCCGAGCACGCCAGCTTTGCCAAGCCCGAGATACGGCTCGGCTTCCCGCCGCCCTTTGGTGGCACACAGCGCCTGCCGCGCCACATAGGGCGCAAGCGCGCCAATGAAATGATCCTCACCGGCGACGCCATCAGCGCCGAAGAAGCCCTGCTCATAGGCCTCATCAACCATGTGGTCCCGGCCCATGAGCTGTTGCCGGCCTGTTTGCGCATGGCCGACCGCATCGCCGAGAACTCCGCCGTCGCCGTGGCGGCCTCGCTGCGCGCCGTGACGCGCGGGCTCAATGTCTCCATCGACGAAGGCCTGGCCATAGAGGCCGCGCAGTTCATGGTTGCGGCCGCCTCGCGGGATGCGCGCGAGGGCACGGCGGCATTTGTCGAGAAGCGGCCGGCGGTGTTTTGCCACCGCTGAAGCCCTTTTTTCAGATACGGCGCGTGCAGTCTTCAGGCCGCACCGCCGCCATGATGGCGTCGACCAGGTGCCGCGAGAACGCCTCCCCCAGCGCGGACAGCGGTGACTTTTCCAGTGAGGCAATACCCAGCTGGTAAGCAATACGGGGGCGAAACGGGCGGCTGCTGAAATTCATGTCACGGCAATAGCTGGCCAACAGCGCGTTGACGATGGACACCCCCAGGCCTTGCGCCACGAAAGCGCAGGCCACGCCCACGGAGTGCACTTCGGCGCCTATGCGCGGCATCACGCGAGCCTGCCGGAACGCCATGTCGATCTCGTGGCGGATCAGCCGCTGGCGGCCCAGCAGGACCAGCGACACATCAGCCAGGTCCAGCACGCCGACGGTTTCCAGTTTCTCCAAAGGGTGGCCCCGGGGCATGATGCAGACGGCCTCCGCTTCGAGGCAGGCCTTTGCCTGAAGGCCGGCGATTTCCACCGGCAGCCTGACCAGCCCCATGTCAGCCTCACGGCTCAACACGGCCCGCTCCGCCTCCGAATAGGAACCGGACAGCACCTCAAGCACCACGCCCGGATGCAGCCGCACAAAGCTGTCCACCACGGACGGCATGAGCTGCTGGGACAGGGTACCGGGCACCGCGACCTTTAGCAGCTGGCGGTTGAACCCGCCCAGGCGCAGCTGCTCGGTGTGGCGGCGAAAGCACTGTGCGGCGTCGACCAGCCCCTGGGTGTCCTGCAGCAGGGCCTGGGCTTCGCGCGTGGGAAGCAGCCGTCCTTTTTCGCGCACAAAAAGGCGCAGGCCCAGGTCTTCTTCAAACTGGGCCAGCAGGCGGCTGACCGCCGACTGTGACAAGTCCAGCCGCTGCGCCGCGCCCGTGGTCGAGCCCGAGGCCATGACCGCCTGGAAAACTTCGAGTTGCTTGAAATTCATGTCGCCCGCCGTCTGTTCGTGCTGTCCGGGCCATGCTATTGCAGCTGCGGGCGCACCGCCACTTGTTTGCGAATCGCATAGCCCAATGCGGATTCATCATAGCGTTGCGGGTCCCGAACCCGCGCACCAGAATCCCGTCGCAGCAGCCCTCTGCCATCCATCCAACCAACGACGGGAGACCTTTTTCATGAACCTTCATGCGTGCGCAATCCTTTTCGGCGGCCTCCTGCTCGCCGCGGCCGCTGTGCCGGCGGCCGGCCAGAACGTCATCTATGGGCAGATACGCCTGACGCTCAACAGCACCAAGGCTGCTCCCGCGGGAGAAATGACGGAAATGCGCGACAACGCGTCGCGCCTGGGGATTCGCGGCAGCGAAGACCTGGGCGGGGGCCTGGCGGCCTTGTTCGGGATGGAGATGGGCATCGACGCGGATACCGGGGCCGCCACCGTTCCGGCCTATCGCAACAGCTATGTCGGGCTGCGCGGCGACTGGGGCGCCCTGGCGCTGGGACGCCTGGATTCCGCCAACCCCACCGGCTCGCCCCTTTATTCGCAGGTGACCGCCATCACCAGTTTCGCCGCGAACGATGCCGGCGCCACCGCCATCGGCACGTCCATGCTGAACGCGCGCAACCGCACCTCCAATGCCGTGGGATACGCCAGCCCCACTCTGTCGGGCTTTGACGTCCGCGCCCGTTATTACCTGCGCGGCGCGGTCGCCACGCCCGATGTCGAGGATGGCTCCAAATCGCTGGACCTGGGACTCAACTACGCCGCCGGACCGATCAAGGCCGGGATCGGATTCGGGAAAGACACGCGTCCGTCCGGCCTGCTGGCCAACGAGTTTTCGGGCAAGTGGCAAGCCGGTGTGCGCTACGCCTTCGGCGCGGTGGAGCCCTATGTGCTGGCCGGGCAGGACAAATTCCAGAACACCGCGCTCACACGCCGCTATGTGAATTACTGGATCGCGGGCGCCAAATACAGCCAGGGTGCCCATGCCCTCGTGCTGAACCTGCTGCGCAGGGACGTGCAGGCTTCACCGAACGGCGTTCGCAGGCGCCAGCAGCTGGCCTATACCTACGCGCTGTCCAAGCGCACCGAACTGCAGGCCTTTTATGACCGGGACGGTGTGGACTCAAGCAAGGCCGGCGCCGCCATCCGCTCGGTGGGCGCCGGCATCCGCCACGATTTTTGATGCCGGGGCTTGATGAGCACCGACATCCCCGACAGCACCATACACCCCTTCTCCCGGAGAATACTTCCATGCTCAGACGCCTCTTCCTGCTGACCGCCGCTTTCTGCACCTTCGCCGGACTGGCCGCGGCCGATGCCGCCCGGGCCGCCGGCTACCCCGACAAACCCGTGCGCATCATCATCCCGTTTCCACCGGGGGCCGCGGCGGACAACGCCATGCGTGTGGTCACGCGCAAGCTCTCGGAGTACTGGGGCCAGCCCGTCATTGTCGACAACCGCCCCGGCGTTCCGGGCATGCAGGCCGCGGCGGCGGCGCCCGCGGACGGCTACACCTTGCTGCTGGGCGCCGGCTCCGGCATCGTGACCACGCCGCTCCTGAACAGCAAACTGCCCTACAACCCGTCCCGGGATTTCACACCCGTGGGCAAGGTGCTGACCAACACCCCGGTGCTGACCACCCATCCTTCGGTCGGCGTGAAATCCGTCAAGGAACTCATCGCGCTGGCAAAAAGCAAGCCGGGGCAACTGAATTACAGCTCCAGCGGCACGGGCGGCCCCAACCACCTGGCCATGGAAATGTTCCTGGCAATGACGGGGACCGAGATGGTTCACGTGCCCTACAAGGGGGCCGCGCCTTCCGTCAATGAGCTGGTGGGCGGGCATGTGCAGCTGGGCATCAATGCGGTGCCCAGCGTGGCCCAGCAGATCAACACCGGCAAGCTCACGGCCCTGGCCGTGGCCAGCGCCAGGCGCTCCCCCTTGCTGCCGCAGCTTCCCACCATGGCTGAAGCGGGCGTGCCGGGTTTTGAGTACGACATCTGGTATGCCCTGTTTGCGCCGGCCCGCACGCCGGCCGCACTGGTGGACAAGGTCAGCGCGGACTTGCAGCGGGCACTGCGCGACCCCGGGGTGGCCAGGCAACTGGTGGCGCAGGGCAGCGAGCCGGCACCCGGCAGCGCGCAGGACCTGGCCCGTTACATCCGGGAAGACACGGCACGCTGGACCCAGCTGATCGCCGAGCGCAAGCTCAAGATCGATTGACCGGGGGATGCGCGCTATGAACGATCTGAAGCAAAGGCCGCAAACGGCCCTGGCGCATGAGGTGGCTGTCCAAAGCGATGTCATGGTGGTGATGCGCGACGGCATACAGCTGGCGACCGACGTGTACCTGCCGGCTTGCGATGGCCGGGCCCTGCCGGGCCCGTTCCCGGTGCTGGTGGAGCGCACGCCCTACGGCAAAACCAACGAAACCGTCCGCGAGCGCACGGCGCGCGATCCGCGCCCCGTCTCCCGCGCCGAGGTGGCGGCGAGGTTCGCGCGCCGCGGCTATGCCGTGGTCTTGCAGGACTGCCGGGGGCGCTTCGCGTCGGAAGGGGTCTTCACCAAATACCTGGGAGAGGCCAACGACGGCCATGACACGCTGGCCTGGGTTGCCGCCCAGCCCTGGTGCAACGGCCGCATCGGCACACTGGGCTTGTCCTATGCGGCGCACACACAGACCGCGCTGGTGAGCCAGCGCCCGGCCGGCCTTGCGGCGATGTTCCTGGAGGCCGGCGGTTTTGCCAACGCCTATCGCGGCGGCATCCGCCACGGCGGCGCGTTTGAACTCAAGCAGGCGACCTGGGCCTATACCAACGCCCAGCGGACCGGCCCCGCGCTGCGCGACCCCGTCATCCGGGCGGCACTGGCTGCCGAGGACATCGCCGCCTGGTTCGCCGCCATGCCCTGGAAGCGCGGGCATTCACCGCTGAAATGGGTACCCGAATATGAGAACTACCTGTTCGAGCAATGGGAGCACGGCCGCTTCGACGCCTACTGGCGCCAGCCGGAGCTTTATGCCGCCGGGCACTACGACAGCTTTGACGGCATCCCCACCCTGCTGATGTGCGGCTGGTGGGACCCCTACGCGCAGACCACCACGGACAACTACCTCGGCATTTCGCGCCGCGCCAAGGGCACGGCGCGCCTGGTGCTCGGGCCGTGGACCCACGGCGAGCGCAGCGTCACTTTCGCCGGGGACGTCGACTTTGGCCCGCAAGCCACGCTCGATGGAAACCTGGCCGAGGATCACCTGGCTTTTCGGCTGGCCTGGTTTGACCGCTGGCTCAAGGGCGATGCGCCGGAGGGCACGGGCCGCGCCCTGGACGATCCCGCGGTGCGCTATTTCCGCATGGGCGGCGGCTCGGGGCGCCGCACCGCGAGCGGACGGCTGGACCACGGCGGCCGATGGTGCACGGCCGGTGATTGGCCGGTTCCCGGCACCGAGTTCCGGCCCTATTACCTGCAGCAAGACGGCAGCTTGCAAGCCCAGCCCCCGCTGCGGGACGCCGCGATGGCGTTTGAGTTCGATCCGGCCTGCCCGGTCCCGACCCTGGGCGGCTCCATCACCTCGGGCGAGCCTTTGATGACGGCCGGTGCCTACGACCAGCGCACGCACGGCGGGATTTTCGGCGCGAAGCCGCCTTACCTGCCGCTCGCGGCAAGGCCGGACATTCTGGTGTTTGAGACCCCCGTGCTCGAGGACGACCTTGAAGTGACGGGACCCGTCGTCATCAGGCTGTGGGTTTCCTCGAGCGCGCCCGATACCGACTTCACCGCCAAGCTGATCGATGTGCACCCGCCCAATGCCGACTACCCGCAGGGTTACGCCATGAACCTCACCGACGGCATCCTGCGCTGCCGTTACCGGCGGTCCTGGGAAAACCCCGAACTGCTGGCGCCCGGTGAAGTGGCCGAGATCACCATCGAGCCCATGCCCACCTCCAACCTGTTCAAAAAAGGGCATCGCATCCGCCTCGACATCTCCAGCAGCAACTTCCCGCGCTTTGATGTGAACCCCAACTCGGGCGAGGACGAAGGTTGCGCGCAGCACAGGCAGGCGGCCGTCAACCGGGTGCATCTGTCGGCGCAATATCCCTCGCAGCTGCTCCTGCCCATCGTGGCGCAAACCGGCGCCTGAAGGCCCTGAATACCCATGCGCCGATAATCGGTGCATGAGCATTCCTTCCAAGACACCCGCATCCGGCGCGGCAAACACCGATTTCGCGAGCCTTTCGCTGAACCCCGCCATGTTGGCCAACCTGCAGCAGCTGGGCTATCTCAGCATGACACCTATCCAAGCGGCCAGCTTGCCGGTGGCGCTGCTGGGCAAGGACCTGATCGCCCAGGCCAAGACCGGCAGCGGCAAGACCGCCGCTTTTGCGATTCCGCTGCTGGCCAACCTCAATGCGCGGCGCTTTGCGGTGCAAGCCATGGTGCTGTGCCCCACACGCGAACTGGCCGACCAGGTGGCCACCGAAATCCGCCGCCTGGCGCGCGCCGAGGAAAACACCAAAGTCGTGGTGCTGTGCGGCGGTGTGCCGCTGCGCAACCAGACCGCCAGCCTGGAAAACGGCGCCCACATCGTGGTCGGCACGCCCGGCCGCATCATGGACCACCTGGCGCGCGGCAACCTCACGCTCGAGGCGCTCAACACCCTGGTGCTCGACGAAGCCGACCGCATGCTGGATATGGGTTTCTTTGAGGACATCGTCACCGTCGCCAAACAATGCCCCAAAGAGCGGCAGACCCTGCTGTTCTCGGCGACCTACCCCGAAGGCATCGCCAAACTGAGCCAGCAGTTCATGAAGGCGCCGCAAACCATCACGGTCCAGGCCCAGCATGAAAAAACCAAGATACAGCAGCGCTGGTACCAGGTGCCCGACAGCGACCATGATGAAGCCCGCCTGGGCGCCGTCGCACAGGTGCTGCGGCACTTCCGCCCGGCCAGCACGCTGGCCTTCTGCAACACCAAGTCGCAGTGCCGCGCCCTGGTGGCGTATCTGAAAGACCAGGGTTTCAGCGCGCTGGCCCTGTTCGGTGAACTCGAGCAGCGCGAGCGCGACCAGGTGCTGGTGCAGTTCGCCAATCGCAGCTGCTCGGTGCTGGTCGCCACCGACGTCGCCGCACGCGGCCTGGACATCGCGCAACTGGCGATGGTCATCAACGTCGACGTCACCCCCGACGCCGAGGTGCACATCCACCGCATAGGCCGCACCGGCCGCGCCGACGAAGAAGGCTGGGCCATCAGCCTGGCCAGCATGGACGAGATGGGCCACGTCGGAAAAATCGAAGTGCTGCAGAAAACCGAATCAGAATGGCACAAACTGGCCGAGCTGACGCCCGCCAGCAATGAGCCGCTGCTGCCGCCCATGGTGACCCTGCAGATCGTCGGCGGCCGCAAGGAAAAAATCCGCGCCGGCGACGTGCTGGGTGCATTGACCGGCGAGGCCGGTTTTACGCGCGAGCAGGTTGGCAAGATCAACGTCAATGAGTTCTCGACCTATGTCGCGGTGGATCGCCGCATTGCGAACGAAGCGCTGAACAAGCTCTCGACCGGCCGCGTCAAGGGCAAGAGCGTGAAGGTGCGGCTGCTGGAAGATTAAGGCCTGGGGTGTTCACCGCTCCGAGGACATTCTTTCCCTGTTCTTTATGCCGGTATCCTGCCGTGCTTCTTGTGCGAGCATTCGCGTCGCCTGATTTTCGTTAACGAAAAAACCTCCGGGGGACATCAGCGTCCTCCGCATTCAATCCCGTTTTTCTATCCGAACACGTGAGCTGTGCAGGCAGGCGCACGCCTGTCTGGGTCTGTGTCCATGAGCGTGTTTGTGTCCATTCTCTCTATGAGGGAAGCGTATGCGCGGATGTTTAAACACTATTGGCGTGTTTCCCGGCATGTCTTTACAGTCCAGCGACTGATGGATTGCAAAGAAAGACGGCATTGAAAAATTCCTCCCTACCCAGTCGATGGAATTTCAAACTGGGCGACTGCGGAATAGCTCAAGTCGCGATAGGCGCTCTTGCGATCTGCATGGGCTGGATGGAATGCCTGGAGCCTTCGTCGTGGGTGTCGGCCAGGTGGGGATGGCTCAGGCATCTGGCGATTCAGCTCGTCGGTGCAAACGGATATCCCGTTTTGCTTGTGCTGATTGGGTTGCTCTTTGTTGTGTGGGCGGTCATCGGACTGGCGGTTCCGAGGAAAAAGTGGAATAAGGACGCCGGATAAAAGAGTCTTCCTAGTAAAGAGCCGCGATCAATATGGAATGGGATATTTTGGAATTTCTGTGCTCCTGTCTGGGTCGAGCGGTTTGGCGCGCCTTGCCTTTTGAATTTACGCGCAAAAGAAATCTGAGTGACGGGTCTTACGAACTGATCGGTATTTTGCTGGTGGTGCTGGCTGCTGTTTTCACATTCGTGGTGTGGGTTGTTGCAAGTGCATAGAAGCTCTAAGAAGGAATGTGGAGCTTATGGATTGGGTCTTTGATGGGGTGGGACGGCTCACGCAAGTGGACTTCAACCGCCTCGATATGCCTGTCTGCGATATGGGCCATAGAGATACACCGTACTTGGCCCTTGTTTGTTGAGCGGGGAGTCACGCTATTACCGAAAACATGGAAAGTTATTTCACAGTGCTTTTATACAAACTGGCCTATTTCACTCTCTCTGGAATTCTCTTCCTGGCTGCGAGCTTCCCGTTTCTCGATGAGATGAGGAATGGAGAGTCTTTTTATTCGAATTTGAAAAGAGTTCTAAAAAGTAAAAAACCGGGAGCACGTCTGCTCGCGCTGGCATTCCTGAATATGTATGTTGCGGCGAGTTTGTTTATTTTTTTTCCCAGATAAAAACTAATTGGAGTAAGAATGGCTTCAACCATCGATATCGTTGCGATAGTCCCAACCGTTCTAGACAACGGTTCGTCAATTTCAGATGCATTCTCCGGTCAAACTTCTGGCAGTATTGGTGGAGTTGGCATCGCGGGGGGGAACATATTTGCCTCTTTCGCCGGGCCATTTACAACCCTGGCTGTTAATGGACAAATTCAAGCCGTGCTTGGTGGCTTTACCCTTGTCAAGATTGCTGCGGAATTGAACCATGATGTCTCGCCAAGTGACATCAGCCTTGGCGACGTTATTCAAGTCGTTGCTGGGGCCGCTACGGTTGTAGCGGCAGTTGTAGCCGTGACAACCGGTGCAACTGTCGCGGCACCTTTGATTGGGGTTTTAGGGCTTGCAGCTGCAGCTACCCAATTGGTTTCCAATCGGAATGGATACACCGTCGGCGATGTAGGCGCGGCTATTAAGAACCTCATCAGCCCCCTGCAAACCCAATTCGGCCAAGCCGAACAAACCATCAGCCCCCTGATCCTGGACCTCGACGGCCAGAACGGCGCGGAAACCCTTGGCAAATCCGCCGGCATTCACTTCGACCATGACGGCAACAAGTTTTCCGAGCTGACCGGTTGGGTGAGCAAGGGCGACGGCCTGCTGGTCTGGGACAGAAATGGCAACGGCCAGATCGACAACGGTACCGAACTGTTTGGCAACAACACGGTTCTCAACAGCGGCAGCAAAGCCGCCAACGGTTTTGTCGCACTGGCGGAACTCGATGCCAACAAGGACGGCAAAGTCAACGCTGACGATGGCGCCTTCGCCAGTCTGCGTGTATTCAAGGACGCGAACTCCAACGGTGTCGTCGATGCTGGTGAACTGCTCACGCTGACAGAAGCCGGCGTCAAAAGCCTGAACACCCGCTACACCGACTGCACCGACGAGGACATGACCGATGCCAACGACAACCTGCACCTGCAGGCCGGCAGCTTCACCACCCTAGACGGGCAAAGCCGTGCAATGGACGATGTCTGGTTTGCCGTGGATACCGCGCGCAGCATTGATACCGACCTGGTGGCCGTCAACAACACCATTGCCGCCCTGCCTGAGCTGGCTGGTTTTGGCAATGTGCACAGTCTGCACCAGGCCATGGCACGCGATGGCACTGGCAGGCTGCAGGCGCTTTTGCAGGGGTTCCTGAACTGCGGGGATGTGGCGGCGCGCCTCGATTTGCTGGATCAGCTTCTTTGGGCCTGGACGGGGGCCGATCAGCATGAGGCCGACAGCCGTGGTGTGTACATCGACGCGCGCAGGCTCTACACGGTCGAGGCTTTTGTGGGGCAAGGGTTTTTGCAGATGGAATACTCCACCGATCCTTACCTCAACGCGGCGGCGCTGCTAAATCAGGCTTATACCGGGTTCCGGCGGTCACTGTACGACCAGCTCATGGTCCAAGGCCAGTACAAGCCGCTGTACGAGAGCATTGCCTTGCGCTGGGATGCGGGTGCCCAGACGCTGGCGCTGGATGTGAGCGCTTTGGCCGCCATGCTGAGAACCTGGTATGACGCCAACCCGGCACAAGGCCAGGGCATGATCGCCGATTTTTCGGACACTCTTGAGGTCATGGGGGAGGCGAGCGCTAGGATTCGCGCCGATCTGCGGCAGTGCGGCGATGTTCATGGGCAGGGGTTTGATCTGTACCTGGCCACCATGGGCGGCAATCCGGTCGTCGGAACGATGGATGTGGATACCCTGAATGGCACTGCGGACGCCGACAATTTTTTTGCTGCAGGGCAAGGCGCCGATATTCTTTTTGGAGGCGCTGGCTCCGACACTTACCAATGGTCCAAGGGGGATGGCAGCGACACCATCAATGAAGCGGCTGATGAGGCGGGTACGAAAGACACCCTTCTCTTTCTGGATGTGAACGCCTCTGACGTGCGGCTCAGCCGCGATGCGGCCAGCATCAGCGGCAGCGCCGCACAAAACAGTGTCCTGACTGTCAACAGCACACTGGCCGACGCCGATGGGCTGGGCGCGCTGGGCTACCAGTGGCTGGCCGGCGGCGTGGCGATTGCCGGCGCTGTCGGCAAAACCTTTACCCTGGGCCAGGCCCAGGTCGGCCAGGCCATGAGTGTCAGAGTGAGCTACATCGACGGCTTTGGCACGGCCGAAGGCGTGCTCGGTGCGGCTACGGCCAAGGTTGTGAATGTCAACGATGTGCCCACCGGTATGGTGAGCATCAGCGGAACGGCGATGCAAAATCAGGTCCTGAGCGCATCCCACAGCCTGGCCGACGCGGACGGCCTGGGAACGGTCAGCTACCAGTGGCTGGCCAATGGCGCGGCGATCAGCGGGGCCACCGGCGCCACGCTCACCTTGGCCCAGGCCCAGGTGGGCAAGGCCATCAGCGTCAAGGCTTCTTACACCGATGGCTTTGGGAAGCTTGAGAGCCTGGCCAGCGCGGCCACGGCATCAGTGGCCAATGTCAATGACGCGCCCACGGGCGGGCTCAGCCTGCTGCGCAGCGGCGCGGCCGTGACGGCCGCCACCACGGTGCAGCAGGGAAACATCCTGTCGGTTGCCAGCACGCTGGCCGATGCCGACGGGCTGGGAAGCCTGAAGTACCAATGGCAAAGCGCGCTGAATGGCGGCGGCAGCTGGAGCGACATCGCGGGCGCCACGGCGGCCACGTTCACGCTCACGCCAGGGCTGGCCGGGCAGAACCTGCGCGTGGCCGTCAGTTATACCGATGGTGGCGGCACGCTTGAAAGTACGGTGAGTGCGGCCACCGCGGCGGTCAACCGCATGGTGGGCACCACTGGCGCCGATGCGCTGGCCGGCACGGTGGGTGCCGACCGGCTCGAGGGCCTGGCCGGCAATGACAGCTACACGGTGAATGACGCGGGTGATGTGGTGGTCGAAAACCTCAACGAAGGCCTGGACAGCGTCACGAGCTCCATCAGCTACACACTCACGGCCAATGTCGAGAACCTCACGCTGGCGGGAACTGCCGCCCTCAATGCCACGGGCAATGCCCTGGCCAACACGCTGACGGGCAATGGCGCGGCCAATGTGCTGGACGGCGGCCTGGGCAATGACATCATGGCCGGCGGTGCGGGCAATGACCGTTACCAGATGGACCGGGGCTACGGAAGCGACACCCTCCAGGAAAACGACGCCACGGCCGGCAACACCGACGTGCTGCAGTTCATGGCCGGCACCAGCGCGGACCAGCTGTGGTTCCGCAGGGCGAGCAACAACCTGGAGGTCAGCATCATAGGCACGGCCGACAAGGCCACGGTTCAAAACTGGTATCTGGGCAACGCCTACCATGTGGAGCAGATCAAGGCCGGCGACGGCAAGCTGCTGCTGGATACCCAGGTGGACAAGCTGGTCCAGGCCATGGCCGTTTTTACGCCGCCTGCCATGGGCCAGACCAGCTTGACGGCCGCGCAGCAGACCGCGCTGGCGCCCGTGCTGGCCGCCAGCTGGCACTGAGCTCAGCGCGCGGCCAGCGCCGCGCGGTTGGAGGCCAGGATGTTGCCTTTCTCAAGCCGGCCGCCTGCTTCTATGGCCTTGATCCAGGCATCGGTGGAGCCGGCCGCGGCAAAGCGCGAATGGAAGACGACGCTGAACACGCGGTGGATTTCTTCGGCGCTGGCGCTGCCGGCTTCATTGGCATAGGGCAGGGCGCCGGTGGCGTCGCTCAAAAACTCGACATGCAGGCCGCGGTGCGTGGCTTCAAAAATCGTCGAGGCGTCGCAGTTGTGCGTCATGTAGCCGATGACGGTCAGGGTGTCTATGCCGCGCTGCTCCAGCCAGGCGGCAAAGTCGGTGCCGGTGTAGACGCTGGGCCAGGCTTTTTCGATGTAGTGGTCGCGCGGGCGGCTGGCCACGGCCTCGTGCAGCGCCCAGGTGGCGGAGCCCTTGGCAAAGACCGGCGCCGCGGGGGATTCGCTGTGCTGCACCACGACGACCGGAATGCCGGCCGCGCGGGCGGCGTCCATGGCGCGCGCGATATTGGGCAATGTCTGCGCCACGGGTGGGTGTTCGATCAGCAGGCCGCCGTTGAAGTACTCCATCTGCACGTCAATGACAACGAGGGCGCGGCGTGGGGCTTTGGGGGTGTTGCTTGCGGTCATGAAAAGTTTCCTGTGTTGAAAGCGGTGGGTGATGCAGGGATTGTTGGCCGGCATCCGTTTTGTCGACAGTGGCCCAAATGCCAATACTCGATAGAATCGGGCCATGTCACCGCGTACCCTGAAACCAAGCCGAAAAGCCGCCAAACCTGCCAGGCCCGCAAAACAGGACGGCAGTGTGGCCGTGGTCGCGTTTGACGGCATCAGCCCTTTTCACCTGTCGGTGCCCTGCATGGTGTTCGGCAACGATTTTTCGGGGGCCGACCTGCCGCGCTTCAAGCTGGTGGTCTGCGCCGAAAAGCCGGGCACCTTGCGTACCACCTCGGGCTTCGGCATCAGCGTGCAAAAAGGCCTGGCTGCGCTCGCAAAGGCGCAGACCATTGTGGTGCCGTCATGGCGCGACGCGATGGAGCGCCCGCCCGAGGCCTTGCTCAAGGCTTTGCAGGCCGCGCATCAACGCGGCGCGCGCATTGTGGGCCTGTGCCTGGGCGCGTTTGTGCTGGCCGAGGCCGGCCTGCTCGACGGCCGGCCGGCGACCACGCACTGGGCGCTGGCCGGTGAATTCGCCGCGCGCTACCCGCAGGTGCGGCTGCAGCCCGATGTGCTCTATGTGGATGACGGCGAGGTGCTGACCTCGGCCGGCACGGCGGCGGGCATAGACTGCTGCCTGCATGTGCTGCGCCTGGACTACGGTGCCGAGGTGGCCAACCGCGTGGCACGCCGCATGGTGGTGGCGCCGCAGCGCCAGGGCGGGCAGGCGCAGTATGTGGAGCAGCCCCTGCCGGCCACGGGCGCGGGCCACCGGCTGTCGGCCATCCTGGCCTGGGTGCAGAAAAACCTGGACCAGCCGCACAGCCTGGACGCGCTGGCGTCGCGCGCGCTGATGAGCCGGCGCAGCTTCACGCGCCATTTCCGGCAGGTCACGGGCACCACGGTGGGCCAGTGGCTCACCAGCCAGCGCCTGGGCCTGGCGCAGCGCCAGCTTGAATCGACAGACCGCTCCATGGAGCAGATCGCGCTCGACGCGGGTTTTGGCTCGGCGGTGTCGCTGCGCCAGCATTTCGCGGCAACGCTGGGGACTTCGCCGTCGGCCTACCGGCGCGAGTTCCGCTCGGCCTGATCTGTAGGCGCGGGCGACGCCGCGGTGTCGGCCTTGGCGGCCAGGGTTTCCCGGCAAATATCGCCAGGCGCGAATACCGGCCTCTTTTGCGCGCCTAATGGGTAGCGATGGTGGCGGGTTCCCGCCGCCGCGGACATACAGGCTCCTTTTGCGGAGCCAATCCCCAAGGCATAAGACACCCTATGGTCAGGCTTGAATTTTCCGCCGTGCTGGATTACGAGGTGATGGCGCCGGGTTGCGATTTCATCTTCAACATCCAGGCCGCCTACACACCCCGGCAGCTGGTGATGCATGAATCGCTGGGCCTGAGCCAGCCGGTGGCCACCAGCAGCTACACCGACCCTGCCACGCAAAGCCGCTTTCTGCGCCTGCACGCCGAACCCGGCCACTTCACGCTGAGTTATACGGCGGTGGTGGACCTGGTCCACTACGAGGCGCAGCCGGGCTCGCTGCCCGAGCTGAGCCCGCTGGCCCTGCCCGGCGAGGTGCTGCCTTATTTGTATCCCAGCCGTTATTGCCAGTCGGACCGCCTGCTGACCCTGGCCAACAGCCAGTTCGGCCACCTGCCGCTGGGCTACGGCCGGGCGCGGGCGATCTGCGACTGGGTGCAGCAGCATGTGAGCTTCCAGGGCAATACCAGCAACAGCACGACCTCGGCCATAGACACCCTGATAGAGCGGGTGGGTGTGTGCCGCGATTTCGCGCACCTGATGATCGCGCTGTGCCGCGCGGCCAGCCTGCCGGCGCGCATGGCCAGCGGCATGGACTACGGCGCCGACCCCGCGCTGGGCCCGCCGGATTTCCATGCCTATGTCGAGGTCTACCTGGGCGACCGCTGGTACCTCTTCGACCCCTCGGGCACGGCGATTCCGATGGGGTTTGTGCGTTTCGCCACCGGGCGGGACGCGGCCGACATCGCCTTTGCCACGATTTTCGGCAGCGTGCGCGCGGCGCAGCCGCAGGTGCACATTGAGGCCGTGCCCAACAGCCTGGGCCTGCTGGTGCTGCCCCAGCATGTGAACTACGCGCTGTCGACGGACGGGCCGTGATTGCCTAAGTAGGCCGGCCAGTAAAAAAGCGCGCAGGGCCTGCGCGCTTTTTTGTGGGTGGTGTGCCGTTCAGGCCTGCTGCGATGCCGCCTTGGCGGCATTGCGGCGGCGCTCCAGAAAGGCCTGCAGCTCGCCGATCACGCCCTTGCGGAAGGCCAGCACGCAGAGTACAAAGATCACGCCGATGATGACGGTGACCCAGGAACCGACCTTGTCGGCCAGCAGATTTTGCAGCGCGATCACGATGCCCGAGCCCATGACCGGGCCGAAGAAGGTGCCGACGCCGCCCAGCAGGGTCATCAGGATGACTTCGCCGGACATGGACCAGTGCACGTCGGACAGCGTGGCAAAACCCATGACCAGGGTTTTCATCGAGCCGGCCAAGCCGGCCAGCGCGGCCGACAGCACAAAGGCCAGCAGCTTGTAGCGATCCACGTTGTAGCCCAGCGAGATGGCGCGCGGCTCGTTCTCGCGGATCATCTTGAGCACCTGGCCGAAAGGCGAATGCACGATGCGCGAGATGAACAGGAAGCAGGCCACAAAAATCGCCACCACCACGTAATACAGGGTGATGTCGGATTCGAGCGGCAACAGCCCGAAGAGCTTGCCGCGCGGCACGCCCTGCAGGCCGTCTTCACCGCCGGTAAAACTCGCCTGCAGGCAGACGAAGTAAACCATCTGCGCAATCGCCAGCGTGATCATGGCGAAATAAATGCCCTGGCGGCGTATGGCCACCAGGCCGACCAGCAGGCCTATCAGCCCGGCCGCCACCGCGCCGGCCAGCAGGGCCAGCTCGGGCGTCCAGTTCTGCGACTTGATGAACCAGCCGGTGACATAAGCGGCCGAACCGAAGAAGGCCGCATGGCCGAAAGACAGCAGGCCGGTAAAACCCAGCAGCAGGTTGAAGGCGCAGGCGAACAGCGCGAAGCACAGCAGCTTCATCACAAACACCGGGTACAGGCCCAGGAAAGGCGCGGCCAGCGCAAACGCCAGCAGGACGAGGTAGGTGATGCGCAGCATGTTGGCGGCTTTGGTGGAAAGGGCGCTCATGCTCAAACCTCTTTTCCGAAGAGGCCGGCGGGCCGGAACATGAGAACAATCACCATGATGACAAACACCACGATGTTGGAGGCTTCAGGGTAAAACACGCGGGTCAGGCCTTCGACGATGCCCAGGCCCAGGCCGGTGATGACCGAGCCCAGTATGGAGCCCATGCCGCCGATGACGACGACGGCAAAGACCACGATGATCAGGTTGGAGCCCATGAGCGGGTTGACCTGGATGATGGGCGCGGCCAGCACGCCGGCCAGAGCCGCCAGCCCGGCGCCCGCGCCGTAGGTCAGCATGACCATCATGGGCACGTTGACGCCAAAGGCCTGCACCAGCGGCGCGTTTTCGGTGCCGGCGCGCAGGTAGGCGCCCAGCCGGGTGCGCTCGATCAGGAACCAGGTGCCCAGGCAGACCACCAGCGAAACCACCACCACCCAGGCGCGGTAAATCGGCAGGCGCATAAAGCCCAGGTCCATGGCGCCGGCCAGGAGGTCGGGCACGTTGTAGTTCTGGCCCGAGACGCCGTAGATTTCACGGAACACGCCCTCGAACACCAGGGCCAGGCCGAAGGTCAGCAGCAGGCCGTAAAGCGGGTCCAGTTTGTAGAGGTGCTTGAGGAAAAGCCGTTCGATGACCACGCCGAGGGTGCCGACCACCAGCGGCGCCAGCACCAGCGCGAACCAGTAATTCATGCCGAACTGGTCCAGCATGATCCAGGCGGCGAAGGCGCCCAGCATGTAAAGCGCGCCGTGCGCGAAGTTGACGATGCCCAGCAGCCCGAAAATCACCGCGAGCCCCAGGCTCAGCATGGCGTAGAAGGCGCCATTGACCAGGCCCAGCATCAGCTGGCCCATAAATGCTTGCAGGGGAATACCGAAAATTTCCATGGGAACCTGTCAGGACACCGATTGCCGTTAGTCGTGGCGAAAGCCGTAGGGGCTTTGAAGGAAGCAGCCGGTCATTTCTGCGAAATGACCGGCTGGACCAAACCCCTCGTTCTTCTCCGTTTTCTCTTTTCTTGTCAGTTCAAGGCTTGCGCCATTACTTCTTCACGGCTGCGCACTTGGATTCGGCCACCGTGGTGAAGGCCTGCTCGCCCGGCACCTTGGCCACGGTCTTGTAGTAGTCCCATGGCGTGGTGGACTCTTTGGAACCCTTGACCTGGAACAGGTACATGTCGTGGATCATGCGGCCGTCGGCGCGGATCTGGCCCTTGTTGTAGAAGTCGTCGATCTTCATGTCCTTGAGCGTGCTCATGACCTTGTCGGAGTCGGTGGTGCCGGCGGCCTGCACGGCTTTCAGGTAGCTCATGGTGGCCGAGTAGTCGGCAGCCTGCAGGCTCGAAGGCATGCGTTTGTATTTGTCGAAGAAGCGCTTGGCGAACTTGCGCGAGGCGTCATCCTGGTTCCAGTACCAGCTGTCGGCCAGCTGCAGGCCTTCGGTGTTGGCCAGGCCCAGGGAGTGCACATCGTTGATGAACACCAGCAGGCCGGCCACCTTCATGGTCTTGCCGATGCCGAATTCCTTGGCGGCCTTCATGGCGTTGGTGAAGTCGCCGCCGGCATTGGCCAGGGCCAGGATCTGCGCCTTGGAAGACTGCGCCTGCAGCAGGAAGGACGAAAAGTCGGAAGCGTTCAGCGGGTGGCGCACGGTGCCGGCGACGGTGCCGCCGTTGGCCTTGACCACGTTGGAGGCGTCGCCTTCGAGCGAGTAGCCGAAGGCATAGTCGGCGGTCAGGAAGTACCAGCTCTTGTTGCCGGCCTTGACCAGGGCGGAGCCGGCCACCTTGGCCAGCGAGACCGTGTCGTAGGCGTAGTGGACGGTGTAGGGCGAGCAGTCCTCATTGGTCAGGCGGGCCGAGCCGGCGCCTATGACGATGAAGGGCTTTTTCTTTTCGGTGGTGACCTTGGACATGGCCAGCGCCGTGCCGGAATTGGTGCCGCCAATCAGCATCTGCAGGCCGTCCTTGTCTATCCACTCACGCGCCTTGGACGAGGCGACGTCGGCCTTGTTCTGGTGGTCGGCGCTCAGCACCTCGATGGGGCGGTTCAGCACCTTGCCGCCGAAATCCTGCGCCGCCCACCTGAGCATTTCCGCGCCGGCGGGGCCGTCGATGTCGGCATACAGGCTGGACATGTCGGTGATGATGCCGATCTTGATCGGGCCGGTGTTCTGCGCAAAGGCGGCGCCGGTCAGGCCCAGGGCGAGCGCGGCAGCAAGTGTTTTGAGTTTCATGGTGTCTCCTGGTATGGATGGGGTGAACGGGGGAATCAAAAATTGGAAATGGACGGCCGCCGGCCTCAGACGCCGAGGTATTCCTGCAGCATGCCCATGTTGCCGGCCAGCTCGGCCTGGGCAAACTGCTTGACGATGCGGCCGTGCTCCATGACGTAGAAGCGGTCGGCCAGGGGCGCTGCAAAGCGGAAGTTCTGCTCCACCAGCACGATGGTGTAGCCCTTGGCCTTGAGCGTGAGGATCATCTCGGCGAGTTTTTGTACGATGACGGGCGCCAGGCCTTCGGAGATTTCATCAAGCAGCAAGAGGCGCGCGCCGGTGCGCAGGATGCGCGCCACGGCCAGCATCTGCTGCTCGCCACCCGACAGCCGCGTGCCAGGGCTGGCGGCGCGCTCCTTGAGGTTGGGGAACATCGCATAGATCTCGTCCAGGCTCATGCCGCCCGGGCCTATGGTGGGCGGCAGCATCAGGTTTTCCTCGGCCGTGAGGCTGGCGAAAATACCGCGCTCTTCGGGGCAGTAGCCCACGCCCAGCCGGGCCACCTTGTGTGGCGCGAGCTTGATGGCTTCCTCGCCGTTGATCTTGATGGAACCCTTGCGCGCGCCGGTCATGCCGACGATGGCGCGCATGGTGGTGGTGCGGCCGGCGCCGTTGCGGCCCAGCAGGGTCACCACTTCGCCTTCGTTGACCGTGAGGTTCACGCCGTGCAGGATGTGCGATTCGCCGTACCAGGCGTGCAGGTCTTCAATCTTGAGGAGCTCTTTGGTCATCTAGTGGGCTCCCTGCAACTCGGTGTTGGCGGTGCCCATATAGGCTTCAATCACCAGCGGGTTTTTGGCTACTTCGGCATAAGGGCCGTCGGCGATGATGGCGCCGCGCTGCAGCACGGTGATGCGGTCGGCAATCGATGACACCACGTTCATGTTGTGCTCCACCATCAGGATGGTGCGGCCGGCCGAGACTTTTTTGATCAGCTGCGTCACGCGGTCCACGTCCTCGTGGCCCATGCCCTGGGTAGGTTCGTCCAGCAGCATCA
Organism: Polaromonas sp. P4_F6; assembly: GCF_056401275.1. Taxonomy (NCBI): domain Bacteria; kingdom Pseudomonadati; phylum Pseudomonadota; class Betaproteobacteria; order Burkholderiales; family Comamonadaceae; genus Polaromonas; species Polaromonas sp. P4_F6. The sequence continues at coordinate 667,717 of NZ_JBFUJQ010000001.1, read as the reverse complement.
GCTCGGGCTCCAGCGCCAGCGTGGTGGCGAGTTCCAGCGCGCGCTTGCGGCCGTAGGGCAGGTTCACCGTGAGCTCGTCGGCGAAAGCGCTGAGGTCGACCTCGGCCAGCAGCTCGCGGGCGCGGCCGTGCAGGTGGAACAAGCTGTCCTCGGCCTTCCAGAAATGGAAGGAGGTGCCCAGGTTGCGCTGCAGCGCCGCGCGCACGTTTTCCAGCACCGTCATGTGCGGGAACACGGCCGAGATCTGGAAGGAGCGCACGATGCCGCGCCGCGCGGTCTGTGCGGGTTGCTCGAAGGTGATGTCGCTGCCGTTGTAGACGATGCTGCCGCGCGTAGGCGTGAGGAACTTGGTGAGCAGGTTGAAGAAGGTGGTCTTGCCGGCGCCGTTGGGCCCGATCAGCGCGTGGATGTGCCCACGCTGGACCTTGAGGTCCACGTTGTTGACGGCCACGAATCCCTTGAATTCCTTGGTCAGCCCTCGTGTTTCGAGAATGAACTCCACGGACAAATCGCTCTCCGGCAGGTAAGGGGTTGGACATCACGGGGCGCCAGGGCGGCCGCGGCGGGTATGCAGCCGCGGACATAGGCCCGTGAAACACAGCTGGTCATCCTAGCCATCCCCTCCCGCAGGCGGTACCCGGTCAGACCCTTAGGTAGTTTTGCGTGATCTAAAGCCCCCACGCTTTTCACTTCGCCTTCGGCTTCGCGTAATGCGCGAGGCCTTGCAGGCCGCGGCTCGCGAGACGCTTCGCCTCTGTCGCCTGTCCAAAGCTGCTCAAGCAGCTTTAGAGCCGCAGGCTCCAGCCCCTCGGGGGCGCTGCGCCTGCGGCCCGGCGAAGCCGGTTCCGCGGCCCCTGCTTGGGGAAGAGTGCCGCATCCCGGTAAAAACTGTTGCCGCCACTGGCCTTTTGCCTTTTTATTGCTCGCGGTTTCGGTTGGGGTTTCCTTCACCGCGTTGGCCGCGCGGATTGGCGGCGTCGGCCTGGTGGACGGCTTTGTCGGCCGCCGCGTCTCTGGCCTGGGCGGCTTCGCGCTGCGCCTGTTGTTGCTGCAATTGCTGTTGCCGCCGCTGTTGCTGTTCCTGGGCTTGAGCCTGGTGCTGGCGTTGCTGCTCCTGCTGGGCACGTAGCTGTTGTTGCTGTTGTTGCTGTTGCAGGTGCTGCTGCTGTTGCAGATGTTGTTGCTGTTGCTGCCTTTGCGCCGCCTGCTGCTGGCGCGTGTTTTCCTGGTCGCGCTGGGCTTGCTCGCGCAGTGCGCGCTGGCCAATGGCTTCTTCACCCGAGCGGCGCTGCTGTTCCAGCTGGGGGGCTTGCAGCTTTTCCCTTTGTTCCCGCTGTTCCCTTTGCTGGCGCTGCTGGTCGCGCTGGGCTTGCTGCTGGTTGCGCTGGGCCTGTTCGGCGGCATGGCGCTCGGCCTCGGCGCGGGCTTGCGCGCCGGCATTGGCTGCCTGGGCGCGTTCCTGCGCCTCGTTGCGGGCCCGCGCGTCGCGCTGGGCCTGCTCGCGCAGTGCGCGCTGGCCTATGGGCTCTTCACCCGAGCGGCGCTGCTGCTCCAGCTGCGGGGCCTGCAGCTGTTCCTTCTGCTCTCGTTGCTGGCGTTGCAGTTCGCGCTGCGCGTGCTGGCTGGCTTCGGGGGTGCTGCGTTCCGGTGCGGGCGCGGGACGTGCGGCTCCCACGGTGACTGGCGCGGCGGGGCCGGCGCGCCGTTCATCGCGGTTGCTGTCATCGCGGCGGCCGTCACGGCCATCACGGCGCTCGTCACGCCTGTCGTCTCGGCTGCTGACGACGGGCACGGGCCGTGCGGCCACTGCCGGTGGCGGCAAGGCGGCAGCGGCCACGGGGCGCTGCCGTTCGCGAAGCTCCGCCGGATTCGGGCGTTGCGGCAGCGCGCCGCGGTCGGCCACAAGCTGCGCGCGGCCCAGGTCGGCGCGGCTCAGCGCCTGCTGCACGCGCACCGGCCGGCCGCGCTCGAAGTCCTCGCGGCTGACGGCCGTCACGGCGGCGGGTTGGCGCTGGTAGCGGTACACATTGGTCACGTTATTGGTCACGTTGACGGTCTTGTTGACCACGATGTTGTTGTTCACCTGCGTGACGTAGCGCGGGCTCACGCGGTAGGCCGGACGGAAGGCCTCGCCGGGTGCCAGCGGGAACCAGCCCACGCCGGGGCGCGCCGCGCCGCCTATCGAGATGTTCCAGCTCACGCCACCGCTGCTGCCGCCCACAAAGGCGACCAGCGCGGGCGCGTACACCGGCCGCGGCGCAAGCCGTCCCGGCACCCAGGCCCAGCGCGGGCCTATCTGTGCCCAGCGGCCGTAGTGAAAGGGCGCGAAGCCCCAGGGCGCGTCGTCCACCCAGGTCCAGCCCCAGGGTGAAACCCAGGCCCAGTGGCCCATGCGGTAGGGCGCCCAGTTGACGGGCACGGCGCGCGGTATCCAGATGGCGCCGTAGCTCGGGTCCTGGCTCCAGCTGCCGTAGCTGTCGAGCTGCTGGTAGCCCACGGTCTCGCGCGGCACATAACGCGCGGACACCGACTGGTCCTCGAGCCGGTCGCGGTTCGCGGCCCACAGGTCGAAGTCGTCCTGGCGCGAGGCGCCCGGCCCGGCCGGCACCAGCTGCGTGCCGCTGAAGTTGGCCTGCTGGCCGGCACCCAGGTTGACCGAGGCCGAGTTGTCGCCGTAAATCACGCCGCCGCCCGTTTGCGCGATGACGCGCGTGGTGTTGCCGGCCGGGTCCACGTCGAGGCGGTAGTCGCCGGGCTGCGAGACCACAAAAGCCAGGTTGGGTGTGTCGATTTCCAGGCGCTGGCCGTCAAACAGCTGGCGCACGCGCAGCTTGAGCGTGCCCTGGGCCAGGCGCAGCTGGGTGCTGTTGTCGTCCAGCGCGAGCAGGTCCAGGCTGGTCTGGCCGTTCATGCGCACGGCGGTGGAGCCGGCATGGAGTTCGGCGCGGGCCTGCGGGCCCGTCCACAGCCTGTCGCCGGCGGTCAGCGGGCGGTTCAAGCTGGCGGCAGTCCATGCGTCATTGGCGTCACCGGGTGCGAAGCTCACGGGGCCTTCAGCCAGGTTGAGCCGGGCCACGCGGCCGGGCGGGTCTATCGCGTCAGCCTGCGGTGCGGGTTGCTGGGCCCAGGCTATGGGCTGCAGCAGCGCCAGCACAAAGGCGACCGCCAGCAGCACAAGGTACCAATAGAGGTCTGAGAAACGAAAGCCCCGGAATTCTTGGCCGGGGTCGTCGCGAAATGGTTCGGTGTCGGTGCGGGTCATGGTGCACGCTCTCTTCCTGTCGTTGGGGCCTCATCGATGTGACCGTTGATGAGGCCGGATGAAGCTAGTGGCTCAGGCTGTGGCCCTATGAGGACCACCATACCCATGACAACGCGCCCGACGATGGATGGAGTGCTAACAAGCGGTAAAGATTGCGCCATTCGCGGGGGCGATGAAACAGGATGTAAGGCACGGGCACCGAAACACACCTAAACGATGTGCGACGATGTCGCCCATGCAAGATTTCTGGCCCTCCAGCGGCTTCAAACAATTGCGCCGCAGCCCGCGCGGCTGGCTGCAGCCCACCGACGACTACCTGCGGCTGTTCCTGGCGCGGCCCGAACTGGCCCTGGTGCCGGAGTCCTGCGAAGCCGAGCGTGCCCTGCATGCCGCGCTGGCGGCTGCGCCCTCAAGGCCGGTGGCGCCAGCCGAACTGCAGGCGCTGCAGGACGCGGACGCGCGGGACAACTATGCGCATTTCCTGCGCTTTCGCGACGGCCTGCTGGCCGCGGGCACGCTGGAGGCCTATTACCTGGGCCTGTTTCCGCGCGATGGCACGGGCCGCGTGGACATACCGCCGCTCTTTATCGACCTGATGGTGCAGGCCATGCTGCGCAGCCTGCTGGACGATTGCACCGATGCCTATGAAGTGCGTGCGGCCGAAATGCTGTTTCGCCCGCAGCGCATCAGCACCGAAGGCGGGCGCGTGCTCAGCGGCGACCTGGCGGTGTTGGACATGCTCCATGAAACCGGCGGCGTGGGTGACTTCGGCCGCTTCCTGGCCGAGGCCGGCGCGCCTGTGCCTGCCATCGAGCTGCGGGTATTGGCTGAGGACAATGCGGCCGCTTATTGGCAGGAAACCGAAGAGGCCGAAAGGGCGGGCGGCCACCGTTTTTTGCTGGACCTCACGCATGAGATCAACAACGAGCTGGGCCACGGCCTGGTGCTGACCGTGGTGCGCGCGCACTCGGGCCTGAAAGCGCTGGCCGCCGTGCTGCAGAAATGGATAGCCCATTTGCTGGGCGTGGCCGTCACCATTCGGCCAGTGCAAAAGGTGGACGACGAAGCCTGGCGCTGGCATGTGGGCCTGGACGCCGGGGCCACGGCCTTGCTCAATGATTTGTATGAAGGCCGCGAGGTGGAGCCGGCGCGCCTGCAGCGGCTGGTCAGCCTGTTCCGGCTGGAGTTTGCCGACCCGCGCGAGATGCGCGCCGACGTGGCGGGCAAGCCGGTCTACCTGGGAATGACGATGGACGCTGGCGGCGTGCTCAGGCTCAAGCCGCAAAACCTGCTGGTCAACCTGCCGCTGCCGGACGCGGCTTCCTGATCGCGTGCTGGGGTAAGAGCCGTTCAGAAAATCCAGCGAAGCGGTCCTGGCTAGGCGCGTCGCCGCAGACAGTGCACCAGCACGGCAAGGCGGCGCAACAACGCCAGGAGGGTTTTGTGAACGGCTCTCAGTCGCTGCCCTCCACCTCCACCACCAATACGCGGGCCTCGCCCACCGGCGAGGCGACATGCTCGGTGCCTGCGCTCGCGAAAAAGATGTCGCCGGTTTCCAGCATCACCGAGCATTGGCCGCAGTTGTCGCGGTAGCGCATCTCGACGCGGCCGTCGAGCACCGCAAACACTTCCTCGCCTTCGTTGATGTGCCACTTGTAGGGTTTGTCGGTCCAGTGCAGCCGGGTGGTGATGCCCTGCATATTGGCCACCGTCATCGCGCCCCAGGCGCGTGTCGCGGTGAAATCCTTGCTTCGAATGATCTTCATGTGGGTCTCCAACAGGTGAGCGCGTGGCGCAATGAAAGCCACGCCATGCTACGTCGCGGGGCCGCCGCAAACATGAATTCTTCGGTGTGGATTGATTCCGTATCCGCATCACTGACATGAGCGGCCGAGGGCTAAGATGACCGCATGAAAACCGTATTGCTGCCCGGCGGCGAAGCCGTTCCCGCCCTCGGCATGGGCACCTGGAACATGGGCGATGCGCGCTCGCGGCGCGCTGATGAACTTGCGACCTTGCGGCTGGGCCTGGACCTGGGCTGCACGCTGATCGATACCGCGGAAATGTATGGCGAAGGCCTGTCCGAGGAACTGGTCGGCGAAGCGCTGCAAGGCCGGCGCGACGAGGCCTTTGTCGTGAGCAAGGTCTATCCGCACAATGCGTCGAAGGCCGGCATGGTGGCGGCCTGCGAGCGCAGCCTGCGCCGCTTGCGCACCGACCGCATAGACCTTTATTTGCTGCACTGGCGCGGATCGGTCCCGCTGGCCGAAACCCTGCAGTCCTTCATGGCGCTGCAAAAGGCGGGCAAGATCAGGCACCACGGTATCAGCAACCTGGACATCGCCGATATGAAAGAACTGTGGGCCTTGCCCGGCGGCAAGGACGTGCAGGCCAACCAGCTGCTCTACAACCTCACGCGGCGCGGCATCGAGTGGGACTTGCTGCCCTGGCTGCGCGAGCGCCGCGTGCCGGTGATGGCCTATTCACCGATTGAGCAGGCGCGCCTCTTGCGCCATGCGGGCCTGGCCCGCTTCGCCAAAAACCACGGCATGCTGCCCTCCCAGGCTGCGCTGGCCTGGCTGCTGGCGCAGCAGGGCGTGATCGCGATCCCCAAAACCGGCCACCCGGACCGCTTGCGCGAGAACGTCGCGGCGGCGCAGATTCAGCTCAGCGGCGAACAACTGGACGAGTTGGATGAACTGTTCAAGCCGCCGTCCAACGCTAGCCCGCTGGAGATGATCTAGACGGGGGATGGCTGCATGAGGAGACGTTCCGCCAGGTCCATGCATTCATCGAAGGAACGGGTGTAATCGATGCGGTCGATCTGCTTGAACTCTTCTTCGCTGATCTCACGGTATTGTTTCAGTCGCGCCAGAAAAGCTGCCGAGTGACGGGCCAGGAACGGCCGGGCAGCATCCAGTGCGCCCGGCTCCAGGTCTGCAACCGCGCAGAGGTCGAAAAGGTCGCGCGCCTTGGCCTGGTCGCCCCGGTGCCACATCTTCTTGGCGACAATTTCAGCGCACGTCTCCACGCGTATGGGCCGGCCGTCAAAATCCACGACCTCCCAGGGTTCGTCGGTGAGCGGTGTGCCAACCACGATGTCGATCTCTCCGATCGGCAGCATCAACCTCGTGTACTCGGCCGCCTCTTGGTACTCCGTGGTCAATGCTTCGGCCACGTCAGTTAGCCGGGGTGAGAAATGTCCCAGGTACTGAGGGTCCGGCACAAACAGGTCTACGTCTTTGCTCTGGCGATGGTTCAGCCGCAGCATCAGAACAGTGCCTCCGCCAAAACTCCAGGTCGGCTTGCGCACCACGGTTGCAAGGTGATCTGTCAGCGTCAGCGCGGCTGTGAAGAGGTCGCGCCAGATTCCTGGGCGATCGAACTGGACAGGATTCATTGCCAGACAGGCCGCGTACAAGCCACTGCCGCGGCCAGTTGGCGCATCTTCTGCCAAGTCGCCTTGCGCGGTACATCGTTCTCGGCTTCGATCTGCGCCGCAGCGGCCGACAACACACTCAACGACGCCTCGTCAAGGAGGGCGCGCAGTTGCGCGATGTGCTTGGGCGGAACCACGCCGGTGAGCAGGGCGTGGCGAAGCGTGGCTGCCGAAATCCGATCGCCATAGCTGATGCTTCCAGACAGTGCCGCTGTTTCCAGCGCGTCGGCGGTATCGCGCCCGGACTTGCCTCTGCGGACACCTGTCATGCCCAGGCCAAAGCCCAGCGCATTCGCCAGACGCTCGGCGCGGGTGAGGCTCAGGTTCGTGAGCTTGCCCGTCTCGAGCTCGTTGATCGTGGCGCGCGACAGCCCTGCCAGCTCGGCGAGGCGTTCCTGGCTGAGGCCCATGTCGGAACGCTGGCGCTTCACAACGTTTGACAGTTCATGGAGGATGGCCATGTTGCAAGTTTACCGAGGCGTTCAATAATGTCAAATATATTAGTCATTCTATTGTTTAATATATCAATCTTAAGGATGCTGAATATATTGAATAAGACACACGGTCGCCACTGCGTCCGACACCCGTCCCTCGACGCGTCCGGCAATCGCGTCTGCCGGGCGTTGCTGCATGTTTGCGCCATCGCCGATGGAGACGCCGGCCCCCGCGGATCACGGCTCGGCCAAGCTGCGTCGCCATGTTGTATAGACAGGGCGGTGAATAAAATCGAGGGCTAAACCGGCTGCATGCAAGGCATCTTTTCCGGTCGCCTTATGCTTGCAAGCCCCATCTGGAGACCTTCCCCCATGCTTCGCAAAATCCTGTCCTTTCTTGCCCTCGCGTTGGTGCTCTGTGCCGCGCAGGCCCAGAGTTATCCCACCAAGCCCATCCGCCTGATCGTGCCTTTCCCGCCCGGCGGCGGCACCGACATCCTGTCGCGCCTGGTGGCCACCAAACTCACGGAGGCCAGCAAGTGGACGGTGATCCCCGACAACCGCGGCGGCGCGGGCGGCACCATAGGCATCGCCGAAGCCGTGCGCGCCGCGCCCACGGGCTACGACATGGTCATGGGCCAGAAGGACAACCTGGTCGTCGCGCCCTGGCTCTACAAAAACCTGAGCTACGACCCGACCAGGGACCTGGTGGCCGTGGCCCACGTGGCCTACACGCCGGTGGTCATCGTCACGGGCGTGCAGTCGCGCTTCAAGACCCTGGCCGACGTGGTGGCCGCCGCCAAGGCCGCGCCCGACAGCGTCACCTACGGCTCGCCCGGCAACGGCACCACCATCCACCTGGCCGGCGAAATCTTCAACGGCGCCGCCAATATCAAGCTGCGCCACGTGCCCTACAAGGGCTCCAATCCGGCCATGATGGACGTGCTGGCCGGCAATGTGGACCTGATGGTGTCCTCGCTGCCCTCGGCCATCGCGCATATCAAGTCGGGCAAGCTGCGCCCGCTGGCCGTCACTTCGGCGCGCCGCAGCACCTCGCTGCCCGAAGTGCCCACCGTGGCCGAGCTGGGCTACAAGGACTTTGACGTCAGCACCTGGTACGGCCTGTTCATGCCGGCCGGTACGCCCAAGGACATCGTGGCCACCGTCAATGCCGAGGTCAACAAGCTGCTGGCCACGGCCGACATGAAGGCCGCCATCCACGCCCAGGGCGCGGAGGTGCAGAACATGACGCCCGAGCAGTTCTCCAGCCTGCTCAAGACCGACTACGTGAAATGGAAGAGCATCGTGCAGGCTTCCGGCGCGACCATCGAATAAGCCGCGGTCCAAGGCTCTCCGCGCAAAGCGGCGTCCGTAAGGGCGCCGCTTTTTTTTTCGGGCAGGCTCCAATCGCTACGTGAAAACCCTAGGAGGCGAAAGCCAAGGCGCATGACATGATCTAGTCATCTATAGGACTAGATCAATCATGAGCGCACCCCTCCTGACCGTGGTGCCCGCCGAGCCGGGCCAAAGCCGCTATGCCGCGCTCGCCGCCGCCTTGCGGGCGCGCGTGGTGGCGGGCGAATGGCCTCCGGGCAGTGCGCTGCCGGCCGAGCAGACCCTGGCCGCCGAGCACGGCGTGGCGCTGGGCACGCTGCGCCGCGCGCTGGAACTGCTGGCCAGCCAGGGCTTGATTGAACGCATTCATGGCCGCGGCACTTTTGTGCGCGCCGGCTTGACGGGCGGCACCATGATGCGTTTCTTTCGCTTCGGCGAGGGCACGGGCGAGGTGCCGGCCTCGCGCATCGTGTCGCGCCAGCTGCTGCTCGCGCCCGCCGAGGTGGCACGCCGCCTGGGCTTGGCGCCTGGCGACACCGCGCTGCGAGTACAACGTGTGCGCTCGCTCTCGGGCCAACCCTGTGTTTACGAGGAAATTTGGCTGCCGCTGGCCTTGTTCGCCGGGCTCGCCGAGGGCGATACCGCTGCCTGGGGCGATTTGCTCTACCCGATGTTTGCCGAGCGCTGCGGCGTGCATGTGGCCCGTGCGGTCGATGAAATTGCCTTCGGCGTACTGACCATGGCGCAGGCCAGGCACCTGGCCCTGTCGGCCGGCCACCCCTGCGCGCGGGTAACGCGCAGCGCCTACGACCTGGCCGGCCGCTGCGTGGAAGTGCGCCACACGCGCGGCGACGCCCATGCCTTTCACTACACCGTCACCATCACCTGAACACCTGCTTGCACGTCCTTGCACGTCTTTGAACCATCCCTGAAACCGGAGAAACCATGCCAGCCAAACCCCATCACCCCGCAACCGCGGCCCGGCCGCTGAACCGCTCGCGCCGCCTGATGCTGCAGGCCACCGGCGCGGCCGTCGCCGCGCCCTGGGCTTTTGCCGCCAGTGCGGCCGGCCAGATCGCCGGCGGCAAGCCGATCACGCTGGTGGTGTCTTATGCCGCGGGCGGCGGGGCCGACCTGATGGCGCGCCTGATCGCGCCGCGCCTGGCGGAGTTCCTGGGCCAGCCCGTGCTGGTGGACAACAAGCCCGGCGCCGGCGGCCAGATCGCCGCGACCCAGGTGGCGCGCGCCACGCCCGACGGCACGCAGCTGCTGGTCGACGCCTCGTCCTTCGCGGTCAATCCCGCGCTCTATCCCAAGCTGCCTTACGACGTCGACACGGCGTTTGCACCGCTGGCCGTGCTGGCGCAGTTTCCCAACGTGCTGGTCTGCACGCCCGGCTTTGAAGCCAAAAGCGTCAAGGACCTGATCCGCATGGCCAAGGCCAGGCCTGGGCAGATCGCCTATGCCTCCTCGGGCAACGGCTCGGCCCAGCACCTGGCCGGCGCGCTGTTCGAGGACCTGGCCGGCGTCAAGCTGGTGCACGTGCCTTACCGCGGCGGCGGCCCGGCCATGAACGACGTGATGGCCGGCCAGGTGCCGCTGTTCTTCGCCAACGTGGCCTCCTCGCTGGGGCAAATCCAGTCGGGCCGGCTGCGCCCGCTGGCGGTCACCAGCCGGCGCCGCACGCGCTCGCTGCCCGACATGCCGACCATGGAAGAAGCCGGCGTGCCAGCCTACGAGGTGCTCGAGTGGAACCCGGTGCTGGCGCCCGCCGGCATAGACGCCAAGTCCAGGGCCGCCCTGGTCGCGGCCATCCGCAAGACCATGGCCGACCCCGAGGTGCTGGGCCGCATCCGCAGCCTGAGCGGCGAAGTCTTCCCCGAAGGCCCCGAAGCGCTGACCGTGGCCTTTCTCAAGGCCCAGCAGCTCAAGTGGGGCCGCATCATCAAAGACCGCAAGATCACCGCAGGCTAGAGCCTTGGCCGTGCGAAATGCAGTGACAGCCCCGGTGGCGCCCGGCTGGGACAGCCATGTCCATGTGTTCGATGCGCAAGCGCCCGTGGCCGTGGGCCACTACCGCCCCGCGCACCGGCCGCTGGCCGACATTGAGCAACTGGCCCATGCCTACGGCTTCGGCCACCTGGTGCTGGTGCAGCCCAGCGTCTATGGCACCGACAACAGCGTGCTGCTCGATGCGCTGCGCGCCGGCCGGGGCCGGCACCGCGGCGTGGTGGTGCTGCCGCCCTCGGTGGACGACGCGGCGCTGGCCGACATGCATGCGCTGGGCGTGCGCGGGGTGCGTTTTAACCTGGTGTCACCCGTCGGCGACAGCCTGAAGGCGGCGCAGGGCGGCGCAACGGAGCGTTTCCAGGCCCTGGCGCCGCGCCTGCGCGCCCTGGGCTGGCATGTGCAGTGGTATGCCTCGCCCGAGGACCTGCCGGCAATCGCGGCCCTGCATGCCGCCAACCCGGTGCCCGCGGTGCTGGACCATCTCGCGGGCATGCACGCGGGGATAGCGCCCGGCCACCCGGCCTGGCGCGCGCTGGAGCAGCTCACGGCCCAGGACGCCTGGGTCAAGCTTTCGGGCTGGTACCGCCTGGGCGCGCAGGCGCCGTATGAGGCGCTTTATGACGTGATCCGCAGGATGGCGGCGCTGTTCGGCCGGCGCCTGGTCTGGGGCTCCGACTGGCCGCATACCGCCTTCGCGCCCGATGCGCTGCCGGCCTATGCCAGTACCTGGGAGCCCGTGTCGCGCGCGCTGACGGCGGTCCAGAAGCAATGCACCCGGGAGCTGGCGCCGGCCGCCCTGTACGGCTGACCGCCCCCTGAAGCGGCCCGGAGCCCGGAGTGGCTTAAAATCACGGGCTACGCCATTTTTAACCGGAGTTCTCCATGCCCAAGAAAATCAGAGTCGAAGCCGACATCTGCGCCCCAAAGCCAGTCCCTCCCAAGGGCTACACCATCACCACCGGCCGCGGCCAGAAGATCAGCCTGGAGCGCGGTTCGCACACCCGCAGCAAAAAGAACCCTGGCAAGCGCCCTCACCAGGGTTGAGTCGGTTTTGCTGATGCGGCCTCGCTGACTGCAGGCCGCATCCAAAAAAAGCGCCCCTCAGGGCGCTTTTTTTACGCCCACGCCTTACTCAGGCCTGGGTCTGCATGAAGCCCTTCATGCGCTCGCCCAGCGCCGGCGGAAATGCGCAGTACTTGCGCAGTTGTGTGTTCATGTGAACGCCCAGCAGGGTCGTCACCGCGGCGAGTTCGCCGTCTCCCTCGCCGCCGTCCGCGCTGCGCATTTCGTGGCGAAAGCGGATTTTCTTGTCGTGCAGCTCAAGAATCTCCGAGTACACCGTCACCACATCCCCGGCCTTGAGTTCCCGTTTGTATTCGATGTGCTGGTCCACCGCCGCCATGCCGCGCCCCTGCTCGCGCAGGTAGCCGGGGGTGATGCCTATTTGGTGAAACAGGTTCCAGGTCGCTTCGTCGAATTTTCCGACGTACCACATCACATTCATGTGGCCCACATGGTCGCAATGCCAGGGGTAGACCGTGCCGCGGTAAGTGAGGTGCCGTGTGCTCATGCAGGTGCTCCTTCCAGGTGGCAGCTTCGCTGATGCTTGAAAGTTTAGCGAATCACGGCCCAAGGCGCGGGCGTGAATCTCAATCGATGGGCATCAGTCGATGCAGCGCAGCCCGGCCTTGGCCAGCGGCTCGCGCATGGCGTACATGTCCGGGCCCAGCATTGGCCGGTATTCATTGAAATCAATCCATGGCTCCCGTACCTCATGTGACTTAACTCATTGAGCTCGCTACCCTTCTGATGGTTACTTTGCTCGGACGGCCGTAGCACTGTCTTTACCGCAAGACCCGAAGAGCTTGACTTCGGTCTTGATGCTAACCACGCACTTGTACTCAGGATTGATATTCGTCGCTTCCTTCTGGCAAGTGATGCCGCTGTCACTCAGATAGCGGGCCGGATCGCCGGCAGAGTTTTGAGTGAGCGCCCTCACACCGTTGATTTCTTTTTGCAGGCTGGCCCTTGCGACAGCTTCGGAGTAGTCGCTGCTATTCGTGCGATTTTCAAAAATGCAAGTGCTTCTTTGGGCGGCTACAGTTTGCTGGCTATTGTTGTCTCGTACAGCATCTCGCGTTGTGGTTGTTGTAGACGCTACACGTGCTTCACGGTCTCGGTCTGCATCATTGTGTTTTTGAGATTCACGCTCCGCCCTTGCCCTGTCGCGTTCCGTGGCTTGTTCGGCCGGTTTTCGATTGGCATTCGCGGACGCGGCATTTGTCTGGCGATCTATTCTGTTCAACAGCGCCGCGTCCTGCGCTCCCCTCTGGCGTATCTGGGCTCCGATGGCTGCGTTGTAGTCCCGCGTCGATTGCTGTTCCTGGGCTTCCCGGATAGATCGCTCATTTCGTTCTCTCAGCCGCTCAATCTCTTCAAGGCGCTCTTGCTCCTTCTTCTCGGCGTCTGCACGTTGTTGAGCGACTCTTGAGTCGTCTGCGCGCGCGGAGGACAGACTTGAGAACTGCTTACGGGCTACGTCATCGCCTCTTTGGGCCGCAGCGTCATACCAATAGATAGCCTTATTGCGATCCGACGAGGCGTATAAATCGCCTAGTTTGTGCTGGGCCAAAACATAACCTTGAATGGCAGCCTTGGTGTACCAATCAATGGCCAGTGATGAGGAGGAGGCGACTCCCTCGCCCTTTTCGTAAAGGTAACCCAGGTTGTACTGCGCAATCTTGTTGCCGTTAGACGCTGAAACTTCCGTCCACTTAAAAGAAGCAACGAGATCCCGCTTCATGCCCTGGCCCTTGTAGCACATCTCCCCCAGAATTCGTTGAGCCTCATCGTCGCCGCCATTGGCAATTGGAATCAATATTTTCAGTGCCTCGGCGTACTTTCCAGTCTTTAAAGCCGATAAGCCGTGATCCAAATCTACGCCGAAGGCAGGCAGGTTGACTGCCAGGAATAAGGCGATAAGCCCCAAGAATTTTAGATTTTTCATGCAGTCCCACTTTGGAAAAGCGCTTTGGAAGTAGCCGGTTTTGCCGCAATTTCTCGGCAAAGCATGCCAGCGTGCTTATGTGATGGCTAATTCGAAGGTGTTCATGACAGAAACCTTCAGAACAAGGATTTAGGCTTGGCTGGCTCGGCTGCTTTCTCCTGAGCCGCCTTTTGTTGACACAGCGCTACCGCGTGCTTGAAGGCATTGGCAGCACTTTGAGCAGTTTCCATATCGGGGACAGAAAAATTCACGGAGTATGTCCCGTTACGAGAAAGCGATTCTCGTGTTCCCCCTAGGAGGAAATCTTCCCTGCCATCCCTTTGCGAGGACTTCAGAATCTCCATTTGTGAATCCAAAAAAGCCTTGCTCAATCTACCTTGTCCACGATCGGCGTACGTGAGATACATGGATCTGATGCTTTTGACTTCGCCTGTTCTATACAGACCTACCTGTGCGTATGTCCCAAAAGGAGACGACACCCGAATCTTTTCCGACTCGATGGTCTGCAAATCAAAATAATAGGCCCCATATCCAAACTCAGCCCGGAGACCGCTCTGTGCGGGCAAGTAGCTTTCCCTGATCACGCTCAGCTTGCAGCCGTCAAATTCGATATTGGTTTTTTCGTCGGTGTCCAGGCGCCCTTGCCCCGTCATTCGAACGACGGAGATGCTTTCAAATTTTTGCGTGATCCACTGAGTCGTCTCTTCGAGCGTGGGCCCCGCTTTTTTCTTAATTTGCGGAAGCGGTGCTGCACCAAGTTGCGCATAGCAAGCGGTGGTCAAAAAAAAAGTTACCAGTGCTACTACTAATGCCTGACGATTTCTTCGCATACCTACTCCTCGATAAACATTTTGTTGCATTATCTGTGGTGGGCCCGACGTGGTCAATGCAGCGCAGTCGTCAGGCGTTGGGCGTTTCGGGATCAGAAGTCCGTCCGCGAAGTTGCAAGGCGTGCAGGTCTTGCTCGCAACATGTGAGAGTGAGCTCGGTACGAAAGCTCCCCAGCAGTGCCGTGTCTGCAACGCACAACCAATTCAAGCCGTGGCCCACTCAACGATGGAAAAACCGATGTCCACAATCGGCTGCGTGACGCCGCGGCCTTCGGCGCGGTCGGCGATGTACTGCGCGGCCGTTTGCCCGATGCGGGTGCCGTTGATGCGTACCGTGGCCGGGGCCGGCTGCAGGCTGGTTTCAGCTCTCGAGCGCAGCCGCCATGCGGTGCGGCATGAGGCGTTCGCGTGGCGCTGCGCCGCCCCACAGGCTCAGCATCAGGTCCACGATGACCGGTCCGAAATCCTGGTGCGGAATTTCGACTGAGGTGAGCCACGGGGCGAGCCAGGCATTGATCGGGTTGCCGTCGATGCCGACCAGCTCGCAGTCGCCGGGCACCCGGATTCCGCTCTCGCGGGCCACGCGGTGCAGCCCATAGGCGACCTGGTCGCTGATGCACATCGCGCCACGCGGCCAGGCACCGGGCGCCGCGAACTGGGCCGCGGCGGCGTAGCCGATTTCCAGGTGCGAGATCCCGGGGGCCTCCACCCGGCGGATCCGGTCGGCCGACAAGCCTCTGGCGACGGCCCGCTCGCAGAAGCCCTGCACGCGTTCCCGGGTCGTGGACGATCCGCGTGACGGAAATACCACGGCCGGCGCGTCGATGCCGCGGTCGAGCAGGTAGTCCGCGGCGGCGGCACCGGCCGCCAGGTTGTCCGGCCCCACGAAGGCGCAGGTGCCGAACGGGCTGCGCCGGCTCACGAAGACCATGGGCGCACCGCGCTCCACGAAGTCGCGCAGGCCGTCACTGGGCTGCGCCGCGACCATCACGTAGCCCTGCACGACCTGCGAACGCATGGCGTTGAGATAGTCGTCCTGCAGCTCCGGCCGGTCGTGCGTGTCGCACAGGATCATCGTGTAGCCGGCCTGGCGCAGCGCGGCCTCGGTGGAGGCGGCCAGCGTGGCCATCACCGGGTTGTCGAGGTTGGCGGCCAGCATCGCGACCAGGCGGCTCTCGCGGCTGCGTAGCGCGCGCCCCAGCTGGTTCGGGTGGTAGCCCACGGTCTTGATCGCCTCGCGCACGCGCGCCAGCGTTTCCGGCGAAGCCCGCCGGGTCTCGCCGTTCACGATGCGCGAGACGGTGGAGATGGAGACGCCGGCCTGCACGGCGACTTCGCTCAGCGAAACCGGGCCGACGCCCTTGCGCCTGCGCGGGGTGTCGTCGGTCATCGCTGCGGACGGCAGGCCTGCCGGGTCAGGACGCCGCAGCGGATGTCAGGTTGGCGCGAAGGCCGGACAGGCGGATGGCGAGGCGGGAGTCCGGCGAGTGGAAAGCGAAGCATCGATGGGTCGTATTGTGGGAAAACAGGGGGCGACGGCGGGTGGCCGACCGGCGGCGCGATCGGTGCGTGCCATCAACAACATATAACCGAGAAAACCGCGACTGACAAGTATGGCAAACGATTGCCAAGCGTTGGCAAACGTTTGCCATAATAGCCCAAAGCCGACAAGAATCGCAACACAACGGCACAAGAAGACATGGTTTTCACCTCGCCGGCGGCCGACGCCGCATCCTGAAGCCGACGACCGATCGGCCCACCTTCCTTTTTTCCAGAAAGAGACAAGCATGAACTTCCAGCTTCGTTCCCTCGCCAGGCACGCCATGCGCGCCGGCCTCCTGGGCGCCGCCGTCGCCACGCTGGGCACCAGCGCCTTCGCCGACATCCGTGTCATGTGCTACCAGGACGGCAATGAATGTGATGTCACGGCCGACCTGATCAAACGTTATGAAACCCAGAACGCCGGCGCCAAGGTGATCCTTGACATAGTGCCTTACAAGACCGTGGTCGAGCAGCTGCCCGTGCAGCTCGCGGCCGGCCAGGGCCCCGACATCGCGCGCGTCGCCGAGATCGGCGGCCTGTCGAAGAACTACATCGACATCAGTGCCTATGTGAAGGACCGCAAGTACTGGGAAGACAACTTCGGCAGCACCTTGCCCTGGATGCGCAACAAGGCGGGCGACAAGGGCATTTACGGCTTCCTGTCGCAGATGACCATGACCGGCCCCTTCGTCAACAAGACCTTGTTCGAGCAGGCCAAGGTGCCCATGCCCGGCCCCAAGGCCACCTGGGAAGAGTGGGTCGATGCGGCGCGCAAGGTGGCCAAGGCCACGCAGACCCCGGCCGCCATGGCCTGGGACCGCTCGGGCCACCGCTTCGCGGGCCCCGCCGTCAGCTACGGCGCGAAGATCTTCGACGCCAAGGGCAACCTCACGGTTGACGCGGGCTACAAGACCGCAGTGGGCAAGTTCGTCGGCTGGCACAAGGACGGCACCATGCTCAAGGACGTCTGGGGCGGCTCGGGCGGCTCCAGCTATGCCGATGCCGTGGGCGAATTCAAGAACGGCCGTGTGGTGATGATCCTGTCGGGTTCCTGGCAGATCAACCGCATGCAAAAGGAAATCGGCAATGCCTTCGACTGGGTCGCCGTACCCAACCCTTGCGGCCCCGCGGCCTGCTCGGGCATGCCCGGCGGCGCGGCCTGGGTGGCGCTGAAGACCACCAAGTCCCCGAAAGAGGTCGGCCGCTTCCTGGACTTCATGGCGCAGGAGGCCAATGTCGCCGAATTCGCATCGCGCACCAACACCATTCCAGCCCACGCCGGGGTGGCCAAGCGGGGCCTGGCCTACACCAGTGCGGGCCCGGCCGCCAAGGCGGCGCTCACCGTCTTTACCAACGGCACCGGCACCATCGCGGCCCCGGCCTACGCGCTGCAAGGCTACAAGTACAACCGCGCCTTGATGCTGCCGACCGTGACCCGCGTCACCCAGGCCATCGTGGGGGAGATCAGTGTGGACGAAGCCGTGACCAAGATCGGCACCGACATGGCCGAGGCGGTCAAACAAGCTGAGAAGTAGCACACCCCCGTGGCGCGCACTGCGTGTGCGCCTCCCCCCTTGCAGGGGGCGACAGCTGCGGCCCGGCAAAGCCGGTTCCGCGCTGTCACTGGCATAAGGCCGGGGCGTAGCGAGTGCCCTTGGGACAGTAGATCGGAGTCGGTATGTCAATCTTCTCGGCCTTTCTGGGCTTTTTGTTCAACCTGTTCGAGCCGGTCTTCCGGTTGGGCCAGAAATGGCTGGGCGCATCGCGCATAGGCTGGCTGTTTGTCGGGCCCAACCTGGTGATCATCAGCATCTTCACTTTTTTGCCGATTGTGGTGAACCTGGTGTATGCGGTGACCGGCGGGGTGAATTTGCTGCCCACGCAGCGGCCCTTCACGGGGCTGGAGAATTTCGCCATCCTGCTCGAATGCCGCGACTATGCGGACCTGCAAACCTGCCGCACCGACATCTTCTGGCGATCCATTGCCAACACGGTCAAGTTCAGCCTGATCCAGGTGGCCTTGATGGTGTTCTTCTCGCTGGCCACAGCCCTGGTGCTGAACCGAAAAATCATAGGCCGCGGTTTCTGGCGCGGCGTGTTCTTCTACCCGGTGCTGCTGTCGCCGGTGGTGGTGGCGCTGATCTGGAAATGGCTGCTGCAAAGCCAGGGCGTGTTCAATGCCGGCCTGGTGGCCATGGGCGGCTCGCCCATGGACTGGCTGCTGGACAGGCACTGGGCTTTCTTCTGGGTGGTGGTGGTGTCGATCTGGGCCCACATGGGCTTTTACACGCTGATCCTGCTGGCCGGCCTGCAGGCCATCCCGAAAGATGTGTATGAAGCCGCCGAGATGGACGCCGCGCCGCCCTGGCGCGTGCTCAGGCGCATCACGCTGCCGCTGCTCATGCCCAACCTGATCGTGGTGCTGGTGCTGGTAATGATCCGCGCGGTGCAAAGTTTTGACGAGGTCTTTGTGCTCACCGGCGGCGGCCCGGGCTCGGCCACCACCTTCATCGTGCAGTACATCTACCAGACCGGTTTTGCCGAGCAGATCCACCTCTACGGCCTGGCGGCAGCGGCCTCGCTGATCCTGGCGGCCGGACTGATGGCCCTGACGCTTGCGCAGTTGCGGCTGTCCAAGGCCAGCGAAGCCGGCAAGACAAAGAAATAAGCAGAGAACAGGACAAGGGTCATGGCAAATTTCTTTACCCGTACCAAGGGCCATAAACACGGTGGCACCCACCTGCATTGGACCGACTGGGTCTCCTACGCCTACCTGCTGGCCGGCCTGATCGTGATGTTCGGCCCGGTGCTGTGGCTCGTGGCATCGTCGTTCAAGACCGAAAGCGCGCTGAGCCAGTTCCCGCCCACCTTTTTGCCCTACACCCAGAAAGAAGTGGTGGTGGCCGGTTACGACAAGCCGCTGCCGTTGTATCAGGCCAAGGATGAGCAGGGCAAGACCCGCGAGCTGGCCCAGGTGCGGCGCATAGGCTTGGTCGCCACCATGGTCGACCCCGCGGCGCCGCAGACCGAGTTGCGCGTCAACATCAACGACCGCAAGCCGGTCAACGAACTCAAATTCGCCGGCAGCAATTACACCGAAATCTTCGGCAAGTTCGCCTTCGGCACCTATTTGTGGAACAGCGTGTTCATCACCGTGGTGGCCACCCTGCTCACGCTGCTGTTCAACTCCATGGCGGCCTTCGCGCTGTCCAAGTACCAGTTCACCGGGCAGAAGACGGTGTTCGTGCTGATCATCGCCACGCTGATGATTCCGCCCACCATCATTTTGGTGCCGGCCTTCCTGGTGATCTCGGAGCTCAACCTGCTCAACAACCTCTGGGGCGTGATCCTGCCCGCGGTGGCCACGCCCACCGGCGTGTTCCTACTGCGCCAGTACATGCTGACCATTCCCGACGAGCTGCTGGAGGCCGCGCGCATGGACAACGCCAGCGAGTGGCGCATCTACTGGAAGATCATTCTGCCGCTGGCCGCGCCGGCCATGGCGGTGCTGGCCATCTTCTCCTTCATGTGGCGCTGGAACGATTTCCTCTGGCCGCTGATCGTGCTGTCCAAGTCGGAGCACTTCACCCTGCAGCTCGCGCTCAACGCCTTCCAGGGCGAGCTCAACACGCAGTGGCATTACCTGCTGGCAATGACCGTGATCACGCTGATTCCGATCACCCTGGTCTTCGCCTTCCTGCAGAAATACATCGCGACCGGCATTGCCAGCGCCGGCGTCAAATAAACCGAGGACTCTCCCGTGGCCACTCTTGAACTCGCCAACGTCGTCAAAACCTTCGACAAAGCCACCATCATCCATGGTGTGGACCTAGCCGTCTCCGACGGTGAATTTGTGGTCTTCGTCGGCCCCTCGGGCTGCGGCAAATCCACCTTGCTGCGCATCATCTCGGGGCTGGAGCCGGCCAGCAGCGGCGACATCCGCATAGACGGCCAGCGCGTCAACGAGGTCAGCGCCGCGCACCGCGGCTGCTCCATGGTGTTCCAGTCCTATGCGCTGTACCCGCACATGAGCGTTTACGACAACATGGCCTTCGGCCTGGAAAACCTGGGCGTGGCCAAGGCGCTCATCGAAAGCAAGGTCAGCGCCGCCGCCGCCATGCTGCAGCTCACGCCGCTGCTGCAGCGCAAGCCGACCCAGCTTTCCGGCGGCCAGCGCCAGCGCGTGGCCATAGGCCGCTCCATCGTGCGCGAACCCAAACTGTTTTTGTTCGACGAGCCGCTGTCCAACCTGGACGCCGAGCTGCGCGTCTCCATGCGCGCCGAAATCCGCGACCTGCACGCCCGCCTGGGCGCGACCATGATTTACGTCACCCACGACCAGGTCGAGGCCATGACCATGGCCGACAAGATCGTGGTGCTGCGCGCCGGCCGCATCGAGCAGGTCGGCTCGCCGCTGGAACTGTACAACCGGCCCTGCAACCAGTTTGTGGCCGGCTTTATCGGCAGCCCGCGCATGAACTTCGTGCCGGCGGCCGAAATGCCCGGCGCCAAGGCCGGCGCCCAGACCGTGGGCATCAGGCCCGAGCACGCGCGACTGGCGGACGACGGCCCGCTGCAACTGGCGGTGTCGCAGGTCGAGCAACTGGGCAGCACCAGCATCCTGCACGGCACGGTGGTGGACGGCGCGCCTTTCGAGCTGATCCTGAGCGGCCAGACAAGCATCAAGCGCGGCGACACCGTGCGGGTGAGCGCGCCCGCGGAGCAGCTGCATTATTTCGACCAGAACGGCCTGCGCCTGTGAGCGCCATGCCCATCCCACACGACACGCCCGCCATGCGCCTGGACCATCCCCCCGTATTCGCCCTGCAATCCCGCAGCGGTAACCACCTTGTGCTGGGCAGCGACGGCGCCGCCGTGGCCCACATCTGGGTGCTTGAAGAAGACATCGTGCGCGTGATGCTGCTGCCGCAGGGCCGGCCGCAGATGCCGCGCAGCTGGACCGTGGCGCCCGGCCTGGAGAACCTGCCCGCCGAAGGCCGCGACCGATTTGACCTGAGCGGCTTTTCGCTGCCCGATTTTGCGTGTGAGCTTGTGCAGGACGGCGCGCAGTTGCGCATCAGCACCGCCGCCGTGCGCCTGAGCATCACGCTCAAGGGCTTCTTCTGCAACTGGGAAAGCCGGCACCAGGGCCGCTGGCAGGCCAGCGCCGCCGACCGCCCCACCCAGAGCTACAACTTCGGCTGGTGGGACGACAAGGTCTACCACTACCTGCAGCGCGAGCGCGGCGAGGCCTACTTCGGCCTGGGCGAGCGCGCCGGCGACGCCAACCGCGCCGGCCAGCGCTACCGCATGTGCAACCTGGACCCCATGGGCTACAGCGCGCGCAGCACCGACCCGCTGTACAAACACATCCCCTTCTACATCACGCGCAAGGGTGGCGAGCACGACGCCGGTTTGAGCTACGGCCTGTTCTACGACACCCTGTCCGACTGCAGCTTTGACATGGGCCGCGAGATGGACAACTACCACGGCCACTACCGCTACTTCGTGGCCGACCACGGCGACCTCGACCTGTATTACATCGCCGGCGACGGCCCGGCCGCCATCACGCGCCGCTACACTTGGCTCACTGGCCGGCCCATCTTCCCGCCGCGCTACGCGCTGGGTTATTCGGGCTCGACCATGAGCTACACCGACGCGCCGAATGCGCAGGAGCGCATGGGCGAATTCCTCGAGCGCTGCGAAGAGCACGACATTCCCTGCGACTCCTTTCACCTGTCCTCGGGCTACACCTCCATAGGCGGGGGGCGTTATGTGTTCCACTGGAACCGCGACAAATTCCCCGACCCCGCGCGCTTTGTGCAGAGCTACCTCGACCGCGGCGTGCGCCTGGTGCCCAACATCAAGCCCGCGCTGCTCAGCAACCACCCGCGCTTCGAGGAAGCCCGGCAAGCCGGCCTGCTGGTGCAGGATCCGGACGGCCAGCCCACCGCCATCCAGTTCTGGGACGGCACCGGCGCTTACCTCGACTTCACCAACCCCAAGACCATTGCCTGGTGGAAAAAGCAGGTCACCGAACAGCTGCTGCAATACGGCATTCCAGCCACCTGGAACGACAACAACGAATACGAAATCTGGAGCGACAAGGCGCTGGCCCACGGCTTCGGCGCGCCGCGGCCCGCGCGCGAGGTGCGCCCACTGCAGACCCTGTTGATGATGCAGGCCTCGCACGCCGCGCAGACCGAGTTCGCGCCCGCCGAGCGGCCTTACCTGGTGTCGCGCTCAGGCGCCGCCGGCATGCAGCGTTATGTGCAGACCTGGTCGGGCGACAACTACACGGCCTGGGAGACGCTGCGCTACAACATCCGCATGGGCCTGGGCCTGGCGATGTCGGGCGTCTCCAACACCGGGCATGACATAGGCGGCTTCTCCGGGCCCGCGCCCGGGCCCGAGTTGCTGCTGCGCTGGGTGCAGCACGGCATCTTTTTGCCGCGCTTCAGCATCCATTCGTGGAACGACGACAAGACCGTCAACGAACCCTGGATGTACCCCGAGGCCACGCCCCAGGTACGCGCGCTGATACGCCTGCGCTACCGGCTCATGCCTTATCTGTACGACCTGGTGTGGCGCTACCACAGCGCCTACGAGCCCATCATCCGCCCGACCTACCACGACTTCCCCGAAGATGCGCGCTGCCTGGAGGAAAACGACGACATGCTGCTGGGTGCCAACTTGCTGGTCGCGTCAGTGGTCGAACCCGGCCAGACGCAGCGCCCCGTATGGCTGCCCGGCACCGGGGGCTGGTACGAGGTGCACACGGCGCGGCGCTTTGATGCCGGCCAGTCCATAACGCTGGAGGCGCCGCTGGACGGCCCGCCGCCTGTGCTCGCGCGCGAAGGCTGCGCAATACCGCTCAACCTCGGCGAGGTCCATTTTGCCAGCGCGCAGGATGTGCGCGGCTTCCAGGTCTTTCCGCAGCAGGGTGAGGGCGGTTTTGAGGCCAGCTGCTTTGAAGACGACGGCCATAGCCAGGCCTGGCGCAGCGGGGCTTATGGGCAGTGGCGCCTGCGCGTTGAGTCCAGCGAACAAGGCCTGCACATCGCTGTATCCCGCGAGGGCGCTAAGCCGCCTGTGCAAGACACCCTGGTCTTGCTGCTGCCCGCCGCCGAGCAACGCAAGCTCAGCTTTGCCGGTGCGGTGCTCGCGCAGGAGCAGCAGGAAGGCGCCTGGCGGCGGCTGACGCTAAAGCTTTAGCCTTGGCCCGGCGGCGCCACCGCGGCGCCTTCTATGCCATGGCGCGCCAGGGCCTCGGCCACAAAACCACTGGCCTTCATCTTTTCGACAAAAGCGCGCAGCTCGTCAGCGGCCGCTTCGCCGCGCGTCTTGGGCACGCCCATGGCCTGCCGTATCACCATGAAGTGGCCCGGCAGCAAACGCAATCCACCCCTCTGCCGGGCATCGGCTTCCAGCTGCTGCTTGACGCCGGCCGCGACATCGAGGTTTTGTTCGATAAAAGTGGCCACCGTGGTCGGCGAGCTTGGCGCCCTGACGATTTCGGCGTGCTTGAGTTCCCGGGTCAGGAACAGGTCGTAAGCGCTGCCCAGGCCCACCGCGACGCGGCGGCCGGTTTTGTCCACCTCTTCGTTTGCGCTTAACGGGGAGTCTTCGCGCACCAGGTAGCAGCCCTCGATCAGCACATAGGGCGCGGTGAACGCGATCTCCTTGCCGCGCACCGGGTCGATCGCAAAAAAACCAAAATCAGCACGCTCCTCGTTCACCGCCTGCACGGACTTGGCCGCAGTATCCAGCACCACCAGTTCCAGGGGCACGCCCAGCCGCTGCGCAAAGGCTTTTGCCAGGTCTATGGACACACCGAAAGGCGCGCCCGTGGCCGGGTCGGCATTGGCCAGGATGGGGTTGCCCAGGTTGATGGAGGCGCGCAGCGTTCCGGTTGGCGCAAACAGCTTGGCAAGCGAGGCGTTGGTGGCCATCGAGGTTTCCTTTTTCAGGTGGCGAGGATGTTGGTGATTTTCTTCGAATTGTGCGATGTGCCGGAGTAGTGCCCGCACTCCAGCAGGCTGGGCAGGTTCAAGGGCACCAGGCCCTAGCCCGCATGGCTCTGAACCTTGTAGACCTGCCAGACCCCTGAGCTTTGCTTGCGCAGGTAGAAGCGAACCGAGCAATCAAAAAAATCCACGCTGACTTCCGCCGGGTCCGGGTCCTGCTTGCCCGCCAGGCGGCGAAGGCGGTTGCCATTGGTCTGGAAGGGTGTGAACGAGCTCGGGTTGATGCAGCCGCGCAAACGGGCTTTCCAGCCGGCCTCAGCCTCTACGCCTTCGATGTAGGCCCGGGTCGCGGCGATGGTCTCTTCCGGCCTGTGCTCGCGCTTGATCCAGAAAGCTAGGAGCGCCGCAGCGGCGATGGACGCGGCGATCATGGAAATCATGGTTTTGTGCATAGGTGTTGATTCGCGCTGAAGTCTGTCCCCATCTTTGCATCAAAAGCGCGCCAGGGGTCTTGCATCGAGGCCTTGAGCCCGGTGAAGCCGTGTCCATCGGGCCGACATACCGCGGCGGGCGGCTAAAGCTTTTGCAGCAGCTCGCGCATGGCCTGCAGCGGCAGTTCGCGGCTGCGGCCGCGGCGCAAGGCCAGAGAAAACTGCGACTGGTAGCCAAACTCGGCGGGCAGCAGCACCTTCAGCCGGCCCTGCTCGACCCAGGACTGGGCATAGTGCTCGGGCAGATAGCCGATGTAGCCGCCCGACAGTATCAGGATCAGCTGGGCTTCCATGCTCTCCACCGTGGCCACGCTGCGCTTGAAGCCGTGCCGGCCCAGCTCGGTCTGGCTCCAGTAGCTGCGGCTCACTACGTTGAGTTCGGAAACCACCGCTGGCTGCAGTTTCTTCTGTGTAAAGCAGGGATGCCGGTCGCTGCAATACAGCCATTGCTGCTCGCGGTAGAGCGGCTGATAGACGAGGCCATTGGCTTTGGCGGGGAAGAAGCCCACGGCGATGTCGAGTTCGTTGTCGAGGAGGCCCTTCTGCAGCTCATAGGGGCTGCGGATCATCAGGCTCAGGTGCATGCCCGGGTACTTGCCGGAAAACACCCCTATCGCCTGGGCCAGCGGCAGCGAGGCATCGGTCACCGTGGTGTCGAGCACGCCCATCTTCAGCGTGCCGCCGAGCTCGCCCTTGAGCGACCGGGTGTAGAGATCAAAGCTGTCCAGCTCGCCCAGCACGCGCAGGGTTTCCGACAGCAGCAACTCACCCTTGGCCGTCAGCGCAAAGCCGCCACGTCCGCGCCGGCACAGCGAGAAGCCGACATCACTTTCCAGCTGGGCCATATAGGTGCTGATGGCCGAGGTGGTGAGGTTCAGCTCCTGCTGCGCCCGGGCAAAACCCTGGTGGCGGGCCACGGCCGCAAAAATCCGCAACAGCTTGAGGTCAGCGCTTTGTGCCATGGGACGACCTTGTATTTAGTTATGAAATTCTAAAACTGATTATTTGGTTACTGCTATTTTTTCATAACCCAGACTGGCTAAAGTTCGACCCATCGCAGCCCGCAGGCGAGCTGCCACATGAAAAGGCCTATGCATGGTGTCCAAAGTTCTGTACCAACCCCAAAGCGGCAACGAGATGCCCCGGTTTGCCGGCCGCGCCACCATGATGCGGCTGCCCGCCATGGAGACGGCCGAGGGCCTGGATGCGGCCTTTATCGGCGTGCCCCTGGACATTGGTACCTCGCTGCGCGCCGGCACCCGCTTCGGGCCGCGCCAGATCCGGGCCGAGTCCGTGATGATCCGGCCCTACAACATGGCCACGGGCGCCGCCCCCTTCGATTCCCTGGCCGTGGCGGACATCGGCGACGTGGCCATCAATACCTACAACCTGCTGGAGTCGGTGCGCATCATCGAGGACAGCTATACCCGGCTGATGCAGTACCCGGTGGTGCCCATGACCCTGGGCGGCGACCACACCATCACCCTGCCGATTCTGCGGGCCATCGCGCGCAAGCACGGCCCCGTGGCCCTGGTGCATGTGGACGCCCATACCGACACCAACGACGACATGTTCGGTGAAAAAATCGCCCACGGCACCACCTTCCGGCGTGCGGTGGAAGAGGGCTTGCTGGACTGCGGCCGCGTGGTCCAGATCGGCCAGCGCGCGCAAGGCTATGCGAGCGGCGACTTCCAGTGGGGCGTGGACCAGGGCTTTCGCCTGGTGCAGGCCGAGCAATGCTGGTACCAGTCGCTGGCGCCGCTGATGGCCGAGGCGCGGGCCCAGATCGGCGACAGGCCGGTGTACCTCACATTTGACATCGACGGCATAGACCCCGCCTGGGCACCCGGCACCGGTACACCCGAGGTCGGCGGCCTGACCGCCATCCAGGCGCTGGAAATCGTGCGCGGCTGCCGTGGCATGAACATCGTCGGCTGTGACCTGGTCGAGGTGTCGCCGCCGTATGACCTCAGCGGCAATACCTCCCAGCTGGCAGCGAACTTGCTTTACGAAATGCTGTGTGTACTGCCCGGCGTGGCGTACCGCTAACAGCTCTTTGTCCATGGAACTCAAGATATTCCGCTCTACCTGGGGTGCGCAAGGCGATATGGCCGCGTGCGTGGCCCAGCTGCGCGAAGCCGGTTGCGCCGGCCTGGAGGCCCGCCTGCCGATGGATGCACCGGCGCGGCGCGCGCTGCGTGGCAGCCTGCAGGCCGAAGCGCTGGACTACATCGCCACCGTGTTCAGCGGCGCCGATGTGATTCCGCGCCAGCAAGACGGGCCGCAGGTGCATTTACGGCACCTGGCACGGGCCTTCGATGCCGCGGCGGAACTGGCTCCCCGTTTCGTCAACTTGCTGGCCGGCAACGACCGCTGGCCGCTGGCGGCGCAGGTGGATTTTCTGGGCCGGGCCCAGGCCCTGGCCGATGCCGCGGGCATCGCCTGCACTTTTGAAACCCACCGCGCAAGCTCGCTGTACAGCCCCTGGGTCACGCTGGACATTGTGCGCCAGCTGCCGCAGCTGCAGTACACGGCCGACATCAGCCACTGGGTGGTGGTGTGCGAGCGCCTGCTGGACGACCCGCTGGACGACCTGACGCCGTTCCTGGAGCGCGTGCACCATGTTCAGGCCCGCGTGGCCTACGCCCAGGGCCCGCAGGTGCCCGACCCGGCCGCGCCCGAATACGCCGCCGAGCTGGCGTTCCACCAACGCATCTGGGAGTCGGTCTGGGCGCTGCAGCTGCGCAAGGGCTACGCCACCACCACGCTGACCCCCGAGTTCGGCCCCGACGGCTACATGCATCTGCTGCCCTACACCCGCAGCCCGGTGGCGGACCTGTGGCAGGTGAATCGCTGGATGGCGCTGGAAGAACGGCGGCATTTCGAACGCTGGTCGCAACACCACCTTTCTCAACCTCACACCACGGCAGGACCCTGACCATGCAACCCGGACAACGTAATTTCACGGCCTTGCCCGTGATCAACATCCGCGGCCTCTTTAGCGACAGCCTGGCGCAACGCCAGGCGGTGGCCGACGCACTCGGTGCGGCAGCCCGCGATGTGGGCTTTTTCTACGTCGTCGGCCACGGCATCGATGCCGGGCTGATCGCCGGCCTGCGCCAGGCCGGCCGCACCCTGTTCGCGCAGCCGATGGAGTGGAAGATGCGCTACTACATCGGTGAATCCTGGGGCCATAAAGGCTATGTGCCCGAGGGCGAAGAGGTGTATTCCAAAGGCCGGCCCGACCACAAGGAGGCGTTTGACATCGGCTTCGAGACGCCGGATGACCACCCGCTGGTACTGGCCGGCACACCGCTGATCGGCAACAACAAGTGGCCGGATCTGCCCGGGTTCAAAGCCGCCGTGGCCGGCTACTACGCGGCCGTGTTCGCGCTCGGCCGCCAGCTGTTCCGTGGTTTTGCCTTGTCGCTGGGCCAGCCCGAAGACGCCTTCGAGGCCCTGGTGACCTGCCCGCCGTCCAAGTTGCGGCTGATCCACTACCCGGTGGACACCGAGGCCGTCGACGCCCCCGGCATAGGCGCGCATACCGACTACGAGTGCTTCACCCTGCTGCTGGCCGACCAGCCGGGCCTGGAGGTGCTGAACGACCAGGGCGCATGGATCGATGCGCCGCCGTATGCCGAAGCCGGCCCAAACGGTGAAGAGGCTTTCGTGATCAACATCGGCGACATGCTGGAAGTGATGACCGCCGGCGCTTTCCCCGCCACTTCGCACCGTGTCCGCAAGGTGCAGCATGAGCGCTATTCCTTCCCGCTGTTCTTCGCCTGCGATTACCACACCCGCATCCGGCCGCTGCCGCAGTTCGCGAAGGGCGCCGCGACCACCCGCTACAGCGAGCTGTCGATCGGCGAGCACATGTATTCGCAAGCCCAGCAGACCTACACCTACCTCAAACGCAAGCTGCAGGCCGGTGAGATTGCGTTGCCCGACGGCGCGCTGAAGCCGAACAGCTTCGGCCACCTGAAGTCCCAGGCCGGCGCCTGAACCCTTTTTCGTTTCCCTTGTTCGTCCACCCACCCCAGGAGTTAGCTACCATGATGAAAACCATCCGTACCGCGTCCCTCAACCGCAGCCTGCTGGCTGTCGCACTGGCGGCCTTGCTGCCGGTCGCCGCATTCGCCCAAACCATCGTGCCCGGCCAGATCAAGGTCGGCATGGAGATCACCTATCCTCCATTTGAATCCTGGCAAGGCGACAAGGTGGTGGGCTTCGACCCCGATGTGGCCGAAATGCTGGGCCGCGAGATGAAGACCAAGCCCGCCTTCGTGGACACCAAGTTTCCCAGCCTGATTCTCGGCCTGGGCAGCGGCCAGTTCGACACGGTGATCTCCGGCATGTACATCACCCCGGAGCGCACCGCCCAGGCCGATGCCATCGCCTATGCCCGCACCGGCGCGTCCATCATGGTGGCCAAGGACGGCGGCGTCGCACCCAAGACCGAGCAGGAGTTGTGCGGCCTGAAAGTGGGCTTGCAGCAGGGCACCAGCTGGGTTGCCGCGCTGAAAAAGCTGTCCGCCGAATACTGCGTGCCGAACGGCAAGCCCGCCGTGGCGGTGAGCGAGTTCCCCACCGCGCCCGAGGTGTCGCAAGCCCTGCTGTCCAAGAACGTCCAGGCGCAGCTTGAGATTGCCGGCGCCGCGAAGATGCTTGCAGAGCGCAGCAAGGGCCGCATCGCCATCAGCTCGACGGGCCTGGTGTATCCGCAAACCCTGGGCATCTACGTGAAGAAGGGCAACACGGCCCTGTACCAGGCGTTTGAGAAAGCCCTGGCTGCCGTGAAAGCCAGCGGCGAGTACGCGGCCCTGGTCAAGAAGTACGACCTTGAGCCGATCGCGGCAAAGTAAGGTCTCACCCCCAGGCTGCAGTGCTGCGCATCTTTCGCCTGTCCCCTTGCACGGAGCGATGCCCGTGGCCCGGCGAAGCCGGTTCCACGGCTTCTACGGGAGGGGGCATCCTGCCTGCCTGCCTGCGCCTGGGGAGCCGTTGTCAAGCAAGTCAACACGCGAGGGCGTGGCGCTGCTGCGCCTTTTCGATAGTTTTGCCTCCTGGAGCCTTTGCATGGAACTGGATTGGTCGTATTTTTTCTCGCTGTTTTCCATGAGGGTTTTCTGGCGGGCGTGTGTGACCGTGGTGCAACTGGGCTCACTGGCCTGGACGCTGGGCCTGGTGCTGGGTTTCTTCCTGGCCTGTGCGCGCATCTCTGCGACCCGTTGGGTCAGTGCGTTGGCGAGGGTTTATATCTGGTTGTTCCGAAGCGTGCCCTTGCTGGTGGTGGTGGTGTTCGTATTCAACCTGCCGCAGATCTTTCCGGCAAGCCGCGGCGTGATCGGCGAGCCGTTTTTTGCCGGCCTGGTCGCCATGGTGCTGACCGAGGCCGCCTACATGGCGGAAATTCACCGCGGCGGCCTGCTGTCGGTGGCGCGCGGCCAGCGCGAGGCAGGCCGCGCGTTGGCCCTGGGTCGCTTTGGCGCGATGCGGCTGATCGTGGTGCCGCAGGCGTTTCGCATTGCGCTGCCCACGCTGATCAACGAATTCGTCACCATCATCAAGCTGACCTCGCTGGTCTCGGTGATCTCGTTGCCCGAGCTCCTGATGACCGGCTTGCGGCTGTATTCGCAAAATTTCCTGGTGATGGAAACCCTGCTGGGCGTGGCGGTGTATTACGTGATGCTGGTCACCGTATTCAGCACGCTGCTGGGCTGGCTGGAAAAGCGCCTGGACCTGCAGCTGCGCCGCCCCACCACTTTGGACGATGCGGCCTGCGCCAGCCTGCGCAGCCGTCTCGGCGGCCCGGCGGCGATACGCCCGGTGGTTGCGGCCCCCGGCCAGCCTGCCGCCCTGGAGCTGCGCAACATCCACAAGGCCTACGGTGCGCACCAGGTGCTCAAGGGCGTCAGTTTGCAGGTCGGCGCAGGCCAGGTGATCTCCATCATCGGCCCGTCCGGCTCGGGGAAAACCTCGCTGATCCGCACCATCAACGCTCTGGAGAAGATCGACCAGGGCGAGATCATCCTGTTCGGCGAAAGCCACATCCACGCCCACGAATCTCTGGAGAGCCGCCGGGTGCGCAAGGGCGTACGCCGCATCGGCATGGCTTTCCAGAGCTTCAACCTGTTCCCGCACCTCAGCGTGCTGGACAATGTGCTGCTGGCGCCGTGCTACCACGGCCAGCCCGCGGATGCCGGGCAGCGCCAGACCCGGGCCCAGAAACTGCTCGACAAGGTCGGCTTGCTGGCACACCAGCACAAGTACCCGCACCAGCTGTCCGGCGGCCAGCAGCAGCGCGTGGCGATTGCCCGCGCGCTGGCCATGTCGCCCGACGTGATGCTGTTCGATGAGCCGACCTCGGCCCTCGACCCCGAACTGGTCGGCGAGGTGTTGAAGGTGATCCAGGACCTGGCGCAAGAGGGCATGACCATGGTGATCGTGACCCACGAAATGGACTTCGCGCTGGCGATCTCCGACCGTGTGCTGTTCATGGAGAACGGCCTGATCCAGCTCGACGCCGCGCCGCGGCAGATACAACAACCCGACGCGCCGGATGGCACAACGCAGCGCGTGCGTCGATTCATGGGATTGGAATCCTGAGATGAGCCCTAGCTCTGATGAAGCCACCCTGCGCCGCGACCTGGCGGCCGCCTATCGCCTGGCCGCACTGTTCGGCTGGGACGACACGCTGTACACCCACTTCTCGGTGCGGCTGCCGCGCGCGGACGGCGCGGCGCCGCAAGACGACCGCTTCCTGATCAACCCCTTCGGCCTGCTGTTTGAGGAAGTGCGCGCCAGCGACCTGCTGGTGGTGGACATGCGCGGCCGCGTGGTGTCGGGTGGCTCCGATTACAACGTGGCCGGCTTCACCATCCACAGCGCCGTGCACATGGCGCGCGACGACGCGCACTGCGTGCTGCACACCCACACCCTGGCCGGCATGGCGGTGGCGGCCTGCGAGGGCGGGTTGCTGCAGCTGAACCAGATCAGCGCCGAGTTCTACCAGCGTGTGGGCGTGCATGCCTACGAGGGCGTGGCGTTTGACCTGGGCGAGCGCGAGCGCATCCAGCAGTCGCTGGGCGCGAACATCGCCTTGCTGCTGCGGCATCATGGCCTGTTGTCGGTGGGTAGCACCGTGGCCGACGCGTTCTGCATCATGTTCTACCTGAACCGCGCCTGCGAGATCCAGATGGCGGCCAGCCAGATGGCCGCCACCGCCGGCCCGGTCACCGAAATCCCCGCGCACCTGAGCCAGCACGCCTGCGAGCAGCTGCAGAGCGTGGAGCACGAGCGCCAGGTCCTCTGGCAGGCCTGGCTGCGCCGGCTGGACCGCATCGATCCCTCTTACCGCGATTGACCCTGTACCTGCATGCCGACTCTGCTGCTCTGTAGTGCCACCGATGACCTGAGCGACCTGCACACGCTCTTCCAGCACGAGGCCGCGCGCTGCGTGCCCGGCCTGCAGGTACGCCTGTGGCCCGACATGCCCGATCCCGCCGATGTCGAGGCCGTGGCCGGCTGGTATCCGCCCGCCGGTTTGATGCGCAGCCTGCCGAATCTGCGCCTGGCCTCGTCGATTGCCGCCGGGGTTGACCATGTTCTAGGCCCGGCCCAGCCGCGTCCCGAGGTGCCGGTCTGCCGCATCGTGGACCCCGGCCTGGCCGCCGGCATGGCCGAGTACGTGCTGTGGGCCGTGCTGTACTACCACCGTGCGCTGGACCAGGCGCAGCAGCAGCAGGCGCAGCGCCTGTGGAAGATGCCGGCACAAAAAGCCGCCGGCCAAACCCATGTAGGGCTGCTGGGCCTGGGTGTACTGGGCAGCCACGTGGCCCGGGTGCTGCGGGCCCAGGGTTTTGCCGTCAGCGGCTGGTCGCGCTCGGCGCACGCCATCGACGGTGTCACTGCTTATGCGGGACCGCAGACGCTGAAGGCTTTCCTGCGCGAGCCCGATGTGCTGGTCTGCCTGCTGCCGCTGACCGACGCCACCCGCGGGCTGTTGAACCGCGAGTTCTTGCAGGCCATGAAACCCGGTGCGGCGCTGGTGCATTGCGGCCGGGGCGAGCATTTGGTGGTCGAGGACCTGCTGCAGGCGCTGGACCAAGGCCATCTGCGCGGTGCGGTGCTCGATGTGTTTGCCCAGGAACCGTTGCCGGCATCGAACCCGCTATGGACGCACCCACGGGTGGTGGTCACGCCGCACATGGCTTCGGCCGCGCAGCCGGCGGCCATCGTTGGCCAGATCCTGGACAACCTGCAGCGCGTGCGCAGCGGCCGGCCGGTGCTCAATGCCGTGGACCGCAGCGTGGGTTATTAACGGGCAGTCCTATTCATAGGGGCCAGCCTACATATTCCGCCGGTACTGCCCACCCACCTCAAACAGCGCATTGGTGATCTGCCCGCATCCGCGCAGCCGCCGGCATCTCTACCAGAGTGTCAATCAGGAGCCCGTTGCCGTCCTGAGATGAAGCGTCAAAAAACGGCGGCAGCAGTCTCTATCCTCCCCGTCCACGTGTGTTGAATCACGCCGCCTCTGCCTCATTCAGCAGGCCACCGCCGCAGCGTCAGGGGCCAGGCGGCGACTGGCCCGTCAACCACTGGCGCAGCGATTGGATGACGGGCGCCTTGGCGCGCTCGTTCGTCGTCACCAGAAAGTAACTGCGCGGCGAAATGAAGGGCTTGTCATTCAGTTTGATCAGGCGCCCGGCTTGCAGCGCCGAGGCGCTCGCATAGTCCGGCGCCAATGCGACGCCCAGGCCGGCTTCTGCCGCCATCAATCCAAGCGACAGCAGACCGTAGTGGGCGCCCGGCATCGGGACTTCTACAGACGCGCCCAGCTGCCGCAGGTAGGCCGCCCATGAGTTGGGCGCCATGCTCTGGTGCAGCAAGGGCAGTGCTGCCATTTGCGCGCCCGTCAGCGGCGCCGCCAGCCGGCTCAGGGTGGGCGCCGCAAGAGGAAAGGAGTGCAGAGGGTGCAGCAGGTCGGCCACGCAGCCAGGCTCCGGCCCTTCGCAGTGGACGATGGCCGCGTCCAGCCCCGAGTCGCGCATGCTGATGGGCCCGGTATGCGTGGCCACGTCCAGCTGGATCTGCCGGTGCGCGGTGGCGAAGGCGCACAGCCGTGGCATGGCCCACAGCGTGCCAAAGGTCGTGGGCACAGACAGCCGCAGTATCTTGCCCGGCATGGAGCCCATGGACGCGGCGATGGTCGCTGACTCCAGCTCGTCCAGCAGGGTTCGTACCCGCCGCAGGTAGCTGGCACCGTCAACCGTCAGCTCCATCCCGCTGGTTGTGCGCCGGCACAGCGCAACGCCGACAAAGCCCTCCAGGTCCGACAGCTGGCGGCTCACCGCGCTTTGCGTCAGGCCCAGTTCATCGGCGGCGGCAGTGATGCTCAGGCGCCGCGCAATCACCTCGAAGGTGTTGAGGTTGACGATGGAGGGCAGGTGGCGCTGCGTCGGATATTTCATGGCGGTTACGGCCATTATTGGCATGGCATCGATTCGTCCGCAATGAAAAAGGCTGTGTGGCCATGAAATAAATGCAGGGGGGCATTCGTTTATTCCGTTGGACAGGCCATCGCGCATGTCAGATATTCAGGGCGCCCGGTAAGGGGCCCCTCAAGAACAGAAGTTGGAGTTATAGATGTCGAAATTTCAAGCACGCCTTGTACTGCTGCTGGCGGCGGCCACGCTGGCTGGCACCGTCCTGGCGGCGGATTGGCCCGCCACCCAGCCTATCAAACTGATCGTGCCCTCGGCCGCCGGCGGTACGCCCGACCAGACCAGCCGCAAACTGGCCTACTACCTGCAGGACAAGCTCAAGCAATCGGTGATCGTCGAGAATCGCCCGGGCGCGGCAGGCACCATCGCCATGCAGGCGGTGGCCACCGCCAAGCCCGATGGCTACACGTTGGGCTTCGGCAATATCGTGACCATGGCCATCAACCGCAGCCTGATTTCCAAGATGCCCTACAACCCCGACAAAGACTTGGTGCCGGTGGCCGTGCTCTCGCAGGTGCCCAATGTGCTGGTGGTCCGCCATGGCCTGCCCGCAACCTCGGTGCGCGAATTGGTCGTCTATGCCAAGAGCCACCCGGGCAGTCTGACCATGGGTTCCGGCGGCAACGGCACCACCAGCCACCTCAGCGGCGAAATCCTCAAGGAAAAAGCCGGCATCAGCTTCAGCCACATTCCCTACCGCGGGGCCCCGCAGGCGCAGACTGACCTGATCGGCGGGCAGATCGACTTCATGTTTGACAACCTGCCGTCCATGGTGGGCGCCATCCAGTCGGGCAAGGTGCGTGCGCTCGCGGTCACCAGCAAACGTCGCTCGGCGCTGCTGCCGGATGTTCCGACCATGGAGGAGGCCGGCATTGCAGGCTTCGAGGTCGTAGCCTGGGGCGGCATTGTGGCTCCGGCGGGCACGCCCCGGCCGGTGATCCTGCGCCTGAACCGCGAAATCAACAACTGGCTGCAGGCACCTGCGACAAAGGCCGAATTCGCGCAAGTGGGGCAGGTCGCGCTCGGCGGAACGCCCGAGTTTTTCAAGACGCATATCGACAGCGAGGCGAAAAAATGGGGTGACGTGATCCGTAACGCCGGCGTAAAGCTTGACTGATGTTGCCTGGCCTTTCGCGTAGGCCTGCAGTTGCGTTTCGGCTATTCGCTTCACACAAGGATGCGCTGACAGGCGCACCCCATACCAAACACACCTCAAAGACAAGCATGCCCAGTTCCTCCGTTCCCGCTACCCATGTTCTCGCGCACTGGGCCGCCACGGTCCCCAATCATTGGGGCGAATCCACCCTGCGCACGGCAGAGCACTCCCTGGAGGACACCATCGCCGCCATGGTGGCAGGCGCGGGGGATCCGGTTTGCGCCTCGGTACGGGCGGGATTGCGTGTCGCGGGACCGGTCCCGGTGGTGGGTAGCAACACCGGGACTTGTGCCGCCTTCAGTGCGCTGGCCAACGGCACGGCCGCCCATGCGCGGGAGCTGGATGAGATGTTTTTCGTCGCTGGTGGCCATTTTGGCTGCGCTGTGATCCCAGCCATTCTGGCCCAAGCCCACGAGCTTGACGCCACGCTGGACGCCGTGCTGGACGCGCTGATCGTCGGGAGCGAGGTGATGGCCCGCGTCGGGATGGCGATGGACCGGTCTCATGCCGAAAAAGGCTGGCACGGCACTCAAACCATTGGCGTGATCGCTGCCGCAGTCGCTTGCGGCAGACTGCTTGGGCTGGACGCGGCCAGGATGACGCATGCCCTGAGCCTGGCCGTTTCCATGGCAGCTGGACCCAAGGTCCAGTTCGGCACCGACACGAAACCCGTACATGCCGGACTGGCGGCGCAAGGCGGTGTCCTGGCCGCATCGCTGGCAGCGTCGGGCGTCACGGGCAGCGAGAAAGCCCTGGAAGGCCCGCACGGGTTTGGCGCGCTCTACGCCGGGGGCTCTGCGGCCGACTGGCAGTCCGTGGCTGCGGTCGGTGACGGTCCGCTGGCGATCGACAGCCACGGCCTGGCGTTCAAGCTGTATCCCAACTGCGCGTCCACACACCGCTGCCTGGACGCGTTGCAAGCCCTCGCCACCGAATACCGATTCGGCATGGAGGACGTTGAGCGTGTCGAAACATGGGTGGGGCGCGTCAACCTGGTGAACCTCAAATACCCGGAACCCAGGAATCCCCGCGAAGCCATGTTCTCCATGCCTTACGCGGTGGCCACGATGCTCCGTTACGGCACGGTCACCTTGGCCGACTTCACGCCGCAAGCGGTGCATGACGATATGACCCGGCGGCTCATGCCACGCGTCGAATTGCGCTTGAACCCGGCACGTACAGAAACCGCGACGCAGCTGCTTGCCCACACCACAGCCGTGACCTTGAAGGACGGACGACGCCTGGAACGCGTCGTTCAACACGCCAAAGGGTCATTCCTGAATCCGTTTTCGGCCTTGGAGCGGCAAATCAAATTCGAACAATGCACGACGGGCATCCTTCCGGAGGAGCGCCTGGCACCGCTTCGCGACAGCCTTGCCAGGCCGCAAGGCGTCAAGGTTCGCCAACTGCTGGCGCAGCTGCAGTTCGAAGCCGAGGTCGATGACGGTACACGTTTCGGCCGCCCACGAAGAGGCAGGCCAGAGTCCCTTCCTTGATCCCTGGAATACGGCCTTGCTGACCGCTGATCGATACCCAGGTCCGTCAGATTCGCAGCACAAAAGGAAACTCTCATCATGCGCAAGCGTTGTTTATCGTCGGCTTTCGCCAAGGCCCTGACGGCACTGGCCGTGGCTGCCCTTGTGACGGGAACGGGTCCGATACTCGCCGCCGAGATCGTGGTGGGCCAGGTCGGCCCCATGTCAGGGCCGGAGGCCGGTCAGGGCCGCGCTTACGCCGCCGGCATGCAATTGCATTTCACCGCCCTGAACAAGGCCGGCGGCATCAACGGTCATAAGTTCACACTCTTGCGCAAGGACGACGGGGGAGCACCCGAGGACACCGTCACCTTGACAAAGCAGATGATTGCTGAAGATAAGCCGCTGGTCCTGGCCGGTTACTTTGGCGGCAGGAATGTGGCCGGTCTGGTGTCTGCAGGCATTTTGGCAAAAGAGAAGATTGCCCTGGTGGGTTACCGCACTTCGGAGATCCAGCCGGACGCTCCCTACCTCTATAGCGTGCGGGCAGGCCTGCGCGACGAGATTTCCAGACTCATCGAGCATCTGGCCACCATCGGGATCAAGCGCCTGGGATTTTTCCATGAGGCTGGGCCGGGCTCGACTTCGGTCATCGCCGCGGCCGAGGATGCGGCCAGGAAAGCCGGGGCGACTATCGAGGGACGCGGCTCCTACGTCGCAAACACGGTCAACGTCACTGACGCCGTGGACACTTTCATGAACATGCAGCCGCAAGCGATCATCATGGTTTCCAGCGGGGCTGCTGCGGCCGGCTTTATTGAGAAGTACCGTATCGCCGGCGGCGCGGCTCAACTGCTTGCGCACTCGGGCGCCGACATCGAGCAACTCTCCAAACGGCTGTCTCCGGAGCAGATGCAAGGTGTGGCTATCGCCCAAGTGACGCCAAGTCCGTACAAGGTCTCCAACCCGCTCGTCAAGGAATTTGCCGACATTGCAGCCAAGGCGCGCAGCCTGGAAGTGCCTGTGAGCTACGCCATGATGGAGGGCTACATCGCCGCTCGCGTCATTTCCGAGGCGATACGCCGCCAAGGCAGCAGGCCCAGCCGCGAAGGGACCGTTCTAGCCTTGGACGGCATGAGCAATTTTGACCTTGGTGGTTACGTGATCAGCTTTAAACCCGGACAGCGCTCTGGCTCCAGCTTCGTCGAGTTATCCATCGTCACCAGTGCTGGAAGGGTTCGTCAATAGCTCAAATAATTTGCCATTGATCAGTTGGGTGAGCAGCCCCCGGCGATTTACATATTCCGCCGGTACTGCCCACCCACTTCGAACAGCGCATTGGTGATCTGCCCCAGCGAGCAGACGCGCACCGCGTCCATCAGCACCTCGAACACATTGAGGTTTTCGATCACGGCCTGTTGCAGGCGCTTGAGCATGGCCGGTGATTCGGCGGCGTGGCGGCGGTGGAAGTCGTCCAGGCGCTTGAGCTGGTTTTGTTTTTCTTCCTCGGTGGAGCGGGCCAGTTCGAGCTTGTCCTGCACCGCGTCGCCGTGCGGGTTGCGGAAGGTGTTGACGCCGATGATGGGCAGCTCGCCGGTGTGCTTGAGCATCTCGTAGTGCATGGACTCGTCCTGGATGCGGCCGCG
This sequence comes from Polaromonas sp. P4_F6, assembly GCF_056401275.1. Classification (NCBI taxonomy): domain Bacteria; kingdom Pseudomonadati; phylum Pseudomonadota; class Betaproteobacteria; order Burkholderiales; family Comamonadaceae; genus Polaromonas; species Polaromonas sp. P4_F6. The sequence continues at coordinate 629,614 of NZ_JBFUJQ010000001.1, read as the reverse complement.
CTGGTAGCCGGTTTCCATGGCGCCCAGCACGCCGCCGCGCTCGGCGATGCGCTCGAACTCGCTGAGTACCGCTTCCTCGAGCAGCTCGGTAAGTTCTTCGATGATGAAGGCGCCCTGTGAGGGGTTCTCGTTCTTCGCCAGGCCCCATTCGCGGTTGATGATGAGCTGGATGGCCATGGCGCGGCGCACCGATTCCTCGGTGGGCGTGGTGATGGCCTCATCAAACGCGTTGGTGTGCAGCGAGTTGCAGTTGTCGTAAATCGCGATCAGCGCCTGCAGCGTGGTGCGTATGTCGTTGAACTGGATTTCCTGCGCATGCAGGCTGCGGCCCGAGGTCTGGATGTGGTACTTGAGCTTCTGGCTGCGTTCGTTGGCGCCGTATTTTTCCTTCATGGCCACGGCCCAGATGCGGCGCGCGACGCGGCCCATCACGGTGTACTCCGGGTCCATGCCGTTGCTGAAGAAAAAGCTCAGGTTGGGCGCAAAGTCGTCGATGTGCATGCCGCGCGCGAGATACGCTTCGACAAAGGTAAAACCGTTGGACAGCGTGAAGGCCAGCTGGCTGATGGGGTTGGCGCCGGCCTCGGCGATGTGGTAACCGCTGATGGAGACGCTGTAGAAGTTGCGCACCCGGTTGTGCACAAAGTACTGGGCGATGTCACCCATGACTTTGAGGCTGAACTCGGTGGAGAAGATGCAGGTGTTCTGGCCCTGGTCTTCTTTCAGGATGTCGGCCTGCACCGTGCCGCGCACATTCTCCTGCACCCATTCGCGTATCTTGGCGGCTTCGGTGGCGGTCGGGTCGCGGCCGTTGTCCTTCTTGAACTTGTCCAGGTTCTGGTCGATGGCCGTGTTCATGAACATGGCCAGGATGGTGGGCGCAGGGCCGTTGATGGTCATGGAGACCGAGGTGGATGGGTTGCACAGGTCAAAGCCGTCGTACAGCACCTTCATGTCGTCGAGCGTGGCAATCGACACGCCCGAGTTGCCGACCTTGCCGTAGATGTCGGGGCGCAGGGCCGGGTCGTTGCCGTAAAGCGTGACCGAGTCGAAGGCGGTGGACAGGCGTTTGGCGGCCATGCCTTCGCTGAGCAGCTTGAAGCGGGTGTTGGTGCGGAAGGGGTCGCCCTCGCCGGCGAACATGCGGGTCGGGTCCTCGCCCTCGCGCTTGAAGGCAAAGGTGCCGGCGGTATAGGGATAGCTGCCGGGCACGTTGTCCAGCATCAGCCATTTGAGGATTTCGCCGTGGTCTTCGTACTGCGGCAGGGCCACCTTGCGGATGGTGGTGCCCGAGAGTGACTTGGTGGTCAGCGCGGTGCGGATTTCCTTGTCGCGGATTTTCACGACATATTCATCGCCCGCATAGGCGGCCTGCATGTCGGGCCACTGGGCCAGCAGGGCTCGGGCGTCGGCGTCCATGCGGGCCTTGCGGTGGCCTGCCAGGTCCAGCGCGGCTTCGGCGGCCGGTGCGCGGTCAGGCTTGTCGATTTTCAGCATGGCGGCAGCGGCCTTGAGCTGCTGCACCTCGCGCGCGAGCTGGGCCTGGGCGCGGGCGCGCTTTTTGTAGCCGCGCACCGTGTCGCTGATCTCGGCCAGGTAGCGCGTGCGCGCGGCCGGCACCACCGGCGTCTGGTTGGTGCTGTGGCGCACGCCGGCCGCGGGCAGCACGCCGCCTTCGAGCGCCAGGCCCAGCGCGGCCAGGCGCGGCTTGAGGGCCTGGTAGAGCGCGGTCACGCCGTCGTCGTTGAAGCGTGCGGCCATGGTGCCGAAGACCGGCATCTTGTCGGCCGGCGTGCTCCAGGCTTCCTTGTTGCGCTGCACCTGCTTGGAGACGTCGCGCAAGGCGTCTAGCGAGCCCTTGCGGTCGAACTTGTTGATGGCGATGAACTCGGCGAAGTCCAGCATGTCGATTTTTTCCAGCTGGCTGGCCGCGCCGAACTCGGGCGTCATCACATACATGGGCACATCCACATGCGGCACGATGGCGGCGTCGCCCTGGCCTATGCCCGAGGTCTCGACGACGATAAGGTCAAAGCCCGCGCATTTGCAGGCGGCGATCACGTCGGGCAGGGCCTGGCTGATTTCGGAGCCGAAGTCGCGTGTGGCCAGGGAGCGCATGAAGACGCGCTGGCCGCTGTCGGCGTTCTTCTGGCCGGCCGCGGGAACTGTCCAGGGGTTGATGGCGTTCATGCGGATGCGGTCGCCCAGCAGCGCGCCGCCACTCTTGCGGCGCGAGGGATCAATGCTGATCACGGCCACGCGCAGCTTGTCGTTCTGGTCCAGGCGCAGGCGGCGTATCAGTTCGTCGGTTAGCGAGGACTTGCCGGCGCCGCCGGTGCCGGTGATGCCCAGCACGGGGATCTTGCGAGTGGCGGCCTGGGTGCGCACCTTGTCAACCAGCGCCGCATCCGCCTTCCCGTTCTCCAGTGCAGTGATCAGCTGGGCCAGCGCCCGCCAGTTCATCTCGCCATGGCCATCAATGGCCTTGACGTTTTTGGGCGCAAAGCCGGTCAAGTCCTTGTCGCAGCGCATGACCATCTCGCCGATCATGCCGGCCAGGCCCATCTTCTGGCCGTCTTCGGGGCTGTAGATGCGGGTGACGCCGTAGGCATGCAGCTCGCGGATCTCGGGCGGCACGATCACGCCGCCGCCGCCGCCAAAGACCTGGATGTGCTCGCCGCCGCGGCTTTTGAGCAGGTCGACCATGTACTTGAAGTACTCGACATGCCCGCCCTGGTAGGAACTTATGGCGATGCCCTGGGCGTCTTCCTGCAGGGCGGCCGTGACGACTTCGTCAACGCTGCGGTTGTGGCCCAGGTGGATGACCTCGGCGCCCATACTCTGCAGGATGCGCCGCATGATGTTGATGGCCGCGTCATGCCCGTCGAACAGGCTGGCCGCCGTGATAAAGCGCACCTTGTGCGTGGGGCGATAGCTGGCGAGCGCTTTGTATTCAGCGGACATGTCGGTCATGGTTGTCTCCGGGCGGTGGCGTATCTGCCCCGCCCACTGTAGTTGACGTTTACGTAAACGTCAATCTTACTCCGTAAGCGGGGGCTGTTCAAGCGCCCGCGCCCGGGCAAGGGATTGGGGCGCCCCGGGGCCGGAACCGGCCGGTCAGCCGCCGCCGTACAGGAACTTGGGCAGCCAGAGCGTCATGCCCGGCCAGATGTACATGAAGACCATGCACAGGATCACGATCAGCATGTAGGGCATCATGCCGGCGAAGATCTGGTTCAGGGTCACGTGCGAAGGCGAAACGCCCTTGAGGTAGAAGGCGCTCATCGCGACCGGCGGCGACAGGAAGGCCGCCTGCAGGTTGACGAAGACCAGCACGCCCCAGAGGATGGGGTCGATCTGGAAATGCTGCAGCAGCGGCAGGAAGATGGGCACAAAGATCACGATGATCTCGGTCCACTCGAGCGGCCAGCCGAGGATGAAGATGATGGCCTGCGACACCAGCAGGAACTGCAGCGGCGTGAGTTCCATCGACAGCACCCATCTCTCGATCACGGCCTGTCCGCCCAGCAGGGCGAACACGGCCGAAAACAGCGCCGAGCCGACAAACAGCCAGCACACCATGGAGGTGGTCTTGGCGGTCAGGAAAACCGCCTCCTTGATGCGCTGGAAGTTCAGGGTCTTGGCGTGCCAGGCCATCAGGAAGGCGCCTGCCGCGCCGACCGCCGCGGATTCGGTGGCCGTCGTGATGCCGAACAGGATCACCGCCAGCACGACGAAAGTAAGTATGGCCAGCGGCATGACGGAAGACACCAGCAGGCGCAGGATCTCGAACTGCTCCGCGTCGAACTTCCAGTAGTACCAGGCCAGCAGCAGCAAGGTGATGGCGCAGGCGATCCAGAAGCCGGTGAAGAACAGCTCGGGAACGGCGGCGGTGTGCGGCCCTTCGGCCGCCGGGTCGCCGAACTGCTGCATGGGCTCGTCCTTGGCGGGGCCGGCGGCCGGCTCGCCGACGGCGCCGGGCGGGGCCGACAGCTCCTGCAGGCCGCTGGTTTCGGCCGGCGGTTCCTGCACGCCGCCGGCGGACGGCGGCGCCTGGACCGCCTCGGCGCCGGGGGCCTCCTGCAGGCCGGTTCCGGCGCCTGCCGCTGCGGGCGCCTGGGCCCGCTGGGTCACCTGCGCCGCGGCGCTGGCGACGTTGTCTTCCTGGGAGTGGATCACCACATACCACCAGACGGCGCCCAGGGTGACGGCGGCCAGTGCCAGCGGCACCAGCGCCAGGCCCAGGCTGCGCGCCAGCAGGCCGCGCGTGATCTTCATGCCGTCCACACCGGCTTTCAGGGCGCGGCCGGGTGAGGCGGTGGCGGCCAGCAGCGCGGGCAGCATGCGGTGCGAGTAGGCGCCGGCAACGGCGTGCAGCCAGGGCGGCACCGGCACCTGCTGCTGCTCGGGCGGCAGCTTGGGCGCGATTTTCGGATTGATCAGCACCCAGACGATGATGTAGACGAGGTAGAGCAAAGCCAGGAAGAAGCCGGGAAACATGGCGGCGGCGTACAGCTTGACCACCGACTGGCCGGCGACGGCGGCGTAGACGATGATCATCACCGAGGGCGGGATCAGGATGCCCAGTGTGCCGCCGGCGGTGATCACGCCGGCCGCCAGCCGGGTGTCGTAGCCGGCGTTGAGCATGGGCCGCATGGCGATCACGCCCATCAGCACCACAACCGCGCCCACCAGGCCGCTGGCGATACCCCAGAAGGTGCAGATGATCAGCGTGGTGACGGCCAGCGAGCCCGGCACGCTGCGAAAGGCCAGCTGCACGCTGTGGAACATCTTGTCCACCAGCGCGCCGCGCTCCATCACATAGCCCATCAGCACGAACAGCGGGATGGACAACAGGGTCTCATTGGTCATGGCCCCGAAGGCGCGCTGCACCATGAGGTCGAATATTTTGTTGTCCAGCCAGTGCGCCGACGGGTCGTAGAAGGCGACGAAGCCGAACATGATGCCCAGGCCCATCAGGGTGAAGGCGGTGGGAAAGCCCAGCATGATCACGACCACGATCAGGCAGAGCATGGTCATGCCGAGTGCAGCATTGCTCATCATCTATCCCTTCATTCCCTTGGATTTTTCGATGGCAAGCCGCTTGGCGTCCTCGTCGACGAATTCGCTGCCGGCCAGCTGCTGCGCCACCACGTCGGCCTCCTCGGCGTCCCTGAGCCGGGGCGTCCAGGCGCCGGTCCTGAGGCAGACCACGCAGCGGATCATCTCGGCGATTCCCTGCATCAACACGATGGCGCCGGCCAGCGGGATCACGAACTTGAAGGGGTACAGCGGGATCGGGTCGGCGTTGAAGGTCTGCTCATGGATGGACCACGAGTCGTTGAAATAAGTCCAGCCGGCCCAGGTCAGCGCGGCGATGCCGGGCAGGAAGAACAGGACGTACAGCACCAGGTCCAGCAGCGCCTGGGTGCGCGGCTTCATGTTGCCGTACAGGAAGTCCCCGCGCACATGGCCGTCATGGGCCAGGGTGTAGGCGCCGCCCATCATGAACAGCGTGCCGTAGAGCATGTTGTTGGCGTCGAAGATCCAGGCCGTCGGCGCGTTGAGCGCGTAGCGCTTGAAGACCTCGGCGCAGACCAGCAGCATCAGCACCACGATGAGCCAGGCAAAAGCCTTGCCCACCCAGGTGCTGATGGCGTCGGCGGTGTGCAGGAGACGTTGAACGTTCATGGCGGTTCCGGTGGCGTGCGGTGACAAAGAAAAGCAGCCATCCAGGTGGAACCGGATGGCTGCTGTGCTTCAAGCTCAAACTCGAGCGCCGGCGGTCAGGCTTTCTTGCCGGAGAAATAATGGTTGTAGGCCATCTTGAAGTCGACGGAGTAGTCGTTGTGCCAGGACACGGCCCGCTGGGCGAACGCCTTTTGCGAATCCAGCACCTTCTGGAACAGCGGGTTCTCGCCGGCCTTCTTGGCGATGGTCTTGTCCCAGGCGTCGAGCTGGGCGCGCAGCACGGCGTCCGAGGTCTTGTAGAACTTGATGCCCTGCTTCTTCATCTCGATGTAGTCGCTGGAGTTGCGGTCTATCATCTTCCAGCTCATGTCGGCGCTGGCCGCCTGCACCGCATAGTCGATGATGGACTTGAGCTCGGCCGGCAAGGCGTTGTATTTGGTCTTGTTGAACAGGATCTCGAATTGCTCGCCGCTTTGGTGAAAGCTCTGCAGCATGCAGTTTTTCACCACGTCCGGAAAACCCAGCATCCGGTCGGAGGAGGCGTTGTTGAACTCGGCCGCGTCGATCAGGCCGCGGTCCAGGGCCGGCACGATTTCGCCGCCGGGCAGGGGGTTGACCGCGGCGCCCATCAGCGTGAACATGTCCACGGCCAGGCCCACGGTGCGGTACTTTAGGCCCTTGAGGTCATCGGCCTTGGCGATGGGTTTTTTGAACCAGCCCAGCGGCTGGGTGGTCATGGGGCCGTAGAGGTAGGACACCACGTCCATGTTGATGGCCTTGTAGATTTCCTCGAGCAGGGCCTTGCCGCCGCCGTAGTTGTGCCAGGCCAGCACCATGTTGGAGTCCATGCCGTAGCCGGGGCCGGAGCCCCACAGGGCCAGCGCCGAATTTTTACCGTAGTGGTAGGCCACCACGCCGTGGCCGCCGTCCAGCGTGCCCTTGTTCACGGCTTCCAGCAGCTGGAAGGCCGGCACGACCGCGCCCGAGGGCAGCACCTCTATCTTGAGGCGGCCGCCGGCCATGTCGTTGACTTTTTTCGCGAAGTCGTTGGCGAACTCGTGGAAGATGTCCTTGGCCGGCCAGGTGCTCTGGAAGCGAAAGGAGGTTGTCTGCGCCATGGCGACCATGGGGGCGGACAGGGCGCCGGCGGCAATCGCGGCGCCTTTCAGCAGGCCGCGCCTGCGGGGGCTTTTGCTCTCGGTCATGACTGTCTCCTGTTGTGGGAAAACATACGAACACTAAGAACACTCATCATTCAGCCTTGCCCAAGGCTTACAAAGAGGGTTTCCACCAACGCAGCGGCTGGAGGGCTCTTCGATTACCCCCGATACGGGTGAAACTGTTTTTGCAGTCGGGGCGGGAATCGCGTAACGCTTTCGTTTCGCAGCGATAGATATGTCAGGGCACTTTGAGTCCTTTTAGCGCGGCGTCGCCGGGCGGAAAGCGCAGGCCCAGCTGCACCAGCGTTGCACGCACCACGGTGGCGATCATCAGGTTGCGGTGGGTCTTGGAGTCGGCGGGCACCACCGTCCACGGCGCCCAGGGCGTGCTGGTGGCGCGCAGCAGGTCCTCGTAAGCCTGCTGGTACTGCTTCCACTGCTTGCGCGCCTCCAGGTCGTCGAGGTTGAACTTCCACTGCTTGGTCGGGTCGTCCAGCCGCGCCTGCAGGCGCTCGCGCTGCTCGTCGCGGCTGATGTGCAGCATGAACTTGAGGACCACGGTGCCGGTCTGCGCGAGCAGGCGCTCGAAGTCGTTGATGTGGCGGTAGCGCTGGGCCGTCTGCGCCGGCGTGATCCAGCCCTTGACGGGTGGCACCAGCACGTCTTCATAGTGGCTGCGGTTGAAGAGGGTGATCTCGCCGGCCGCGGGCACCTGCTGGTGGATGCGCCACAGGTAGTCGTGGGCGCGCTCGGCCTCATTGGGCGCGCGCCAGCTCACGGTATGCACGCCCAGCGGGCTGATGCGGCCGAACACGCCGCGCAGGGTGCCGTCCTTGCCGGCGGTGTCGGTGCCCTGCAGGATGACCAGCAGCTTGAAGCGCTTGTCGGCGTAGAACAGGTTCTGCAACTCGTCGAGTTCCGCCGCCAGGGTGTCGACCAGGGCCTTGTCGCGCTGCTTGTCGCCGCTGGAAAAGGGCTTGGCGGCCGGGTCCAGGTCGGCCAATGCCCAGGGCTTGGCGGATTTTTTGCCGGAGGGCGGCTGGCCGTCCATGCCGGTTGGCGGTGGCTGCCACCGGGCCAGCAGCCTGGCCAGGGCCTTGAGCTCCGCCTTGCCGGCCGCGGTGTCGGGGAAAAGAGGCGGGTCTGTGCGAGTGGTCGGCATCGATGTCTCCGGTCGGCGATGGGCGGGCTTGCCGCTGTGATTGTGCCTGCCGTGCTTTTCCCCTGCTGTTGCCGCGGGCCGCGGCCCGGGAATAAACTGCATGGACGCTCTCACTTTTCCGCTTTTTCCTCTTTCTTATATGACAGGCAATGACATGACCAGCTCTACCGCAGCGAACGCCGGCTCTCCGCTTCAAGTCCGGCCGGCCGCCGGCTATGCCGGAGACATCCCCGCGCGCCTGGCGTTTGAATGGATGCAGTCGGGTCAGGCCGTGCTGGTGGACGTGCGCACCGATGCCGAGCGCGAATGGGTGGGCTATGTGCCCGGCGCCGTGCCGCTGGCCTGGAAGCAATGGCCAGGCATGGCCATGAATGCGGGCTTTGACGAGGGGCTGAAGGCGGCCGTGCCCGCCGGCAAGAAGGCCGTGCTGCTATGCCGCAGCGGTGTGCGTTCGGTGGCGGCCGCCAAACGCGCGGCGGAGCTGGGCCTGGAGGCCTACAACATCCTGGAGGGCTTTGAGGGCGATGCCGACGAACAGGGACAGCGCGGCCACAAGGGCGGCTGGCGTCTGCAGGGCCTGCCATGGAAGCAAGGGTGAAAAATGCCCGGAATATCCCCGGCCATCCCAGGGTGACCGTACCTTTTGTAACTTCGCCATGTAAGGCAATAGGTGAGAGTTTGGAAAAAATGAAGTGAATAGTTCACATTACTTTTTCTGAAAATTGGTGTATGGGGGTGACCCCTGTCAGTTCTGACAGGGGATAACACGTATCAATTTGTTTGAGCGCTTTCAATGGGGGTTCCTCTTTCTAACGGAGCTCCCCATGCAAGTACTCGAACGCGAACTTTCACCCGCCGCCAAGGCGCCCATCAATCCCGCCCTGGGGGCCCAACTGAGCCAGCGCATCGCGCGCGACTTCAAGCCGCGCTGGGACCAGCAATGGGGCGGGAAATTCATGCTCCATGGCCGCACGCCCGACTCCAATGCCATACGCCTGGACGGCAACGACTACCTGAGCATCACCGGGCATCCGCAGATCGTGCATGCCCAGGTCGAGTCCTTGCGCAAGGCGCAGGAGTTCGTGGTGCAGTCCGGCGTCTTCCACCTGAACCAGCATCCCACGCATGCCCTGGAGACGGCCCTGGCCGCCTGGGTCGGCAAGGACGACGGTTTCATCTGCCAGTCGGGCTACGCGGCCAACGTCGGCTTGCTGCAGGCGATTGCCGACGCGCAGACACCGGTCTACCTGGACACCCTGGCCCATGCCTCGCTGTGGGAAGGCGCCCACGCGGCGCGCGCGCCGGCTTTCGCCTTCCGCCACAACGACCCGGCCCACCTGGCGCGCATGATCGCGCGCAACGGTCCCGGCATTGTGGTGGTGGATTCGGTCTACAGCACCACCGGCGCCGTCAGCCCGCTGGTGGAAATGGTGGACGTGGCCGAGGCCCATGGCTGCATGATGCTGGTCGACGAGTCCCACTCGCTGGGCACGCACGGCCCCCAGGGCGCCGGCCTGTGCGCCGAACTGGGCCTGACGGACCGGGTGCACTTCATCACCGCCAGCCTGGCCAAGGCCTTCGCGGGCCGCGCCGGCTTTTTCACCGCCCCGGCCCATATGCGCTACTACATCCTGTGCTCGAGTTTCCCCAACATCTTCAGCTCCAGCCTGCTGCCGCACGAGATCGCGGGCCTGGCCGCGACGCTGGAGCTGATCCGGGGCAGCGACGACGCGCGCAAGCGCCTGCACGCGAACACGCGCCGGCTGCGCGCCTCGCTGAGCGAGCTCGGCTACCCCATCCACCAGGGCAGCCAGCAGATCATCGCGCTGGAAGTCGGCTCGGAAAGCGACACCATGGTGCTGCGCGACCGGCTGGAGGAGCGCAATGTGTTTTCCTCGATGTTCTGCGCGCCGGCCACCAGCGCCAAGCGCGCCATGATGCGCATGACGCTGAACGCCGGCCTGACCGAGTCGGAGCTGGAGCATGTGGAGGCCGTGGCCCGCGAGATCGCCCCCATCGTCAAACCCTGGGACTGGCCGATCGCGCGGCGCGCCCGGGCCGGCCAGGCCGAGGCATAGTTAGTCTTGCAGCTGCCGTTCGCCGGAGGTGGCGATAAAGCGCTCGTGGCTGGTCATAAAGCCCGGGCTGAAGGCCTCGCCGACGCTGAACAGCGCGGCGTGCAGCACGGCCGTGCCCGAGGCGATGGCGAAGGCCTGGCGCGGCTGCGGCTTCTGGCCGGCGCCCAGCGCCAGCTGCAGTTCGAGGTCTATGAGTTTTCTGCCCGCGGCCACATCCTGCACGGTGGCCGCGTCCCAGCCCTGGGACTCGGCGATCTCCGCGAGTTCGCGCAGGTTGGCCGCCGGCTCCAGTTGCAGCCAGCTGGCGCTGCCCTTGCGGTCCAGCGCCAGCACGCCGAAAGGCGCGCCTATCACCACATGTTCTATCCAGCCCTGGCGCAGCGCCAGGTTTTCGAGTTCCTGGGCGATGGTGGGTTCGCACAGCAGGGCGTGCTGCTCGCGCGACAGCGTGGAGCGCCAGGTCTGCTGGTGCCGCCCGTCGGGCTGGCGCAGCAGCGCCTGGATGGCGTCGGTCAGGCGCAGCCGGATCTCGGGGGACTGCTTGGGGATGAACTGCTCGATCAGCCCGCGGTTGAAGGCCGAGACGGCGAGCTGCTCGTCGGCGCGCCCGGTCAGCAGCACGCGCGCGCCGGACCAGCCCGTCAGCTCGCTGAGCACCCGCAGCCCGCTCATCGCCGGCATCGAGTAGTCGACCACGCAGACCTGGGTCAGCGCAAAGCGCGCCGTGCCGTCTTCGCGCCAGTACTGCAGGATTTGCGGGATCAGGGCAGCGCCCTCGCGCCAGCGGTTGATGATTTCCTGCTGGCGCCAGGCGTCGGCTTCCCAGCGCGCCGGCTCCTTGAGCAGCAGGTCTATGCAGGCCACAGGCCGCAGGAACAGGCGCACATACCAGTCCAGCGGCATGACCTCGGCCAGCATTTCAAGATAGTCCGGGTCGTCGTCCAGAAAGACCACGCCTCCCGGTCGGCGGTAGAGTGCAAAGGACATGTTTGTCGTTTTAGGGTGGGTTGTCAAAAGCAGTCGTACAAAGTCGCAAACGGGCTTTCAGGGGCATCAGGGCGCCATGGGCAGTTCAATGGTAAAAACGGCGCCCACGGCAAACTCGGATTTCACATGAATGTTGCCGCCTGCACTTTGTACCACTTGCTGGCAAAACGCCAAACCCAGGCCGTGGCCGGTGCCGCGGTTGCTGGAGAAAAAAGGCTTGAAAATCTGCGGCAGCAAGGCGGCGTCTATGCCCATGCCCTCGTCCGCCACGATAATGCGGCCGCGATACTGCGAATGGCCCACCTCGATGCGCAGCGCGCCGGCCGGGTATTTCGAGTCGGCCGCCATCAGGGAGTGCAGGGCGTTCTTGATCAGGTTGTCCAGCACCTGGGAAAACTGGGTGGCGGAAGAGCGGAAACTGAAATCGTCATGAATGATGACCTTGACACAGTCGCGCTGGCGGCTCGACTGGTAGGGATAGGCCACCACAACGTCCTGCACCACCTTGCTGGCCCAGACCCGCTCGGTGTAGCGCGGCAGCTGCAGCAGCTTGGCATTGGCAATCTGGGTGTCGATCTGGTGGTTCATGTTGCGCACCAGGGCGTGCAGGCGCAGCGCCAGCTTGTCCAGCTGCTGCGCGCGCGGGTTGTCGGGCTGGCGCTGCACCTCCAGCTGGATCGCGTCGCCCAGCAGGGCCGCCGTCGACAGCGGTGTGCGAAGTTCATGGGCCATGATGCCTATGGTGGTCAGCGTGCTGGAGAGTTGTTCGCGCCGCAGGTTGGCCGAAGAGAGGTTGAGCACCAGCGCGATCGACCAGGCAAAGGCAAAGACCACGGCGTGGACGGCGCGCTGCTCCGGCGGCAGCAAGGGAACCGCGGGCCCGATGGCCATGAAGGCCCCGAAGGCCAGCAGGCCCCCCGTGATGGTGCCCAGCGTGGCCAGGCGCCAGTCGGTCACGTGGTAGTAGATCAGCACCATGGCCGCCATGGTGGCCAGCCACACCGTGCTGCCGCTGTTGCACAGGTACATCCAGCTGAACAGTACCGGCAGTTCCACCCAGAACACCAGGCCGAACACCCTTTGCGCCAGGCGGCTGCTCGGGTCGTGGTTCACGCGCCGCGTCATCAGGCTGTAGCCCAGCAGGCTGGCCATCACGCGCAGGGGCAGGTTTTCATAGGGCTGGGGCAGCCAGGCCGACCAGATCCAGGCGAACAGGGCATTGCCCGAAAAAAAAGAAAGCCCCAGCCACCACAGACGCCGCGGCGATGGATGCAAAATGGGCTCCAGCGGGGCGAGTACCAGCTCCTCGCGCAGCCACTGGAGCAAGGGGCGCTGCGCCAGCCACGCGTGGAAGCGGGCGCTCCTCACTTTAAAGATCTCTCCAGCACAACAGGGAACCTGACTGATGATGCATTTGACATGTGACTGTATTGTCCGGGTTCTTTTTCCGTCAAGCTAATGCTATTACCTGCCAACTTTGACAGCGTGAGCCTCGATGGCGTCATCAGCGACTGGCTGTGCGCCCTGCGCGAATTTTCGGTCGAGGCCCTGATGGTGCTGGGCCCCGACCCTTTTGCGGGCCAGGAGGACCGGCTGGTGCTGGCCATCCACCCGCCGCGCCTGCTCGAGGCGGCCGAGGCCCTGGCCGAAAGCCGCGACTTCGGCGCTCCCTGGCGCGACTCCGATGCGCCCCTGGTGGCCTGGCAGGATATCTCCAAATCGGCTTTCGAGAGCCTGGGCCGCTGGCGCCGGCTCTGGCTGGCCCATGGCTACCAAAGCGTGGTGCGCATCGCCTTTCCGCTCACCGTGGGCCGCGCCTTCGAGTGCTACCTGTTCAGCCCGCGCCAGTGGCACGACCGCAGCGAGGCGGCCCTGCTGGCCTGGTCGGCGCTCAACATCTGGCCGCTGCTCAAGCGCGCGCTGGCCGAGGCGCGCAGCCCGCTGAGCCCGCGCGAACTCGAGTGCCTGAGCCTGGCCTTCCAGGGCATGACCGCGCGTGAAAGCGGCGAGCTGCTGGCCTGCAGCGAGCGCACCGTCAATTTCCACCTCTCCAATGCCATGACCAAGCTCAGGGTCGACAACAAGCTGGCCGCCATCCAGCGCGCCTGCTGGTTCGGATTGATTTGACCCTGGATTTCCCGCCAAACCCTACTGGAAACCCCTAGGCCGCCGGCCGGGGCGCGGCGCCAAACCTGTTCATAATCCGCCAAATGACCTTCCTAGCGCTTGATGTGGGTAACACCCGCCTGAAATGGGCCCAGTACGAGGCGCCCGCGGCCGGCGCCAAACTGCTGGCACAGGGGGCGGTGTTCCTGGAGAACATCGACAGGCTGGCCGAAGAGGAGTGGAATGGCCTGCCCATCCCTTCGCGCACCCTGGGCTGCATCGTCGCCGGCGACGCCATCAAGCGGCGTGTGGCCGAGCAGATGGAGCTCTGGGACGTGGCGCCGCGCTGGGTGGTCTCCAGCCCGCAGGAGGCGGGCGTGAGCAACGGCTACGACCATCCGGCCCGCCTGGGCGCCGACCGCTGGGTCGCCATCATAGGGGCGCGCCACCGGCTGCTGGCGCGCGGCGTGCACAAGCCCTGTGTGGTCGTCATGGTGGGCACCGCGGTCACCGTCGAGGCCATAGACGCCTCCGGCAAATTCCTGGGCGGCATCATCCTGCCGGGCCATGGCATCATGCTGCGCGCGCTCGAGTCCGGCACGGCCGGCCTGCATGTGCCCACCGGCGAGGTTCGCGACTTCCCCACCAACACCAGCGACGCGCTGACCAGCGGCGGCACCTTCGCGATTGCCGGCGCCGTCCAGCGCATGGTCGAAAACATCACGCGCCACTGCGGCGAGACGCCCGAATGCATCATGACCGGCGGCGCGGGCTGGAAGATGGCGCCCAGCATGTCGGTCAAATTCGAGCTGGTGGACAGCCTGATCTTTGACGGGCTTCTGGAAATCGCTTCCCGTCGCTTCGCCCTTTAAGGCGGCGGTGCCTCAGGCGACGCTCACTCTCCCCAGGGCAGCATCAGCGTCACAATCGAAAGCTTGGCGAACTCTGGCACAAACTCGTCAATGATGCGCTGCGGCTCCGGGCACAGCGTGCTGTCGGTGATCACGCCGAACTGCACGCCGCCGCCGTAACTCAGGATGGAGACGCCCAGGCCCATGTCGCCCGACTGCGGCACCCAGAACATGCTTTGCTCCAGCGTGGAGCCGCAGAACTTGAGCTTTTCGCGCGGGCCCGGCACATTGGTCATGACCGCCGTGGTCTTTTTGGCGAACAGGTTGAGCATCATGTCCTGCGCCGGCTTGATCAGCAGGCCCGCCACCGCCAGCAGGCTGAAGGCCAGCAGCGGCTGGTAGCTGCCCTTGAGCGCTGCCATGCGGCGGCGCACCTCGTAGACGCGCTCGATCGGGTTGTCTATGCCTATGGGCAGCACCAGCGGCACCAGGCCGAAGCGGTTGCCCAGCTTGTGCGCCTGGTCCAGCGGCCGCAGGTTCACCGGCACCATGGCGCGGATTTCCTGGCCCGCCACGTCGTCGCCAAAGGTTTTCAGGTACTCGCCCAGGGCGCCGGCTACGCAGCTGAGCAGGACGTCGTTGATCGAGCAGTTGAGCGCCTTGCCCACGGCCTTGACCTCGTCCAGCGGAATCGGCTGGCACCAGGCCACTTTTTTGGCGCCGCCGGGCTTGCCCTTGAGCCGGGTCTTGGAGTCGTCGGGCATCAGGGCCAGCGCGGCCGAGTCGGACAGCAGCTGGAACAGCACCTTGGCCATGTCGAAAGAGCCGCTCACGCCTTGCTCCATGCCTTTTTTCGGGTCCCCCAGCATGCCCAACGAGCGCGCCGCGCCTTCGCCCACGGCGCCCAGCGCCTTGACCGTGATGTCGGTAAAGGGCTTGAGCAGGGTGTCGGTAATCCAGTCTTCCGGGCCGGCGGCCGCCGCCTTCTTGCGCCGCTCGGGCGGCGGCGCGCCGCCGTCGACCAGCGACATGGTCACCGAAATCAGCGCGATGCCGTCGGCGATGCAGTGGTGGATGCGCACGATCATGGCGCTGCCCTTGACGCCGTCGGGCCCGGTGTAGTCCTCAATCAGGTGGATCTGCCACAGCGGGCGTTTCGGGTCCAGGCGCCGGGTGGCCAGCTCGGCCACACGGTCCTGCAGGGCCTGCTCCTGGTTGGCCGATTTCGGCAGTTTCTCGGCCACCACATGGTTGGCCAGGTCGAAATTGCGGTCCATCACCCAGGTGGCGCCGGCCGCGTCTTCCATCACGCGCTGCTTGAAGCGGTCGTACTTGAGCAGGCTGTTTTCAATACGTTCGCGGACCGCCGCGTGCTTGACGCCGGGTGCCAGCTGCCACACGCCCACGATCATCATGAGGTTGGCATCGTTGTCCATGCGCAGCCAGGCCGTGTCGACCTTGCTCATGCGTTCCCCCGAAATGCCCAGGGTTCCCGAGACGGCCCGCTTGACGTTCTTCTGGACGTTTTTTGCCACTTTCCGGCCGGCGGCCTGGGCGGTAACGCGTGTAACCATGAGCACTCCCGATGCAAAACTGCTGCGAATCCACCCCGGATGGGGTAACTTCCCTATTTTGCAAGGAACGGCCTCGCTAAGATACCGGGCAGTTACCCCAAGCACCTCATTGGTGACCCACTTCTAAAAACGGAGATCCCCTCATGTCAGACCTGAAAGCCGCCTTCGACAAAGCCATGGCCGATTCGAAAAACCTCAGCGAGCGTCCTGACAACGCCACGCTGCTGAAGATCTACGCGCTCTACAAGCAAGGCAGCAGCGGCGACAACACCGACAAAAAGCCCGGCTTCGGCGACATGGTCGCGCGCGCCAAGTGGGACGCCTGGAACAGCCTCAAGGGCACGTCGCAGGACGATGCGATGCAGCAGTACATCGACCTGATTGCTGACCTGAGCTAAGCCCCGGCCTTTCGTACAACAAAAGCGGCACAGCCCCCGCGCAGTTTGCGCCGGGGCTGTGCCGCTTTTTTTGCTGCCCGTGGGCGGTTTCAGTCTGCCTTGATATTGGCCAGCTTCACAATCCGGCCCCACATCTTGCGTTCGCTGTCGCCCAAGGCGCCCAGCTCGGCACCGCTCATGACCACAGCCTTGGCGCCTTGCTCTTCGGCGCGCTTTTTGAAGTTCTCCGATTCCACCACCTGCTTGATCGCCAGCGAGAGCCGGCCCTGCAGGTCGGCGGACAGGCCCGTGGGCCCGTAGACCGCGAACCACGACGAGGCCACCAGCGGCACGCCGGCTTCGGTGGCCGTCGGCACATTGGGCTGGGCGGCCAGGCGCGTGCGGCCGGTCACCATCAGCGCCTTGAGTTTGCCCGCGCGTATATGCGGCAGCAGCGGCGGCGGCGTGGTGATGGTGAAGTCCACCGTGCCGGCCAGCAGGTCGGTCAGTGCCGGGCCGGT
Organism: Polaromonas sp. P4_F6; assembly: GCF_056401275.1. NCBI lineage: Bacteria > Pseudomonadati > Pseudomonadota > Betaproteobacteria > Burkholderiales > Comamonadaceae > Polaromonas > Polaromonas sp. P4_F6. The sequence goes on along the minus strand of NZ_JBFUJQ010000001.1, from coordinate 613,107 downwards.
GCCGCGGTAGGGGATGTGCACCATAAAGGTCTTGGTCAGGTCTTTGAGCAGCTCGGTGGTCACGTGCTGCAGCGAGCCGTTGCCGCTGGAGGCGTAGTTGACCTTGCCCGGGTTGGCCTTGACGTACTTGAGGAAGTCCGCGAAGTTGTCGGCCGGGAAATTGCCGCGCACCACCAGCAGCTGCGGCGCGTCGATCAGGTGGCCCAGGGGCTTGAGGCTGGTGGCCGGGTCAAAACCCGGTACCGGCTGGATCAGCGGCGTGATGCACTGGTAGCCCGAGTACTGCACCAGCAGGCTGCTGCCGTCGGCCGGGCCGCGCGCCACCAGCTGGCCGGCGATGTTGCCGTTGCCGCCGCCGCGGTTGTCCACCACCACCGAGGCCTGCAAAATCTTGCCCAGTGGTTCGGCCAGCATGCGCGCGGCGATGTCGGTGGTGCCGCCGGCCGCCGTGGGCACCACCAGCGTGATGGGCTTGCCGGCGAGCTGTGCGCGCACCGGGTTCAACCAGGCGGCGGTGCTGAGCCCGGCAACGGTCAGCAGTGTCCTGCGGGAAATGAAAGTCATGGTCTTGTCTCCAGTCGTAGTTGTAGGTTTGCCGTTTTCAGGCGGGTTCGGAAATCTCGATGAGGTTCAGGTCCGGGTCGCGCACATAGACCGACCGGATTTTTTGCGTCGCGCCCGTGCGCAGCACGGGGCCTTCGATCACGGGCCAGCGCTCGCGCTCAAGGCGGCTGATCACCTCGGCAAGGGGGACGCCGGCCAGAAAGCACAGGTCCAGCGCGCCCGGCACCGGCAAATGGGCCTTGGGTTCGAACTCGCGCCCTCTGACATGCAGGTTGATCTTCTGCTGGCCGAATTTAAAGGCCTTGCGCTCCACGGGCGGCGTGCCGCCGGTAAAGGTTTCCAGCGCCATGCCCAGCACGCGGGTGTAAAAGTCCACGCAGGCTTTCTCGTCCGACGTGGTCAGCACCAGGTGGTCAAGATGGTCGATCATGTGGACGCCTCCCGCAGCTCCGCCACATAGGGCGGCGGTGCATGCAGGTCGCTGATGCGGCCGGCCTTGGCGACCTGGCCGGGGACTTCATGACCGACGATGGCCGGCATTTGCCGCGCCACTTCCAGCAGCCTGGCGATGTCCATGCCGGTGTCGTAGCCCATGGCGTCCAGCATGTGGATGGCGTCTTCGCTGCTGATATTGCCGCTGGCGCCGGGTGCGTAAGGGCAGCCGCCCAGGCCGCCCAGCGAGCCGTCAAAGCGCGTGATGCCGCCCTGCACCGCGGCCAGCACATTGGCCAGGCCCATGCCGCGCGTATTGTGGAAGTGCAGCGTCAGCTGCAGGCCGGCAAAACGCTGCTGCAGCACCTCGACCATACGGCTGACTTGCGCCGGGTGCGCCATGCCCGTGGTGTCGCAAATCGTGAGGCCGCGCACGCGGTCCGCGCCGAAGGCGGCAAAACGCTCGCTCCAGCGCAGCACCTCGTCCTCGGCCACCTCGCCCTCCATGGGGCAGCCAAAGCAGCATGAGAGTGAGATATTGATGGGCGTGCGGCCATCGACATGGCGAATCACGTCGGACAGCGCGGCAAAACTTTTCTCGCGCGGCATGCGCAGATTGGCCAGGTTGTGGGTTTCCGAGACCGACATCACCAGGTTGAGCTCGTCGGCGCGCGACTCCAGCGCGCGCTCTGCCCCGCGCAGGTTGGGCACCAGCACCGTGTATTCCACGCCGGGCGCGCGGCGTATGCGGCCCATGACTTCCTCGGCGTCGCGCAGCATGGGAATGGCCTTGGGCGAGGTGAAGGAGGTCACTTCGATCTTGGCGTAGCCGCAGCCGCTCAGCGCATCGACCAGCGCGACCTTTTCGTCGGTGGGAATGAAGTTGGGCTCGATCTGGAAGCCGTCGCGCGTAGCGACCTCGTTGAAATAAATTCGCTTCTTCATGCTGCGTCCTTCCCGGCCACGATGCCCTTGTCCTTCAAGGCCTGGATCTGCTCGGCAGAAAGTCCCATCTCCCGCAGCACCGCATCGGTGTCCTGCCCCACCTGCGGCGCATTGCGGCGGTGGCCGCCCGGCGTGCGCGAGAGCTTGGGCACGATGCCGGGCACGGCCAGCATGCTGCCGTCGTCCATACGCACTTCATCGAGCATGCCGCGCGCCTGGTAATGCGGGTCGGCCGCGATGTCGGCCACGGTGTAGATGCGGCCCGCAGGCACCGATACCTTGTCGAGCGCTACCAGCACTTCGTCCACCGTGAGGCCCAAAGTCCATTGACCTATGGCCGCGTCGATTTCTGCCACGCGCGCCACGCGGCCGGCGTTGTCGGCCAGCGCCGGGTCGCTGCCGAGGTCGGCCCGGCCTATGGTGGCCATGAGCCGCTTGAAAATGCTGTCGCCGTTGCCCGCCACCAGCGCATAGCCGCCGTCCTTGCAGAGGTAGGCATTGCTGGGCGCGATGCCGGGCAGGGCGCTGCCGGCCGCGCCGCGCACCGCGCCGAACGCGCTGTATTCGGGCAGCAGGCTTTCCATGCAGTTGAACACGGCCTCATAGAGCGCCACGTCGATCACCTGGCCCTTGCCGGAGTGCTGGCGCTCCTGCATGGCCAGCAGGATGCCGATCACGCCGTGCAGCGCGGCCAGCGTGTCGCCTATGCTCACGCCCACGCGTACCGGCACGCGGCCCGGTTCGGCCGTCAGGTGGCGCAGACCGCTCATGGCTTCGGCCACCACGCCGAAGCCCGGTTTGTCGCGGTAGGGGCCGGTCTGGCCGTAGCCGCTGATGCGCAGCATGATGAGGCGCGGGTTCAGCGCCAGCAGTTCGTCAGGGCCCAGGCCCCAGCCTTCCATGGCGCCGGGGCGGAAGTTCTCGATCAGCACGTCGGCGTCAAGCGCCAGCCGGCGCACGATGTCCTGCGCCTCGGGGCTTTTGAGGTCCAGCGCCACCGAGCGCTTGTTGCGCGACTGCACCTGCCACCACACGGAAGTGCCATCCTTGAGCAAACGCCATTTGCGCAGCGGGTCGCCGGCGCCCGGGGTTTCGATCTTGATGATGTCGGCGCCGAAGTCCGCCAGTGTCTTGGCGGCAAAGGGCCCGGCGATCAGCTGGCCCAGTTCCAGTACCTTGAGGCCGGCGAGCGGGCCGGTGGCGGCGGGGGCGGGAGGGGAGGTTTCAGTGGAGGCCATGGCCGGCAGTGTGCCGCCCGGGGCCTGCCGCGTCCATTACCGCTTTGGACCTCTGGCTTTCGCGTTTTGCGAAGGCAGGGCGCCCTTCGGCCTCCCAGGCCCAACAGGCGCCACCAGGAAATCCACCAGCGCCGTGATGGCCGCGTCGGGCTGGCCCGCCATGGTGGCCGCGAGCAGGCGGCGCCTGGCCCAGGCATCGGCCAGCGGCCGCCAGCCCAGCTTCATGCTTTTGATGAGGGGCAGCGTGGCGCCTTTGGGCAGCACGGCCACGCCCAGGCCCGAGGCCACCATATGGCATACCGCATCAAAGCTGCGCACCTGCATGCGCAGTTTCAGCGGCCGGTTCGCGGCCAGCGCGGCCTGCTGCTGCTTTTGCAGCATGGCGGCGCCGGCCGTCAGGCTGATCCATTCCTCGTCGAGCGCATCCACAAAGGCCAGCGGCGCCTTGCTGCGCGCCAGCGCGTGGCCGGCCGGCAGTATCAGCACCAGCTCGTCCTCGCGAAAGAGGCGCGTGTCCAGCCCCGTGGTGTCCGGCCCCTCGACAAACACCGCCGCGTCGGCCCGGCCTTCGCGCAGGGTGGCCACCACGGCCTCGGACACCTGCTCTTCGAGGTCTATGTGCACCTGCGGTTGCAGCTCGCCGTAGCGCGCGAGCAGCGGCGGCAAGAACTGGCTGATGGCGGCGCTGCTGGCGCACAGGCGTATGTGGCGCGCGATGCCGCGCCGCAGGTCGGCCAGTTCGCCGCCCAGCTGCTCCATGGTTTGCAGCAGGGTCAGGCCGTGCTTGACGAATACGCGGCCGGCCGCCGTGGGCAGCAGGCCGCGCGCGTGGCGCTCGAACAGGGCTTCGCCCAGGGCGTCCTCGAGTTCGCGTATGCGCCGGCTGGCCGCAGCCAGCGCCAGGTGCGAATCGCGCGCCGCCGCGGTCAGGCTGCCGGTCTGGGCGCAAGCCACGGCCAGGCGCACGGACACCAGGTCGAAGCGGGCGAGGTTGTAGCTCACGGGCCGCGCCCTTCGATTTTCAGGCGGCCTTCTTTTTGGCGGCTGCTTTTTTTGCGGCGGGCTTTTTCGCGATCAGCGTGTCCAGGTTCTTCACGATCTCGCCTTCGATCGTGTCCTTGAAAGCGCCCAGCAGGAAGCCGAGCTTGGCGTTCAGGTCGAAGCTGTCCTTGGTGACCACCAGCGTGCCGCTGACGCCCGAGCGGGTGAAGCTCACGAGGTCTTCGGTCTTGCCCTCTTCATAGGTGCATTCCATGTCGAACTTTTCTTCGACCTGTTCGGCCCACTTGAAGGCGATTTTGCGTGCCTCGGCAAGGCCCAGGCCGTGTTCGCGCTGGATGTGGATGTCAGCCATTGATCGTCTCCGTGTTGTTGTCCGTGTTGTTCGTTTTAAGCGCCTTGCGCCGCTCTTCCTTGGGCAGGCCGGCCAGCCTTTTCACCGCATCATAAAACCGTTGCCAGTCGCGGCCCTCGCGCTCGAACAGCATTTCGAAACCGGGCACCAGCTCATCATAGGCGGCCTGCGCGCCGAAAGCCGCGTTGTTGGCGCGCGCCACCCAGGGGTCGTAGCCCGCGAAGCCGCCCCAGGAGGCCTTGAGTACGGCGTAGTCCTCGCGAAAGCGCGCGAAGGCCCGGGCTTTCGCGGCCGCCTGCGCGGCTTTGTCGGCGTCACTGGCCGGCTTCTGCTCGTAGATTGCAGCCAGTTCCAGCCGGGTGGCCAGCGCCAGCGCGCGGAACTGCCGGCGCCGCCCGTCGAACTGGAGGTAATCCTGGCGGGCTTTATCGTTGCCGTGGGCGGCCTCGCTGTCCAGCCAGCGCTGGCTGCCCAGGCGCTCGACGGCGGTGGCGAAGGACTCGTTGAACATGGTGTCGTCCTTGGCGTAGACCACCTGGTGCGCGAGCTCATGAAAGATCAGCCGCGCCAGTTCGCCTTCCGGATAGCCGATGAAGGTATTGAGCAACGGGTCGCCGCCGGCCCAGTTCATCCAGCCCAGTGTGGAATAGGCGGGCACACCGTAGACGCTGGTTTCCAGTCCTTGCGCCTTCAGCCGGTCGGCCTCGGCGCGCGCCTCGGCCTCGCTGAAGTAGCCGCGGTAGCCCACGCAGCCCGTGACCGGGAAGCACCAGGTCTTGAGCGTCAGCGACAACTCGGGCGCGGCCACCACGTTCCAGACCACGGCGCTGCGGCGCAGGTCGGCGTAGCGCCGGTAGCTGGGGTTGTCGGGCAGCTTGAGTTCGCTCACGGCGAAGCTGCGTATGCGCTGCGACAGCGCCAGCCGGTCTTTGAGCTGCCCGGACGCCTGCGTGTCGTTCAGCCAGTCATCCACCGGCCGGGCTGCGTTGAGCATCTGCAAATGGCCGCTGACGGACTGCCAGTAGTAGCCCAGGTCGGCACAGCCCGCCAGGCCCAGGGCCGCGGCCAGCGCCACGGCCAGGGTCCGCTTCAGCGTGCCGCGTTTCATGGGCAAGCTCAGGCGGCCTGCGCCTCGCGCTGCACCTGCACCAGGCAGTCGTAAAACACCGGGCCGCGGCCCATGTCGGTGAGTTGCTGGCTGGTGAGTTCGTTGACATTGGTGCCGTCCAGGCCCAGCTTGCGCCACCAGATGCCCAGGCCGTTGACCACGCCGGGCCGGGCCCGCGCGGAGACCTCGGCCTTGACCCGGTATTCGCCGCGCTGGTTGAACACCTTGACGATGGCGCCGGTGGTGATGCCGCGCGCGGCGGCGTCGTCGGCGTGGATTTCCAGCACCGGCTCGGCCTCGATGTCGCGCAGGCTTTTGACGTTGACGAAGCTCGAATTCAGGAAGTTGCGCGCCGGCGGCGAGATCATGGCCAGCGGAAATTGCGCGGAAGAACCCGCGGCCTCATGGTTGGGCACATGGTCCGGCAGGCCGTCGGCGCTTTGGGCCGCCAGCCGCGCGCTGAAAAATTCGCAGCGGCCCGAGGCCGTGGGGAAGCGGCCCTCGGCAAAAGGCGCGTCGGGCAGGTCCAGCGTGGCAAAACCCTTGTCCAGCAGCTGCTGGAAGTCGACCTTGTCGCCGAACACCGCACGGCACAGCTGCTCGTCGCTGTCGGAAAAACACGGATCGGCAAATCCCATGTGGGCCGCCAGCTCGCGAAAGATCTGGGTGTTGGGTTTGGCCTGGCCCAGCGGCGCGATGGCCGGGCGGTTCAGCAGCGCGTCGGTGTGGCCGTAGGCGCCGTGCACATCCCAGTGCTCCAGCTGCGTGGTGGCCGGCAGGATGTAGTCGGCGTAGTCGGCGGTGTCGGTCTGGAAGTGTTCGAGCACCACGGTGAACAGGTCTTCGCGCGCAAAGCCCTGCACCACCTTGCCGGACTCGGGGGCGACCGCCACCGGGTTGCTGTTGTAGACGATGAGGGCCTCGATCTTCGGGCCGAACAGCGGCGAGGCAGGCGCCAGCAGCGCATTGCCTATGGTGCTCATGTTGATGGTGCGCGGCTGCCGGCCCTTGAGCAGCTCGGGCCGCTGCAGCGCGGCCTTGTCCACCGGGAACAGGCCCGAACTGCTCAGCAGCACGCCGCCGGCGCGGTGCCGCCAGGCACCCGTGAGCGCGGGCAGGCAGGCGATGGCCCGGGCCGCGTTGCCGCCGCCGTGCACGCGCTGCATGCCGTAGTTCAGGCGTATGGCGGCCGGTTGCCTGTTCACCATGCATTCGCCGTAATCGCGCGCCAGCGAGCGTATCTGTTCGGCCGGCACGCCGCAGACGGCGGCGGCGCGCTCGGGGCTCCACTGCAGCGCGCGTTCGCGCAGCCCGCCCTGCGGGCTTTCCCAGCCCAGGGTGTGGCGCGCGATGTAGTCGTGGTCCAGCCAGTCGTGGATGATGAGTTCGTGCATCAGCGCGAGCGCCAGCGCGGCGTCGGTGCCGGGTAGCAGCGCGATGTGCTCATGGCATTTCTCGGCGGTTTCGCTGCGGCGCGGGTCTATGCAGACGAGTTTGGCGCCGTCGCGCTTGGCCTGCTGCGCATAACGCCAGAAATGCAGGTTGCTGCCTATGGAGTTGCTGCCCCAGATGATGATGAGTTTGGATTCGGCGAAAAACTCCACCCGCATGCCGACCTTGCCCCCCAGGGTCTGCACCAGGGCCTCGCCGCCGGCCGAGGAGCAGATGGTGCGGTCCAGGAAAGACGCGCCCAGCCGGTTGAAAAAGCGCCCGGCCATGCTTTCGCCCTGCACCTGGCCCATGGTGCCGGCGTAGCTGTAGGGGACGATGGCCTCGGGGTCGCGCGCCGCGATGGCCTTGAGGCGCGCCGCGATGTCGGCCAGCGCGGCCTCCCAGCTCACTGGCTCGAACTGCCCGCTGCCTTTGGGGCCGCTGCGCTTGAGCGGGCCCAGCAGGCGCTCGGGGTGGTAGCTGCGCTCGGTGTAGCGCGAGACCTTGTTGCACAGCACGCCGCCGGTATGCGGATGCGCGGGGTTGCCCTGCACGCGGGTGGCGATGCCGTTCTCCACCGTGGTCAGCAGCGAGCAGGTGTCGGGGCAGTCGTGCGGGCAGGCGCCCAGCACCTGCGCGGCGCCCGGCTTCAGCCGGCTGTCAGGGTTGGCCTCGGTCCTAGGGGAGATGCTGATGGTATTGCTCATGGTTCAACTTTATATTGGCTTGATCGTCGCATCCCGGGGGAGACACAGCATGACAACAACAATGAACGGAATGCGGGCATTCCGCGCCGCCGCCAGAGTCACCATGGTAGCGGCCCTGGCCGGCCTGCTCGCGGCAGGGGCCAATGCCGAGGACGGCGTCAGCAAGACCGCCGTCACCCTGGGCCAGTCCCTGGCCATGACCGGGCCCGGCGCCACGCTGGCCCTGCCCTTCGCGCAGGGCGCGCGGCTTTACTTCGATCGGGTCAACGCGGGCGGCGGCGTCAACGGCCGCAAGATTGAGCTCAGCACGCTGGACGACATGGGCAACCCCGACACCACCGTGGCCAACACCAAAAAGCTGCTGGACCAGAAGGTGTTCTCTTTATTCGGCTACTACGGCTCGCCGCAGGTCACTGCCGTCAATCCGCTGCTCAAGGACACCGACATCCTGCTGTTCGCGCCCATGGCCGGCGCCGACGAGCTGCGCGGCTCGCTCTACCCGAATGTCTATTCGGTGCGGCCCGGCTATTCCGAAGAGGCCGCGATGATCACGCGCCACGCCGAGACCCTGGGCATGCGCAAGCTGGCCATCCTGCACGGCAAGGACCTGGAGTCGCTCGCGGCGCTGGATTCGGCCGAGCGCACCATGGGCGGCCTGGGCGCCAACCTGGTGGCCAAGTCGGCGCTTTCCGGCGGCAGCGTGGCCACCAGCGTGGACCAGGTGCTGGCCAAAAAACCGGAGTCGGTGCTGGTGATCAGCGATGCTTCGGGCGCGGCCAATGCCATACGCGACCTGCGCAGCAAGGGCTTTCGCGGGCCTATCTACGGTTTTTCGAGCACCGGCGAAAGCCTGCTGGCCGAACAGCTGGGCGCGGCCGGCGCCGGCGTGGTGGTGGTGCGCGTGACGCCCAAGTCGGACAACGCCAAAAGCGTGCTGGTGCGCGAAATGCAGGCCGATGCGCTGGCGGCCAAGCTCGGCAAGTCCAATGTCTACATGCTGGAAGGCTATATCGCCGCCTGGACCTACACCGAAGCCCTGCGCAGGGCCGGCAAGGACCCGACCCGGGCCAAGCTGCGCAAGGCGCTGGACAGCCTGCAGGACCTGAACCTGGGCGGCTTTCGTGTCCACTTCGACGGCGATCGCGTGGGCTCCAAGCTGGTCGAGCTCAGCCTGATCGACGCATTGGGACGGGTCAGGGAATAGCGCCGGGCGGGTCCGGGAATAGGGCTATTCCCTTGGAAAGCTGGCAATTTGCTGACGGCCGGCCTTCCGTGTAAGCCCAAAGTAGTGACCTATCGCACAGGCTTTCCTACTGTTACGAATGGGGGTAACCAGGCTGTAAGTTGTGTTGCGAGAATCGAGGGATGAACCTCACTCGCAGAAAATTTTCCATCCTGGCCGGCGCTTCCACGCTGGCCGGCTTTAACGTCGCCCATGCCCAGGCCGACAAAATCATCCTGGGCCAGTCGGCCGCCTTCACCGGTCCGGCCGCGCAACTGGGCATACAGTTCCACTCGGGCGCCAAGGTCTACTTCGACCAGGTCAACGCCCAGGGCGGCATCGGCAAGCGCCTGATCGAGATCCGCAACCTCGATGACGGCTACGAGCCCGAGCGCTGCGCCGAAAACACCCGCAAGCTGATCGCCGACGACGTGTTCGCGCTCTTTGGCTACATCGGCACGCCCACCAGCATCGCCGCGCTGCCGCTGGCGACCAAGGACAAGGTGCCGTTTTTCGCCCCCTTCACCGGCGCCATGGCGCTGCGCGACCCCTTCAACAAGTACGCCTTCCATGTGCGCGCTTCGTACAACGACGAAACCGGCCTCATCGTCAAACAGCTGACCAGCCTGGGCCTGAAAAAAATCGCGGTGTTTTACCAGAACGACGCCTACGGCAAGGCCGGCCTGGACGGCGTGACGCTGGCCCTGGCGGCGCAAAACCTCAAGCCGGTGGCGCTGGCGACGGTGGAACGCAACACGGTGAACGTGGCCGGCGCGGTCAAGACCCTGGTCGCGGCCGGGCCCGACGCGGTGGTGCAGATCGGCGCCTACAAGGCCTGCGCGGCCTTTATCCGTGAGGCCCGCAAGGCCGGCTACGGCGGCACCTTTTACAACGTGTCCTTTGTCGGCACGCAGGCGCTGGCCGACGAACTCGGCAAGGACGGCGCGGGCGTGGTGGTCTCGCAGGTCATGCCGTCGCCCTACAACACGGCCCGCCTCATCGCGCGCGAGTTTGTCGATGCGGCCAAGGCGGCGGGCAACGCCCAGGTCAATTTCTCCAGCATGGAGGGTTATGTGGCCGCCAAGGTCTTTGTGGACGGGCTCAAGCGCGGCGGGGCCGCCAAGGTCAGCCGCGAGTCGCTGATCGCCGGCCTGGAGGGCATGGGCAGCCAGTCAATGGGCGGTTTCACCGTGTCGTTTTCGGCGACGGATCACGTGGCGTCCAACTTCGTGGAACTGTCCATGCTGACGGGCGACGGCCGGGTAAGGACCTGAAGTATTTGACTCCCCGGCCCCGCAGCGGCCCGCATGAAAAACGCCTGACTCAGTCAGGCGTTTTCTTTTTGGGCGCGGGCATTGTGAGTGGCGCTCATCCTGCCAGCTCTTTCAACATCCCATACAGCATGGCCGCAGCCGGCTGCAAAGGCCGGTCTTTGCGCGCAATCAGCCCCAGCAGGCGGTGGATGCCGGGCTCGACCAGCGCAATCCCCTTGAGCGTGGCATGTGTTTGCGGCAATGACAGGCCCGGCAGCGCCGCCAGCCCCAGCCCGGCCTCCACCAGCGCGAGTGCACCCGTCACGTGGTTGACTTCGTAAAAGGCGCTGGGCGGCCGGCGCAGGCTTGAAAGGACGCTGTCCAGCAGCAGCCGGTTGCCGCTTTGGCGCGACAAAGCCACCATCTTTTCATCAGCCAGCTCTTCCCAGGCGATCGATTCACGAAGCGCCCAGGGGTGGTCGCGCGGCATGACCAGCACGTAGTCTTCCTGCCGCAGGGCCTCGAAACGGATCTCGGGCTCCTGCACGCCCACGAAATTCACACCGAAGTCCGCATCGCCGGACAGCACGCTGGTCAGCACCGCATTGGCGCTCTCATCCACCACCTTGATCCGGACGCTGGGAAACCGGTCGGCAAAGCGCTTGAGCACGCCGGGCAGCAGGTGGTGCGCCACCGACGGCAGGCAGGCAACCGTCACCTGGCCGCGCCGCAGGCTGGCGTTGTCCGCCAGCCTGAGCACCGCATATTCGAGGCCGTTGAGGGCGGCGCGCGCCTCCTCCAGGAACTGCCGCCCCACGTTGGTCAGGGACACGCGGCGGGTGGTGCGGTCCAGCAGGCGGCTGCCGAGCGTCGCCTCCAGCTTGTCGATGCGGCGGCTGAGGGCCGGCGGAGAAATGGACAGGTCTTCTGCCGCCACCCTGAAGCTGGCCTTTTCGGCGACCGCCACAAAAGCCTGGAGCTCGTCCAGCCCGAAATTGATCCGCCTCATGCACTAATCAGTCAGAAAGTTGCAATATACAAATGATTGTGCGCCATCTAGCATCGCTTTCTCTTCAATCGACGCTGCCGATGCCCATGAAACACCTGCTTCCCCGTCTTGCCGTGGCCCTTGCATTGGTCACCACCGCACTGTCGGCAATGGCCGATACCTGGCCGTCCCGGCCCATCCGCTTCGTCGTGCCCTTCGGCCCAGGCGGCGCCAACGATCTGGTGGCCCGCGCCGTGGCGGAGGCGGCATCGAAACAACTGGGCCAACCCATCATTGTGGAAAACAAGCCGGGCGCGGGCTCGGTGCTGGGCGCCGACCTGGTGGCCAAGGCCTTGCCCGATGGCTATACCTTCCTGACACCTGCCGGCGGCGTGATCACCAATGCGCTGATCAAGACCAAAATGCCCTACAAGGAAGAAGACCTGGTGCCCGTGGCCATGATGGCGGTCAGCCCGTCGGTCATCGTGGTGTCCGCCGACTCGCCGATCAAGGACCTCAAGGGCCTGTTAGCCGCGGCAAAAACGGGCCGCGGATTGAACTTTTCAACCGCCGGCACCGGCAGCACGCCGCACTTCGTCGCCGAGATGCTCAAGCTCAAGTCCGGCGCGAAGCTTGAGGTGATTCCCTACAAGAGCGGCTCGGAGGGCATGGTGGCCGTGATCGGCAAGCAGGTCGACGCCACCTCTGAAGCCAGCGTGGTGGTCCTGCCGCAAGTCAAGGGCGGCAAGCTGCGCGCCATCGCGTCGACCTGGAACCGCCGCATCGCGGCGCTGCCGGATCTGCCGACCGCCGAAGAGCAGGGCTACCCCAATGTGTTCATCGGCCACTGGTCCGGTGTGTTTGCCCCACGCGGCACGCCCGAAGACATCCTGGAAAAAATGAATGGCGCGATCAATGCGGCGCTCAAGTCCCCGGAACTGCGCGCCCGCCTGATCCCGCAGGGCATAGACCCGGTCAACGGCAGCCGCGCCGACTTCAGCAAATTCCTGGCGGGTGAGAAGGCCAGGCTCGGCCCGATCGCCAAGGCCGCCAACATGAAGGAAGACTGAATTCCCGGCTCCAGCCACGCACCGGGCCACATCACTGGCGCACATGCGCCAAACCAACGACAAAAAGGAGACCCTTGCCATGACATTCACATTCCAGCGGATACGACGCGTCATCCTGGCCGCCCTCAGCCTCGTGCTGCTCGCAGGCAATGCCCTGGCCGCCGATATCCGGGTGATCAGTTCGGGCGGCTTCACCGCCGCCTACCAGCAGCTGATACCGCTCTATGAACAGGCCAGCCAGAACAAGGTCATCACCAGCTACGGCGCCTCCATTGGCAATGCGCCGGACTCGATTCCCAGCCGGCTGGCGCGCGGCGAGACCTTTGACATCGTGATCCTGGCCGACGCCGGGCTGGAGACGCTGGTCAAGGAGGGCAAGGTCATTCCAGGCAGCCGTGTCGATCTGGCGCGCTCCGTGATCGGCATGTCGGTGCGCAAAGGCACACCCAAGCCGGACATCAGCACGGTGGATGCCTTGCGCCAGACTTTGCTGAACGCGAAGTCGATTGCCTATTCCGCGAGCGCCAGCGGCACTTATCTGTCGACAGAGCTTTTTCAGCGCCTGGGCGTGGCCGACCAGATCAAGGACAAGGCCCGCAAGATTTTCAGTGAGCGGGTCGGGACGGTGGTGGCGCGGGGCGATGCCGAGATCGGTTTCCAGCAAGTCAGTGAATTGCTGCCCTTCAAGGAGCTGGACTTTGTGGGGCCCTTGCCCGATGAAGTCCAGCAGACCATCTTCTTTTCAGCGGGCCTCATGACGGGCGCCAGGGAACCCGAAGCGGCCCGACACCTGATCCGCTTCCTGGCTTCGCCGGCGGCCGCATTCATTGTGCGCGGCACTGGCATGGAGCCCGTTGCCGCCAAGCCTTGAGCTTGAAAGACAGGCCTAGCGCAGCTCGCGCGTGTTCACCAGGCCTTTCATGAAGTCCTGGCAGCGCGCCAGCTGTTCCAGGCTCACAAATTCGTCGGGCTGGTGCGCCTGGGTGATGCTGCCGGGCCCGCAGACCACGGTGGGAATGCCGGCGCCCTTGAAGATGCCCGCTTCGGTGCCGAAGGCCACCAGCGTGGTTTCCCGCGTGCCGGCCAGGCGCTGCGCGAGGCGGGTTACGTCGTCGCCGGCCGAACCCAGAAAAGCCGGTACCTCACAAATCGTCTCAAAGCTGAAGCCCGCATCGGGTGCGACTTTTTGCATCGCCGGCTGCGCGCGCTCCGCATAGGCCAGAATCTCTTTTTGCATCGCATGCGCGTCTGCCGTGGGCAGGTTGCGGAATTCATAGCGGAACTCGGCGTCGCGCGGCACCACGTTGTCGGCAATGCCGCCGTGGAACTGCCCGACGCTGGCGGTGCTGAAGGGCACGTCGAAACCCTCGTAGCGCGGCTCGCTGGCCTCAAAGCCCTCGGCCATGTCGCGCAGCTTGCCGACCACGCGCGCCGCCATCTCGATGGCGTTGACGGATTGCGGCGTGAGCGAGGAGTGCGCCTCCTTGCCGCGCACGCAGCATTTGTAGCGGTACACGCCCTTGTGCGCGGTGGCCGGCACCATGTTGGTGGGTTCACCGACGATGCAGGCCAGCGGCGCGATGCCGGCGTCCTTCATGTCGGCGATCAGCTCCCTCACGCCCAGGCAGCCGACTTCCTCGTCGTAGCTCAGCGCCAGGTGCAGCGCAAAGGGCGCCTGGCTGTTCAGGAAGTCCCCGGCATGGGCCAGGGCCATGCCGATAAAACCCTTCATGTCGCAGCTGCCGCGCCCGTAGAGCCGGCCGCCCTCGATGGCGGCCGACAGCGGGTCCAGCGTCCAGTCCTGGCCGTCCCAGGGCACGGTATCGGTATGGCCCGACAGGATGATGCCGGCCGGCCGGCCTTCGCCCAGCGTGGCGAAGAGGTTGGCCTTGGTCTTGCCGGCGTTGGTGGTGATGCGGCTGGCCACGCCCAGCCGGGCCAGCTCGTCGCGCACGAAATGGATCAGTTCCAGGTTGCTGTTGTCGCTGACGGTGTTCATGCGCACCAGGGCCTGGATCAGCTCCAGGGCGCGGGGCGAGACGGCGGGCAGGGCGATGGGGGAGGAAGGGGTGAGGGTGGGGGAGGGTGCAAGAGCCATGGCCCCATTTTGGCCGTATTCGGGAATCGGCGGCGCTCAGTTATGCTTCAAGCTCGTTGTTCCCGGGGTGTCCCGGGGTGTTACCCCTCTTTCCCGATGCCCTCTTCCTCTTCTTTCCCGCTGGCCCTGGTCCGCCTCATGCGGCCGCACCAGTGGCTGAAAAACGTTTTTGTGTTCGCCGGCCTGGTGTTCAGCCAAAACTGGCAGGACATGGCGCTGGACTGGCGCGTCTTCCACGCCTTTGCCGCGTTCTGCTGCCTCTCCAGCATGGTCTACATCATCAACGACTGGCATGACCGCGCCAGCGACGCCCTGCACCCCAGCAAACGCCACCGGCCCCTGGCCAGCGGCGCGGTGCCGGTGCCCGTGGCGCTGGTGCTGGCCGGCCTGCTGCTGGTGGCCGGCCTGCTGCTGGCGGCCGGCCACCGCAGCCTGCTGGCTTTGCTGGCGGCCTATGTGCTGCTCAACCTGGCGTACTCCTGGCGGCTCAAGCAGGTGCCGGTGGTCGACGTCTCCATCATCGCCTCGGGTTTCATGCTGCGCCTTCTGGCCGGCACCGTGGCCGTCGGTATTCCGCCCTCGCGCTGGCTGCTGCTGACCGGCATTTTTGTGGCCCTGTTCCTCGGTTTTGCCAAGCGCAAGGCCGAAAGCTTCCATGAAGAGGCCAGCCAGCGCGCGGTGATGGCCCACTACCCCTCGGCCCTGCTGGACACCTTCATGGCCGTGACCATGACCGCCACGCTGACCACTTACAGCCTGTTCGCCACCAGTCCCGAGGCGCAGATGCAGCACGGCGAGCGCCTGCTCTACACCGTGCCGGTGGTGATCTTCGGCATGCTGCGCTATACCTACCAGGTGCACCGCGGCCACGGTGAAGACGTGGCGCGCGACATGCTGCGCGACCCCTGGATTCTGGGGGCCGGCGCGTTGTGGCTGGCCATTTTCCTGAGCCGCTGGCTGTGAAGCCCGCGCCCGCTTCACCCGCGCCGGCCGCGGCGGGCCTTCCCTTCAAGCGCCTGCTGCTGGTGCTGGGCGTGGTGGCCACGGCCTACGCGGCCGCGCTGCTGGTCTGGGGCGACAGCCCCAAGGCCTCGCTGGCGCTGCTCTGGTCCTGGACGGGCGCGCAGGCCGCCGGCTTGTGCCTGCTCAATTACCTGCTGCGCGGCCTGCGCTGGCGGCTCTGGATGGCGCATTACGGCCGCCATTTCGGCTGGCTGCAGGGCCTGCGCCTCTACCTGGCGGGCTATGCCTTCACCCCCACACCCGGCAATGTCGGCGAGGCGGCGCGCGGCCTGATGCTGGCGCGCCAGCCCCTGGGCGCCGGGCAAAGCCTGGCCATCTTCGGCGCTGAACGTCTGGCCGACCTGCTGTGCCTGCTGCTGCTGTGCCTGCCGGCCGCCGGCTGGGTGTTGCGGCATCCGGCGGTACAGGCCGCGTCCACGCTGCTGGCTGGCCTGCTGGCGGTGGCTGCGCTGGTGTTGCTGGCGGTGCTGGGCCTGCTCTTCAAACACCGCGCCCGGCTGTTTGCGCGCCTGCCCTGGCTGCAGGAGGCCTGGCACTGCCTGGCGCTGCGTCCCTGGCGCTGGCTGGGGCTGACCCTGGCGGCCTGGGCGGCGCAGGGCGTCGCGGTCTGGCTGGTCTGCCGCGGCATGGGTGTGGGGCTTGATGTGCTGACGGCCACGGGCTTTTACGCCGTCGCCATGGTAGCCGGTGCCCTGTCCGCGCTGCCCGCCGGCCTGGGCGGCACCGAGGCCGTGCTCACGGGCCTGCTGGTGGCGCAGGGCGCCACGCCCGCGGCGGCGCTGGCTGTCACCGTGCTGGCGCGGCTGCTGACGCTGTGGCTGGCCGTGGCCCTGGGCGTGCTGGCCTTGCTTTATAGTGCGGCCATCCGCAAGGAAATCAGCTTGCGCTAGCCTGCTCCCGCCTTGCCCGCGGCCGCTTTGCCGCCGGCGCCGCTCCCCTTTTTGAGCCTTCATGTCCCAGAACCACGATTCCGCCGCCTCCGCCGCTTCCGCCGCCTTTCCCGTCACGCTGAGCCGCTGGCTGCTGGCCGCCGGCCTGCTCTCGCTGCTGCTGCGGGTCTGGATTTCCGTGAGCTTCCCGGTCACCGGCGACGAGGCCTTTTTCTACTGGTGGGGCGTGTACCCCGACTGGGGTTATTCGGACCACCCACCCATGGTGGGCTGGCTGATCGCGCTGATGCGCGCCACCTTGGGCGACAGCCTCTGGTCCATACGCCTGCCCATCGTGCTGCTGCCGCTGGCGCTGGGCGCGGCGCTGTGGTGGGCGCTGAAGGGCGCGGACCGGGTGCGCGCCGCCTGGGCCGTGCTGTTTTTCTGGCTGGCGCCGCTGAACTGGCTCAACACCCTGATCACCACCGACACGCCGCTGATCTTCTGGTCGGTGCTGTCGGTCGCCGCGCTGATGCGCGCCGAGCGCCGCGCGCAGATGGACCGCGCCGCCTGGGGTTTGTACGCGCTGTCCGGTGTGTTCCTGGGCTGCGCCTTTTTGTCCAAGTATTTTTCGGTGGTGCTGGGCCTCAGCTACCTCGTGTACTTCGTGCTGTATCGCCGCGAGCGCCTGGCCGGTTTGGCCCTGCTGGTGCTGTGCGCCTTGCCCGGCCCGGCGATCAACATCGCCTACAACATGTCGCACGGCTGGTCCAACATCATGTTCAATGTGTACAACCGCAATGAAGATGCGAATTTCGAGTGGCGCAAGCCGCTGACCTATATCGGCATGATGGCCTACCTGGTCACGCCGGCCGCGCTGTGGATGGCGGTGCGCTACCGCCAGTCGCTGCTGGCCGCGGCGCGCTCGCAGCGCCTGCTGGCCTGCCTGGTGGTGGTGCCGCTGCTGTTTTTCGCGCTGCTGTCGGCCAAGAAAATCATCGGCCTGCATTGGGTGCTGTCGTTTTACCCCTTCGGTTTTGCCTTCCTGGCCTTTGCCCTGCCGGAGGGCAAACTCAGGGCCTGCGCCAAGGGGCTGGCCGTGTTCGCCGGCCTGCATGTGCTGGTGGTGGCGGGGCTGTATATGACCACGCTGGACACCTGGCGCTCAACACCGCCTTTGTCCAAGCTCTATCCCCAGATCGTTCGCAGCTACAAGACCGCCGAAATGCTCCAGCAGGTCACGGCGCCCGGCGTGGCGCTGATGGGCGAGGCCTACACGCCGGCCTCGATATTCGGTTTTGAGCGCCGGCAGTACATGCCGGTCTTCGGCGTCGGCAAGTTCCATGCGCGCCAGGATGACATGCTGGTCGATTTTTCGCTGTACCAGGGCAAGACGATACGCATCATCCTCGCCGACAAGCCGCGCCTGGAGGAGTTCGCGCCTTACTTCGCCTCGGTGCGCGTGCTCAGCTTCGAGCAAAACGGCGTGCCGTTTTACGCCCTCGAAGGCACGGGCTTTAACTACCAGGCTTATCGCGAAGGGGTGCTGGGCACGGTCTTCAAGCGCTACTTCAATATTCCCAAATGGCTGCCCATGACGGGCTGCCCTTTCTGCGAACGCTATTGCGGCCAGGTGCGATGCCCGAGCTAAGCGCCCAGGATGCCGGCCCGGTTGTCGCGGCCTTTGATTTCGACGGCACGCTGACCCGGCGCGACACCTTCACGGTTTTCCTCGCGCGCGGCCTGGGCTGGCCGCGTTTTGTGTGGGCCCTGCTGCGCTGCTCGCCCTGGCTGGCCGGCTATGCGCTGCGCATCGTGCCCAACCACGTCGCCAAAGGCAAGCTCATGCGGGCCACGCTGGCCGGCCGCAGCCTTGCCGAGATGGATGAGTGGACCGCGCAATGGCTGGCAAAAGATTTCCCCGGCCAGCTGCGGGAGGACGCGATGGCACAGCTGGCCCGGCACCGCGAGGCTGGCCACTGCTGCGTGATGGTCAGCGCCTCGCCCGACATCTACCTCAAGCAGGTGGCGCGGCAGCTGGGCTTTGACGCGCTGCTCTGCACTGAAATGGAAACGGCGGGCGAGGGCGAGGCCCGCCGCCTCACGGGCCGCATGCGCACGCCCAATTGCCATGGCGAGCAGAAGGTTGTCAGGCTACGGGAGTGGGCGGCCGGGCGCTTTGGCGCGGCCGGGCTCCATGGGGTGGTGCTTTATGCCTATGGGGATACGTCCGGCGACAAACCGATGCTGCGGTTGGCGCGGCATGCGTGGTACCGGGGGGAGCCCTGGTCGCAGTGAGCGGCTCCTGCTCCGGCGGGAGTCCCCTTTGCTGAGTTCGGCTGGCCGGGGGGGGCCTGGCCAGCAGTCCTCAGCAAAAATCACAGCCCCAAAACAAGCAAGGCCTAGCCCTTCGGCTTATAAGCCACCACATCAATCTCAACCTTCGCATCCACCATCAGGCGAGCCTCGGTAGTAGAGCGAGCCGGCTTGCCGCCCGTGAAGTAGCTCATATAAACCCGGTTAAAGCTGCCAAAGTCGCGCGCGTCCTGTAGCCAGACCGTGGTCTTGCAGACGTCGTCCAGCGTGCAGCCGGCCAGGGCCAGGGCAGCCTGGAGGTTTTTCATGACCTGGCGGGTCTGCACCTCGATGCCGCCCTGCACGATCTCGCCTTTTTCGTCGCCCGGCACCTGGCCCGAGATATAGACGAAGTCACCGGCGCGCACCGCGGGCGAAAACGGGCGGGGCTGGTGGTCGGAGGCCAGAGGGGGATTTCCTAAATATTCCAGAGGCATGAAAAACTCCTTTTTAAGTGCCGTTTAATCATAAAGATGAAAAATATTTTCAGAATTTCGCCTTTTATTCGGGTTTATCCTGAAAAATACCATTTATAGACCAATTAATCTTCAAGCGTGAAATTTAACTTCAATCAGGAGTTCTTTATGACCCGTGGAATCCGCATGCACCGCCGCACCGCCTTGTCCTCCCTGCTGGCCCTGGGTGCGGCCGGCGCCGGTTTCGGCCCGGCCGCCGCGCAGGGCGGCAAATCGGCCTTGAACCTGGCCATGGTGGCCGAGCCGCCGACGCTGGACATCCAGTCCACGCCGGCAGACCTGGTCTGCATCATCATGCAGCACGTTTACGAGCCGCTGTTCACCTTCGATGCCAAGGCGACGCTGGTGCCCATGCTGGCCGAGGCCATGCCGAAAATCTCTGCCGATGGCAAGCTCTACACCATCACCCTGCGAAAAGGCGTGATGCTGCACAGCGGCCGTGAACTCAATGCCGACGACGTGGTGGCCAGCCTCAAGCGCTGGATGGACGTTTCGCCGCGCGGCAAGTCGGTGGCGGTGCAAGTGGCCGACCTGGCGGCCAAGGGGCCGCTCACGGTCGACATCACGCTGAAGAACGCCTACGCGCCGCTGCTTTCGCAACTGGCCATGGCCTCGGGCATGGCGGCCATCATGGCCAAGGAGTCGCTGGCCCAGCCGCTGCGCGAGTACGTGGGCACCGGCCCCTACAAATTCAAGGAACGCAAGCCCGACCAGTACGTGCTGCTCACCCGCTTTGACGGTTACGCCGCGCGCAAGGAAGCTGCCAGTGGCTATGGCGGCAAGCGGGTGGCCGCGGTGGAAGAGCTGCGCTTCGTGCCGGTCCCCAATGCCAACACGCGGGTGGAAGGCGCGCTGGCCGGCCAGTTTCACTATGCCGACCTGCTGCCTATCGAGGCCCTGCCGCGGCTGGAAAAGGCCGGCGGCAAGGTGGTGCCCATCATGACGCCCTCCTTTGGCTTTCCTTACCTGGTGTTCAACACCAAGGAAGGCTCGCTGGCGCATCAACCGGTGCGCAAGGCGTTGCAGACCGCGCTGGGCGAAGGCGAAATGCTGGCGGCAGGCTTCGGCGACACCCGCTTTTTCATCGCCGAAGGCAACCACTTTCCCAAGGGCACGCCTTTTTATTCGACAGCCGGCACCGCCGCTTACAACGAGCGCGACGCAAAGAAGGCCAAGAGCCAGGCCGAGCAGGCCGGCTACAAGGGCGAGCCGGTG
The DNA here is from genome assembly GCF_056401275.1 of Polaromonas sp. P4_F6. NCBI lineage: Bacteria > Pseudomonadati > Pseudomonadota > Betaproteobacteria > Burkholderiales > Comamonadaceae > Polaromonas > Polaromonas sp. P4_F6. Next base: position 592,759 of record NZ_JBFUJQ010000001.1, on the reverse strand, counting down.
CGCATCCTGACCAGCCGCCAGTACGACTTTCACTACAACATGGCGCTCATCATGGCCGAGCAGCTCAAGCGCGCCGGCTTCAAGGCCGAGCTGAACGTGGTGGAGTGGGCCACGCTACTGCAGCGCCGCGCCGACCCCAAGCTGTGGGATATCTACATCACGCATTCCGGCCTGTTCCCCGAGCCCATGCTCTCGCCCCCGCAACTGGGCGACGGTGCGCCGGGCTGGTGGAACTCGCCTGCCAAGCAGGAGGCGCTGGCCGCGCTGAACCAGGAGCCGAACCCGGCCAAGCGCGGGGCGCTATGGGGCAAGGTGCAGCAGGTGGTCTACGACGAGGTGCCCTACATCCAGGTCGGCAAATTCGCCAGCCTGTCGGCGCGCGCCCCGGCGCTGCAGGGTTACACGCCCTATACCTATCCGTTCTTCTGGAACACCAGCCTGAAGAGTTGAGCCCCCACGCTCCCCCACTGCGAGCCTGCGGCGCGCTGCCCCTTTCCTCGCTATGGGGGCCGCCCGCCTGCGGCCCGGCAAAGCCGGTTCCGCGGCTTGAGCTGGCTTTTATTCCGGCTCGTTTCGTCGAACGTGGCGACGTAGTTGCGTAGTGATCCGGACTCGAGGCAGATTCCCTTTTATGGTTAAAAGATTCAACCCACTGAATAGAAAAAAGTCATGACACGGTATCTCTTGTCCCGGCTGGGTGGCATGCTGGTGGTCATGGCCATCGTGGCAGTGCTGGTGTTCATCCTCACGCGCGCCGCCCCGGGCGACCCGATCGCCGTGCTGCTGGGCGACCAGGCCACGGCCGAAGACATCGCCCGGGTGCAGAAGGTCTACGGCCTGGACAAATCCCTGCCGGTGCAGTTCGCCTTGTGGATTCGTGAACTGGCGCACGGCAACCTGGGCGAATCGATCTTTCTGCAGCGGCCCGTGACCCAGGCGCTCTGGGAACGGGCTGAGCCCACCGCCTTGCTGTCGCTGATGGCGGTCGCGATCGCCGCCTTGATCGGTGTGCCCTGCGGCATCGTCTCGGCGGTGTTTCGCGGCAAGCCGGTCGACCAGGCCTTTACCGGCTTCGCGATGCTGGGCGCCAGCGTGCCCAGCTTCTGGTTCGGCCTGGTGCTGATGCAGATATTCGCTGTCTCCCTGGGCTGGTTCCCGGTCTCGGGCTACGGCGAGCCGGGCGCCTCGCTGGCCGAGCGCATCCATTGCCTGGTGCTGCCTGCCGCGGTGCTGGGTGTGCTCAATTCGGCGTTGATCATTCGCTTTACCCGCGCCTCCATGCTGGACGTGCTGGGCGAGGACTATGTGCGCACCGCGCGGGCCAAGGGTTTGTCTGAAAACGTGGTGGTGCTCAAGCATGCGCTGCGCAACGCGCTGGTGCCCATCGTCACCGTCCTTGGCTTGACGGTGGCGCTGATGATAGGCGGCGCGGTGGTGACGGAGACCGTGTTCGGTTTGCCCGGCGTGGGCAACCTCGTGGTGAGCGCGGTGATACGGCGCGACTACCCGGTGATCCAGGGCGCGCTGCTGGTGGTGGCCGCGATCTACGTGGTCATCAATTTCGCCATCGACCTGCTCTACACCGTCGTTGATCCTCGGGTGAAGCTATGACTCACTCCCGAAGCGCCTTCGGCGCCTGCCCCTCGAGGGGGCAGCACCGGCGGCCCGGCAAAGCCGGTTCCCTGGTGCCCACTGGAAAAGGCCCGCTCTGATGAAGTTCCCTCTTATTCTTCGCAAGCTGTTCCGTCGGCGCATCGTGCTGGCGGCGGCCATCGCGCTGGCGATAGTCGTCCTGGTGTCGCTCTTTGCCGGTCCGCTGAGCGGCCTGGACCCGAACGAGACCGCTGTGAGCCAGCGGCTGTCCCAACCCTCGTCCTCCCATTTGTTCGGCACCGACGAACTGGGCCGCGACCTTTTCGCCCGCATTGCCTTCGGCGGCCGCTATTCGCTGACCATCGCATTGCTGACCGCGCTGGGCTCGGTGGTGAGCGGCACGCTGTTCGGCCTGGTCGCGGGATTCTTTCGCAGGCTCGATGCGCCGGTGATGCGTGTGGTCGACGCGATGATGTCCTTTCCCGACATACTGCTGGCGATCGCGCTGGTCGGCATCCTGGGGCCGTCCATGCTGAACGTGGTGCTGGCCCTGGTGCTGGTTTACACGCCGCGCGTGGCGCGCGTGGTGCGCGCCTCCACCCTCGTGGTGCGCGAGCTGCTGTTTGTGGAGGCCGCGCGCGCCGTGGGCGTCTCCACCGCGCGCATCCTGTGGCGCCACATCCTGCCCAATCTGATGTCGCCCATCCTGGTGCAGACCTCCTTTATCTTTGCTTACGCCATCCTGGCCGAGGCCGCGCTGTCCTTCCTGGGCGTGGGCGTGCCGCCTGAAATTCCGACCTGGGGCACCATGGTGGCCGGCAGCCAGCAGTACGCCCACCAGGCGCTGTGGATTGTGCTGTTCCCGGGGCTGGCGATCATCCTCACTGCGCTTTCGCTGCAGTTGTTGGGCGACGGCATTCGCGACCTGCTGGATCCACGCTTGAGGAAATCGATGTGAAGGAAATCGACGTGAACCGATTGGAAGTCCGCCATCTCAGCACCTTCTTCGATACCGACGAAGGCCTGATCCGCTCGGTGGCCGACGTGAGCTTCAGCATTCGCCCCGGCAAAACCACCGCGCTGGTCGGCGAGTCCGGCTCCGGCAAGTCGGTGACCAGCCTCACCCTGATGCGCCTCCTGTCGCGCACCGCCTCCACCCAGGTCAGCGGCGAGGCGATGTTTACCAACCGCGCCGGCCAGACGCTGGACCTGCTGTCCCTGCCCGAGGCCGAGATGCGGCGCATACGCGGCAATGAGATCGCGATGATCTTCCAGGAGCCCATGACCAGCCTGAACCCGGTCTTCACCGTGGGCGAGCAGATCGCTGAATCGGTGCGCCTGCACATGGGGCTGGACCGCAAGGCCGCGTTGGCCCATGCGCTGCGCATGCTGGAGCTGGTCGAGATCCCGGCCGCCGCGCAGCGCCTGCACGAATACCCGCACCAGCTCTCGGGCGGCATGCGCCAGCGCGTGATGATCGCGTTGGCCATGGCCTGCAACCCGACGCTGCTGATCGCCGACGAGCCCACCACCGCGCTGGACGTGACGATCCAGGCGCAGATCCTGGAACTCATGCGCCGGCTGCAGGCCGAGACCGGCATGAGCATTCTCTTCATCACCCACAACCTCGGCGTGGTGGCCCACCATGCCGACGACGTGGCCGTGATGTATGCGGGCCGCATTGTGGAAGCCGCGCCGGTGCGCGAACTCTTTGCCCAGCCGCGCCACCCCTACACGCAAGGCCTGCTGGCCTGCCTGCCCGCGCAACAGCGCAAGCGCGAACTGGCCAGCGGCCAGGCCGGCGCCAAACGCCGGCTCTACGCCATACGCGGCCAGGTCTCCAGCCCGCTGGCGCCGCCGCCGGGCTGCGCCTTTGAGCCGCGCTGCGACCTGGCGATCCCGTCCTGCCGCGACGCCATGCCGGCGCTGCTGGCGGCAGGGCCGACCCGCAGCGCGCGTTGCATACGCGTGGAAGAAACAGCTGTTGCCACGGTGGAGACGGTATGAGCGCCCCTTTGATTGAGGTCAAGAACCTCCAGCGTTATTTCGGCGCGGCCGCCAAACCGGTGCGCGCGGTCGACGACGTCTCCTTCAGCATCCAGCCCGGCGAGACGCTGGGCCTGGTCGGCGAATCCGGCTCGGGCAAAAGCACCATAGGCCGCACACTGCTGCGCCTGATCGAGGCCACCTCGGGCCAGGTGCTGTACCGCGGTGAGGACCTGGGCTCGGCATCGAGCGGCCGCATGCGCGCGCTGCGCAGCAAGCTGCAGATGATTTTCCAGGACCCTTATGCCAGCCTGAACCCCAAGATGCGGGTCAGGGACATCCTGGGCGAAGCCCTGCAGGTGCACGGCCTGGCCAAGGGCAAAGAGGCGCGTGACAAACGCATCGCCGAGCTGCTGGAGCTGGTCGGGCTGCGCGGCGAACATGCCAGCCGCTACCCGCACGAGTTCTCCGGCGGCCAGCGCCAGCGCATAGGCGTGGCGCGGGCGCTCGCGGTCGAGCCTGAATTCATCGTGGCCGACGAGCCGCTGTCGGCGCTCGACGTGTCCATCCAGGCGCAGGTGGTCAACCTGCTGTGCGACCTGCGCGACCGGCTCTCGCTGACCATGCTGTTCATCTCGCACGACCTCGACGTGGTCGAGTACCTGTGCGACCGCGTCGTGGTGCTGTATCTCGGCCGCGTGATGGAAGTCGCGCCCACGGCCGAGCTGTTCGCGCAGCCGCTGCATCCTTATACGCAAGCCTTGCTGGCGGCTTCGCCCAAGCCCGACCCCGAACACAAAAGCGAGCGCATCGCGCTCAAGGGCGACATCCCCAGCCCCGTCAACCCGCCCTCGGGCTGCGTGTTCCGCACGCGCTGCCCGCATGTGGTGGACGCCTGCTCCACGGCGCGCCCCGAACTGCGCGACATGGGCAATGGCCGCTTCAAGGCCTGCATACGCGACGATATCGCCGGCGCCGTGCCGGTCGCGTTCGTGCCCGCTGCTACATTGGCCGCTGCCTGACCACCCAAAAAAACTCATGACCACATTGCAAGACCTTCTCGACCCGCAACTTGACCGTTCCTTCAAGGGCTTTCCGCACAACAGCGGGCCGGTGCGCCGCTCCGAGATGGGCAAACAGGGCTGGAACGTGCTCAAGGGCGACCTGCCGCTGCCGCTGGCCGTCGTCAAGCAGTCGGCGATGAAACACAACCTCGGCTGGATGCAGCGCTTTGCCAAAGGCCAGGGGGTGGACATGGCGCCGCACGGCAAGACCACCATGTCGCCGCAATTGCTCAAGCGCCAGCTCGACGAAGGCGCCTGGGGCCTGACCTTTGCCACCGTCACGCAGATGCGCGCCGGCATCACGGCCGGCGCCAAACGCCTGATCATCGCCAACCAGGTCGTGAACGCCATGGACCTGGCCGGCATCCAGGGCATGCTGCGCGAATACCCGGGCCTGCGCATCGTCTTCCTGGTCGATTCATTGGCCCAGCTCGCGCTGATCGAAGTCTGGGCGCGCGCCAACGACGCCGCCATGGTTGCGCCTTTCGAGGTGCTGCTGGAGATCGGCGTCATGGGCGCACGCACCGGCGTGCGCAGCGAAGCCGATGCCATGGCTCTGGCCGCCGCCCTGCGCACCAGCCTGGCCTGCCGCCTGGTCGGCATAGAGACCTATGAAGGGCAGGGCGCCACCGGCGATTCGGAGGCCGACAAGGCCTATGCCGATGCGCTCATGCGGCGCACCTGCGACATTGCCCTGGCCTGCGACCAGCAGGGGCTGTTTGACGGCGACGAAATCCTGATGACGGCCGGCGGCTCGGCCATCTTCGACCTGGTCAGCGGCTGGCTCACGCCCAAACTCTCGCGGCCGGTGCGCGGCCTGCTGCGTTCGGGCTGCTACATCACGCACGACCACGGCAACTACAAACGCCTGGTCAGTTCGGTCAATGCGCGACTGCATGACAGCGACGGGCTGAAACCGGCCATCGAGGTGTGGGCCACGGTGCAATCCTGCCCCGAACCGGGCCTGGCCATCCTGGCCGTGGGCCGGCGTGACCTGTCCTATGACCTGGAAATGCCGATACCGCTGTCCTCGATAAGCGCACCTGGCGCCGCGCCCGTGGCCGCGCCCGCGGACTGGAAGGTCACGGCGCTCAATGACCAGCATGCCTACCTGCGCGGCAGCGGCCCCGAACTGGCTGCGCTCAAGGTCGGCGACCTGGTCGCGCTGGGCATCTCCCATCCTTGCACCACCTTCGACAAATGGCGCTGGATGCCGGTTGTCGATGAAAATTACACGGTCTGCGATGCCCTCGTCACGTGTTTTTAAGCCGTTTGATCTCCCTGGTGTAATGGTCTGTACAGCTTTCCGTGCACCGCAACCAAAGTCCTCATGACCTCACAAGTTCTTGCCAAAATCGCCGACGCCATCGCCAGCGCACCCACGTCCAGGCGCAGCGTGCTGGAGTTGATCCTGCAGGACCCCCAGCGCGTGCTGGATGAAAGTTTTGAGCAGCTGGCGCAGCGCGCGGGCAGCTCGGTGCCCACCATCATGCGCACCTGCCGCGACCTGGGTTACCCGGGCTTGCGCGAGTTCAAGCTGGCGCTGGCGCAGGAAATGGCCGTGGGCGGCTCGCCGCTGAACCGGCGCGTGCGCATCGACGACGATACCCGCCAGGTGATCACCAAGGTGACGCGCGGCGCCGCCATCGTGATCAACAGCGTGCAGGCCCAGCTCAGCGTGGAGGCGACGCAGGCGGCGGCCGACGCCATCGTCGCCGGCGCCCGGGTCGATTGCTACGGTGTCGGCGTGACCTCCAACTTCATGGCCTCGGACTTGCAGGCGCGCTTGTTCCGCATGGGCCTGGCTGCCAGCAGCTACCTGGACCCGCACCTGCAATTGATCTCGGCCGCCACCATCGGCCCGCGCGGCGTGGTGATGGCCATCACCCACGTCGGCGGCATGCCCTCGCTGCTGGAGGCCGTGGACGTGGCGCGCTCGCAGGGCGCCACCGTCATCGCGCTGACGCAGCCCGGCTCACAGCTGGCGGCCTTGGCCGACATCGTGCTGGGTGTGGAAGTGGCACCCGACCCGGTGATGCCGGTGGGTCCCGAAGCCTACCTGGCGCACCTGACGGTGATCGAAATTCTCACCGTGCTCGTGGCGCAGCGGCTGGGCGACAAGGCGGTGAACCGGCTGGCAAACATCCAGCGCACGCTGGAGACGCGCGGTGTGGACATGCACCACCATCCCCGGCTCGACTGGGACGAAGATGCCAAGCTCACGACAGGAAAAGTGCGATGACCCGCGCCACCCTGCTTGAAAACGGCCTGCTGGTGGACGGCTCCGGCGCGCCAGGCCAACCCGGCGATCTGCTGCTGGTGGATGACCGCATCGCGGCCGTCGGCCCGGGCCTGCGCCACCACCTGCCGCAAGGCCTGGCCATCGCCGACGTCCAGGTGCACGATTGCACCGGCCTTGCCATCACGCCCGGCTTCATCGACGTCCACACCCACGACGACGCCATCGTGCTGAACGCACCCGGAATGTTTCCCAAGCTGTCGCAGGGCATCACCACGGTGGTCACCGGCAACTGCGGCCTGTCGGTTGCGCCCTTCGTGGTGGAAGAACCGCAGGGCGCCCTCACCCTGCTGGGCAATTCGTTCAAGTACCCTTCGGTGGATGCCTATGCAGGCGCGGTGGCCGAGGCGCAGCCGGCCGTCAACGTGGCGCCGCTGATCGGCCACACCACGTTGCGCTATGCGTGCATGAAGGACCTCAGCAGGCCGGCCACGGCCGAAGAAGTGGCCGCCATGTGCGCTCTGCTGGAGCAGTGCATGGCCCAGGGCGCGATCGGCATGTCCTCGGGCCTGTTCTACGCCGAAGCCATGCCGGCGCCGGCGGCCGAGGTGACCGCGCTGGCGCGTGTCGTCGCGCGGTACGGCGGCATCTACGCCACCCACATGCGCTCGGAGATGGCCGAGATCCTGGAAGCCATGCACGAGGCCAGTGACTGCGCTTTCGAGGCCGGCGTGCCGCTGGTGATCTCGCACCACAAATGCGCCGGCCCGGACAACTGGGGCCGCACGCGCGAGACGCTGCCCTTGATCGATACGCTGGCCAGGCGCCAGGACATCGCGATGGATGTCTATCCCTATGTGGCCGGCTCGACGGTGCTGCGCGAAGACCTGGTTGACGGCGTCATCGACGTCCTCTTGAGCTGGTCCACCCCGCATCCCGAAATGATGGGCCGCACGCTGGCCTCGATTGCCGAGGAATGGGGCGTGGACCAGAAAACCGCCTGCCGCCGCCTGCAGCCGGGCGGCGCCTGTTATTTCCAGATGCACGAGGACGACGTCAAGCGCGTCATCGCGCATCCGCTCTCCATGATCGGGTCGGATGGGTTGCCGCATGACAAGCATCCGCACCCACGCCTCTGGGGCGCTTTTCCCCGCGTGCTGGCCCGCTACTGGCGCGAGCAAAACCTCTTCCCGCTGGAAACCGCGATCTACAAAATGACCGGCCTGTCGGCGCGCAACTTCCGCCTGCACCAGCGCGGCCAGCTGCAGCCCGGCTGGCACGCCGACGTCGTGGTGCTGGACCCGGCCCGCGTGCGCGACGTGGCGACCTACCAGGATCCGATCGCGGTGTCGGAAGGCATCGAGAAGGTGTTTGTGAACGGCGAGCTGGCCTATGTGGCCGGTGATGCCGATGCAGCGCATGCCGGGGTGCAGGCGAGGGCAGGGCGTTTGTTAAAGCGCGGCGCGGCCTGAGCCCAAAGCTGCTGAGGGGCTCCCAACCCAGCAGGGGCCGCGGAACCGGCTTTGCCGGGCCGCAGGCGCAGCGGCCCCCTCACGTGATGAAAGGGGCAGGGAGAAGCCGAAGGCTACACGCAGTGAGCGACCGTGGGGGCTAATCAAGACTATCCACCGTGTCCGGATCGGGCACGTCACCTATGGCCTCGCGCGTGAGCGCAGCCTGGCTTTTGAGCCAGTCGCAAAAAGCCACGACCTCGGGCCTGGCCACATTGCGCGGGCCGACGATCAGCCAGTAACTCATGGGCGACTCCATGCGTGTCTGCGGCAGCGGCTCGACCAGGTCGCCCGAGGCCAGGCTTTCGGCGATCAGCGGCAGGCGCGCCAGCACCACGCCCTGGCCGGTCAGCGTGGCCTGCACCATCTGGTAGGCGTAATTGAAGTACAGCCAGCGCTTGGCCTCCAGCTTGGGGCTGGCGTGCTCGTCCAGCCAGCGCCGCCAGGTCAGCCATTCCAGGTGGGTCTGGTGGGCGTCGCCCGCCTCGATCAGCGTGAACTGCGCGAGGTCGTCGGGTTTTTTCAGGCGCGGCCCGCTTTTGAGCAGCCAGGGGCTGATCACCGGCGTGATCTGCTCGCCGAAAAGCCGTATCGCGCCCGGCGGCATGTGGCTGGCCGGGGCGTAGCGCAAGGCCAGGTCCAGATCCGAAATGTCCAGGTCCACCGCGACGTCAGACGCATCAATCCGGATGTCGATGTCGGGGTTGTCGCGCTGGAAGCCCTCCAGCCGCGGGATCAGCCACATCGAGGCGAAGGAGGCAAACGTGGTCAGCGACACGCTCTTGCGCCCTGCTGTCTGGCGTATCTGCCGCACCGCGTTGTCTATGCGCTCCAGCGAGGGCGTGACGGCCCGCAGCAGGATGCCGCCGGCGGCGGTCAGTTCCACGGCCCGGGTGTGGCGGTGGAAAAGGCTCACACCCACGTCTTCTTCCAGGCCCTGGATCTGCCGGCTCACGGCCGACTGGGTCAGGGCCAGTTCCTCCGAGGCGGCGCGGAAGTTGAGATGCCGCGCCACGGCCTCGAAAGCCCGGAGCTGGCCTGCGGAAATCGGCCGGGAACGCAAGTGTGTTTGTGAATGCAGCATGACAGTTCGGGGGTATTAGGGCAATTTCGGCCTGATTGATTGATGCGATTATGGAATGAATAGCTTACCGCGATTTCATTGGACCGCGCAAGCCGGCGGCGAGATGATTCAACCCTCATCACTCACTTTGTGCCTTTTTTGGAGAACACCATGGAACACTCAGCTTCTCACGCAGGCGACCGCTTTTTGCAACAGGCTACCGATGCCACCACCGGCCAGGTTGACGGGTTGGCGGGCTTCTGGAAGCTGGGTGCGGGACGGGCCCTGACCTTGCACGCCGCCCAGGCCGGTGTGTTGCGAATTGCGCATGGCCGGGTCTGGGCCACCTTTGATTCCGCCAGCCTGGACGCCGAGGTGCGCGCCGGCGACCATTTCCTGAGCCGGGGCGAAAGCCTGACGCTCCAGGCCGGTGAGTCGCTGGTGATCGAGTCCTTCAGCGCGGGCCATGCCGCATCGGCCTACTTCAGCTGGGAGCCTGTTGCGGCCTGCGCCGCCGTCAGGCAGCCCGCCGCCGAGCCGGCCGGCTGGCGCGCCGGCGTGCTGCAGCCGCTGAGCGACTTACGCGCCGCCTTCGGCCTGGCCGCCGGCGCCCTGGGCCGCCTGGCCCGCGGCCTGGTGCTGGGTGCGGCAGCGGCGTTTGAAGCCCTGCTGACCCCGCTGGCCATGGTTTTTTTGACCGCCCGCGCCCGCCCCATGGCGGCCGGCCACGACTTTGACACTTTCAAGGACGACCAGCGCCGGCACCCGCACCGCTACAACGTGCTGGCCATGTCCAACCTCGTCTAGTCATACCGTTCTAGTCAGTGGCTCCTTCCGCAAGGGAGCTTTGAACCCGCGGCCGCAAGGCTGCGGGTTTTTTTATGCGCGGCTTTTTTTGGCTGGCACCGCCTTGGCTTGGGTTTTGGCCTTGGCGGGGGCTTTTGTTTTGGCTTTCGGCTCCTTGGCCGGCTTGGCCGCGCGCGCCCTGAGCGCGCAGTTCAGTGCCAGGCGCGCCCAGGGCAGCATCAAGGACGGCGATTCCATGGCCTCTTCGGGCGCACTGTAGTAGCCCAGGCTGTGTGGGGAGCGCACGCCGTTGCGGGTCATCTCGTAGGTGAAGCGGCCGCAGCCCTGGGCCTCGAACAGGCCGCGCGTGGCCTCATCGGCCTTGAGCCACAAGGTCTCGCCACCGCCCAGGTCGGCCACCAGCGCGAAAGTCAGGCCGCCGGTGCTGATGCCGAAACCGCCGAACATGCGTTTGGCCGTGCAGGGCCCCACGCCCGACAAGAGCTCGCAGCAGTACATTGCAAAATCATTTTTGGGTGAGGCCATGGCGCAACGATAACAAAGCGCGGGCGCTTCCATCAACAGCGGTTTTGCCTCGGCTGTCACTCATGGGCGCGCCAAGCGCTCGCGGGCCGCGATAATTTATGCATGACCGCCGCATCCCAGACCCGCCCCCTTCCCGCTTCCGTCACGCCCCATGGCGGCTTGCCCGTGCGCGTGGTGGTGATGGGTGTGGCGGGCTGTGGCAAGTCGGCGGTCGGGCGCCTGGTGGCCCAGCAGCTCTCACTGCCGCTGATCGAGGGCGACGACTTCCACCCGCCCGGCAACATCGCCAAGATGCAGCAAGGCATCGCCCTGACCGACGAAGACCGTGCCGATTGGCTGCGGCAGCTGGGCGCCGAACTGGCGCGACACCCTGAGGGCGTGGTGCTGACCTGCTCGGCCCTGAAAACCGGCTACCGCGACAGCCTGCGCGCCGCGGCTGCGGGCTTGCGCTTTGTGCACCTGGCGATCAGCCAGGCCGAGTCGCTGCGCCGCGTGTCCGTGCGTCCCGGCCACTTCTACCCGCCCAGCCTGGTGGCCAGCCAGTTCGAGGCCTTGCAGGATCCTTCGGCCGAGCCCGGCGTGCTGACGCTGGCCGGTGATGCGCCGCTGGAATCACTGGCGCGCAGCGCGGCGGACTGGTTGTCCGGCGCCAGTTCCTGAGTCAGGGCGTGCGCGCCTTCATGGCCTCAATCACCAGGTCGTGCAGGGCCTGCGCGGCCGCCGACAGGCTGCCCTCCTGCCGCCGCACCAGGTAGATTTTGCGCGTCAGGCCGCTGGCGGCCAGGGGCCGGGTCACCAGGCTTTTTCGCTCAAAGTGAAACAGCGTCAGCGCCGGCACCACGCTGATGCCCAGCCCGGCCTCGACCATGCCCGCGGCCGTGGCCAACTGGTCGACTTCGAGCACGGTATTGGCCTGCTGCGGATGCAGTGCCGCCTCCAGCGCCTGGCGCACGCTGCTGTTGCGCGACATGTGGATAAAAGGGTAGGGCGCCAGTTTTTTCAGCGTGGGCGAGGCCTCGGCTGCCAGCGGGTGGTCCTTGCGGCACACCAGGTAAAAGCGGTCGGTGCAGACCAGCCGCGTGCTCAGGCCCGCATGGCTGACGCCGGTCGAGGCCAGCGCGAAGTCGGCCTTGCCGCTCCTCACCAGGTCCACGCAGGCATCCGACAGCAGGTCGCTGAGGTTGAGCTCTATGCCGGGCCAGGCCTTCCTGAATTCGGCGAACACCGCGGGCAGCCAGCCCGCCGCCAGCGAGGGCAGGGCGGCGATGTGCACCCGGCCCTTGCGGCGCTCCACATGGTCGTTCAGGTCGACCAGGGCCGCGCCGAAATCCTCGACCAGCCGGCGTGCCGAGGTAGCGAAGAGCCGGCCCTCGGCCGTCAGTTCCACGCTGCGCGTGTCGCGGTCAAACAGCCGCGTGTTGAGTTCGCCCTCCAGCGTGCGTATCAGCGCGCTGAAGGCCGGCTGCGAAAGATGGCAGGTGGCCGCGGCCTGCGTGAAGCTGCGCTGCTCGGCCAGGGCCAGGAAGGCGCGCAGTTGCCGCAGCGAGAGGTTGGGTTGGGCCATTTATCTGTAGTTCAAATTAATAGATCAGTATTTTAAATTTTACAAATAAGTACCCAAGGCCTAGATTCAGGGCTTGCACGCCACGCCCATGACTTCATCCCCTCCTTCCCCTTTGTTGATAGGCTGCGCCGCCGGCTTCTCCGGCGACCGCGTCGATGCCGCCGGGCCGGTGGTGGACACGCTGATCGCGCGCGGCGGGCCGGCCTTCCTGATTTTTGAGACCCTGGCCGAACGCACGCTGGCACTCGCGCAGCTGCGCCGCCGCGCCGACCCCGATGCCGGCTTCGAGCCGCTGCTGGACGACATGCTGCGCCCCGTGCTGGCGCGCTGCCTGGCGCACAAGATCCGCATCGTGAGCAATTTCGGCGCCGCCAACCCGCTGGCGGCCGCGCGCCACATCCAGGCCATGGCCGCCGGCATGGGCCTGCCCGCGCCGCGCATCGCCGTGGTGGCGGGCGACGACCTGTCGGGCGCGCAGCATGAGCCGCTGCTGCGCGCGCAGCTGGGCGCGGCCATGGACGGCATACGCAAGGTGAGCGCCAACGCCTACATAGGCGCTGAAGCCATCGCCGCCGCACTGGACGCCGGCGCGCAGATCGTGGTGGCCGGGCGCGTGGCCGACCCGTCATTGACGGTGGGGCCGGCCATATCGCATTTCGGCTGGCGCGCCGACGACTGGGACCGGCTGGCGCGCGCCACCATGGCGGGCCATTTGCTCGAGTGCGGCGCACAGGTCTGCGGCGGCTATTTCGCCGACCCCGGCTACAAGGAGGTGCCGGACCTGTACGCCGTGGGCTACCCCATCGCCGAAATCGACAGCGAGGGCCACTGCGTCATCGGCAAGGCGGCGCGCACCGGCGGTGTGGTGAGCCTGGCCGGCGTCAAGGAGCAGCTGCTGTATGAGGTGCACGATCCGGCCGCGTATCTCACGCCCGACGTAGTGGCCGATATCAGCGCCGCGCGGCTCAGCCCGGCCGGGCGCGACCGCGTGGCCCTGAGCGGCGTGCGCGGCCACGCGCGGCCGGCCAGCCTCAAGGTCAATGTCTGCCATGAAGGCGGCTGGCTGGCCGAGGGTGAAATCTCTTATGCCGGCCCGCGCGCCGAGGCGCGCGCCCGCCTGGCCGCCGAGGTGCTGCGCCGGCGCCTGCCGGAACTCGCGCTGCGTGTGGACCTGATAGGCGCGCTCAGCATCATGGGCGACGACGCGGGCCGTTTGCTGGCGGATACCCCTGCGGGTGATGCGCGCGATGTGCGCCTGCGCGTGGCCGCCACCCATGCCGAACGCGCGCAGGCCGAGCGCCTGCCGCGTGAAGTGACGGCGCTGTACTGCTGCGGCCCGGCCGGCGGCGGCGGCGTGCGCACTTCGCTGACGCCCAGGCTCAATACCTTGTCCTGCCTGGTACCGCGCGAGGCGGTGCCGCTGCGCTTTGAGATGCTGGAGGACGTGCGATGAGCGCCAGTATCACAGTACCTTTGTACCGCGCCGCCCACGGCCGCACCGGTGACAAGGGCAACCGATCCAACATCAGCGTGATCGCCTGGCACCCCGATCTTTACCCCGTGCTGCTGGCGCAAGTGACCGAGGCCGTGGTGGCCCGGCACTTTGCCCACAGGCGGCCGGCCCGCGTGCAGCGTTTTGAGCTGCCGGGGCTGGCGGCGCTCAATTTTGTGCTCGACGAGGTGCTGGACGGCGGCGTCAACGACGCGCTGAACCTGGACACCCACGGCAAGGCCCTGTCCTTCTGGCTGCTGGATTTGCCCATAGAGATTCCCGCCGCGCTGGCGCCCTTGCTGGCGGGTCCGCCCTGAGGCTTGCGACGGACGGCGACCGACTTTTAATTCAAAAAAGGAGACAAACATGACCCCCTCAACACCCCGTTTCACCAGCCCGCGCCTGCGCCCCCTGGTGCTCGCCGCCGCCGCGCTCTGCGCGCTGGCGCCCGCTCTGGCGCCGGCCCAGGGCTTTCCCGACAAACCCATCACCTTTATCGTGCCCTTTGCCGCCGGCAGCGCCACCGACCAGCTGGCGCGCGCCATAGGCCAGGCCGTGACCAACGACAGCAAGGCCAGCGTGGTGGTGGACAACAAGCCCGGCGCCAACAGTTTTATAGGCGCGCAGGCGGCGGCCAAGGCCAAGCCCGACGGCTACACCGTCTTCATCACCACCAACACCACGCAGTCGGCCAATGAGCATTTGTTCAAGAAGCTGCCCTATGACCCGGTCAAGGATTTCGCGCCGCTCACGGCCCTGGGGCGCGGCGGCCAGATCATGGTTGTCAACCCGGCGCTGCCGGTGAACAGCGTCGCCGACTTCATCAAGCTGGCCAAATCCAAACCGGGCAAGCTGTCCTTCGGCAGCGGCAGTTCCTCCAGCCGCGTCGCGGGCGAGCAGTTCAAGCAGATGACGGGCACCTACATCCTGAACATTCCCTACAAAAGCAACCCGCCGGCCGTGACCGACCTGCTGGGCGGGCAGATCGACATGATGATCACCGACATGGCCACCGGCTTGCCGCAGGTCAAGGCCGGCAAGCTCAAGGCCCTGGGCGTGTCCACGCGGCAACGCTCGCCGCTGGCGCCGGATGTGCCCACCATCGCCGAGGCCGGCGTGAAGGGTTATGAGATGACCTACTGGTTTGCCGCCTATGCGCCCGCCGGCACGCCGGCCGATGTGGTGGCCAAACTCGCCGACATGCTCGCGCGCGCCGCGCGCAGCCCCTCGGCCGCGCCTTTCTACCAGTCCAGCGGCACCGAGATCTTCACCAGCAACCCGGAGGGGCTGCGCAAGTTCCAGGCGGACGAGACCCTCAAGTGGGGAAAAATCATCAAGGCGGCGGGCATAGAGCCCGAATAAGGGCAGGGGAGCCGCGGGGTTTCGGGATTCAACTATTCGTAATGCATTACGTTTAAGTAAAATTCCCGGGCAAAGCCGGCGGCGGCTGCTCCGCCCTGCGCCGCGCCCCACCCAGGAAACCCCATGTCCAAAGCCTTCGCCTCGCAGTCCGACCTGACGGACAAGACCATCACCTTCGAGCAGCTCAGCGCGCATTGCTGGGCCTATACCGCCGAGGGCGACCCCAATTCAGGGGTCATCATCGGCGACAAATTCATCATGGTCAGCGACGCCACGGCCACTCCGGCGATGGCGCAGGACTTGATCAAGCGCATACGCACTGTCAGCGACAAGCCCATCAAATACGTGCTGCTCACGCACTACCACGCGGTGCGCGTGCTGGGCGCCAGCGCCTACGCGGCCGAAGGCGCGACTGAGATCATCGCGAGCCAGGGCACGTACGAGCTGATCGTCGAGCGCGGCGCGCAGGACATGCAAAGCGAGATGGAGCGCTTCCCGCGCCTCTTTCGCAATGCCGAAAGCGTGCCCGGCCTGACCTGGCCGACCCTGGTGATAGACGGCGGCAATCCGGTGAAGGGCGAAAAGCCCGGCAAGCTGGTGCTGGACCTGGGCGGCGTGAAGGTGCAAGTCTGGCACCCCGGCCCCGGCCACACGCGCGGCGACACGATTGCCTGGATTGAAGAGGAAAAAGTGCTGTTCTCAGGCGACCTGGTCGAATACGAGGCCGGTGTCTACACCGGCGACGCCCAGCTCGAGGAATGGCCCGCCACGCTGGAAGCGCTGCGCGCGCTCAAGGCCGAGGCCATAGTCCCCGGCCGCGGCGAGGCCATGAAAGGTGCGGCCAACGTCAACAAGGCGCTGGACTACACCAAACGCTGGGTCGAAACCCTGTACCAGGCCGGCAAGGAAGCGGCCGCCGCCGGCATGGACCTGAAAGCCGCCATGGCCCACACGCGCAAAAGCATGGACCCGGTCTTCGGCCATGTGTTTATCTACGAGCACTGCCTGCCCTTTGACGTGAGCCGCGCGTTTGACGAAGCCAGCGGCATCAAGAATCCGCGCATCTGGACGGCGGAGCGCGACCAGGAAATGTGGAGTGCGCTCCAGGGTTAGCGCCGTACTCAGGTATCCAGGTCCAGCCCGGACAGCAGCCCGGCAAAAGCATCGAGCGCGGCCTGGCCGTCCATGCTTTCCATGCGTTCCAGCACGTCGTCATCCTCGACCAGGCAATAACCCAGGCTGAAGCGCTTGAAGCGCCGGGCGGCCAGTTCGCCATGGTGCAGGACCTGCAGGTTGGTATGGCGGCTGTCCTGGCGTATGCGCTCCAGCAGTGCCAGCACCTGTTTCTGCCCGCCCTCCAGCTGCTGGCAAAAACGCATGCCGTCAAAGATCAGCAGGCCGGTGATGGCACGCTCGGCGTTGGCCTGCCGGGCCTTGGCGGCGATATCTCCCACAACGCTGAGCGGCGCTTCAGGGGCCAGCGTGCTGACATAAAGGATTTCATACAGAGAGGTGCTTGTGAGTGTCATCGCGGCACAATGTAGCGGCACGCCTTGCACCGCACAATGTCAAAAGACACAGGGATATACGCCTAAGATAAGTCTTCCATGAGTATCCCAACGCCAACTTCAGCGATCTGCCCGCCGCACTGCAGTGCCTGCGGCTTGCGGCGTACCGGGGCCTTCATGCCGGTGAACGCCGAAGAACTGACGTTCATTGAAACCTTCCGCACCGGCACCACGGCGGTGAAGGCCGGCGGCACCATTCTTTATGAGCAAAAGCCCAACGGCAAATTGTTCACGCTGTACTCGGGATGGGCCTTTCGCTACAAAACCCTGAGCGACGGCCGGCGGCAAATCCTCAATTTTTTGCTGCCGGGCGACTTCATCGGCCTGCAGCAGAAATTCGCCGACGGTCCCATGCACGGCATAGAGGCCGTGACGGACACCAGCCTCTGCGTGTTTCCGCGCGAAAGGCTGTGGGAGCTGTTCCGCAATTTCCCCAACCTGGGTTATGACATCACCTGGCTGGCGGCGCGCGAGGAAGGCATGGTGGACGACCACCTGCTGACCGCCGGGCGGCGTAACGCCACCGAGCGCGTGGCCATGCTGCTCATGCATTTGTTCCGACGGCTGGAACGCGTGGGCATGGCCGATGGCGGCATGGTGGAGTTCCCCATCAACCAGCAGCATATCGCCGATGCGCTGGGGCTGTCGCTGGTGCACACCAACAAAACCCTGCGGCGCCTGCGCCAGCTGGGCCTGCACGAAATCCAGGACGGCAAGCTGCGGCTGCTCAATACCCGGGCGCTGGAGCGTATTGCGGATTACTACGACACGCCGCCGCCGCAAGTCCCTTTGCTCTGATTCAGCACTGTAGGCTGCCGCTGACAGCCGGGCGGCGTGTTGGCCTACAAACACCCCCGACGCCGGGTTTTAAGGTGTTGCTCTTGCCCGCGATATGCCATTTCGATGGACCGTTCTTTCATGCGAAGGAAACCGCGGCGACGCGTCATCCAGGAGCCTCCCATGAACCACGCACAAGCACCGGGCGCACGGCTGCAGCAGCAGCCGCAGCGCTTCATGGACCGCCAGCAACAGCAAAGCAGCGGCTCACGCGAGTTCCAGCCGCACCGATCGCAGCCCTTCGATGTGCCGTCCAGCCAGATGGGCGGTGGCGAGCGCCAATACCAGGGCAAGCCCGGCCAGGCCGGCTCCAAGTCCTAGCGGGCGGCGGCTCAGGACTTTTGCGCGTTCAGCGTCCTGAAGTCCTGCTCGTAGCGGTGCAGCGTCTCCACCGCCTTGTGGCGCTGCGCCGGCGTGGTGCTGTTGTGCAGCTCGGCGAGCGTGGCGCAGGCGTCCTGCGTGAGCTTCTCCATATAGTCGCGGTAAGCCCCATCGGGCGAGTTCAGGGTGCGCTCGAACAGCCCGCGCACCGCGGCCTGGGTTTTTTCGGGTGTGGCCTGGCCCGCCACCAGCGGGTGCAGTGTGTGCAGGGCGTCCTGCTGGCGCCGGATTTTTTCCGCATAGCTGCGCGGCGCGTCGAAGTGCGAGGCGTCTATGCGCCGCTCGATCACGGCCAGCTGCTTTTTATCGAGCCGCCCGTAAAGCATTTCGGCGCGCTTGACCGCCTCTTTGTAGCGCTTGTCGCGCTGGGCCTTGGGCGAGGCCTCCAGGAAGTCCTCGCGGTACTCCTCATTGCCTTTGGCGAAGCGGCGTTCCAGGTTTTTTAATTGGCCGGCCTGCAGCGAGCCCACCAGGGTCGCCATGGGCGGCTCCGCCTGGCGCGACAGCAGCACCAGCTTGCCGCGCACGTCGGTGTAGATCGCGCAGGCCGCTGCGGCGTCCATGTCCGAGGGCATTTGTTTCTGCAGCTTTTGCAGCGCCTCGATGTAGCCGGGCAGTTGCGTCTGCCGGTGCCATGCCTGCAGTTTTTCCAGGTCGGCCTTGACCTGAAGGCTTTGCGCGTCGGTGAGGTCGAAATGGCGGTCCAGCTGCCAGTAGGCCAGCTCGGGCGCCTGGTTGTAGGCGATTTTCATGAGGCTGCAGCTTTGCAGCAGCCCGGCCAGCGCCAGCACCGCCAGCCCGCCGATAATCCTTGTGCAGTGCCCCGCGCCCGCTCCGGCGGCCCGGGAGCGCGTCTCCACCCCAAGATCCAGAGGAAATTTCATGGCAGCAACCCCAATCGATGTCGTCATCATGGCCGCGGGCAAAGGCACGCGGATGAAGAGCAGCTTACCCAAAGTCCTGCATCGTTTGGGCGGGAAAGCCCTGCTCGCGCATGTCGTCGAATGCGCCGCCTCCGTGTCGGCGCGCCAGGCGGTGGTCATCACCGGCCACGGCGCGGCCGAGGTCGAGGCCGCCTGCGGCCGTTTCAGCCCCTCCGCCGGCGCCCCCGTGGCGCTGCAGTTCGCGCGCCAGGAGCCGCAGCTGGGCACTGGCCACGCGGTGCAGCAGGCCCTGCCCCTGCTGGCCGACGACGGCGTCACGCTGGTGCTGTCGGGCGACGTGCCGCTGACCGAGGCCGCCACCTTGCAGGCCCTGATCGCCCAGTGCGACGGCCAGCGCCTGGCGCTGCTCACGCTCAGCATGGCCGACCCCACCGGTTACGGGCGCATCGTGCGCGCCGGCCCCGAAGCCTCGGCGCAGGTGCGCGCCATCGTCGAGCACAAGGACGCCAGCGCCGCCCAGCGCGAGATCCGCGAAATCTACAGCGGCATCATGGCCGTGCCCACGCGCCTCCTGCGCGCCTGGCTGGCCCGGCTGGACAACAAGAATGCCCAGGGCGAGTACTACCTCACCGACATCGTGAAGTTCGCCGTGGCCGACGGTGTGGCCGTGGTGGCCCACCAGATCACCGATGCGGCCCAGGTGGCCGGCGTCAACAGCCCGGTGCAGTTGGCCGAGCTCGAGCGTGTTTACCAAAGCCGGTTGGCCGTGGCCCTGATGGAGCAGGGCGTACGCCTGGCCGACCCGGCGCGCCTGGACGTGCGCGGCACGCTCAGCTGCGGCCAGGACGTCGAGATCGACGTGAACTGCATCTTTGAAGGCAAGGTCAGCCTGGGCGTGGGCGTGCGCATAGGCGCGAACTGCGTGCTCGCCAACTGCAGCATCGCCGCCGGCGCCGTGATCCACCCCTTCACCCACATCGACGGCGAAAAGCTGGGCGTGCAAGTCGGCGAGGGCGCGCTCATAGGCCCCTTCGCACGCCTGCGCCCCGGCGCGCAGCTGGGCGCGGAAGTCCACATCGGCAATTTTGTCGAGGTCAAGAATTCCACCCTGGCCAAAGGCGCCAAGGCCAACCACCTGGCCTACCTGGGCGACGCCACCGTGGGCGAACGCGTCAACTACGGCGCCGGCAGCATCACCGCGAATTACGATGGCGCCAACAAGCACCGCACGGTGATTGAGGCCGACGTGCACATCGGCAGCAATTGTGTGTTGGTAGCGCCTGTGACCATAGGCGCGGGTGGCACTGTGGGGGGTGGGTCCACCATTACCAAGAGTACGCCGCCGGATTCGCTCAGCGTGGCGCGCGGCAAGCAGGTCAGTTTGCCTAACTGGAAGAGGCCGGCGAAGATCATCAAGGGGTAGGTTGGTTGGCCGGGTCTCGCCCCGGCGGGCGAAGTACTTTTCTTTGCTTCGCCAAAGAAAAGTGAGTTGCCGCCGGGCAACCCCGGCCGGCAGCTCTCAGCAGAGGAAAGAGGAGGATGAGGAGGATGAGCGCGCAAGACCGGAACAAGACCCGGCCGACTCAACTCACTAAGGCCAGCGCCCCAAAATCCCCAACCCTCTCCCCCAAACCAGCCTCCACCAGCTCAAATGCATCCGTCAACGCGGGCAGCTTGCCGTGGATCTCTGCGCTCAGGCGGGGCAGCAAGTACTCGCGATGGTTCCAGAACACGCCGCCGCCCAGGCTGATACGTTCCAGGTCCAGGGTGGCGACCATGTTGTAGAGGCCGCGTCCCATCACTCGGCACAGTTCGTCGACGATGGCCTGGGCGGCCGCGTCGCCGGACTGTGCGGCGCTAAAAAGCGCGGAGGCGCCGGGGTAGCCCGCGCCGGCGAAGCGCCTTGCAATCGCGTTGCCGGCCACCACGCCTTCGAGGTCGCCCCTGTTGCCGCAGCCGCACAGCGCGTCGCTGTGGTCGCTGACGAAAGTGTGGCCCGCGTGGCCGGCGTTGCCGTGCTTGCCGCGCAGGATGCGGCCGTCCACGCAGAGGCCGAAGCCTATGCCGGTGCTCCAGGTCACGTAGGCGCAGTGGCTATAGCCCTGCAGCGCGCCCCAGCGGCGCTCGGCCTGCAGGGCGCCCACGCCGTCGTTCTCCAGTTGAAGTTTTTCGCCAAAACGGGCACGCAGCGGGGCTTCCAGCGGCACGCTGACCCAGTCGTTGGGCAGGCCGCGCGCCGGGCCGGCCAGGCCGCCGCAAATGTTGGGGTTGGAAATCTCCAGCATGCCGTCCGCCGCCACGAAAGGGCCGCAGGACGAGATGCCGACGGCCGTGATGTCCTGCTCGGTGATGCCGGTGGCCTCGCAGGCCTGGCCCAGCATGCGCAGCACCTGGCGTGCCACGGCATCCGTCGGGCCGGATTTTTCGGTGGGCTCCACGCGGCGGGACTGCAGGACCCGGGAGGCCTGGGCCAGGCTGAGCTCCTGCCCGGCTTCTATCAGGCTGACCGCGATCTTGGTGCCTCCCAGGTCGACGCAGGCTTTCATGATGGGATGTTTTCCTTAAAGAATTTTGGCAAGCAGGCTGGCGATAAAACTCAGCAGGATGGTGGTGGTCAACGGGATGAACCATTCACGCCCGAACAGGCGAAAACGCAAATCGCCGGGCAGCTTGCCGAACCCCAGTTTCTGCAGCAGCGGGCTGAACCAGCTGATCAGCACCAGGGCCAGGAAGATGACGATAAACCAGCGGATCATGGTGGCCAGTTTAGAGCGTATGCATGCGGTCGCCGGTGGCAAAGCCCATAGGCTCCCAGACCGGACGGCCTTTGGCCCCAAAGGCGACCACCTTGAACAACTCGCCCATCTCGTGCTCCGCGACCAGTTTTTGCACCATGGCGCGCTGCTCCAGCGGCGCGCCCTCCATGCCGTCGACCAGGCCGCAGTTCAGCAAAAAGCGCCCCTGGCTGGTGTAGCCCAGCACTTCGAGCCCGGCCTCCTGGCCGGCCAGCGCGATGCCGGTGAAGTTGACGTGGGCGGTGATGTCCTTGCCGCCCACATCGGCCAGCGCATCGGCGTCCGCCAGGTGGCCGCGGTGGCACATCACCGTGCCCATGCTGCGCTGCGGGTGGTAATACTCGTGTTCCGGAAAGCCGTAGTCGAGCAGAAACACCGCGCCGGCCTCCAGCCGGTCGGCCAGGGTGGCGACAAAACCCTCGGCCTGGGGATGGATTTCGGTAAGGTAGTCATGCGCACCTTCCACGTCGAAAGGCGGCCGCAGCGTGGTGGGCTGGTCGGCATAGGCAAAGCCGCCTTCGTGCAGCACCACGCCGCGTTCATGCCACACACCCTGCAGGCGCGCCAGCAGCTTGACCGGCATGGCGTCCAGCACCTCGTTGCCCAGCACCACGCCGCGCATCCTGGGTGGCAGTTCCGTAGCCCATTGCACCTTGTCGCCATAGGCGGCCAGCCGTTCGCGCTGGCGCGCCTGCAGGCTGCCCGAAAGATCGACGATGGTGTAGCGCTCCAGCTTGGGCCCCAGCGCCTCAAGCACTTGCTGCGCCAGCGCGCCCGAGCCCGCGCCGAATTCCCAGACCTCGGCCGTGCCGGTGGCCTCAAGCGCCTGGGCCGCCTGGCGCGCCAGGGCCTGGCCGAAACGCGGCGAGAGCTCGGGCGCGGTGACAAAATCGCTGCCGGCGCCCGGCATCAGGCCGAATTTGCGTGAATCGTTGGCGTAGTAGCCCAGGCCAGGGGTGTAGAGGGCCAGGGCCATGAATTTGTCAAAACCCAGCCAGCCGCCGGCGGCCTCAATGGCCTTGGCAATGTGGGCGGCGAGGCCGGTCGTTAAAATAGGGGTATCGGTCGTCGGGGTCATGGGGTCACCACCCGCCATTGTCGGCGATCCCCACGGCCTCTTCAGCCCGCGCCCCGCCACCGTTTTTGCCCCCTTTTTGAGCCTCAACGCCCGCCCATGAACCCAACTCCGTCCTCTCCACCCGTGGTCCTCGTGACCGGCGCCTCGCGGCGGCTGGGGCGCGCGATCGCGCTGGCGCTGGCGGCCGGTGGCTGGCAGGTGGCGGTGCATTACCGCGCTTCCGAAGCCGAGGCCATGGCAACTGTTGCCGACTGCGCCAGGCTGTCGGGCGTCTCGGCGGCTTTCCAGGCCGAGCTGGGCGACGAAGCCGCGGTGCGCGGCCTGCTGCCGGCCGTGGTGGCGCGCATGGGCCGGATCGATGCGGTGGTCAACAACGCTTCCACCTTTGAAGAGGACAGCGCCGCCAGCTTCGGTTTTGCGGCCCTGGACAAGCACCTGCACAGCAACACCGGCGCCGCCGTGCTGCTGGCGCAGGCGCTGCACGCCCACATCGTGGCGCGTGGCGAAGGTGCGGAAGGTGAGCAGGGCGCCCAAGGCGCCGTGGTCAACCTGCTGGACCAGAAGCTGTGGAACCAGAACCCCGATTTTTTCAGCTACACCCTCTCCAAAGCCGCGCTCGAAGCGGCCGGCACCATGCTGGCGCTGGCGCTCGCGCCGCGGGTGCGCGTGGTCGGCGTGGCGCCAGGCCTCACGCTGACCAGCCATTTGCTGAGCGACGAGCAGTTCCAGGCCAGGCACAAGCTGTCGCCGCTGGGCCGTTCCTCCACGCCCGCCGACGTCGCGGCCACGGTCAAATTTGCCCTGGAGAACCGCTCCATCACCGGCACCACGCTGCTGGTGGACGGCGGCCAGCACCTGATGAAGTTCGAGCGCGATTTTTCGCTGATGTAAGCCGCAGCCGCCGCTTGCCCCCACCCACACACCACAGACTGGCACCATGTACAACACCCGCGGAACCCAGACCCTGAACCTCAGCGGCTTGCGTTTTGACGCCAACCTGGGCATTCTGGACCATGAAAAAACCGCGCCGCAGCCGATACAGGTCGATGCCGAGCTGAACCTGGGCACGCAGCCGCTGCTGCCGCACGACGACGACATCCACCATGTGCTGGACTACCGCAAGGTGCGCCAGATCATCATCAGCGAGTGCACGGCCGAGCACATGAACCTGCTGGAAAGCCTGATCGGCAAGCTGGCGCACCGGTTGATGCAGCTGCCCGGCGTGCTGGGCGTGCGCGTGAAGATCGCCAAACTTGAAATTTTTGACGACTGCGAAGTGGCCATTCGCATCGAGACGGGACAGTGGTGAACGATATGGGAGCGAACGACATGAGCGCAGTCTGGGAAGAAGCCGTGGCGGAATACGAGCAGCAGGAAAGCTCGGCGCGCGTGCAAAACAGCATGAAGATAGAGCGCGAGGACCACAAGCTCGAAAAGCGCCTGTGCCGCGAAGTCGGCCGCGCGATTGTCGACTTCAACATGATTGAAGAGGGCGACAAGGTCATGGTCTGCGTCTCGGGCGGCAAGGACAGCTATGCCATGCTCGACATCCTGCTCAAGCTGCAAAAGCGCGCGCCCATCAACTTCGAGCTGGTGGCCGTGAACCTCGACCAGAAGCAGCCCGGTTTTCCCGAGCATGTGCTGCCCGAGTATTTGAGCAAGCTGGGTGTGCCCTTCCACATCGAAAACCAGGACACCTACAGCATCGTCAAGCGCGTGATTCCCGAAGGCAAGACGCTGTGTTCGCTGTGCTCGCGCCTGCGCCGCGGCATCCTGTACCGCGTGGCCGGGGAGCTCGGCTGCACCAAGGTCGCGCTGGGCCACCACCGCGACGACATGCTGCAGACTTTTTTCCTGAACATGTTCTTCGCAGCCAAACTCAAGGGCATGCCGCCCAAGCTGGTCAGCGACGACGGCAAGAACGTGGTGATACGCCCCATGGCCTACGTCACCGAAAAAGACCTCACGCGCTGGGCCCAGGTGCGCGAATTTCCCATCATCCCGTGCACGCTGTGCGGCAGCCAGGAAAACCTGCAGCGCAAGCAGGTCGGCAACATGCTGCGCGAATGGGAGAAAAAATTCCCCGGCCGCCTGGAGAACATGTTCGCCTCGCTGCAGAACATCGTGCCCTCGCACCTGATGGACAACAAGCGCCACGACTTCAAGGCCATCAAGGCCACCGGCGTGGCCGATGCCGACGGCGACAAGGCCTTCGACCCCGAGGAGTTCCGCGAGCCGGCGCTGCCGGGGCTGTCCGTCGTGGACATCACTTCGCGCTGAGGAAGCCTTTCTTCAACAGCTGACTCCGGGGAGCTTATGAAACGCGCATTCGCAGTGATTCTTTCCGTCGCCGCCATGGCCTTGCTGATGGCGGGCTGCTCCACCGTGCGCGTGGTCGACAGCGACGTCACCGCCTTCTACAACTGGAACGGCCCGCCCCCCGCGCCGGCCACGCCTTATCGCTTTGAACGGCTGCCCTCGCAGCAGGCCGCGGGCAGCCAGCAGGACCATGTGGAAGGCCTGGCGCGCACCGCCCTGGCCAAAGTGGGGATGGAGCTCAACCCGCCCGCCGCGCGCTACAGCGTGCAAATCACGGCCAACACCCAGATCATCGACCGCGGGCCTTATGGTTACAGCCCCTACGGTGGCTTTGGCTTCGGAAGCGGCGTGTTTGTGGGCGGCGGCAGCCGCGGCGCTTCGGTCGGCCTGTCGTTTCCGATTGGCGGCGGGATTGCCGAGCCGCCTTATTTCAAGCGCGAGCTGAGCATCGTGATGCGCGATTTGCGCACCAACCAGGTCAGCTTTGAAACACGCGCCCTGCACGACGGCGTCTGGGGTGACACGCTGGCGGTGCTGCCCGCCATGCTGGACTCGGCCCTGCGCGGTTTCCCGCAACCGCCCGCCGGCACACGCCGCATTAACGTGGAGATTCCCCGGTGATACGGCCCCCACATTTTTCAGTTTGCGAAACAGTTCTGTACCAGTCTGAGCCGCGGAACCGGCTTTGCCGGGCCGCAGGCGGGCGGCCCCCTCGGGGGGCAGAGAGCCACACGCAGTGGGCGAACGTGGGGGCTTCATGACCATGGAACCAACGCGCATTATTGCCATTCGCCATGGCGAGACCACCTGGAACGTCGATACACGCATCCAGGGCCACCTGGACATCCCGCTCAACGAAACCGGCCGCAGGCAGGCCGAGCGCATGGCGCGGGCGCTGGCCGACGAGCCCATCAGCGCCATCTACGCGAGCGACCTGACCCGCGCATGGGAAACCGCGCAGTACCTGGCCCGCGTCCAGGGCATTGAAGTGACGCGCGAGGAAGGCCTGCGCGAGCGCGGCTTCGGTGACTTCGAGGGCAAGACCTTTGCCGAGATCGAGGCCTTGTTGCCCGAACAGTCCATGCGCTGGCGCAAGCGCGACCCCGAATTCGCGCCCGCCGGCGGCGAATCGCTGATCGCCCTGCGCAGCCGCGTGGTCGCCACAGCCCAGCGCCTGGCGGCCGCGCACCCGGGCGAGCTGATCGCGCTGGTCGGCCACGGCGGCGTGATGGACGTGCTCTACCGCGCCGCGACGCGGCTGGACATCCAGGCGCCGCGCACCTGGGAGCTCGGCAATGCGGCCATCAACCGCCTCCTTTGGACACCCGAAGGCTTTACGCTCGTCGGCTGGGCCGACACCCAGCACCTGGACGATGGCACACTGGACGACAGCGCAATTTCCGGCGGCTCGCCAGACCCGTTGGGCGTGCCATCACAAATACCAGAAGAGATAAGACGCACCTCATGAGCACCATGCCCACCCGCCTGGCTGAACTGATAGGCAAGCCGGTCAACGATATTGACACCCCCGCCCTGGTCATCGACATGGACGCGATGAAACGCAACCTCGCGCGCATGGCCGAGTTCGCGAAAAAGCACAACGTCCGCTGGCGCCCGCATGCCAAGCTGCACAAAAGCGCCTCGCTGGCCAAGATGCAGGTGCGCGCCGGCGCGGTCGGCGTCTGCGTGCAAAAGACCTCCGAGGCCGAAATCATGGCGGCCGGCGGCGTCACCGACATCTACATCAGCAACGAAGTCATTGCCCCGGCCAAACTGGCGCGTGTGGCCGTGCTGGCGCAAAAGCTCGCGGCCCAGGGCGGCCACCTGGCCATCGCGGTCGACAGCACCGAAGGCGTGATCCGCCTGGCGCAGGCCATGACCGAGGCGCGCAGCGCCACCGGCGTGGCCACCGTGATCGACGTGTTTGTCGAAATCGACGTCGGCCAGGGCCGCTGCGGCGTCGAGCCCGGCGCCGCCGCCGTCACACTGGTGCTGGAAATCCGCAAGCACCCGGCCCTGCGCTTTGCCGGCCTGCAGGCCTACCACGGCAAGGCCCAGCACATGCGCAGCGCGCACGAAAGGCGCGACGCCATCGCCAAGGCTGTCGAGGCGGTGGTGCTCACGCGCAAGCTGGTCGAGGCCCAGGGCATCACGGTGGACCTGGTGACCGGCGCCGGCACCGGCAGCCTGATGCTGGAAGCGGCCAGCGGCGTCTACGGCGAGCTGCAGGCCGGCTCCTTCATGTTCATGGACGCTGACTACGCCAAAAACGAGCGCGACCCGGCCCAGCCGCAGTTCGAGCATGCGCTTTTCGTCAAGACCCAGGTCATCAGCACCCACGGCGGCCACGCGGTGTGCGACGCCGGCCACAAGAGCCACGCGATCGACTCCGGCCTGCCGCTGGTGCATGCCTTCGACACCGAAAGCGAGCTTGAGTTTTTCAACGGCGGCGACGAGCACGGCATCCTGCGGCCCGCCGGCGAGAGCAAGCGCCTGCCCGGCCTGGGCCGCATGCTGTGGCTGATCCCAGGGCACTGCGACCCCACCGTGAACCTGCACGACGTGATGATTGGCGTGACGGGCGGCCTGCGCAACGGCACCGTGCAGCGCATCTTCCGGGTCGATGCGCGCGGCGCGCTGACCTGAGCCGCCGGCTGCGCGCTAGAAGTTCACGCCGTAAACGGCATACATGGGCGCAGCCGCGCCGTTGATGCGCCCGCCGCGGTACTCGGCCTCGCGCGCCGACTGCAGCACCGCCTCATTGAGCTCAGCATGCGTGGACGACAGCACGCGCACATCGAGCAGCTTGCCCTCGGCATCCAGCAGCGCAATCACCACGACACGGCCGTGCAGGCCCTGCGCGCGATAGGCCTGCAGCGCGTCCAGCGCGCCGGGCTTGCGCACGCGTGCGATGGAAATCTTCTGCCCCATGCCGTCGCCGTCCTGCATCTTCGGCGCCTGCGGGTGGTCGGCGTAGAGCTTGCTCATCTGCTTGAACAGCTCGGGAAATTCCGGCAGGCTGGAGCTGGCCGCCAGCGGCACGGCTGGATTGGGTGTGCGCGGCGGGGTCGGGTTGCTGATCGCCGCGCAGCCTGCCAGCAGCCCGACCAGGGTCACGCTCCGGACAGCAGGCGCCATGTGGCGGTTCACAAAATGCACTGGTAGTTTCATGATCAATCGGTGCGGGCCTTAAGGTCGTGCGGGCCGAGAACGAATGCGCAGGACACTAAGACCGTGCCGTACGCCATGCTGGTAACCGCGCCCCACCATGACAGGAAGTTCCATGCGTTATAGCGGCCAGGGTTGGCGTTCAGCTCATTCGGGAAATTCACAGAGGCTCCGGCAAGTCCGCGGGCGGCGCCGTAGTCAAAAGCTGCCTCACCCAGAAAATAAAGGCCTGCTACACAAACGGTCACCCCCAGGAAGAAAGGAAAACCTCGGGGCCACCAAGTGCTTTTGAGGAAAACGACGAAGAGCCCGAAAGCCGCTGCGCCTGCGACATAGAGCTTGCTCGTCACGTGGGGTGACGCCAGCGGCAGCAAGTCGCGCCAGAGCCAGGGCAAGGGCGCAAAAAACCATTCTGCTGTGGGCGCCAGTCCATCCCAGCGCCCCCACGGCTTGGCATCAAACACCGTCACCACCACCGCGACACTCCACGCGGTAGCCCAGGCGACATAACACATCATGCGGAAACGACGGCAGAAATCCGCTGAAGCCTGCGACCAATGCCACTGCACAAGTTGGTTCGCCCAAGCCATCGCAAGCACCAAGGTACCGGCTGCCGCGAGCCAGGCAGGCATCCCGTGCAGCATGAAGAAGCCAGTCATCACAAACACGGGTAAATGACCGAACACCAGCCCGCTCACGGCGTAGGAAACAATGACAGTCGCCGTCAGGCCTAGAACCACCGAGTTATAGAAACGCCATACCGCGCCGATTTCTGACCAGTAGGGATCGGCTCCAGGCGATATCGCCACCCACCGTCCCATGCTCAGGCGCTGAACATGTCGTTGCCGCTGGCCGGTGGCGCCACGCCCAGGTGGCGGTAGGCGGCCAGCGTGGCGATGCGCCCGCGCGGCGTGCGCTGCAGATAGCCCTGCTGGATCAGATAGGGCTCGATCACGTCTTCAATCGTGTCACGCTCCTCGCCTATGCTGGCGGCGATGTTGTCCAGGCCCACCGGCCCGCCGTCAAAGCGGTGGATCACGGCTTCGAGCAGCTTGCGGTCCATCACGTCAAAGCCCTGCGGGTCCACGTCCAGCATGGCCAGCGCTTTGTTGGCGATGTCCAGCGAGATGTGGCCGCTGCCCTTGACGTCGGCATAGTCGCGCACGCGGCGCAGCAGGCGGTTGGCGATGCGCGGCGTGCCGCGCGAACGGCGGGCGATCTCAAAACCGCCCTCCTCGTCCATGGGCGCATTGAGCAGCTTGGCGCTGCGCCGCACGATGCGGGCCAGCTCATCGGGTGTGTAAAACTCCAGCCGGGCAACGATGCCGAAGCGGTCGCGCAGCGGGTTGGTCAGCATGCCGGCGCGCGTGGTGGCGCCCACCAGGGTGAAGGGCTGCAGGTCCAGCTTGATGCTGCGCGCCGCCGGGCCCTCGCCGATCATGATGTCGATCTGGTAGTCCTCGAGCGCGGGGTAGAGGATTTCCTCCACCACCGGGCTCAGGCGGTGGATTTCGTCGATGAACAGGACATCGTTTTTTTCGAGGTTGGTCAGCAGCGCCGCAAGGTCCTTGGGTTTTTCAAGCACCGGGCCCGAGGTCTGCCGCAGGTTCACGCCGAGCTCGTGCGCGATGATGTGCGACAGCGTGGTCTTGCCCAGGCCGGGCGGGCCGAACAGCAGCACATGGTCCAACGCCTCCTGGCGCTTCTTGGCCGCGCCTATGAAGATTTCAAGCTGGTCGCGCACCTTGGTCTGCCCGACGTATTCGTCAAACAGCTTGGGGCGCAGCGCGCGCTCAATGGCTTCCTCGCCGGGCGAGGCCGGCGCGGCCGACATCACGCGCTTGGTGGGCGGGAAGTCGCCGGAGGAGAAATCGTCAGTTTGAATGCTCATGGTTTTAAATTGGGCAAGAGCCGCTCTTGTCAATTTTTCGACTTAACGCATTGCATAACGCTTTAACTCTTTGCTGATACTTCTCTCGAATGCAGGAGACGTCGGACCGGCATTGGTTTCTGCTCAACAGCCATTTAGCATGGGTCGACCTGGCCTCGCCTGGAATGTCTTCTCCCGCCCCATATTTCTCGTACCAAAGTTCAGCCACCTTGAAATCAAGCTCCGACAAGTTCCAATCCAGGCATATGGATTTTTCAACGAGCGTAGATGCTTTTCGACAATCGAAGGATGGCGAGAACGGTTTTCCTTTGCGCGACTCTATCGAAACTGAATTGATATCCTCGGGGTGGCTGCAAACAGTACTGCAATCAGGACCAATTTCCAGCGTATAGGCTTCATTTTTGGCGTCAAGTGGGGGCATTGTCTTTACCAATATTTGACATGCCTTGCCCGGCGGCGCTTTTGCGCTTTCCCCTTCCACCGGGGATACAACGATTGCTGAACCTTTTCGAACACCCATGCCGGTAAAGCCACATTCCAGAAGTCGCGCCCAAGACCGCGAATAGTCCGTGTATTCCAGAGATACGCCATAGGTTTGATCGCCAAACCTTCGAATCAACAACTGGTTGATTGCAGGCTGTCTGCAAGGTTGTTCATGCTCTGCCTCAGGCGGTGAGGTGTATCCACCAAGAAGCACCTGACAGGGTGCAATTTCACGAAGAAGGATGCCATCGGGCGATTGAGCAAAAACCCCGGTCGCCGATAAAAACAAATTCGCTGCCAGCAACGTCGAACCAAGAGTCGACAAGAACCGCATCATTTCGCCAATGCCTTCAGCGCCAGCTTGATGCCGTCGCTCACGCCTATGTCCTTGGGCAGGGCCTTGAGCGCCAGCGCCGCGTCACGGTCGCTGTAGCCCAGCGCCACCAGGGCCTGCAGGATGTCGGACTGGGCGTCGTTGGCCACGCTGACCTGCACGCCGATGTCGGCGCCCAGCTTGCCTTTCAATTCGAGCAGCAGGCGTTCGGCGGTTTTTTTGCCGATGCCGGGCACCTTGATGATGCGGCCGGCCTCCTGCTGGGTCACCGCCTGCGAGAGTTCCTCGACGCTCATGCCGCTGAGCACGCTGAGTGCGGTGCGCGGGCCCACGCCGGAAATCTTGATGAGCTGGCGAAAGGCCGCGCGCTCAGTGGCACTGCCGAAACCGTAGAGGATTTGCGCGTCTTCGCGCACCACGAAATGCGTCAGCAGGCTGACTTTTTCGCCCAGGCCGGGCAGGTTGTAGAAGGTGCTCATGGGCACCAGCACCTCATAGCCGACGCCGTTGCAGTCCACCAGGATTTCCGGGGGATTTTTTTCGGCCAGCTGGCCTGAGAGTCTTCCAATCATGGGCAAATCTTATCAGTCGTGCCCGGCGCCGTACCAGGCGGCGCTTCACCAGCGAGCAGGCGAAGGCAGAGGGCCCAGGATCGGGCCGGAATTTCAGGATTCCCGTGAGAACGCGGCCCTCTATAGAATCCGACGAAAGAGGGGGAGTCAAAAGAAATGTCGATCTATCGATTGAAGCCGCGTTTCCAGGCCCTGCTCAGGCCGCTGGTGGGCTGGCTGCACGCCTTGGGCGTGACAGCGAACCAGGTCACGCTGGCCGCTTGCGTGATCTCAACGGCCCTGGGCCTGTGGCTGTTCTTCGCGCAGCCTTCAGCAGCCGCTTTCGCCCTGATTGCCGTGTGGATGCTTGTGCGCATGGGCTTCAACGCCATTGACGGCATGCTGGCGCGCGAGCACGGCCAGCAAAGCCCCCTGGGCGCTTTTCTCAACGAATTGACGGACGTGGTGTCGGATGCCGCGCTGTACCTGCCTTTTGCCCTGGTGGCGCCCTTCAGTCCTTTCTGGCTTGGCGCGGTGATCATGCTGGCCGGCCTCAGCGAATTTGCGGGTGCGCTCGGGCCCACCATAGGCGCATCGCGCCGCTATGACGGTCCCCTTGGCAAAAGCGACCGGGCTTTTGTCTTCGGTGCGCTGGCGCTGTATGTCGCGGCGGGCTGGCCCTTGCCCGCATGGGCCGCCTGGCTGATGCCGCTGCTTGCCGCGCTCATCGCATGGACCATCGTCAACCGGACGCGCCTGGCCGTGGCCGAGGCCAAGGCGCCTGCAATTCACACCCACAACACTTCCAAGGACTGAATGAGCACTTCCCGCACCCCCGACGAACGCCACTTCAGCACGCACGACGGGCAATCCCTGTTTTACCGGCACTGGCCCGCCACGCAGGGCCCGAGGCGTGGCGCCGTTGTGCTGTTCCACCGCGGCCACGAGCACGGCGCGCGCATGGCGCACCTGGTGGATGAACTCCAGCTTCCCGATTTCGACTTTTTCGCCTGGGACGCGCGCGGCCACGGCCGCTCACCGGGCCAGCGCGGCTACAGCCCCAGCTTCGCGACCTCGGTGCGCGACGTGCAGACCTTTATCGACCACATCGGCGAGGCGCACGGCGTGCCGGAGCGCGATATCCACGTCATCGCCCAAAGCGTGGGGGCGGTGCTGATCGCGACCTGGGCGCACGATTACGCGCCCAAGGTTCGCGGCCTCACGCTGGCTTCGCCGGCTTTCAAGGTCAAGCTCTACGTGCCTTTCGCGCGCGCCGGGCTGGCATTGATGCACAAGCTGCGCGGCCTGTTTTTTGTCAACAGCTACGTCAAGGCGAAGTTCCTCACGCACGATCCCGCGCGCATCGCGAGCTACGAAAGCGACCCCCTGATTTCGCGCCCCATCGCGGTCAACATCCTGCTGGACCTGTACGCCACCTCGGACCGCATCGTGGCGGACGCCAACGCCATCACGCAGCCGGTGCAGCTGCTGATCTCCGGCGCCGACTGGGTCGTGCACCACAAGCCGCAGCACCGCTTCTTCGAGCGCCTGGGCAGCGCCGTGAAGACCAGGACCGAGCTGCCCGGGTTTTTTCACGACACGCTCGGCGAAAAGGACCGCGCACCGGTGGTGCTGGGCATACGCAACTTCATCCTGGAGCGCTTTGACGCCCCCACACCGGCTGTCGACCTGCGCGAAGCCCACCTGCGCGGTGAAACGGCCGACGAATCGCACGCGCTGGCAGAGCCGCTCTCACCCTTGTCGCCGCGCGGCGCTTACTGGGCACTGACCCGCGCCGGCCTGCGTCTGGGCGGCCTGCTTTCGCGCGGCGTCAAGCTGGGCCATGACACGGGTTTTGATTCCGGCAGCACGCTGGACTATGTCTACCGCAACCAGCCCGAAGGCGCGGGCCCGCTGGGCCGCAACATCGACAAGACCTACCTCAATTCGATAGGCTGGCGCGGCATCCGCCAGCGCAAGATTCATGTCGAGGAGTTGCTGCGCGAGGCCATGGAGCGCCTGGCCGCGCAGCACCGCGAGGTGCGGCTGATGGACATCGCCGCCGGCCACGGCCGTTATGTGATGGACGCCGTGCTGTCCAGCCCTGTAAAGCCGGCTTCCATCCTGCTGCGCGATTACAGCGACATCAACGTGCGCGACGGCCGCGCCTTGATCGCGGAAAAAGGACTTGCCGGCGTCGCGCAGTTCGTGCAGGCCGACGCCTTCGACCGCGACAGCCTGGCGGGCGTCGTGCCGCGGCCGACGCTGGCGGTGGTTTCCGGGCTTTACGAGCTCTTTCCCGACAACGCCATGGTGCGCCGCTCGCTCGCCGGTGTCGGCGATGCGGTGCAAGAGGGGGGCTACCTGGTCTACACGGGCCAGCCCTGGCATCCGCAGCTGGAAATGATCGCGCGCGCGCTCACCAGCCACCGCCAGGGCGAAGCCTGGGTCATGCGCCGCCGCACCCAGGCCGAGATGGACCAGCTGGTGGAGGAGGCGGGTTTTCGCAAGATCGCCCAGCGCATCGACGAATGGGGCATCTTCACGGTTTCCCTCGCGGTACGTCGCGGCGCATGACAAGCTGGTTCGCGCGACGGCCCTGGAAGCGCGCGGCCGCGTGGCTGGCGCTGCTGGGGCCGCTGTTTTACGCCGCCTACGGTTTTGCCAACTGGTGGGCCGCCTCCCGCGCGGTGGTGCCGACGCTGGCCTTCGACTGGGAGCGCTCGCTGCCGTTCTGGCCGTGGACCATTTTTCCCTACTGGACGATCAACGTCTTTTACGCGCTGTCGCCCTTCCTGGCGCGCGACCGCCACACCCTGGACCGGCACGGCGCGCGGCTGCTGACCGCGACTTGCCTGGCGGTGGCCTGTTTTGTGTTGTGGCCGCTGCGTTTCAGTTTCGGCCAGCCGGAGGTCAGCGGCGCGCCGGCCTTTCTGTTCAATGCGCTGCGCAGTTTCGACCAGCCTTTTAACCAGGCCCCTTCGCTGCATATTGCGCTGGCCGTCATCCTGTGGGACTGGTACCGCCGCCTGATAAGCGCTGCCTGGGCGCGCGCCGTGCTGCACCTGTGGGCCTTTGCGATCTGCGCGTCGGTGCTCACGACCTGGCAGCACCATTTCATCGATATTCCGACCGGCGCGCTGCTCGGGCTGGTCTGCGTGTGGCTGTGGCCGCTTGAACGGGTGGCGTCGCTGCCGCAGGGCTGGCGCCTGGCGCGCGAGGGGCGGCGCTGGAAGCTGGCGGGGCTTTACGCCGCGGGGGCGCTGGCGTTCCTGGCCGCGGCGCTTGCCCTTGGCGGCATGGGCCTTTGGCTCACCTGGCCGGCCGCGTCGCTGGCGCTGGTGGCATTGAACTATGCGGGCCTGGGCGCACGCGGCTTCCAGATGGACAGGCGCGGGCGCATGCGCTGGGCCGCGCGCTGGCTGCTGGCGCCCTACCGGCTGGGCGCCGCGGTCAATGCGCGGCTGTGGACGCGCCGGCTGCCGGCATCGGTCGAGGTCGCGCCGGGCTTGCGCTTGGGGCGCATTCCGACCCTCGCCGAATGGGAGGCCGCGGGGCGGCCCCGGCTGGTCAGCCTCAGTGCCGAATTGCAGCTGCCGACCGTGGAGGGCGCGCACTGCGTGCCCTTGCTGGACCTGGCTGTGCCGGCGCCGCCGGCCCTGCGACGCGTGGCCGGCGTGATAGACGGCCAGCGCCGCACCGGCAAGGCGGTGTGGGTGTGCTGCGCGCTCGGGTTCTCGCGCAGCGCCGCCGCCATCATCACCTGGCTGCGCCTGCACGGCGCGGCCGCAAGCCTGGTCCAGGCCGAAGGGCTGGTACGCCAGGCGCGGCCGCAAATTGTGCTGGGCGCGGCGTGGCAGCAGGCGCTGGACCAGGCCACCCGCCGGACGGCACTATGAGCGACACGGACCGCGCCCTGTGCACCGCCACGGCCAGGCTGCTGCAGGCCGCCCGCGTGCCGGCCGCATGGGGGCTGGCCCTGAGCGTGGTGGCCATCGCCGTTCTGGCGCTCACCGGGCGTTCGTTGCCCCTGCTGTCCGCGCTGGGTTTTGGCGCGGTGGCGTTGGTCGGTGTACTGGAACGCTACCTCGCCTTCCGGCTGTATTTCGACGCCGGCCTGTTCAAAGACCTGGCCGGCGGCGCCATCGCGTCACTGAGCGATCTGGACAGCGCGCTGCAGCGGCTGGGCTTGCGCCCGGCAGACGGCCAGCCGCGCGCGCTGGAAGACCGGGTGGCGGGGGCCAGGCAACTGTTGCAGCGCCACGGCATCGCCGTGGCCTGCCAGAGCAGCCTGTTCCTGCTGGCGCTGCTCACCCAGGACCTGCGCTGAACGCGCATCCCCTTTGAAAGGACTTGTTTTCATGAGTAGATCCCCTCAAAGCGGCCTGGGCCTGGCGGCGTCCGCATCCGCGTGGCTGATCGTGCTGGCCGCCCGGCTGCTGACCGGCGTGCGCGCCATCTGGAGCGGCACGACGCCCAAGGCGGAGCAGACGCTTTATTTCGCCAATCACACCAGCCATGGCGACTTCGTGCTGCTGTGGGCCACGCTGCCGGCGGACCTGCGCGCCATCACGCGGCCGGTGGCGGGCCAGGATTACTGGGAAGCGTCGGCACTGCGGCGCTTTATCGGCAATGACGTGTTCAACGCGCTGATGATCCGGCGCGATGGCGCCGCCGGCCAGCCCGGCTCCGACCCGGTCGGGCAGATGACCGAAGCGCTGCTCGCCGGGGACTCGCTGATCATGTTTCCCGAAGGCACGCGCAACACCGGCGACGAAGTGCTGCTGCCGCTCAAAAGCGGGCTCTACCACCTGACGCGCGCCTGCCCGCAGGTGCGGCTGGTGCCGGTCTGGATAGAAAACTTGAAGCGCGTTCTGCCCAAGGGCACGCTGGTGCCCATTCCGCTGGCCTGCACCGTGCGCTACGGCGCGCCCATAGCGCTCGCCGAGGGCGAGGATAAAAATACCTTTATCGCGCGTGCGCGCAAGGCCATGCTGGACTTGCGGCCGGAATACGACCGGGCGGAGGACACAACGCCATGAACCTTTCCGCTTCCACCCAAACCACACTGATGCTTTTCGGCGGTGTCTTCGGCGTGCTGCTGCTGGCCTCCAGCATAGGCGCGCTGCTCAAGTGGCGCGTCGCGCGCGGCGAGCCGCATTCGGTGATCGACAACCTCAATTCCCGCGTCAATGCCTGGTGGGTGATGATAGGTGTCATCGGCCTGTCCTTTGCCTGCGGCAAGAACGGCGTGATCGTGCTGTTCTACCTGATCTCTTTCTACGCGCTGCGCGAATTCATGAGCCTGGCCTACACGCGGCGCGGCGACCACCTGGCGATCGCGGTCGCGTTCTTCATCGCGCTGCCGGTGCAGTATTTCCTGATCTGGATCGACTGGTACGGGCTGTACTCCATCTTCATCCCGGTCTATGCCTTCCTGGTGCTGCCCATACTCGCGGCGGTGGGTGGCGACACCAAGCGCTTTCTGGAACGCACCTCGAAAGTGCAGTGGGGCCTGATGATCTGCGTGTTCTGCATCAGCCATGTACCGGCGCTGCTCACGCTGCAAATCCCGGGGTTTGAAGGGCGCAACCTGCTCCTGATCGCCTTTCTGGTGATCGTGGTGCAGGGCAGCGACGTGCTGCAGTACGTCTGGGGCAAGCTTTTCGGCAAGCGCAAGGTGGCGCCCGAGCTGTCACCGTCGAAAACCTGGGAGGGCCTGGTCGGCGGTGTTGCCAGCGCCACCGCCCTGGGGGCTGCGCTTTACTGGACGACGCCTTTTAACCCCGGGCAGGCGGCGCTGATGGCGCTCACCATCTGCATGATGGGATTTTTCGGCGGCCTGGTGATGTCGGCCATCAAACGCGACCGCGGCGTGAAAGACTGGGGCACCATGATCGAAGGCCATGGCGGCATGCTGGACAGGCTGGATTCGGTGGTGTTCGCGGCGCCCATCTACTTCCACGCGCTGCGCTATTGGTGGGTGCCGTAAGGGCCGCCCCGCGCCGCCCGCCCGGGCGCAAACCCGGCGCGCCCCGCGGCCTTGATATTGGAGAGACAATCACCCATCTGCCTGTATCCAGCCGGCCAGGCCAGGTGCAACCCCCCGGAAAGCCCGACCTTGATCCTTCGCCACACCTTCACGCCGCCCAACAACACCCGCATGGGCCATTTGTGCGGGCCCATGGACAGCCATATCCGCACCATAGAGGCGGCGCTGGACGTCACGATCGCGCACCGCTTTGAGCAGTTCAAGATCGACGGCACCAAGGTCAAGGCGACTTTGGCGCTGGAAGTGCTGCAGGCCCTGTACGAGATCGCCCAGCGGCCCATAGAACCCGAAACCGTGCAGCTGATGCTGGCCGGCGACACGGCCCTGAGCACCGCGCCCGACGGCGGCATCGCGCTGTCGACCCGGCGCGCCGACCTGCGCGCTCGCACCAACAACCAGGGCACCTACCTGGAAAACATCGCCACGCACGACATCACCTTCGGCATAGGGCCGGCCGGCACCGGAAAAACCTACCTGGCCGTGGCCTGCGCGGTCGATGCGCTGGAGCGCAGCACCGTGCAGCGCATCGTGCTGACGCGCCCCGCGGTTGAGGCCGGCGAGCGCCTGGGCTTTTTGCCGGGCGACCTGAGCCAGAAGGTGGACCCTTACCTGCGCCCGCTGTACGACGCGCTGCACGAGCTGATGGGTTTTGAGCGCGTGCAAAAGGCTTTTGAGCGCCAGCAGATCGAGATCGCACCGCTGGCCTTCATGCGCGGCCGCACGCTGAACCATGCCTTTGTCATCCTCGATGAGGCGCAAAACACCACGCCCGAGCAGATGAAGATGTTTCTCACGCGCATAGGCTTCGGCAGCAAGGCGGTGGTGACGGGCGACGTGAGCCAGGTGGACTTGCCGCGCACGCAGCTCAGCGGCCTGGTGGACGCCGAGCGCGTGCTCAAGCGCGTCAAGGGCATTGCCATCACCCGCCTGACCAGCGCCGACGTGGTACGCCACCCGCTGGTGGCGCGCATCGTTGACGCGTACGACAAATCCCCCAGCCTGGTTGCACCGGTTGAGGAAGCCGCCGAACCCGTCGCCGCACCGGCCCGCCGCGCCAGCGCAAGGAGCCGCAATGGCTCTTAAGCAGCTCAGCCTGTCGCTGCAGTTTGGCGAACTGAAGAACGCTGCACGCCACCGCGCGGCCCTGCCGCGCCACAGCGTGGCCCGCTGGATACGCCACGCGCTCGCGCAGGACGGCGAGATCACCGTGCGCATCGTCGATGCCGAGGAAGGCCGGGCGCTGAACCGCGACTACCGCCGGCGCGACTACGCCACCAATGTGCTGACTTTCGATTACACGCAGGAGCCGGTGGTGACGGCCGACCTGGTGCTGTRCGCGCCCGTGGTGGCCCAGGAAGCAAAAGACAACAAGAAGACGCTGCAGGCCCACTACGCCCATATGCTGGTGCACGGAACCTTGCATGCCCAGGGCTGGGACCATGAAACCGGCGAGCAAGACGCCCAGGCCATGGAGGCGGAGGAAATCCGCATCCTGGCGGGGCTGGGTTTTAAAAACCCGTATCGCTGAGCTTTCGCTCAGGACTTCCACTTGTCCAGGTAAGCCGCGTAGCCGGCGCTCCAGCTCGGGCCGCCGAAGCCGCCGCCGCTTTCATGCACCACGGAAATCGGCCAGGTGCCCATGCTGAGCCCCAGCCGCTCCGCCTCGCGGCAAAAATCGAGATCGTAAAAATGGAAATCAAAGCGCTCGTCAAAGCGCAGGTTTTTCTCGATCATCAGCTGGCTGTCGCAGGCCAGCAGCAGGCCGTCCAGCAGCTTGACCGGCAGGCCAGACGGGCCAAAGACGCTCAGGTTGGGCGGCGGGAAGCTGTTGCCGTGGGCCACCACGCCGCTCAGGTTTTCCTTGGCGTCCCAGGTGAAATTTTCATCCACAAAAGCCCATCCCGGCTGGCGCGGTACGCGGCGCAGGTTGCCGGCAAGGCCGATGATGTCGTATTTCGCGAGCCCTTCGCGAATGCGGTCGCCCCAGAAAAAGTCGCAAAGGTGCAGGTCGTCATGGCAGAAGACCAGCAGCGCGGGTTTTTCCCGCGCTTCCTCAATGGCCTGGTTATAGACCGAGGGCAAGCCGGCCGTGTTGTTCTCAAATATCCGCACCTGCACCCCGCCCAGAGGGTAGTAGAGGGCCAGGGAGCGGCCCAGCGCGGTGCCGGTGAAAAAATTATCAAAACTGGTGCGTGTGGCGACGACAAAACGGATCATGGTCAACCTGAAAAATTTACGGTGCGGCGCCGGCCGCGGGGACTCGCTGGCCGGTCAACTCTCCTGCCGGTTTATACCTCAGCCCCGCTTTTCAGGCTGCCGGGTCAATCCGCAGCGGGATGGTCACCGGCCCGTCATTGACCAGGTGCACCTTCATGTCGGCGGCAAACCGCCCGGTTTGCACTTCCGGATGCAGTGCCCGTGCCTGGGCGACAAAGTAGTCGTAGAGCCGGCGGCCTTCGTCGGGCGCCGCCGCGCCGGTGAAGCTGGGCCGGTTGCCGCCCGAGGCGTCGGCGGCCAGCGTGAACTGGCTGACAACGAGCAGGCCGCCCCGGACGTCCTGCACCGACTGGTTCATCTTGCCCGCCTCGTCGGAAAAGATGCGCAGCTTGAGTATCTTGGCCAGCAGCTTGTCGGCCTGTGCTTCGCTATCGCCGCGCTCGGCGCACACCAGCACCAGCAGCCCGGGCCCGATCTGCCCGGCGGTCTCGCCCTCGATCACCACGCGGGCCTCAGCCACACGCTGCAGCAGCGCCTTCATCAGTCGCCCACGCCGGCGGCGACAAACAACGGTTTGCCCACCGGCCCTGCGAGAAAACTCACGAACTGCTGGGCCAGTTCCTGTTGCTTGCCGGAGGCCAGCGGCGCGGCGGTGTAAGCGGTGTAGTTCTGCACCTCGGCCGGCACCGGGCCGACGAACTTCAGGCCCTTGCCCCGGTAGAGCAGGATTTCGGTGATCGCGCCGAAGCCGATTTCCTGGCCCTTGCCCTTGATGACGTGTTCCATCACGGCGGCGCCGTCGGGGTAGCGCGTGGTTTTGCCCTCGACCTGCGCATAGACGTCCATCTTCTTGAGCAGGCCTTCGAGGTACAAGCCGGTGGAGGCGCGGTTGAACACCAGCGAGTCGGCGGCCAGCACCGAGCGCTTGAGCGCCTCGGCGCTGCTGATGTCAGGCGCGGCCGCGCCTTCACGCACGGCCACGCCCATGCCGACACGGCCGACGTTGGCGCGTGTTTCGGCCAGCTTGCTGGCCGAGGCGAATTCGCCGATCACGGCGGGCGGCGCGATCACGACGTCGAAGGCCGGGTTGGATTCCATGCGTTTTTTGAGTTCGGGCGCGGTATTGAACGTGATTTTCACGCCGTGGCCCGTCTGCTTTTCAAACGCGGCGGCCGCGGCCTTCAGGCCCGGCTCTATGGCGCCGGCGCTGAGGACCGCGATGTCCGCCGCATGC
Source organism: Polaromonas sp. P4_F6 (assembly GCF_056401275.1). Classification (NCBI taxonomy): domain Bacteria; kingdom Pseudomonadati; phylum Pseudomonadota; class Betaproteobacteria; order Burkholderiales; family Comamonadaceae; genus Polaromonas; species Polaromonas sp. P4_F6. Next base: position 551,761 of record NZ_JBFUJQ010000001.1, on the reverse strand, counting down.
GCCGTAAAGGCCAACAGCGCGCAGGCAAGGGCCTGGACGGGAAGCAAGATGCGTTTCATGGAAGCTCCTGGGCGAGAAAAAGGGCGAGAAGGGGCTGGGAAATTATCGGGGGAGTATCGAAAAAAGAGGCCGGCCTTCAGATGAGATCGGCCTCGTCGTCAAAATGCGCTTCCACATCGCTGGGCAGTAGCTGGATGGTGGCGCGCAGGCCGGGCACGGCGCTCATCAGGGCCTGCTCGACGCTGGCGCGCACCGCCGCGGCCCTCCCCAGCGACCAGCTGGCCGGCATGTGCATGTGCAGGTCGACAAAGCGCCGCTGGCCGGCGCGGCGCGTGCTGAGGTGGTCAAAGCGGATGGTGGGGTGGGCGAAGCCTTGCAGCACTTTCTGGATCTCGGCCATCACCTCGGGCTCCACGGCTTCGTCCATCAGGCCTTGCGAAGAGCGCCACACCAGCCGGCAGCCTTCCCAGAGGATATTGATGGCCACGCCTATGGCCACCACGGCGTCCAGCCAGAGCCAGCCTGTCGCGATCACGGCGCCTATGCCGACCACCACGCCCGCCGAGGTCCAGACGTCGGTCACCAGGTGCCTGGCATCCGCCTCCAGCGCGATCGAGCGGTGCGTCCTGGCCACGCGGAACATCACCCAGGCCAGCAGGCCGTTGAGGGCCGAGCTGCCTACCGCCAGCGCCAGGCCCCAGCCCATTTTTTCGAGCGGCTGCGGGTTCTGGATGCGATGGGCCGCGGCCCAGATGATGGCGGCCGCCGCGCCTATGATCAGCGCGCCCTCAAAACCGGAGGAGAAATACTCGGCCTTGTGGTGGCCGTAGGGGTGGTCGTCGTCGGCGGGCCGCTGCGCGATGGTGACCATGGCCAGGCCGAACAGCGCGCTGGCCAGGTTGACGAAAGACTCCATCGCATCCGACAGCAGCCCCACCGAGCCGGTGATGTACCAGGCCGTGGTCTTCAGCGCGATGGTAAGGACCGCGACAGCCACAGAGGCCAGCAGCATGCGCTGCGGCGTCAGGGCCTGGAAGGTGGTCGAGTTCATGGCGCTATTGTGTACGACGGTGATGGCGCCAAGGGTTGTTCCCAAGGCCGGTGCCCGGCACGGCCGCTAGCATGGGTGCGCGCCGCAATCGCTGCGCCTGATCAAACACAACGAACCACTCCTGAGGAAACAGCCATGAAAATCCAGAAACGCAGCTTCGCCCTGGTGCTGGGCACCGTGCTGGCCGTGTCGGCCGGCGCCCTGTTCGCGCAGGCCTCGGGCCTGACGCGCACGCTTGTCGGCAAGGCCGACGTGTCCGTGCCCGGGCGCGAGGCCGTGGTGGCCCGCGTCGACGTGGCGCCCGGCGCCAAGGCCGGCCGCCACACCCATCCCGGCGATGAAATCAGCTATGTGCTCGAAGGCGAGGCCACCCTGCTGATCGACGGCCAGCCGCCGCGCCAGGTCAAGGCGGGCGAGTCCTTCGTCATTCCGGCCGGCGTGGTGCACGACGCCCACAACACCACCAATGCGCCCATCAAGCTGGTCGGCGTTTACGTTGTCGAAAAAGGCAAGCCGCTGGCCTCGCCCGCACCTTGAAGCCGCGCGGCAGGCGCCGCCGCCTGGGCGCTGCAAGCTCCGGTCGCCGATGCGACAATGGCCGCCGGAGTAAAAACAACAATGTCCTATCCGCATCTGATCGCAGCCACCGCGCTGGCGCTGGCTGCGGCCGGCGCGCACGCGCAGGCCCCGTCGCCAAACACCTCATCCCCCGTCCCCGAAGCCCCAGGCCTTGCGGCCGCGCCGGCCGCCCCTGTTGAAGCGGCGGTTCGGCAAGCCGGCTTCCTCAAGACCCTCAAAGGCGGCGTGCAGCTGCTGCAAGCGCCAGGCGAGGCGGCGCGAGCGGCGCAGGCCGGCGACGCGCTGCTGCCCGGTGGGCGCATCACGACCGGCCCCGACTCCGCCGCCAGCCTGGTGCTGCGCGACGGCAGCACGCTGGTGCTCGGGCCGTCTTCGCAGATGGAACTCAAGGCCTTCAGCTTTGACGCCACCACCCATGACGGCAATTTGCTGGCCTCGCTGCTCAAGGGCTCGCTGCGCATGATCACCGGCCTGCTCGGCAAGTCGCACCCTGAAGCGGTGCGCATCGAAACGCAATTTGCTTTTGTCGGCGTGCGCGGGACGGACTTCATCGTGCAGGCGGATGAGCAGCCATGAGCGGCCGTCCTTCCCTTCTTTTCCCCGTCGCGCTGGCCTTGCTGCTGGCGGCCTGTTCGGCCCCCAGTACCCGCGTGGTGCTGTTGCCGCAGGAAGGCGGTGCGCCGTCCGCCGTGGTGGTGCGCGCCAAGGCCGGTGCCGGCGCCGAGACCACCGTGTCCCAGCCCTACCAGCGCGCCACCGCGGCCTCGGGTGCCGGCGGCGCGCCGCGGCTGGACCAGGCCGACCCGGCCAAGGTGCAGGCCGAACACCGCTCGCTGTTCGAGATGGCGCCGCCCAAGCCGCAGCGCTACACGCTGTATTTCGATGCCGGCGGCACGGTGCTCACGGCCGAATCGCAAGAAGTGCTGGAACAGGTGCTGGCCGCGGCGCTGGCCCGCAGCGGCGGCGACATGGTGATCACCGGCCATACCGACACCGTGGGCTCGGGCGCCAGCAACGACGCCCTCTCGGCGCAGCGCGCGCAGCAGGTGCGCCAGATGCTGGCCGAACGCCAGTTCCCGCCAGCCCGCATCGAGGCGGCCGGGCGGGGCGAGCGCGAGCTTGCCGTGCCGACGGCCGATGAGGTCGACGAGCCGCGCAACCGGCGCGTCACCATCGAGGTTCGTTAAAGCGGGGGAGGCTGCCGGCGGGCGTTCAGCCCAGCGTCACGCGGGCGAACTTGCGCTTGCCGACCTGCAGCACATAGGTGCCGGCCGCCAGCTTGAGCGCCTTGTCGCTGACCACGCTGGAGTCCACGCGTACGCCGCCGCCGTCGATCAGGCGCGTGGCTTCGCTGCCCGAAGGCGCCAGGCCGGCAGCCTTGAGCAGCGCGCCTATGCCCATGGGCGCGCCGGTCAGCGACACCTCGGGAATCTCGTCGGGCACGCCGCCCTTGCTGCGGTTGATGAAGTCCTGCTCCGCGGCATCGGCCGCGGCGGCCGAGTGAAAGCGCGCGGTGATTTCCTTGGCCAGCGCCACCTTGGCATCCTTGGGATTGCGCCCGCCGTCGACCTCGGCTTTGAGGGCCGCGATATCGGCTTCGCTCTTGAAGGACAGCAGCGTGTACCACTTCCACATCAGCACGTCGGAGATCGACAGCACCTTGGCGAACATGGTGTTGGCGTCCTCGCTGATGCCGATGTAGTTGTTCTTGCTCTTGGACATTTTTTCAATGCCGTCCAGGCCCTCGAGCAGCGGCATGGTCAGGATGCACTGCGGCTCCTGTCCATATTCCTGCTGCAGGTGGCGGCCCATCAGGAGGTTGAACTTCTGGTCGGTGCCGCCGAGCTCAAGGTCGCTCTTGAGCGCCACCGAGTCGTAGCCCTGCATCAGCGGGTACAAAAACTCGTGCACGCTGATGGGCGTGCCGGCCTTGAAGCGGTCGTGGAAGTCGTTGCGCTCCATCATGCGGGCCACGGTGTAGCGCGAGGCCAGCTGGATCATGCCGGTGGCGCCCAGTGGCTCGCTCCATTCGCTGTTGTAGCGCAGCTCGGTCTTGGTGGGGTCCAGGATCTTGTCGGCCTGCGCGCGGTAGGTCTCGGCATTGACCTTGATCTGCTCGGGCGTGAGCGGTGGGCGCGTGCTGTTGCGGCCCGAAGGGTCGCCGATCAGGCTGGTGAAGTCGCCTATAAGAAAAATGACTGTATGGCCCAAATCCTGGAGCTGACGCATTTTGTTCAGCACCACGGTGTGGCCGACATGAATGTCAGGCGCGGTCGGATCCAGGCCCAGCTTGATGCGCAGCGGAACCCCGGTGGCCTCGGATTTGGCCAGTTTTTGTATCCAATCGTTTTCCGGAATCAGTTCTTCGCAGCCTCTCAGGGTGGTCGCGAGGCCCATCTTTACACGGTCGGTGATGGGGTATTTTGTAACAAGCGCTTGATTCATAAGGGTTTTTCACATGTCGGGGGGTTGTCCGACAGATATACTGGCGGCTCTCCTGCATCCAGCGCGCCATTTTAGTTGGCCTGCAAATTGCTAATCAGGAACCACATCGTCTGGATGGCTCAGGCCCCACCCCTTTATCCAGGGCTGGCCATCAAAGCTCTCCATGTTTTATACAGCAGTCCGGCGCTTCGCAGCGTCCGATGCATTTTTGTTGGGAATTTTGTCTTGAAACTGCCAATCCCTTCCCAGATACTGCTTCCCGTCGCCCACAGCCTTCGCCGCCACCCCAAACGTGTTGCCGCCAGCCTCGCAGTCCTGCTGCTGGGCACCGGTGTCACGGCCTTCGGTGTCGCGCCCATGGCGCCCGATGCCGCCGACCTGCCGGTGCGCCAGGTGCTCGAAGCGGTGGAGTCCCTGCCCACGCAGGCCCAGACCGATTCCCTGACCGATTTCCGCTTCAAGCTCTTCCGCACTGAAAGCACGCGCAGCAGCGACACCGCCGACTCCCTGCTCAAGCGCCTGAACATCGATGACAGCGCGGCCGCCGCCTTCCTGCGCAGCGACGCCAACGCGCGCCTGCTGCTGTCGGGCCGCGCCGGCAAGAACGTGACGGCTGAAGCCAGCGACAGCCAGCAACTGCTCAAGCTCAGCATGCGCTGGCCCACCGACGACGAAACGACCTTCAAGCGCCTGGTCGTCGAGCGCGGCGCCACCGGCTTCACCTCCCGCGTTGAAACCGCGCCCTATGTCGCCACCGCGCGCCTGTCCAGCGGCAGCATCCAAACTTCGCTGTTCGCCGCGACCGACGATGCGCGTATTCCCGACGGCGTGGCCGTGCAGATCGCAGAAATTTTCTCCAGCGACATCGATTTCCGCCGCGCGCTGCGCAAGGGCGACCGCTTCAACGTGGTCTATGAATCCCTGGAAGCCGACGGCGAGCCGCTGCGCACCGGCCGCGTGCTCTCGGCAGAATTCGTCAACGCCGGCAAGCCCTACCAGGCCATGTGGTTCCAGCCCCCGGGCCTGGACGCCAACGGCGCCGCCCAGAAAGGCGGCTATTACACACTCGACGGCCAGAGCTTGCGCCGCGCCTACCTGAGCTCGCCGGTCGAGTTCTCGCGCATCAGCAGCGGCTTTTCGATGCGCTTTCACCCCATTCTGCAAAAGTGGCGCGCCCACCTGGGCACCGATTTCGCGTCACCCACCGGCACGCCCGCGCGCACCGTGGGCGACGGTGTGGTCGAGTTCTCCGGCGTGCAGAACGGCTACGGCAACGTGGTCTTCGTCCGCCACCGCAACGGCCATGAAACCGTCTATGCCCACCTGAGCAAGCTCATGGTGCAAAAAGGCCAGAACGTGAGCCAGGGCCAGACCATAGGCCTGGTCGGCAGCACCGGCTGGGCCACCGGCCCGCACCTGCATTTCGAATTCCGCGTCAACGGCGTGCACCAGGACCCGATGATGATCGCCAAACAAAGCGAGGCCATTCCGGTCGCTGCGGCTTCCATGCCGCTGTTCAAGCAGCTTGCGGTGGGCGTGAGGACTCAGCTCCTCGCGGCAGCCAGCATCACCCAAACGCGCGCTGAATAACCGGCTTGCGGCAGAATAGCCGCATGCTGGATTACTACATAGGCCTGATGTCAGGCACCTCGCTCGACGGTGCCGACGGCGTTCTGGTGGCGTTTGAGGGCGATAAGCCGAAGGTCCTTGCCGCCGCGACCGAAGCTTTCAGCGCGGCCTTCCACGCCGAACTGCTGGCGCTGAACGCGCCGTCTCCCAACGAACTGCACCGCGCCGCCCTGGCCGGCAACCAGATTGCCGCGGTGTATGCCAAGGTTGTGGCCGCGCTGCTGGCCCAGGCCGCGGCGCAAGACATCTCGCCGCTGGACATCCAGGCCATAGGCGCGCATGGCCAGACCGTGCGGCACCAGCCGCAAAGAACATCAAGCGAACCCGCGGGTGCGGGCTACACACTGCAGTTGAACAACCCGGCCCTGCTGGCCGAGCTCACAGGCATCCGTGTGGCGGCCGATTTCCGCAGCCGCGACGTGGCCGCGGGCGGGCAGGGCGCGCCGCTGGTGCCGGCTTTTCACCAGGGTGTTTTCGGCCGCGAGGACGCCACGGTCTGCGTGCTCAACCTGGGCGGCATTTCCAACCTCAGCGTGCTGCCCCAGGCAGGCGCCTCGCCGGTGCTGGGCTTTGACTGCGGGCCCGGCAACGCGCTCATGGATGCCTGGTGCCGGCAGCACACCGGCCAGGCTTACGACGCCGGCGGCGCCTGGGCGGCCGGCGGCACGCTGCTGCCCGCGCTGCTGGACCGCCTGCTCGATGAACCTTATTTCTCGCAGCCGATTCCCAAAAGCACGGGCCGCGACCTGTTCAGCCAGGCCTGGCTGGCCGGCAAACTCCAGCCTTTTGCCGGCGAGCGGCCCCAGGACATCCAGAACACTTTGACCGAGTTCACCGCCAGGGCCTGCATCCTGGGCGTGAGCGCCTATGGGCAGGGCAGCGAATCGTTAATCGTGTGCGGCGGCGGCGCCTTCAACACCCACCTGCTGGCGCGCCTGCAGGCCGGTTTGCCGGCGCTGCGCGTCAGCACCTCCGACCAGCACGGCCTGCCGCCGTTGCAGGTGGAAGCCGCGGCTTTCGCCTGGCTGGCGCGGCAACTGGTGCTGGGCAAGCCGGGCAACCTGCCCAGCGTGACGGGTGCGCGCGGCCTGAGGGTGCTGGGCGCGGTCTACCCGGCCTAGCCGGAACTTGTTTTAAGGCAGGTCCTTGTAGGGCTCGGGCTGCGCCGCATCGCGCGGCCCCACGGTGCTCAGCCTGGCTTTCAGCGATTGCGGCCGCCCGGTCAGGAGGGCCGCGTAGTTGGTGGTGTTGGACAGCACTTTTTTCACATAATCGCGCGTCTCGCTGAAGGGAATGCTCTCGGCCCAGATCGCGGCGTCCAGCACCGGGCCGTTGCGCCAGGTGCGCGGCCGGCCGGGGCCGGCGTTGTAGGCGGCCGCAGCCATGGGCATGGAGCCGTTGAAGTCGTCCAGCGCGAACTTGAGGTAGGCCGTGCCGATCGCGATGTTGGTGTCGCGGTCGTTGAGCTGGTCCTGCGTGAAGCCTTCCAGGCCTATCTTTTTGGCGGTCCAGCGCGCCGTGGCGGGCATGACCTGCATCAGGCCCGAGGCGCCCACGCCGGAGCGCGCGTCCATGATGAAACGGCTTTCCTGGCGTATCAGGCCGTAGACATAGGCCGGGTCGAGGTTGATGGACTGGGCGCGCTTGGTCACGGTTTCGCGGAAAGGCATGGGATAACGCTGCTCAAAATCGATCTCGCCCTTGGTGCGGTCGCTGGTGTTGATGCAGCGGTCCCAGATCTGGCGGTCGCAGGCAAACTGCGCGGCCGCCAGCAGATCGCGGTCGGCCATGCCGCCGCGCTGGTGCAGGTTGGTGCTGTAGTTCCACTCGCGCGCGCCTTCGGGGCGCAGGCCTATGGCGATGGCATAGGCGGCGCGGTTCAGGCCCGGGTTGGCCCGCGCGGTTTCCTTTTCTTCGGGTGTCAGCGGCGCGGGTTTGGCCGGCACGGTGATTTTCTGGCCGAGCTCCTCGAGCGCGAGCTGCTCGTAAAAACCGCGCACCGACGCGAAGGACTGCAGCAAGGCCAGAGCCTCGGCGCGCTGCGGCGAAATCGTGATGCCGGTGGGAATCGTCTGGACCACGCCGGGCGTGGTGGCCACGACGGCGGGCTTGGGCGGCGCATCGGGCGGCGCGGTGGCCAGCAGTGCGCGCGCCTTCCAGTAACTCCAGGTAGCGTCCTTGCGCGCGTCCTCGCTCATGGCGTTGACGGCCGCCAGCACCAGCGGCCAGTTGGGCTGGTTGCCGGCGCGCAGTGCGGCCCGCACTTTCCAGCCCAGCATGTCGTCGCTGAGGTCGCTGTCCTTGGTGACTTTCGCGAAATACTCCAGCGCGTCGCCGGCCGGGGCCGCGCCCAGTCGCGTGGCGGTCTGCCGGCCTATCACGCCCCAGACCCAGTTGCGCTCTTCGGTGTTGAGCTGCATGCCCCATTTATTTTCCAGCTGGAAGGCCGCGCCCTCGATGTCGCCGATCGCCATCTTGATCAGCGCCAGCGTGATGATTTCGCGTCGCGACTTGCTCAGCGCGATGTGTTTGCCGGCCAGGAACTTGATGGGGCTGGCGTTGAGGTCGTTGACCATGCCCGCGGCGTCGGGGGCGACGATTTGCACGGCGGCCAGCGCCGAGCGCGGGCGGTTCGCCTCGGTGGCCAGCCGGGCCTTGACCCAGGCGTCCTGCGGCGTGAGGTTTTTGGTGCCCACCAGACGCTCGGCGGCCGAGTTGCAGCCGTCGTCGGCCTCGCGCTGCGCGTACCAGTTCTTTTTGACCTCCTCGGCCAGGCGCGCATCGGGCGCAGGGTTCTTCAGGTGCTCGACCAGCAGCGCATAGCAGCGCACTTCCTTGTCGTCGTTCATGCGGTAGTTGGGATACTCGGCGGCAAAGCCGGCCCAGTCGCGGCGCTGGCCCAGCAGCAGCAGCCAGTCGTTGCGCAGCCGGTCTTCCTGGTAGGTGCCGGCGTAGCGGCTCAAAAAGTCCTGCACCTCCTGCGCGCTGGCTTCGCCCAGGCGCAGCTTGAGATCCCAGTAGGCGGCCCAGGGCTCCAGCGCGTGGCCCCTGGCCTGCGGCAGCAGCTGCGCCAGCCGGGCCCTGTCGCCGCGCTTGAAGGCCTTGTTCATCTCGATGATCACGTTGTCGGCCGCGCTGGCGGGCGCCTGGGCCGCGGCCGGGGCAAGCAGCGCGAAGCAGGCCATCGCGCCTAAAACCGGCGCAAGGGCCGCTGCCCGCAGGGGGCTGGTAAGAAATTTGTATAGCATCTGGGACATTATGGACAAATTAAGCACTCGCAAAGCGCTGGTTGAAGCCCGTTTGAACATGCCTGACCGCCTGCAGCGGGCCGACCTGCTGCAACGTGTGATGCGCATCTGGCTGGTCGGTTCCACCCATCAGGTGATTGGGGCCTATTGGCCCATCAAGGGAGAGTTCGACCCGCTGCCCGCGCTGTACCGGTGGCAGGAAGACGCAATCCTGAGTCAGGATTCTTCGTCAAATCCGGCGCTGGCCGAGGTGGAGACTGCGCAACTTGCTACCGAAAGCATAGCGGCACGGTCGCCCCGCAAGATCGGCCTGCCGGTGGTCAACAAGCTGCACAAAACCCTGACTTTCCACGCCTGGTACCCCGGCTGCCCGATGGAAGAAGACGCCTACGGCATCCCGAAACCAAAAGATACAGAGGTGATTATTCCCACCCTGCTGTTCGTGCCCTGCGTGGGCTACGGGCCGGGCGGCTACCGGCTGGGTTATGGCGGCGGTTTTTACGACCGCACCCTGGCCACCCTGCAGCCGCGCCCCTTTACTGTGGGGCTGGGCTATGCGCAGGGCTGGCTGCCGGACATGGAGCCGGAGCCGCACGACATTCCACTGGACGCCATCCTCAATGACAAGGGTGTGGTCTGGCCGGTTTGATTTTTGCCGGGTCTTGCCCCGGCCAGCAGGACCAAGTAGAGAGCGCGCTCGGCCGGAGCAAAACCCGGCCTAATCTTCCAACTCCGCCTTCGCCATCTCCACATCCAGCCTTTCCGTCGCATCCAGCGGCTTGCTGGCCGCCGCCTGCTCATACAGCCTGGTGGCTTCCTTCATCTTCTTGTCGCCTTCGAGCATGACCATGCCGTTGGCATATTCGATCATGCCGATGGCCGAGCCGGGGTGCAGTTTCAGGGCGTCCTTGTAGAGCGACAGGCCCACGTCCTTTTTGGCGCCGTAGGTCATGCCGCCTATCAATGAGCCGACCTTGTCGATGACCTCGGCGTGGAAGGCGGCCAGCGCGATGTGGGCGTCGGCGTGTTTGGGCGAGAGCTTGATGGCCTGCTCCAGCGCGTTTTTCACCTTGGTACCCAGGCCTTGCGCCAGGGCCTTGGCCACGCTGATGCCCTGGCTGTAGCGGCCCAGCGCATAAGCCTGCCAGTACCAGGCGTTGGCGTTTTTCGGGTCGTCCTTTTGCTGGGCCTCGGCGCGGGCGGCGACTTCCATGAAGAGGTCCAACTTGGCCTTTTCCTTGGTTTCCAGGTAGGTGGCGTACATGCTGGCAGCCTTGTTGGCCACCGTGATGCCGTCGCCGCCGGCCTTGAGGCCGGCGTCAGACGCCTTCTGGAACTCACCGTTGTGGAACAGCACCCAGGCCTGCAGCACATCGGCTTCCTTGGGCAGGGGTTCGCAGTCGCCCAGGTGCAGGCGGGCCCAGCTCTTTTTCAGGCTGGCGGCATCGAATGCGTAGTCGCCGGCATGGGGAAAGGCAGTCCATTTGGCCATGTGTCTTGTCTCCTTGGTAAAAATTGTTGTGTTGTTGTGTTATGGATGAGGGCGGCTTGAAGGAACTCAAGCCGGGTTGCTGTAAGCGCCGACCAGGGCCTGCAGGTGCGCGCGCTGGCTTTGCTCCAGGTAGGGAATCAGCAGATTGAGCACGTGGTGCGCGCCGCGCAGCAGCGCCGCCTGGGCGTTGCCGGGCTCCAGCGCGTTGCGCGGGTCGCGCACGTACTCGAAGCTGAGCCAGTAGGTGAGCACCACCACCATGCTGGTGGCCGTGGCCTCGACCTCGCGCGAATCGATGGTCATGGCGCCGGCGCGGCTCATGCCGTCGAGCAGGCCCTTGACGGCGCGCGTCTTGTTCTTGAGCACCCACTGGAAGTGGGTTTCCAGCCGGCGGTTCTTGCTGAGCAGGTCGTTGAGGTCGCGGTACAGGAAGCGGTACTGCCAGATCAGCTCGAACAGGGTGTGCATGAAGAACCAGGCGTCCTCCACGTCGCGCACGCCGTCGCTGGCATTGAGCAGCTCGCTCAGGGATTTTTCGTAACGGTCGAACAGCGAGTTGATGAGCTCGTCTTTGGCGGGATAGTGGTAGTAGAGGTTGCCGGGGCTGATGTTGAGCTCGGCGGAGATCAGCGTGGTCGACACATTGGGCTCGCCAAAGCGGTTGAAGAGGTCCAGGGTGACCTCCAGGATCCGCTCTGCTGTACGGCGCGGCGCTTTTTTCGCCATAAGTTGTCTACCTCGTATTGTTCTTTAACTCTAACCCAGCGCCTGCCGGCGCGAAACTAGGGAAGTCCACAAAACCCGGGTCCGCCCATAGAGAACCTTTGGGTTACGCCGCCAGCGCCGCGCGGGAAGGCGATCGCAGCGCATGGCTTAAATCCTCCATCACCTCCTCCAGCGAGGCGATGGCCCGGCCCACGCGGGTGGCGGCCGGCCTGGGGGCCACCAGGTGGCGTTTGGGGTCCTCCAGGACGTCCAGGTTCAGGCTCACGCCGTGCCGCGCGAGCTTGGCCGACAGCGTGGTCTTGCGCGAGCGCAGCATCTGCCGGGTCTTCTGGTAGGCGTGCTCGGCGAGCTCGCGGCGCTGCCGGTAGCTGAAGGTATTGGCCAGGAACATCTCGGCGTCGCGGTGGTCGGGCTCCAGCAGCACGATGTCGGTGTCGGGGTAAGCGTGCTCGTAGTGCTTCATGCCCAGCTCCAGCCGCGAATGGATCATGGAGCGGAAAGTCTGGCTCATGACCGCGGGCAGGCCGCCGCTGACGATGCGCGGTATGGCCTGTTTTTCGGGCGGCAGGCCGCGGCGCATGACGCGCTGGTCCATGGCCAGCCTGGGCGCGCGCGTGGAGTTGAAGGGCACCAGCGGGTTCAGGCAGAACATCAGGTCCACGCCCTCGTCCATGGCCACGCCGGCATGCATGGTCTTCTTGAGGGCGCCGTCCACGTAGTAATGGTTGTCGATCTCCACCGGAGGGAACAGGCCGGGCAGGGCCGAGCTGGCCTGCACGGCCCTGGAAATCGGCACATGGTCCCAGCCGGGGCGGCCAAAGGGCGCGGCGTCGCCGCTGTCCAGGTTGGTCGCCACCAGGGTCAGGCGGGTGCGAAGCTCGCGAAAGTCATTGGTGCGCCCGGGCTTGGAAAACAGTTTTTCGAGCTGGGTATCGACTTCGTCGTTGGCAAAAATGCCCGTGGGCAAGGCCGGCCCCAGCGCCTCCAGCGCATGGACAAAAGACTTGCGACCGAAGGTGGCGCGCCATGCGGCCGATGCGGCCAGGCCGGGCAGCGTGATGCCGCGCCGCAGGAATTCGCCGTAGGCCGGCACCATCAGCCAGGCCGGGTCGAAGACCTCCGAGGCCTTGTCGTCGTTTTCGATAAAGGCCGCGCAGAGTTCGCGCGGCGTCATGCCGTTGGCCAGGCCCGCCGCGATAAAACCGCCGGCCGAGACGCCGACGTAATGGTGCAATTCGGTGAAGGAGATGCCTTGCAGGGATTCGTCGAGGGCGCAGAGCGCGCCTATCTCGTAGATGGCCCCCAACGGGCCGCCACCCGCCAGTGCCAGTGCAATGCGCGGCCGGCTGCTGGAGGGCTTGCTTTTTGAACGCTTGGCTGAAGTCATGAGAAGAAAGTGTAGACGGCGGCCCCGGGGATATTTGCTGCTTTGCAGCAAAGCGCACAGGCGAAAAAAAAGGGACGGTGTGTCCCTTTTTGGTGAAGCTCGCCGTGCTTACGCCGACTTGCGCGCGGCCGGGCGCTTGGCGGCCGGGGCCTTTTTCGCGGCAGGTTTTGCGGCGCTCTTGGCGGCGGGGGCCTTGCCGCTGAGTTTTTGCACATTGCGGTTGAGTTCGTCAATGCGCGCGATCAGCGCGTCCACATCCTTGGCCGAAGGCACGCCGAGCTTGTTCAGGGCCTTGGCGACGCGGTCTTCGAAGATGTTTTCGAGTTTGTCCCACTGGTGGCCGGCCTTGGACTGGATGTCGGTGGCCATGGTGGCCATCTTGTTGGTGGCTTCGGAGATCTTCTCCTCGGCGACGGCCTGGGTCTTGCGCTGGATGGACAGGCCTTCCTTGACGAGGGTCTCAAAAACCTTGCCGCCTTCTTCCTGCGCCTTGGAGAATGCGCCCAGGCCGGCCAGCCAGATTTGCTGCGCGGACTCTTTGACGGCGCCCGAGAGCTGGGGGCCGGATTTTTTGTCGGCGCTCATTTTTTGCAGTTTCTTGACCATGATGGACTCCAGACGGTGAGGGTTGTGGATTTGCGCGGACAGTATGCCGCATAGACCGCAAAATATAAGCCTTCCCCGCGGCGGTGTTTAGGTGCCCCGCTCTATGGAAAAGCAGGCCCCGCGCCGCTGAGCGCGGGTTTCTGCTGAATAGGGAGTCATGCGGTTTAAGCAAGAATCAGTTTTTTGATCGACAGTACAGCGGAGAAAACACAACATGCATTATTTCGTCACGGGGGCCACAGGCTTCATCGGCAAACGCCTGGTCAAAAAACTTCTGGAACGAAAAGGCACGACCGTCCACTTCCTGATCCGCCAGGAAAGCGCCGGCAAGGTCGCGGCGCTGCGGGAGTACTGGGGCGTGGGCGCCGCGCGGGCTGTCGCTATCCACGGTGACCTGACAAGCAAGAAGCTGGGCGTGAGCAGCGAGGACATCAAAAAGCTCAAGGGCCAGGTCGGGCATTTTTACCACCTGGCCGCCGTTTACGACCTGGGTGCCGACGAGCAAAGCCAGATCGCCGTCAACATCGAGGGCACGCGCAGCGCGGTGGAGTTCGCCAAGGCCATAGACGCCGGGCACTTCCACCATGTGAGTTCCATCGCCGCGGCGGGCCTCTATGAAGGCGTGTTCCGCGAGGACATGTTCGAGGAGGCCGAGAACTACGACCATCCCTACTTCATGACCAAGCACGAGAGCGAAAAAATCGTGCGCAAGGAATGCAAGGTGCCCTGGACGGTGTTTCGTCCCGCCATGGTGGTCGGCGACAGCACCACCGGCGAGATGGACAAGATCGACGGCCCCTACTATTTCTTCAAGCTGATCCAGCGCATGCGCCAGCTGCTGCCGCCCTGGATGCCGGCCGTGGGGCTGGAAGGCGGGCGCATCAACATCGTGCCTGTCGACTTTGTCGTCGACGCGCTGGACCACATCAGCCACAAGACCGGCATCGCCAAGAAGTGCTTCCACCTGGTGGATCCGGTGGGCTACCGCGTCGGCGACGTGCTGGACATCTTCAGCCGCGCGGCCCACGCGCCCAAGATGAACCTGTTCATCAACGCCGCCTTGCTGGGCTTTATTCCGCGCGGCGTCAAGAAGAGCCTGATGGCGCTGGCGCCGGTGCGGCGCGTGCGCAACGCGGTGATGGCCGACCTGGGCCTGCCCGAGGACATGCTGACTTTCGTCAACTACCCGACGCGCTTTGACTGCCGCGAAACCATGGCCGCGCTCAAGGGCGCCGGCATTGAATGCCCCAACCTCAAGGACTACGCCTGGCGCCTGTGGGACTACTGGGAGCGCCACCTGGACCCCGACCTGCACATTGACCGCTCGCTGCGCGGCACGGTGGGCGGCAAGGTGGTGCTGGTCACCGGCGGCTCGTCCGGCATCGGCCTGGCCGCGGCGCACAAGTTCGCCGAAGCCGGCGCGACCACCATCATCTGCGGGCGCGACCAGGACAAGCTCGACGAAGCCTGCAAGGAAGCCAAGGCCAAGGGCTACCAGTTCGTGGCCTACCCGGCCGACATCGCCGACATGGCCGACTGCGACCGCTTCCTCAAGCTGCTGGTCGCCAACCACGGCGGCGTTGACTTCCTGATCAACAACGCCGGCCGCTCCATACGCCGCGCGATCGAGGCCAGCTACGACCGCTTTCATGACTACGAACGCACCATGCAGCTCAATTACTTCGGCTGCCTGCGCGTGACCATGGGGCTGCTGCCCGGCATGGCGGCCAAACGCAAGGGCCATGTGGTCAACATCAGCTCCATCGGCGTGCTGACCAACGCGCCGCGCTTTTCGGCCTATGTGGCCTCCAAGGYCGCGCTGGACGCCTGGACGCGCTGCGCCTCGAGCGAGTTCGCCGACGTCGGCATCAGCTTCACCACCATCAATATGCCGCTGGTGCGCACGCCCATGATCGCGCCGACCAACCTGTACAACAACGTGCCGACGCTGTCTCCCGAAGAAGCCGCCGACATGATCGCCCAGGCCTGCATCTTCAAGCCGGTGCGTGTCGCCACGCGCCTGGGCATCACCGGCCAGCTGCTGCATGCGTTGGTGCCGCGCATCGCGCAGATCGCCATGAACACCAGCTTCCGCATGTTCCCCGACTCTTCGGCCGCCAAAGGCGAGAAGGGTGCCAAACCGCAGCTGTCCGCCGAGGCCGTGGCCATGCAGCAGATGATGCGCGGCATCCACTTCTAGCCCGTGCCTCGGCGGCCGCCGGCCGCCTTTTCCGGCTGTGCCACCCGCTGGCCAGGGGCATAATATGAGCCGATGCCGCGCTGTAGCGGCACAAGGAAGGGCGAGTTCATGATTTTGGTTACGGGGGGAGCCGGTTTTATCGGCGCCAATTTTGTTCTTGACTGGCTGGCGGGCAGCGACGAGCCGGTCGTCAACCTGGACAAGCTCACTTACGCCGGCAATATGGAAACCCTGGCGCCCCTGAAGGGCAACCCGCGGCATATTTTTGTCCGGGGCGACATCGGGGACAGTGCCCTGGTTTCGGACCTGCTGGCCAGGCACAAGCCGCGCGCCGTCGTGCATTTCGCGGCCGAGTCGCACGTGGACCGGTCCATCTCGGACCCGGAAGCCTTCATACAGACCAACATCGTTGGCACTTTTCGCCTGCTGGAGGCCGTGCGCCGCTACTGGTCAGAGCTGCCGGCTGGCGAGAAAGCCGCCTTCCGCTTTCTGCAGGTGTCCACGGACGAGGTGTACGGTTCGCTGCAGCCGGCCGACCCCGCTTTCAGCGAGGCCAACCGCTACGAGCCGAACAGCCCCTATTCGGCCAGCAAGGCGGCGAGCGACCACCTGACCCGGGCGTACCACCACACCTACGGCCTGCCGGTGCTCACCACCAACTGTTCCAACAATTACGGCCCCTACCATTTCCCTGAAAAACTGATCCCGCTGATGATCGTCAACGCCCTGGCCGGCAAGCCCCTGCCGATTTACGGCGACGGCCAGCAGGTGCGCGACTGGCTATACGTCAAGGACCACTGCAGCGGCATACGCCGCGTGCTCGAAGCCGGCAAACCCGGCGAGACCTACAACATAGGTGGCAACAACGAGAAGCCGAATATTGACATCGTCCATGCGGTGTGCGCCCTGCTCGACGAGTTGCGCCCGCGCGCCGGCGGCAGCTACCGCGAACAGGTGGCCTTCATCAAGGACCGGCCCGGCCATGACCGCCGCTACGCGATTGATGCCAGCAAGATGATGCGGGAGCTTGGCTGGAAGCCCGCCGACACCTTTGAAACCGGTATCCGCAAGACCGTGCAGTGGTACCTGGACAACCCCGAGTGGGTCACGCATGTGCAAAGCGGCGCTTACCGCGACTGGGTCGAGGCCCAGTACGCCACGGCCGCGGCTTGAGCACGCGCATGAAGATACTGCTTTTCGGCAAGAACGGCCAGGTCGGCTGGGAATTGCAGCGCAGCCTTGCGCCGCTCGGTGAACTGGTCGCGCTGGACCGCCACAGCACCGACTTTTGCGGCGACCTCGCCAAGCTGGACGGCATCCGCGAGACGGTGCGCAGGGTCCGGCCTGATGCCATCGTCAATGCCGCAGCCTACACCGCCGTCGACAAGGCCGAAAGCGATACCGCCACCGCGCATGTGATCAATGCCGAAGCCCCGGGCGTGCTGGCCGAGGCCGCCGGCACCGCCGGTGCGTGGCTGCTGCAGTATTCAACCGACTATGTGTTTGACGGCAGCGGCAGCAAACCTTGGGAAGAGAGCGACCCGACCGGCCCGCTCAGCGTCTACGGCCGTACCAAGCTCGAAGGCGAGCAGCGCATCGCGGCCCGGTGTGCCCAGCACCTGATTCTGCGCACCAGCTGGGTCTATGCGGCGCGGGGTGGCAACTTCGCCAAAACCATGCTGCGCCTGGCTGCGGAGCGCGATCGCCTGACGGTCGTGAGCGACCAGTTCGGCGCGCCCACGGGGGCCGACCTGCTGGCCGACGTCACGGCCCACATGCTGCGCAGCGCGCTGGCCGGACCCGCGGCTGCTTTTGCGGGCACCTACCACGTGGCGGCCGCGGGCGAGACCTCATGGCACGGTTATGCGCGCTTTGTCCTCGAATGCGCCGCGAAAGGCGGCAAGGCGCTCAGGGCGTCAGCGGATACCGTGGACCCTGTCTCCACATCGGCCTTCCCGACGCCGGCCGTACGCCCGCATAATTCGCGTTTGAACACCAGTAAACTCCGCGGTGCCTTTGGCCTGCGGCTTCCGGCATGGCAGCAAGGCGTGGCCCGCATGCTGGCGGAAATTACCTGATTACACCCACATGACTCAACGCAAAGGCATCATCCTGGCCGGCGGCTCCGGCACCCGCCTGCATCCGGCCACACTGGCCATCAGCAAACAGCTGCTGCCGGTGTATGACAAGCCCATGGTGTATTACCCTCTCAGCACGCTGATGATCGCCGGCATTCGCGAGGTGCTGATCATCAGCACGCCGCAGGACACGCCGCGCTTCGAGCAGCTTCTGGGGGACGGGTCGCAATGGGGCATGAATCTTCAGTACGCCGTGCAGCCCAGCCCCGACGGACTGGCCCAGGCCTTCATCATCGGGGAAAAATTCCTGAACGGCGCGCCCAGCGCCCTGGTGCTGGGGGACAACATTTTTTACGGCCATGACCTGCACAGGCTGCTCAGCGAGGCGGATGCCGAAACGTCTGGTGCTACGGTCTTTGCCTATCACGTGAAGGATCCCGAGCGCTATGGCGTGGTGGCGTTTGACGGCACCGGACGGGCTCGCAGCATTGAAGAAAAACCGGTCGCGCCAAAAAGCAATTACGCCGTCACGGGCCTTTATTTTTATGACGCCCAAGTCGTCGAGATCGCCAAGGCCATCAAGCCCAGTGCCCGCGGTGAACTGGAGATCACCACGGTCAACCAGCGCTACCTCGAACAGGGCCAGTTGAAGGTGCAAATCATGCAGCGCGGCTATGCCTGGCTCGACACCGGCACCCACGACAGCCTGCTGGACGCCAGCCAGTTCATCGCGACCCTGGAGCATCGCCAGGGGCTCAAGATCGCCTGCCCCGAGGAGATTTCCTGGCGCAACGGATTTATTGATGACGCCCAGCTGCGCAAACTCGCGGAGCCGCTCGCCAAAAGCGGCTACGGACAGTACCTGCAGCACCTCCTGGAAGAGAGCGGCCGCTCATGAAAGTCACACCCACGCCCATTGCCGATGTGCTGATCATCGAACCCAGGGTTTTTGGTGACTCGCGGGGCTTTTTCCTGGAAAGTTTCAACCAGCGCGCCTTCAATGCCGCGACCGGTACCGATTTCAATTTTGTCCAGGACAATCACAGCCGGTCCGCCAAAAACGTGCTGCGCGGCCTGCACTATCAGCTGGGGCAGCCGCAAGGCAAGCTGGTTCGTGTGGTGCGGGGTGCGGTTTTTGATGTGGCTGTCGATATCCGCCCGGCATCGCCGACTTTTGGCCAATGGTTCGGCCTGGAGCTCAGCGAGGAGAATCACCGGCAGCTCTGGGTGCCGCCCGGCCTTGCGCACGGCTTCCTGGTATTGAGCGACAGTGCGGAATTTTTATACAAGACAACCGACTACTACGCACCCGAGCAGGAGCGCTGCATCGTGTGGAATGACCCCACGCTGGGGATCGCCTGGCCTCTGGAGGGCGACTCGCCCCTGCTCTCGGGCAAGGATGCCGCGGGCCTGGCTTTTAAGGCGGCGGTGTCCGCGCCCTAGCGCGGACAGAACAGTTTCTTAAACGCTGGCCAGGCTGACGAGGTCGCTGTCCTGGGTGTCGGGCGTGAATCCGCTCACGTGTTTGAGCAACAGCGTCCGCAAGGTGGCGGTATCGTTGGCTTTCACGGCCTGCTTGAGCAATTCCAGGTCTCCCCGGAAATCCGCCCAGGGCACGAACTCTTCATGCGCCTTCAGGATGCGGGGATGGAGCGTCGCGACGGGGTTGTCGCCGATCAGCAGCTCTTCATACAGTTTTTCGCCGGGACGCAGGCCGGTGACCTCAATGGCGATATCGCCGTCAGGGCGGTTTTCGTCGCGCACCGTGAAGCCAGAGAGCTTCACCATGCGGCGGGCCAGGTCGATGATGCGCACCGGCTGGCCCATGTCCAGCACGTAGACCTCGCCGCCCTCGGCCATGGCGCCCGCCTGCAGCACCAACTGGGCGGCCTCCGGGATGGTCATGAAATAGCGCGTCACCTCGGCGTGCGTCAGGGTGATCGGGCCGCCGGCTTCAATTTGCCGCCGGAACAGCGGCACGACACTGCCGCTGCTGCCCAGCACATTGCCGAAGCGGACCATGGCAAAACGCGTGCGGTTGCTGATGGCGGGGGCTCCGGGGCCGAAACCCGGAGCCGGCGTTGCCGAGAGCGCTTGCAGCACCATTTCAGCGAGGCGTTTGCTTGCGCCCATGACGTTGGTGGGCCGCACGGCTTTGTCGGTGGATACGAGGACGAAGTGGCTGACGCCGGTCTCTATCGCGGCGCGCGCCGCATTGAGTGTGCCCAGTACGTTGTTGGCGACTCCTTCGGCGGGGTTGTGCTCGACGAGCGGCACATGCTTGTAGGCGGCCGCGTGGTAGACGGTATGCGGCTGGTAGGCCCGGCAGATTTCGAGCATGCGGCCGTAGTCGCGGACGTTGGCCAGCAAGGGCGCCAGCTCTATGGTGGCGCCCTCGCGGTCCGCGATGCGCTGGCACAGGTGCTGGAGCTCCTGGTGGATGCTGTAGAGCCCGAACTCGCTGTGTTCGACAAGAATCAGCCGGGCGGGCTTTTCCTGCAGGATCTGGCGGCACAGCTCGCTGCCGATGCTGCCCGCGGCGCCCGTGACAAGCACCACTTTGCCGAGCAGGTTGCGGGCCAGCAAGGCGCGATCCGGCGGCACCGCATCCCGTCCCAGCAAATCTTCAACGTCCAGATCCTTGATGTCCGCCAGCGCCACGCGGCCGTGGGCCAGATCGGTCAGGCCTGGAAGGGAGCGAACGTGGACCGGCAAGGGCTGCAGCTCGTTGAGTATCTCGTTACGGCGTGTGCGGGTGATGGATGGCAGGGCCAGCAATATGTCGGTGATGCCGTGGGCGCTCACTATGGCGTTCAGATTTGCCGGCGCATAAACTGGAACGCGGTTGATGGTCAGTCCCTGCAAGGAAGGGCTGTCATCCACAAACCCGAGCAGCTTGAATTCGTGCGAAGTGGCGATGGCATTGGCGATTTGAACGCCGGCGGATCCCGCGCCATAGATCAGCAGATGGCTCACCGGTATGCTGCGGCGCTGGCCGGCGGAAAGGCTGCTCAGCCACTGTCGGGCGGCGGCGCGGCTTCCACCCACCATGAGAACCAGGATCAGTGGCTGCAGGAGTCCGATGGAGCGCGGGACATCCGGCCACCCCGCAACGATCAGCACGCCGAAGAACAGGATGGCATACAGCAGCACGGCGACGGCCAGGGCACGCATGGCGGCCATACCGCTGTGGCGAAAAACGGCCCGATACAGGCCGTTGCGCCAAAAAATCGGCGCCGCCAGAACCGGTGCCAGCGCATACGGCCACCACTGGTGCACGCTGTAGGGCCAGTGCCAGGTGTCCAGTCGCAGGGAGTAGGCGCACCATACGGCCACGACACCCATCACCGCGTCGGCGAATAGCACGACGATCTGTTTGACGCGCCGCGGCTGGCTCAATAGTTTGGTTTTTATCATTTGTATTGCAAGGTAAATCCGGCGGGCGTTTCGAATTAATGGGATATGCCGTCGCGTCGCAATACCTTCACACCCGTGGCCCACAGTATGCGAACGTCAAACCATAGGGATTGGCGTTTCATGTATTCCAGATCCAGAGCAACCTTGTCCGGTATTGGCAGTTCATCACGTCCATTGATCTGGGCCCATCCGGTGAGCCCGGGCAGCAGAGCATCGATGCCATGCAATGTACGCAACTCGATCAGGTCGTTTTGATTGAACAGGGCCGGGCGCGGCCCTACAAAGCTCATGTCGCCGACCAATATGCTCCAAAGTTGTGGAAGTTCGTCCAAGCTGCTTTTGCGGAGAAAAGCGCCGATTGGCGTGAGGTGCGCGGAGGGGTCGGCAAGCAGATGCGTCGCGATTACCGGGGTTCCAACGCGCATACTGCGGAACTTGGGCATGCGAAATATTCGGTTGCGTCGGCCAACGCGATCAGACCAATACAAGGCGGGACCTGTCGAGGTTGCGCGAACTCCGAGCGCCAGTATGACAAGAGGCAGCGCGAGAAAGCACAACACTCCGACGGCCAGCGCAATATCAAACAAGCGTTTCAAACCAAGACCTCATGGGCAATGACATAGAAAATAATCCGCAAAGCATGGGTTGGCCTGGACAGAAGCGTCCCGCCAACAGCATTGGATGATGCCTGAATGCTTGCGGTGGCCATTTTGGTGCCGGGCAGATGCTGTGTACCCGCGTTTTCTACGGATAAAACGCCTCTTCCACCTGGAACAGGTGCCCTTGCGCCTCGCGCGCTGGCAATTCTAACCATCGTTTATCGCCACAACGATAGCCGCAGGACGGCGGAATCCTGCGGTGAGCTTTCGGTCTGGTGGCTCCCGTCTCGTCAGGTTATACTACGTTCAATGGTTGAACAGGCTGACGCACTGTTTCCGCGCATATCGATAGGCCGCAGGAAGCTCCCACATCCGTCGCAACTCACATGATGTCCGATTCCCAAGAAGAAAACCACCTGAAAGTCTTGCGGCTGTTAATGGAAAACTCCCATATGAACCAACGCGATCTCGCCGACGCGTTGGGTGTGAGCTTGGGCAAAACCAATTATTGCATCAAAGCTTTGGTTGAAAAGGGCCTGATCAAGGTGCAAAACTTTCGCAATAGCCAAAACAAGCTTGCGTACGCCTATCTGCTGACCCCGCTCGGTATTGCGGAAAAGGCGAATTTGACCGCATGCTTTCTCCGCCGAAAACTGGCCGAATACGAGAGCCTGAATCGCGAAATCGAGCTTCTGAAGCGGGAAGTCGGCGAGAGCCGGGTCGATGCTCCACTGAGCAGCGGGCTATGACCCGCGATTTGCGCCTCATTCGTGCCGCAGCGACTGGCCCCACATTCTTTAAATTCTGACCCATGAGCACCAACTCAGCCATTACTTCCGTGATCCTTTGTGGCGGCTCAGGCACCCGATTGTGGCCACTTTCGCGCAGCAGTTTTCCGAAGCAATTCGTCCCCTTGATTGGGGGTAAGTGTCTACTTGAGCTCACTTTGGAGCGCGTGGCGCGGCTCGGTGCACCGCAGGGCGGTGCGCCAGTGATGTGCGTTGCGGCTGAGGAGCACAGGTTTTTGGTGGGCGCTGCGATGCAAACCGCCGGTGTGTCCGCCCAGGTCATCCTCGAGCCTGCGGCCCGGAATACTGCAGCGGCAATGGTGCTGGCGGCGCTTCTTGCTCACACCGACGACTTGATGTTGTTCTGCCCTGCGGACCACCATATTCCAGATATCGACGGCTTTGCCGCCATGGTGGAAACGGGCCGCGAGGCCGCGGCCAACGGCGCTTTTGTGACATTCGGCGTAATTCCTACGTTCCCCAGTACAGCGTATGGCTATATCGAGCGTGGCGCTGGGAATCGGGACAAGAGTTTTGCGGTGACGCGATTCATCGAAAAGCCGGATTTCCAAAAGGCGGGCGCGCTGATCATGCAGGGCAATGTCCTGTGGAATGCCGGCATCTTCCTGGTGAAGGCTTCAGTCCTTCTTGCGGCCATGGAAGCACATGCGCCCGACATATTGCAAGCATGTGCGTCGGCAATGGCTGGGGCGCGCCGGGACGGGGATTTTCTTCGGCCTGAGCCGGGTGCTTTTCGGTCCTGTCGCCCGGAGAGTATTGACTATGCCGTGCTCGAGAAGCATAAAAACGTGGTGGTCATTCCCTTCTCTGGCGCTTGGAGCGATGTCGGTAGCTGGAACGCGGTTGCCGAATTGACGCCGCCGGATGCCCGGGGCAATCGCGTCGGTGGCCAGGGTCTGGCCGTGCAAGCCTCACACACCTATATTCATGCGCCCACACGTCCTGTTGTGGCGCTGGGCACCGAGGGTCTTTTGATCATCGACACGCCCGATGCGCTGCTGGTCGCCGCGGCCACCCACGCCGAGCAAGTCAAGCTCGTGGTGGCCGAACTGGCGGCGCTGGACAGTCCGCAAGCCACACTGCATCGCAAGGTGTCGCGGCCCTGGGGCTGGTATGACAGCATCGATTTCGGCGAGCGGTTCCAGGTTAAGCGAATCAACGTCAAGCCAGGCGGCAGCCTGAGCCTGCAACGCCACCAGCATCGCGCCGAGCACTGGATTGTCGTCAAGGGAAACGCGTTGGTGACCAAGGGTTCTGAAACTTTCACCTTGGCCGAGAACCAGTCGACATATATCCCCATTGGCGAAATACATAGGCTTGAGAACCCCGGAGAGACGGACCTCGAAATGATCGAAGTGCAGTCGGGTAGCTATCTGGGTGAAGACGACATTGAGCGATTTAACGACGTATATGGCAGGGTATAAAAATGAAAAAAGTAGCGTTGATTACCGGAATCACTGGCCAGGATGGCTCCTATCTGGCGGAGTTTTTGCTGGCCAAGGGATACGATGTGCACGGCATCAAGCGGCGCGCCTCGCTTTTCAATACGGAGCGTATTGATCACATCTATCAAGATCCCCACATAGACAACCCACACCTGTTTCTGCACTACGGTGACCTCACGGATACCTCGAACCTGATGCGAATCATGCAGCAGGTGCAGCCCGACGAAGTCTACAACCTGGGTGCAATGAGCCATGTGGCGGTATCGTTTGAGTCGCCTGAATACACGGCCGACGTCGACGGCATGGGCACGCTGCGGCTGCTAGAAGCTATCCGGATACTGGGGCTTGAGAAGAAAACGCGCTTCTACCAAGCCTCAACTTCGGAACTTTACGGCTTGGTGCAGGAAATACCGCAGCGTGAAACCACGCCGTTCTACCCTCGCAGTCCCTACGCGGTGGCCAAGCTGTACGCTTACTGGATCACGGTCAACTATCGTGAAGCCTACGGCATTTACGCATGCAACGGAATCTTGTTCAATCATGAGTCCCCGCGTCGCGGGGAAACCTTCGTCACCCGAAAGATCACTCGCGCGCTGGCAAACATATCGCAGGGGCTGGAGCAATCGTTCTATCTCGGAAACATGGATGCGCTGCGTGACTGGGGGCATGCGCGCGACTACGTTGAGATGCAGTGGCTCATGCTGCAGCAGGAAAAGGCCGAAGATTTCGTCATCGCGACCGGCGTGCAGTACTCGGTTCGCCAGTTCGTTGAGGTGGCGGCGCGTGAACTGGGCATTGAAATCGAATGGCAGGGCGGCGGCGTTGAGGAGAAAGGGGTGGTTGCGGCAATAACTTCGGACAAGGCAAGTGGCGTGAGCGTGGGTCAGACCATCGTGGCGATTGACCCCAAGTACTTCCGCCCCACCGAAGTGGAGACACTGTTGGGAGATCCCACTAATGCGCGTGTCAAGCTTGGTTGGACGCCGACAACGACGTTCGCCGAGATGGTTCAGGAAATGGTTGCGAAAGACCTTGAAGAGGCTCGACGGCATGCGCTTTTGAAGCGTCACGGCTACAGCGTGGCGATATCCCTGGAGAAATAAGAAGCATGGAACATTTGAATGCCCGCATCTTTGTAGCTGGTCATCGCGGGATGGTTGGGTCAGCCATTGTTCGCCTGCTGGAGTCGCGTGGGTATCGCAATATCGTTACGCGCACTCATGCGGAACTCGATTTGACCGACCAGGTGCAAGTCAGGTCCTTTTTCTCAAGTGAAAAAATCGAGCAGATTTACCTTGCCGCGGCGCGGGTTGGCGGCATCCACGCCAACAACAGTTATCCAGCGAATTTCATCTATGAAAACATGATGATGCAGGCCAACATCATTCATGAGGCTTGGCGGCACGACGTACGCAAACTGCTCTTTCTCGGCTCCTCGTGCATATACCCACGCCTGGCGGCCCAGCCGATCAGGGAGGACAGTCTGCTGACGGGACAGCTCGAGCCAACCAACGAGGCTTATGCGATTGCCAAAATATCGGGTATCAAGCTTTGTGAAAGCTATAACCGGCAGCACGGCACTGACTACAGAAGCGTCATGCCGACAAACTTGTATGGTCCGGGCGATAACTATCATCCGGAAAACAGCCACGTCATTCCCGGATTGATCAGGCGTTTTCACGAAGCCAAGGTCGCAAACGCTGAAAAAGTGGTCGTTTGGGGAAGCGGCACGCCGAAACGCGAGTTCCTGCATGTTGACGACATGGCGTTGGCCAGCGTGCATGTGATGGGGCTCGATCGCCCGCGTTATGACGCCGCCACGCGGCCCATGCAGTCCCACCTGAACGTAGGCAGCGGTGAGGAGTTGAGCATCGGTGACCTGGCCAAAACCGTCATGCAGGTGGTTGGTTTCCAGGGCCGGCTCGAGTTCGACACCACCAAGCCTGATGGCACGCCGCGAAAGCTGCTCGACGTCTCCAGGCTTGCGTCACTGGGCTGGGCTCCCGGAATTTCCCTGAAAGCAGGCTTGCAGGAGACCTACCAGGCCTTTCTTGCCGGCTGGCAGGCGAAACCGTTGGCCGCAGGAGCATAGATGCGGAGCTCCAACTTCTCATGCGCATGCGCCTTACCGGGAGCCGAATGGTGAACTCCCCGGTTGTTCGTCATTCGCTGTTGGCATTGCTGGCGCGCCTGCTTGGGCATCTGAGCAAGCGGCGGCGGCGGCAATTCGTGGTGCTGACGGGGCTCACGGTGATCAGCGCGGCCGCGGAAGTCGTCAGCCTCGGGATCGTGCTCCCCTTCATTGGTGTGCTGGTTGCGCCCGAGACACTTTTCAAGCGCCCGTTCATCGCGAGCCTTGCCGAGGGCTGGGGCATAACGTCGGCCGATCAGCTGGTTTTGCCTTTGACTGTCGCGTTCGTTGCTGCGGCCATCATTGCCGGCGCGGTTCGCATGCTGGTGCTATGGGTAACGACCAGGCTGGCGTTTGCCAGCAGCGCAGATCTGAGTATCGAGGTGTACCGCAGAACCCTCTACCAGCCCTACCCGATTCACGTGTCGCGCAATAGCAGTGAGGTCATCAGCAGCATCACCAACAAGATTGGGGATGCGGTAAACGTGCTTTATCAATTATTGACGCTGGTGAGTTCGTCGATTCTGCTTGTGGCCATCACCATAACGTTGCTGGTTATCAATCCGATGGTCGCCATGGTGGCGATCGCGGGTTTCGGGAGCAGTTATTTTGCGATCAGCTGGATAGCCAGGCGCCGACTGCGCCGAAACAGTGACCGCATAGGCCATGAGTATTCGCAGGTCATCAAGGCGCTTCAGGAGGGGCTGGGAGGCATACGTGATGTGCTGCTCGACGGTGCGCAGGAGGTCTACAGCCAGGTGTACCGGCAGGCGGACTATCCGCTGCGCAGGGCGCAGGGCAACAATGTATTTATCGCGGCCAGCCCGCGATTTGTGGTGGAGGCTGTGGGCATGGGCCTGATCGCCGCGCTCGCCTATGGCTTGAGTCGGCAGCCCGGCGGCGTGGCTGTGGCCCTGCCGGTGCTGGGCGCGCTGGCCCTCGGCGCGCAGAGGTTGTTACCCGCGTTGCAGCTCAGCTACAGCGCATGGGCTGGTATTACGGGAACCCAGGCATCGCTGGCCGGGCTGTTGGAAATGCTGGACCAACCGTATCCAGCGGATTTTCCGAGGGTGAAGCCGCCGGAACCTTTGCAATTGCACGACAACATCCGGCTCAGCGAGGTCAGTTTTCGTTATTCCGCCGGCGGTCCGCTTGTGCTCGATGGGGTGAACCTGACAATTCGCAAAGGCTCCCGTGTTGGTTTTGTTGGTAGCACCGGCAGCGGGAAAAGTACCGCGCTTGACTTGCTGATGGGTCTGCTTGCGCCCTCGGAGGGCGTGCTTTCAGTGGATGGTCAAGTCATCGCCGGAGCCGCCGTCGGTGCGTGGCAGCGTTCGATTGCCCACGTGCCGCAGGCGATCTACCTGGCCGACACGACACTCGCCGAGAACATCGCGTTTGGCGTGCCCAAGGCTGCCATAAACATGGACAGGGTGCGAAAGGCCGCGGCCCAAGCCCAGATCGCTGAGTTCATCGAGAGCCGACGCGAGGGATACAACGTGCTTGTCGGTGAGCGTGGCGTTCGCCTCTCTGGTGGACAGCGGCAGCGGATTGGTATTGCGCGCGCGCTATACAAACGAGCCAGCGTGCTTGTTTTTGATGAAGCTACCAGTGCACTTGATAGCGCAACCGAGCGGTCCGTCATGGGCGCCATTGATGGGCTCGATCGGGAGTTGACGATCCTGATGATCGCGCACCGCTTCACCACGGTGCGCAACTGCGACACCATCGTTCAGCTTGAGGGTGGAAAGGTCGTGGCTCAGGGGACTTATGACGAGCTTATCGCCGGCAGCCCGAGCTTTCAGCGTATGGCACTCGCTGCAAGCCAAGAGCCTTTGCCAATCCAATAAATTTCATCCATTTTTTACGTATGGAAAACCATGTTTACCAATAAAAATATCCTGATCACGGGCGGCACCGGTTCTTTCGGAAGGCAGTATGTCAAAACTATCCTTGAGCGCTACAAGCCGAACAAGCTGATTATTTACTCCCGCGACGAACTCAAGCAATTTGAAATGGAGCAGGACTTTAACCAGGATTGCATGCGGTATTTCATCGGTGATGTCCGTGACCGTGAGCGTCTGATACAGGCTATGAAGGGCGTTGACTATGTGATTCACGCGGCGGCACTCAAGCAAGTGCCGGCTGCTGAATACAACCCCATGGAGTGCATCAAGACCAATATCCATGGCGCGGAGAATGTGATTTATGCAGCCTTGGCAAACGATGTGGAGAAGGTCATCGCGCTGTCAACCGACAAAGCTGCCAGCCCCATCAATCTCTATGGCGCGACCAAGCTGGTTTCTGACAAGCTGTTTGTTGCCGCCAACAACGTCGCCGGTGGACACAAGACGCGGTTTTCCGCGGTGCGATATGGCAATGTCGTGGGCTCACGGGGGTCAGTCGTTCCCTTCTTCCAGAAGCAGATCGACAGCGGCGCCGACCACCTTCCCATCACCGACCCGAGGATGACGCGTTTCTGGATCACCTTGCAGCAAGGCGTGGATTTCGTTCTGAAGAATTTCGAACGGATGCACGGAGGAGAAATCTTCGTACCGAAAATCCCGTCGGTGAAGGTGTCCGACCTGGCGACCGCCATGGCGCCGCAACTTCCCCATAAGATCATCGGGATTCGCCCCGGCGAGAAGTTGCACGAAATCATGTGTCCCGCGGATGATTCGCATCTGACGCTGGAGTTTTCCGATCACTTTGTCATCAAGCCCACCATTCAGTTCTCCAGGTCTGCGGATTTCTCCGTGAACGGGATCGRTGAAAAGGGCGAAGCGGTCGAGCAGGGCGCTGAATACCATTCGGGGAAAAATCCGCATTTCTTGACCATTGAAGAGATTCTGTCCTTCAACCAACTCGCGGCCAAATGATGATTCCTTACGGCCGACAAGACATCTCTCAGGCGGATATCGATGCCGTGGTTGAGGTCCTGCGTTCGGATTTCCTCACACAAGGTCCCGCAATTCCTCGCTTCGAGCAGGCCGTCGCGGTGCATGTCGGCGCCCGCCATGCGGTCGCTGTGAACAGCGCCACATCGGCCTTGCATATCGCTTGCCTGGCACTCGGAGTGGGTCCGGGCGACCGCCTTTGGACGGTGCCCAATACGTTTGTCGCTTCCGCCAATTGCGGCCGTTATTGCGGCGCTGAGGTTGATTTTGTCGACATTGATCCGCAGACCTGGAATATCAGCATCACCGGCCTGCGCGAAAAGCTCGTCGTCGCCAAGGAGCGTGGCCAGCTACCTAAGGTTGTGGTACCTGTGCACTTCAGCGGCCAACCGACCGACCAACAGGCGATCTGGGCGCTGGCCCAGGAGTTCGGTTTTAAGGTGCTGGAAGATGCTTCGCATGCTATCGGGGCGTCACATCATGGCGAGCCGGTCGGTAGTTGCCGCTGGTCGGATATTACGGTGTTCAGTTTCCATCCCGTCAAGATCGTCACGACGGGAGAAGGCGGCTTGGCGCTCACCAACGACGCCATGCTGGCCGAACGCATGGCGCTGTTCCGCAGCCATGGCATTACCAGGGATGTACAGCGATTCCGGGCAACAACAGCCGTCCGAAATATGTCACCGTCAGCGCCAGTGACACCCGCGGCCTGGTATTACGAGCAGCATGAGCTGGGTTACAACTACCGCATGACGGACATCCAGGCCGTTCTTGGTATCAGCCAGCTCGACCGCCTGCAAAGTTATGTGGAGCGCCGCAACCTGCTGGCCCGCCGCTACGATGCCGCATTGGGTAATCTGCCGCTCGCATTGCCCACTATTTTGAAATCCAATATTTCGGCCTTTCACCTTTATGTGGTGCGAGTCCAGCCGGCGCGTACGGCCAAGACCCATCGCCAGATTTTTGATGAACTCAGGTCAAAAGGCATTGGCGTCAATCTGCACTACATGCCGGTTCATCTGCAACCCTATTATCGTGACCTCGGGTTTGTCGCCGGGCAGTTCCCCGAAGCGGAAGCCTACGGAGATCAGGCTATTTCATTACCTCTTTTTCCGACTTTAACCTTCGAGCAGCAGGACGAGGTGGTGCGCGTGATGAGGGAGGTGCTTGGTCATGCGTAGCCGCATTGCTCTCGGTACGGCCCAGTTTGGCATGGCTTATGGCGTCGCCAACCAGCTCGGGCAAATCAACCCAGGCGAGGCCGGTGAAATCCTGCGACGGGCGCAGGCGGCCGGCATGGACACACTGGATACCGCCATTGCCTACGGCGACAGCGAGAAAACATTGGGATCGTTGGGTGTGCGGCAATGGAAATTGGTATCCAAATTACCGGCATTGCCTGAAGCCGGCATCGATGCTGCGGCCTGGGTGCGTTCGGAGTTGAGGGGCTCGCTTATGCGGCTCGGGGTGCCCAAGCTGCACGGCCTCTTGCTGCATCGCTCGCAGCAGCTCCTTGGGCCGCAGGGAGCGGAGCTCTATGCCGCCCTGCGCGATGCGCAGCAACTGGGCCTGGTGGACAAGATCGGTGTGTCCATCTATGGGCCGGAGGAGCTGGACGCGTTGTGGCCGAAATTCCGGCTCGACCTGGTCCAGTCGCCTTTTAATGTGTTTGACCGGCGTTTGGCCAGTTCTGGTTGGCTGGAGCGTATGCGTCAGGCCGGCACGGAAATACATGTGCGCTCGGTGTTTCTGCAGGGTTTGCTGCTGCAGCCGGCTGAGAAGCGGCGTCCGGAATTTTCCGCCTGGCAGGACTTGTGGTCGAAGTGGGACAACTGGCTGGCGGCGCAGCAACTCAGCCCGCTGCGGGCATGCCTTATGTTCGCGTTATCGCATCCTGACATAGGACGGGCTGTTGTCGGCGTGGATGGTGTCAGCCATCTGGATGAAATTCTTGCCGCTCCCACAGTCGACCTGATTGACTTCCCCCAATTCCTCGAGTCTTCGGACTTGCGCCTCATCAATCCCACTCAATGGAAACTGCAATGAAACGTTGTACCAAATGCAATCTTCCCGAAACCCACGAGACGATCATTTTTGACGCCCGGGGTGTCTGCAATATCTGCAACCAGCAGGACTTCAAGAAAGACAGCATTGACTGGGGCCAACGCAAGAAGGACCTGGATGCGCTGGTTGAAGAGTACCGCGGAAAATATGACTACGACTGCATCGTTCCCTTCAGCGGTGGAAAAGACAGCACTTGGACGCTGAATTACCTCGTCAAGGAATATGGTCTCAAACCACTGGTGGTCCGCTTTGATCACGGTTTCATGCGACCCAACCTTGACGACAATGTCAAGCGCACCATGCGAAAGCTGGGTGTGGACATCCATACCTTCACCCCCAACTGGAAGGTTGTCCAAAAGCTCATGTTGCAGAGTTTTCTGGAAAAAGGCGATTTCTGCTGGCATTGCCATACCGGGATTTTTTCATACCCGATGTGGGTCGCCCTGGAGAAGAAAGTCCCTCTGATTTTCTGGGGAGAGCCTTCCGCTGAATACACCGCGTACTACGACTATAGCCAGCCTGAAGAGGTCGATGAGAAGCGCTTTAACCGGTATGTCAACCTTGGCATCACCTCGGACGACATGTTCATCCGGCTGGAGGGCGCGCTGGATCCCCGGGATCTGAAGCCGTACAAATACCCTCCGATCAAGGACCTGCGCGGCCTGGGCTATCGATCGGTGTGCCTGGGCTCCTACATCCAGTGGGACGTTAAAAAGCAGTCTGAAATCATCCAGCGTGATCTGGGCTGGAAAGGGGACCAAGTCGAAAACGTCCCACCCGAATATAGCTACGAAAAGATCGAGTGCTATATGCAGGGTGTCCGCGATTACATCAAATACATCAAGCGCGGCTACTCCCGGCCGTCGCACCTCGTGGCCCTGGACATCCGGCATGGACGGCTCAAGAAGGAGGATGGCGAGAAGTTGATTGCGGAGTACGAAGGCCGCCGGCCACCGAGCCTCGACCTGTTTCTCGAGTTTGTCGGCTTGACGGAGCAGGAGTTCATGGAAATCGCCATGGCGCACCAGGTGTCGCCATACGCCCACGATCCCCGGAAAACGCTGCCCGGCCAGAGAATGGCTGACTACGAACGCTGGAACAAGGATGGGGCCATGGATCGCGCGGATGCCGAGGCACAGGTGATCCGCTGGAAATCCCGTCATGTCTGACTGTTTGAGTTACGAAGGGATGGTTGTTTGATGAACGCGCAGGTCGTTGGCATCGTCGACTATCAGTCGGGGAACATCCGTTCGGTGGTGAACGCGGTGGAGGCCGTCGACGTGCGGTCCATTCTGGTAAGCAGCCCTCGAGACCTGGACGGCTGCTCGCATTTGGTCCTGCCCGGAGTCGGCGCTTTCGGGTTCTGCGCGGATCGGCTGCGGGCGAGCGGCCTGCTGGAGAACATTGAGCAGTGGGTTCTGCGCGACGAAAAACCGCTTCTGGGCATTTGTGTAGGGATGCAATTGATGGCCGACCATAGCGAGGAACTCGGCTCCCACCCCGGTTTGGGGTGGATTGGAGGGGCCGTCCGAAAGCTGGAGAAACCCGCCGGAGATGCCGCGATCCATGTGCCGCATGTGGGGTGGAACGAGGTCCTCTTCAAGGAGTCCTTCGGCCTTTTCAAGGAGGGCGAGTCGGTGGATTTTTATTTTGACCACTCGTTCGCCTATCACGCACCCAGGTTAGGGCGCGAAATCGGCTCGTCCCATCACGGCCAGCATTTCAGCGCACTGATCAAACGGGGCAATCTGGTTGCCACACAGTTTCATCCGGAAAAAAGCCAGGCGGCGGGAATGCGCTTGCTCAAATCATTTCTGGCGATGTAGGCCATGCTCAAAAAAAGAATAGTTCCCAAACTGCTGATCAAGAACAAGGCCTATGGTCGATTGGTTCGGCCCATCTTGGTGACGACCCGAAACTTTGACCAGGTTTTCGAAGTGGGGGACCCGGTTTCGCAGGCCAAGGTGTATGAGGCACAGCTGGCGGACGAATTGATCGTGCTCAATATCGACAGTTTGCCTATAGCCGAGGATTTCGCGCTTCTGGGCGTGATCGAGAAATTGGCTTCCGAAACATTTATGCCCATTGTGGTGGGCGGGGGGGTGCGGACCCCGGATGATTTCTCTTTGCTGTTGGAGCGGGGCGCCGACAAAGTTTCAATCAACGCAGCCGCGGTACTGGATCCCGAATTGATCACGCGGGCCGCCGAACGCTTCGGGGCTCAATGCGTTGTCGTGTCCATTGATTTCCGGTATGACCCCGTTCGGCAGCGGCATATCGTGTTCACGCACAAGGCATCCGTCAACACCGGCCTGGATGTGGTGACCTGGGCGCGGCAGGCGGCTGAGGCGGGTGCTGGAGAGATATTGCTGACCGATGCCGATCGGGATGGGCAGGGTGGTGGGCTGAATGTCTCGCTTGGGCGAGAGGTCGTCGACGCCGTCGATGTGCCCGTGATTCTTTCGGGCGGTTGCGGCGTGGCGCAGCATTTTATTGAAGGCTTCCAGGCGGCAGGTGCGGAGGCGATTGCGGCCGGCACCTTCTTTTGCTTCAGGGACCAAAACCCCATGCAGGCGCGCGCTCACGTCAGAAGCGCTGGCATTCCCATCCGGATCGGAACCTGACATGCACCTTGATTTACCGCATATTTCGATGGGGGATGCCGGCAGCCTGTTCGTGCTGGCGCCGGAACACGTCACGGACAGCTATGTCTGCTGGCTCAATGACCCTGAAATCA
Organism: Polaromonas sp. P4_F6; assembly: GCF_056401275.1. NCBI lineage: Bacteria > Pseudomonadati > Pseudomonadota > Betaproteobacteria > Burkholderiales > Comamonadaceae > Polaromonas > Polaromonas sp. P4_F6. Next base: position 518,221 of record NZ_JBFUJQ010000001.1, on the reverse strand, counting down.
ACCGGTATCTTGAAAGCCGCTTTGTGACTCACACTGCGGAGTCGACGCGAGCCTTCGTCGCCTCGGTGCTGGCGTCGCCCAACAACCTTTTTCTGGGTATCTGGAGCCAACAGCTGGCGCGGCATGTGGGCAACATCAAACTTGGCCCCATAGACCCGCACCATGAAACCGGCGACATCGGCATTCTCATCGGGGACAAGGCGGCCTGGGGCAAGGGCCTTGCCACCGCGGCAATCAAAGCGGTCTGCGCAATAGCCACAACCCATCTCAAGCTGCGTAAGCTGACCGCCGGCTGCTATGCCTCCAATGCGGGAAGTCGGAAGGCTTTCGAAAAAGCGGGCTTTCTGGTTGAAGGTGTGCGCCCCGCGCAGTTCCTGCTGGATGGTAAAGCGGAAGATCTGGTGTTGATGGGGCGTATTTTGAAATGACAGGGCTCTCATGGAAAAAGTACTGATTCGGCGCAAACGTCGGGGGCACGCATGAACACCGTTGCCATTGTGCAGGCGCGCATGGGATCCACCCGCCTACCCAATAAGGTCATGAAACCGGTGGGGGGTGTTCCCATGGTTGAGGTGCTGCTGGCTCGCCTGGCATGTGCCCGGGAAGTCGATGAGGTGATGGTCGCGACCTCGGTGGATGCGTGCAACCAGCCCCTGTTTGACCATGTGACCGCGCTGGGATTCAAATGCTACCGAGGCAGTGAAAACGATGTGCTTGATCGTTACGCTCAGGCCGCCCGGCTCGCGAAAGCGGATGTGGTAATCAGGATTACAGGTGATTGTCCACTGGTTGATCCTGTATTGGTCGACGAGGCAATTCGCTTGTTCCGGGCTTCCAACGTCGATTATTTGAGCAATGTGTCCCCGCCGACCTTTCCGGATGGGCTCGACATTGAGGTCTTCACCGTGCAAGCGCTCGAAAAAGCGGCGCGTGAAGCGTCACGGCCCTTTGATCGCGAGCATGTAACGCCTTATCTGCGGACAAACGACCAGTTCAGACGGGTGGGCCTGCAGCACGATGAGGACCTGTCAGGTCTGCGTTGGACCGTGGACGAGTCGGCGGACTATGAGGTGATGTCCAAAGTGTTCACCCATTTCTCGCCCGACATTCACTTCGGCTGGCAGCAGGTTTTGCAGTTGCAACGCAGCCAGCCTGAAATTTTTGATATCAACAAGAACCTGCTTCGCAACGAAGGATCGATTATGGGTACCGGTCAAAAACTCTGGAAACGTGCCAAACAAGTCATACCCGGCGGCAACATGCTGCTCTCCAAGCGGGCGGAGATGTTCCTCCCGGACCAATGGCCGGCCTACTTCAGCAAGGCCAAGGGCTGCAAGGTGTGGGACCTGGACGGCAAAGAGTACATCGACATGTCCATCATGGGCATAGGCACCAATACGCTCGGCTACGGGCATCCGGAAGTGGACGAGGCGGTGCACCAGACCGTCACGGCGGGCAACATGTCCACTTTCAATTGCCCGGAGGAGGTCTACCTGGCTGAACGCCTGGTCGAACTGCATCCCTGGGCCGACATGGTCCGCCTGGCGCGTAGCGGGGGAGAGGCCAATGCCGTGGCGATCCGCATCGCCCGTGCCGCTTCCGGCCGCGACAAGGTCGCCATTTGCGGTTATCACGGGTGGCATGACTGGTACCTGGCCGCCAACCTGGGAGACGAGCAGAATCTGGCCGGACACCTTCTGCCGGGCCTCGAACCCAAAGGCGTGCCGCAGAATCTCCGCGGCAGCGTGCTGCCCTTTCGGTACAACAACTTCCCTGAGTTGCAGGCGCTTGTCGAAAACCACGAGATCGGCGTGATCAAAATGGAAGTTTCGCGCAACATGGGCCCCGAAGACGGGTTTCTGGAGAAGGTGCGCAAGCTCGCGACGGACAACGGCATTGTGCTGATCTTTGACGAATGCACTTCCGGTTTTCGGCAGACTTTTGGCGGCCTGCATTCGCTGTACGGCGTTGAGCCCGACATGGCGATGTTCGGCAAGGCGCTCGGGAACGGCTATGCCATCACTGGAACCATCGGGCGCCGCGAGGTGATGGAGGCCGCGCAGACGACGTTCATCAGCAGCACTTTCTGGACGGAGCGGATCGGCCCGGCCGCAGCGCTCAAGACCCTGGAAGTGATGGAGCGGGAAAAATCCTGGGACGTCATTACCGCCGTGGGCAATTCCATTAAAGAACGTTGGGCCCGGCTGGCCGTTGAACACGGCTTGCAACTGGAACAGTGGGGCATGCCGGCCCTGGCCGGATTCACGCTCGCCGGGCCCAATTCGCTGGCTTACAAGACCTTCATCACGCAGGAGATGCTGGCCAAGGGCTACCTGGCCAGCAACAGTGTTTACGCGTGCACAGAACACACGCCCGAGGTCATAGACGGCTACTTCAACGCATTGGCGCCGATTTTTGGCGTGATACGCGAATGCGAGGATGGCCGTGACATTCACACGCTGCTCAAGGGGCCCGTCTGCCACGCCGGCTTCAAACGCCTGAACTGACACGGCCGCACCGCACATGAACATTGTCTTTCGCACAGACGCGTCGTCGACAGCCGGCACAGGGCACGTCATGCGTTGCCTGACGCTGGCAAGGGCGTTGCGCGAGCGCGGAGCGGCGGTTTCGTTTGTGTGCCGTGAGCACGCCGGTCATCTTTGCGCGTTGATTCTTGAAATGGGCTTCGCGGTACACCGGCTGACGGGCTGCGACGCTCCGGGTGCTACCGGCGAAGACGCCCTCGCACATGCCGGCTGGCTCGGCGCCACACAGGCCCGGGATGCCGCCCAGACACTCGCGGCCATCCAGGCGACGGGCGTAAAGCCGGACTGGCTCATCGTCGACCATTATGGGATTGACCAGTACTGGGAAAAAAGCCTGAGGCCGGCTGTCGGCCGCATCATGGTGATTGATGATCTTGCCGACCGGCAGCACGACTGTGACGTATTGCTCGACCAGAATCTCGTGGCGGAAATGGACATCCGTTACCGCGCCAGGGTGCCCGCCGCCTGCAAACAGCTATTGGGCCCGTCCTACGCGCTGTTGCAACCGGACTATGCCGGGCGGCATGAACGTGCCATCCCGAGAAAGGGGGCCGTGCGGCGCATCCTGATCTATTTCGGCGGCGCCGACGTGGACAACCTGACCGGCCGCAGCCTGGACGCATTCCTGCGCCTGGGGCGGGATGACATCGACGTTGACCTTGTGGTGGGCAACGGCATGTATGGCGAGGCGATTCGCAGGCAAGCAGCGGACCGGCCCAATATTCACATGCATGGCCGGCTGCCGACGCTTGCTCCGCTGATCGAAGCCGCCAGCCTGGGGATAGGCGCCGGCGGGTCGACAAGCTGGGAACGGCTTTGCCTGGGCCTGCCTTCCATCGTGATTGCGCTCGCTGACAACCAGGTGCCCATTGCGGCGGAATTGGGCAGGCGGGGCCTGGCTTGTTCGCTCGGATTCCATCGGGATGTCGATGAGGCCCTGATCGCCGCCAAACTTGCCGAAATCGTCGGCGAAGGATTGAATGGGCAGTGGTCGCAAAAATGCCTTTCCATAGTGGACGGCCGTGGCGTGCAGCGCGTTTGCGCAGTTTTGTGCTCGGCAGGAGTCGCCGCGCTGCGTAACCGCCTTGCCACTGCCGCCGACGAAGGCTTGCTGCTTGAATGGGCGAATGACCCCGAAACGCGGCGTAACGCACTGGTGCCGGGAAAAATCGAAGCTGCGACCCATAAGCAGTGGTTTGAGAGGCGTCTGAACAATCCCGAGGGCTGCCGGATTTATATTGCCGAAACCGCCGACGCGGTACCCGCGGGGCAAATTCGCTTCGAGCAGGCTGACGGCGGCTGGGAGGTGCATTACGCCTTGGCGCCTGATTTTCGGGGGCTGGGACTCGGGCGCCTGATGCTGGAACAGGCGCTGGCCACTTTTGCCGGCGGAGTTGGGGACGTTTTGGTCATCGGCCGCGTGAAAAGCGACAATCGTGCCTCGCTGCGGATATTTGAATCACTCGGATTTGACGCCGCATTTGACGGGCAATTCCAGGTTGTAACGATGAAAAGGCGGGCGCGGGCCAGGCGCGCCCAACCCATACGCGAAGGATCATGATGCAAATAGGCCATCGAAAAATCGGCAGAGAGGCGCCCCCGTTTGTGATCGCTGAAATGTCCGGCAATCACAACCAATCACTCGAACGGGCACTCGAAATTGTCGAGGTTGCGGCGAAGACCGGTGCGCACGCGCTGAAAATCCAGACTTACACGCCGGACACCATGACGCTGGATCTGGATGAACGCGAATTCCACATCAATGACCCCAAAAGCTTGTGGGCCGGCACCTCGCTCCACAAGCTTTACGGCCAGGCCTACACGCCTTGGGAATGGCACAAGCCGATTTTTGACAGGGCACGCGAACTGGGGATCATCGCGTTCAGCACGCCTTTTGATGACACGGCCGTGGACTTTCTCGAAAGCCTGGATGTCCAGTGCTACAAAATCGCGTCTTTTGAAAACACGGACCTCCCGTTGATCCGCCGGGTGGCGGCCACCGGCAAGCCGCTGATTATTTCCACCGGCATGGCTACGGTGGCGGAGCTCGATGAAACCGTCCGGGCAGCTCGTGCGGCTGGCTGCAAGGACATGGTGCTGCTCAAATGCACCAGCACTTACCCCGCCACGGCGGCAAACACCAACATTCTGACCATTCCGCATCTGCGCGAATTGTTTGATTGCGAAGTCGGCCTGTCGGACCACACCATGGGCGTGGGCGTATCCGTGGCCAGTGTGGCGCTGGGCGCGACCGTAATTGAAAAGCACTTCACACTCAATCGCGCCGATGGTGGCGTGGACAGCAGCTTTTCCATGGAGCCTGGCGAGATGGCGCAACTGGTCGTGGAAACTGAACGCGCGTGGCAGGCGTTGGGGCAGGTGAGCTACGGCGTTACCGAAGCCGAAAAGCCGTCGCTGCTTTTCAGGCGTTCCATCTATATTGCGCAAGACCTGAAATCCGGAGACGCGTTGACGCGCGAAAACCTTCGCTGCATTCGTCCCGGCCTGGGGCTGCCCCCAAAGTACTACGAAATGCTGCTGGGGCGAAAGGTAAATAAGGACGTCAAAAGGGGGGCTCCCATGTCTTGGGACTTAATAGGGTAATCGAGACGTAAAACGACGTTATATTTTTTTAAATGCGTTTTGCTGCGAATGTATTTTCGGCACTGGGTATGTGCGTGAATGCTTTCCAAATCCCAAGGAACCGAAAATACAGAAGCTCATCGGGGGGCCAAAAAATTGATAATCGAAAAAGCGTCACTTCTGTCGTTCGTAAGATTGATTGGACGCGTTTGACAAGGACTATTTAACTTGCGAAGTTTCTGTCGAAAATCACAGGTTGAAAGAGATATACGACGGGGTCTCCCTACACCACACATAAACCATGAATTATTCTTTTAAAAATAAAGCCCAAAAAATTCTAAGAGCAAGGGGGGATGATTGGTTAACGGATGTCATATTGAATTTGTTTGGCATCTTCAAGTATGTGCATCCAAATTTAATTACTCTGACTGGGCTCATATTAAATTTTTGCATTCTGTATGCGATAACGCATGGAATGTTTTTGGCGACTGTGTTTATGCTTGTTGTCAGGTATTTGGCGGACTGCCTTGACGGAGGGGTTGCAAGAAAATACAACAAAAAATCAAAGATAGGAGGCGCGTTGGATACTTGGTCCGACACTATTCTTGTGTATGTATCCGCAGTTGGCATTTTTTATCTATTTAAAATACCCTACGGTAGCGAGGTCGGGGCGTTTTTATCCTGTTTAAATTTATACATGATGTCGCTGTCCGATTCTTTGGTGGATCACGCTGGGATGAAGATTGGTGGAGATTGGCCGAGTGACATATATGCGTTTCTAGTGAACAACAGCTATATCCTATTTTTCCTGAAAATCGCGATGATCTACGTCCCCATGCATACCGCTCGCGTGCTCTGATTTGATCTAAATCTAAATCTAAATCTAAATCTAAATCTAAATCTATAGCTTGGCTTATATCCCTGAGCGCTAAGATGGGATCGAGAGTCTGGTTCTCCTCTGCACTGATGTCAGCCTGCTGTCGACACGGCGCTGGGCCATCTTGAAAGGCGGAGTGCTAAATGGCGGACATTTCGCAATTAGGAGTTTTTAATGGGCATTGGTGTTGACGAGGTTAACAAGGCTAGAGATTACTGGGACGTGGTCGGTAAAAATGCCCCCGAAAATTGCAAAGATCATTGGGTGGATGGCAGCGGAAACCCCCTGCCGGACACGCTCTACCAGGAGGTCGGCGCCTACGTGCTGAAAGGGCTGGACGGCATGCGCGAAAGCAGCGCTGGCCCGCGCCGTGTGCTGGAGATAGGCTGCGGCACGGGGAAAATTCTGAGGGCGCTTAAAGCGCTGCGCCCCGGGCTCGATCTGTCCGGCATTGATTTTTCGCAGGAGCAGCTCCGCCACGCGCACAGTACCGTACCTGGCGCAAAACTCTTCAAAGGTGATCTGGAGGAATTCGTTGCTGCGTCGGTCGCCAATCCTCAAGAGGCAGGCACTTACGACCTGATTTTTTTACACAGCGTTATTCAATATTTCCCGTCCGCCGGGTATTTTGAGAAATTCCTGGCCATGTGCGGCGGATTGCTCAGGCGGGGTGGAGCGCTATACTTGATTGATACGCCAATCGATTGGTACTACGATCAAATGCAGGGAACGCCCCGGCAGACGGCTTTGACACCGGTAAAAAACTTCGTCAAGAAACTTATTCGCTATCAGCCCAAGGTTCAGCCCCTTCCTGTGACCGCCAGCGAATTGTTGGGAGGAAAGCAAATTGAGGTTCCCATATTTCCCGGATACTGGGCCAGCCCCGAAATGATCCAGGAGTTTGCGGAAAGTCAGTTCGAAGATTTCCGCTTTGAGTACCAATTGTTTAAAAGCAAACCGGTGCTTTATCGCAAGTACCGACCCTCTTTCCTGTTGCTTGGAAAGAAATAAGTGGCCTCATCCGGGCATTCAAATGGATTCCACGCGCGGCGAGCTTTTCCTGGCACTCGCGTTTTCCGCTACGTGAAGATATCGGCTGCCTAGGATAATTTATGAAATGCGCATGCATACTCGCAGCGGGGACAGGATCCCGGCTGAAGAAATACACCCAGGATCGGACCAAATGCATGGTCGAGGTCAACGGCGACAAACTGATCGACTACACCATCCGATCTCTGCAGGCCGGCGGCATTGGGACTATTTTCATGGTCGTCGGATACCGCGGCGAGGATCTGTTGCTGCATGTGAAGCAGGTTTTCCCGGACCTTGATATTCGTTTCATTGAAAACCCCATCTTTGCGTCGACCAACAACATCTACTCTTTGAAGCTCGCGCTGCCTGTCCTAGGGGAGTACGAGGAAGTTGTGCTAGTTGAGAGCGACCTGTGGATCGAGCGTTCGGTTGCCGTTGATTTCCTGCGGGACACACGTGAAAACGTTGTGCTGGTGAGCCCTTTTCGTTACTGGATGGATGGCACCTGTGTAACAGTAGGCGTGGACAAGCAGGAGATAAGCGGGTTTGTGGCCAAGGCAGACGTACATCTTTACCCCATTGAGCAGTTGTTCAAAACTGTCAACTGGTACAAGTTTTCGGGAAAATTCCTGCGCGACATCTACTCGCATTTCATCAACGCGTATGTCGACGCATTCGGAAAAAATGCTTACTACGAGGACGTGCTCAAGGTCATCGCTCCGGTCACGCCGGGCTTGTTCGTGTCTTGCATTATCGATGAAAGGCACTGGGCGGAAATTGATGACGAGGAAGATCTGTCCAGAGCCGAACTTATTGCGTCGCCGCCCGGCGACGGCGCCCACAACCTGGTCCAGCGTTTCGGTGGGTTCTGGAAGTACAAATTTATCGACGACCTGACTTTATTGGTGAACCCGTTTTTCCCCCCGCAGGGCATGATGAACGAGTTGTGCAATGAGCTTGGCGGCGCCCTGCGCGAATACCCGTCCAAGCTTTCGGTCATTTCGCGGATTGTCGCGAAGTCCTTGCCCTGTGAGTCGGAGCAGATTGTTGTCGGCAACGGCGCGTCCGAGATCATGCTCGCCCTTTTCGATGAGTTGAAGGACCGCCAATTCGTTATTGCGCCGCCTTTTTTCCTCGAGTACCAACGCCTTATCGGAGGGCGGTTGTCTGTCTATGAGCGTGAGTTTCCGGCCGTCAGCCTCGAAAGTGCGCTCGATGGCATGGTCAACGACTCCGCCGCCGACATTATCCTGGTCAATCCCAACAACCCAACCGGGGAACTCTGCCAGTTGGAGGCGCTTCTGGAATCGCTTCCGAAGCTCGCCAAGCAGGGGCGACGGTTGATCGTTGATGAGTCCTTCGTCGACTTTTCCGGTGTCAATGCGACGCTGCTTACCGAGGCCGTCGTCAATGCGCACAAGAATCTTCTGATCATCAAGAGTTTCGGAAAAAGCTTCGGAGTCCCCGGTGTGCGCCTCGGTGTGCTTGTCTCTGCCGACCTGCAGTTGATCGAACGTGTTCGCGGCAGGCTGCCCATATGGAATATTTCTTCCAGTGCGGAGGTGTTTCTCGATTTGCTGCCCCGGTACAAAAAAGAATACCAGCGTGCGTTGACAAGCCTCAGGCGGGAGCGCGAGCACTTTGAGTTGCAACTGGAGGAAATGAAGGTTAGGTATTTCGCATCGCAGGGGAACTTCGTGTTCTTCCAGTTGGCGGAACGGCCGGATTGCGGCTTCGAGGAGTACTGCTATAAAAAAGGCTTGCTCGTGAAAAAAATTGTGGGCAGGGCGGGGTTGAGGGGCACTTACTATCGTATCGCCGTCCGCATGCGGGAGCAGAATCTGCGCGTGACGGACGCGATCCGAGAATATTTGGCTGAAGGTACTGTGTGATTTACGAAGAAAAGCATTCTTGCGCGGCATGTGTGAACCTCTTGGAGGTGGCTGCCCAATGAACAGTATCTGGCGCAAATCGATCATGACTTCCCATTCGGAAGGCGGCAACGGCGTTCTGCTTATTGAATCGACCCAAAGCAATGTGTCGCTCCATGAGTTATGCGTGTATACGCACATCATCTCCTGTGCAAAGCAGCTGCTCCCCGTTTTTATCAATCGGATCGGGCAGGCGTCGACCTTGAAAGATGTTTTACCGCGTTATTTTGAAAAATTTCAAATTGTCGAAGACGTGAAACTGTCGGGAGGTTCGCGCCTGTGGCTGTTCGCGATTTCAGCCGCGCTTTGGCTTTACCAGTTCTTTCGCAGGAATCTTGTTGACCTCCATTGGCGCGGGGAACTGGTGGGCGACATTGTCTACGACCAGTATCTTGCGGGTACCCAAAAAGGAACTGTCGATTATTTCGACGGCCGACTCGTCAAATACATCTATATCACTCTGAGAGCGGTGGAGCGCGATCGCAGGTTGCTCGACCAGATCAAGCCGATGGCCGTGCTTTTGTCGCACCGGGTGGGGCTTAACTCCGCGCCGTTAGCGGTTCTATGCCAGCAACAATCCCTGCCTATTTATTCCTTCGGGGGCGGCGAGTACGGGACCATGATCGTGTCGCGGACAAGGAAGTCGTACGAGTACCGGACGACCGTCGAGGATCTCGAGCCGCTCTTGAGCCTCCCCCCTCAGGAGTTCGACAAGTTGTTCGAGTCAATTCGGGACGAGCTGTTCAAGGGCTCCTACAACGCCGATGCCAAATTGGCCTTCGCCAACAAACTGTTTTCCGATCGCCAGGAGTTCGCCTCCGCCTTTGGCCTTGATGCAACGAAGAAAAATATCTTCGTCATGCTGCATGCTTTTACCGATTATCCTCATTCGCATTTCAATGGAATGCTGTTTGCGGACTTTCTCGACTGGTTTCTCAAAACCCTTGAATTCGCCTCCGACAACAAGCACGTCAACTGGATTTTCAAACAGCATCCATCCGCCCATTTTTATCCGGTTGTGGATGTGGATTGGGACGCCTTGGTTCGCAAGTACAGCTCCGGTAACGTGATTTTTATGCCGCAAGGAGTGGATTTCGATTCAAGAAGTATTTGCCATGTCGGCGATGCGACTATTACTTGTCTAGGGTCGGCCGGCTTTGAGTTCGGCGCCTTGGCGAGAATCCCGACGATCACAGCGGGCGACAATCCGTATGTGGAAGCTGGCTTCGCGATTTACCCGAAGACCCTGGCCGAATACTTTGAGGTGCTGAAAAACCTTCACAACCTGCCCAAGCTGGATGATGAGGCGTTGAAGAAGGCCAAAGGCACGTTCATGTTCATCCACAGATTTTCCCGAGTACCGATGCATGCATTCCTCAATCTCTCACATGCGGAAAGCCGCGAGCTCCAGCATGGAGACGCCTATTTCGCCAGGATTGATGCGCATGCGACGGAAAATCAAGAACTGATTGCGCGCGAACTTCAGAAGTACATCGCCGTGGTCGCCGCCCCCGAATTTCACGCCTTGCGCTCCTCACCTCAAGAATACTGAAACACTCGCATGATCTCTCTACTTCGCCGGTTCAAGCGTTTCGTGCATGCAGTCTGGGCTCGATGGGTGCTGCGATATCGCGGTTTTGATGATTTCTATTCGTTTCCGTTTGAGGTGTCCGATCCGCTGAACGAGCATGCGGAGGCTACGCTCGAAAAGGGTTGCGGCCTGCTTGAGTCCCTGGGGGTTGATTATTTTCTTTGCGACGGAACCATACTCGGGATCGTGAGGGACGATCGCCTGATTCCACACGACAACGACATTGATGTTTGTGTTGTCGGTGCCATTGATGTGGCGCGTGTCAAGGCCGCTTTTGCCGCCTGCGGATTCACTGTGGGGCGCGAGCTGTACTACCGCGGCGTCATGCAGCAGTTGATTTTTTACTCCGCGGAGCATGTGATTTTCGACATCTGCTTCTGGCATAAAAAGGGAGATGGATTTGGTTACCAATTTGTGCCCGAACTCAAAAAAGGCCGTAGGCAGCACGACCATTATTGCGACTCGCACGACTACGTTACTTTCCGCGGAAAGAGCTACCCCACTCATGCGAACATAAAGCAGTGGCTCCGGGAGCACTATGGGGATGATTGGACCATTCCCAAACAGGTGAAGGGTGACTGGCGGCTCGATGTGAAAGACATTATTGCGTGAACTGCGCAATTGTTGTGCCCGTGTACCGCACGGAGCTTTCATCCCTTGAACGGCTGTGTCTGATGCGATTGCGTCATCTCTTTCCCGTCAACGTTTATCTGGCAGCCCCGAAAGGTTTATTCCTAGGCGAGTATTTGAACCTGTGGCCCGAGCTCCAAATCAAAGTCTTTGACCCAGCATACTTTGCCAGCGTCAAGACCTACAACAAACTGATGCTTGACCCCCGGTTCTACGAATCCTTTGCGGGGGCGTATGACTGGATGCTCATACACCAGCTGGATGCTTTCCTGTTCCACGGCGACCTCGAATCCTTCTGCGAGATGCCGTTCGATTACTTCGGGGCGCCGTGGTTGCCTGGGCAACTGGTGCATCCGTTGATCCACAAAGGCTATCTTCTCAAGCTGCTCGGGACGCGGGTTAGCGTGGGGAATGGCGGCCTTTCGCTGCGCCGCTTGCGCCCCACCCTTGAATTGCTCACCGCGCCCGAGGCCAAGCCCCATCGCTGGGAAGCGAATGAGGATGGCTTTTTTGCCTACTGGGGAAGGAGGAGCCGCAAGTTCAAGAGCTGCCCGATGGAGGTCGCCGCCAGGTTCGCATTTGAGGCTCATCCAGAAGCTTTGTATGCATTAAACGGAAACACCTTGCCGTTGGGCTGCCATGGCTTGCCAAAATACAGCCAGAAGTTCTATGCAGCACTGATGCTCCCGCTCTTGGCGCAGATGGAGCAAGTGGAGCCGCGTCTTGTAGATGCCGCCATGGCAGCATTGTTGCAAGGTCAATCAGCTGCCGGGTTGAACTTCCCTGCTGATGCGAATACTGAAACCTGAAAAGAGAAAAAGAAACGATGAGGAGCTAGCCGCGGACGCCGCTCCGGTCCATGCGGGACTGACGAATATCAATGGAGTCGAGCTGGCATTGCCAATTTTCAACGGTTATTGGGTCGACCCTGATAGCTTCTACGGATTCCCTTTTGCACAGATTTCCATTGAGATGCAGTCTTACCCGGAAAAGCCGCTGACCTATCGGAAATTCAGATTCGATGTGCTGATGAAGAATTTGGCATTCGTCGATAATTGACCGCAGATCCCGCGGAGAAATATTAGTGAGTATGAATAAGAAATCGTTCAATCTGGGTGCCGCAGTATTCGCGATCGTGGTGCTGTTGGCAATTGCGATGATGCTGCACTCGAGCCGCGTTGGAGGCTTCCAGCAGATCCAAGCCATCACGATGTGCCAGGCCGCACTGAAGAAGGCCTCCGGTGACCCAAAAAGCGCGGACATTCCATTGGTGAAGAGTGTGGGTACCGAGATGGAGTACCGTTTCGTTTGGGATGCCACGACGCAGATGGTTCATGTGCGAAACGGGCGCGGCGAAATAGAGGCGATGGCCGCCATGTGCCTAGTGGATGGACCCACCAAGCGCGTTGTTGGTTTGACGCTCGGCCGTCGGTCGATTATTTAGCTGCCGTGCGTGGCGGTTGATTCGGCCACTCCCAACCTTGCAATCTGCGGCGCGCTATTGCACGGTGGCTTTTTCGCCGTTTGCCAACTGGCGCTCCTGATGGTTGGGCGGCGTCTGGTGTCCGTGTTTGCCGCTGCCCCGCGGCTTCATCAACAAAGCTCTTTTTTCAACCAGGTGCCACGAGAGGTAGGCCAGCATCGTCGCTGCGACCAGAGAGCAGATGGCAAGAAGCCAGTACGGCGCTGTCTTGCCCAAAGCGAGTACGACGACTTGTTGTACCGGCCAAGCATAGAGGTAAACGCCGTACGAAAGATCGCCATGGCGGCCGGCATTTTTCAGCAAGGGCCACGCGCGTACGGCGATGCTGATCGTCACAATCGGAACTATGAAAAATAGTGTCGTGCTGTATTCAACGAAGAGAGCCGCGACCAGCCCCAATACCACCGCGAAGGCGATAGCCAAGCGGTTATGGGCGACGACGAGAACCGAATGATAGGTGTTGATGACTGCGCCAAAGAAGAATATCGCTGCGAAGTACAGCCACGCGGCCAGACTGGGGAATTGATGCTGCCCAGAAGCGTAGGCGGTGCTGGCCTTCTGCCCGCCAAAAACGAACAGGAAATAAATGACACTGGAGGCAAGCAGGATGGGCAGGACCACGCGATGGCGCAATACCCCTAGAAGTCCCGAAATGCCTAGGGCCAGATAGCACCACGCTTCAATGGGGATGGTCCACAAGGATCCGTTCGAGCTGACAAATGGGTTGGCGGGAAAAAGAACCCCCCGAGAAAGACCGAAATACAGCTCATGCAGGTATTGCCGGTACTCTGCAGACAGGAAGTACTGGCGCGGACCTGACTGCGAAACCAGAGGCCCGAGCAGGAATGCCGTGAGCAGAGTCACCACCGCCAAGGCTGGCCATATCCTCAGAAATCGGCGAGCCATGAATCTCGGGAGGTGAGGGTCGCGCTGCCAGCTTTGCATGACGAGGAATCCGCTGATGGAAAAAAACATCAACACCCCGAGATTGCCCAAACTGTGCTGACCTATGATCAAGGGCTCAGCGCGCCCTGAAAGCGCGAACTGATGGCTCAGCAGCACAAAAAGGGCGCCGAGCAACCTCACGCCATCGAAGTTATTGGAATGCCCATCCGCTGAAGATGTTCTTGTCGCGTCCTTCACCATGGGGGCCCTTGATAGTTCAGTGCCATAATTTTATCGCCGGGTGCGCATGACGCTGGCCCGGCTCCCGCCGGTGCCGCAAGGGTTTGGGTGATGTGTTTAAACACGTGTGCTGAGTTAAGTTATCAGGGCCTAGTGGAGTAACATGGTCGATCCGGTTTTTGGTGGAGGCAAACCGCTTTATTTCTGACTGCTCTTGCTGTTCGATGCGGCGAAGACGATAAAAACCTAATTTCAATATGCACGCTTCGATACAAGAGATTTTTGATAAAAGCAGCAGGCTGACTGCCGGATTAGTTGCAGGTAAAAATTACCAATACTTTCTTCATGCGGTTGTGGTATTGCAGCTGGCGCTGTTGGTCCTTTCGCTGCTTTATACCAATACTGGATTGTTTTTCTATTGCCTGAAAGCCTTGCTAGCCTTCAGTGTGCTCAGGATTGTCCTTGAACGGGTTGGCAAAAACCCATATTGGCCTCTCGACTGGCTGGTTGTGTTGCCGGGCGTATGGGCGGTGATTTACGGCTTTTCCAACGGTAACATTGGAGCGAGAGCCGAGCTGGCAGTCTTTGTGATGGCGCCGGTTGTTTACCTGCTGATATTCAGCAGGCCTGTATTTGGGGTGTCTTCACTGAAATACATTGAGCCCGCGCTCAAGGCAATATGCGCTGCGAACCTGTTGGTGTTTTACTTCCTGTTTTTCACCGAAAGCGGCGACTTGCGTTCCCTGCTTGAGACCGCAACGCTTTTCCGTATTCAATTCCCGGATGGCTATACCAAAGTTTACTCCCTGCAGATTACGCCCTTGATTTTTCTGCTTCCCGTGATGGCGGCTTATTATTATTTCAAGCCGTCGTTGGTAAATTTTCTGCTGATCACGGCCGCTTTGCTCATGGCCCTACTGTCAGGGCGTAAAGCCATCCTTGTTCTTTTCACCGCCCTGGCCGTTTGCACCTTGCTCTACCATGGGTTTCGCTATCGCAATCTGAAGATGGTGGCGAAATTGATGGCGCCCTGCCTGCTGGCTGTGGCGATTCTTCCGCATATCGCGGTTTTTGAAACGACCCTCTATGCCCGAGCCATGTTCGATTCCTTTCCTGAGTTGCGTGGCTCGGTCAAGCACAGGGATGTCCAGGCGCGATTTGATCCCATGATGAAGCTAGAGGGCGAGTTCGCAAGTTTGTACGCATTGCCAAGCAATGCTTGTGCCATGGAAAACTACCTGAGCACCGGGCTTGAATCGGACAAGCTGGGAGCGGTAATCCGGCGGGCGCAGATAAGCACGCTGGTGCAGGAAATCTCGGCCAAGCCATGGTTCGGCTCGGGGCTGGGATATGTCACGACGAACTGTATTCGGTCCGAGCAGCAGCCGTGGAGATTCGAGATGACCTACTTGGGCATGGCTTTGAATATAGGCCTCGTAGGCATGGCCATCTTCGTGCTTGCCTACCTTCGCTGGCTGATAAAAGCACTGTCGCCACCGCTACCCCAGCGGCTGACCGTTCCTCTCGTCTGCGGAAGTGTTTTTTTCCTGATCTGCTCAGCGTCCAACGCCTATATCCTGTCCGTCGAGTACCTGTGGATATTTTTTATTCCATTTTTTATCTCCAGAGTGTCGCCCGAGGTCGCTGTGCTTGAGCCAAGGAAGGCCGGAGTCCGCAATGCCGCCTGAGACAAGCGCTACCTGCTTGGGGGAATTACCGCCAGAGCGCGGCCGGGCCGAAGGCGCTTCGCCTCTTTTATCCATTGTCACTGTCACGAGGAATTGCGAAGCTACCCTTGAGCGGACTCTTGCATCCGTGCGGAGCATCAAGACGCCAGCCATACAGTACATCGTGATTGACGGCGCCTCGACAGATTCGACGCTTGCGATCATCTCGCGGTATGGTGATATCGTGGATGTTCTGGTTTCGGAGGGGGACAGCGGTATCTACAATGCGATGAATAAAGGCGCAGCACTCGCATCCGGCGAATACACCCTGTTTCTTAACGGCGACGACCACCTCCTGCCGTGGGGGTTCAATCAGGCCGTGGCTCTGCTAAGCCGGGATCGGCCCGAGGTTCTTAGCTGCCGGAGCGAGGCGGTATCGGAGACCGGTGAGTCGCTTGGCCTGTTGAAACTTTCGGCCTGGCGGCTGTTTTTCTTCAATACCGTTCCGCACTTGACTACCTTTATCCGTACCGACCTGCAGAAAAAGTACAGATTCAGGGAGCAGTTTAAAATCGCAGCGGACTACGACCTGTTTCTCCGTCTGTTTCTCCGGCGGCATCGCTTCAGCACCTCTGAATTGGTCACCGCCACCCACTACCGCGGTGGTTTTTCGGGCAACGTTCCGATGACGATCCAGGAATGCCGCCAGATACGGAGGGAGAATCTTGGCTGGGCCGTGTACGCATTGACCCGCGTACTTGAAGCCGGCAATGAAATTCTTAATTCAATGCTGCGCAGAGGGCGGCATCTGGGTGGTAATTCGTCTCAAAGCCCTTCGCGAAAGCGCTGAGTTCGTTGGCATCAATATCAATCCGGAAGCTCCTTTCATCATGGCTCGTCCGCACATAAACCTTGTTCAACGCTTTCGGCGTGGCCTCGCATGAGGTGCTGCGTCATTGGCGGAGCGGGGTTTCTCGGCTCCCATCTGGTATCCGCCTTGCGCGAGACGGGCCGTGATGTCCTGGTGGTCGGCCGGAGCGACCGGGGTACCGTCAGATTGCCGCCCGGCGTGGCCTACCTTCAGGGCGACATCCAGAACCGGGCTTTTATTTCGAATGCTTTGGCGGGCGTGGGGGAACTGGTGGATCTTGCTTATTCCAGCGTGCCGAAAACGAGTTTCGAAAATCCAATCCAGGACATTGCAGATAATCTCCCCGGTTCGGTGGCGCTGTTTGATGTGGCAAGTGGCCTGAACTTGCGAAAAATGGTTTTCGTGTCTTCGGGCGGCACGGTCTATGGGGAGCCGCTGCAACTGCCTATCACGGAAACCCACCCCACCAATCCGATTTCTCCATACGGCATCACCAAGCTGGCATTGGAAAAGTATGCGCAGGTTTATCATCGGATGCGGCAGTTGCCTGTCCTCTGCGTGCGGCCTTCAAATCCGTATGGCGAGCGGCAAAGGCCGTATATCGGACAAGGCTTCATCGCAACCGCGATGGCCTCGATGCTTTCGGGTCGGGAGATCCGGGTTTTTGGGCAGCACGGCACCATCAGGGACTATATCTACGTCCAGGATGTCGCAGAGGCTTTGATTTGCGCACTCGACAAAGGGTTGCCGGGAGAGTCCTACAACATTGGCAGTTCGGTGGGGCTATCCAATAGTGAGGTGCTGAGTGAAATATCCCGAGTCGCCCTCGCCTCGGGCGTGCAGCCGCGGATCACCCATGTTGAGCCGCGATCATTTGACGTAAGCGCCAATATTCTGGACGTGGAAAAACTGCGGACTCYGTCAGGCTGGCAACCAACGACGGTTTTTGCCGAGGGAATTGCAAGAACCTGGGACTGGTATTGCAAAAACCCCGGCACTCACTGACGCTTCAGCCCATGCGATTACTTTTCTGTTGTCAGTTTTATGCACCCAGCGTCGGGGGCGTGCAGGAAGTCATGCGTGAGCTGGCCGAGCAACTGACGCTCAGGGGGCACCAGGTCACGGTCGCTACATCGCAGCTGCAGGACCGGGGTTTCCGGTCGCTCAATGGTGTGGCAATAGAGGGTTTCAGCGTCTCCGGCAATGGGGTATCTGGCATGACCGGCGAGGTTTCAAGGTACCGGCAGTATGTCATCGACGGAGGGTTTGATGCGGTCATGATCATGGCAGCGCAGCAATGGACCTTTGACGCGCTCTGGCCCGTTTTTGACCAAATTAAATCCCGGAAAATTTTCATTCCGTGCGGTTATTCGGGCTTTTACGAACCTTCGTATGCGGGGTACTTTGAGCAGCTTCCGACCGTTCTCAAACAGCTCGATCATCTGGTTTTTCATTCCACCGACTACCGTGACATCAATTTTGCCCGCAGCTGCGGATTGAAGAATTTCTCGGTGATCCCGGTCGGTGCGAGCCGGAGCGCGTTCGATGTTGAACCTGACGACACGTTTCGTTCCACGCATGGCATACCGGCGCAATCCTTTGTCTTTTTTACCGTGGGCACCTTCACCGGCTTGAAGGGACATCTTGAGCTTGCGCGGGCGTTCTCGCTGCTCAAACTCGAGAAAAATGAACACGCCACTCTCGTGCTGAACGGCAATCAGGTCAAGGCACCCGCGCATGGGGTTTCCGATACCTACAAAAAAATTGTCCACCTGATCAAGGTACAGGGATTGCCTTATTTGCTCAAGAAGGCTTTCAGGATCGTCTGGCCGGGTGGCAGTGACTTGCTCAAAACGATCGAAAAGATCAATCGGTCCCAGGCTCAAAAAACCGTCTTGTTGACTGATTTTCCGCGCAAGGATTTGACGCAACTGTTCATGGCGGCGGACCTGTTTGTCTTTGCGTCGAAGATTGAATATTCGCCCCTGGTCTTGTTCGAAACCGTGGCGGCCGGGACGCCCTTCCTGTCCGTGGGAGTGGGGAATGCCTCCGAGATTGCGCGATGGACGGGGGGGGGCGTCATGTGTCCCTCCACGGTCGACGCAAAAGGCTACACGCAGGTGCGCGAAGAGGATTTAGCCGCCGCGATGGCGGAGCTGATGCGGGCTCCGGAACGCCTTGAGGCACTGGGTCGTGCCGGACGGAAGAGCTGGAGCGAGAAATTCAATTGGGAGAAAATAGCCGGGCTATACGAGCAGGTGCTCCTGGGCTCAGTCACCGAACGGCCGGAGCGCGCTGCCGTTGCCGGGCCTTCAACATGAACTTTCTCCGAGCAGGTATCAGGCGAATATGATCATCACAAAGCTCCTCGGGGGGCTCGGAAACCAGATGTTTCAGTACGCGACCGGCCGATCACTGGCGCTGGCCAATGGGTGCGAGCTCAAGCTCGATACTTCGGCGTTTGACCGCCACGTGATCCACAGCGGATATGCGCTGGGGACATTTAACATCGCTGCCGACATCGCCTCTTTCACCGAGATCGGTAAGTTGGCGGGGTCGACTCACAAAATCCCTCGAATGATTCGGCACAAGCTCGGCATCCAGGGGAAAAGCTATTTCCGTGAAAAAGGCTTTGACTTCGATCCCGCTCTGTTGGAACTACGCGCCCCCGTGTATATAGAAGGTTACTGGCAGTCCCATAAATACTTTGAAAAATTTGCGGATCCAATCCGCGCGGAGCTGACGCCGAATCGACCTCTGCAGGGAAAGAATCTGCAGCTTGCGACAAGCATTTCGCAGAAAAACTCGGTGTCGGTCCATGTCCGGCGGGGCGACTACGTGTCGAACCCTGTGGCCAGCAGCGTTCACGGCTTTGTCGGCCTTGCTTACTACAAGCTGGCGCTGGACCGGATTTCCCGTGAGATCGACTCTCCCCACTTTTTCGTCTTTTCCGACGACCTGCCCTGGGCAAGAGAGCATCTTGAGTTCCTCGGGGATACCACCTTTGTAGACCATAATTCCGGCCCCGCCGCTTATGAAGATATGCGGCTGATGAGCCTGTGCAAGCACCATGTTATGGCCAATAGTTCGTTCAGCTGGTGGGCTGCGTGGTTGGGTTGGGTGCCTGGCAAAAAGGTTTTCTATCCGGCCAACTGGTTTTCGTCGAAGCTACATAACGTGTCCTCGTTGAATCCACCGGCGTGGATCCGCATAGGCCCGGAGGAGGTTCGTTGAAGCCCGATTCGCCCCTGGTTACCATCGGTTTGTCGATTTACAACGGCGGCACGACGCTAGTCGATGCCGTTAACTCCATACGAGCCCAGACTTATGAAAACTGGGAATTGATCCTGATCGATGACGGTTCGCGCGATGAGAGCGCGCACATCGCCAGGAGCTTTCCGGACCACCGGATTCTTGCGCTGTCGGACGGAATGAACAAAGGGCTTCCCGCGCGGCTGAACGAGGCGGTGGCGATGGCCCGAGGCAAGTATTTCTGCCGCATGGACCAGGACGATATTGCGTTTCCCCAGAGGCTGGCAACCCAGGTCGAATTTCTGGAGGCGCACCCCGACGTTGATCTGATCGCAGCGTCGGTGGTGGTGTTTCGCAATGACGGAAGCTTGACGGGTGTGATCGAAGTCGCGCAAAGCCACGAGGCCATAGGCCGCCGTCCGTGGAAGGGGTTCTATTTTCCACATCCGGCCTGGATGGGGAAAAAGAGCTGGTTCTCGGCGCACCGCTATGTGCCCGCCGCAGACGGCGCCGAGGACCAGCTGCTGTTGTACAGCGCGTTCGACACAAGCCGTTTTGCGGGCTTGCGAGAGGTGTTGCTTGCGTACCGGGAAGACAGTCGCGTATTCGGGAAAATGTATCGGAGGCGACTTGTATTCTGGCGTGCGATCGGCAAAGACGCGCTGGCCCGGCGCAAGTTCATGGACGCCGTGCTGCTCAGCATTCTGCAGCCCTTGAGAATTGCGGGTGACTTCCTTAATATCGGGCTTGGTGTCAGGTCGGCACGCAACACGCTGGGCTCCGTCGATGCGCAGACCCTGTCAACCTGGGCGGTCATATGGCGTGGCATTCGTGCGTGCCATTCCTCGGCCGAGAACGCTGCATTGGAAAAAAAATGAGAATCGCACTCACAGGCGCCAGCGGAAATTTTGGCCGAGAATTTCTGGCGCAATCTGATCACGATGTCATTGCCGTCAATCGCGGCGACTGGGATGATATTGACCAGGTGCTGTCTCGTGGGGTTGAGGTCGTAATACATGCCGCGAGTGACCTCCAAAGTTCGATGGCGCAGTCGCCCGTCAGGTTGCTCGATTCCAATCTCGTTACGACGGCCCGGTTACTCGAAGTGATGAGGGCCCATGAAATTCCCCGCCTGATCTTCATGAGCAGTTGCGCTGTTTACGGAGACAGTATTCGTTCCGGTGAGTCTAACGATTGCCAGCCTGCCAGTATCAACGGGATCAGCAAGTTGCTCAATGAAAAGATCATCTCCGAGTTTTGTGAGGCGAACCGCATCAAGCATGAAATATTGCGGGTCTTCAATATGTACGGGGGAACGGATCACTTCTCCATCCTGAGCCATATCCGCAAGGCCTTGCAGAACGGTACCCCGTTTACCTTGAACAATGCGGGAATCGCGCAGCGGGATTTCATTCATGTGACGGACGTCGCGGCGATTGTCCTGCAACTGCTGAAGCTCGATATTCCGCACACCACGCTGAACGTCGGAACGGGAATCGCGACAAAAGTTTCCACGCTGGTGGATCTGATAAGGGAGCGGCATCCGGAGCTGGCCATCCGGCCCAACAGCGTTCGTGAGGCCGAGTATTCCAGGGCTGATATCTCACGATTGAAAGCACTGTTTGACCACAAGTTCATTCAAATCGAGGACTATCTGGCAAGCAGTTTTGAGCGAGATTTGTTTTAATCCCATGGCCTCGGCAACGCAGCTGCCTGAAAACCCTGTTGGCCGCCGCAAGGTATGCATCGTGGCGACCGTGCCATTCGCCATCAACGTGTTCTTGGGCCCGCAGGTTAAGAGGCTCAGCCGAGATTACGACGTGACGATTTTGGCCAACGGAGTCGTCGGCGACCTGATCCCCGCCTTGACGGATATTCGTTTCGTACCTTTGGACATTGAGCGAAAAATTGCGCTCGGGCGCGACGTTGCGACAGTTTTTCGCCTTTGGCGCTTTTTCCGTGCGCAGCGGTTTGACGCCGTGCACTCCATCATGCCCAAGGCCGGTCTGTTGGCCATGCTGGCGGCCAAAGCCGCAGGCATACCCTTTCGCCTCCATACCTTTACGGGCCAGGTGTGGGCCACCCAGCAGGGATTCAGGAAGGCGCTGTTGAAGGCACTCGATGGCGTGATGGCTCATTGTGCAACCCGGGTCTTCGCCGACAGCTATTCCCAGCGCAAGTTCCTGATTGAGCAAAAAGTCGTGTCGCCTGGACGGATAGGTGTTTTGGCCGACGGTTCTGCGGCGGGCGTCGATATGAAACGCTTCAGCGCCGACCATGGGGCGCGCCTCGACCTGCGCAGGCGGTTGCAGATTCCGGAGAATGACATCCTGTTCCTCTTTGTGGGCCGCTTGACACGCGACAAGGGCTTGCTGGACCTGGCGCAAGCTTTCGCTCGTGTTGCGGCCGGCAATGAAAGCGTTCATTTAATGGTCGTTGGTCCCGATGAGGAGGGATTGAGCCGGGAAATTGCCGGTCTGGCACAAGCCATTTCCGGGCGAGTCCATATAGCCGGGTTTACCGATGAACCCGAGCGATACATGAGGGCTGCCGACGTGCTTTGCCTGCCAAGCTATCGGGAGGGTTTCGGCGCGGTCATCATAGAGGCCGCTGCAGTCGGGTTGCCAACCGTTGCTTCGCGCATCTACGGCGTGACCGATGCGGTCGAGGAGGGCGTGACCGGTATTCTTCATAAGCCCGCCGCGATTGCCGAAATCGCCGACGCCATGGCTTTGCTGGCCTCCCGCAAGGAAGTTCGCGAGGCGATGGGCAAAGCTGCACACGACAGAGTTGCCGAAAAATATTCAGAGGAGCGCGTAGTCGCCGCTTTTATTGATTTTTACCGATCGATATTGGGGGTTTGAGAACATTACGCCCGTATTTGCTGTTGCCAGATTCGGCAAAAGCATGCCCCATGCGGCGGGTGCATGCACCAACTGGGTTGGCGTACACTGCCATTCGTCCAATTTGAGGCGGCCGAGGTGGATACTGGGACCACAGTGCTCCGCCACCTACCAAGTGGGGCATGAATTCTGTTGTTCCTCTGCAACTGCCGATATTTCAGGCCTAGGGCGGGAGGATGTTCGCGGGGTGGGAAAATCGTGTTCCTGCGGATTCGCCCGTGTCCTGCATTCTTTAACCCCTGCTGTGTGTGCGACAGCCACCCTCCGAATTACCGCTTCATTAAAAAAGATCAGAGATGATTTTCAAAAATAAAACCCCCTGGTTGTGGGCCGTTGGCTTTGTGCTTGTGTTTCCTTTGTTTTTTCAACTCGGCGGCGGGATCTACCGGGATGTCAACCCCGTCATTGATTCGCAGGGCGTGTTGGCGACGTTGCCACTTCCGGTGTCCCTGCTGGCCTTCGCGGCACTGTTTGTTTTTTTCAAGCTCGGCAGTGTGCCGCGGATTCTTCCGGCGCTGGTAATGATCGGCGGCGTTGCTTTGGTTAGCCTGGTGTCGTTATGGCTCGGCAGTGACGGGGTGGTGCCGCCGGATCGCAAGCTGCTCATGATCGCGCAGGTCATGCTGCCCATCGCCGGCTTGTTGTTGGGCCAGTTGATCGAAGACCGCGACAAAATCATCGCTCGCGCATTTTTGGTTGTCGTCTCCATCGTAGTGCCGCTGCAGTTGCTGGCCTCCTGGCTGCAAGGCGGGCTGATTCTGACGCACTATCTGTATGTGTTCAGTATTTATTCACATTTTCAGTACGTGACCTTGATTTTCGTGTGTGCATATGCCTTTTCGCTGACTTCCCTCTKGGAAGAGCACCGCAAATGGCTTTGCGTCATGATGCTCCCGATGCTTGCCTACGTCACGGCGAGTCTTTCCTTTCTGACTATCTTTGCTTACCTCAGCCTCATGCTGGTCTTCCTGGGCTTGAAGCTCTACAAATACAGAGCCAAGGTAACTGTAAAGTCGGCTGCCATTTTCTTGATCCTTGCTGTCGTGGCGGGTGCAGGCGCGGTGGCCTATTTCAAGGAAATGAGCGTTTTTTCATTGGAGAAACACCAGAGGACGTTTCACGGAAAGTTTCAAAGTCTCGCGGAAGGAAAGATACCCACCAACGTGCAGGAGCGGCTTGGGGACTGGAAGTTCTTTGGGGGAGCGATCTTTGAAAGCGTAAAGACTGTGCTGGTCGGCCATCCGCAGCCCATGCCACGTGAAATCAAGTCGAGCCCGCATAACTGGTACATCGACATGGGCTACACCTTTGGTCTGGTTGGGATACTTCCGGTACTGATACTGGTTGCATACACGGCCAGACTTTGCTGGAAGCATAGGCGCACATTGCCGACCGAAACCTGGTGGTTGATGACGCTGGTTTTTTACTTGGTGATCGTCGACAGCAACTTTAAGGTCACGCTACGTCAGCCATATCCGGGGTTTTTTGCCTACTTCCTGTGGGGTTTGCTGTTGTCGCGTCTGCGCTCTCCAGCAGCGTCTCGGCAGGGCGTCTAGCATCACGGCTCCTATGAGCATGCATCGGGCGAGTTTGAAAGGCGGCATTCTGATCAGTACGGCAGGTGTCTTCGGATCGGCCTTTTTGTGGCTGCTCAGTTTCAAGGCCATGGCTTACTGGATGGGGCCGGAAGGCGTCGGGTTGTTCTCCCAGCTCAGGCAGATGGCTCAGGCCGCCACGATAGGCGCAACGTTCGGGGGGACCAATTCCGTGGTCCAAGGACTTGCTGAACGCGCGGAGGATGACGAGCGGCTGCGTTTTCGGGCCTCGGTGGCGCGGTTCATCGGCTTGGCTGGTGCTGGCGTCGTACTGTTGATGTTTGTGGCGGCACCACAGCTGACCTGGTTTTTCCTGTCGTCCAGCGCCCCGGATCTGGTGGCGACCGTTCGCTGGATTGGACTGGCCGTGTTGCTTAATGTCGGAGGGACTTATGCGATCGCGGTGTTAAACGGCTATCGTTCATATGCTTTTCTGGCAATAGCGCAGATTGCGGGGCCCGCGGCCATGGCGTTGCTATTGGCCGCGGCTTGGTTGTTGCGCCTGGCGCCGGACCCCCGGTTAATCGCCGGCTCTTTTGTGCTCTGTTTCGGCTTGACTTATCTGCTTGGCGTTGTCGGTCTGTCGCGTTTGCCGAAACCCGCAACCAATACAGCAGGCCGCTTGTCGGCGGTTCGGAGTCGTGCCTTCCTTCGGTTCGCCTTGTCGAATCTTGTCGCGGCCCTGGCCACTACCATCACCTTGCTGTTGGTTAGGTCATGGGTGATTGAAACGGAGGGTTTGGCTTTCGCGGGCCTCTTTGACGCGGGTTGGACGTTGACGTTCAATTACGCCACTCTTTTCCTGACGGCCTGCAGTGCGATCTATCTGCCCTTGCTGACGGCTGCAGTCAAGCCTGTCGACCAGAAGGCCTGCATGCTCAAGACGGCATATCTGGTGCTCGGCGCCAGCATACTGGGTTGTTATGCGATGGTTTTTTTGAAAGAGCCATTAATCAACTTGCTTTATAGCCCGCGGTTCCAGGAGTCCGGCAAAGTCCTGGTCGTGCTGGTGATTGCTGTGATATTTCGCGGCACTTCCTGGGTCTATGGAACTATGATTCTGGCCACGCGCAATTCGCGCGTGCTGGTGATTTCTGATCTCACCCTTAACTTGATGCTGCTTTGCACGACGCGCTATGCACTCGATCAGCACGCTTCGCTGCAAACTTTGAGCTGGGCGTTTGTGCTGCCGAATTTTCTCTATCTCGTATTCGTGGTCGAATATGCGTGTATGACGAACAAGCTTATGCGGCGGCGCCAGATCTGGCCCTTCTTGATGGTGGGGACCGCCCCCCTGTTTTATTTGGCTCTGAACCCGGAAAGCGCGCAGTTGGCATACTCCGAGCTTGCAAAATGGGCATGCTTGGCGGTGGGGCTGAGCGCAAGCGTCGCGTCCTTCTTTGCTTACAGGAAAGTTGCTTTGTGAAATTACTGAGACTTGACATCGAGCGTTACCATCGAATGCGAGGCCGACATTTGCCACTGTCCACGCTGGCGTTGCTGGGTGCTTGTCTCAATCCGCGGATGGCGCCTGTGGTGCTGTTGCGTCTTTCCGAGTTTTCCCACGCGCATCATTTGGGTGTGTTTGCCAAAATTTTCTCTATGCTGAATGTCATGATATTTGGCATTGAGACCTCACCGCAGGTCAAGATAGGCGGGGGGCTTTTCCTTCCGCACACGGTTGGCACGGTTATAGGCGCGGAGCGTGTCGGAGACAATTGCACCATCATGCAGGGCGTGACGCTGGGTGCGAGCGAACCCGACATGGGATTTACGGCTTCCATGCGGCCGGTGATTGGAAACGATGTGTTCATCGGCGCGGGCGCCAAGGTGATCGGCCGTATCCATATCGGCGATCACGCCAAGATAGGCGCCAATGCGGTGGTGCTGCGCGACGTACCGGCCCACGCGGTGGCCGTGGGTGTTCCCGCTACTGTAGTCAGCCGGAGCATGCCGGTCAGTTCAGAAAGCGAATGATATGGATCCGCTGCTCATAAGCGCTTCGCTGGTTCTTTACAAGCCAGATCTGCCCACCGTTGAACGCACGCTGCTGGCCCTCGAAGAGGCTGCGCGGACGGCGAGGCAGCACTACGCGCTGGAGCTCAGCCTGACGCTGGTCGACAATTCTGCTGATGCCGCCGAGTATCTTCGGGTGGCTCGTTGGCTTGAAGGTTTTCAAGCGAGGGTGCCCAACTGGACGCTGGAATTGCTGCGTTCACCGGGCAACCTGGGATACGGACGCGGCAATAACCTCGTCATCGAAAATGCCCGGTCCGACTATCATCTCGTCATCAATCCGGACCTTTTCGTGAATGCCGACGCATTGCTGGAGGCGCTGCGCTTCATGCAGACGCACGGCGGAGTGGGGATGCTAAGCCCATCGGTATACGGCGAGGACGGCTCGCGGCATTATCTTTGCAAACGCAATCCGACTTTGATGGTCATGTTTCTGCGCAGCTTTTCGCCGCCATGGCTTCAATCAAAGCTGCGCTCCGTAATCAACGAATTCGAGATGCGCGATTGCGACTATGACAAACCCATCCATCCTGTCGAGTATCCGACGGGATGTTTTATGTTCTTTCGCACCACGCCTCTTCAGGCGATCCGTGGATTCGACCCGGATTTTTTTCTTCATTACGAAGATGCGGACATCGGGCGAAGGATGCTTGCCGTGGCCGATGTGGTTTATGTACCCAGTGTCCGCGTCGTCCATCAGTGGGCACGTGATACGCACCGCTCGCTGCGATCGAAGTTTGTCACGGCCAAGTCGGGCTGGCTTTACTGGCGGAAATGGGGCGGTGTTTTCACCAGCAATGCTGTGGCCGCCCCTCGCGCGGCGGCCGCCACCGTTGCCCCCGCTGGTGCGGGCGTCGGACTTGCCTTGACGGGACGGCGAGTGCTTGTCACGGGCGCTAATGGTTTTATCGGCAAGGCCTTGTGCGACGCCCTGCCGGCCAGTGGCTGCACCGTGTTGGGTGTGGTTCGCAAAAATCCGGAGCCCGACACGCCGGCCGCCATGAAGCACCTCGCGATGGGCAACATTGATGAGCACACCCAGTGGGGCCCCTCTCTTTCGGGTGTCGACAGCGTGGTGCATCTTGCCGCTCGCGTCCATGTGATGAACGACACTGTTGCAGATCCACTGGCGGAATTCCGGCGGGTCAATGTAGCCCTTACTTTGAATCTGGCGCGCCAGGCGGCCGAAGCTGGCGTGCGGCGTTTTGTTTTTGTCAGTTCGGTCAAGGTCAACGGGGAGAAAACGGTAGTAGGGCAGCCGTTTACCGCCGACGACATGGTGCGGCCAACGGACCCCTATGGCGTCTCGAAGCTTGAGGCAGAAAAAGCGCTGATTGAACTGGCCAGGCAGACCGGCATGGAGGTGGTCATTGTCCGACCGGTGCTGGTCTATGGGCCCGGCGTCAAGGCCAATTTTCACGCAATGATGCGTTGGCTGCGCAAGGGTATTCCCATGCCTTTTGGGGCGCTGGACAATCGGCGTAGTCTGGTCGCGATCGATAATCTTGTGGACTTGCTCATAACCTGCTTGGTTCATCCGGCGGCGGCCAATCAGACCTTTTTGGTGAGCGATGGCGAAGACCTGAGTGTGACGGAGCTGTTGCAGCGCACCGCGGCGACCTTTGGACAGCCGGCCAGGCTGCTGCCGGCGCCGCTTTTCATGCTGAGGATAGCGGGGCGCATCTCGGGCACCGAGCACATCATCCAGCGGCTTTGCGACACGCTGCAGGTCGACATCAGCAAAACGCAGCGGCTGCTGGGCTGGAACCCACCTCTTTCCGTGGACGCGGCCCTCAGGAAAACCGCCCAGCAACTGCGGGATGAATAAGCCATGCGCGAAGGCCTAGAGACTGTTTTTGTCACCGGGGCGACCAGCACCATAGGTTCCTTGTTGATGCCCATGCTGGAGGAGCGCGGTGTTCCTGCCGCCGCGCTCGGGCGGAAACGGCCCGCGGGCCCGGCCGGTGGCGCCTGGCATCCCCTCGACCTGACCGACCATCATGCGCAGTTGCCCCCGGTCCAGGCCGGCGCCCTGATCCACACCGCAAGCCTCTGGCTGCTGCCGGGCTGGCTCGAAAAATTCCACGCGCGCGGCGTGCGGCGCGTCATTGCCTTCAGCTCGACCAGCCGCTTCACCAAGCTGGCCTCGGCCAGCCCTTATGAGCTGGAGGTGGTCAACAAGCTGATCGCCGCCGAGGAGCACCTGGCCGCCGATTGCGAGCGGCTGGGCATGGCCTGGACGATTTTCCGGCCCACGCTGATTTACGGCGGCGCCGGCGGGGACCGCAACGTGGCCGACATCGCGCGGCTGGTGCGCCGCTTCGGGTTTTTCCCGCGCTTCGGCCAGGCCCTGGGCCGGCGCCAGCCGGTGAATGCGCGCGACCTGGCCCTGGCCTGTGTGCAAAGCCTGGACGTGCCCGCCAGCTTCAACAAGGCCTACAACCTCAGCGGCGGTGAAACCCTGGCCTATGTCGACATGGTGCGGCGCATCTTTGAAACCCTGGGCCGCAAGCCGATGTTCATCCCCGTCCCGATCTGGGCCTTCCGTGTCGCGGTGCGGCTGGCGCGGCTGCATCCGCGCTTTTCGCACCTGACGGCCGACATGGCCCTGCGCATGCAGGCCGACCTGGTGTTCGACCACCAGGACGCCGCGCGCGACTTCGGCTACCGCCCTGGCCGCTTCGATCCGGCCTACCTGACCACGCTGCGCTGACCCGGCAACCCGGTACCGTGGAAGCGCCGGCTATGTTGCACAATGGCGCCATCCTCCCTTTTTAGACCTTTGGCCATGAGCGACACCCCCATGACTGATCCTGACCTCTCCCACGTCGGCCCGCGCGACAAGGCCGAAATCCTGGCCCAGGCCCTGCCCTACATCCGCAAATTCCACGGCAAGACCCTGGTCATCAAATACGGCGGCAACGCCATGACGGACCCGGCCCTGCAGGCCGACTTCGCCGAGGACGTGGTGCTGCTCAAGCTGGTGGGCATGAACCCGGTGGTGGTGCACGGCGGCGGCCCGCAGATCGAGGCCGCGCTGAACCGCCTGGGCAAAAAGGGCCATTTCATCCAGGGCATGCGCGTCACCGACGAGGAAACCATGGAAGTCGTCGAATGGGTGCTGGCCGGCCAGGTGCAGCAGGACATCGTGGGACTGATCAACCAGGCCGGCGGCAAGGCCGTGGGCCTGACCGGGCGCGACGGCGGCATGATCCGCGCGCAAAAGCTCAAGATGCTGGACAAGGATGACGCCTCCAAGGAGCACGACATCGGCTTTGTCGGCGACATCGTCAGCATAGACCCCAGCGTGGTCAAGGCCCTGCAGGACGACGCTTTCATCCCGGTGATCAGCCCCATAGGCTTCGGCGAGGAAAACGAGAGCTACAACATCAACGCCGACGTGGTCGCCGGCAAGCTGGCCACAGTGCTCAAAGCCGAGAAGCTGGTGCTGCTGACCAACACGCCCGGCGTGCTCAACAAGGCCGGCGAACTGCTCACCGACCTGAGCGCCCGCGAGATCGACGAACTGTTCGCCGACGGCACGATCTCGGGCGGCATGCTGCCCAAGATCGAGGGCGCGCTGGACGCGGCCAAGAGCGGCGTGAACTCGGTCCACATCATCGACGGCCGGGTGCCGCACGCCATGCTGCTGGAGATCCTGACCGACCAGGCCTACGGCACCATGATCCGAAGTCATTGATGACCCCCCGAAGCGCCTTCGGCGCCTCCCCCAGAGGGGGCGCCACCTGCGGCCCGGCAAAGCCGGTTCCGCGCTGGCACTCGTAGGAGACCCCATCGTATTGCTGAGGGCCTTGAAATGCGTTTACTTTTAGTGGAAGACGACGTGATGGTGGCCAGCGGCATCAAGCTGGGGCTTAGCGACGCCGGTTATGCGGTCGACTGGGTCGGCAGCGCCGAGCGGGCCGAGGAGGTCCTGCAGGGCGAAACCTTTGACGCCGCCATCATCGACATCGGCCTGCCGCGCATCGACGGGCTGGAGCTGACCCGGCGCCTGCGCCGCGGCGGCCTGGCCATGCCGGTGCTGATCCTGACCGCGCGCGACGCCCTGCAGGACCGCGTCCAGGGCCTGGACCTGGGCGCCGACGACTACATGGTCAAGCCCTTTGAGCTGCCCGAATTGCTGGCGCGCCTGCGCGCGCTGCTGCGCCGCTCGCAGGCCGCCACCAGCGCCACCCTGAGCTTCGGCGTGCTGGAACTCGACACCGCCAACCGCGAGGCGCGCGCCAACGGCCAACTGATAGAGCTGGGCCCGCGCGAATGGACGGTGATGGAATACCTCTTGATCAACGCCCCCAAGCCCGCCAGCAAGGACAAGCTCCTGCAGGCCATGACCGGCTGGGACAAGGAGATCACGCCCAACGCCATCGAGGTCTATATCTCGCGCCTGCGCGGCAAGCTGGAGCCGCACGGCATCGCCGTGCGCTCCATCCGCGGTTTTGGCTACCGCCTGGAATTGACGGAGGCCGCGCCCGGCTTGCCCGGCGCGGGCGCCGAGTAAGCGCCGCGCGCATGGACGCTCCCGGCCGTTCCTGGGCCGACCGCCTCAAGGCCCGACTGGCCGCCCTGGCCGCGCGAGCCGGCGACAGTCGCCTGGTGCCGCCGGCCATGAAGTCCGGCCTGCAGCGCCGCCTGCTCTTGCTGCTGCTGGTGCCGCTCGGGATTTTTGCGCTGGTCAGCGTTTACTTCGACTACCAGACCGCCGGCAACGTCGCGCTGCAAAAGGACCAGCAGCTGGCGCGGCTGATCCCCCTGCTGGCCGATTCCGTGGTGGGGCCCGGCATCACGCCCGGCGGGCGTGAGCCCTTGCTGCTGCTGGCACCCCCGGTGGATGACTTCCTCAAGGGCCGCATCGGCTTCGCCGGGTTCCGGATTTCCGATATCCAGGGCGAATTCATGGCGGGGGAAGACTGGATCCCCGAACTCCTGCCGGCCACGCATGAGACCGAGTTCCACAGCATCGAACACAAGGGCGTGACCTACCGCATCGCGGCCCAGCGCGCCAACACGGCCGCCGGCGAGCTGATCGTGCAGCTGGCCGACGGCTCGGACCCGCGCCAGCAGTGGGTGCGCTCCGTGCTGCTCAAGGTCATACTGCCCAACCTCATCCTGGTGATGGCCGCGGGTTTTGCGCTCAACTGGGCCGTCACGCGCGCGCTCAAGCCGCTGATCGAACTCAAGGATGCGGTGGAGCGCCGCAGCCCGCGCGACCTGAGCGCCATAGACCCGCAGACCACGCCCGCCGAGGTCCAGCCGCTGGTCAGCGCGCTGAACCGGCTGTTCGGCCTGGTCAACGACCAGGCCGAGGGCCAGCGCCGCTTTGTGGCCGACGCCGCGCACCAGCTGCGCACGCCGCTGGCCGGGCTGCAGGCGCAGGTCGAGGCCTGGGCCCAGGCGGCGCGGGTCGCGCAGGCCGCGGGTTCGGACGGCGCCGTCACGCTGTCGGCCGAGAAAATCACCAAGCTGCGCAACGCGACCCGCCGCACCTCGCAGCTGGCCAACCAGCTGCTGGCGCTGTCGCGCGCCGACGCCACGGCCGCCGCCGCCCAGCCCATGCAGCGGGTGGACCTCAAGGACCTTTGCGAGTCCATACTGCCGCTGCACCTGGACGCCGCCGCCCGCAAAGGCATAGACCTGGGGCTGGAGGCCGAGCCCGCCCAGACCACGGGTTATGAATGGCTGCTGCGCGAACTGCTGGGCAACCTGGTCGACAACGCCGTCAAGTACACGCCGGCCGGCGGCACCGTCACCCTGCGCTGCGGCCTCAGCGCTGGTCTGCCGCCGCCGGACGCCGGCGGCGACCCCGAGCATCCGCGCTGGGGCGTGTTCCTGGAAGTCGAGGACGACGGCCCCGGCATTGCGCCCGATGAGCGCGCCAAGGCCTTGCAGCGTTTTTACCGGGTCCAGGGCACGGAGGGCGAGGGCAACGGCCTGGGCCTGGCCATTGCCAGCGAAATTGCCCGCGTCCACCATTCGCAGCTGGAGCTGGGCGACGGCGGCACCGAGGCCTCGGGACCGCGCGGATTGCGGGTGCGCCTGAGTTTGTAGTCCGCCCGCCACAGTGAGCGCTCGCTGTTACGAAACAGAACGTTGTAGCTACGCCTCACGCGTTAAAACCCGGGCTGCTCAAGGCCTGAACCGTCACTTCCCTGTGCGAGAATGAATTGCAACGATATCCGGTTTTTTGAAACATTCTCCACTCGATCGCCTATGTCCGACCTTGCGCCTGAATCCGAACTGAGCCCCCAGGGCACGCCAGCCTCCGCCGAGCCTGCGGTGCGCAAGCGCCCCAAACCGGGGGAGCGCCGGGTCCAGATCCTGCAGGCGCTGGCGACCATGCTGGAGCAGCCGGGCGCCGAACGCATCACCACCTCGGCCCTGGCGGCCAGGCTGGAAGTCAGCGAAGCGGCGCTTTACCGCCATTTCGCCAGCAAGGCCCAGATGTTCGAGGGCCTGATCGAATTCATAGAGCAAAGCGTCTTCACCCTGATCAACCAGATCGGCGAACGCGAGCCCGACCACTCGATTCGCACCCGCAAGCTGGTGGTCATGGTGCTGCAGTTCGCCGAGAAAAACCCCGGCATGACCCGCGTCATGGTCGGCGATGCCCTGGTGTTTGAAAACGAGCGCCTGCAGGAGCGCATGAACCAGTTCTTCGACAAACTGGAATCCAGCCTCAAACAAAGCCTGCGCGACGCGGCAGCCGCCAGCGGCGCCGCCACCCCTACGGTGGACGCCCAGGTGCGCGCCTCGGTCATTGTGGCCTTTATGGTCGGGCGTTTGCAGCGTTTTGCCCGCTCGGGCTTCAAGCGCCTCCCGTCAGAGCACCTCGAAGCCAGCCTGGCAACGATATTGGGCTGACCCCTATCGTTGTGGCACTTCGTGTCGCGCCTTTTTCCCTTGCAGGGGACGGGCGCCTTGGGGCCGGCAAAGCCGGACCCCGCTGGAAAAAGAATCACCCCTATCGGACACGCACTTCGTGTCGTGCCTTTTCCCCTTCCAGGGGACGGCGCCTGCGGCCGGGCAAAGCCCGTTCCGCGGCCCCTGCTTGGCGTTTTTCCTGACCGCTAGAGGCTGAGCCCCACCTTGCCGGCAGCACCCGCAATTTCTTCCCAGGTGCTGGCATCAATGTCTATGCCGTCACGCTCGCGCTCCACGCGCGCGCGGCGTTCGGGCTCGCCGGCAATCTGCACGCCGTGCTCGCCGTCGGCCGGCGGGCTTTTGCGCAGCCACTCCACAAAAGC
The DNA here is from genome assembly GCF_056401275.1 of Polaromonas sp. P4_F6. NCBI lineage: Bacteria > Pseudomonadati > Pseudomonadota > Betaproteobacteria > Burkholderiales > Comamonadaceae > Polaromonas > Polaromonas sp. P4_F6. The sequence goes on along the minus strand of NZ_JBFUJQ010000001.1, from coordinate 484,857 downwards.
CAGGGCCTCGGTTTCCATGGCCGATTGTGTGCCCAGCTTGCCCGGGTCTATCAGTATGGTCAGCATGCTGTTGTAGACCGCGCGCGTGTTCACCGCCGGGTGGTGCCAGGTGCCGCCGCCGGTCAGCGCGCCGCCCAGCAGTTCGCAGGCCACGGCCAGGCCGTAACCCTTGTGTTCGCCAAAAGGCATGAGGGCGCCGAAAAAACCGTTGGCCTGCGGCACCACCACTACCCCGGGGTCGGTGGTCGGCTGGCCATGCTCGTCGATCAGCAGGCCGGGGGGCACAGCCTTGCCCTGGTTGTGCGCCACGCGCATCTTGCCCTGGGCCACGCGGCTGGTCGCGAAGTCCAATACAAAGGGCGGGGCATCCTTGAGCGGCACCCCTATGCAGCAGGGATTCGTGCCGTAGCGGCCGTCGGCGCCGCCCCAGGGCGCCACCACGGGCCGCGTCATGACGTTGACGAAATGCAGCGACACCAGGCCCTGGGCCACCGCCATCTCGGCGAAATGGCCTATGCGCCCCAGGTGGTGCGATTCGGCCAGCGCCAGGATGCAGCTGCCCTGCTCTTTGGCGCGGGCCATGCCCAGCAGCATGGCCTGCTCGCCGACCACCTGGCCGTAGCCGCGCTGGCCATTGAGGCTCAGCAGCGCGCCGGCGTCCAGCACGGTCTTGACCTGCGCATTGGGCGTGAGCCCGCCTTCGAGCACCGCATCCACATAACGCGGGAGCATGCCCACGCCGTGCGAGTCGTGGCCGCTGAGGTTGGCCATGACCAGGTTGGAGGCGACTTTGTCGGCTTCTTCGGCCGAGCTGCCGGCGGCGACGAGGATGCGGGCGCAGTGGGCGCGCAGGGCTGGGGCTTGGATGTTTTTTTGCATGGACCTTGGAAGATGAGGGTGAGGTTTACATCACGGCGCCGACTTGCCAGGGCACGAACTCGTTCTGGCCGTAGCCGTGTTTTTCGCTCTTGCTGGGTTCGCCCGAGGCCGTGGCCAGCACCATCTCGAAGATGCGCTGCCCCATCTCCTGCACCGACACGCCGCCGTCGATGATTTCGCCGCAGTTGATGTCCATGTCTTCTTCCTGCCGCTGCCACAGCGCCGAGTTGGTGGCGAGCTTGAGCGAAGGCGAGGGCGCGCAGCCATAGGCCGAGCCGCGGCCGGTGGTAAAGCAGATGATGTTGGCGCCGCCGGCCACCTGGCCCGTGGCGCTGACCGGGTCGTAGCCCGGCGTGTCCATATAGACAAAACCGTGCGCGCCCACGGGTTCGGCGTATTCATAAACCGCCTCGAGGTTGGAGGTGCCGCCCTTGGCGACCGCGCCCAGCGATTTTTCGAGGATGGTGGTCAGGCCGCCGGCCTTGTTGCCGGGCGAAGGGTTGTTGTTCATCTCGCCATCGTTGATTTCGGTGTAGTGCTCCCACCACTTGATGCGCGAGATCAGCTTCTCGGCGATCTCGGGCCGCACCGCGCGGCGCGTGAGCAGATGCTCGGCGCCGTAGATCTCGGGCGTCTCGCTGAGGATGGCGGTGCCGCCGTGGGCCACCAGCAAGTCCACCGCCGCGCCCAGCGCCGGGTTGGCGCTGATGCCCGAATAGCCGTCGGAGCCGCCGCACTGCAGGCCTATGGTGATGTGGGCAGCGCTGCAGGGTTCGCGTTTGACCGCGTTGGCCTGCGGCAGCATCTCCTTGATCATGGCGATGCCCTTGGCCACGGTCTTGGCCGTGCCGCCCGTGTCCTGGATGCTGAAGACGCGCAGGGTTTCACCCTCGCGCAGGCTGCCGTGGGCCAACCAGGCATTGATCTGGTTGGACTCGCAGCCCAGGCCCACCACCAGCACGCCCGCGAAGTTGGGGTGCGTGGCATAACCGGTCAGCGTGCGCTGCAGGATCTGCAGGCCCAGGCCGTCGGAGTCCATGCCGCAGCCCGTGCCGTGCGTGAGCGCGACCACGCCGTCGACGTTGGGAAAGTCTTTCAGCGCCGAGGGGTTGTTCTGCCGCGAAAAATGGTCGGCGATCGCGCGCGCCGCCGTGGCCGAGCAGTTGACGCTGGAGAGTATGCCGATGTAGTTTCGCGTGGCCACGCGGCCGTCGGGCCGCTTGATGCCCATGAAGGTCGCCTCGCGCCTGGCGGGCGCCGGTTTCACGTCGGCGCCGAAGGCGTAGTCGCGCGCGAAGTCGCCTTTGTCGGGCCCCATGTCGAGGTTGTGCGTGTGCACATGCTCGCCGGGCGCAATCGGCTTGCTCGCAAAGCCGATGATCTGGTTGTAGCGCCGCACCGGCTCGCCCGCGGCCAGCGCGCGCGTGGCGATCTTGTGGCCGGAGGGGATCAGGCCGCGCACGGTGATGTTTTCGACCTGGGTGCCGCCCACCAGCTGGGCTCGGGCAATCAGGACGTCGTCGGCGGGGTGCAGTCGGATAAAGGGTGTCATGGCGTGGGTTTCAGTGTTTTCAGTCAAGTGCCATCGCGGAACCGGCTTTGCCGGGCCGCGGGTGGCGCCCCCTTAAGGGGGAGGCGCCGAAGGCGCTTCGGGGGTGATTGTTTCATTTTCAATAAAACATCTTCGGCAACCAGAGTACCAAGCGGGGGAAGTAGGTGATGATGCCCAGGCTCAATAGCAGCGGCACCAGCCAGGGCAATATGGCCACGGTGGTGCGCTCCACCGAAAGATTGGCCACGCGCGCCAGCACAAACAGCACCATGCCCATGGGCGGGTGCAAGAGGCCGATCATGAGGTTGAGCACCATGACCAGGCCGAAATGCACAGGGTCTATGCCCAGCTGCGCGGTGATGGGCAGCAGGATGGGCACCAGGATGGTGATGGCGGCAGTGGGCTCCAGGAAGCAGCCGACAAACAGCATCAGCAGGTTGGCCAGCAGCAAAAACACCCAGGGGCTTTGGGTAAAGCCCAGCACCCAGGCGGCGATCGCGGTGGTCACGCCGGTGGCCGTCAGCATCCAGCCGAAGATGGACGCGGCCGCCACGATGAACAGCACGGTGGAGGTGGTCTCGACGGTGTCCAGGCAGACCTTGACGAACATCTTGAACTTCAGCGCCTTGTACCACCAAAAGCCCAGCACCATGGCCCAGACGCAGGCCGCGATCGCGCCCTCGGTAGGCGTGAACAGGCCCGTCGTCATGCCGCCTATCAGCAGCACCGGCGTCATGATGGGCAACACGGCCTCGAATTTAAAAATCTTGTCGAGCACAAACAGCGCCACCAGCCCGGCAATCACCGTCGCCTGCGCGGGCGCGCCCGCCATGGTGATCAGTGCCCACAGCACCAGCGGCCAGGCCGTCACCACCGCCAGCTCGACCAGGGCCTTGCCCAGGCGGCTGGCCGAGAACTTGATGTCGGCGCCCCATTTGTTCTTGTGGGCAAAGTAGGCCACGGTCAGCATCATCAGCACCGCCATCAACAGGCCCGGCAGCAGCCCGGCCAGGAACAGCGCGCCAATCGACACATTGGCCATCATGCCGTAGATCACAAAAGGCAGGCTGGGCGGGATGATGGGGCCCAGCGTGGCCGAGGCGGCCGTCACGCCGACGGCGAATTCCGAGGAGTAGCCGTGCTCCTTCATGGCCTTGATCTCGATGGTGCCCAGGCCGGCCGCATCGGCGATCGCCGTGCCGCTCATGCCGGCAAAGATCACCGAGCCCAGCACGTTGACGTGGCCCAGGCCGCCCTTGAGCCAGCCCACCAGCGCCAGCGCGAAGTTGTAGATGCGGGTGGTGATACCGGCGTTGTTCATGAGGTTGCCGGCCAGGATGAAGAAGGGCACGGCCAGCAAGGGGAAGCTGTCTATGCCCGACACCATGCGGTGTATCACCACAAAAGGCGGCAGGTTGCCGGTGACCAGGATGTAGACCAGCGAGGCGCCCGCCATGGCGACGGCGACCGGGATGCCGGCGCCCATGAAGATCAGGAAGAATATTTTGAGCATGATGGTGAGGGGTCTGTCGCGTTCAGCGGTCTTGCATGGTGGATTCGGGGCGCTCCAGCACGCTGTAGCCGCGGCGGTAATGGATCAGCGCCACTTGCAGTGACCGGACCAGCATGGCCGCAAAGCCCAGCAGGCACACGCCGTAGACGATGTTCATGGGCAGGTCCACGATGGTCATGCGGGTCTGGTTGCCGATCTTGGCCATCATCTGCCCGGTCATGAACACGGCAGCGCCGTAAAAGGCGATGCGCAGCGCGTCCGTCAGCGTGGACATGGCCCGGCCCATCTTCGCCGGCATGTGGCGGTAGAAAAAATCCACCTGGATGTGGTTGTTCTTGGCCACGCCTATGGCCGCGCCTATGAAGACCACGGCGATCAGCTCGTAACGCGCGATCTCCTCGGTCCAGGCGGCCGAGTCGTTGAAAACATAACGCGTGACGAACTGGTACAGCACCGTGGCCCCCAGCAGCCAGAAAAATGCCAGGGCCACCCAGCCCTCGGTCGTGGTGGTGGCCAGGTCCACCACCTCGTCCTCGGTGTGGAATGACCCGTCGTCGCCGATGATTTTTTCGGTCATCGTGTCTCCTTTCTTTTAGATCTTTACCAGCAGAGCGCCGGTAGTCATCCGAAAAGCGTAGCGAGCGGTCCGAGGTCGCTCCGAGAAGCGCAGCCGTACTCCAGTACGGCGAGCATCACCGGTGCGAGATCGGATCGCGCAGTAGCTTTGCGGGTGGCTACCGCAGGTTGATGATGCGGTCGTAGTCTGCCTGGCGGTAACCCTGATCGGCAGGCGTGGTGCTCTTGAGCACCGCGGCGCGGAAGGCGTCCTTGTCGACCGTGATCACGTTGTTGCCCTTCTTTTTGAACTCATCGACCAGCCGGGCCTCGGAGGCGATGATCTCGCGGCCGGTTTTTTCGGCGGCTTCCAGCATCACGTCGCTGAAGATCTTTTTCTCGTCGGCGGTGAGCTTGCCCCAGAGCTGGCCCGAGACCACGGTCAGCAGCGAATCGACGATATGGCCGGTCAGCGAGATGTTTTTTTGCACCTCATAGAACTTCTTGGCTTCTATGGTCGGCAGCGGATTCTCCTGCGCGTCCACCGTGCCGTTTTGCAGCGCCAGGTAGACCTCGGCAAAGGCAATCGGCGTCGGGTTGGCGCCCAGCGCCTTGGGAAAAGCCATATAGGCCGGTGCGTCGGGCACGCGGATCTTCAGGCCTTTCATGTCTTCAGGCTTGGTGATGGGGCGGGCCGCGCTGGAGGTCACATGGCGCGCGCCGTAATAATTGAGCGCGGTGATGTGGTTGCCGCTTTTCTGGTCGTAGCCGGCGGCCAGCTCCTTGAAGACGTCGCTCTTGGCGAACTTGAGCTGGTGCTCGGCGTCGCGGAAGATGAAGGGGAAGTAACCGATGGCCAGCGGCTGGTAGGTGCGGCCGGCAAAACTCGCGCCGGTGAGGATGATGTCCACCGTGCCCAGGGTCAGGCCCTGGTTGATGTCGGCCTCCTTGCCCAGCGTGGAAGCCGGGAACACCTGGATCTCGTACTTGCCGTTGGTGCGCTTCTTGATTTCGTCGCCGGCCCAGACCGACCATTTGTGGAAGGGCTCCGAAGTTTCATAGACGTGCGCCCATTTCAGCTTCGTTTGCGCCGAGGCCATGCCGGAAAAGCCCAGGGCGCCTGCCATCAGCGCGCAGGCGACCAGGGTTTTGACGGCAAATCGTTTGGTGTGGAAGGTATTCATGGTTGTCTCCTCAAAGGGTGTGCTGGCATGAAAGGAAAAAGCGGCCGTGCGCGCCAGCGCGCAGGCCGTGAAGCCTGCTGCCTCAGTTCTTCAGGTTGAGCTTGGTCACCAGTTGCTTGAAGGTGTCGTTGTCGCGCACCATCTGCGCCTTGAAGGCGGGGCCGTCGGCATAGGCATAACCCAGGTTGAGCTTGTCCATGACCTCTTTCATGATGGGTTCTTCGGCGGCCTTTTTGGTCATGGCGCGTATGTAGTCCACCACTTCCGGCGGCGTGCCCTTGGCCACGCCCAGGCCGCGCCAGGTGCCTATGGACAAGTCGATTTTGCGTTCCTTGAGCGTGGGCACATTCTCAAAACCCTTGACACGCTGGTCGGCCATCACGCCCAGGATCTTGAGCTTGCCGGCGGCCACGTGCACGGCGACTTCGGCCGGGCTCACGCCCACGGCGTCCACATGGCCGCCCAGCAGCGCCAGCACGGCGGGGCCCGCGCCCTGGAAGGGAATGTGGCTGAACTTGGCGCCGGTTTTTTCTTCGAGTGAAGCGGCGGCCAGGTGCCAGATGGAGCCGTTGCCGGCGTTGCCGACCTTCACGTCGCTGCCGGTTTTTTTGGCGGCGGCGAGGAAATCCTCGATCGTGTTGTAGGGCGAATCCGCGCGCACCGTGATGGCGGCAGGGTCGGCATTGAGGCGGGCGATCGGAATGAAATCGTCCTGCGTGATCTTGGTGATGCCCAGGTGCGGGAGGATGGTCACTTCCACGAACAGCATGGCGATCTTGTAGCCGTCGGGCTTGGCGTTCGCCACGTCAGCCAGGCCGATCGCGCCGCTGGCACCCGCCTTGTTGTAGACCACCAGCGGCTGGGTGGTGTATTTTTTGGCCGCTTCGGCATAGGCGCGCGCCAGCGAGTCGGTGCCGCCGCCGGGCTGGAAGGCCACCATCACTTCAATCGGCTTGTTGGGGTAGGGCTGGGCCGTGGCGATGGCACACAGGCCCGTGGACAGCAGCAGCGCCGCGGCCAGTCGCTTGGTGTGGGTCAGGAAATTCATGTTTGTCTCGCTTTCTTTTGTTGTAGTGCCAAGTTGCGGTTGAGGGAAATCTCCGGGTGCGGGAATGCTTCTTCTTATTTTTTGGGAGTCTTCTGGTGCTTGGTCCGGCGCCAGCTCACGCTGAAGCGTTTGTGCGAATGGTCCATGTGTTCATGCATGGCCGCGCGCGCGGCATCGGGGTTGCGGTCGCGCACGGCTTCAAAAATTGCCTGGTGCTCCGCAATGGCCGAGCGCCAGGACTCCACGGTTTCAAAATGGCCGCCCAGGCGCTCGAACAGCGGGCCGCGCCGCGAGTCCCAGAAGCGCTGTACGGTTTCGATCAGCACCACGTTGCCGCAGGACTCGACGATGGCGCTGTGGAAAGCCCGGTCGCCTTCCAGCGGCAGCACGCCGCGGTCGGCGTCGGCCTGCATGCTGGCGATGGCCTTGGCCATCGCCTCTATGTGCTTGCGCTTGGCCTGGGTGGCGGCCATGGCGGCGACTTCGCCCTCCACCACGCGGCGCGCGCGTATCAATTCCAGCGGGCCCCATTCGTCGGGGGGTATCTCCCCGGCCCGGCCGTTGCCGGTACTGGGCGCGCCGCTGCGGTCCAGTACATAGACGCCTGAGCCGGTGCGCACCTCGACCCAGCCCTCGACTTCCATCGCGATCAGCGCCTCGCGCACCGAGGGCCGGCTCACGCCCAGCTGGCGCGCCAGGTCGCGCTCGGCCGGCAGGCGCGCGCCCACGGCCCATTCGCCGGCGGAGATCAGCGTGCGCAGCTGCTCGGCGATCTGGCGGTACAGGCGTTGCGGTTCGACGGTCTGCAGGGGCATGGAAGGCGATGCGAAAAGGGGGTAAAGGGAAGAATGGGCGGCTTAAGGGTAAGCCAGAATTGGACAAGTGGTCAGACCAATTGATAATCCCATGAAACCCCCGGGACAACATCCGGCAAAACCCTGTAGGAGCACTGATGAGACTTGAAGGAAAGAAGGCACTGATTACCGCAGCCGGCCAGGGCATTGGGCGCGCCAGCGCGCTGGCGCTGGCGGCTGAAGGCGCACAGGTCTGGGCCACCGACCTGAACCCCAAGCTGCTGGAAAGCTACCAAGGCGTGGCCAACATCACCGCGCTGCCGCTGGACGTGCTCGACAAGGCTGCCATCCACAAGCTGGTGGGCGGCCTGCCGGCGATGGACGTGCTGTTCAACTGCGCGGGCTTTGTGCACGGCGGCACGGCGCTGCAGGCCACCGACGAAGAGCTGGAGTTCGCCTTCCAGCTCAATGTGCGCGCGCAGTTCTGGATGATCCAGGCCGTGCTGCCGAAAATGCAGGCCCAAAAACGCGGCAGCATCATCAACATGGCCAGCGTCTGCGGCAGCATCAAGGGCCTGCCCAACCGTTTTATCTACGGCACGACCAAGGCCGCGGTGATAGGCCTTACCAAAAGCGTGGCGGCCGATTTTGTGGCCGACGGCGTGCGCTGCAACGCGATCTGCCCCGGCACCGTCGACACCCCCTCGCTGCAGGACCGCATCAACGCCAATGCCGACCCGGTGGAGGCGCGCAAGGCCTTTATCGCGCGCCAGCCGCTGGGCCGCCTGGCCCAGGCGCATGAAATCGCGCCGCTGGTGACCTTCCTGGCCAGCGACGAATCCGCCTTTGTGACCGGCCAGGCCTACAACATCGACGGCGGCATCACCATATGAACCAGCTCGACCTGAAAGGTCGGCACGCGGTGATCACGGGCGGCGCGGTCGGCCTGGGTTTTGCGATCGCAGAGCGCATGCTGGCCTCGGGCGCAAGCGTCACCTTGTGGGATATCAAGCCCGAGGCGCTGGAAAAAGCGAAGTCCGGCCTGGGCGCCGGTGTGCACACCGTGGCGGTTGACGTCGGCAGCCATGCGAGCGTGGTGGAGGCGGTCAAACAGACGGTTGCCCACAACCCGGTGATAGACGCGCTGGTCAACTCGGCCGGCATCACCGGCCCCAACGTCAAGCTCTGGGACTACCCGCCCGAGCAGTGGATGCAGGTGCAGCAGGTCAACCTCAACGGCCTGTTCTTCTGCTGCCGCGAAGTCGTGCCGCACATGCGCGCGCGCAACTACGGGCGCATCGTCAACATCGCCTCGGTCGCCGGCAAGGAGGGCAACCCCAACGCCAGCGCCTACAGCGCCAGCAAGGCGGCGGTGATCGCGCTGACAAAATCGCTGGGCAAGGAGCTCGCCGATACCGGCGTGCGCGTCAACTGCGTGACGCCGGCCGCGGTGAAAACCCCGATTTTTGAGCAGATGACGCCCGAGTTCATCCAGTTCATGCTCTCGAAAATCCCCATGGGCCGCTTCGGCACGCCCGACGAGGTGGCTGCCATGGTCGGCTGGCTGTGCACCGAGGATTGTTCTTTTTCGACAGGCGCGGTGTTCGACCTTTCGGGCGGCCGCTCCACTTACTGACTTCACCGATTCACTCAAAAAGGAAAACCATGAAACTCGTTCGTTATGGCAACCCCGGCAAGGAAAAACCCGGCCTCATCGATGCCAACGGCAAGCTGCGCGACCTCAGCAGCGTCATCAAGGACATAGGCCCCGACCAGCTCGGCGACGCCGCGCTGGCCAAACTGGCCAAACTCAAGACCGACAAGCTGCCGCTGGTCAAGGGCTCGCCGCGCTACGGCAGCCCCATCACCGGCACGCGCAAATTCATCGCCATAGGCCTGAACTACGCCGACCATGCCGCGGAGTCCGGCTTGCCGATTCCGGCCGAGCCCGTTGTCTTCATGAAGGCCACCAGCTGCATCCAGGGCCCCAACGACCCCATCATGCTGCCCAAGAACTCGGTCAAGACCGACTGGGAAGTCGAGCTCGGCGTGATCATCGGCAAGCAGGCGCGTTACGTCTCGCAAAAAGAGGCGCTCAACCACGTGGCCGGCTATTGCACCATCAACGACGTCAGCGAACGCGAATTCCAGATCGAGCGCGGCGGCACCTGGGACAAGGGCAAGGGCTGCGACACCTTCGGCCCCCTGGGCCCTTGGCTGGTCACGCGCGACGAAGTGCCCAATCCGCAAAAACTGTCGATGTGGCTGGAAGTCAACGGCAAGCGCGTGCAGAACGGCAGCACCAAAACCATGATCTTCAGCGTCGCCAAGATCATCAGCTACGTGAGCCAGTTCATGACCCTGGAGCCCGGCGACGTGATCACCACCGGCACCCCGCCCGGCGTGGGCCTGGGCATGAAGCCGCCGGTCTTCCTGAAAAAGGGCGACACGATGTCGCTGGGCATTGAAGGCCTGGGCGAGCAACACCAGACCGTGATCCCATTCAAACTCACGAAATAAGTAGTCCCCTGACCCCAGCGGCTCTTCCGGGCCGGCCTGGGGAAAGGTACTTCAAGTCAAGGGTTTACCCGCGCCGTGGTTAGTACGGGGCCCCTATAAGCAGGGCCCCAACAACCCCGGCTTGCCCATGGTCATCAAAGTGTTGCAAAATAGAACGACCGTTCGTTTTATTTTGTAGCACCTCATGCCCGTCACAGAACTTCCCGCCAAAGCCTCCCGCGCCCCCGTCGCGGGTAGCGCCGTGGCCAAAAGCCAGCAAAAAGGCCAGCAGACCAAGGCGGCCATTGTGGATGCGGCCCTGGGCCTGGCCACGCAGATCGGGCTGGAGGGCCTGAGCATAGGCGCGCTGGCCGAGGTCATGCGCATGAGCAAGTCCGGCGTGTTCGCCCATTTCGGCTCGCGCGAGGAATTGCAGATCTCGGTGATCCGCGAATACCACGTGCGTTTCGAGGAAGAGGTCTTCTTCCCGGCCCTGCAGCAGCCGCGCGGCCTGCCGCGCCTGGCGGCGCTGTTCCACAACTGGATGAAACGCACCTCGCTCGAAATTGACTCGGGCTGCCTGTACATCAGCGGCGCCGTCGAATTCGACGACAGGCCGGGCCCCGTGCGCGATGCGCTCGCCGGCTCGGTGCGCACCTGGCTGGCGGCCATGTACCGCGCCGTGGTGCAGGCCAAGGAGGCCGGCCATTTGCGGCCCGATGCCGACGAGCACCAGATGGCTTTTGAAATCCACGGCCTGATCCTGGCGCTGCATTACGAGGCCCGCTTCCTGAAGACGCCGGGCTCCATGGACCGCGCCCACACGGGTTTCGCCAACATCCTCTTGCGCTACGGCAGCGATGCCGCCGCGCCTTCTCCTTCTACTTCCGCCGCCCCGAAGAAATCTTCGGGCAAGGCATCCCCTTCCAAACCAATTTAACGCTAAAGGACCTCCACAATGCCCCAGTACAGCCCGCCCCTGCGCGACATGCAATTCGTCATGCACGAAGTGCTCAAGGTCACCGATGAATTCAAGGCCATCCCCAAGCATGCGGAGGTCGATGCGGACACCATTAACGCGGTGCTTGAAGAAGCCGGCAAGTTCGCCGCCGAAGTGACCTTCCCGCTGAACATCAGCGGCGACGAAGAGGGCTGCAAGCTCGACAAAACCACGCACGAAGTCACGCCACCCAAGGGCTTCAAGGAGGCCTATGCCAAGTATGTTGAAGGCGGCTGGGCCGCGCTGAGCTGCGACCCGGAATACGGCGGCCAGGGCCTGCCTTTTGTGGTGAACCAGTGCTTGTACGAAATGCTCAACTCGGCCAACCAGGCCTGGACCATGTACCCGGGCCTGTCGCATGGCGCCTACGAGGCCCTGCATGCCCACGGCACCGACGAGCAGAAAAAACTCTACCTGCCAAAGCTGACCAGCGGCGAATGGACCGGCACCATGTGCCTGACCGAGCCGCACTGTGGCACCGACTTGGGCCTGCTGCGCACCAAGGCCGAGCCGCAGCCCGACGGCACCTACCGCCTGACCGGTAACAAGATCTTCATCAGCGCCGGTGAACACGACATGGCCGCCAACATCGTGCACCTGGTGCTGGCCCGCCTGCCGGACGCGCCTCAGGGCAGCAAGGGCATCAGCCTGTTCGCCGTACCCAAGTTCAACGTCGGCAAGGACGGGGCCATCGGCTCGCGCAACGGCATCTACTGCGGCGGCCTGGAGCACAAGATGGGCATACACGGCAACGCCACCGCGCAGATGGTGCTGGACGGCGCCGTCGGCACCATGGTGGGCGCGCCCAACAAGGGCCTAGCCGCGATGTTTGTCATGATGAACGCCGCCCGCCTGGGCGTGGGCAACCAGTCGCTGGGCCTGACCGAAGTGGCTTACCAGAATGCGCTGGCCTACGCCAAGGACCGCATCCAGATGCGCTCGCTGTCCGGCGTCAAGGCCAAGGACAAGCCCGCCGACCCCATCATCGTGCACCCCGATGTGCGCAAGATGCTGCTGACGGCCAAGGCCTATGCCGAAGGCGGCCGTGCCCTGGCGATTTACTGCACGCTGCTGCTCGACAAGGAACTAAACCACCCCGACGAGAAGGTGCGCAAGGACTCCGGCGAAATCGTTGCCCTGCTTACGCCCATCGTCAAAGCCTTCCTGACCGACAACGGCCATATCTCCACCAACGCCTGCATGCAGGTCTTCGGCGGCCACGGCTTCATCAAGGAATGGGGCATGGAGCAGTTTGTGCGCGACAACCGCATCAACATGATTTACGAAGGCACCAACACCATCCAGTCGCTGGACCTGCTGGGTCGCAAGATCCTGGGCAACAACGGCGCCACGCTGAAGAAGTTCGGCAAGCTGATCGCCGCGCTCATTGCCGAAGAAGGTGTCAACGAGAAGATGGCCGAGTTCATCAACCCGCTGGCCTACCTGGCCGACCAGATGACCAAGTTCACCACCGAACTGGGCTTCAAGGGTTTCCAGAACCCCGACGAAGTGGGGGCAGCCGCGGTCGACTACCTGCGCGTGGCCGGCCACCTGGTGTTCGGTTACTTCTGGGCGCTGATGGCGCAGACCGCGCTGCGCGAAATCGCCGCCGGCAACACCGACAAGTTTTATGTGGCCAAGCTGCAGACCGCGCGTTTTTACTTCGCCAAGCTGTTCCCCGAGACCGCGACGCTGATGCGCACGGCGCGCGCCGGCAGCAAGTCCCTGATGGAAACCGACGAAGCGCTGGCCTGAGCCTCTTGAACAGATCGACGGGAGAGTCCATGAAAAGAAAATTGTTGATGATCGTTCTGGGTCTGATGGCCATCCCGGCCTTGGCCCAGAACACGCCAGTGGGTTTGTGGCGCGGCTTCGACGAAAAGACCGGCGATCCCAAATTCGAAGTCCGCATCACTGAAGCCGGCGGTGTGCTCAATGGCAAAGTCGAAAAGCGCATGTCCCCCGGTGTCAAGCCCGACGACATTTGCACCGAATGCACCGATGACCGCAAGGACAAGCCACGCCTGGGCCTGGAAATCATTCGCGGCGCCAGGAAGTCGTCCGACGGCGATGTCTGGGAAGGCGGCAAGATCCTGGACCCGGACAGCGGCAAAAGCTACTCCCTCAAGATGACCCCGATTGAAGGCGGCAAGAAGATGGAAGTCCGCGGATCCATCGGGCCCTTCGGCCGCACCCAGACCTGGACACGCCTGCAATGAACTCCACGGAACTGAAGGGCTGCCATGGGTGAAGCAATTTCCCGCTTGCGGTCCATGACTTTTGGCGACGCTGCAAGCACCCCGCCGGCCGCGCGCCGCTGGTATGGGCATTACCTGCTCAAGAAGCCGTTTTTCGGCCGTTTCATGAAACCCTGGCGCTGGCCCGCCGACGTGCCGCAGGAAGGCTGGGAGCGGGTGCGCATCACCAGCCGCAGCACCAGCCGGCTCGAGGCCATCGTGGCGCGCACGACGCTGCCTCCGCGCGGCGTCGTGGTCTGCGCCCATCCCATGGGTTTTGCCTGCAAGGGATTCTGGCTGCGCCACGGCCATGCCCAGGCGCTGCTCGATGCCGGCTTTCACGTGGTGGCTTTCGACTTCAACGGCTTCGGTGAAAGCCCGTCGACCAATTTCGACTTTCCCGGCGACGCGTTATCGGTGGGTCGCTGGACGCGCGGCGCTTTTGCCAGCCTGCCGGTGCATGCGTTGACGGCATCCTTCGGCGCGATCAACACGCTGAGCGCGATTGCCGAGGCGGATTTCCCTTACGACAAAGTGGTGGCTGAAGGCTGTCCGCCCACGCTGCCCGATTTCTGGAAAGCTTACCCCTTTGCCCATGCGGTGCTCAACATCAGCCGGCGCATCAGTCCGCAAGGCGAGCTGCACCTGCGGCCCGTGCACCACCTGGCCAATATGCGCGACGTGGACGTGTTGCTGATCCACAGCCGGGCCGACCGCTGGACCCCGGTGCATTTCGGCGATGCCCTGCAACAGGCCGCCTCCAGGCCCGAGCGCATCCAGCGCGTGATCCTCGACAAGGCTGAGCACACCCACGGCATGCGCGACGAGCCGCAGCGCTACTGGAACGCGGTGCTCGAATTTTTCAACCAGTCATCCCCAACAAGGTCTTAACCATGTCACGATTCCAAGTCAAAAAAGTCGCCGTGCTCGGCGCCGGCGTCATGGGCGCGCAGATCGCCGCCCACCTGGTCAACGTCAAGGTGCCGGTGGTGCTGTTCGACCTGCCCGCCAAGGAAGGTCCCAAGAACGGCATCGTCATCAAGGCGGTCGAAGGCCTCAAGAAGCTCAAGCCGGCCCCGCTGGGCGTGCCGGAAGACGCGGCGCTGATCCAGCAGGCCAACTACGAAGAGAACATGGAGCTGCTGCACGAATGCGACCTCATCATCGAGGCGATTGCCGAGCGCATGGACTGGAAGACGGACCTGTACCACAAGATCGCGCCTTTCATTGCCGATGGCGCCATCGTCGCCAGCAACACCTCGGGCCTGTCGATCACCAAGCTCAGCGAGGCGCTGCCCGAATCCATCAAGCCGCGTTTTTGCGGCATCCACTTCTTCAACCCGCCGCGCTACATGACGCTGGTGGAACTGATCAATACACCGACCACCGAACCCAAGGTGCTGGACGACCTGGAAGCCTTTGTCATCAGCGCGCTGGGCAAGGGCGTGATACGCGCCCACGACACGCCCAACTTCATCGCCAACCGCGTGGGCATCGCCAGCATGCTGGCCACCATCAAGGAAGCCGAAGCCTTCAAGCTCACCTACGACGTGGTCGACGACCTGACCGGCAAGAAGCTGGGCCGTGCGAGCTCGGGCACCTTCCGCACCGCCGACGTGGTGGGCCTGGACACCATGGCCCACGTCATCAAGACGCTGCAGGACAACCTGGGCCCCGGCAAGGTGGAAGACCCGTTCTCCGATATCTACGGCACGCCGCCGGTGCTGGCCAAGCTGCTGGAATCCAAAAGCCTGGGCCAGAAGACCGGCGCCGGCTTTTACAAAAAACAGGGTCGCGACATCCTGCGCCTGGACCCGGAGAGCATGGAATACGTGCCGGCCGGCGCCAAGGCCAATGAAGTTGTCGGCCGCATGCTCAAAAAGCCCGCGGGCGAGCGCCTGAAGCTCTTGCGCGAAGCCGAGGGCGCCGAAGCGCGCTTCCTCTGGGCCATTCTGCGCGACCAGTTCCACTATGCCGCCGTGCACCTGGAAAGCATTGCCGAAACCGCGCGCGACATCGACTTCGCGATGCGCTGGGGCTTTGGCTCCAAGCAGGGGCCCTTCGAGCTCTGGCAACAGGCCGGCTGGAAACAGGTCGCCACCTGGATACAGGAAGACATTGACGCCGGCAAGGCGCTGTCCAAGGCGCCGCTGCCCGAGTGGGTGTTCAAGGGCCCGGTGGCCGAGGCCGGCGGTGTGCACACGGCCGAAGGCTCGTGGAGCCCCTCGGCCAAAAAATTCATCCCGCGCCGCAAGCTGCCGGTGTACGAGCGCCAGTTTTTCCCCGAAGACGTGCTGGGCTCGAATGCGCCCGCGTTCGAGACGGCCGGCACCACCTTGCATGAGGACGACGCGATACGCCTCTGGACGCTGGGCGGTGCGAACGATGATGTGCTGATCGCCAGCATCAAGACCAAGATGCACGCCATCAGCCCCGACGTGGCCGAGGGCCTGGCCATGGGCGTGGACCTGGCCGAGAAAAGCTACAAGGGCATGGTCATCTGGTCCAACGACGAGATGTTCTCGGCCGGCGCCGACCTGCAGGCCATGCTGCCGGCCTTCATGATGGGCGGGGCCAAGGCCATCGAAGGGGCCGAGGCCGAACTGCAGAACGTGATGCTCAAGCTGCGCTACGCGGCTGTGCCCGTGGTGTCGGCGATTCGCGGCATCGCGCTGGGCGGCGGCTGCGAAATGGCGGTGCACTCGGCCAAACGTGTGGCCGCGATGGAAAGCTACGTCGGCCTGGTGGAAGTCGGCGTGGGCCTGGTGCCCGGCGCGGGCGGCCTGGCCTACATCGCGCGCCGCGCCGCGGAAAACGCCAGCACTTCGACCAACAAAGACATCCTGCCCTTCCTGACCGAGGGTTTCACGGCCGCGGCCATGGCCAAGGTCGGCACCAGCGCGATTGAAAGCCGCAAGATCGGCTACCTGCTCGACAGCGACGTGATCGTGCCGAACAAGGATGAATTGCTGTTTGTCGCGCTCAACGAGGCGCGCGCGCTGTTCAACTCGGGCTACCGCGCGCCGCTCAAACGCCAGTTCCCGGTGGTGGGCCGCAACGGCCTGGCCACCATCAAGGGCCAGCTGGTCAATATGCGCGACGGCGGTTTTATCAGCGCCCACGACTTCCACATCGCCAGCCTGATCGCGGGTGTGGTCTGCGGCGGCGACGTCGATGCCGGCACCCTGGTAACGGAAGAGTATTTGATGACCTTGGAGCGCAAGGCTTTCTGCTCTTTGCTCGAACACCCGAAAACGCAAGAGCGGATCATGGGAATGATGAGCACCGGAAAACCGGTCCGTAACTGATGAACGATCAATCACCCAACCGCCTGGCGCGGCAACTGCAGCGGCTCGATGAAGTGCCGGCTTTTGCCCGCCCCTGGTTTCGCAGCGTGGTGCTGCGCCGCGCCGTGCCCTTCACCGGCACCGCCGGCCTGGACTTCCTCGAAATGGGCACGGGCCGGGTCGAGATCGGCATCAAAAACGAGAAGAAGGTGCAAAACCACATAGGCGGCGTGCACGCCTCGGCCATGAACCTGCTGGCGGAAACCGCCACCGGCATGGTGGTGGGCATGAATGTGCGCGACGACTGCATCCCGCTGGCCAAGGAACTCAAGATGGCGTTCAAAAAGCGCGCCACCGGTGCCCTGCGCGCCGTGGCCACGCTGAGCGACGAACAGCGCGCGGCCATGCAGGCCAGCGACAAGGGTGAAGTCAAGGTGCCGGTCGTGGTGACCGATGAGGCCGGTGTGAACCCGGTGGAATGCGAATTTGTCTGGGCCTGGATTCCCTCCGGCCCGCGGAAAAGTTAACCGAGAAATTGAAGGAAACCATCATGGCCAAACAAGTCCAGGAAGCCTACATCGTCGCCGCCACGCGCACGCCCATAGGGCGCTCGCACAGGGGCTATTTCCGCAACGCGCGGCCCGACGACCTGCTGGTCAAGGCGCTGCAGGCCGCGCTCGCGCAAGTGCCCTCGCTGGACCCGAAAGCGATTGAAGACATTATTTGCGGCTGCGCGATTCCCGAAGGCCCGCAGGGCTTGAACGTGGCGCGCATAGGCGCGGTGCTGGCCGGCCTGCCGACCAGTGTGGGCGGCATCACCGTCAACCGTTTCTGCGCCTCGGGCCTGTCGGCCATCCAGATGGCGGCCGACCGCATCCGCGTGGGCGAAGCCGACGTGATGATTGCCGCCGGCACCGAAAGCATGAGCATGGTGCCCATGTCGGGCAACTCGCCTTCGCTGTCGCCCAATATGTTCATGAACGACGAAAACGTCGGCATTGCCTACGGCATGGGCCTGACGGCCGAGAAGGTGGCCCAGCAGTGGAAGGTCTCGCGCGAGGCGCAGGACCAGTTCGCGCTCGAATCGCACCTCAAGGCCATCAAGGCCCAGCAGGCCGGCGAGTTCAGCAATGAGATCACGCCCGTCGAAGTGACCGACCGCACGGCCAACCTGGAAACCGGTGAGGTGGTCGCCAAGACCCGCACCGTGAGCCTGGACGAAGGCCCGCGCCCCGACACCTCGCTCGAAGGCCTGGCCAAACTCAAGACAGTGTTTGCCGCGCGCGGCTCGGTGACTGCCGGCAACAGCTCGCAGACTTCCGACGGCGCAGGTGCGCTGGTGCTGGCCAGCGAAAAAGCGGTCAAGCAGTTCGGCCTCAAGCCGCTCGCGCGCTTTGTGAGCTACGCCGCCAAGGGCGTGCCGCCTGAAATCATGGGCATAGGCCCCATCGAGGCGATTCCCGCCGCCCTGCGTTATGCCGGCCTCACGCAGGACGACATGGACTGGATAGAGTTGAACGAAGCCTTTGCCGCACAGTCGCTGGCCGTGATCAACACGCTCAAGCTGGACCCGGCCAAGGTCAACCGCATGGGCGGCGCGATTGCGCTGGGGCATCCGCTGGGTGCGACGGGCGCGATCCGGGCTGCGACCGTGATTCATGCGTTGCATCGCCACCAGCTCAAATACGGCATGGTCACGATGTGTGTGGGCATGGGCCAAGGAGCGGCAGGTATTTTCGAGCGGGTGTGAGGCCACTGCGCTCTTGAGGCCGTAGTGGTTGGGACCGTTGTTGTGTGAACGGTGATTGCTGATCTTTTTGGAGGTTTTATGCAAATCCAGACTCTGGCCGCAGGCAGCTCGCAACTCTCTCTGCGGGTCTATGACGCAACGCTCGCCGCCCACACCAGCGTGGTCATAGGCGGGGCCATGGGCGTGCGGCAGCATTACTACGCGCCGTTTGCGCAGTGGCTGTCCAGCCAGGGTTTTCGCGTCACGACTTTTGACTACCGCGGCTCGGGCGACTCGCTGCCGGCCACGGCCAGTGGCAGCCTGCGCGGCTTCAAGGCCGACCTGCTGGACTGGGCCGGCGACTACGAGGCCGTGGTCGATGCCGCCAAGGCGGCCTTGCCCGATGCGCCGCTTTACCTCTTGGGCCACAGCCTGGGCGCGCAACTGCCGGGCTTCCTCAAGAACCAGCACAAGATTGACGGCATGGTCAGCATCGCGGCGGGCAGCGGCTACTGGCGCGACAACGCCCCCCAGCTCAGGCGCATGATTCTGTACTTCTGGTACGTGCTGGTGCCGCTGGCGACGCGGCTTTTCGGTTATTTCCCGGGGCGCTCGCTGCGCAAGGTCGGCGACCTGCCGGCCGGCGTGATGATGCAGTGGCGCAAGTGGTGCTTGAACCCGCAGTACAGCGTGGGCGCCGAGGGCGAAAGCGCACGCCTGAGTTACGGCAAAGTCAGCTTCCCGGTCACGGCGCTGTCCATCGCCGACGATGAACTGATGACCTGGCGCGGCACGCAAAACCTGATCAACCTCTATGCCAATGCGCCGCGCACCTTTGAGCGCATCGCGCCGGCGGACCTGAAGGTCAAGCGCATAGGCCATTTCGGCTTCTTTCGCGAGCAGTTCAACAACACCCTGTGGCCGCGCGCCCAGCAAATCATCGAAGGCATGGCCGGCGTCGCCAGGACGACGGCCTGAGTCGCGAAGTTCGTGCAAACTTGCCGGTATGACAAGCATGCATTCTTTTGACCAGGCGCTGCGGCTAACAGCCGCCGGCGCCGACAGGCCGGACACCTGGCTGGGCCACAGCAGCCCCGATTACTGGAACATGGTGGGGCCCTTCGGCGGCACCACGGCGGCCACGGCCTTGCGCGCCATCCTGCTGCACCCGGCCTTGCTGGGCGAGCCGGTGGCGCTGACGGTGAACTACGCGGCGGCCATGGCCGAAGGGCCCTTCAGCGTGACGGCCAGGCCGGCGCGCACCAACCGCTCCACCCAGCACTGGACGGTGGAGTTGTCGCAGGATGGCGATGCCGCCGGCGCCGTGATGACGGCCACGGCCGTCACGGCGGTACGCCGCGAAACCTGGAGCCTTAACGACACGCCCATGCCCGCGGTGACGCTGGCCGATGCGACGGGCCGCTTGCGTTTTGCCACATCGGCCTGGACCAATCGCTACGACATGCGGCCGGTGCGCGGCGTGATCCCGCAGGTCTGGGACGGCAGCGGCGTGGACAGCCTCACGCAGTTGTGGGTACGCGACGACCCGCCGCGCCCGCTGGACTTTCCGGCGCTGGCTGCCATGTCCGACGTGTTCTACCCGCGCGTCTGGCTGCGCCGCGCCACGCGTGTGCCGGCCGGCACGGTCTCCATCACCACCTACTTCCATGCGGACAGCCGGCAGCTTGCCGAATGCGGCGACGGCTTTTTGCTGGGCCAGGCCAAGGCCCAGGTCTTTCGCAACGGCTTTTTCGACCAGACGGCGCAGCTGTGGAGCGAAGCCGGCGTGCTGCTGGCCACCAGCACGCAGGTTGTCTACTACAAAGAATAACTGCGACTTCTCAGGCCCCTACACTTGGCGTCTCAACGGAAAACACCATGACCACTTCCACCCCTATCCCCGAAATCCTGAGCCATGTCGACGCCGGCGTGATGACCATCACGCTGAACCGCCTGGACAAGAAAAACTCCATCACCTCCGCCATGTACGGCGCTATGGCCGATGCGCTGGAGGCTGCCAACCACGACGCGGCGGTGCGCGCGGTGGTGATCCAGGGCCATGAGACGATTTTTTCGGCCGGCAACGACATTGCCGACTTTTTGAACAAGCCGCCCGCAACGCAGGACTCGCCGGTGTTCCGCTTCCTGCGCGGCATCAGCAGCTTTCCCAAGCCGCTGGTGGCCTCGGTCTGCGGCCCGGCCGTCGGCATAGGCACCACGCTGCTGCTGCACTGCGACCTGGTGTATGCGGGCGACAACGCCGCCTTCTCCATGCCTTTTGTGAACCTGGGCCTGTGCCCCGAGGCGGCGTCCAGCCTGCTGGTGCCCCAGCTCATGGGTTACCCGCGCGCGGCCGAGGCGCTGCTGCTGGGCGAGCCCTTTATGGCCGAGACCGCGCTCGAAATCGGCCTGATCAACCGCATCGTGCCCCCCACCGAAGCCAATGCACTGGCGCAGCGGCAGGCGCAAAAACTGGTCGCCAAGCCGCTGAGCGCGCTGATGGAAACCAAGCGCCTCATGAAAAAAGGCAACGCCACCCTGGTGGCCGAGCGCATGGCCGAAGAGGGCGCGAGTTTCGGCTGCATGCTGGGTGAGCCGGCTGCGCGCGAAGCGTTTTCGGCTTTCCTGGACAAGCGCAAACCGGACTTCAGCGCCGTCTGAAGTCTGCGTTTCTCATTCCTTCCCCCAGCGGGGGAAGGATTCACACCAAGCTGCGCCGCCTGGCCGCCGGCTTGCGAGCCTTGGGCTGCGGATCGGATTGCCGGATGGATTCCGCGGTCAGGCGCAGGCAGGCCATCAACTGCTCGCTGCTGGGCGTCAAGCGCCGGCCCCGCACGGTGATGAGCCCTATGGGCGGCAGCTCAATCGGAACCTCGATAGCCAGGACGTCGAACAAACCTTCCCGCTGGAAGTGCAGAGCGACCGAGCGCGCCAGGAATCCGGCCGCGTCACGCTGCTGCACAAAGGTGCTCAGTGCCAGGAAGGACGATGTCTCGATGATGTCGCTGGGCGGGTTCAGGCCGTGGCGGAAAAAAGTCTGTTCGAGCTTCACGCGCAGCGATGCCCAGGGCGGGGGCAGCACGCAGGGCATGCCGGCCAGGTCGTTCCAGCCCGGTTTTTTCTGGCGCATGAGCGCATGGCCGTGTTTGACCACGGCCACCATGGGCTCGTCGAACAGCGCCTCCGTCACCAGGTCGGGGGCGGCGTAGCCTGGCTCCAGGCGGCCGACGAACAGGTCCAGCTCGCCCATGCGCAGCCGGGGCAACAGCCGCGTCAGGTCACCTTCCTCGACCAGCACGGTCGCCAGGGTTGAACGCTGCTTGAGCAGCTTGACGGCGCCCGCCAGCAGTACGGGCATGGCCACCACCATGGCGCCCACACGCGTGCGTCCGGCCGCGCCGCTGGCCACCGCGGAAATCTCGTCGCGCGTGCGCTCGTATTCGGCCAGCACCGAGCGGGCAAACCGGATCAGCGCCTGGCCGCTGGAGGTCGGTTCTGTCCCTCGGGTGGAGCGGTCGAACAGGGTGAGCTCGAGCATGCTCTCGACCTCGGAGAGCATTTTCGAGACGGCGGGCTGGCTGACCGACAGGAACTCGGCGGTCCGGCCCAGGTGGCGGAACTGGTCCAGCGCCACCAGCAGCTGCAGATGGCGCAGCTTGATGTTGGAACGCAGGGCGCGGTCTATCTGGGTCATGAATCATGTTAACCGAAAGGCTATGAAGCGATTCTGAAATTCGATTGGATTGTTATGAGGAAGCCGACAAGAATCGGGGAACAAGAAATGCGCAAAGCAGCCGCCACCGCCGTCGCACATACCGCGCGCAGCATCCACCCAGAGGCAGACAAACCCATGACAATTTCTCCCCAGGATTCCCTTTTTCCCTTCAGCGCCAGGCGCCGCAGCCTGCTGGTCGGTGGCGCCGCGCTCGGCGCTGCGGCGCTGGCCAAACCCCTGGGCGCCGCGGCCCAGGGCTATCCCGAGCGGCCCCTCACCTTCATCTGCCCCTGGCCCGCGGGCGGCACCGCCGACCAGTCCATGCGCGCCCTGTGCCAGGTCGCTTCGCGCGTGCTGGGCCAGGCCATCGCGGTGGAAAACAAGGCGGGCGCTTCCGGCATGATCGGCACCCGGGCCATGGCCTCCGCCAAGCCCGACGGCTACACCATCGGCCAGGTTCCGATTTCCGTCACGCGCTTTTCGCAGCTGGGCACCTTGCAGCTGGACCCGCTCAAGGATTTGACCTACCTGGCCCGCACCTCGGGCCAGACTTTCGGCATGGCCGTCCCCGCGGAATCGCGCTTCAAGTCCTTGCAGGAGCTCGTCGCCTTTGCCAAGGCCAACCCCGGCAAGCTGACTTATGCCCACGCGGGCGTCGGCGGCGCCACGCACGTGGGCATGGAAGAGTTCGCGCTGGCCGCGGGCATCCAGTTCAACCATGTCCCCTACAAGGGCGGTGCCGAGGCCCTGCAGGCCGTGCTCGGCGGGCATGTGGACCTGCTGGCCGATTCCAGTTCCTGGGCGCCGCACGTTGAGGCGGGCAAGCTCAGGCTGCTGGCCACCTGGGGCGAACGCCGCGCTTCGCGCTTCAAGGACGCGCCCACGCTCAAGGAACTGGGCTACAACGTCGTGGTCGACGCGCCCAACGGCATAGGCGCGCCCAAGGGCCTGGACCCGGCCGTCGCGATGAAGCTGCGCGAGGCCTTCCGTGTGGCCGTGGCCAGCCCCGAGTTCAAGCAGGTGGCCGACAGGATAGATGCGCCCGTGCTTTACCTGGACGGCCCCGACTACGAAAAATACGTGGCCGCCATGTACCAGAAAGAAACCACCCTGATCGACAAACTCAAGCTCAAGGAATTGATGAAGAGCTAGGAGCTCCGCGTCAAACGCCGAACGCAACCATGACCGCCACCACCACTTCCGCTACTTCATCCACCGTCAGCCCGCTGATCCGCCTGCACGCCAACGACAACGTGCTGGTCGCCAAAACCGCGCTGTCGCTGGGCCAGGAGTTGCCGGAAATCGGCGCGCGCGTGCGCGCGCAGGTGCCCGCGGGGCACAAGATCGCGGCCCGCCGCATCGCGCGGGGCGAGCGCATCCTGAAGTACGACACGGTGATCGGTGTGGCCGCTCGCGACATCGAGGCGGGCGACTACGTCCATTCGCACAACATGGCGCTGGTGGACTTTGAGCGCGACCCGGCTTTCGGGCAGGACGTGCGGCCGGTGGACTATGTACCGCAGGCCGAGCGTGCCAGCTTCATGGGTTTTGTGCGCCCCGATGGCCGCGTGGGCACCCGTAATTTCATCGGCATCCTGTCCTCGGTCAATTGCTCGGCCACCGTCATCAAGAATATCGCGGCCCACTTCACGCCCGAGCGGCTGGCGGCCTTCCCCCATGTGGACGGCGTGGCGGCCTTCGCCCAGACCAGCGGCTGCGGCATGTCGTCTCCCAGCGAGCATTTCGACGTGCTGCGCCGCACCCTGGCCGGCTATGCGCGTCACCCCAACCTGGCCGGTGTGCTGATCGTCGGCCTGGGCTGCGAGCGCAACCAGGTGTCGTCGCTGGTGGAGTCGCAGGGCCTGGAGACCAGCAAGCTGATGCGCACGATGGTGATGCAGGAGGTCGGCGGCACCCGCGCCACGATAGAGGCCGGTATCGCCGCCGTTCTGGAGATGCTGCCTGAAGCGAATGCGGCCAGGCGCCAGCCTGTGCCGGCGAGCCACCTGAAGATAGGCCTGGAGTGCGGCGGCTCGGACGGTTTTTCCGGCATCACGGCCAACCCGGCGCTGGGCGCGGCCATGGACATCCTGGTGCGCCACGGCGGCACCGCCATCCTGTCGGAGACCCCTGAAATCCACGGCGTCGAATACATGCTCACCCGCCGCGCCGTCACGCCCGAAGTGGGGCAGAAGCTGCTGGACCGGCTGGCCTGGTGGGAAAAATACACGGCGGGCCACAACGCGCAGTTCAACGGCGTGGTGGGGCACGGCAACCAGGCCGGCGGGCTGGCCAATATTTTCGAGAAATCGCTGGGCTCGGCCATGAAGGGCGGCACCACGCCGCTGCAGGCGGTCTATGAATATGCCGAGCCTATCACCCAGAACGGCTTTGTCTTCATGGACTCGCCCGGCTACGACCCGGTGGCCTCGACCGGCCAGATTGCCAGCGGCGCCAACCTGATCTGCTTTACCACCGGCCGGGGCTCCATGTTCGGCTCCAAGCCGGCGCCCACGATCAAGCTGGCCAGCAACACGGCCATGTTCAAGCGCCTCGAGGAGGACATGGACATCAACTGCGGCGCCATCCTGGACGGCGAGCTCGACGTCGCGCAGATGGGCCGGCGGATTTTTGAGGAGATCCTGCGCCACGCCTCGGGCGAGCCGACCAAGAGCGAGGCGCTGGGCCTGGGCGACCACGAATTTGTGCCCTGGCACCTGGGCATCGTCAGCTGAGCGGCGCAACAGCTGTCGACTGCGCATCAAGCATCCCGCCAGGGGCTGCCCGACGGGCGGCACATGGCAAGCGGCCGGAGGGCCGGCCGAGGCGATCCGCCTGAAAGGCCCTCGAAGCGCCAGACCGTTTGAAAAATACACAAGGAGACAATGACCATGCCAAGCCTTACTCCCGCCGTGCGGCGCATCGCCCGCCGCATGCTGTTGCTGGCGGCCCTGGCCGCCTGCGCGCTGAGCCCGGCGGCCCACGCGCAAAGCGACTATCCCAGCAAGCCGCTGACCCTGCTGGTGCCATACCCCGCCGGCGGTGCCAACGATGCCGTGGCACGCCTGGTGGGGCAAAAGATGGGCGAGAGCCTCAAGCAGCCGGTCATCATCGACAACCGCCCCGGCGCCGGCACCACCATCGGCACCGCCGCGGCGGCCAAGGCCGCTCCCGACGGCTACACCCTGGTGCTGGGCTCGCTGGCGAGCCACGCCGTCAGCCCGCACCTCTATGCCAAGCCCGGTTATGACGCCATCGCCGACTTCACCCCCGTGGGCACCATAGGCGTGGTGCCCATGGTGCTGATCGTCGCCAAGGAATCGCCTTACACCGACCTGCGCTCGCTGGTCGAAGCCGCGCGGCGTCAGCCGAATACGCTGAACTATGGTTCCGCCGGCAACGGCTCCCCGCTGCACCTGGCGGCCGAGCTGTTCAAGCAAAGCGCGCACATCCAGATCAGCCATGTGCCCTACAAGGGCGGCAACGCGCACACCATGGACCTGTTGGGCGGCCGGCTCGACATGATCCTGGATACCTTGACCAGCGCCGCGCCGCTGATCAAGGGCGGCAAGGTCCGGGCCCTGGCCGTCGCGGCGCCGTCCCGCCTGCCCGAACTGGCGGGCGTCCCCACTTTCTCGGAGGCGGGCTACCCCGGCTTTGAAGTCAATGCCTGGTATGCGCTGTACGCACCCGCCAAGACCAGCAAGGAAGTCATCAGCCGCCTTAACGCGACGCTTGTCGCCGTGCTCAAGCAGCCCGACGTCCTGGAAAAATTCGGCAACCTGGGCGTGCGGACCCAGCCCGGCCCGCCGCAAGACCTGGCCCGCTTTACCCAGGACGAATGGGACCGCTATGGCAAGCTCATTACCGCCAGCGGCATCCGCATAGACTGAGCCCATGGACGCCACTTTCCAGGTTCTCGTCACCGCTGCCCACTGGGCCCCGTCCGCGCAAGACATCGTGCGCGGCGCGGGCGGGCAGATCACCTTTTTGCCCGATCCCGTGACCGAAGACCTGCTGGCGGCGCGCCTGGCGGCCACCGGTGCGCAGGCTGTGGTGCTACGGGGCTCCAAGCCCATTTCGGCGCGCGTGCTGGCCGCCGCCCCGGCGCTGAAGATCGTCGCCAAGAACGGCGCGGGCGTGGACAGCGTGGACCTGGCCGCCGCCCGCCAGCGCGGCGTTGCCGTCGCCGTAGCGCCCGCCGCCAATGCCGATGCCGTGGCCGAGCACGCGCTGGCGCTCATGCTTTCGCTGACACGGCAATTGCCTTTGCTGGACAACATGGTGCGCGGCGGCCGCTGGGCCGACAGCAGCTGGCAAGGGCGCGATTTCCGCGGTGCCGTGGTCGGCATCGTGGGCTACGGCAGCATAGGCCGCAGCACGGCGCGGCTTGCCGCCGCGCTCGGCGCCCGGGTGCTGGTGCTGCGCCCCCATGGGCAAGCGGACAGCCATGCCACGGAGCCCGACCTGGACCGCCTTCTGGCGCAGGTCGACATCCTGAGCCTGCACTGCCCGCTGACCGAACGCACACGCGGCCTGATCGGGCGGCGCGAACTGTCGCTCATGCGGCGCGGCAGCCTGCTCATCAATACGGCGCGCGGCCCCGTCGTGGACGAAGCCGCGCTGCTGGAGGCCTTGCAGTCCGGCCAGCTGGAGGGTGCCGGGCTGGATACCTTTGACACCGAGCCGCTGCCTGCCGGCCACCCGCTGCTGGCGCTGCCCAATGTGCTGCTCACGCCGCATGTCGCGGGCGTCACCCGCGACGCGGCCCTGCAGGTGGCGAACATCACCGCGCGTAACATCGTGGATTACCTGGCCACCGGCACCTTGCCCGCCCGTCATCTCGTGGCGGCTTGAGCCGGCCCGGCCGCTCCTTTTATTTCCGGACCCGACACTTCCATGCCCGCCAACAATCCCTTCAAAACTGCTCTCGCTGCCAGCCGGCCCCAGGTGGGTCTGTGGCTTTCCATGGCCGATCCCTACCTTGCCGAGGTCAGCGCCACGGCCGGCTTCGACTGGCTGTTGATCGACGGCGAACATGCACCCAACGATGTGCGTAGCACGCTGGCCGCGCTCCAGGCCGTGGCGCCTTACCGCGCACAGCCCGTGGTGCGCGCGGTGGCCGGCGAGGTGCCACTGGTCAAGCAATTGCTGGACATAGGCGCACACAACCTGCTGATCCCCATGGTCGACACGGCCGAGCAGGCGCGCGCCATGGTCAGCGCCACACGCTATCCGCCGTTGGGCATCCGCGGCGTCGGCAGCGCCGTGGGGCGTGCTTCGCGCTGGAGCGCGCGCACCGACTACCTCGACGCAGCGGATGACGAAGTCTGCCTGCTGGTGCAGGCGGAAACCGTGACGGCCCTGGGCAACCTCGAGGCCATTTGTGCGGTGGAGGGCGTGGACGGCGTTTTTATAGGCCCGGCCGACCTGGCCGCCTCCATGGGCCACCGCGGCAAGCCCGGCCACCCCGAGGTGCAGGCCGCGATCGAGGGTGCCATGAAAACCATCATCGCTTCGGGCAAAGCGGCGGGCACACTGACCTCGGACCCGGCGCTGGCCAGGCGTTACCTGGCGCTGGGCTGCACGTTTGTGGCCGTCGGCGTCGACGTCCTGGTCTATGCCAACGCCGCCAGGCGCCTGGCTTCGGACCTTGTGCCATCCGGCGCCGTGCAGCCGGCCGCGCCCGGCGCGGCCTACTGACTAGATATCAAATATCAAAGCGTATGCCCTGGGCCAGCGGCAGGCTTGAGCCGTAGTTGACGGTATTCGTCGCGCGGCGCATATAGGCCTTCCACGAATCCGATCCCGACTCGCGGCCGCCCCCGGTTTCTTTCTCGCCGCCGAAGGCGCCGCCTATCTCGGCGCCGCTGGTGCCTATGTTGACGTTGGCGATGCCGCAGTCCGAGCCGCGTGCCGAGGTGAAGAGTTCGGCCTCGCGCAGGTCCTGCGTGAAGACGGCCGATGACAGGCCGTGCGCCACCGTGTTGTTCATCGCGATCGCGTCTTCAAAGCTGTCGTAAGGCACGACGTAAAGGATGGGCGCGAAGGTCTCGTGCAGCATGGGGCCGGCCTGCTCTTTCAGTTCCACAATCGCGGGGCGCACATAGTGGGCCGTGCCCTCGCCGGGCTGCTTGTCGCCGAAGTGCACCTGGGCGCCCAGCTTTTTGGCCTCGGCCAGCGCCGACTGCATGGCCTCAAACGCGCGGCCGTCTATCAGCGGGCCGACCAGCGTGCCGTCTTTGAGCGGGTTGCCAATCGGCAGGCGTTCAAACACGGCGACCAGGCGTTTGACCAGTTCCGGGTAGATGGAGCGGTGCACGATGAGGCGGCGCAAGCTGGTGCAGCGCTGGCCGGCGGTGCCGGCAGCCGCGAAGGCCGCGCCGCGCACCACGAGTTCCAGGTTGGCCGAAGGGGCGACGATGGCCGCGTTGTTGCCGCCCAGTTCCAGCAGCGAGCGCTTGAACAGGCCCGCGCAGGCGATGGCCACGTTTTTGCCCATGGCGGTGGAGCCGGTGGCGCTGACCAGTTTCACATGCGGGTGATTCACCAGGGCCTCGCCGGTGGCGCGTTCGCCTATCAGCAACTCGCTCAGGCCTTCGGTGGCCAGGCCCAGGTCTTTGGCCGTCTGCAGCAGCAGGCCGTTGAGCGCGATGGCCGACAGCGGGGTTTTTTCCGAAGGTTTCCAGGCCAGGGTGTTGCCGCAGACCAGGGCCAGCGCGGCATTCCAGGCGAACACCGCCATCGGGAAGTTAAAGGCCGAGATGATGCCCACCACGCCCACGGGATGCCAGGTTTCCAGCAGCTTGTGGTCGGGGCGCTCGCTGGCAATCGTCAGGCCGTAAAGCTGGCGCGAGAGGCCGACCGCGAATTCGCAGATGTCTATGACCTCCTGCACCTCGCCCAGGCCTTCCTGCAGGATCTTGCCGGTTTCCAGCGAGATCAGCTGGCCCAGTTCGGCCTTGTGTCGGCGTACGGTCTCGCCGAAGGCGCGCACCAGCTCGCCGCGTTTGGGTGCGGGCACATTGCGCCATTCGGTGAAACGCTGGTGGGCAGCGTTAAGCGCGCCATCCACCTCGGCGGCGCTGTGCACAGCCACGCGGGCCAACTGGCTGCCGTCTATGGGCGTGGCCACGGTGATGGCCGAGGCTGCCTTGCTGTTCAGTTCAGCGCCCAGGCCCAGGGCTTTGAAGAGGGATGAAACGTCGTTGGCGTGACTCATGATGAAGTCCTTTCTTGGTGTGTCTTGAAATCAGTTGTTCGCGGCTTTGGCGGCGAGCTCGCGCAGGCCGCGGCCCAGGCGTTCGGCGCCCTGCCGCAGCGCCTGGTGCGCGGGGTTGGCAAAACTCAGGCGCAGCCAGGGCTGTGCGGCGCCGCTGATGCTGAAGGCGGCGCCAGGCACCACCAGCACCTGGTTGGCCAGGCCAAAGTCCACCCAGGCCTGGGTGGGCAGCAGCGGCAGTGCGCTGGAGAGCTTTGCCCATATGAACATGCCGCCCTGCGGCTTGTCAAACTCGAGCAGGCCGCCGCAATGCGTGCGCAAGGCCTGGTCCAGCGTATCGCCTTTCGCGGCATAGGCCGGGCGCAGCATGTCCATGTGTGAATCCAGGCGTCCGGAAGCCAGCATGGCCGCCAGCGTCAATTGCTCCAGCGAGCCGCTGTGCACATCGGCCGCCTGCTTGGCCAGCACCACGCCGCGCGCGATGTCGGTCGGCGCAAGCAGCACACCCAGGCGCAGGGCCGGGGCGACCACCTTGGAGTAGCTGGTCATGTAGGCGACCTGCGCGGGCGAGCCGGCCTGCTGGTTCAGTTGCGCGAGTGAGGGCGGCGGCGCCGCGCCAAACCAGAGTTCGCCGTAGGGATCGTCCTCGAGCAGCGTCACGCCGTATTGCGCGGCGAGTTCCAGCAGGCGCAGGCGGCGCGCCAGCGGCATCACGGCGCCGGTCGGATTGGCGAAGTTGGGAACCACATACAGCACGCGCGGGCTTTCGGCCCGCAGCAGGGCTTCGAGCTTTTCGACGTCCATGCCTTGCGCATCGGTCGGCACTTCCACGAGGCGCGCGCCCGCGAAGCGAAAAGCCTGCAGTGCGGCGGGATAGTTAAAGGATTCCACGGCCACGCCTTCGCCGGGCTCGACCAGCACCCGCGCGAGCAGGTCTATGGCCTGCTGCGAGCCGGTGGTGATGAGCACATCCTCTGCCTGCGCCTTGAGGCCGCGTTGCCGCAGCAGCGCCGCGCTGGCTTCGCGCAGCGCGGGCAGGCCCTCGGTCGCACCGTATTGCAGGCTGCGGCCTTGCAGCGTGCCTGCCACCTCGAGCAGCGATTCGCGCAGCCATCCGGCCGGCAGCAGCGCCGGGTCGGGGTGGCCGCCGGCCAGTGACACCATGCCTTCGCGGCCGGCCAGCGCCAGCATGGCGCGTATCGGCGAGCCGCTGGCCTGCGCGTAGAGCGGGCGCAGCGGCCCGCGCGCGGCGGTCATGCGCGGGCGGCCGTCATGCCAAAAATGCCGGTGGCATTGCCGGCGTCAAAAGCCAGGTCCAGGCGCGGCTGCACCGGGTCGTTGGCCGCGCCGGCCGTGTGCAAGGTATCGCGCGTGATGAATTCATAAAACGAGCCGGGCACTTCGCGCCAGACGCGGCCTTCGGGCGTGATGAAGTCGCGCTGCACGCTGGCGGCGCGAAAGGCCGTCTGGCGCACCCGGCCGCTGGCCGAGACCTCGACCTTGTCCTTGATGGGCCGGCCCAGCGCGCGCTGGCGTGCCGCCACCGCATCCACGTCGTCCACGCGGTCGGTCGCGTGGTTAAAGGCATTGCCCTCGGTGGAAATCCAGGCCATCTCGGCGGATTCGGCCAGTAGCAGTTCGTAGTCGTCCATCGCGAACACGCCGTGCTGGCGGCCAAAACACTGCAGCAGCTGCGGCAGCAGGCGCAGCGCCTGCGCCAGCGGCAGCACGCCGTCGCGCGTGAGCTGCTCCAGGTCGGCGATGTCCTGCGGGCCCAGCGGGTCGCGCGAGGTCGACAGCACGCGCGTGACGGCGGACTGGAAGGGCGCGGAGAACTGCTCGGGGTGCAGCTCGGAGACAAAAAACTGCGCAATCTCTTCGGGGAAATCGCGGTGGCTGTAGGCACGGCCCGTCATCTTCAGGCGCGGCAGCGGGTAGGTGCCCTGCAGCTCAAAACCCAGCGGGCGCAGCACGCGCGTGAAGGCCGCCTCGCCGGCCGGCAGGGCGCCGCTGGGCCAGCGCACGGTGCGCAGCGCGCCGTGGTCGAACACCACCTTGCGCTGCTGGCCCAGCACGTCGCTGGCGATGTAGTCCTGCCCCGCCGGCACCCGCAGCACCAGGCCGTGGAACAGCGCCATATTCAGTGCCTGGGCCAATTCCGCGCGGCTCACGCTGCCCGTCGCGGCCTGCTGCAGGCCCGGATGAACGTACATCTGTTCATGAATGGTTTGGACGGCTTCGGGCGGAAGGCAGGCGGCAAGCAATTTCTGGAGGTGGGTCATTTCAGGCGTATTTATGGCGGGTGAAAGCCGGATTCTCGGCAATTTGGCCCATGGCGACAAAGGATCAATTTCGATGGATGCATGAGATATATTCATGTCATGCGCCGAAAAATCCCCTCCACCCAGGCCCTGCTGGCTTTTGAGGCGGCCGCCCACCGCGGCAGCTTTACCCTGGCGGCGCAAGACCTTTCGGTCAGCCAGAGCGCGGTCAGCCACCAGATCCTGGGGCTGGAGCAGGAACTGGACGTGAGCCTGTTTCGCCGCCTGCCGCGCCAGCTGGAGCTGACCGACGCCGGCCGCTCGCTGCTGGCGCGGGTCAGCCCGGCGCTGGATGCGCTGGAGGCCGCGATGCTGGATCTGGTCTCGTCCAAAGGCGAGGGCGGCACGCTGGAGCTGGGCGTGGTGCCGACCTTTGCCACCAAGTGGCTGATCCCGCGCATGCCGTCCTTCCTGAAGGCGCACCCGCATGTGACCTTGAACCTGGCGACCCGCCTGCAGCCGTTTGATTTTTCATTGACGGGGCTGGACGCCGCCATCCACTACGGCCGGCCCGACTGGCCGGGCACGGAATCGGAATACCTGATGGGCGAGGACAGCGTGGTGGTCTGCAGCCCGGCATTGATCCAGGAGCGCCGGCTGCGCGAGCCGGCCGACGTGCTCAATTTCACCCTGATCCACCAGAGCACGCGCCCGCACGCCTGGCGCGACTGGTTCCAGCTGGCCGGCATTGACGACGCGCAGGGCGCCGGTGCCGGCCCCAAGTACGAGCTGTTCTCCATGATCGCGCAGGCCGTCAAGGCCGGGCTGGGCCTGGCCGTGCTGCCGCGCTTCCTGGTGGCCGACGACATCGCCGACGGCACGCTGGCCGTGCCTTTTGAACTCTCGCTGAGTTCGGACTTCGCCTACTACCTGGTCTGGCCTTCGCAGAAAACCCGCTGGCGGCCGCTGGTGCAGTTGCGCGCATGGTTGCGCGACCAGGCCGCAGCGCCCTGAACCGGCAGCCGCTCAAAAATCCATCTGGTTTTGTTGCAGACGCCTTGTTTTCAATTTGCGAATGAAATTTTTATCCGCAGATTACGCAGATTTACGCAGATAAAGACAATCATGAAGAAACTCATGTGATCGGCATATAGAAGGCAAGGGTCAAGTCTTGATGACAAAAGATCCGGTTTTTAATCTGTGTAAATCTGCGAAATCTGCGGATAAATTCATATCTTGTCAGCAGGCGCCAGGCTTTGCGCGGGCCGGCGCAAGGTGCTGTCAAACGGATTGATCTGCGCGCCTATGGCCGTGGCCTCGCGCTTGAGCAGTTCCACCACCGTGGGCAGGCGGTCCGGGCTCAGGCGCGAGGAAATCGTGCCCACGCTGAGCGCGGCGACGGCGCGGCCGTCGCGGTCCAGCACCGGCACGCCGACGCCGGCCATGCCGTCCAGCAGGTTGGTGTTGCGCCCGGCGTAGCCGAGCTCGCGCACGCGCTCGATCTCGGTGCGCAGGTAGACCTCGTCATACACGCCGAACTCGCGCACGCGCGGCAGGTTGTAGCGGATCACTTCCTCGCGTTCGGTTTCGGGCAGAAAGGCCAGGATGGCCAGGCTGCCCTGGCCCATGCCCAGGGCCACGCGCCCGCCTATGTCGCCGGTGAAGGAGCGTATCGGGAAAGGCCCCTCGCTGCGGTCCAGGCAGACCGCGTCAAAGCCGCTGCGCACCAGCAAAAAGATGGTGTCGCCCAGGCTGGCGCATAGGCGCAGCATGGACGGCCGGCACAGGCCGCGCAGGTCCATGGCATTGCCGGCCTGGGCGGCCAGCGCAAAAAACTCGATGCTCAAACGGTAGAGCTTGGAGCTGGCCTCCTGTTCCACCACACGCTCGGCCACCAGGCTTTGCAGGATGCGGTGGGTGGTGGCCTGGGTCAGGCCCGTGGCCTTGGCGATGTGGGTGATGCGCCCGCCCTTGGCCTGGGTCGCGGCCAAGGCCCGAATAATGGAAAAGGCGCGCTGCACGCTGCTGGAGCTATTGTCTTCGTCTTTCACAGTCTCTCCTTTGGCGGAATCAGTATTGGCATAAGTGTATAGAAATTCCATTAAACGGAATAAATCAAATAAAGATATCTCTATACGGAATAACCTATTGACGATTTTTTCGTACATGCCCTAGCATGAAGTCATCAAGGTGTCACCGTTTTGTACGTCGTTTGGTACGTGCGGCGCTGGCCACCCCCTTGTTGCAGAGGTGCTCCCCATGTCCTTTTTGACTCTGGCAAATGTGAACAAGTCCTATGGCGCGACGCGTGCCGTGGCCGACATGAACCTGTCGGTGGACAAGGGCGAATTTGTCTCGCTGCTGGGCCCCTCGGGCTGCGGCAAGACCACCACCTTGCAGATGATCGCGGGCTTTTGCGAGGTCACGTCCGGCCGGGTCACGCTGGACGGCCGCGACATCACCCATGCCAAACCCAATTCGCGCGGCCTGGGCATTGTTTTCCAGAGTTACGCGCTGTTCCCGCACATGAGCGTCTACGACAACGTGAGCTTCGGTCTGGAGATGCGCCGCGTGGCCAAGGAAGAGCGCGCCGAACGCGTGAAGGCCGCGCTGGCCCTGGTGCACCTGGAGGGGCACGCCGGCCGCTACCCGCGCGAGCTCTCGGGCGGGCAGCGCCAGCGTGTGGCCTTGGCGCGCGCCCTGGTGATTCAGCCGCCCGTGTTGCTGCTCGACGAGCCGCTGTCCAACCTGGACGCCAAGCTGCGCGAGGAAATGCAGTTCGAGCTGCGGCAGATCCAGCGCAAGGTCGGCACTACCACCATCATGGTCACGCACGACCAGACCGAGGCCATGTCCATCAGCGACCGTGTGGTCGTCATGGAAGCCGGCCGCGTCACGCAGATCGACCAGCCGCACCGGCTCTATGAACACCCGCAGACCCGCTTTATTTCGAACTTTGTCGGCAAGGCCAATTTGCTCGAAGGCCGCGTCGCCGCAGCCGGCCCCTGGGCCACGGTCAATGTGGGCGGCAATGTGCCGGTCGAAGTCGAGGCCGCCGGCGTGTCGCAGGGCGATGCGGTGGTGCTGAGCCTGCGCCCCGAAAAAATCCGCCTGGTGCACGAGGCCCAGGGCCGCATAGGCGGCACGGTCAAGGAGCGCTTCTTCCTGGGCAGCCAGTGGCTTTACCAGGTGTCCACGGCCGCCGGACAGCTCGCCGTGGTCTGCCCCAACGACGGCACGGCGCCGGCCGAAGAGGGCGCCAACGTGGGCCTGGACTGGGCCGCGCAACAGGTGCGCCTGCTACCCGGCGCGCAAGGGGTGCCGGCATGAGCGGCGCCGCCGCGGCTGCTGCGCCCCGGGCAAGCGCCTCGCGCGCGCCCTGGCTGCTGTCGGCGCCGGCCTTCACGCTGTTCGCTTGCCTGCTGCTGGTGCCGCTGGCG
Organism: Polaromonas sp. P4_F6; assembly: GCF_056401275.1. Classification (NCBI taxonomy): domain Bacteria; kingdom Pseudomonadati; phylum Pseudomonadota; class Betaproteobacteria; order Burkholderiales; family Comamonadaceae; genus Polaromonas; species Polaromonas sp. P4_F6. The sequence goes on along the minus strand of NZ_JBFUJQ010000001.1, from coordinate 449,942 downwards.
CTCACCGCCGTGCTGTCCTTCCAGGTCTTCGACCACGCCACCGGCGTCAAGAACAGCTTCACGCTGGCGCATTACGCCGCCGTGCTGACGGACGACTATTACCACGGCATCTTCTGGCGCACGCTGTGGATTTCGGCGCTGACCACGCTGATCTGCGTGCTGGTGGGCGCGCCCGAGGCCTATGTGCTGAGCCGCATGCGCAGCCCCTGGCGCTCGATTTTGCTGCTGGTGGTGCTGGCGCCGCTGCTGGTCTCGGTGGTGGTGCGTGCCTTCGGCTGGAGCATGCTGCTGGGCCCCGAGGGCGTGGTCAACCAGCTCATGCGTGCCGTCGGCCTGCCGTCCATGCGCATCCTCTACACCGAAGCGGCCGTGGTCATCGCGCTGGTGCACGTGATGCTGCCCTTTATGGTGATCCCGGTCTGGACCTCGCTGCAAAAGCTGGACCCGGGCGTGGAAGACGCGGCGCTGTCGCTGCAGGCCTCGCACTTCACCACCTTGCGCCGCATCATTTTTCCGCAGGTGCTGCCGGGTGTGCTCTCGGGCAGCCTGATCGTTTTCGGCCTGAGCGCCAGCGCTTTCGCGATTCCGGGCCTGCTGGGCGGGCGGCGCCTGAAGATGGTGGCCACCGTGGTCTATGACGAGTACCTGCACGAGCTCAACTGGCCGCTGGGCGCGGCGATTGCGCTGACCCTGCTGCTGGCCAACCTGGCCATCATGCTGAGCTACAACCGCGTTTTGGAACGCTCCTATAAAAAGTCATTGGGATAAGGAGCACAGCATGTCCAAAAACGGTCCCCTTGCGCTGCTTTTCAACGCGCTGGTCATCACTTTCATGCTGGCGCCGCTGGTCATTGTCTGCGTGGTGGCCTTCACGCCCGGCAACACGCTGGCCATCCCGACCACGGAGTTTTCCCTGCGCTGGTTCCGCGCGGTGTTCGCGCATTCGGATTTTGTGCAGTCCTTCAAGAACAGCCTCTGGCTGGCTTCGATTTCGGCCACGCTGGCGACGGTGCTGGCCGTGCCGGCCGGCCTGGCGATCGCGCGCCATACTTTCCCCGGCCGTGATTTCCTCAACGGCCTGTTCCTCTCGCCGCTCATCATTCCGCACCTGGTGCTGGGTGTGGCGCTGCTGCGCACCTTCTCGTTGATAGGCGCGACCGGCAGCTTCTTCTGGCTGGCGCTGGCGCACGTGGTCATCATCACGCCCTATGTGCTGCGCCTGGTGCTGGCCTCGGTGGAGGGCAGCGACCGCAGCGCCGAGCAGGCGGCCCTCTCGCTGGGTGCCAGCCAGGCCACGGTGTTCACCCGCGTCACGCTGCCCATGATTTTGCCCGGCGTCACCGGCGGCTGGCTGCTGGCCTTTATCAACAGCTTTGACGAGGTGACCATGTCCATCTTCGTCACCGCGCCTTCCACCGTGACGCTGCCGGTGCGCATGTATATGTACGCGACCGAGTCCATAGACCCGCTGATGGCGGCGGTCTCCGCGCTCATGGTGGCGCTGACCGCGGTGGCCATGCTGGTGCTGGACCGCATCTACGGCCTTGACAAGATTCTGGTGGGACACAAATGACGCCATCCGACGAAACCCCCGGCGCCGCCGGGAAACCCAGGGCCTTGCTGCAGCGCGTGGCCGAAGGCGGGCGCAAGCCCGTGGGCTTTGTGCTCAACGGCCAGCCCTTGACGGCGCTGGCCGGCGACACGGTGCTGACGGCAGTGCTCACACACAGCGCGCGGCTGCGTTTCAGTGAATTCAGCGGCGAGCCGCGCGCCGGCTTTTGCCTGATGGGCGCCTGCCAGGACTGCTGGGTCGCCACCGAGTCGGGCAAGCGCCTGCGCGCCTGCGGCACCTTCATCGAAGAAGGCATGCGGCTGGTGACCGGCGCGGAGGGCCTGGCATGAGCGTGCGGCCCGTCATTGTGGGCGCCGGCCCGGCCGGTGTGCGTGCGGCCCAGGCCCTGGTGGCGTACGGCCTGCGGCCGGTGGTGGTGGACGAAGCACCGCGCTGGGGCGGGCAGATCTACCGCCAGCCGCCCGAGGGTTTCACGCGGCCCAAAGAGGCGCTGTATGGTTTTGAGGCCGGGCGCGCCCATGCGCTGCACGGCGCGATGGCGGCCATCCTGGACAAGGTCGACTACCGGCCCGACACCCTGGTCTGGAGCGCCGAAGGCGGCAAGCTGGACCTGTTGCACCAGGGCGCCATGAGCACCTTGCCCTACAGCCACCTCATCGTCGCCACCGGCGCGACGGACCGCGTGCTGCCCTTTCCGGGCTGGACACTGCCCGGCGTCTACACGCTGGGCGCCGCTCAGGTGGCGCTCAAGTTCCAGGGCTGCGCCATCGGCTCGCGTGTGGTCTTTGCCGGCACCGGGCCGCTGCTGTACCTGATCGCCTACCAATATGCCAAGGCCGGCGCCAAGGTCGCGGCGGTGCTCGACACTGCCAGCTTCGCGGGTAAGGTCGCCGCCATGCCGGCCATGCTGCGCCAGCCGGCGCTGCTGGCCAAGGGCATGTACTACCTGGGCTGGCTGCGCGCGCATGGTGTCGCGGTGCACCAGGGGGTGGAGCTGGCCGCTGCCGAGGGCGGCGAACGTGTGCAGGCCATGCACTGGCGCAAGGCCGGCCGCGAATACCGCATCGCCTGCGACGCCGTGGGCTTCGGCTACGCGCTGCGCTCCGAGACGCAGCTGGCCGACCTGCTGGGCTGCCGCTTTGCCTATGACGACCTGCAGCGCGGCGCGCTGCCCGAGCGCGACGCGGCCGGGCGTTCCAGCGTGGCCGGCGTTTACCTCGCCGGCGACGGCGCCGGCATCATGGGCGCCGATGCGGCGGAGTGGGCCGGCGAGCGCGCGGCACTGGCCTTGCTGGCCGACACCGGGCAGCTGATGGACAACTCGCGCGCCTTGTGGCTGGAGCAGCGCCTGGCGCGCGTCGCCGCGTTTCGCCGGGGGCTGGAGCGCGCCTTTCCTTTTCCGGATGGCTGGGCCGCGGCCGCGCCCAACGAGCTGGTGGTGTGCCGCTGCGAGGAAATCACGGCGGGGCAATTGCGCCGCTGCGTGGCCGACACCGGCGCGCGCGAGATGAATCGCCTCAAGGCGCTGACGCGCGTCGGCATGGGCCGCTGCCAGGGCCGCAGCTGCGGCGTCGCGGCCGCCGAGATTCTTGCGCAGGCTTGCGCCGTACAGCCCGGTGCCGTGGGCCGCCTGCGCGGCCAGTCACCGATCAAGCCCTTGCCGTTTTCGGCCATGGCCGCGCCGGCGCCCAGGCAGGAGGCCGCATGATGGAGCGCATCACGGCTGACGTGGCGATTGTGGGCGGCGGCATCATGGGCGCGTCGGCCGCGCTGTTTTTGCGCCGCATGGGTTTTACGGTGGTCCTGCTCGAGCGCGACCTTTGCGGCTCGCGCTCCAGCGGCGTGAACTACGGCGGCGTGCGCCGCCAGGGCCGGCCGGCCAGCCAGCTGCCGCTGTCGCAGCGCGCGCAAGGCCTGTGGGCGCGCCTGCCCGAGCTGATAGGCACGGACGGCGAATACATCCAGTCCGGCCACCTGAAGATCGCGCGCAGCGAGGCCGACCTGGCTTCGCTGGAAAGCTACCGCGAGCGCACCCAGGAATTCGGCATGGATTTGCGCATGCTGTCCACGCGCGCCCTGCGTGAGCGCTGCCCCTGGCTGGGCCGGGCCGCCGTCGGCGCCTCGCTGTGCCCAGGCGACGGCCAGGCCAACCCGCGCCTGGTGTCGCCGGCCTTCGCGCTGGCCGCGCACAGGCTGGGCGCCCACATCCGCGAGCAGACCCGTGTGGACGAGGTCGCGCGCGACGGGGAGGTTTTTGTGCTGCGCTCGGGCGATGCGCTGGAAGTGCGCGCCAAACATCTGCTGAACTGCGCCGGCGCCTGGGCGGACCGCATCGCCGCGCAATTCGGCGAGACCGTGCCCATGGAATCCGGCCATCCCGAGATGGCGGTGACCGAGCCGCTGCCCGTCTTCATGGACCTGAGCCTGGGCGTGGAAGGCGGCGGCGTCTACGCCCGCCAGGTGGCGCGCGGCAACTGCGTCATAGGCGGCGGCCGCGGTTATGCGCTGGACGACCAGCGCGCCCGCGTGCAGCGCAGCGGCCTGGCCGGCCTGATGCAGCAGACCGTCGAGCTGCTGCCGGCGCTGAAGAACGCCCACATCATCCGCACCTGGAGCGGCACAGAAGGCTACCTGCCGGACCGCCTGCCGGTGCTGGGCCCCAGCGCCACCACACCAGGCCTGATTCATGCATTCGGTTTTGCCGGCGGCGGCTTCCAGCTGGGGCCGGGGGTTGGCGCGGTGCTGGCCGACCTGGTCTGCGAAGGCCGCAGCGCCACGCCGATAGACGCTTTTTCGATTCAACGTTTTTCCGCCAGCCCGCGTGCGGCAACCACCGGGCCTGCCTCTTTCACTGTTGTCTAGTTTTTTCTTCACCCACGCCACCAGGAGCTTTCCATGAACATCTTCCCGCGATTCCCGACCGCCCGCGCCACCGCCGTGTCGCTTGCCGTTCTTGCCGGCCTGGCCGGCGGCAACGCCATGGCCCAGACCAAGACGCTGTACATAGGCATGAACGGCGGCACCATGGAAAAAACCTATACCGAGCATGTGTTCGGCGCCTTCGAGAAAGCCAACAACGTCAAGGTCGTGGTCGTGCCCGGCACCTCCTCGGACATCCTGGCCAAGGCCCAGGCCAACAAGGACAACCCGCAGATGCATGTGATGTTCCTGGACGACGGCCTCATGTACCGCGCCATCGGCATGGGCCTGTGCGAAAAAATGCAGGCCAGCCCCGTGCTGAACGATTTGTTCCCCACCGCGCGCTTCAAGGGCGACATGGCCGCCGGCGTCAACATCGGCATGACCGGCATCGCCTACAACAAGAAGATGTTCACTGAAAAAGGCTGGGCGCCGCCCACCTCGTGGATGGACATGGCCAACCCCAAGTACAAGGGCAAGGTGGTGTTCCAGTCGCTGTCTTCGTCGACCTTCGGCCTGCACGGCTTCCTGCTGTTCAACCGCATCCAGGGCGGCAACGACAAGAACGTGGAGCCCGGCTTCAAGGCCTGGCCCACCACCATCGGCCCCAACGTGCTGGAGTACATCCCGAGCTCGGCCAAGCTCGCTGAAATGGTGCAGACCGGCGAGGCCGCGATGTTCCCGCTCACGCCCACGGCCGTCGGCGTGCTCAAGGACAAGGGCGTTCCCGTGGAATACGTGCAGCCCAAGGAAGGCTCGGCCGTGCTGACCGTCGGTGAATGTGTGATCGCCAAGAACAGCGAACCCGCGCTGGCCCACAAGCTGGCCCAGTACCTGCTCTCGCCTGAAGCACAGGCGGCAGCGCTGGAGTTCGGCGACCAGATCCCGTCCAACCCCAAGACCAAATCGAGTGGCAAGGCCGGCGCGCTGGTGGCGCAGATGAACGAGTACATGAAGACCGCGACCACGGTCGACTGGGACGCGATCAATGAAAACCGCCCGGCCTGGAACGCGCGCTGGAACAAGACGGTCGAGCGCTGAGATTTCAGCCCGCACCCGCCTGCTTCGCAGGTGAAAAAAACCCGAAGCGACTTGCCGCTTCGGGTTTTTCTTTGGGCGCCTCTTTTTTAAACCCGCTGGCGTAGCAGCCGCAAGCCGTTGCCCACCACCAGCAGGCTGGCGCCCATGTCGGCAAATACCGCCATCCACATGGTGGCCGTGCCGAAGACGGCCAGGACCAGGAAGATGCTTTTGATGCCCAGCGCCAGGCTGATGTTCTGCCACAGGATGGCGTGCGTGCGTTGTGACAGGCGCACGGTTTCGGCCACGCGCTCCAGCTTGTCGTTCATGATGACCACGTCGGCCGCTTCCATGGCGGTGTCGGCGCCGGCGCCGCCCATGGCAAAGCCGATGTCGGCCTGGGCCAGCGCGGGCGCATCGTTGATGCCATCGCCCGCCATGCCGGTGGCGCCGTAGCGCTGCTGCATCTCGCGAATCGCCTCCAGCTTGGCTTCGGGCAGCACGTCGCCGCGGGCGTCTTCGATGCCGGCCTGGGCCGCAATCGCGCGCGCCGTGGCGCTGTTGTCGCCGGTCAGCATCACGGGCGTGACGCCCAGGGCCTTGAGCTCGGCAATCGCCTGGCGCGAGCTTTGTTTGAGGGTGTCGGCCACCGCGAACAGCGCCAGCACGCGGCTTTCGTCGGCCAGCAGGGTCACGCTGCGGCCCTGCTGTTCGTGGTGGGCCAGTTCAGCTTCGAGTTCCACACCGCACAAACCCATTTCATGGACCAGGCGGTGGTTGCCCAGCACCAGGCGCCGGCCGCCGGCCGCACCCGAGGTGCCGCGCCCCGGCAGGGCCTTGAAGTCCTGCACATCGGCGGCTTCGCTCTTCAAGCCGGCCGCGATGGCTTTGGACACCGGGTGGTCGGAGCGCGCGGCCATGCCGGCGGCCAGCTGCGTGAGGTTCGCGGGGCCGGCGCTGCCCCAGGCGCGCCAGTCCACGAGTTGCGGTTTGCCTTCGGTGATGGTGCCGGTCTTGTCGAGCGCGACGGCCTTGAGCAGGCGCGCCTGCTCAAGATAGGTGCCGCCCTTGACCAGGATGCCGCGCCGCGCGGCGGCCGACAGGCCGCTCACGACGGTGACCGGCGTGGAAATCACCAGCGCGCAGGGACAGGCAATCACCAGCAGCACGAGCGCCTTGTAGAGCGACTCCTGCCAGCTTGAGGCCGCGAGCAGCGGCATCAGCACGGCGACCGCGACGGCGATGGCAAACACCGCGGGTGTGTAAACGGCTGCAAAGCGATCGACAAAACGTTGCGTGGGCGCGCGGCTGCCCTGGGCCTGCTCGACGGCATGGATGATGCGCGCCAGCGTGGTGTTGCCGGCCGCCGCGGTGACGCGGATGCTGATTTCGCCGGTTTCATTGATGGTGCCGGCAAACACCGCGTCGCCGATTTCCTTGTCGACGGGAATGCTTTCGCCGGTGATGGGCGCCTGGTTGATGGCGCTGCTGCCCTGGGTGACCACGCCGTCCAGCGGCACACGCTCGCCAGGGCGTATGCGCAGCACAGCCTGCAGCGGCACGGCGGCCACCGGCGTGACAGTCCACGTGCCGTCCTCCCCTTGCATCAGCGCCTCTTCGGGCGCCATGTCCAGCAGGCCCTTGATGGCGTTGCGGGCGCGGTCCACCGCGCGCGCTTCGATCAGCTCGGCAATGGCATAGAGCGCCATCACCATCGCGGCTTCCGGCCATTGCCCTATCAGGAAGGCGCCGGTGACGGCCACTGACATCAGCGCGTTGATGTTGAGCTTGCCGCGCAGCAGGGCGGCCATGCCTTTTTTGTAGGTGTCCAGGCCGGCCAGGGCAATGGCCAGGGCGGCTACCGCCATGCCGGCGATTTTCCAGGCCAGCAAATCAGGGGCAAAAAACGACTGGGCCTCGGCGCCCGCGGCCAGCACCAGGGCCGCGACCAGGCGGGTCGCGCCGCCAAAGGGGCTGCCATGGCTGTGCGCATGGCCGTGGTCATGGCCTTCATGGCTGCCCGCTTGCGAGGCGGTGGACTGGGCCGGCTGCGGGTCAAAGCCCGCTTTGCGGATCGCGTCCAGGGCAGGCGCGTAAGCTTCCTCGCCGGCGTCTATGCGCAGCGTGCGCGCACCCAGCTGGAAGCCCAGCGAGCGTATGCCGGCGATGGGCTCCAGCGCGCGGCGTATGTCCGATTCCTCGGCGCTGCAGTCCATGGTGGCGATGCGAAATAGCCGGCCCGCGGCACCGGCCGCCATGGGGGCCGGGGCATGTGCGGCATGGGTGCCGCCGCAGCAGTTGCCGGTAGGGGCATCCAGGGTGGAAACAAGGTGTTTTTCAGATTTCATGGCTTAATTGGAAACCCTGTAGCGGCCTTAGAGTCAAGTGACCCTGACGCCGTGTGGGACGGTATTGAAGGAGGTCGCCATGAAAATCGGGGAACTGGCCAAAACCGCGCAAACCCAGACGGAAACCATACGCTATTACGAGCGTGAGGGCTTGCTGCCCGAAGCGGCGCGCACCGGCTCGAACTACCGCATCTACGACGAAAGCCATGTGCAGCGCCTGGCCTTCATACGCCACTGCCGCTCGCTGGACATGACGCTGGCCGAGATCCGCACGCTGCTGAACTTCAAGGACGCGCCCGCCGGCAGCTGCAGCGACGTCAACACCTTGCTTGATGAACACATCCACCACGTCGCCACGCGCATACGCGAGCTCAAGGCGCTGGAAAAAGACCTCAAGCTGCTGCGCGAGCAATGCGCCAGCGGCCAGGCCGCCGGTGACTGCGGCATCCTCAGCGGCCTGGAAAAAGCCGCGCTGCAGCAAAGCCGGAACCGCGCGCCGGCCGAACGCGGCCACGCGGCGCACATCCACGGCGCGCACCCGCAGGTGGGCGTGCCGGCCGGCGGCAAGGCGGGTGGTTCACACAAGTGACCTGGTGAGGAAAGCCGGCCTGCGGTATTTTTACAAAGCGCTTGCTTGCTAAAAATAGCGGATTTTGCTATGGTCCGTCCTCATGGACAAACCCGCCGCGCGTTCGCGTACCGTCGCACGCGCCCCTCTCCCTTCAAAAACGCCTGCCGCCGCTGAAAAGCGCCCGCGCGGCCGCCCGCGCAAAACCCTGGACGAGCGTGACGACGGCAACCGCCGGCTCGAGCTCATCACGGCCGCCGCCCGGCTGTTCCGCAAAAAAGGCTTTGACGCCACCAGCACGCGCGACATCGCGGCCGCCGTCGGCATGCACAGCGGTTCGCCCTTCTACCATTTCAAAAGCAAGGGCGCGCTGCTCCATGCGGTGATGGAGGAGGGCATGCGCTCGGCGCTGCAGCGCCAGGCCCAGGCGCTGCAATCGGCCGGGCTGCCCGACGGCGACGCCCCGGCGCTGCTGCGGCTGCTGGTGCGCAACCACTTCGGTGTGCTGCTGGGCCCCGGCAGCGACTTCATCCCGGTGATGCTCTATGAATCGCGTTCCATCACGGCCCGCCAGCGCGCCGTGCTGACCAAGCTGCAAGGCGACTATGAAGCCGTCTGGGAGCCCGTGCTGCAGGCGCTGGCCCGGGCGGGGCAGCTCAAGGGCCCGGTGAAGCTGGCGCGCCTCCTGATGTTCGGCGCGCTGAACTGGTCGGTGCAGTGGTTTGACCCCAGGCAGTCCGCCACGCTGGACGACCTCACCGACGCGGCCATGGCGCTTTTTATCCACACTCCCGCGCAGGGCAAACTCTCAAAGGCTTAGGCATGGGCTACCAATCCGTTTTCCGGCCTGGCCTGTTTGCCGGCCAGGTCATCGTTGTCACCGGCGGCGGTTCGGGCATAGGGCGCTGCATCGCGCACGAGCTCGCCGCGCTGGGCGCGCATGTGGTGCTGATAGGCCGCAAGATCGACAAGCTGCACGCCGTCGCCGGCGAAATCGTGGCGCAGGGCGGGCGGGTCAGCTTTCACCCCTGCGACATACGCCAGGAAGAAGCCGTCAAGACCACCATCACCGCCATCGTGGTGGCCCAGGGCCGTATCGACGGCCTGGTCAACAATGCCGGCGGCCAGTACATCACGCCGCTGGAAGCCATCAGCGCCAAGGGCTGGGAGGCCGTCATCAACACCAACCTCACGGGCGGCTTCCTGATGGCGCGCGAGTGTTACCTGCAGGCCATGCAGGATAAGGGCGGCAGCATCGTCAACATCGTGGCCGACATGTGGGGCTCCATGCCCAGCATGGGCCATAGCGGCGCGGCGCGCGCCGGCATGGTGAGCTTCACCGAAACCGCCGCGGCCGAGTGGGCCAAAAGCGGCGTGCGCGTGAACGCGGTGGCGCCGGGTTATATCGCCTCCAGCGGCATGGACCACTACCCGCCTGAGGCCGGCCCCATGCTGCGCGAGATGCGAAACACCGTGCCGCTGGGCCGCTTTGGCACCGAAAGCGAAACCTCGGCCGCCGTGGTGTTTTTGCTCAGCGAGGCCGCCAATTTCATCAGCGGGAGCACGCTGCGCGTTGACGGCGCCAGACCGCAGGTGCGCATGGGCTGGCCCATGCAGCGGCCCGATGCCCAGGCGCTTCAGCGCGATGCCATCAAGCCCTTTGACGGCTTTCACCTGGCCGAAACACCGAAAGTCTTTCAGCCATGACGCTGTTCCAGTCCGCGTGGAATGCGCAGTCGCCGCAGGCCTTGCAGCGGCGGGACGCCATGCTGGCGCGGATAGACACGCTGCGCGCGCTTGAAGAACGCAGCGCCGCCGCTTCGGCGAAGTCGCGGCCCGCCTTCGACAAGCGCGGCCAGCTCTTGCCGCGCGAACGCGTGGCGCTGCTGCTGGACGCCGGCGCGCCCTGGCTGCCGCTGTGTTCTCTGGCGGGCTATCTGCAGGACAACAAGGACGCCACCCAGTCCGTGCCAGGCGGCGGCGTGGTGGCCGGCATCGGTTTTGTCAGTGGCGTGCGCTGCATGGTGGTGGCCAGCGATTCGGGCATAGAAGCCGGCGCCGTGCAAGCCATGGGCCTGGAAAAAATCCTGCGCGTGCAGGAGATCGCCCTGCAGGGCAAGCTGCCTTTTGTGCACCTGGTGGAAAGCGCGGGTGCCAACCTCATGCGCTACCGGGTCGAGGGTTTTGTGCAGGGCGGCGCGCTGTTCCGCAACCTGGCGCGCCTGTCGGCGGCCGGCATTCCCGTCATCACCGTGCAGCACGGCTCGGGCACGGCCGGCGGTGCCTACATGCCGGGCCTGAGCGACGTGGTCATCATGGTGCGCAACCGTTCGCGCGCCTTCCTGGCCGGGCCGCCGCTGCTGATGGCGGCAACCGGCGAAGTAGCAACGGAAGAGGAGCTGGGCGGCGCGCTGATGCACAGCGCGGTGTCTGGCCTGGGCGAGCAACTGGCTGAAGACGATCGCGAGGCGCTGGGCCTGGCGCGCGAAGTCGTGGCGCGCACCGGGTGGGCGCAGGCCGCCGCCAGGGACAAGGCACCGGACCCGCTGTACCCGGCTGAAGAGTTGCTGGGCCTGGTGCCCGACGACCTGCGCCAGCCGCTGGACATGCACGAAGTGATCGCGCGGCTGGTCGACGGTTCGGATTTTTTGCCCTTCAAGGCGCTTTACGGCGCGGCCACGGTCTGCGTGCAGGCGTCCCTGGGCGGTCATGCCGTGGGCATCCTCAGCAACAACGGCCCCATCGACGTGGCCGGCGCCAACAAGGCCACGCACTTCATCCAGCTGATGTGCCAGCTGGGCCACCCCATCCTCTACCTGCAGAACACCACGGGCTATATGGTGGGCAAGGAAAGCGAGCAGGCCGGCATGATCAAGCACGGCTCCAAGATGATCCAGGCGGTCACCAACGCCACGGTGCCGCAGATCACCCTCCAGTGCGGCGCGTCCTTCGGCGCGGGCAACTACGGCATGTGCGGCCGTGGCTACGCGCCGCGCTTTCTCTTCAGCTGGCCCAGCGCCAAAACGGCGGTGATGGGCGGCGAGCAGGCCGCGCGCACCATGCAGATCGTGGGCGAGGCGGCGCTGGCGCGCAAGGGCATCGCGCCCGACCCGGCCCAGTCGCAGGCCCAGTACGACAAGATCGTCGCCATGTTCGAAGCCCAGGCCGATGTGTTTTACACCTCGGGCCTGGTGCTGGACGACGGCGTGATAGACCCGCGCGACACGCGCGCCGTGCTGGCGCAATGCCTGGACATCTGTGCCCAGGCCGAGGCGCGGCAACCCAGGTCCATGCAGTTCGGCGTTGCGCGCATGTAGGCCGCGCGAAACAAAAAAAGAAACGGAGACAAGCATGCAATACAGCCACGAACACCTGGAAATCCAGAAAACCCTCAAACGTTTTATAGATGCCGAGATCAATCCGCATGTCGATGACTGGGAGGCGGCCGAGATATTTCCCGCGCACGAGGTTTTCAAGAAACTCGGAAACCTGGGCCTGCTGGGCCTGACCAAACCCGAGGCGTTTGGCGGTGCCGGCCTGGATTACTCCTACGGCATGGCCATGGCCGAGGCGCTGGGCCATATAGACTGCGGCGGCGTTCCCATGGCCATAGGCGTGCAGACCGACATGTGCACGCCGGCGCTGGCGCGCTTCGGCAGTGACGAGCTCAAGCGCGAGTTCCTGGCGCCCGCGATTGCCGGCGACACCGTGGGCTGCATAGGTGTGAGCGAGCCCGGCGCGGGCAGCGACGTGGCCTCCATCAAAAGCCGGGCGCGCAAGGACGGCGGCGACTATGTGATCAGCGGCCAGAAGATGTGGATCACCAACAGCCTGCAGGCCGACTGGATGTGCATGCTGGTCAATACCGGCGAGGGCCCCGCGCACAAGAACAAAAGCCTGGTGATGGTGCCCATGCGCGAGAACGGCCAACTGCGCAAGGGCATTGAAGCGGCCAAGAAGATCAAGAAGATCGGCATGAATTCGTCCGACACCGGCCTGATCTACTTTGACGAGGTGCGCGTGCCGCAGCGTTACCTGATAGGCAGCGAAGGCTCGGGTTTTGTCTACCAGATGATGCAGTTCCAGGAGGAGCGCCTCTGGTGCGCGGCCAGCTGCATACAGTCGCTTTCCAACTGCATTGAATGGACGGTGGAGTGGGCGCATGAGCGCCAGCTCTTCGGCGCAGCGCTGGCCGACCAGCAATGGGTGCAGTTCAAGCTGGCCGAGATGAAGACCGAGGTTGAAAGCCTGCGCGCCATGACCTACCGTGCCTGCGAACTCTATGTGCAGGGCCAGGACGTGACCGAACTCGCGTCCATGGCCAAGCTCAAGGCCGGGCGGCTCAACCGCCTGGTGCCCGACACCTGTTTACAGTTCTGGGGCGGCATGGGCTACACCTGGGAGAACAAGGTGGCGCGCATGTTCCGCGACGGCCGGCTGGCTTCCATAGGCGGCGGCGCCGACGAAGTCATGATGGGCATCATCGCCAGGATCATGGGCCTGGCCAAGTCCGCCAAGAAAGCGGCCTGAGCTTATGGCCCTGCTGGATGTGGTGCGCCAGGGCGCTACCGAGACCTGGACCCTGAACGATCCCGCCACGCGCAATGCCTTGAGCGATGCGCTGGTGCGGGACCTGCAGGCCGCCTGCGAACGCGCGGCGCAAGACAGCTCGCTGCGTTTTGTCGTGCTGGCCGGCGCCGGCGGGGCATTTTGCGCGGGCGGCAGCCTGGGCGGTTTTGCCGAGGCCCTAGGCCAGGCGTTGCCGCCGGGCGCGCCCGACCCGCTGGCGGCGATGAACCGGCGTTTTGGCGCGCTGCTGCAATCCCTGTGCGACCTGCCGCAGGTGCTGGTGGCTGTCGTCAACGGGTCCGCCATGGGCGGCGGCCTGGGCCTGGTGTGCTGCGCCGACTTTGTGCTGGCCAGCTACCGCGCGGTGCTGGCCGCGCCCGAGGTCACGCTGGGCGTGGTGCCCGCGCAGATCGCACCCTTTGTGCTCAGGCGCCTGGGCGACCGGGCGGCGCGCCAGTGCCTGCTCACCGGCCGCAAGTGGACGGCGTGGGAAGCGCTGCAACTGGGCCTGGTGGACGAGGTGCATGCGGCCGACGAGCTGCCCGCGGCCTTGCAGGCGGTGCTGGCCCGCCTGGGCCAGGCCGGGCCGCGCGCGCTGGCAGCGACCAAGGAACTGCTGGCGGCATCGCAGGGCCAGGGCTTGCCCGGCGTGCTGGACCAGGCGGCCGTGCTGTTTGCCGGCAGCCTGCGCGGCGCCGAAGCCGCCGAAGGCCTGCGGGCTTTTTCAAGCAAGGCCACACCCGGCTGGAGCCTATGACAAGCATCACACGCCTGCTGGTGGCCAACCGCGGCGAGATTGCCCGCCGCGTCATTCGCACGGCCCATGCCATGGGCATCAACACGGTGGCCGTGTATTCGGACGCCGATGCCGGCGCCCTGCATGTGCGCGAGGCCGGTACGGCCTGTGCGCTGGGTGGGGACAGCTCGGCCGATAGCTATTTGCGCATCGACAAACTCATCGCCGCGGCGCGGGCCTGCGGTGCCGACGCGGTGCATCCCGGCTACGGTTTTCTCAGCGAGAACGCGGCCTTTGCCGAAGTGGTGATCGCGGCGGGACTCACCTGGGTCGGGCCGCCGCCGGCCGCGATACGGCAACTGGGCAGCAAGTCGGCCGCCAAGCAGCTGGCGCAGGCGCAAGGCGTGCCCTGCCTGCCCGGCTACCAGGGAGCGGACCAGTCGGATGCGCGCTTTGAGGCCGAGGCCGGCCGCATCGGCTATCCCGTCATGGTCAAGGCCGCAGCGGGCGGCGGCGGGCGCGGCATGCGGCTGGTGGAGGCCGCCGGGGACTTGCGGGCGGCTTTGCACAGCGCGCGCTCGGAGGCCGCCTCGGCCTTCGGCAGCGAAGAGCTGTTGATCGAAAAAGCCTTGCGCAACCCGCGCCATGTCGAGGTGCAGGTGTTTGCCGACGCACACGGCCGCTGCATCCACCTGGGTGAGCGCGATTGCTCGGTGCAGCGGCGCCACCAGAAGCTCATTGAGGAAACACCAAGCCCCGCCGTCGACGCGGCCCTGCGCGCGCGCATGTGCGGCGCTGCTGTGGCGCTGGCCCAGGCGGCGGCTTATGTGGGCGCCGGGACGGTGGAGTTTCTGGTTGAGGGCTCGGAGTTCTTCCTGATGGAAATGAACACGCGCCTGCAGGTGGAGCATCCGGTGACCGAGGCGGTGACCGGGCTGGACCTGGTCGAATGGCAGCTGCGCGTTGCGCGGGGCGAGGCCTTGCCGCTGGCGCAGGACGAGGTGGTGTTTACCGGCCATGCCATTGAGGTGCGGCTGTGCGCCGAGGATGAAGACTTCAGGCCGCATGCGGGCACGGTCCAGCGTTTTCGCGAACCCGGCGGCATACGCTTTGACCATGCGCTGTTTGAAGGCCTGGTGGTAACGCCGCACTATGACTCCATGCTGGGCAAGCTGGTGGCGCATGCCGCGACGCGGGGTGAGGCCGTGGACAAGCTTGTCGCGGCGCTGGGCCGCACCGAAGTGCTGGGCCTGCCGACCAACCGGGCCCTTTTGGCCCGCTGCCTGGCGCATCCGGTGTTTGGTGCCGGCGATGCGCTGATTCCTTTTCTGGCCGAGCAGGGTGCCGGTTTGCGGGAGGCGCTGCAAAAGGAACAAACGAAGGCGATGGTGCCGCTGGGGCTGGCGGCGCTTTTCCACGGGGCCGTTTCCGATTTGCCCTGCCCCTTCCCCAAACCGCTCAGGCTGCGGCATCGCGGCGAGTTGCTGGACCTGCGCGTGCGCGAGCAGGGCCGGGGGCGTTTCGAGGTCGAGGCCGGCGGCCGGATGCTGCAGCTGGCGCTGGCCATGGAGCCTGGCGATACAACCCTGCTGCGCATGGGTGAAACGCAGCAACGCGCGGCGGCCGTGCGCCTTCAGGGCGCCGTGGGACAGGCTGCCAGGCGCTGGCACGTGCAGGCGGACGGTGTCGACCTGTTCCTGGAGGACGCGAGCTTTGACACCGCAGCCCCGGGCGGCGCGGCAGCCTTGCAGGAGTTGCGCGCGCCCTTTAACGGCAAGGTCATCACGGTGCATGCCGCGCCCGGCCAGGCCGTGCGGCGCGGCGACACCCTGCTGGTGATCGAGTCCATGAAACTTGAACACGCGATCAACGCCCCGCATGACGCGGTGCTGGCGGCCGTGATGGTGGAGGCCGGCCAGCAGGCCGCGACTGGCCAGGTCTTGCTGAGGTTTGAAGCATGAGCGCGCCTTACGCCGTCCACGGCGAAGACGAGGAAGCGATCACCGCCATGGCCGACGCTGTACGGCGCTTTGCCGAGCGCGAAATCGCACCGCATGCCACGGCATGGGACGAAGCCGGCGAGTTTCCGCGCGGGCTTTACACGCAGGTGGCCGACCTCGGATTGCTGGGCCTGGGCTATCCCGAGGCGCTGGGCGGCACACCGGCCTCCTGGCGGCTGCGCAATGCGGTCACGCTGGCGCTGTGCCGTTATGGCGGCAGCGGCGGTGTCATGGCCAGCCTGTTCTCCCACAACATTGCCTTGCCGCCCGTGCTGCGCCATGGCAGCCCGGCGCTGCAGCGGGAAGTCATCACACCTGTGCTGCGCGGAAAAAAAATCGCCGCCCTGGCGATTACCGAACCCGGCGGCGGCTCGGATGTGGCCGCGCTGCGCACCACCGCGCGGCGCGACGGCGGCGACTATGTGATCGACGGCGAAAAAGTTTTTATCACCTCGGGCATGCGCGCCGACTTCCTGACCGTAGCCGTGCGCACTGGTGAGGCCAAAGGCCCCGCCGGTATTACCCTGCTGGTGGTGCCGGGTGATACGGCGGGCCTGTCGCGCAGCCCTTTGCAAAAAATGGGCTGGTGGTGTTCGGACACGGCGCAGCTGCGCTTTGACAATGTGCGTGTGCCGGCCCGCTATCGGATCGGCGAGGAAGGCGCGGGCTTTCGCATGGTCATGGGCAACTTCAACGGCGAACGCCTGGCGCTGGCCGTGGCCGCGCTGGGTTTTGCCCAAGCCTGTTATGACGAGGCCCTGGACTGGGCGCGCCAGCGCAAGACTTTTGGCGCGGCCCTGGTCGAGCGCCAGGCGGTGCGCCACAAGCTGGTGGACATGCAGATGGGCATCGCTTCCACCCGCGCCTGGGCCGATGCGCTGGCGCTGCGCGCCGATGCGGGCGATGAGGTCTCAGGCAACCCTGACTGGGTGGCCCAGGTCTGCCTCTTGAAGAACCACGCCACACAAACCATGCAGTTCTGCGCCGACCAGGCGGTGCAGATCCTGGGCGGCATGGGTTATATGCGCGGCACCAAAAGCGAACGCATTTACCGCGAGGTCAAGGTCATGATGATAGGCGGCGGCGCCGAGGACATCATGAAGGACCTCGCTGCACGACAATGGGGACTATGAGCAAAACACAGCCCACCCCCGCAGGCACGATTGAGTTCGAGCCGGAGTTCGTCGCCGGCCTGAAAGACCTGTTCGAGGAAAAAATCGTTTTTAACAAGCTGCTGGGGCTCAAGATTACCTCGGTGACGGCTGAACGGGTCACGGCCCGCATAGACATGCGCAACGAACTGATAGGCCACTATGCCCACAACCGCATACACGGCGGCGTGATCAGCGCCGGGCTGGACGCCATGGGCGGGCTGGCGGTGATGGCGGCCATAGGCGCACGCCACATGGACGAGGCGCCGCTGCAGCGCCTGCACCGTTTCACCAAGCTGGGCACCATAGATTTGCGCATCGACTATTTGCGGCCGGGGATCAGTGAGTACTTTGAATTGCGGGCGGAGGTGATGCGGCTGGGATCGCGCGTGGCGAGCACGCGCATGGAGTTTCTGGGGGCCGACGGCAAGCTGTTTTCGACAGGTGCCGGTGCCTACATCGTTTCCTAGGCTGGCCCTTCAAAACCTAACGCATTCAAAAACTCCCTCCGCCACCAATGCACATCATGCTCACGGATGTTCTTGAGCAGCTTCTGGTGCCGCGCCTGGCGTTCCTCCAGCGGCATCTGCAGCGCGCGCTGTATGGTGTCGGCCGTGCCGTCGATGTCATAGGGATTCACCAGCAGTGCGTCCTCTAGCTGTTCGGCCGAGCCTGCGAAGCGCGAGAGCACCAGCACGCCGGGGTCGGCCGGGTCCTGGGCGGCGATGAATTCCTTGGCTACCAGGTTCATGCCGTCGCGCAGCGGCGTGACCAGCGCGACCCTGGCCACGCGGTACAGGCCCGGCAGGCGTTTGCGCGCCACGTTGCGGTGGATGTAGCGTATCGGCATCCAGTCGAGCTCGCCGAAATTGCCGTTGGTGGCGCCGCACAGGCTTTCGAGTTCCTGCAGCAGATCGGTGTAGGTGCCCATGTCTTCGCGGCTGGGCGCGGCGATCTGGATCAGGGTGGCGCTGCGGATGTTTTCGGGGTACTTCGTCAGCAGGGCTTCAAAGGCCTTCAGGCGCTGCGGCAAGCCCTTGGAGTAATCGAGCCGCTCCACGCCCAGCAGCAGCTTGCGGCGTGAATACTCCTCTTTCATGCGCTCGTACATGTCGCGCGCGTCCTGCGCATGGGTGAGCGCGGCGAATTCGTCCACGTCTATGCCTATGGGAAAGGCACCCGCGCGCACGGTGCGGTGAAAGGCCCTGAAGCGGTTGCCGCCCAGCGCCACGGCGCCGGCTTCGGCCTGCACATAGCGCGAGAAGTGCAGCAAATCGTTCTCGCTCTGGAAGCCCACCAGGTCGTAGGCGAACAGCGCGCGCATCAGCCACTCGTGCTGGGGAATGGCCGCCAGGATCTGCTGCGGCGGCAGCGGGATGTGCAGGAAAAAACCGATGCGGTTGTTGCAGCCCATGGCGCGCAGCTCGGCGGCCATGGGGATCAGGTGGTAGTCGTGGATCCAGATGATGTCGTCGGGCTTGAGCAGGGGCATCAGCTTGTGCGCGAACAGCCGGTTCACGCGGCGGTAGGCCTCGATAAAGCCCGTGTCGAAACGCGCCAGGTCCAGCCGGTAATGAAACACCGGCCAGAGCACACCGTTGCTGTAGCCCAGGTAATAACCGGCATGGTCTTCGGCCGACAGGTCCACCGTGGCCAGCTTGACGTTGCCGGCCTGCTGCAGATGCAGCTCGCCTTCGCCCGGCGCGCCGCCTTCGACGACGTTGCCGCTCCAGCCGAACCAGAGCCCCCCCGTGGCGCTCAGCGCATCGCCCAGCGCAACGGCCAGGCCGCCGGCGGCGGCCTTGCGCGGATCCGCCACGCGATTCGAAACAACCACAAGCCGGCTCATGGCACCCAAGCCTCCAGATCAGCAGGGGCCGCGGAACCGGCTTTGCCGGGCCGCAGGCGCCGCCCCCTGGAAGGGGGGAAGGGGCTACACGAAGTGAGCCGCCGACGGGGGTGAACCAGTACTCCGGCGAGGGTGTTCATCTTCATACCTGGGATTCCCAGGGCGTGGAGAGTCTTACCGCCGCGTTAATGATGCCGACCATGGAATAAGTCTGCGGAAAATTACCCCACATCTCGCCGGTCAGGGGATGGGTGTCTTCCGACAGCAGGCCCACGTGGTTGCGCGCGGCCAGCATGGTATTGAAGATTTCACGGGCCTGCTCCTTGCGGCCTATGCGGGCCAGCGCGTCTATGCGCCAGAAGGTGCAGATGTTGAAGGCGGTCTCGGGCTTGCCGAAGTCGTCGGGTGCCTCGTAGCGACGCATGTAGGGGCCGTCGCACAAATGGGTTTCCAGCGCGTCCACCGTGGCGATGAAGCGCGGGTCTTTCGGATCGATAAAACCGACCTCGATCATCAGCAGCACGCTGGCGTCCAGGTCGCGCCCGCCGAAGCTTTCGGCAAAAGACTGGCGTTCCTCGCTCCAGGCCTCGCGCAGTATGCGTTCCTGCATGACCGAGGCATGGCCCTGCCAGTAGGCGGCGCGCTCCGGCTGCTTGAGCACCAGCGCGATCTTGGCCAGCCGGTCGCAGGCGGCCCAGCACATCAGGGCCGACGAGGTATGGATACGCGCGCGCGTGCGCAGCTCCCACATGCCGGCATCGGGCTTGTCGTAGTTGCGCACGGCCTGCTCGCCGACGTCCTCCAGCCGCTTGAACTCGGCAAGGCCCGCGCGGTGCAGCAGGCGGTGGTCGTGGAAGGACTGGGCCGCGCCCAGCACCACATTGCCGTAGACGTCGTGCTGGAAGTGCTCCTGGGCCTGGTTGCCGACGCGCACCGGGCCCATGCCGCGGTAGCCGCCCAGGTGCACCATGATGGATTCGGGCAGCTCGCGCTCCAGGCCTATGCCGTAGAGCGGCTGGATATGCCCGCCCTTGGACTGCACCACCACATTGCTGAGCCAGCGCAGGTAGTCCTCCATGGTGCCGACTTCCGAAAGGCTGTTGAGCGCGCGCACCACAAAAAAAGCATCGCGCAGCCAGCAGTAGCGGTAGTCCCAGTTGCGCTGACTGCCGGGCGCCTCGGGAATGCTGGTGGTCATGGCGGCGACGATGGCGCCGGTGTCTTCAAACAGCGAGAGCTTGAGTGTGATGGCCGCGCGTATCACGGCCTCCTGCCACTCCAGCGGAATGTGCAGGCGCTGGCTCCATTTCTTCCAGTAGGAAATGGTCTCCTGCTCAAACAGGCGCGCGGTGTCGGCAATGCCGTCGGTCAGCGATTCGTCGGCGCCCAGCAGGAAATTGTGCTCGCGCGTCAGCACAAAAGGCTGTTTTGACAACAGGTGCGAAAGCGAGGCATCGGTGTTCAGGCGCAGCGTGAGTTCATCGCCCACGTAGCGCAGGTGGTTGCTGCCCTGGGTGACCAGCGGCTTGCGCCGGCCCCAGTCGAAGCGGATGTCCAGCGCCACGCGTATGCGCGGTGCGCCGTTGATGGGCTTGACCCGGCGCACCAGCGTCATGGGCCTGAAAAAGCGCGAGCGGCTGAAAAACCGCGGCGCAAAGTCGGTGATCTCTATGCCCTGGCCGCGCTTGTCGAAGAGCTGGGTGCGCAGCACGGCGGTATTGGGTTCATACCACTGCCTGGCTTCGGCGAAGTCCTCGATCTCGATGGCGAAGGCGCTGGACTGCGAGTCCTGGATGCCGGGCATGGTGGTTTCGCCTTGCTCCGGCTGGGGTTCGAGCAGCGCGTTGAAGACCGGGTCGCTGTCAAAGCGCGGCAGGCAGCACCAGACGATGCGCCCGCGCGCGTCAATCAGGGCGCTGAAGCCGCAGTTGCCGATCACGCCCATGGCCAGGGAGGGCTTGGCGGGCGAGGTGAAGTGCAGGGAATCGGCGGCGACGTTCATGGGCGGCCTCCCGGCATGGCGGCCGGCGCATCATCAGTTTCCAAGGACCTGCCGCCAAAGGCCGCGTGCAGCCATTCGCGCAGCGCGTCGGGCGATGCGCAGCGGTGGCGCGCCACGGTCGCGCCTTCGCCGACCTTGATGCCTTCACCGCCCAGCGACTGCACGGCGGCAAAGCCGGCTTCGTCGGTGGTGTCGTCGCCGGCGAACAGCGGCAGGCGGCCGGAGAACGGGGACTCGCGCATGAAGGCCTTGATCGCCAATCCCTTGCTGACATTGGCCGGTTTGACTTCAAACACATACTTGCCGCACAGCAACTCGACGCCGGGCGTGCGGTCGGCGGCTTCCTGCATGACCCGCAGGCACAGCGATTCCAGCTCGGGCGCGTGGCGGTAGTGCAGTGCGACGGCGGCCTGCTTGATTTCAATGCGCAAGCCGTCATGCCGGGCGGCGAACTCGGCGGCGCTGCGCGCGAGTTCGCTCAGGTCGGGCTCCGCGAGGCTGACGATCCGGCCTTGTATGTCGCGGCGCTGCGCGCCATGCTCGCTGGCCAGCGGCAGCTGCAAGGGCGCAAGAAAGCCATCCAGGTCGGCCAGCCTGCGGCCCGACACAATCGCCAGGGCGCCGCCCAGCTGGCCCGACAGCCTGAGCAGGGCCGGGATCACGCCTGACACCAGCTGGACCGCGTCGGGTTCGGGTGCCAGGTCGGCCAGTGTTCCGTCAAAGTCCAGGAAGAGGGCGGTCCGCGCGCCTATGGCCGGCAGCTGCCCGGGAGGCGCCGAACACGATGAAGGCGGGGCCGGCGATGGGGAAGGTGATAACTGCATCGCCATTCACCTTAGCAGGGCCCCTGTCAAATCGCTGTAGGCCGGTTTCGCTTTTTCAGCTTTCGGGGGGTGGTGGCTGCTGCGTCGCGGTCCCGCGCAGCCCGTCCTGCACCGCTTTGACGCGCGCCTGGTGGATCACGTCGCCAATCTGCTTGCCGCCGTGCCCCGCCGCCTGCGCCGCTTGCGCCAGCGGCTGTGTTGGCACCGCCTGGGCCGCGGCCAGGGCCGCCAGCAGGCGCGGGCGCTGCGGGTAGGGCGAATCGTGCAGGCCCAGGCGGCCGCGCGCATCGCATTCGCAGGCCAGCAGGATGTCGGCGAAGCGCTGGGGCTTGCGAAACGCATCGCAGCGCTCCAGCAGCCGCACCAGGGCCGCGGCGCCCAGGCTTTCGCTGCGGTGCACATTGCCGTGCTCGCGCGCCACCACGTCGGCGATCTCGCGGCAGTCCACCGGAACGCGCAGGCGTTCACACACGCCTTTCAACAGGCGTGCGCTGCGTTCTTCGTGGCCGATGTGGCGCGGCAGCACGTCGGCCGGCGTCGTGCCCTTGCCCAGGTCGTGGCACAGGCAGGCAAAACGCGCGGCCAGGGGCGCCTGGAGCTGCGCCGACATGTCCAGCACCATCATCAGGTGGACGCCGGTGTCGACCTCGGGATGGTGGGCGGCGGGCTGGGGTACGCCCCAGAGGCGTGCCACCTCGGGCAGCAGTTTTTCGAGCGCGCCGCTGCCCCGCAGCACCTCGAACATGCGCGAAGGCTTGTCCTCCATCAGCCCGCGCGCGAGCTCCTGCCACACGCGTTCGGGCACTAGCGCGTCGACCTCGCCCTCGGCCACCATGTCCCGCATCAACGCCAGGGTTTCAGGCGCTACCGAAAAATCGGAGAAGCGGGCGGCAAAGCGGGCCAGCCGCAAAATGCGCACCGGGTCTTCGCGGAAGGCGCCGGTGACATGGCGCAGGACTTTGGCCTGCAGGTCTTTTTGCCCGCCGAAGGGGTCTATCAGCGCGGCAAAGTCGGGCTCGAAGCGGTCGGGCGCGTCGCCGCGGGCTGGGGCTGCGATGGCATTGATGGTCAGGTCGCGCCGCGCCAGGTCCTGCTCCAGCGTCACGTCGGGTTCGGCATGCACCGCAAAGCCGCGGTAGCCGCGCGCCGTCTTGCGCTCGGTGCGGGCCAGCGCGTATTCCTCGCGGGTCTCGGGGTGCAGGAAGACCGGAAAGTCCTTGCCGACGGGCAGGTAGCCCTGGGCCGCCAGTTCCTCGGGCGTGGCGCCCACGACCACCCAGTCGTGGTCCTGCACCGGCAGGCCCAGCAAGGCATCGCGCACCGCGCCACCGACCATGTAGATTTCCATCAAGCCAGTTTAGCGGCTACCGGCAGGGCCGGCTTTAGACCGTGAACAGGTTCTTAGGAGAAAACCGGCCGGAAGAAGCTGCGCTCGTAGCTGATGATGCAGCCGGTGGTTTCGGCGTACTTGAAGGCCGCCAGGCATTCCTGGTCCGCGAACGAACGCTGGCGGTAGCTCTCATACGCCGCCAGGCTGTCGAAGGTGAACAAGGCCAGCGCGATGTTGTTGGCGCCTTCGCTGGGCATGAAGTAGCCGTGGTGCTTGCCGCCGAATTTTTCGACCAGCGGGATCCACAGCTTGCCGTAGTGCTCGAACTCCTTAAGTTTTGCGGTGTTGAGCACGTAGCGCAGGTAAATCGTGACCATGGGAGCTCCAGCTTCAGCGTTTGACGCGGTAAGGCTCTTCAAATTCGCGGAAATCGTTCTCGGCGAGCGCGTCGTCTATCCAGGCCTTGACGCCGGGCAGCGCGCTGACACGCTGGATGTAGGCGCCGATGGCCGGCGGAACGGGGAGGGCGTAGCGGCTCAAGCGCATGCAGACGGGCGCGAAAAAAGCATCGGCAATGCTGAACTCGCCAAACAGCATCGGCCCCTTGTGCTGCTCCAGCAGCTCGGTCCACATCTCGACGATGCGCTGAACGTCGGCGCGCACGGCCGATTTGTCGCGCCAGATCAGCTGGCCCATGTCGGACAGGTCGGCCTCGATGTTCATGGGACAGGCCGAACGCAGCGCGCTGAAGCCGCTGTGCATCTCGGCGCAGATGCTGCGCGCCCGGGCCCGGGCCTTGGCCTCCTGCGGCCAGAGTTTTTTCTCGGGAAAGCGCTCGGCCAGGTATTCGGCGATGGCCAGCGTGTCCCAGACCACAAAACCGTCGTCATCCAGCGCCGGCACGCGGCCGGCCGGGTTCACGCCGCCGATTTTTTCCTTGAAGCTCGAATTGGCATCGAAGGAGTCAAAGCGCAGCTTGATTTCTTCAAAGGGAATGCCGGCCTGCTTGAGCAGCACCCAGGGGCGCATGGACCAGGAGGAGTAGTTTTTATTGCCGATGTAGAGCTTGAGCATGGAATCCCCGTCTGCTGGTGATGAAGGCCAAAATGAAATGACTTGCGATGCTACCGCCGTGTGAAATGGCGATTGATGCAAAAAAAACCAAAAATTGATGCTGTACAACCCCACCCCCGTCCAGGCTCACTGCGTGTAGCCTGTTCCCCCTCAAGGGGGCCCCCGCTGGTTGGCGTCGCAGAGCCCATCAACCGTGTGGGGCCTGTTCCAACATGAGGCTCAGAATCTGCCTGCTGTCTTGCGCTTGGCCGTCAGCCCGCTGCGCAGGCCCTGCTCGCCGAGGTAGGAGGGACCGATGGCATCCAGCGACGCCGGGTGTATGCCCAGCGCCTGCAGGCCGGGCAGCTTGCCGGTGGCCACGTTGTCGCTGGCCATGGCATCGAGGTTGTCCCGGCTCAGCATGGGTTCGCCGGGGGCCAGTTCCATGAGGCCGGCCTGCAGGCGGGCCAGCGGCGCGGGCAGCGCGATCACGGGCCGGCCCTTGCCGCCGTTGACGCCGGCGTAGCGGCCGGCCTGCTTCACGAGCTGCCGCAGCGTGAACACCTCGGGCCCGCAGACTTCATAAATCTGCCCCACGGTGTCGGCATCCCGCAGGCAGTGCACGATGGCGTCCGCCACGTCCTCTACCCAGACGGGCTGAAAGCGCGCATCGGCGGCGGCCAGCGGGATCACGGGGAATACTCGCTGCAGCCGCGCGAAGGTGTTGAGGAATTTGTCTTCGGCGCCGAAAATCACGCTGGGCCGCAGCACGGTCACGTCCAGCCCGGTACTCAGCATCACGGCCTCGCCGCGCGCCTTGCTGCGCTGGTACATGGACGGCGAACCGGGTGAAGCGCCCAGCGCGCTGATGTGGACGATGCGCCTGAGGCCGCTGGCCTCGCAGGCACGGGCCAGTTCCAGCGGCAACTGCACATGCGCCTTGTCGAAGGCGGCCTGCGAGCCATGCAGGATGGCGACCAGGTTGACGACGGCATCGTGGCCGGCCAGCAGCGGCGCCAGCGAACTGCTATCGTGGGGGTCAGCTTCGACCACGTCGACCAGCGGCAGCATCTGCAGGTGGCGGGCCCTGTCCTGCCGGCGCGTGACCACGGTGACGCGGCATTGCAGCCGCGCGAGCTTTTCGCACACATGGCGTCCGACAAAGCCGGTGCCGCCCAGAAGAAGGATTTTGTTCATAGGCCCCTAATTTAGCGCTTTTGCCTTGCCTTGCGCTGAAATCCGGTCTTGGCCTACACGCCCGGGACGGCCGGCTCCGCATACTTTGCCGATGAATATCTTTGAAGCACTGCGAACCAGCCATGACACCCAGCGCACCCTGGCCGACCACCTGGTGAAGACACAAGGCGACAGCCAGGACCGGAAATCCCTGTTCAAGGAACTCAAGCGCGAACTGGCGGCGCATGCGGCGGCCGAGGAGCGGTTTTTTTATGTTCCCCTGATCGCGCACGACATGACCCAGGAACCTTCACGGCACGGCATCGCGGAACACCACCAGATGGACAAGCTGGTGGAAACGCTGGAGAGCACCGACTTCAGCTCGCCGGCCTGGCTGGCCACGGCCAGGGAACTGCACCACAAGATCCACCATCATCTCGAGGATGAGGAGCAGGGCATCTTCCAGCTCGCGGGCAAGGTGCTCAGCGAGGCCGAAAAGCTGTCGCTGGCCAAGGGCTACGAAGGCGAATTTGTCTCGCAGCGCACCAAGGGCTGAAGCGATACGCCGCATCTCGCATCCCTTGCGGCGCCACTCCGGCCGCTTTCAGGGATGGATTTTTTCGCCACGCTGCAGCATGGCGAAAAACAGCGCGAGCCGGCGTTCGCGCGTCTCGGCTTTTTTGGCGGTCTGCAGCCTGAACAGGATGGCGAAGCGGTTGCGCGAGTCCAGGGATTCAAAAAAGGCCCTGGCCTTGGGCTTTCTGGCCAGCAGGGCGGCCAGGTCCTCGGGCACGGTGATCTTGCTCTGCGCGTCATAGGCCGCGTCCCAGCGGCCGTCCGCCTTGGCGCGTTCGACCTCGGCCAGGCCCGCGGGCTGCATGCGGCCCGACGCGATCAGCGCCATGGCCTTGTCGCAATTGATCTTGGACCAGGTGCTGCGCGCGCGGCGGGGCGTGAATTTCTGCAGGAAGAACTGGGCGTCCAGCGCGTTGCGCTGGCCGTCTATCCAGCCCTGGCAGAGCGCGGCCTCCAGCGCTTCGGCATGCGTGGTGGAAGCGATGCCCGAATCCTTTTTGGCGATCTGCAACCAGACGCCGGGACTGCTGGCATGGTATTTGGCCAGCCAGGTTTCCCAGCTTTTGGTGGTTTTGCAGTGGAGGGTGGCGAGGGTGTCGGGTGAGGCGGGCATGCCGCATTGTGCGTGACGCGTGCGCACGGCGGCAAGCCCGGGGCCCATGAAAAAACCGCCCGAAGGCGGTTTTGCGTGGGGCCGTGAAGGCCGGTCACGGCGCTTAGTGCGTGATGTAGTCCGACACCACTTTCCAGCGCCCATCCTGCAGCAGGGACAGGCGCGACTGGTTGTTGCCCAGGCGTTTTTGCGGGCCGAACTTGCCTTCGGCGCTGCCGAAGATGTCGGCCGGGATCACCATGGTGTCCATGGCCTTGATGAAGCTGTCGGTGCTCAGGTTGGCACCGGCTTTTTGCGAGGCGCGGATAAAGCTGTCGACCACCGTGTAGCCGTAGACCGAGAACACCGTGGGGTCTTCATTAAAGGCGGTCTTGTACTTGTTGGCCCAGAAGCGTATCGGCTGCGAGGCCTCGTCCAGGTAAGGGTTTTGCACCGTCATGGTGGCGTAGAGCCCGTCCATGGCCTTGCCGCCCAGCTTGTGGATCAGGTCGGTGTAGGCGGCGCTGGAGCCCAGGAAGACCGGGTTGTAGCCCAGTTTGCGCGCCGTGCCTATGCCGCCTATGGTTTCGCGGATGATGGTGCCCAGCACCACCAGGTCGCATTCGGAGGCCTTGAGCTTGGCGACCTGCGACGAAAAATCGGTGGCGCCGCGCTTGAAGGAGGTTTTCTCGACCATGGTCATGCCCAGGGTCTTGAGGCCGTCGTCGGCACCGCGCTGCACTTCCAGGCCGAACTCGTCGTCCTGGTACATGGAGCAGACCTTCTTGGCGTTCTTTTCCTTGACCAGCTTGGGCACGGCGGCCTTCATCTGGTCGTAATAGGTGGCGGCAAACGAATACTTGAGCTTGTGGAAGGGCTCGTACATCTCGCGGGCGGCCGTCACCGGGAAGAAGTTGATGACGTTTTTCTCGAACTGCACCGGCATGGCCGCCAGGTTCTGCGCCGTGCCCAGGTGGCCCACCATGGCGAAAATCTTGTCCTGGTTCACCAGCTTCTGCGCGGCCAGCACCGCCTTCTTGGGGTCGTAGCCCGAGTCTTCGACGATGAGCTTGATCTTGCGGCCGTTGATGCCGCCCTGTTCGTTGAGCTCGTCCACGCGCAAGGTCATGCCGTTGCGTATCTGCTTGCCGAAGCCCGCCAGCGGCCCCGACAGGTCCTGGATGGAGCCCAGCGTGATTTCGGTTTTGCTCACGCCCTGGCTTTGCGCCAGCGCCGGCGACGCGGACAGGGCGGCGGCGCAGGCCAGCGCGGACAGGGCGGCGGTTGACTTCAGCTTCATGGTTGTCTCCTTAAAGGTTTTTTATCCACTCGGTGCTCAATACATGGCCTCGATGTGCGGGGCGTATTTTTGTTCTACGAGCTTGCGCTTGAGCTTCATGGTCGGCGTGAGTTCTTCGTCCTCCGCCGTGAGCTGCGTGTCGAGCAGGAAAAATTTCTTGATCTGCTCGACCCGCGCAAACTTCTTGTTGACCCGGTCGATCTCCGACTGGATCAATTCTTGCACTTCGACCGCCCGCGTCAAGCTGGCGTAATTACTGAAGGGTATGTCCGCATCCTGGGCGAATTTCTCGACGTTTTCCTGGTCGATCATGATGATGCAGGTGAGGTAGGGCCGCTTGTCGCCTATGACCACCGCGTCGGTGACATAGGGCGAAAACTTGAGCTCGTTCTCAAGCTCGCTGGGCGTCACGTTCTTGCCGCCGGCCGTGATGATGATGTCCTTCATGCGGTCGGTGATCCTGAAATAGCCGTCCTCGTCCACCACGCCGACGTCGCCGGTGTGCAGCCAGCCCTCCGCATCCAGGGTTTCGGCGGTTTTTCCGGGCTGGTTCAGGTAGCCCATGAAGATGTTGGCGCCGCGCACCAGGATCTCGCCGGTAGCCGGGTCCAGGCGCATCTCGTTGTAGCCGGCCGCCGGGCCTATGGAGCCGGGCTTCATGCGGCTGGCCGGCACACCGCTGGCGGCGCCGCAGGTTTCCGTCATGCCCCAGACCTCCAGCATGGGCACGCCCAGCGCCATGTACCACTTGACCAGGTCGGGTGAAATCGGCGCCGCGCCCGTCACGCAAAAGCGCGCGCGGTGTATGCCGATCAGCTTGCGCGTGTTGTTGAGCGCCAGCCAGCGCGCCAGCGTGAACTGGAGCTTGAGCCCGGCACCGACGGTCTTGCCCGCCAGCACGGTGTCGGTGATGCGCATGCCCACGCCTATGCTCCAGGCGTAAGCGGCCTGCTGCAGCCAGCTGGCTTCCTTGAGCGCGATCATCACGCCGGAATAAAACTTTTCCCACACCCGGGGGACGGCGGTGAACACCGTGGGCGCGATCTCGCGCACGTTCTCGGGAATGGTCTCGGGGTTCTCAACGAAGTTGAGCTTGGCGCCCGCATACAGCGAAAAATACTCGCCGCCCATGCGCTCGGCGATGTGGCACAGCGGCAAAAAGCACATGCGTTCGTCGTTCTCGTCCTGCGCCACCAGCGTGTTGTAGCCGCGCGCGGTAAACACCAGGCCGCGCTGGCTGTGCATGGCGCCCTTGGGTTTGCCGGTGGTGCCCGAGGTGTAGACCAGGATGGCGAGGTCTTCGGGCCGGCACTCGGCGGCGCGTTCTTCCACCGCATCGGGGTGTCCGGCCAGGTGGGCGCGGCCCAGCGCGCGCAGCGCGTCCAGGCTCATCACGCCCGGGTCGTTCAGCTCGCGCAGGCCTTCCATGTCGAACACGATCACCTGGCGCAGCAGCGGCAGCTGCGGCCGCACTTCGAGCGCCTTGTCGAGCTGTTCGTCGTCCTCGACAAACAGCAGCGTGCTGCGCGAGTCCTCGCACAGGTAATGCACCTGGGAAGCCGCGTCGGTTGGGTAGATGCCGCTGCAGACGCCGCCGCAGCTCAGCACGGCGAGGTCGGCCAGCACCCAGTCGACCACGGTGTTGGAGAGGATGGAGGCGCACTCGCCGCGCGCAAAGCCCAGGCTCAGCAGGCCGGCCGCGATCTCGCGCACCGCGTCGCCGGTTTGTGCCCAGCTCCAGCTGCGCCAGATGCCCAGCTTTTTCTGCCGCATCCAGGTCTTGGGGCCGCGCTGCTCCACTGCGTTCCAGAAAATCGCGGGAATCGTCTCGCCCGGCATGACGATGTCATATTCGGGCTGGATATGGCTCAAATCCCAAAGGTTGCTCATTCAAACCTCCATTGACGCGACCCAACTGAGTGCGTGCAAGGATGCCGCGGAACCGGCTTTGCCGGGCCGCCAGCATCGTCCCCCAGTGGGGGGAGGCGGCCGAAGGCCGCTAGGGGGGGCGTCGTAATCATCGCCAGGTTTTCTTCTTTTTCCAGCGTCGTTCCCCGCGTACCCCGTCTTCCTTCATGCCGAGGTAGAACTCCTTGATGTCGTCCTTCTCGCGCAGCCGGGCGCATGTGTCTTCCATCACGATGCGGCCGTTCTCGAGCACATAGCCGTAGTCGGAGGCGTTGAGCGCCATGTTGGCGTTCTGCTCGACCAGCAAAATCGTGGTGCCGCGCTCGCGGTTGATGCGCACCACGATCTCGAAGATCTCCTTGGTGAGCTTGGGCGACAGGCCCAGGCTGGGTTCGTCGAGCAGGATCAAATCGGGCGAGGCCATCAGCGCGCGCGAGATCGCCAGCATCTGCTGCTGGCCGCCCGAGAGCAGGCCGGCGTCCTGCAGCGCGCGCTCCCTGAGAATGGGAAAGTAGCCGTAGACCGCTTCCATGTCCAGCGCCACGCCGTCACGGTCCTTGCGGGTGTAGGCGCCCATCAGCAGGTTGTCGCGCACGCTGAGCAGCGGAAACACCTCGCGGCCCTCGGGCACATGGCTCAGGCCCTGCTGCACGATGAAAGCCGGGTCCTGCGCCGTGATGTCCTGGCCCTTGAAATCGATGGAGCCCTTGCGCGGGTCCAGGATGCCCGAGATGGTCTTGAGGATGGTGGACTTGCCCGCACCGTTGGAGCCCAGCACGGTGGCGATCTCGCTGCGCCGCACCTGCAGGCTCACGCCGCGTATGGCCTTGATCGGGCCGTAGGCGCTCTCGACGTTGAGCAGCCTGAGGACCGGCTGGTCGCTGACGGGCGGCGGAACCGCGCTCATGCTGTTCTCCTGAGGGAAGACACTTCATCGACCGAGCCCAGGTAGGCCTCGATCACGCCGGGGTCGGTCTGCACCTCGCGCGGCGTGCCCACGGCCAGCACCTCGCCCTGGTTCATGGCCAGCACACGGTCGGAGACGCGCGAGACCAGCGACATGTCGTGCTCGACCATCAGCACCGTGATGCCCAGCTCGTGCTGGATATCCTGTATCCAGAAGGCCATGTCGCCGGTTTCCTCCACGTTGAGGCCCGATGAGGGCTCGTCGAGCAGCAGCAGGCGCGGTTCGGTGCACAGCGCGCGCGCCAGCTCCACCACCTTGCGCACGCCATAAGGCAGGCCCGCCACCATGGCATCGCGGTGGTGCTGCAAATCGAGGAAGTCGATCACCTGCTCGGCTTTTTCGCGCGCCTGCAGCTCGGCCTCGCGCGCCTTGGCGGTGAAAAAGAGGTCATGCAGCAGGCCGGTCTGGCGATGCGTGTGCCGGCCTATCAGCAGGTTGTGCAGCACGGTGGCGTGTTCGAACAGCTCGATGTTCTGGAAGGTGCGCGCAATACCCAGCGCGGCGATCTTGTGCGGCGGCTGGGCCGTGAGCTTTTCGCCGCGGTATTCGATCTCGCCGCTGGTCGGCGTGTAGATGCGGCTGATCAGGTTGAACACCGTGGTCTTTCCCGCGCCGTTGGGGCCTATCAGCGTGAAGACCTCGCCCTGCCTGACGTCAAAGCTCACCTTGTTGACGGCCAGCACGCCGCCGAAGCGCACGCTGAGGTCTTTGGCGGAAAGAAGAATGTCGGTCATTTCAGGCGATCCGACTTCTGGAAGGATTTCTGCCGCTTGAACAAGCCCTTGCGGTAGAAAGGAAACAGCTGGAAGTAGGTGCGCACCTTGAGCCAGCGGCCGTAAAGCCCCAGCGGCTCGAACAGCACAAAGGCGATCAGCACCACGCCGTAAACGGCCGCCTGCAGGCCGGGGGCCTGGCCTATGGCGGCGGGCAGGTGGTCCTTGCTGAGGGCGATCACCTGCGGCATGGAAATCAGGAAGATGGCGCCCAGGAAGGCGCCGTGCACCGAGCCCACGCCGCCTATGACGATCATCAGCAGCAGGTCTATGGACTGCAGGATGTTGAACTGGTCGGGCGAGATGAACTGCAGCTTGTGCGCATACAGCGCGCCGGCAATGCCGGCCAGCGCCGCCGACAGCGCGAAGGACAGGGTCTTGTAGCGCGCCAGGTGTATGCCCATGCTCTGCGCGGAGATTTCGGAATCGCGAATTGCCACAAAGGCCCGGCCGGTGGGCGAGCGCAGCAGGTTGAGGATGGCCAGCGTGGCGGCCACGGTGATCAGCAGGCAGAGGAAATAAAAGGACTCGCCGCTGGCGAGCCTCCAGCCGAACATGTCGGGCACCTTGATGTGGATGCCGGCATTGCCGCCGGTCACGCTTTCCCAGCGCGCGAACACCTCTTCGACGATAAAACCGAAGGACAGCGTGGCCATGCCCAGGTAGATGCCCTTGACGCGCAGCGCCGGCAGGCCCACGACCAGGCCCACGGCGGCCGAGAGGCCGGCGGCGCAGGCCAGTGCAATTGGAAAGGGCAGGCCCGCGTTTGTCAGCACGGCCTGGGTATAGGCGCCCACGCCCAGGAAGGCGGCATGGCCCAGCGAGAACAGGCCGGTGAAACCCGCCAGCAGCATCAGGCCCAGGCCGGCGATGGCGTAAATCATCACAAAGGTCAGCTGCGCGAGCCAGTACTCGGCAACCAGCCAGGGCGCGGCCAGCAGCGCCAGCATGAGCGCGCCGTACCAGAACACATGGCCCGGGTGCTTGGCAAGCTTGATGTCCTGCGCATAGTCGGTTTTAAAAATGAAGCGCATGACGGGTCAGACTTTCTTGCGCAGCTTCTCGCCGAACAGGCCGCTGGGCTTGACCATCAGCATGATGAGCACCACCACATAGGCGGCGACGTCCTTGAAGCCGTCCGGCAGGTAAAAGCCCGAGAGCGATTCCACCAGGCCTATGACCAGGCCGCCGACGATGGCGCCCGGCAGGCTGCCGAAACCGCCGACCACCGCGGCCGGGAAGGCCTTGAGCCCGATAAACCCCATGTTGGCGTGCACAAAGGTGATGGGCGCCAGCAGCAGGCCGGCAATCGCCGCCACGGCCGAGGCCAGGCCCCAGACCAGGCCGTTGAGCCGCTTGACGGGAATGCCCATGTAGTAGGCGGCCAGCTGGTTTTGCGAAGAGGCCTGCATGGCGATGCCCAGCTTGCTGTACTTGAAGAGCGCGAACAGCGCCAGGCACAGCACCGCGGTGCTGGCGATGATGGCGACCTGTTCGACGTTGATGACCAGCGCGCCGGCGTTCCAGATCTGGTCCTTGTAGGGCACGGGCAGCACATAGGTTTCGGTGCCTATGCCGGGAATCATGGTGATCAGGCCGCGCGCCGTGTAGCCCACGCCTATGGTCAGCATGACGATGGAAAAAGCCGGCTGGCCGAGGATGGGGCGTATCACGAGGCGCTCCAGCAGCATGCCGAACAGCGCCATGCCGGCGATCGCGCTGAGCACCGCGAGCCAGAAGGGAAACCCCAGCAGGCTCATGCAGGCCAGGCCCGCGAAAGCGCCCAGCATCATCAGCTCGCCCTGCGCAAAACTGACCGTCTCGGTGGCCTTGTAGATCAATACAAAGCCCAGCGCGATCAGCCCGTAGATACAGCCTTGGGCGATGCCGCTGATGATCAGCTGCAGAAGTTGCAAATCGCGTCCCCCGTAATGAGCTTTGGTTATAGCTGTCACCTAAAGCTCTGTCGCTAGGGGTTGTTCCGAATACGTGTCGCATTGGCGATCAAGCGTAATCAAGGCATGCCAGCAAATGTCCGAATCGGCGCGGGCCTGGGTTTTTACGGCGATGCGTGGGAACCCGTGGCCGCGAGCATAGAGCGCGGCGGCGTGCATTACATCGCGAGCGACCATCTCGCGGAACTGACGCTGGCCATTCTGCAGAAAGACCGGCAGCGCGACGCGGCGCTGGGTTATGCGCGCGACGTGGTCCCCATGCTGGTGAGGCTGTGGCCCTTGATGCAGGCGCGCGGCGTCAAATTCATCTGCAATGCCGGCGGCCTGAACCCGGCCGGTGCGGCGGCGGCCCTGCGCGCGGCGTTTGCGGCCAAAGGCTGGAAGGCGCGCATCGCGGTGGTCACCGGCGATGAAGTCCTGCCGCGGCTGGCGGCGCTGGCGCCGCCGCATATGTTCAATGCGCAGCCTTTTGAGACGGTGCGCGAGCGCATGGTGTTTGCCAACGCCTACCTGGGCGCGCGGCCCATCGTGTCGGCGCTGCAGCAGGGCGCCGACATCGTGGTCACCGGCCGCGTGGCCGACGCGGCGCTGTTTCTCGCGCCGCTGGTGCATGAGTTCGGCTGGAAGCTTGAGGACGCCGCCACGCAGCCCGAGCTGGACCGCCTGGCCCAGGGGCTGGCGGTTGGGCATTTGCTCGAATGTTCGGGCCAGGGCAGCGGCGGCAACTTCGGCAGCCAGGGCGCATGGAAGTCGATTCCCGACCTGGCCCACATCGGCTACCCCATCGCCGAGGTCGGCGAGGACGGCTCGGCGCTGATCACCAAGGCGCCGGGCACGGGCGGGCGCATCAACTTCGACACCGTGCGCCAGCAGCTGCTTTATGAAGTGCACGACCCGACACGCTATGTGTCGCCCGACGTGGTGCTGGACCTGTCGGCGCTGAAGCTGCAAGACCTGGGTGAGGACAGGGTGCGCGTGACGGGCGCGCGCGGCCATCCGCGGCCGGCCCAGCTCAAGCTGGTGGGCGGCTTTCGCGAGGGCTACAAGGCCGAGGTCACCTGGGGTTTCAGCTGGCCCGATGCCTGGGACAAGGCACAGGCGGCCGTCGCCATGGTGAAGGCCCAGTTGGCCGACAGGCGCATGGCGCATGACGAGCTTTTCGTCGAATATCCGGGGCTCAACTCCGCCCATGGGCCGCTGGCGCCGCTGCCCGCGCCCGAGGCGCTGGCGGAGCTCAACGAGGTCTGGGTGCGCCTGGTGGTGCGCACGCCGGACAAGGCGGTGGCCGACGGATTCGGCCGGCTGTTTCCGTGGATGGCACTGAGCGGGCCGGCCTATACCTGCGGCTTTCACGGGCTGAGCAACAGCAGCGAGCTGTTGGGCATCTGGCCCGCGCTGCTGGACCGCGAGGCGGTCGAGGCGGCGGTGTGTGTGGAGCTGCTGTCCGCATGAAAGTGCAACTCGTGAAACTTGCGCATGCACGCAGCGGCGACAAGGCCGACTGGGTGGATTTTGGGCTCTTTGCCTGGAATGAGGCGGGCTACCGCCTGATCGCGCGCGAAGTCACGGCCGAACGCGTGCAGGCGCATTTCGCGCCCTGGCTGCCCGGCACGGTGCAGTGCTGGGCTCTGCCCAACATCCTGGCGCTCAAGCTGGTGCTGCAGGGTGCGCTGCAGGGCGGCGGGGCGCGCAACCTGCGCATGGACAACCTCGGCAAGGCCATGGCGGCGGCCTTGCTGCGCATGGAGGTCGAGGTCAGCGCCGCCGAATTCGCCGAAGCCTGCGCCGCGCCGCGTGTGGGCTGGTGGCCGGAGGCGCCATGAGCATTCACATAGCAAGGGAAGGGCCCGTCACCGTGGTCACACTGGACCGGCCCGAGGTGCGCAACGCGGTGGACGCCGAAACGGCGCGCGCGCTGCACGAAGCCTTCATCGCCTTTGACGAGGATGAGCAAGCGCGTGTGGCGGTGTTCCACGGCGCCCACGGCCATTTCTGCGCGGGCTGGGACCTGCAGGCCGGCGCGCGCCTGGCCGGGCAAGCCGGTGGCGACCAGCTGCTGGGACAACTCGACTTTTCGCCAGGCGACAACAAGCCGCCGGCGCCCATGGGCCCGTCGCGGCTACTGCTGTCCAAGCCGGTGATCGCCGCCGTCAGCGGCGCGGCCGTGGCCGGCGGCATGGAGCTGGCGCTGTGGTGCGACATGCGTGTGATGGAGGAGGACGCCTACTTCGGCGTCTATTGCCGCCGCTTCGGCGTGCCGCTGATAGACGGCGGCACGGTGCGCCTGCCGCGCCTTGTCGGCATGGGCCATGCGATGGATTTGATCTTGACTGGCCGCAAGGTGGAGGCGGCCGAGGCTTTACGGATGGGGTTGGCCAACCGCGTGGTGCCCACGGGTAGCGCGCGCGATGCCGCGCTGGCGCTGGCGCGGCAGCTCAGCGGCTTCCCGCAGGCCACGCTGCGGGCCGACCGCCTGAGTGCTTACCGGCAGTGGGACCTGCCATTAGAGGAGGCCTTGCACCAGGAGTGGGAGCGCGGCAAGCAGCGCCTGCCGGATGCTTTTGCCGGCGCCGCCCGTTTTGCCGCGGGGCAGGGGCGGCACGGGGGGTTTGAATAAGCCTCAGTCCTTGGCGATCTTGCGGGGTTTGCCGAAGTCGTCAATTGCCACATAGGTCAGGCTGGCCTCGGTGACCTTGATGTAGCGGCCCTGGGCCCGGAAGCGCTCGGCATAGACCTCGACCTGCACCGTGATGGAAGTGGTGCCTATGCGGGTGAGGCTGGAGAAAAACGACAGGATGTCGCCCACACGCACCGGCTGCTTGAAGATGAATTGGTTGACCGCCACCGTGGCGAGACGGCCGTCGACGTGGCGGGCCGGCACGACGGAGCCGGCCAGGTCGACCTGGGCCATGACCCAGCCGCCGAAGATGTCGCCGTTGGCGTTGCAGTCGGCCGGCATGGGGATGACCTTGAGCACCAGCTCCTTGTCGGTGGGCAACTGGACGTTCAGGGCGTCCTCGGCATGAATGTCCGTATGGGTGCTTGATTCGGTAGACATAGGCACAATCTAAAAAGTCAAAAGTTATTACAACAACCCTCACGATTGTCCCTCATGCGCTCCCGAGCTTCCGCTGCCGATTCTTCCCTTGCCGTGCCCGCCACGCCCGTGCCGGGTGCCGCCAGGGCGCCGGCGCCCCAGCGCTCCGACCTGGACACGCTTAAACGCCTTTTCCCCTATCTCTGGGACTACAAATGGCGGGTGCTGGCGGCGCTGAGCTTCATGGTGGGCGCCAAGCTGGCCAACGTGGGTGTGCCGCTGCTGCTGAAAAACCTGGTCGACGCCATGAGCTTCAAGCCCGGCGACGTGCAGGCCGTGCTGGTGGTGCCGGTGGCGCTGCTGATGGCCTACGGCCTGCTGCGCCTGTCGACCACGCTGTTCACCGAGCTGCGCGAGCTGGTGTTCGCCAAGGCCACCGAAGGCGCGGCGCGGCGGATCTCGCTGGAGGTGTTTCGCCACCTGCACGCGCTCAGCCTGCGCTTTCACCTGGAGCGGCAGACCGGCGGCATGACGCGCGACGTCGAGCGCGGCACGCGCGGCGTGCATTCGCTGATTTCGTACTCGCTTTACAGCATCATCCCGACGCTGATCGAGGTGACGCTGGTGCTGAGCCTGCTGGCCGTCAAGTTCGACGTCTGGTTCGCCGCCATTACCGGCATCGCGCTGGTGTTCTATATCTTCTTCACCGTCACGGTGACCGAATGGCGCACGCAGTTCCGCAAGACCATGAACGAGCTCGACTCGTCGGCCCACAGCCGCGCCATCGACTCGCTGCTTAATTACGAAACCGTCAAGTATTTCAACAACGAGGAGTTCGAGGCCGCCCGCTACGACGAAAACCTGCTGCGCTACCGGCGCGCCGCGATCAAGAGCCAGAACACCCTGAGCCTGCTCAACGCGGGGCAGCAGCTGATCATCGCCATCGGGCTGGTCGCCATGCTGTGGCGCGCCACGCAAGGCGTGGTCGACGGCCGTATGACGCTGGGCGACCTGGTCATGGTCAATGCCTTCATGATCCAGCTCTACATACCGCTGGGCTTCCTGGGCGTGATCTACCGCGAGATCAAGCAAAGCCTGACCGACCTCGACAAGATGTTCGTGCTGATGGAAAAAGAGCGCGAAATCGCCGACCTGCCGAACGCCCGGCCCATCGCCATCGAGGGTTCGCCGGCGGTGCGCTTTGAGAACGTGAACTTCGCCTACGACCCGGCGCGCGCCATCCTGCACAACGTGAGTTTTGAGATCCCGCCTGGCAAGACCGTGGCGGTGGTGGGCTCCTCGGGCGCCGGCAAGTCCACGCTGGCGCGGCTGCTTTACCGCTTTTACGACGTGCAGCAGGGCCGCATCACCATCGCCGGCCAGGACATCAAGCAGGTGACGCAGTCCAGCGTGCGCCAGGCAATTGGCATCGTCCCGCAGGACACGGTGCTGTTCAACGACACCATCGAATACAACATCGCCTACGGCAAGCCGGGTGCCACCCATGAAGAAGTTGAGGAGGCCGCGCGCTCGGCGCGCATCCACGGCTTCATCGCCTCCACGCCGCTGGGCTACCGGACCATGGTGGGCGAGCGCGGGCTCAAGCTTTCGGGCGGCGAAAAGCAGCGCGTGGCGATCGCCCGCACCCTGCTGAAAAACCCGCCGGTGGTGATTTTTGACGAGGCCACCTCGGCGCTGGACTCGGCCAACGAGCGCGCTATCCAGACCGAGCTGCGCGCCGCCGCGCAGAACAAGACCACGCTGGTGATCGCGCACCGGCTTTCCACCGTGGTCGACGCGCATGAAATCCTGGTGATGGACGGCGGGCGCATCGTCGAGCGCGGCACGCACGCGCAGCTGCTCGAAACCGAAGGCGCTTATGCGCGCATGTGGGCGCTGCAGCAGAGCTCTTCCGAGGCCTGAGCGGCGCGCCGCAAGCGGGTTTGTATTTTTGAGGACATTTCGCGCCGGGTATTTGCGGCGAATCCGGCTCCATCGCCCGGCCATGGGATTCCCCGTAGGCCTAAATGCCTCACGGGCTCGCATAATCGGAGGACCCGGCGGCCGATGTTGACCGCTTGGTTTGCCTTTTGGAGCCTGCATGAGCCTTCACGCCAGTGACTTTGAACGCCCGCGCCCCGTTTTGCCGGCGCGCGCCATGACGACCCGACCGGGCGCGTCCAACCGCGGTCGCTAGGTCTATGGAAACCAAATGGCTGGAAGATTTCGTCAGTCTGGCTGAAACCCGCAGTTTCAGCCGCTCTGCCCAACTGCGCCACGTCACCCAGCCGGCGTTTTCACGGCGCATCCAGGCGCTGGAAGCCTGGGCCGGCACCGACCTGGTGGACCGAAGCTCTTATCCCACGCGCCTGACGCCGGCCGGCGAAACCCTGTACAGCCAGTCGCTGGAAATGCTGCAGGGCCTGCAGTCCACCCGCGCCATGCTGCGCGGCCACACCTCGGCCGGGCAGGACGTCATCGAGTTCGCCGTGCCGCACACGCTGGCTTTCACCTTTTTTCCGGCTTGGGTCAGCAGCCTGCGCGAGAAATTCGGCCCCATCAAGAGCCGGCTGATCGCGCTCAATGTGCACGACGCGGTGCTGCGCCTGGTCGAGGGCAGCTGCGACCTGCTGATCGCCTACCACCATGATTCCCAGCCCTTCCAGCTGGACCCGGACCGCTACGAGATGGTGTCGCTGGGCCAGGAAGTGCTGGCGCCCTTTGTGCGGGCCACCGCCTCGGGCGACCCCGAGTACAGCCTGCCGGGGCGCGCCGGCCAGCCCCTGCCTTACCTGGGTTATGCGCCCGGCGCCTACCTGGGCCGCATGGTGGACATGCTGCTCAAGCAGTCCAGCACGGCCATCCACCTGGACCGTGTCTATGAAACCGACATGGCCGAGGGCCTCAAGGCCATGGCCCTGGAAGGCCACGGCATCGCGTTTTTGCCGCTCAGCGCCGTCAAAAAGGAGTTGCGGGCCAAAAAACTCGTGAGCGCCGGCGGCAACCTCGAAATGACCATGGACGTGCGCGTTTACCGCGAGCGGCCGACCTCCCGGGAATCCGCCAAAAGCCACGCCCAGGCCTTGTGGAGCTACCTGCAGGCGCAGACCGGCAGCCGGGAAAAAGCCGCGTCGCGCGCGGGTGCCGGCCCGGCCGCGCGATAGCAATGGGATACATACACTAGTAGTAACCCTAGGTGGTTATAAGAAAAATGCATGGAAGATCGTTGAAACAGCATTGGTGTTTTGAGACCTGCAAATTTACAGTTCGTGACGTTCAAAATTTGATGGTTGCCCGTGCCCCCAGACTCCTCCCTCACCCCGCTTGCCGAGCCCGCTCCCACCCCCGCGGCGGCCACGCGCACCGAGCACGACTTCCTCGGTGAAAAGCAGATCCCCGTAAGCGCGTACTGGGGCGTGCACACGGCCCGCGCGGTCGAAAACTTCCCGATCTCCGGCACCCGCATCTCGGCCATGCCCGACCTGATACGCGCGCTGGGCTTTGTCAAGAAGGCCGCGGCGCGCACCAACCAGCAACTGGGCACGCTGGACGCCAGGCGGGCGGCCGCCATCATGAGCGCTTGTGAAAAGCTCATTGCCGGCCAGTACCACGACCAGTTCGTGGTCGACGTGATCCAGGGCGGCGCCGGCACGTCCACCAACATGAACGCCAACGAGGTCATCGCCAACCTCGCGCTCGAAAAGCTGGGTGTGGAAAAGGGCCGCTACGACGTGCTGCACCCCAACGACCACGTCAACGCCTCGCAAAGCACCAATGACGTCTACCCCACGGCGGTGCGCATCGCCCTGTGGTTTGCCATCGAGCGCCTGCTGGCCTCCATGGCCGTCCTGCGCGGCGGCTTCGAGGCCAAGGCGCATGAATTCCGGGACGTGCTCAAAATCGGCCGCACCCAGTTGCAGGATGCCGTGCCCATGACGCTGGGCCAGGAATTCCTCACCTACGCGGTGATGATCGGCGAGGACGAGGCCCGCCTGCGCGAAGCGCGCGCGCTGATCCAGGAAATCAACCTGGGCGCCACGGCCATAGGTACCGGCATCAACGCACCGGCCGGCTACGCCGACATCGTCTGCCGCCATCTCGCCGAAGAGTGTGGTGTGCCGGTCGAAAAAGCCGCCAACCTGATCGAGGCCACGCAGGACACCGGTGCCTTCGTGCAGCTCTCCGGCGTGCTCAAGCGCGTGGCCACCAAGCTCAGCAAGATCTGCAACGACCTGCGCCTGCTCTCCAGCGGCCCGCAGGCCGGCTTCGGCGACATCCGGCTGCCGCCGCGCCAGGCGGGCTCGTCCATCATGCCCGGCAAGGTCAACCCGGTGATCCCCGAGGTCATGAACCAGGTTGCCTTTGAAGTGATAGGCAACGACATGACCGTGACCATGGCCTCAGAGGCCGGCCAGCTGCAGCTCAACGCCTTTGAGCCCATCATGGGATGGAGCCTTTTCAAGAGCATCGAACACCTGAGCCAGGCCTGCCTCACGCTGCAGACCCATTGCGTGGCCGGCATAGAGGCCAACCGCGAACTGCTGGCCAAACGCGTGCGCGAATCGGTGACCCTGGTCACGGCGCTCAACCCCATCATTGGCTACGAAAAGGCCGCGCTCATCGCCAAGACGGCCATCGCCACCGGCGCGCCGATTGCCGAGATCGCGGAGTCGCTGGGCATCATGACGCAGGCCGAGGTCGAAGCCCTGCTGGTGCCCGACAAGCTCACGCAACCCCTTCCGCTGGTCGCCTGAGGGGCTGGCACAAAGACTGCTTGTATCTGCCGTATAGTTCCGGACTTCTTATGCGCGCACCACTTTGGAAAAACCCGGGAATCGCCGCTTCGCGCGGGTTTGCCGCCAAGCATCGCCCGCGCAGTCCGCTTTCCCCCGTGTGAGAGGCCGGGTAAACCTAGGCCAGTCCCGGGTACCATCTCTCTAGAATAGTTCGCTAACCGTTTCATTCATTACAGGAGATTCCATGAAACTCAAGCTTGTCGCTCTGTCCGTCGCCTTGCTCGCCACCGGCGCCGCATTTGCCGACACCCTTGCCAAAGTCAAGGCTTCCGGCGTTGTCACCATGGGCGTTCGCGATTCTTCGGGCGCGCTGTCCTATACCCTGGGTGACGGCAAATACACCGGCTACCACGTCGAGATCTGCCAGCGCATCCTGGCCAACCTTGAGAAGGCCGCCGAACGCAAGCTGGAAGTCAAATACCAGCCCGTGACCTCGCAGAACCGCATCCCCCTCGTGCAGAACGGCACGGTCGACATCGAGTGCGGCTCCACCACCAACAACGCGACCCGCCAGAAAGACGTGGCTTTCGTCGTGACCACCTTCGTCGAGGAAGTCCGCATCGCCGTGAAGGCCAATTCCGGCATCACCTCGGTGGCCCAGCTGAGCGGCAAGACCGTGGCGACCACCACCGGCACCACCTCCGTGCAGACGCTGCGCAAGAACAAGCGCGCCACCGGCGTCGAGTTCAAGGAAATCTTCGGCAAGGACCACTCCGACAGCTTCCTGCTGCTCGAGTCGGGCCGCGCCGATGCCTTCGTGATGGACGGATCCATCCTGGCCGGCAACATCGCCACCGCCAAGAAGCCTTCGGACTTCAAGATCGTCGGTGAAGTGCTGAGCGTCGAGCCCATCGCCATCATGATCCGCAAGGACGACCCGCTGCTCAAGCGCCTGGCCGACGACACCGTCAAGGGCATGATCAAGTCGGGTGAAATGAACAAGCTGTGGACCAAGTGGTTCCTGTCGCCGATTCCTCCGAAGAACACCAAGGTCGGCCTGGCCCTGAGCGCCAGCACCAAGGCGGCTTGGGACAACCCGAACGACAAGCCCATGGAAGAATACGCACAGAAGTAATTCTGGCCAGGTAAATTGAAACAACCCCGCCGGTCGCCTTGCACTGGCGGGGTTTCCCGTTTACCGTCGCAGGGAAAACAACACAACAACCATTTGCTGGAGCCGTGATGACTTGGGATTGGCAGGTATTTTTGAATGATGACGGTAGCGGTCGAACCTACCTGCAGTGGATGTTTGATGCCTGGGGCTGGACGCTGTCCGTCGCCGGCGCATCCTGGGTGATCGCCATGCTGTTTGGCGCGATCATCGGCACGCTGCGCACCTTGCCGAGCAGCCCCTGGCTTGTGCGTTTCGCCAATGCCTGGGTCGAGCTGTTCCGCAACGTTCCCCTGCTGGTCCAGATTTTCATCTGGTACTTCGTGGTTCCCAAGATTTTCCCCGCCATGAAGGAGCTGCCCAGCTTCATCCTGGTGGTGTTCGCCCTGGGCTTTTTCACGTCGGCGCGTATTGCCGAGCAGGTCAGGGCCGGCGTGCAGGCGCTGCCGCGCGGCCAGCGTTACGCCGGCATGGCCATGGGTTTCACGACCCTGCAGACCTACCGCTACGTGATCCTGCCCATGGCTTTTCGCATCATCATTCCGCCGCTCACCAGCGAGTCGATGAACCTTTTGAAGAATTCCTCCGTGGCGTTCGCGGTGTCCATCGCGGAGCTGACCATGTTCGCCATGCAGGCGCAGGAAGAGACCTCGCGCGGCATTGAAATCTACCTGGCGGTGACGGCGCTGTACGCCGTCTCGGCCTTCGCGGTCAACCGGGTCATGGCCTTTGTCGAGAAGCGGGTGCAAATTCCGGGCTTCGTCGTCGCCGGCTCAACGGGCGGAGGTCACTGACATGCTTGGACTCGACATGAGCTTCCTGAACTGGGACATGATCTCCCAGTTCGTCGTCAAGGGCTTTATTTTCAGCATTGAATTGACCGTGATCGCCACCATAGGCGGCATCATCTTCGGTACCGTGCTGGCCTTGATGCGCCTTTCCGGCAAAAAAATCCTGACTATCCCCGCGACTTTTTACGTCAACGGCATGCGCTCGATTCCGCTGGTCATGGTGATTCTGTGGTTCTTCCTGCTGGTGCCGGCGTCGTTTTACAGCCTGATTCCCGGCGGCAGCAACTACCGCGCAGAAATCTCGGCCATCATCACCTTCGTCGCTTTCGAGGCCGCTTATTTCAGCGAAATCATGCGCGCGGGCATACAGTCCATCTCGCGCGGCCAGGTCAATGCCGGGCGCGCCCTGGGCATGACCTACGCGCAGAACATGAAGCTGATCATCCTGCCGCAGGCTTTCCGCAACATGGTGCCCATCCTGCTGACGCAGACCATCATCCTGTTCCAGGACACCTCGCTGGTTTACGCGATCGGCGCTTACGACCTGCTCAAGGGTTTCAGCACCGCCGGCAAGATTTACGGCCGTCCTGAAGAGGCCTACCTGCTGGCCGCCGTGATTTATTTCGTGATCTGCTTCGGGCTGTCCTATATGGTCAAGCGCCTGAACAGCAGAATCGCCATCATTCGCTGAGACCGCGCTTCGTCAAGACGCGCAAATCTCAAAGAGCACACCGGAGAAGAACATGATTGAGTTGAAAGAAGTTTCCAAATGGTACGGCGACGTGCAGGTTCTCAACAGCTGCACCACCAGCATCAAAAAGGGTGAAGTGGTTGTGGTCTGCGGGCCTTCGGGTTCGGGCAAGTCCACCCTGATCAAAACCATCAACGCGCTGGAACCCTTCCAGAAGGGCCAGATCTTCGTCGACGGCAAGGCCGTGCACGACCCCAAGACCGACCTGCCCAAGCTGCGCAGCCGCGTCGGCATGGTGTTCCAGAACTTCGAGCTGTTCCCGCACCTGAGCGTCACGGAAAACCTGACGCTGGCGCAGGTCAAGGTGCTGGGCCGCAAGGTCGACGAGGCCAAAAAACACGGCCTCAAGTACCTGGACCGCGTGGGCCTGATGGCGCACAAGGACAAATTCCCCGGCCAGCTCTCGGGCGGCCAGCAGCAGCGCGTGGCAATCG
Organism: Polaromonas sp. P4_F6; assembly: GCF_056401275.1. Taxonomy (NCBI): domain Bacteria; kingdom Pseudomonadati; phylum Pseudomonadota; class Betaproteobacteria; order Burkholderiales; family Comamonadaceae; genus Polaromonas; species Polaromonas sp. P4_F6. The sequence continues at coordinate 405,833 of NZ_JBFUJQ010000001.1, read as the reverse complement.
CCCGCGCGCTCAGCATGGACCCTATCGCCATGCTGTTTGACGAACCCACGTCCGCGCTGGACCCCGAAATGGTCGGCGAGGTGCTGGATTGCATGATGGGCCTGGCCGTCGAAGGCATGACCATGATGGTGGTGACCCATGAAATGGGTTTTGCCCGCAAGGTCGGCAGTCGCGTGATCTTCATGGACGTGGGCGGCAAGATTCTGGAAGACTGCTCCAAGGACGAGTTCTTCAACCATCCCGAAAACCGCAAGGCGCGCACCAAGGACTTCCTTAACAAGATCCTGTCCCACTGAAAAAGCGCTGGGCGCCCTGAAAGATCACCGCAACTGCCAAAAAAGAAGAAAAAACAAAAAAGCCCCGCATGCGGGGCTTTTTTCATGGCGAGTCGTACCGGCTTTGGCGGCCCCGGGCGGTGCGACAATTCAGGCCATGACCTCCGCCACCCGTACCCCCGTTTCAAGCCTGACCCTGACCCGCCCCGACGACTGGCACCTGCATGTGCGCGACGGCGAGGCCCTGCACACCGTGGTGCCGCACACCGCCGCGCAATTCGGCCGCGCCATCATCATGCCCAACCTGCGCCCGCCGGTGACCACCGCCGCCCAGGCCGTGGCCTACCGCGAGCGCATCCAGGCCGCCGTGCCGGCCGGTGTGAAGTTCGAGCCGCTGATGACGCTGTACCTCACCGACAACCTGCCGCCCGAGGAGATCGCCCGCGCCAGGGACGCTGGTGTGGTTGCGGCCAAGCTCTACCCGGCCGGTGCCACCACCAACAGCGACGCCGGCGTGACCGACCTGCGCAAGACCTATAAAACGCTGGAAGCCATGCAAAAAGCCGGCATGCTGCTGCTGGTGCACGGCGAGGTGACCTCGTCCGACATCGACCTGTTCGACCGCGAGGCCGTATTCATAGACACCCAGCTGATCCCGCTGCGCCGCGATTTCCCCGAGCTCAAGATCGTGTTCGAGCACATCACCACCCGGGAAGCGGCGCATTACGTGCGCGATGCGGGCAAGTTCACGGGGGCGACCGTCACGGCCCACCACCTGCTCTACAACCGCAACGCGATCTTCACCGGCGGCATACGCCCGCACTACTACTGCCTGCCGGTGCTCAAGCGCGAAACCCATCGCCTGGCGCTGGTCGAGGCCGCCACCAGCGGCAACGCGCGCTTCTTCCTGGGCACCGACAGCGCGCCGCACCCCGCCCACCTGAAGGAGCACGCCACCGGCTGCGCGGGCTGCTACACCGCCCATGCCGCGATGGAGCTGTACGCCGAGGCCTTCGACGCGGCCGGTGCGCTGGACAAGCTCGAGGCCTTCGCCAGCTTCAACGGCGCCGACTTCTACGGCCTGCCGCGCAATACCGGCAGCATCACTCTCAGGAAGGAAAGCTGGCACCCGCCCGAAAGTTATGCCTTCGGCGAGGCCGAACTCAAGCCCCTGCGCTCGGGCGAAAGCCTGCCCTGGAAGCTGGATACCGGGAGCTGAACCATGGACCACAAGCCGCGCGTTGCCCTGCTCATAGACGCCGACAACTCGCCGGCGTCCAAAATCGACCTGATCCTCAATGAGCTGTCGACCTTCGGCGAAACCAACATCCGGCGCGCCTACGGCAACTGGAAAAAGAACGAACTCAAGGGCTGGGAAGAGGTGCTGCACGAGCACGCCATACGGCCCATGCAGCAGTTCGACTACACCAAGGGCAAGAATGCCAGCGACATGGCCATGGTGATAGATGCGTTGGAGCTGCTTTACACCGACCGGCCCGACGCTTTCGGCATCGTCTCTTCGGATGCCGATTTCACCCCGCTGGTCATGCACCTGCGCGCCAAAGGGGCGGCCGTCTACGGTTTCGGCGCGCAAAAAACGCCCGAGCCCTTTGTCAACGCCTGCTCCCGCTTCCTGTTCCTCGACAAGCTGCGCCCCATTGCGGCCGACGCCGCTGCCGGCAGCGCCCATGGCGACCACAAGGACGACGGGGAGGCCGTCTCCGCCGCGCCCCTGCGGGCCACGTCCGCGCAGCTGCGCCAGGACGCCAAGCTGGTCATGCTGCTGCGCAACGCGGTGCAGGCCGCGGCCGACGACGAGGGCTGGGCGCGCGTGGGGGCGGTCGGCACGCAGATCGCCAACCAGGCCTCCTTCGACCACCGCAACTACGGTTATGCCACGCTGACCAAGCTGCTGGTGGCCACCCAGCTCTTCGATATCGCCGACGAAGGCAAGTCCACGGTCATGGTGCGCGACAGAAAGCAAGCCAAACCGGCGAAGGCCTGAGCACCATGGCAAACCCGCCGCCGCTGCCCCCCATCGACTGGGAGCGCCCCTGGCTGCAGGCCTGGCGCGAACCCGGCCAGCGCGCGGCCTGCGCGGTCACGGCGGGCGTTGCGCTGCACCAGGCGCTTAATGCGGTGCAGCCGGCGCCGGTGTGTTTCGCGCCCCAGTGCAGCCTGCCTTCCGGCGAGGCCTACGAGAGTTTTATCGCCAGGACCCGGCTGTGCCCGACGCGCGAGGGCGCGCACGATTTTTTCAACGGCCTGTGCTGGATGCGCTTTCCGGACACCAAACGCAAACTCAACCAGCTGCAGGCCGCCGAGATCGACGCCGCGGGCATTGCGGCCGTGCGCGGCCCGGTGCGCGACGCCCTCACGGTGTTTGACGAAAACGCCGCCTTCCTGTCGGCGCCGCAGCCGCTGTGGGACGCGCTGCTCGCCCGCGACTGGCACAGCCTTTTCATCACCCACAGGGCGCTGTGGCAGCAGGCCAGGCTGGTGCTGTTCGGCCACGCCCTGCTTGAAAAGCTGCTCACTCCCCGCAAAGCCATCACCGCCCACGTCTACCTGGCGCAGCCGCCCCTGGGCACCCTCGCCGAGCTGGACGCCTGGGTGGCGGCCGACCTCAGCGCGGCCAGGCTGGCCGCCAAGCCTTTTACGCCCTTGCCGGTGCTGGGCGTGCCCGGCTGGTGGCCCGAGAACGAGAACTTTTCCTTTTATGATGACTCCCTTGTATTCCGCCCCCCGCGGCCGTCATAGGCTGTCATAAATAACAGATAAAAATCAGCGACTTAGGCGCGGGCACCGCTTGAACCGGGCCCGCAGGCCCTCATATCCTGCGCAAGGCGGGCTTTTTTACCGACCCCACGGAGAACCCATGAAACGTATTTTCCTGTTTGTCCTGACCAATATCGCCGTCGTGGCGGTGCTGGGCATCGTCGCCAGCCTGCTGGGCGTGAACCGCTACCTCACGGCCAACGGCCTGAACCTGACGGCGCTGCTCGGCTTCGCGCTGGTCATGGGCTTTGGCGGCGCCATCATCTCGCTGCTGATCAGCAAGCCGGTCGCCAAATGGAGCGCCGGCGTGCGCCTCATCAACGAGCCGCAGAACGCCGACGAAGCCTGGATCGTCGAGACCGTGCGCAAGCTGGCCGAGAAGGCCCAGATCGGCATGCCCGAAGTCGGGATTTTTGAAGGCGAGCCCAACGCCTTTGCCACCGGTGCCTTCAAGAACTCCTCGCTGGTGGCTGTCTCCACCGGCCTGCTGCAAGGCATGACCAAGGAAGAAATCGAAGCCGTGCTGGGCCACGAGATCGCCCACGTCGCCAACGGCGATATGGTCACCATGACCCTGATCCAGGGTGTGATGAACACCTTTGTGGTTTTCCTCTCGCGCGTGATCGGCTACGCCGTCGACAGCTTTTTGCGCCGCGGCAGCGACAACAACTCCGGCCCCGGTATCGGCTACTACGTCAGCACCATCGTGCTGGACATCGTGCTGGGCTTTGCCGCGGCCATCGTCGTGGCCTGGTTTTCGCGCCAGCGCGAGTTCCGCGCCGATGCCGGCGCCGCGCAGCTGATGGGCCGGCGCCAGCCCATGATGAACGCCCTGGCCCGCCTGGGCGGCATGCAGCCCGGCGAGCTGCCCAAGGCCGTGGCGGCCATGGGCATCACCGGCAGCATAGGCAAGCTGTTTGCCACGCACCCGCCGATCGAAGAGCGCATCGCGGCCTTGCAAAACAGCCAGGCTTGAATATCAAATCAAAGGGCGCCCCGCACAGGGCGCCCTTTTTTTCTTCACAGGAGTGAAAGCATGAAAAGCTGGCTCAGGCAGAACCGCAGTTTTCTGGTGTTGCTGTTGTTGTTCGGGCTGTTCCGCACCGCGATCGCGGACTGGAACCCCATTCCCTCGGGCTCGATGCGGCCCAACTTGCTTGAAGGCGACGTGGTCTTCGTCAACCGGCTGGCCTACAACGTCAAAATCCCGCTGACCGACACGGTACTGGCGCGCACCGCCGACCCGAAGCGCGGCGACGTCGTCACCTTTTCCTCGCCGCTGGACGGCGTGCGCCTGATCAAGCGCCTGGTCGCCGTGCCGGGCGACGTCGTGGAAATGCGCGCCAAGGTGCTCATCATCAACGGCCAGGCGGCGCGCTATGAGGCGCTGGACACTGCGCCGGAGCCGGCCGGCCCGGTGGGTGTGCTGGTGGCCACGCACCTCAAGGAAACCACGGCCCAGGGCCAGCATGAAATCCAGTGGCTGGCCGGCGTGAAAGCCAAGGACGACTGGGGCCCGATCACCATCCCTCCCGACCAGTTCCTGATGCTGGGCGACAACCGCGACAACAGCGCCGATTCGCGCTACATAGGCCTGGTGCCGCGCCAGCTGCTGATAGGCCGGGCCGAACGCATCCTGGTGTCGGCCGACATTCTTGAAAAGTGGCAGCCCCGCTTCGAGCGTTTCGGCCGCTCGCTGTATTGACTGGGTCGACCGGGCCTTATTGAGGCTGGGCCGCGCCGGCCCGCCGCGTGCGCTCCACCGCCTGGGCGACGTCGGCCGGGTTCATGCCGTACATCTCGGCAAACTGTTCCACGGTCTTGCCGCTGGCCTCGAAGGCGCGCATCAGCGCTTCACGTTTGGCGGTCTGCACCGCCAATTCGGCAAAAGCCTCATCGAGCAGCGCATTGGCGGCTTCGTCCTGGGTGCGGGTGCGCTCGGCGTACTCTTCGCGGCCCAGGCCCGAGGCCTCGATGGCGGCGACCAGGCGGGCGCGGACCTTGGGGCGCAAATCCTCCTTGGAGCGCGCCTGGCGGCGCCGGAACACTTCCATGATGGCGTGGTGCACGTGCTCGGGCGCCACCGGCTCCACGGGCTCGCCCTGCAGGTTGTGGCGCGGAAGGCCGGCCGCCACGCATTCGAGGTAGCGGGTGGAGCGCGCGTGCAGGCCCAGCGCGACCTTGAGTTCGTCGCGCTTGAAGGTGTCCGGGTTCTCGGCCAGCAGGTCCTGGAAGGCGCCCAGCTTGAGCGGCAGGAACTGCGCGCCGAACATTTTCGGATAGAGCTCGAACAGCTTTTCCAGCACCGGGTGGACTTCGCGCGTGCGTTGCTGCGGCGCGGCGGCGGGCCGGGAGCGCTGCTGCTGGCTGCGGGGGCGCTTGGCGCGAGGGGTAGGTGTGGTGGTGTCGGTCATGGGGGTGGGGTGAAAAGGTGGAATGCCGGGTGTCCGGCCGCTAGCGCGGCCTGAACATGCGAAAGAGGTTGTCGGGGGTGACGGCGAAATAATCGGCCGGCCCGCCGCCGCGAAGAATGGGCTGGGCGGCCGCCGTGTCGTAAATGCCGTCCTTGAGCAGCTGCCTTGCAATGTACACGCCCACGACTTCGCCCAGCACCAGCCAGGTCGGCACCGGCACGCCGTCGGCGCCCTGCAGCTGCAGGATTTGCGTCAGCTTGCACTCGAAGGACACCGGGCTTTCCAGCACGCGCGGCGCGGCGATGCGCTGAGAGGCTGTGGGCGTGAGGCCGGCCAGTTCAAATTCATTGACTTCGGGCGGCACCATCGCGCAGGACTGGTTCATGGCCTCGGCCAGCGGCCGGGTCGCCAGGTTCCAGCCGAATTCGCCGGTTTCGCGGATGTTGCGCAGGCTGTCCTTGGCGCCAATGCTGGCAAAACCGATGATGGGCGGCGTGTAGTTGAAGGCGTTGAAAAAACTGTAGGGTGCCAGGTTGAACCGGCCCTTGGCATCGCGCGAGGAAATCCAGCCTATGGGCCGCGGCCCCACCATGGCGTTAAAGGGGTCGTGCGGCAGGCCGTGGCCTTTGGCGGGCTCGTAATAGTGAAAGCCGTCGTCAGCCATCATGCGGCCATCCGCTGCCGTTCGGCATCCTGCAGCACGCTGCGCGCCAGCGCTTCAGCGACCTTGATGCCGTCCACACCGGCCGACAGGATGCCGCCCGCGTAGCTCGCGCCTTCGCCGGCCGGGTAGAGGCCGCGCACGTTGACGCTTTGCAGGTCCTCGCCGCGGCTGATGCGGATCGGTGAGGAGGTGCGTGTTTCCACGCCAGTCAGCACCGCGTCATGGGTGTCAAAGCCCTTGATCTTTTTGCCAAACACCGGAAAAGCCTCGCGCATGGCGGCAATTGCATAGGCGGGCAGTGCCGACGACAGGTCGCCCAGGGTCACGCCCGGCTTGTACGACGGCGTGATGCTGCCCAATGCGGTCGAGGGGCGGCCGGCCAGGAAGTCGCCGACCAGTTGCCCCGGGGCGCGGTAGTCGCCGCCGCCCAGCACAAAGGCGTGCGATTCGAGCCGGCGCTGCAGCGCGATGCCGGCCAGCGCGTCCCCGGCCTCAAAGCCGGGGTAGTCGCGCGGGTCTATGCCGACCACGATGCCGGCATTGGCGTTGCGCTCGTTGCGCGAGTACTGGCTCATGCCGTTGGTCACCACGCGGCCGGGCTCCGAGGTCGCCGCCACCACCGTGCCGCCCGGGCACATGCAGAAGCTGTAGACCGAGCGGCCGTTGCTCGCGTGGTGCACCAGCTTGTATTCGGCCGCGCCCAGCGAGGGATGGCCGGCGTGGCGGCCCCAGCGCGCGCGGTCAATGATGCCCTGCGGGTGTTCCACCCGAAAGCCGATGGAAAAGGGCTTGGCCTCGATGTACACGCCGCGCGCATACAGCATGGCGAAGGTGTCGCGTGAGCTGTGGCCCAGGGCCATCACTACCTGGTCGGCGCGCATCTCGTGGCTCTGGCCCGTGGCCTGGTCCAGCACCGTGAGGCCGCGCAGCTGTTTGCCCTCAGGGCCGTCCTCGATCAGCACGTCGGTCACGCGCTGCTCGAAACGGATCTCGCCGCCCAGCGCGACGATCTGCGCGCGCATGTTCTCGACCACCTTCACCAGCTTGAAAGTGCCTATGTGCGGATGTGCCTCGAACAGGATGTCGGCCGGCGCGCCGGCTTTCACGAATTCGTTCATCACCTTGCGGCCCAGGTGGCGCGGGTCCTTGATCTGGCTGTAGAGCTTGCCGTCGGAAAAGGTGCCGGCGCCGCCCTCGCCGAACTGCACGTTGGACTCCGGGTTGAGCACGTTCTTGCGCCACAGGCCCCAGGTGTCGCGGGTGCGCTGGCGCACCGTCTTGCCGCGCTCCAGCACGATGGGCTTGAAACCCATTTGCGCCAGCAGCAGTGCCGCGAACATGCCGCAGGGCCCGAAGCCGACGACGACGGGTCGCAGCGGCAGGCCGGCGGGCGCCTGGCCCACCGTGCGGTAGGCCATGTCGGGCGTGGGCAGGATGTGCGGGTTGCCGGCAAACTTCGCCAGCAGCGCGCTTTCCTGGGCGGCGTCGGCCAGTGTGACGTCGACGATGTAGACCTTGAGCAGGTCCGCCTTGCGGGCGTCGAAGCTGCGTTTGTGGATGTGGATGTTCTGCAGGGCGGCCGCGGCGACGCCCAGGGTCTGGGCCACCAGGGCGGGCAGGGCATCTTCCGCGTGGTCCAGCGGAAGTTTGAGTTCGGTCAGGCGAATCATGGCAAGGGGCTCGTGTTGATCAAGCAGCCTGTATTTTAGGTGCGGATTGTTCCGCAGGCCTGTGAGGCAGGCTTACATGAAGTCGGCGCGAATTCGATCCAAGTCAAAAGGCGTAATGCCGTCTTTCACCGCGAACACCGTTTCGGCATCTTCCGCTGATTCGACAAGTACACCCCGAGCTTTTGCGTGAAGTCCGAAAAGGGTATGGAGATCGGGCTTTTTCTGTTGCACCAGGGCCCTCAGCATCAGTGAGACGCCGGATAAATTGTTCTGAACATTGTTCCATGCAGGATATTGCTCGAGTGCAATGTCGGACCAGATGATCTGCAATTCCTGAAGGTCGAAAATAACCGGCAGGCAGATGGTTGATTCGCTCGCGATGTCGATCTTGTCGATGACGGTGGCAGGTTCGAAGACTTCGCCTGAGCCTGCCTCGTTCCGGGCCATCCAGCCGGCAAAGCACTCCGGCAGGTCGCAAAAGCTCTGGTTGGTGTAGCTGTTAATGGAGGCAACGATGAAGCGCGCATTCAGTTTGCCGAGCCGCTCAACGTCCAAATCAATGAATTCGGAAGCTCCGAGCGGCGCATCAACGACGTCGCCGCTATGGCAGCCACCATAGTTTTTTAAGTTGTAATAGGACAGGACGTCCAGATATTTGAAGTTTGCGTCGTACAGGGCTGCCGACAAATCGATATCGGTTCGTTGCTTGCCATTTTTCCACCACAAAAAAAGGCGAATGATTTTGCTGCGGGGCAAGGGCAGGCGGCTTCCCCGTGCGATGGTTCGGAGCGCCTTGGCGGCGGATCGCTGGGAAGACGGAACTATGAAATTCGCCAGGGCCGGGTCTACGTAGCATCGGCCCAGGGGTGCCAAGGTCGAAAACCTCTTCACGAGTGCCTGTTCGCAAAGTCTGGCGGCTTCCAGGGAGGTTGCGGGCTCTATTCCAGGACGTGCATCGACCGTGGCAAACACCTTTGCCGTTTCGCCTTTAGGAAAAAAAGTGCGTAATCGGGGTTCGTTTCGATGGCGAAAATGGGCCAGAGTTTGCAGCAATACCGGGGTGGCCACGTGATCTTTTACTGATTCGAAGCGTTCCAATGCTTCAGACCTGCCACCGGATTTGCGCAATAGCTGGTCCAGACGGCGGGTCAGCTCGCCGGGACGAGTTGCAAGCAAGGTGCAGGCTTCGCTGGTTTGATTGGCTTCAAGAAGATGTTCCACACGGCTGTTGAATGTTTCCGGTTTGAGGTCGTTACGGATCGCGGCAAACGCCTCAAAGGCCATGGGAAACCGGTTCTTGTAGTCGCCCGGATGCAGAACTTCGGCGAACCGCTTGAAAGGCTCGGAATGCCGGAAAAGGTCTTCCGTGAGATTGGGCCTCGACTCCAATGTCGCCAGAATCCACTTGCGTAGCGATCTGTTCATTCGACAAAATTTTGAAGGCGTTGCCAGCGAAACATCACCGCTACTCAAGGCAATTCCGAGGCGAAGCAGGTCGGTTGCGGATTGAATGTGGCGCCCCAGGAACTCCAAGGCAGGTGCCTGATCGTTTTTCAGCAGGGCTGCGCCAAGTATTGCCAGGTTTTCGCGGGAGTGAATCGTTGCCGGAAGAAGCTCGTAAGTACGTAGACCATATTGACGTACAAACCAAGCAACATCTTCTTTGTCCTGCTTGGATAACGATGATCGGGCGCCAACCAGTTGTGAAAGAATTTTGTCGAAGTGCTCCTGAGAGCCCAGGGTAATTTCCTGCAAATGCGCACGCCGCTCTTCATATGCCAGATTCGCACGGGCTGATATGCCTGCCGCCGGCCTCCAGCGGCCTGAACTGCGATAGTGACTCAGTGCGTTCCAGAAAAGCTCCGCCTCGCTCGCATTGACGACCTGATCGGGGAAGTTGGGATAGAGCGGCCGCCAATCGACGTTTGCCCCTTTGATTTCCCGCAGGCTTTTGAGAAGATTTCGGAAGAAGGACGCAAAAGCGTCTTTTTCAAGCGTCTGCAGGCGCTCGTCAAGCATGGCAGACGTGGTGTATCCGATGGCTTCCAGCTCTTTGTGCAAGGTCGCAAGGAAGGGCAGCGGCAGGCGGGCATCTCCGGAACGGACAAGCACCCCACGAGCGCGCCTTAAATAGATTTGAGTCTGCATTTTTCCAGCAAAGGCGCCAGGTAATTAGGTGGGCGGAGAGCGCGGACCCTAGATTCAGATGTTTGGAAGGAAGGACCCACATAGCCGCCCGAAGACATCATATCGGAATGAAAATCGAAGCTGTCCATCGAACTGGCCGATAATCGCTTTCGTGAAGCACGCCAGGCCGCCGCTGGTGCAATCTGGGAAACCAGGCACTGGAGGAACGTCCGGACTGCACAGGACAGCGTAGGAGGTAACACCTCTCCACCGTGAGGTGAGGATCAGAGCAACAGAGACGAGTCGGCCTTGGGGTAACCCCGGACCGGGTGAAACGGGCAATCTCTACGCGCAGCAATACCAAGTAGGCCAGCGTTGATGTGGTTCCGCAGAGCTGGCGGGTAGGTAGCATTGAGCCGCGGGGGCGACCCCCGGCCCAGATTAATGGCGGTCACGCCGGGCTTTCTCCAAGGGGGCCCGGTGCACAGAATCCGGCTTATCGGCGGGCTTCACACTTTATTTTCACGGCCTCGGCGCATCCAGAGCTGGAACGCCAGGAACCCGACCACGCCCACATTGAGCAGCAGCACGCCGGCATTGATGGCGCCGGGCCGGTGCGCCAGGTGGGCCACTTCGAGCGGGATGTAAAGCGCGCCCGACAGCGCGCCCAGCCATTCGGCCCAGGTTTTTTCCTTCCACAGTCCCCAGGCCTCCAGGAAGCGCACGGCGATATACGCCAGCGCCACCGGCGCAAGCGTGCGCAGGTTGATCGCACTCAGCAGGTCGGCGTAGTGCAGCAGCAGCGTGGGATAGGGCAGCGCCGGGTCGAGGTGAAAGCGCCATAGCAGCGCCACGGCCAGCCGGTGGATGTCGTGGTGCAGCAGCTCCAGCAGGCCTATGCCGGCCGCCAGCGCGGCCAGGCCCTTGGCGGCCTCAAAAACGGCAATGGCGCGCAGGGCGCGCCTGCGGCCTGCCGGCGGGATCGTATTGCCGGGAGTCATGCAGGCGCCGCGCAGGGGTAAAACCGGCGGCGCCCGAGGCGAATGGCCTTACTTCGAGGCGGCGGCCGCGGGGGCCTTGGCGCCTGCGGCAGGCGCGCCGAAGTACTGGGTGTAGATCTTGTCGTAGGTGCCGTCGGTCTTGATGTCGGCCAGGCCCTTGTTGAGTTTTTCCAGCAGTTCGGTGTTGCCCTTCTTGACGGCCAGGCCGTACTGCTCGGCGGCGAAGCTGGCGTCGCTGATGGTCTTGAAGTTCGCGCCGCTGTTGTTGTTGACGTAGTGCACCACCACGCCGTTGTCGGCCACCACGGCGTCCACGCCGCCGGCTTCGAGTTCTTTCAGCGCCAGCGGCGTCGATTCAAAACGCTTGATGTTGGCGCTGTCCTTGCCTTGCAGCTTGGACACCACTTCATCGCCCGTGGTGCCGTTCTGCACGCCGACCTTGAGTTTTTTCAGGTCGTTGAACTTGGCGATCTTCGAGTCCTTCTTCACGGCGATCAGCTGCTGCGCGTCGAAGTAGGGCGTCGAAAAATCCATGGTCTGCTTGCGCTCGGCCGTGATGGTGATGGACGACACCAGCAGGTCACGGTCGCCCTGGGCGAGGGTGTTGAAGATGCCTTCCCACGGCGTGTTCACGAATTTCACTTCGATACCGGCTTTTTGCGCCACGGCCTTGACGACCTCGATGTCGAAACCGACGATCTCGCCTTTTTCATTCTGCGATTCAAAGGGTGCGTAGGCGGCGTCGGTACCCACCAGGTAGACCTTGGCGGCCGGCGCGGGCGCGGAGGCTGCGGGCGCCGATGCGCCGGCGGCGGGCGCTGGGGGTTCCTGCTTGCCGCAGGCTGCCAGAACCAGGCCGGCCAGCAAAATGCCGGCGCTTTGAAGGAAATGTCGGGTCGAGATGGAAGACATGAAAACCTCGCTGAGTGTTGAAATATGTGAGTTCAAAATCCCGCGGAAAGTCGGGCTGGTGGCCCGGTTGCCGGCAGGTATGAGAAAAAAAGTATAAACCGTGACCGCCAAAAGCCAAGCAATTGGTGTGCCTGAGGCGACTGGCAGGCTTGCGGGAGCGCAGCCCTACAGATTGGCAAAGCCCTGCGACTCGATGCGTTCCACGTGCGCGAGCAGCGAGCGCTTGGCCACCGGCCAGATGCGCGGGTCCACGTCGTCGTAGGCGGCCGCGACCCAGTCGTCCATCGTGCCGTCCGGCCGGGCCCGCATCACGCCGATGATCTTGGCCTCGCGCTTGAGGCGGTGCGCCTTGAGCTGGGCAATCGCGGTTTTGGCCGCGCCGATCACATAACCGTGCGCCGGGGCGATGAATTCAATCCGGTGTTCGTCGCAGGCCGCGCTGAGCGCATCCAGCGACTCAAGGTAGGCGTTCATGTCGCCGTCCGGCGGGTCTATGACCGTGGTGCTGCCGTTGAGGATGTGGTCGCCGCTGAACAGCAGGCCGTCTTCCTCCAGCACCAGGCAGACATGGTTGGCCGCATGGCCGGGGGTGTGAAGCGCCTTCAGCGTGTGGATGGTGGTTTCACCGTCCGGTCCTTGTCCTGAAAGCGTGAGGCGTTCCCGGTGTTGCAGCGCCCGGTCCGGCGTGAAGGCGCTGGCGCTGCGCGCGGTGGGCGCCGAAGGCAGGCCCAGGATGGGCGGGGCCGTGCGGCACAAGGCCTGCAGCGGTTTGGCCCCGGGGGAATGGTCGGGGTGCGAGTGCGTGCAGACAATCATGCGGATATCGCCGCCGGCCGCCTGCCAGAGGCGCTGCAGGTGTTCGTGGTCGGCCGGCCCCGGGTCGATCACGATGTAGCCGGTGCTCGCGTCGCCGACAAGGTAGCTGTTGGTGCCCGGCCCGGTCATCACACCCGGGTTGGGGGCGGTCAGGCGGCTCACATTGCGCAGCAGCGCCACCGGCCGCGCGCTTTGCCAGTCCAGCGTGTGCACGATCTGCCCGTCGGGGCAGGTCAGCGCGAGTTCGCCGTAGGGCGCTTCATGCTCCATATAGCGCGCTTCCTTGCCGCCCAGCAGGCCGGCGCGTGGGCAGGAGGTCCACAGCGGGATTTCGGACGCGCAGGCGGCCAGCACCGCGTCGACATCGGTATGGTGCCGCAGCTTTTCCAGCGTGCGTATGGTGGGAAAGATGATGAAAAAATCGCCCGCCGCATGCCGCGCCAGCGCATCAGCCGGCCGTACCCAGACCGGCTCGAACTGCTCGGCCTCGTCGGCCACCGGGTTCTGGCCCTCGGGCATGCGCGCAACCAGAAAGGGCACGTCGAAGCGCCGCGGCAGGTCGCGGTCGGTGATCCAGTGCGCCAGCACAAACACCTCGTCGCCCGCCAGCGTGAGGCCGCGCTCGCGGCATTGCGCGGCAAAGGGTGCCTTGCGGTCCAGGGCCGCGATGTCCGCCGTGCTGGCATGGCTGCCATCCGCATGGCGCGCGAGTAGCACGCCCAGCTCCTCAAAACTTTCGCGGATCGCCGCGATGGCCTGGGTCAGGTGCAGATCGCTTTGCGTGGCCCGCCGCGTGGACTGGGCGTGCGCCGCCGCATCCGCCGCATCGATGCCGCCACCGGGGAAGACATACGCACCCGGCGCGAAGCTGGCCGTCATGGAGCGGCGCGTCATCAGCACCTCGATGCCCTGGGGCGTGTCGCGCAGCAGCAGGACGGTGGCTGCAGGGCGCAATGGGGCGGGGTCGCGGTGAGGATGCAGTTGTTGGGAAGGGCGGGGCATTTTTGGATTATGGCTTCTGGGACCGGCCGGATAGAAAGAACCACAGATAATCCCCTGATGCGAATCCGATTCACCAAAATGCAAGGCGCGGGCAACGATTTCGTCATGCTCGACGAAACCCGGCGCCCGCTGGGCCTGAGTACCGCGCAGTACCGTTTCCTCGCCGACCGCCATTTTGGCGTCGGCGCCGACCAGATCCTCACGGTGCGGCCTTCGCCCGCGGAAGGCATTGATTTCGAGTACGTGATCCACAACGCCGACGGCGGCGAGGTGGAACAGTGCGGCAATGGGGCGCGCTGCTTTGTGCGTTTTGTGCGCGAGCAGGGGCTCACGAGCAAGGACGTCGTGCGAGTCAAGACCCTGAGCGGCATCATCGAGCCGCGCATGCAGGCCGATGGGCGCGTCACGGTCGACATGGGGGCGCCGGTGTTTGAGCCGGTGCGCGTCCCGTTTGACGCGGCCGGCCTGGCGCCCGTGGCGCAGGGTTCATGGGAGAAATGGCCGTTGGCATTGCCGGGGCAGGCGCAGGCGGCGCCGCTTTTGATAGGCGCGCTGTCCATGGGCAATCCGCATGCGGTGCAGCTGGTGGGCGACGTCGATACCGCGCCGGTGCTGCAAACCGGCCCGCTGATCGAGAACCATGCGCGCTTTCCGCGCCGCGTGAACGCCGGCTTTATGCAGGTGGTCTCGCGCGGGCAGATTCGCCTGCGCGTCTACGAGCGCGGCGTGGGTGAGACGCTGGCCTGCGGCACGGGCGCCTGCGCCGCCGTGGTGGCGGGCATACGCTGGGGTCTGCTGGACGCGAAAGTGGATGTCATGACGCGGGGCGGCCAGCTGACCATCGAATGGCCGGGCAAGCTCGATGCGCCTGTCATGATGACGGGGCCGGCGACCACGGTGTTCGAGTCCGAGATCGACATTCCCGACGGAGTCTGAAAACGGTCTTTCCACGAAAGCGGATGTAACGCGGGCACCCTGCGCCTTTGCGTTCGCCACAAAACTGAGGACAATCCCCGACATGAATCCAACCGAACATCCCATCACCGAAGACGACATCGCCAATTTCCTGGCCAACACGCCCGATTTCTTCGAGCGCCATGCCGAGTTGCTGGCTTCGGTGCAGCTGTCCAGCGGCCACGGCAACCGCGCCGTCAGCCTGCAGGAGCGCCAGGCGCTGATGCTGCGTGAAAAAATCAAGGGCCTGGAAACACGCATGGTCGAGATGATCCGCCACGGCCAGGACAACGTCGGCATCGCCGACAAGATGCAGCGCTGGACGCGCAAGCTGCTGCAGGCTGCGCAGGCGCGCGACCTGCCGGGCGCGGTGGTCGAAGGCATCACCACCGAGTTCCTGATCCCGCAGGCCGCGATCAAGGTCTGGGACGTGAACGGTATTTTTTCGGACGAAAGTTTCGCCACCGGCGTGAGCGAGGACGCCAAGGCCTTTGCTTCCTCGCTGGGCGCGCCTTATTGCGGCGTCAATTCGGGCTTTGAGGCCGCGGGCTGGCTGCCTGAGCCCGCGGTGGCACTGTCGATGGCGATGATTCCGCTGCGCGCCGCGCCGGGTGCGGATGCGTCCGGCCTGCTGGTGCTGGCCTCGCCCGACCCCGAGCGCTTTCACAGCGGCATGGGCACCGACTTCCTCGAGCGCCTGGGCGAACTCGCCAGCGCGGCGCTGACACGGCTGCGGCCCCAGCTGGCGGCCGCCGAATAAACACCACGGCCATGGCGCAGGCACCCTCTCCCGCGCCGGACATTGCGCCCGAAGCCGGCGGCCCGGTGCCGCCCTCGCACCCGCTGGTCGAGCGCTACCTCGAGCATGTGCGCGTGGAAAAACGCCTGGCCTCGCGCACCGTGGAGCTGTATGCGCTGGACCTGCAAAAGCTCGAGGCCAACGCCGGCCAGGCCGGCGTGGCGCTGACCGAGGTGCAAAACATCCACATGCGGCGCTGGGTCGCGCAGATGCACGGCGCCGGGCGCAGCGGCCGCGGCATCGCGCTGATCCTCTCGGGCTGGCGCGGTTTTTACACCTGGCTGGGCCGTGAGGGCCTGATCAAGGGCAACCCGGTGCAGGACGTGCGCGCCCCCAAGGCCGCCAAGCCCCTGCCCAAGGCGCTGAGCGTGGACGAGGCCGTGCAGCTGGCCGCCTATAACGCCGACGCCGCCCAAGGTGACCCGATGCTGGCGCTGCGTGACCAGTGCATCACCGAGCTGCTCTACGGCTGCGGGCTGCGCATCGCCGAGCTTGTGGGGCTGGACGTGCGGGCCAGTGCCCAGGCGCGCGGCTGGATAGACCTGGATGCGGCCGAGGCCCATGTGCTCGGCAAGGGTTCCAAGCGGCGCAGCGTGCCGGTGGGCCATGCGGCCTTGCAGGTGCTGCGGCAGTGGCTGGCGGCACGCAGCGGCTGGGCGCGCGAGGACCATGCCCTGTTCATCAACCAGCGCGGCACGCGCCTGACGCCGCAGCACATACGCGTGCGCCTGAAGCAGCGCTCGCTGAAGGCCGGGCTGGCCACGCCGGTGCACCCGCACATGCTGCGCCATTCCTTCGCCAGCCACGTGCTGCAATCCAGCGGCGACCTGCGCGCGGTGCAGGAATTGCTGGGCCACGCCAACATCACGACCACGCAGGTCTACACACGGCTGGATTTCCAGCACCTGGCCAAGGTGTATGACGCGGCGCATCCGCGGGCGGTGTCCAAGGCCGGCACGGGCATGCCGGCGCTGCCTGTTGAAGCCGGCCATGACCTGAAAGCGGCTCAAAAAACCGCGGGCCCGGCCAAGGGCAAAACCTGAGCGGGCCGCTCAGGCCGCCTTGGGCCGGTCGCGCCGCACCGGCCGCAAGGGCTGCGGCTCCCCGAGCATGAACACCGCGCGCTTGCCCTCGGCGGGCGCGGCGGCCAGGCGTTCTTCGAGCTGCGTCAGCAGGCCCTGCGCATTGGTGCCCTGGTAGGGCACCAGCGCATAGGCCACGTGCACCTGCGCCACGCAGTCCACATGCAGGCCCTTGTAGGGCATCAGGCAGCGCGCCACGATGCGCGGGCCCAGCGTGCCGGCGTCTTCGGCGTTGAACGGGCCTTCCACCAGCATGCCGAAGCGCCGCTCCGACAGCCGTGCGGCGCTGTCGATTTCGCGCGCGGTGGACAACAGGCGTTCGGCCACGCGCAGCGGCAGCTCCTCGGCCGCCTTGCGCCCGAAGTCGCGCTGGATCTGCTCGGTGTTGACCAGGTCGATGATCATCACCGCGCTCTGGTGGCGCAGCCGCTCGGAGCGCGCGATCATGCGGATCAGGCGTTCGGCGAACACATGGCCGTTGATCAGGCCGGTGGCCGGGTCGACCCGGTCCAGGCCCTGGATGCGGCGTATGTTTTCGCGGCGCTGCTGGCTGCGCAGCATCAGCACCAGCATGACGATGGGCAAGTGCAGCGCCACGCCCAGCTGCATGCCGTGCTGGGTCAGAAAGCCTATGGGCACCAATTCGGCGTTGCGCGCCATGGTCCAGCCGGCGGCGACCAGCACGGGCACATAGGCCAGCATCAGCCAGGGCGCGAAGCGGTCGCCGCGCCGCCAGGCCCAGCCCATGACCAGCATGCCGCTGAACTGCAGGATCAGCATGATGGGGATGAACACGTCCATGCGGGCGGCTGCCGGCAGCAGCGCCAGCAGCACCGCGACCAGCGTGCCCAGCACGGCCTGGCCCACCATCAGCCAGTGCAGGCGCGGCGAGCGCTCGGGCAGGGCCACGGCCGCGGAAATGAAGAGCAGCGTGGCCGAGACCGTCAGCATGGGCAGCACCGAGGTCGCGACGTCGCTCCAGCCGGGCCAGGCCGGCCACAGGTGCAGGCCGGCGATGCCGGTGACGGTGGCCTGGGTCAGCGCCAGCAAGGTCACGCACAGTGCATAAAAACCATAGGCGGTGTCGCGCAGCGACACGGCGCCCAGTGCCGAGATCAGCGCGGCCAGGCCGGCCAGGCCGAAGAAAATGCCCAGGATCAGCGAGACGCGCTGCTCGGAGTAGCTGAGCCGGCCTTCGCTGATGAACTGCAGCGGGGCGCTGAAGGCGTGGCCGTTTTCCAGGCGCAGCAGGTAATTGGAGGGGGTTTCGGCCGACAGCGCGATGGGCAGCAGCGGGTGGCGGTGCGGCACCGGCCATTTGTTGACCGCCACCAGGTCGCCGGCGCGCTGCTCGTTCCACTGGCCAGCACCGTCCAGCGTGTACAGCGACGCCCGGTCTATGGACGGGTAGGGCACCTCGAGGTACCAGCGCTCGCTGTCGGGCGCGGGCGGCACGTTGAAGCGCACCCACATCGAGGAACCGCTGGTGACCGGGTAGATCGCGTCGGCGCGCGTCGGCTTCCACGGAATGTCGGGCGTGGCGGCGACCTGCTCGGGCGTGAACTTGCCCGTGCTGTCTATCCAGTAGTCGCCCCAGTCCTGCAGTGCCACCGGCTGTATCTGGGCGTCCAGGTCCAGCACCGTGCGCGAGCGGGCGTCCAGGCTGGTGAGCGCCAGCAGCGAGCCCATCAGCAGGCTCATCGCCAGGCCCAGCAACAGGGTGCGTATGGCCGCAGGCCTGCGAACCACAGCGCCCGCAAATGGCCCGGTTTTCTTTAGTTGCAGGAAAAAGTAATCAAAAATCATTAATTTACGATTGTCTCAAACTTTCTGGTGAACGACCGCCACGAGTTTAGGGAGCTGTTTCGGTGGCTGTTGTGCGAGGGATGGCGCGGTCGCACAGGGCTTGTACAGCCTGCCACGACAATAGCACCATGAAAACACTTCGATTGCGCGATGGCAAGGAGCGCTCCCTGCTGCGGCGCCACCCCTGGATTTTTGACGGTGCCATTGCCAAGGGCGGCGGCGATGCCGGCGAAACGGTGCGGGTGGAAAGCCATGACGGCCAGTTCCTGGGCTGGGCGGCCTTCAGCCCGGCCTCCAAGATCCGCGCGCGGGTCTGGAGTTTTGACGAGGCCCAGCGCATAGACGCGGCTTTTTTCGCGGCCCGCATCGCCCAGGCCCTGAAGGCCAGGGAGCGCTTCGATATCCAGAGCGATGGCCGGCGCCTGGTCCACGGCGAATCCGACGGCTTGCCGGGCCTGGTGGTGGACCGCTACGGCGACACCCTGGTGGCCCAGTTTTCCAGTTGCGGCGCGGAAAAGTGGAAAAGCGTGATCGTCGACGCCTTGCTGGCCCAGACCGGGCTGACCCGCCTCTATGAGCGTTCCGACGCGAGTTCCCGCGCGCTGGAGGGCCTGCCGGAAGTCACCGGATGGCTCAAAGGCTCGGGCGAGACCGGCATCACCATCAGCGAACACGGCTGGAAACTCAGCCTGGATATCGCCGAAGGCCACAAGACCGGCTTTTACCTGGACCAGCGCGACAGCCGGCAGAAGTTCGCCGCCTACACGCGGCGGTTGCAGTTCGGCCAGGTCCTCAACTGCTACTGCTACACCGGCGGCTTTACCGTGGCCGCGCTGGCCGGCGGCGCCGGGCACGTCACTTCCATTGATTCGTCAGCCCCGGCGATTGAGCGGGCCCGGGCCAATGTGGCGCTCAACGGCTTTGACGCCGGCCGCACCACCTTGCTCGACGCCGACGTGAACGCCTCGCTGCGCCAGTACCAGAAGGAGGGCCGGACCTTCGACGCCATCGTGCTGGACCCGCCCAAGTTCGCGCCCACCGTGACGCACGCCGAACGTGCCGCCCGCGCCTACAAGGACATCAACCGCCTGGCGCTGTCCATCCTGTCGCCGGGCGGCGTGCTGTTCACCTATTCGTGCTCGGGTGGCATCAGCGCCGACCTGTTCCACAAGATCGTGGCATCGGCCGGCACGGACGCCGGTGTGGACGCCTTTATTTCGGAGCGTATGGGCGGCGCGCCTGACCACCCCATGACGGTGGCCTTCCCGGAAGGCGAATACCTCAAGGGGCTGGTGTTGGTGAAACGGGCGGCCGGCTAGGGCTTGACAGCCTCTGTAAAGTAACTGTTGGCCGAGGTGGTATTCGCCGCGCCCCTGTGAAGGGCTTGAAGCCACCGCTAAACTCCCCAGCTTGGGTTTTCGCGGCCCGCCCGCCTTCCCGCAACCTTCCGTTTTTAGGTAGACACCATGAGCTTGATCCCCGTCACCATACTCACCGGCTTTCTGGGCTCCGGCAAGACCACGCTGCTCAAGCGCGTGCTGACCGAGGCGCACGGCCAGAAGATCGCCGTCATCGAGAATGAATTCGGCGAGGAAAACATCGACAACGACATCCTGGTCAACGACACCACGGAAAACATCATCCAGATGAACAACGGCTGCATCTGCTGCTCCATCCGCGAAGACCTGCGGGAGACGCTGCAATTGCTGGCCGCCAAGAAACGCAAGGGGCTGCTCGACTTCGACCGCGTGGTGATAGAAACCACGGGCCTGGCCGACCCCGGCCCGGTGGCGCAGACCTTTTTCATGGACGAGGAAGTCGCCGAGCAGTACCTGCTGGATTCCATCCTGACCCTGGTGGACGCCAAGCACGCCACCGGCCAGCTCAACGACCGCCAGGAGGCGCGCCGCCAGGTTGGTTTCGCCGACCAGATCTTCATCAGCAAATCGGACCTGGTCGCCAAGAAGGAAGTCGACGCGCTGATGCACCGACTCAAGCACATGAACCCGCGCGCCCCGCAGACCGCCGTGCATTTCGGCGAAGTGGCGATCAAGGACGTGTTCGACCTGCGCGGCTTCAACCTCAATGCCAAGCTGGACATAGACCCCGATTTCCTCAAGGAAGACGAGCACGCCGGCCACGACCACGACCATGAACACGGCGAGCATTGCGACCACCCCTCCCATGCCCATGACGGGCATGAGGGCCACGGCCACCATCACCACCATGACGACGACGTCAAGAGTTTTGTCTTCCGCTCCGACAAGGCCTTCAGCCCGGCCAAGCTCGAGGATTTTCTGGGCGCGGTGGTCAATATCTACGGCCCGCGCATGCTGCGCTACAAGGGCGTGCTGAACATGGAAGGCACCGACCGCAAGGTGATCTTCCAGGGCGTGCACCAGCTCATGGGCAGCGACCTGGGGCCCGCCTGGGCCGAGGGCGAGAAGAAAAACAGCAAGATGGTGTTCATCGGCATCGACCTGCCCAAAGATATTTTTGTGCAGGGCCTGGAGCAGTGCCTGGTTTGAGGTAGGCTGTCCGCCTGTAGCCTAATAAAAGGCGGAGGGCTTCATGTTTGTCTCGATTCTCCAACGATTTGTTTTTTGGGTGTCACAGGGCGCTGGCGAGCCGCTACAATCGCGCGCCGACCAAAATACCCAAAAAATCGAATTGGGAGGCCAGTCAGGTATAAAACCGGTTAAAAAGCGGGTTGAGGGCCGCGATTTAGCGGTTTTCATGACTGGCAAACAACGGATAAGGCAGACAAACCAGGAAATCTGGCTACAGCTAGGGTTGGATTGCCGCACTGCGGCAGTTTGGCCAGGAAGCCGCCCTAGAGGCCTCAGGGCCGTTCCAGGGCTGCTTTCCAGAGGAGACACATTGTGAAAGCCCCAGCGAAGAAGACCAAGACACCCGCCAAGGCTGCAGCCAAACCGGCCGCCAAGACAGCCGTGAAAGCCAAGCCGGCGGCCAAAGCCGCCGCCAAAGCCGTGAAAAAAGTTGCCAAGCCTGTCGCCAAAGCCAAGCCGGCGCCCAAACCCGCCGCGAAAAAGGCCGTCAAGCCGGTGCCCAAGGCTGCAGCCCCCAAAAAACCTGCCGCAGCCGTCAAGAAAACCGCTGCCAAGCCTGTGCCTTCCAAGGCCAAGGCCGTCGCCAAACCCGCAAAGCCAGTGCCCAAAACCACACCGAAACCCGCCGCAAAACCGGTTGCCAAACCTCCTGTGGTGAAAGCCGCCGCCAAACCCGCGGCCAAGCCAGCCGTGGTTGCCCCCGTGCCGGCGCCGGCTCCCGCTCCCGCGGTGTCCGGGCTGATGGCTCCGCCTCCCCTGAAACCCGGGCGGCGCAGCTCGGCCCGGGTTGCCACCCAATCACCCCCTCCCGCACCCATGGTGCCAACCCATGCGCCCGACGCAGCCAAAGCCAGTTACTCCACAATGACCGAACGCGTGATCGCGCCGCCACCCCAGGCGGCGGCCAAAAAAGACCCCAAGCTTGCCAACAACTGGAAGACCAAATCCGCCGAGCAGCTGACGGACGACGAAGTCAAGGCCATGCCCGACTCCGAGTACATGAACGAAAAGCAGCTGGCCTTCTTTCGCCACAAGCTGTCGGTGCTCAAGCAGGACATCCACAACAGCGCCGGCGAAACCACCGAGCACCTGCGTGAAGACACCGTCGTGGTGCCCGACCCGGCCGACCGCGCCACCATCGAGGAAGAGCATGCCCTTGAATTGCGCACCCGCGACCGCGAGCGCAAGCTGCTCAAGAAAATCGAGCAATCCATCGCCCGCATCGACTCCGGCGACTACGGCTACTGCGACGAGACCGGCGAACCCATCGGTGTGGGCCGGCTGATCGCCCGTCCCACGGCGAATCTGTCCCTGGAAGCCCAGCAGCGCCGGGAACTCAAGCAAAAGATGTTTGGCGATTGACGCCAGGCTACCGATAGAAGTATTTTTAGTCGTCCGACCATGTCCAAAGAAGATACCGCTTCAGGCCTGCTGTCCAAGATGGTGAAGTTCGTCCGGAATCCGGCCACGAACTGGGCCGACCTGGACGCGGCGGCCACGGACCGGGACGAAGCCATGAGCAAGCAGCTGCTCAAGGAAATGATAGAGCGCAAGCGGCAGAACGATTTCGTGCGTAAGCGCGAATTCGACATGCTGCGCAAGATGCGCAAGCGCGAGGCCATGGTGGGCGTGGGCCAAGATCCGACCGGGCGGCCTTCCTTCTTCCAGAGCAGCATGCCGTCCAAGCCGGACGACAGGGCCACCACGCTCAAGAAGATCGACGAGATCGAAGCGCAGATGTCCATGCAGTGGTGGAAAACCAAGAATGGTGGGATTCCCGACAGCACCCCTCCGCATGCCTCGCCCACGGGCGCCAGGAACCCCTCGGTGCAGGCACCGCTGCTGGACAACGCCCTGCCGACCGCTTACCGGGCCACGGCCCCGGCGGGCCTGCAAACCCCGGGCTTTAAAAGACCCGAGCCGACGGAGGCCGCGCCGCTGGACGCTTCGCCCACCGCGCCCGACTCTTTGTCCATCGCCCTCGCGGAAGCGCGTGCCGGCGGTACGCCGGCAGCCAGGCCACCCGCCCCAAGCCCCGCTCCTGCCTCCGCCGCTCCTCCCGCGCCCGTTGGTTTGCCCGGTGGGCTGGCGGGTATCAGCGCCCGCAGCGACGATGGCAGCTCCGGTTTTTCGCATTCCAAATTCAGCGCTGTCGATGTCGATGAAGGGGTCGAGCATGACGCCGAACTCGAAGAGGCGGCCATCCGCTTTGCCAACGGCGACGACGCCGGGGCCGAAGCCGGACTGCTCGAAATCCTGGCCCCGAACGGTTCGCGCGCCGGCCATGCCGACACCTGGCTGACGCTGTTCGACCTGTACCGCGCGACGGCTCAGCAAGACAAGTTCGAAACCGCCGCCATCCAGTTCGTCGAGCGTTTTGACCGGTCGGCGCCGCAGTGGTTCTCCATGCCCGACATGGTGAAAAAACTCACCGAACCGGCGGGCGGCAAGGCCAGCAACGGTCCCGCCGCCGACTGGGTATGCCCTTCCACACTGGGCATACAGACGGTGGCCACGCTCAAGGCGGCCATGGCCAAGGCGCCCATGCCGTGGCGGCTGGACTGGAAAAACCTCAAGACCATCGAGGCTGCCGCCGTGGAGCCGCTGTACAAGGTTTTCAGCAGCTGGGCGGCCCAGCCCGTCCAACTGCGCTTCATGGGCGATGCGCAGCTTCAGAAGGTGCTGCAGGACGCCACGCCCTCGGGCAGCCGCGACACGGTCCAGACCTGGTGGCTTTTGCGCATGGAGGCGCTGCGTGTCACGCACCGGCCCGACGACTTCGAACTCGCGGCGCTCGACTTCTGCGTCACCTATGAAGTCTCCCCGCCGGCCTGGGACAGCGCGCGCTGCGAGTACAAGCCCATAGACGCCCAGGGCGGCGTTTTGAGCGGCCAGGCCATCATCGGTGACGTCTACCGCGATTCGGTGTCCTCCAGCCTCAGCGCTATCGAGGGCGACACCCAGATGGATGCGCCGAGTTCGCAGATGAGCAACCTGCTGTCGGTGGAGTTGTCCGGCCAGGTGCAGGGCGATGCGATCGCGGTGCTCGACAAGCTCGAGGCCAAGCTGATGGGCGCGGACATGATGCTGATCTCCTGCTCCAAGCTGATCCGCGTGGATTTTTCCGCTGCGGGGACGCTGCTGAACTGGGTGTCGGCCCGCGAAGCCGAGAACCGCGCCGTGCAGTTTTCCGATGTCAACCGCCTGGTGGCCGCTTTCTTCAATGTGATCGGCATCACCGAGCACGCCAGGGTCATGGTCCGCGTCGACTGACGCAGTCCACGGTGTCTGGAGCCCCTGCGCAGGGGCTTGTTCAACCGGCTTGACGGCCCGAGTCACCCGCAGTGAGCCTGGCGCTGCCCGGGCTTTCCCTCTTTCACTCCTGATGGCGCGCCTCGCGCCGTGTTTTTTCGCGCTTGCCCGCAGCTCGCGCGCGCTATGCGGCTGCGAAAAAGGGAAATAGTCCCGCTTTGCGCGCTGCTGTCTTCGCCTGGGAACTCTTGCCTTAAAGCAATACTTTCATTGCATCGGCTAAGTGCTTAATTTAGAACACTTTTTGATTTTGGCTTCGCATCCAAAGAAGCTTCTAAGTCCTTGATTTCATTGAAAAAATTTGTTTCAAATCCCTTGTTTGCAAATGGTTTCCTGCTAAAGTGGGAAGAAGTGCAATTTAGTGGTGAAAAGTGTTTTCCAAAGGTTTGTAGCAGTGTTTCAAGGCGCCTCATCGTTAGCTCTCGATACCAAGGGTCGGCTCTCCGTGCCGACCCGGCATCGTGACGTGCTGAGCGCCACTGCTTCCGGCCAGCTCACCATCACCAAGCACCCGCACGGCTGCCTCATGATTTTCCCTCGCAACGAGTGGGAAAAATTCCGCGAGCGCATCGCCTCGCTGCCGATGCAGGCACAGTGGTGGAAGCGCATCTTTCTCGGCAACGCCATGGACGTGGACATGGACGCCACCGGCCGCGTGCTGGTGTCGCCTGAACTGCGCGCGGCGGCGGGCATCAGCAAGGACACGGTGCTGCTGGGCATGGGTAGCTACTTCGAGCTCTGGGATGCCGCCACCTACGCGGCCCAGGAAGCCGAACAGATGAAGGGCGAGATGCCCGATGTCTTCAGAGACTTTTCGTTCTGAAAGAAGACGGTGAACGGCACATGGATACACCGTACCGTCCTGTTGAACGAAGCCATAGCGGCGCTTCTTGTCAACCCGGACGGCCACTACGTCGACGCGACCTTCGGGCGCGGCGGCCATTCACGGCTGTTGCTGTCGCAACTCTCGCCCCAAGGGCGGCTCACCGCCTTCGACAAAGACCTCGACGCCATCGCCGAGGCGCAGACCATCACCGACCCGCGCTTTTCCATCCGCCACGAGGGTTTCATGCAACTGGGCCAGTTGCCCGCCGCCAGCGCGGCCGGCGTACTGATGGACCTGGGCGTGAGCTCGCCGCAGATCGACAATCCGGTGCGCGGATTTTCGTTTCGGCAGGAGGGGCCGCTGGACATGCGCATGGACACCACGCGTGGCCAGAGCGTGGCCGAGTGGCTGGTGGATGCATCCATAGAAACCATGGCGGAGGTGATTCGTGAATATGGCGAAGAACGGTTTGCTCAACAGATTGCAAAGGCGATTGATCGTCGCCGACAGGAACGGGGCCCTCTTCGAACCACCGCTGAGCTGGCCGAAGTCGTGGCTGGCGCGGTCAAAACCCGCGAGCCGGGCAAGGACCCTGCAACGCGCACATTTCAGGCTCTTCGGATTTTCATCAACGCCGAGCTTGAAGAGCTGCAACAGGCGCTAGCCGCGTCGCTGAAAGTTCTCCGACCGGGAGGCCGTCTGGTGGTGATCAGTTTTCATTCGCTCGAAGACCGCATCGTCAAACAGTTCATCGCCGCGCATTCGCGCGAGGTGTTCGACCGCCGCGCGCCTTTCGCCGAACCCAAGGCCATGCAGCTCAAGGCCCTGGGACGCACCAAGCCCAGCGAGCAAGAGGTCGAAGGCAACCCGCGCTCGCGCAGCGCCGTGATGCGCGTTGCCGAACGCACCGAGGTGGCCGTATGAAAGCCGGAGCACAGTCATGGCCAGGCTGAACCTCATTCTTCTTCTGGCGGTATTGGCCAGCGCGCTGTACCTCGTGCGCACCCAGTACGAGTCGCGCCGCCTTTATGTCGAGCTTGAGAAGGCAACGGCCGAGGCGCGGAAAATCGAAATGGACAACGAGCGCCTGCAGGTGGAAAAGCGCGCCCAGGCCACGCCCCTGAAGGTCGAGAAGCTGGCCAAGGAGCGCTTGCAGATGCGCACGGTGACGCCCGCCATCACCCAGTACGTGACCTACAAGGACGCCCCGGCCGCTGCGGCGACTGCTGCCATTGCGGCCTCGGCACCGGAAGGCAACAAGCCATGAGCCGCAGCGTGCTTTATTCATCCAGCCCCCTGCTGGCCAGCAAGACACCGGTCTGGCGCAGCAAGTTCATCGTGGCTGGCATCGCGCTGGCCTTTGCCGGGCTGGCCGGCCGGGCGGCCTACATCCAGATTTTCGGCAATGAGTTCTTCCAGAAGCAGGGCGAGGTGCGTTTTGCCCGCACGCTGGAGCTGCCCGCCAACCGCGGCCGCATCCTGGACCGCAACGGGCTGATCCTCGCGTCCAGCGTGCCGGCCTCTAGCATCTGGGCCATTCCCGAGGACGTCCAGGCCAGCAAGGCGCAGCTTGCCGAGCTGGCCACGCTGCTGGAAATGCCGCTGGCGGACGTCAACAAGAAGCTGGGCGACGAGGACAAGACCTTTGTCTGGCTCAAGCGCCAGGTCGACGAACCGGTGGCGCAAAAAATCCACGCCATCGGCATCAAGGGCATTTACCAGCGCAAGGAATACAAGCGCCAGTATCCCGAAGGTGAAACCACGGCCCACGTGGTGGGCTTTACCAACGTCGAGGACCGCGGCCAGGAAGGCATTGAGCTGGCCTTCAACAAGGACCTGGCGGGCAAGGCCGGTTCGCGCCGCGTGATCAAGGACCGCCTGGGCCGTGTCGTGGAGGACGTCGGCGAGCAGATGCCTCCCGTCGAAGGCAAGGACATCCAGCTGAGCATAGACAGCAAGGTGCAGTTCTTCGCCTACCAGAAGCTGCGCGACGCGGTCATCGCGCGCAAGGCCAAGGCCGGCAGCGTTGTGGTGCTCGACTCCACCACCGGCGAGGTGCTGGCGCTGGTGAACTATCCCAGTTACGTGCCCGACAGGCGGAAAAACCTGACCGGCGAGCAATTGCGCAACCGGGCCCTCACCGACACCTTCGAACCCGGCTCCACGATGAAGCCGATCACGGTGGCCATGGCGCTGGAAGCCGGGCGCATCAAGCCGCAAACCATCATCGAAACCGGTCCCGGCCGCTACAGCCTGGGCGGCTTCACCATCAGCGACACCCACAACTACGGGACGCTGACGGTAGAGGGCGTCATCCAGAAATCCAGCAACGTCGGGGCGCTAAAGATCGCCCAGAAGATGAGCCCGCAGGAAATGTGGGAAACCTACATGGCGCTGGGTTACGGGCAAAAACCGCAGATCCAGTTCCCCGGCGCGGTCACGGGGCGTGTGCGGCCCTGGAAGACCTGGCGTCCCGTCGAGCAGGCGACCATGGCCTACGGCTACGGCCTGTCGGCCTCGCTGTTCCAGATGGCGCACTCCTACACCGCGTTCGCGCACGACGGCCAGATCATTCCCGTCACCATGCTCAAGAGCAGCGAGCCCGCGGTGGGCGTGCAGGTTTTTTCCGCAGCCAATGCGCATGCCGTTCGCCGCATGCTGCAGATGGCCGCCGCCCCCGGCGGCACCGGCCCGCTGGCGCAAACAGTCGGCTATTCGGTGGGCGGCAAGTCGGGAACCGCGCACAAGCAGGTCGGCAAAGGTTATGCCACCAACAAATACCGCGCCTGGTTCACCGGCATGGCGCCCATAGAGGCCCCGCGCATCATCGTCGGCGTGATGATCGACGAGCCCAGCGACGGCAACTACTTCGGCGGCGTGGCCGCCGCGCCCGTTTTCAGCGAGGTCGTGCAGCAGACCCTGCGCATGATGGGCGTGCAGCCCGACATGAGCGTCAAGCCGCAAATCACCACCCAGGCTGTGGAGGAGTCGTTTTGAGCACGCAGCTGCACACCCCTGAGCAGGCCGCCGGCTGGCTGCGCGAGCGCGTGAGCGGCAGCCTGCGCACGGACAGCCGCAAGCTCGCCCGGGGCGACGGTTTTATCGCCTGGCCCGGCGCCGCCACCGATGGGCGCAGATTCGTGGGGGCCGCGCTGGAAGCGGGCGCCCTTGCCTGCCTGGTCGAGCGGGAGGGCGCGGCGGCCTACGGTTTCCAGGATGCCAAGGTCGCGGAATATGCCGGCCTCAAGGCCGCCACCGGCCCTATCGCCGCGGCTTATTTCAATGAGCCCAGCCGGCAGCTGCGCATTTGCGCCGTCACCGGCACCAACGGCAAGACCTCCACCGCCTGGTGGCTGGCGCAGGCCCAGGGCCGCCTGGGGCGCAAATGCGGCCTCATCGGCACGCTGGGCACGGGCGAGCCCGGTGCCATGGTCTCCAACGGCCTGACCACGCCCGACCCGGTGTTGCTGCAGCAGGAATTGCGGCGTTTCGCCGACCAGGGTTTTGTCGCCTGCGCGCTGGAGGCTTCCTCCATAGGCGTGGTCGAGCACCGCCTGGACGCGACCGCCATCGAGGTCGCCATCTTCACCAATTTCACGCAGGACCACCTCGACTACCACGCCTCCATGGAGGCCTACTGGGAGGCCAAGGCCGCGCTGTTCGGCTGGCCCGGCCTGAAGGCGGCGGTCATCAATATCGACGACGCCAAGGGCGATGAACTCAAGGACTCCCTGGCCGGCAGCGACCTGGATCTCTGGACCGTCTCCTGCACGGGCCCGGCCCGCCTGCAGGCGCGCAAGATAACGCACGGCAGCGACGGCCTGAGCTTTGAAGTGGCCGAGGGCGCCGAAAGTTATATGCTGGCCACGCGGCTGGTGGGCCAGTACAACGTGTCCAACCTGCTGGGCGTGCTGGGAGCCCTGCGCGCCATGGGGGTGCCGCTGGCCGACGCGGTGAAGGCCTGCACCGACCTGCTGCCGGTGCCCGGCCGCACCGAGACCCTGGCCGTACCGGGCCGGCCGCTGGTGGTCATCGATTACGCCCACACGCCCGACGCGCTCGAGAAAGTGCTGCTGGCGCTGCGGCCGGCGGCGGCGCGCCGTGGCGGCCAGCTCTGGTGCGTGTTCGGCTGCGGCGGCGACCGCGATGCCACCAAGCGCCCGCTGATGGCGGCCGTGGCCGAAAAAAATGCCGACCAGGTGGTGGTCACCAGCGACAACCCGCGCAGCGAGAACCCGCTGGCCATCATCTGCCAGGTGCTGCTGGGCCTGAGCCACCGCGACGCCGTGCATGTGCAGGCCGACCGGGCGGCAGCCATCACGCACGCCTTGAGCCTGGCCGGTCCCGACGACGTGGTGCTGCTGGCGGGCAAGGGCCACGAAAGTTTTCAGGAAATCGGCGGCGCCAAGCTGCCTTTCTCCGACCGCGAACATGCGCAGGCGGCGCTCGATGCCCTGGCCGCCGCGCCGCAAGGAGGCCGGCCATGATGCGCCTGCAGCAAGCCCTTGACTGGCTGCCCGGTGCCCGGTTGGTGGGCGATGCCGGCGTGCAGGCCTTGCGCGTCAACACCGACACGCGCAGCCTGCAGGCCGGCGACCTGTTTGTGGCGCTCAAGGGCGAACGTTTCGACGCGCATGATTTCCTCGCCCAGGCCAAGGCGCAAGGCGCTGTCGCGGCGATTGCCCACCATGGGCTGGCAGAGGCCGGCCTGCCGGGGCTGGAAGTGGCCGACACGCGCCTGGCACTGGGGCGGCTGGCCGCGGGCTGGCGCTCGCAGTTCCGCCTGCCGCTGGTGGCGGTCACAGGCAGCAACGGCAAAACCACCGTCACGCAGATGATCGCCTCGATACTGCGCGCCTGGAAAGCCGACAAGGCCTTCGCCACCGAAGGCAACCTCAACAACGACATCGGCGTGCCGCTCACGCTGCTGCGCCTGTCGGCCGCGCACGAGGCGGGTGTGGTCGAGCTCGGCATGAACCATCCCGGCGAGATCGCCTACCTGGCCGAACTGAGCAGGCCCACCGTCGCGCTGGTCAACAACGCGCAGCGCGAACACCTGGAATTCATGGCCACGGTGGAAGCGGTGGCGCGTGAAAACGGCTCGGTGTTCGAGTCGCTGGATACGGCCGGTACGGCGGTCTTCCCGGCGGACGACGATTACACCCCGCTGTGGCGCGAACTTGTGGGCCAGCGCAAGGTGCTGACTTTCGCGCTCTCGGGGGCCGCCGATGTCACCGGCAGCGCGCAATGGGAGAACGGCTGCTGGAAAGTGGCCGCCGCCACGCCGGCCGGTGCGGCGGAATTTTCGCTGCACATCGCCGGCCGGCACAACGTCAAGAACGCGCTGGCCGCCACAGCGTGCGCGCTGGCGGCCGGTGTGCCGCTGGCCGCCATCTGCGCGGGCCTTTCGGCCTTTGTGCCGGTCAAGGGCCGCTCGCGCGCCATTGCCGTGGCCCTGCCGGGCCGGGTGCTGACGCTGGTTGACGACAGCTACAACGCCAATCCCGATTCCATGCGCGCCGCGCTGGAGGTCCTGGCCGAACTGCCCGGCCCGCGCCTGATGGTGATGGGCGACATGGGCGAGGTCGGCGACCAGGGGCCGCAGTTCCATGATGAGGCTGGACGCCATGCGCGCGCGCTGGGCATTGAAAAGCTTTTCACCCTGGGCGAGCAATCCAGACAGGCGGCGGCCGCTTTCGGCGGCGCGCAGGTTTTTGCCGGCATGGACGAACTCGCCACCGCCGTGCTGGCTGAGCTGCCCCACACCGGCAGCGTGCTGGTCAAGGGCTCGCGCTTCATGAAGATGGAACGTGTGGTCCAGGCCATCACGGCCCACGCAGATCAAACACATTACCAAAACAAGGGAGGGCCCCATGCTGCTTAGCCTGGCCCAATGGCTCCAGTCGATTTCGCCCGAGTTCGGGTTCTTCCGGGTGTTCCAGTACCTGACTTTCCGCGCCGTCATGGCCGCGCTCACGGCGCTGCTCATCGGCCTGCTCGCCGGGCCTTTTGTGATCCGGCGCCTGGTGTCGCTCAAGATCGGCCAGCCCATACGCCAGTACGCCATGCAAACGCATTTGAGCAAGAGCGGCACACCCACCATGGGCGGCGTGCTGATCCTGCTGGCCATAGGCATTTCCACACTGCTGTGGTTCGACCTGTCCAACCGCTTTGTCTGGATCGTTCTCATCGTCACCTTGGGCTTCGGCGCCATCGGCTGGGCGGACGACTGGCGCAAAGTGGTGCTCAAGGACCCGGAAGGCATGCGCTCGCGCGAGAAATACCTCTGGCAGTCCCTGATCGGCCTGGTCGCTGCGCTGTACCTGGTGTTCAGCATTTCCGAGAGCTCCAACCTGCGCGTGCTCGAACTGTTCTTCAGCTGGGTGCAGTCGGGCTTTGACGTGAACCTGCCGCCCAAGGCCGGCCTGCTGGTGCCCTTTGTGAAAGAAATCAGCTACCCGCTGGGCGTTTTCGGTTTTGTGATCCTGACCTATCTCGTGATCGTGGGCTCCAGCAATGCCGTCAACCTGACCGACGGCCTGGACGGCCTGGCCATCATGCCGGTGGTCATGGTGGGCTCGGCGCTGGGCGTGTTCGCCTATGTCACCGGCAGCTCGGTCTATTCCAAATACCTGTTTTTCCCGCACATCCCCGGCTCCGGCGAACTGCTGATCTTCTGCTCGGCCATGGCGGGTGCCGGCCTGGCCTTCCTGTGGTTCAACACGCACCCGGCCCAGGTTTTCATGGGCGACGTGGGCGCGCTGGCCCTGGGCGCCGCGCTGGGCACCATCGCCGTCATCGTGCGCCAGGAAATCGTGCTGGCCATCATGGGCGGCATCTTCGTCGTGGAGGCGCTCTCCGTGATGATGCAGGTGACCTGGTTCAAGTACACCAAGAAGCGCTACGGCGAAGGCCGGCGCATCCTCAAGATGGCGCCGCTGCACCATCACTTCGAGAAAAGCGGCTGGAAAGAAACCCAGGTGGTGGTCCGTTTCTGGATCATCACCATGCTGCTGTGCCTCATCGGCCTTTCCACCTTGAAGCTCAGGTAAACAGGCATGCGGCATTTACAAGACCAAACCGTATTGATCCTGGGGCTGGGCGCGTCCGGCCTGGCCATGGCGCGCTGGTGCGCCCGCCATGGGGCGCATGTAACGGTCGCCGACACGCGCGAAGCGCCCCCCTTGCTGGCCACGCTGCGCGAGGAGCTGCCGGGCGTCGCTTTTGTCGGCGGCGCTTTCACGCCCGAGCTGGTGCAGGGCACGGCCGTGCGCGCCGTCTACCGCTCGCCCGGCCTGGCGCCCGCGACCATCGCCCCGGTGGCTGATGCCGCGCGCGCCATGGGTCTGCCCGTGGGCGGCGAGCTGGATTTGTTCGCGCGGGCCTTGGCGGATCTGCGCGAGCCGCCGGCCGCTGAAGTTGCCGAAGCGGCCGAAGCACCCGCCGAATCGCCTGCATCCCCCGAGGTGCCAGCCGAGGCCCCCTCGCCTGATGCCGCCGATGTGCCTGCCATGCCCGAAGCGGCCGAGGCGTTTGATGAAAGCGCACCGCCTGTTGAGGCTGCCGAGGTAGCGGATGTGCCTGAAGGCGAGGCCGCCCTGGCAGCCGAGGCTTTGGGCGACACGCATGAAGCCAGCGTAGCGCTTGGCGCGGACGCCGTGCCGGCCCCGGATGAAGCCGGCGAAGAATCAGCGCTGCCCGCCCTGCTGGCGTTGGCCCAGGCCGAGCCCGAGCCGGGTTACCGGCCGGCGGTGCTGGCCATCACCGGCACCAACGGCAAGACCACCGTGACTTCGCTGCTGGGCCAGCTGGTGCAGCGCGCCGGCAAGACCGTGGCCGTGGCGGGCAATATAGGCCCGACGCTGCTGGACACGCTGTCGGGCCACATGGATGCGCAAACCCTGCCGCAGGTCTGGGTGCTGGAGCTGTCCAGCTTCCAGCTGGCCGACGTGCAGGGCTTTGAGCCGACGGCCGCCGTGGTGCTCAATATCACGCAGGACCACCTCGACTGGCACGGCGACATGGACGCTTACGTCGCGGCCAAGGCCAAGGTGTTCGGCAACAGCACCTTCATGCTGCTCAACCGCGACGACCCGCGCGTGATGGCCATGCTGCCGCCGCCCGTCAAGGTGCGCCTGAAAGCGCCGCAGCTGCGCCCCCATGCCACCTTCGGCGCCGGCGAGCCGCAGCGGCCCGGCGACTACGGCATTGAGACCGTCAACGGCATGACCTGGCTGGTGCGCGCGGCCGAGGCCGACGAAACCATCAAGCGCCGCAAGGACGAAGAGGTGGAACTGCACGTGCAGCGCCTGATGCCCATCGAGGCCTTGCGCATACGCGGGCGGCACAACGCCACCAACGCCCTGGCGGCGCTGGGCCTGGCCGTGGCCGCGGGCTGTACCCTGGCGCCCATGCTGCACGGCCTGCGCGAATACCGCGGCGAGCCGCACCGCGTGGAATCGGTGGCCGTGGTCAAGGACGTCGAGTACTTCGACGACAGCAAGGGCACCAATGTGGGCGCCACCGTGGCGGCGCTCACGGGGCTGGGCCTGGAGCGCAAGCTGGTGCTCATCCTGGGCGGCGAAGGTAAAGGGCAGGATTTCTCGCCGCTGGCCGACCCCGTGCAGCGCCATGTGCGGGCCGTGGTGCTGATAGGGCGCGACGCGCCCCTGATCAAGGACGTCCTGCCGCGCAATATTCCGACGTTCGATGCCGCTTCCATGGAAGAGGCCGTCACCCTGGCGGCGCAGCAGGCGCAGACCGGCGACGCCGTGTTGATGTCGCCGGCCTGCGCCAGCTTTGACATGTTCGACAACTACGAGCACCGCGCGCGCGTCTTTTGCGATGCGGTGCAGGCGTTGGCCCGCGACCAGGGGGAGGTGCTGTGACGGCTGCCGCGCGCCTTTCCGGCCGGTTCTCGGGCTGGTTCTCCGGCTTCGGCAAAGCCGCGGCCGACGTGCTGCCGGTGCGCCTGGGCGGGCAGAGCCTGTCGCGCACGCTGGCGGCGCCGCCCGTGCGCATGGCTGGCTTTGACCAGGCGCTGCTCTGGGTCACGGTGGCTTTGTTGATGTGGGGCCTGGTCATGGTGTATTCGGCCTCCGTGGCCATGCCCGACAACCCCAAGTTCGCGCGTTATGCCCACACCCATTTTGTGGTGCGCCATATGCTGTCGCTGGTCGTTGCCTTCATCGCCGCCGTGCTGGCCTTCCAGGTGCCGCTCGCGACCTGGGAGAAGCTCGCGCCCTGGCTGTTCGTGGTCTCCCTGCTGCTGCTGATCCTGGTGCTGGTGCCCTTCATCGGCAAGGGCGTCAACGGCGCCCGCCGCTGGATCTCGCTGGGCATCATGAATTTTCAGCCCTCGGAACTCGCGAAGTTCGCGGTGCTGCTTTATGCGGCCGACTACATGGTGCGCAAGATGGAAGTCAAGGAGCGCTTCTTCCGCGCCGTCATGCCCATGGCGATTGCCATCGCCATCGTCGGCCTGCTGCTGCTGGCCGAGCCCGACATGGGCGCCTTCATGGTGATCTCCGTCATCGCCATGGGTATCCTGTTCCTGGGCGGCGTCAATGCGCGCATGTTTTTTGTCATCGCGGCCGTGGTGGTGGTGGCCTTCAGCCTGATGGTGATGCTCAGCGAATGGCGGCGCGAGCGGATTTTTGCCTACCTCGATCCCTGGAGCGACAAATATTCCATGGGCAAGGGCTACCAGCTCTCCCATTCGCTGATCGCCTTCGGCCGCGGCGAGATCTTCGGCGTGGGCCTGGGCGGCAGCATTGAAAAGCTGCACTGGCTGCCCGAGGCGCACACCGACTTCCTGATGGCCGTGATCGGCGAGGAGTTCGGCCTGCTCGGCGTGCTGGCGGTGATAGGCCTTTTCATGTGGATGACGCGCCGCATCATGCACATAGGCCGCCAGTCGATCGCGCTGGACCGCCTCTTCGCCGGCCTGGTCGCGCAGGGCGTGGGCATCTGGATGGGTTTCCAGACCTTCATCAACATCGGCGTGAACCTGGGCGCCTTGCCGACCAAGGGCTTGACGCTGCCCTTGATGAGTTACGGCGGCTCGGCCATCTTGATGAACCTGGTGGCGCTGGCGGTGGTGCTGAGGATTGACTACGAGAATCGCACCCTCATGAGGGGAGGCCGCGCATGAGCAAGCAACACTGCGCTCTTGTGATGGCCGGCGGAACCGGCGGCCACATCTTCCCGGGCCTGGCCGTGGCCGAGGCCCTGCGCGAGCGCGGCTGGCGCGTGCACTGGCTGGGTGGCCTGGGCAGCGCAAGCCGGCCCAGCATGGAGAGCCAGCTGGTGCCGCCGCGCGGCTTCGCGTTCGAGTACATCGATTTTTCCGGCGTGCGCGGCAGAGGGCCGGCGACGCTGGTGTTGCTGCCGCTGCGCCTGCTCAAGGCCTTCTGGCAAAGCATACAGGTGGTGCGCCGGGTCAAGCCCGACGTGGTGGTGGGCTTGGGCGGCTACATCAGCTTCCCGGCCGGCATGATGAGCGTGCTGCTGGGCAAGCCGCTGGTGCTGCATGAGCAGAACTCGGTCGCCGGCATGGTCAACAAGGTGCTGGCCGGCGTGGCCGACCGCGTTTTCACGGCTTTCCCGAATGTGTTCCGCAAGGGTGAATGGATAGGCAACCCGCTGCGGCCGGCCTTCACGCGCCAGCCTGGCCCGGTCCAGCGTTTCACCGACCGGGGCGGCCCGCTCAAGCTGCTGGTGGTGGGCGGTAGCCTGGGCGCGCGCGGCCTCAATGAACTCGTGCCCAAGGCACTGGCGCTGATTCCCGCCGGCGAGCGCCCGCAGGTCACGCACCAGAGCGGCGCCCAGCAGATCGACGAGCTGCGCGCCAATTACACGGCCGCCGGCGTGCAGGCCGAACTCACGCCCTTTATTGAAGACACCGCGCAGGCTTTTGCCGATGCCGACCTCATCATCTGCCGCGCCGGCGCCAGCACGGTGACCGAGATCGCGGCCGTGGGCGCGGCCGCGATCTTTGTGCCTTTCCCCGCCGCCGTTGACGACCACCAGACCGCCAACGCGAAGTTCCTGGTGGACCAGGGCGGCGGCTGGCTGATCCAGCAGCGCGAACTCACGCCGGAGAAGCTGGCGAACATCCTTAAAACCACCAGTCGCTACACCCTTCTGGAACGCGCCCTTCAGGCCAAGACCATGCAAAAAACCGATGCCACCGCCCGAGTGGTGGCTGCCTGCGAGGAACTGGCGAAATGAAACACGCTATAAAAAACATCCACTTCATAGGCCTGGGCGGCGCCGGCATGTCCGGTATTGCCGAGGTGCTGCACAACCTGGGTTACGCCATCTCCGGTTCCGACCTGTCGGACAGCGCCACTTTGCAGCGCCTGGCAAAACTCGGCATCAAGACCTTTGTCGGCCATGCCGCGGGCAACCTCGCCATGGTCGACGCGGTGGTGACATCCACCGCGGTGCAGCCCGACAACCCCGAGGTGCTGGCGGCGCGTGAAAAACGCATTCCCGTGGTGCCGCGCGCGCTGATGCTGGCCGAGCTGATGCGCCTGAAGCAAGGCATCGCCATTGCGGGCACGCACGGCAAGACCACCACCACCAGCCTGGTGGCCAGCGTGCTGGCCGAAGGCGGCCTGGACCCGACCTTTGTGATCGGCGGGCGCCTGAACAGCGCGGGCGCCAATGCCAAGCTCGGCTCGGGCGACTACATCGTGGTCGAGGCCGACGAGTCGGACGCCTCCTTCCTGAACCTGCTGCCGGTAATGGCCGTTGTCACCAACATCGACGCCGACCACATGGAGACCTACGGCCACGACTTCGGCAACCTCAAAAAGGCTTTTGTCGACTTCCTGCACCGCATGCCGTTTTACGGCACGGCCATCCTGTGCACCGACGACCCCGCCGTGCGCGATATCGTGCCCCAGGTATCCTGCCCGATCACCAGCTACGGCTTCGGCGAGGACGCGCAGGTGCGCGCCGTCAACGTGCGGCCAGTGGGCGCGCAAATGCATTTCACGGCGCAGCGGCGCAACGGCGTCACCCTGCCCGACCTGGAAGTGGTGCTTAACCTGGCGGGCGAGCACAACGTGCTCAACGCGCTGTCGGCGATCGCCGTCGCGGTCGAGCTCAATGTGCCCGACGCGGCGGTGCAAAAAGCGCTGGCGGATTTCCGCGGCGTGGGCCGGCGCTTCCAGAGCTATGGCGACATGCCGGCCAAGGACGGCGGGCAGTTCACCGTGATCGAGGACTACGGCCACCACCCGGTCGAGATGGCCGCGACGCTGGCCGCCGCGCGCGGCGCCTTTCCGGGTCGCCGCCTGGTGCTGGCCTTCCAGCCGCACCGCTACACGCGCACGCGCGACTGCTTTGAGGATTTCGTCAAGGTCATAGGCCAGGCCGACGCCGTGCTGCTGTCCGAGGTGTATGCCGCCGGCGAGCCGCCCATCGTCGCGGCCGACGGCCGTTCGCTGGCGCGCGCGCTGCGCGTGGCCGGCAAGGTCGAGCCTGTCTTTGTGGACGAGATCGAGGCCATGCCGCAGGCGATTGTGGACAACGCCCTGGGCGGCGACGTGGTGATGTGCATGGGCGCCGGCTCCATAGGCCAGGTGCCCGCCAGGGTGGCCGAGATGCTGGAAGGAACGCGGGCATGAAACAGAACTCTCCCAATTTCGGCAAGGTCGCCGTCCTCATGGGCGGCGCTTCGGCTGAACGCGAAGTCTCGCTGATGTCGGGCAGCGGCGTGCTCAAGGCGCTGCGTTCGCGTGGCGTGGACGCCCATGGCTTTGACCCGGCGGAGCGCGACCTCGCCGAGCTCAAAAAAGAAGGCTTTGCGCGCTGCTTCATCGCCCTGCACGGCCGCTTCGGCGAAGACGGCACGGTACAGGGCGCGCTGGAACTTCTGGGCATTCCCTACACCGGCTCGGGCGTCATGGCCTCCAGTATGGCCATCGACAAGGTCATGACCAAGCGCGTGATGATTTCCGAAGGCTTGCCGACGCCCCAGTACCGTTTGCTGCGCCGCGGCGCCTACAGTGCGGCCGACATCGCCGCCGTGCCCGATGCGCTCGGGCTGCCGCTCATCGTCAAACCCGCGCGCGAGGGTTCTTCCATAGGCCTGACCAAGGTCACCCGCCGCGAAGGCATGGCCGAGGCCGTGGCGCAGGCCGAAAAACTCGATGCCGACGTGCTGTGCGAGCAGTTCATCAGCGGCGACGAAGTGACCTGCCCGGTGCTGGGCACCGGCGCCGGCGCGCATGCGCTGCCGGTGATACGCATCGTCGCGCCGGACGGCAACTACGACTACCAGAACAAGTATTTCACCGACACCACGCAGTACCTGGTGCCCTGCGGGCTTCCCGAAGGCGAAGAGACCGTCATCCAGCAGCTGGTGCTGGACGCTTTCCGCATCCTCAATTGCCGCGGCTGGGCGCGCGCCGACGTGATGATAGACAAGGCCACGCGCAAACCCTACCTGCTGGAGATCAACACCTCGCCAGGCATGACGGGCCACTCGCTGGTGCCCATGTCCGCGCGCGCGGCCGGCATCTCGTATGAAGACCTGTGCGTCGAGGTGCTCAAGACCGCCACGCTGGACCACCAGAAACAGGGGGGAGGCGCCACTTGAAGCGCAGAACGCCTATGCCCACCGCCATGCCGCTGGACGTCAAGCTCATGAACACCTTCTCGGTGGTCCTGGGCCTGGCGTTTGCCGCCATGGTCGTGGCGCTGGGCGTCGCCTGGGTGCTGCGCCAGTCGCTGTTCAGCCTGAGCGCGATCCGTGTGCAGGGCGATTTGATGCACAACAACGCGGTCACGCTGCGCGCCAACGTGGCACCGCGGCTGGCCGGCAATTTCTTCACGGTGGACCTGGCCGCCACGCGCGCGGTGTTCGAGTCCGTGCCCTGGGTACGTCGGGCGCTGGTGCAGCGCGAATTCCCGAACCGCCTCAAGGTGGTGCTGCAGGAGCACAAGCCCGTGGCCTTCTGGGGCGCCGAGGGCGACGCGCGGCTGGTCAACAATTTTGGCGAGGTGTTCGACGCCAACCAGGGCGACGTGGAGTCGGAAGACCTGCCGCTGCTGAGCGGCCCGCCGGGACAGGCGCCCTTGGTGCTGCAGGCCTACCAGACGCTGGGGCCCTTGTTCGACGAAACGGACGCCACGCTGGAGCAGTTGCAGCTCAGCGGCCAGGGCGGCTGGCGTGCGCAGCTCGACAGCGGCGCCGTGATCGAACTCGGCCACGGCTCGCTGCCGGAAATCGAGGCGCGCACGCGCCGCTTTATTGCCACGGTGACGCAGGTGTCGTCGCGCTACGGAAGGGACCTGGAGTCCGCCGACCTGCGTTACGCCAACGGTTATGCGATCAGGCTCAGGGGGGTGACCACGGGCAGCCCCGCCGACAAAGAAGACGGAAAGAAAAAAAGGTAAACATATGGCCAAGGAATACAAGGATCTGGTGGTTGGGCTGGACATCGGCACCAGCAAGGTCATGGCCGTGGTGGCCGAGGTCATGCCGGGCGGCGAGCTCAAGCTCGCGGGCCTGGGCATCGCCTCCAGCAACGGCTTGAAGCGCGGCGTGGTGGTCAACATCGACGCCACGGTGCAGAGCATCCAGCAGGCCTTGAAGGAGGCCGAGCTGATGGCCGACTGCAAGATCGCCCGTGTCTACACCGGCATCACCGGCAGCCACATACGCGGCATCAACTCCAGCGGCATGGTGGCGGTCAAGGACAAGGAGGTCACCCAGGCCGACGTGGCGCGGGTGATCGAGACGGCCAAGGCCATCAACATCTCGACCGACCAGCGCCTGCTGCTGGTTGAGCCGCAGGAGTTCGTCATCGACGGCCAGGACGTGCGCGAACCCATAGGCATGAGCGGCATACGCCTGGAGGCCAAGGTGCACATCGTGACCGGCGCGCAGAGCGCGGCCGAGAACATCATCAAGTGCGTGCGGCGCTGCGGCCTGGAGGTGGACCAGCTGATGCTCAACCCGCTGGCCTCCAGCCTGGCGGTGCTCACGCAGGACGAGCAGGAGCTCGGCGTGGCGCTGGTCGACATAGGCGCGGGCACCACCGACGTCGCGATTTTTACCGGCGGCGCCATCCGGCACACCGCGGTGATCCCGATCGCCGGCGACCTGATCACCAGCGACATCGCCATGGCGCTGCGCACGCCCACCAAGGACGCCGAGGACATCAAGGTGGAAAGCGGCTACGCCAAGCAGCTGCTGGCCGACCCCGACACCCAGGTGGAAGTCCCGGGCCTGGGCGACCGCGGCCCGCGCATGCTGAGCAAGCAGGCGCTGGCCGGCGTCATCGAGCCGCGCATCGAGGAGATTTTCTCGCTGGTGCAGCAAGTGATACGCGAATCGGGCTATGAAGAGGTGCTGTCTTCCGGCATCGTCATCACCGGCGGCAGCGCCGTCATGCCCGGCATGGTGGAGCTCGGCGAGGACATTTTCCTCAAGCCGGTGCGTCGCGGCATACCGCGCTACTCCAGCGCGCTGTCCGACATGGTGGCGCAGGCGCGGGCCTCCACCGTCATGGGCCTGCTCGAAGAGGCCCGGCTGGCCCGCATGCGGGGCTACAAGGTG
Source organism: Polaromonas sp. P4_F6 (assembly GCF_056401275.1). NCBI lineage: Bacteria > Pseudomonadati > Pseudomonadota > Betaproteobacteria > Burkholderiales > Comamonadaceae > Polaromonas > Polaromonas sp. P4_F6. Next base: position 365,248 of record NZ_JBFUJQ010000001.1, on the reverse strand, counting down.
TCGCAGAAGGCCGGCAGTGTGCACAACGCCTTCGGCCGCGTCAAAGACTGGTTTGTGGGGAACTTCTGACCATGAAAACCTATTCCACTTTTATCGGCAGGCCCTCGCGTTGCATGCATTCGGGCGGGGCGGATCCCCCTGCGTGAGACAGCCGTGTCAACCATAAATACAAATTTCCAATTATTGGCAACTGCAGTTTATTGATTAGGAGGCTCCCAATGAGCATCGAAATGATTGAAATCGAAGAATTCAACCAGGGCACACAGATCAAGGTGATCGGTGTGGGCGGCGGCGGCGGCAATGCCGTCGGGCACATGATCGAATGCGGCGTGCAAGGCGTCGAATTCATCTGCGCCAACACGGACGCGCAGGCACTCAGCCGCGGCAGCGCGCACAAGACCATCCAGCTGGGCAGCAGCGGCCTGGGCGCGGGCAGCAAGCCCGACAAGGGCCGCGACGCGGCCGAAGTGGCGGCGGACGACATCCGCAGCGCGATCGACGGCGCGCACATGCTGTTCATCACCGCCGGCATGGGCGGCGGCACGGGCACCGGCGCCGCGCCGGTGATCGCGCGCATCGCCAAGGAGATGGGCATCCTGACGGTGGGTGTGGTGACCAAGCCCTTCGAGTTCGAAGGCGGCCGCCGCATGACCAATGCCGACCTGGGCCTGGCCGAGCTCGAAGCCAACGTCGACTCACTGATCGTGGTGCTCAACGAGAAGCTGCTCGAAGTGCTGGGCGACGACGTGACGCAGGACGAGGCTTTCGCGCATGCCAACGACGTGCTCAAAAACGCCGTGGGCGGTATTGCCGAAATCATCAACGTGCCCGGCCATGTGAATGTCGACTTCGAGGACGTGCGCACCGTGATGGGCGAGCCCGGCAAGGCCATGATGGGCACGGCCAAGGCCAACGGCCCTGACCGCGCGCGCATCGCCGCCGAGCAGGCTGTGGCCTGCCCGCTGCTCGAAGGCATCGACCTGTCCGGCGCCAAGGGTGTGCTGGTGCTGATCTCGGCGGCCAAGGGTTCGCTCAAGCTGAGCGAATCCAAGCTCGCGATGAACACCATCCGCGCTTACGCCTCGCCCGATGCGCACGTGATCTACGGCACGGCTTATGACGACGAGCTGGGCGACGAGATCCGCGTGACCGTGGTCGCGACGGGCCTGTCGCGCCAGGGCATGCGCCGCCATGCGCCGCCGCTGCAGGTGCTGCGCACCGGCACCGACAACGTGCCTTTCAACGTGCCCACGCTGAACACGGCGGCTGGTGGTACGGGCGCGCCGCAGATGGCCACGGGTGTGGCCCAGCCGGACTACGGCAATATGGCGGTGCCCAGCGTGTGGCGTACCAATCGGACGCAGGCGGCGGCCAAGGTGGATGCGCTTGCTTCGGGAGGCATGGACGACTTCGAGATTCCAGCCTTCCTCCGCAAACAAGCCGATTAATGGGTGTAAAGCTACTGCGCGCCCCGATCTTGCGTCTGCGGTGCTCGCCGTACTGGTGTACGGTTCCGCTCCTCGACGCAACCTCGGGGCGCTCGCTACGCTTTCCATCCCATTAATCGTCGTTGGGTCGTGGGCAGAGTGTCTGCAGCTGCGGCTGCGGCCAATGCACCCTCGCTATGCCCGGCATTGCTATCCCCTACCCTTGAAATGGCCTTGCGCCGCCTAAAATAGATCGCATGCTTGCCCAAAGAACCCTTAAATCACTGACCAAAGCCGTGGGCGTGGGGCTGCACAGCGGGCAGCGGGTGGAATTGACCTTGCGCCCCGCGGCGCCGGATACGGGCATTGTGTTTCGCCGTGTGGATCTGCCGCAGCCGGTGGACATCGCGATCTCGGCGCAATCGGTGACGGATACGCGGCTGGCGTCCACCATCTCCAGCGGCAGCGCCAAGGTACACACGGTGGAGCATTTGATGTCGGCCTGCGCGGGCCTGGGCATTGACAACCTCTACGTCGACATCACGGCCGAGGAAGTGCCCATCCTGGACGGCTCGGCCTCGTCCTTTGTGTTTTTGCTGCAGTCGGCCGGCATCGAGTTGCAGGCCGCGCCCAAGCGTTTTATCCGCGTGATCAAGCCGGTGGAAGTGCGCGAAGGCGAGGGCGCCAGCACCAAGTGGGCGCGCCTGTCGCCTTATGAAGGCTACAAGCTCAGCTTTGAAATTGATTTTGACCACCCGGCGGTGGACTCCACCGGCCAGCGCGTGGAGTTCGACATGGGCTCAGGCGCCTACTCGCGCGACATCGCGCGGGCCCGCACCTTCGGTTTCACCAAGGACGTGGAGATGATGCGCGCCAACGGCCTGGCCCTGGGCGGCGGGCTGGACAACGCCATCGTGATGGACGACTACAAGGTGCTCAACAGCGACGGCCTGCGCTACAACGACGAGTTCGTCAAGCACAAGATCCTCGACGCCATGGGCGACCTGTACCTGCTGGGCAAGCCACTGCTGGCCGCCTACAGCGCGTTTCGCTCCGGCCATGCGATGAACAACAAGCTGCTGCGCGAGCTGCTGGCGCACAAGGATGCCTACGAAGTCGTCACCTTTGAAGACGAGAAAAAAGCGCCCCGGGGTTTTGCCACACTGGCGCGCGCCTGGTAGGCGCGGCATTGCCAAGGGCCGCCCATGCTGCTGTTCCGCTGGCTCATCCTGCTGTTTTTGCTGGCCGCCGTGGTGGCCTTCATGTTTTACGCGGGCACCGGGCAGCTGCGTTACAAACGCTTCGGGCTCATCATCCTCAAGTGGACACTGATTGCCGCGTTCGGCTTTTTCGCGGTGCTGGTGCTTGAGCGGATCGCGTAGCGTAGCCCTTCAGCGGCTACGCCCACCGCGGTAATTTCCCGTCATTTTTGCGCCCGTGCCGCCGGCCTGGGCCAGCCGCGCCATGGCGCTGCCCACGTGGGCATGGGTGATGGCCAGGCCCAGCGCATCGGCCGCGTCCTTGCCGGGCAGCGAAGGCAGCTTGAGCAGTCGCATCACCATTTCCTGCACCTCGGCCTTGCCGGCCTTGCCGTAGCCGGCCACGGCCTTCTTGAGCTGCAAGGCGGTGTATTCGGCCACGGACAATTCGCGCGAAACCAGCGCGGTGATGCAGGCGCCGCGCGCCTGGCCCAGCAGCAGGGTGGCTTGCGGGTTGACGTTGACAAAGATGATTTCAACCGAGGCCGCGTCGGGCTGGTAGCGCTCCACCACCTCGCACACGCCTTCGAACAGCACCTTGAGCCGGCCGGGCAGGTCGGCGCGCTCCAGGTGCGTGGTCTTGATGGTGCCGCTGGCCACATAGCGAAGATGCGGGCCGTCCACGTCGACCACACCGAAGCCGGAGGTCTGAAGGCCGGGGTCTATGCCTAGGATGCGCATGGCAATTAGCCGGGCCTAGAGGCCGAAATACCAGCGGACCGAATGGAAGAAGATGGGCGCGCCGAAGCACAGCGCATCGACCCGGTCCAGCAGGCCGCTGGCGCCGGTCACGCCCACGCCGCGTTTGCCCCAGTTGGGAATGCCGCGGTCGCGCTTGAGGGCCTTCATCACGAGGTGGCCCAGCGAGCCCGAGACGCAGGCGATAAAAGCCATGGCCACGGCCTGGGCCGGCTTGAAGGGCGTGAGGCCCGCGAGCAGGCCGCCCAACAGGCTGGCCGCCACCACGGCGATCAGCCAGCTGGTCCAGTTGAAGCTCTTGCTCACATTGGGCGCGCTGGGCGGGCGCTGCAGCCTGCGGCCGACCAGGTACTCCACGATCATGCAGCTTTGCACCACAAACACCAGGAAGAACACCAGGAAGGCGTTCTTGCCTTCATAGTTGGGAAACTTCAGCAGCATCAGGGCCGGCACGTGGCTGATGCCGTAGACGCAGACCATGATGCCCCATTGCAGCTTGGCGTTGCGCTCCAGGAAGCGCTGCGGGTCGTCGGCCAGCGCGCTGACCACCGGAATCGCCAGGAAGACGTAGACGGGGATGAACACGGTGACCAGGTCGAAGCGCCGCGTGATGACCAGCGCGAATTGCATCGGCAGCACCACGAAGAAGGCCAGCACCAGGCTGCGGTGGTCGCCCTGTCGCGTGGGCGAGAGCGTGATGAACTCGCGCAGCGCAAAAAACGCGACCAGCCCGAACAGCACGGTGGCCACGGTTTCGCCCAGCGTCCAGCCTATCCAGAACACCGTGGACATCAGCCAGGAAGTGCGCAGGACGCCGTTGAACTCCTTGAGCTTCTGGGTGTGCAGGTCGTCCTCGTGCGTGTCCTTGAGCGACATCACGAAGGCGGCCACGCTGATGGCGGTCAGGATGCCGAAGACCAGCACGAACAGCAGGCCGACCTGCTGCGAGGGCGAGAGGTTGCGCAGAAAGGTATTCATCAGGAATCCCGCAGGTCCATCACCGCCTGGCGCGCGCGGGCCAGGAATTCGCCGCGGTCTTCACCGGCGCCCAGGGCAATCGGCGCGCCGAAGGTGACCGAGCACAGGATGGGAACCGGCACGACCTCGCCCTTGGGCATGACGCGCTGCACGTTGTTGATCCAGGCCGGCACCAGCACAACGCCCGGGAATTTGAGTGCCAGGTTGTAGAGGCCGGCCTTGAATTTTTGCGGCTCCTCATGGTTGCCGCGCGTGCCTTCCGGGAACAGGATGATGGAGTCGCCGTGGGTCAGCGCCTCGATCAGCGGCTCCAGCGGGTCCTGGTCGCCGGTCTTGGCGCGGTCCACATAAATTGCGTTGAACACCGCCGTGGTGATCCACTTCTTGAACGGGGTTTTGGTCCAGTAGTCCTTGGCCGCGATGGGCCGCGTGATGCTGCGCAGTTCTTCGGGCAGGGCCGCCCACATCAGCACCAGGTCGGCGTGGCTCTGGTGGTTGGCGAAATAGATGCGCTGCTCGGCCTTGGGCGGGCAGCCTTGCCAGCGTGCCTGCGCGCCGGTCAGCGTGCGGATCAGGCCCAGCAGGAACAGGCCCATGAGCTTGGCCAGCAGGGGAGAAAGCTTGTCGTTCATGGGCTGCTGGCCTTTGGGTGCCTCAAGGCAGTTCCACGCCGCCCATGCGGGCGACGATGGTGCCGGCGCGCGAGGCCAGGTAGCCTGAGTTGGGCCGGGTCTCAAAGTACTTGGGCCGCGGCAGCATCACGGCCAGGCGCGCGGCCTCGTAGGCGCTCAGCCTGGCCGCGGGCTTGCGGTAATAGTGCTGGGCGGCCGCCTCGGCGCCGAAAACGCCTTCGCCCCATTCCACGCTGTTGAGGTAGATCTCCAGGATGCGCTCCTTGCCCAGCAGCGCTTCCAGCAGCAAGGTCAGCACCAGCTCCTGGCCCTTGCGCAGCAGCGTGCGCTCGCCCGACAAAAACAGGTTTTTGGCCAGTTGCTGCGTGATGGTGGAGCCGCCCACGATCTTCACGGGTTTGGCCGGCGCGGCCGCCGCCCTGGCGGGTGCCAGCCGGCTGGCCGACTGCGCGGCGCGCTGTTCGGCCTTGGCGTTTTTGTCCCAGGCTTTTTCCAGCGCCTCCATGTCGACACCGTCATGCTCGGCAAAGCTGGCGTCTTCGGAGGCGATGACCGCGCGCTTGAGGCTGTCGGGCAGCTCGCTATAGGGCACCCATTGCTGGCGCCATTTCAGGCTGCCGGTGTTGCGCGCGACCAGGTAGGCTTCAGAGCGCTGGAAGGCGGTGGACTCCGGGTCCACCACGGCCATCACGGCGATGCGTGCCACAAAAAAAAGCTGCAAGGCCAGGCCGGCCAGCAGGCCCAGCCCGATCAGCCTGAAGAGCGCCTTCATGCCAGCGATGCCCGCATTTCCCGCAGCACCTGCGCCGAAGGCGGGCGCACCTTGCGCCACAGCTCGAAGGCTTCGGCGGCCTGCTCGACCAGCATGCCCAGGCCGTCGCGTGGCACGGCGCCGTTGTCGCGGGCCCAGGCCATGAAGCCGGCGGCCGCGGGGCCATACATCATGTCGCAGGCCAGCGCGCCGGGTTTGAGCACGCCGGCGGCGACCGGCACGCCGGCGCCGGCCAGGCTGCTCGCGCTGGCGTTGATGACCACGTCGAACGCGCCTTGAAGGCCTTCCAGGTCTTGGGCCAGCAGCTCGGTGGTCTGCAGCAGGGGCTGCAGGGACGCATGCGCCTGGTGGCGCTGGACCAGCGCATCGGCCTTGGCCCGTGTGCGGTTGACCAGCACCAGCCGGCGCGGCCCGGCCGCCAGCAGCGGCGCCAGCGCACCGGCGCCCGCGCCGCCCGCGCCTATCAGCAGCACGTCGCGCCCGGCCAGCGAAACGCCGGCATTGTTCTGGATGTCCTTGACCAGGCCCACGCCGTCGGTGTTGTCGGCATGGACGGCGCCGCCCTGCAGCAGCAAGGTGTTGGCCGCCTGCGCAAGCTGCGCCCTGTCGCTGCGCGTGGTGGCGGCCTCAAAAGCGTCAAGCTTGAAGGGTACGGTGACGTTGCAGCCTTTGACGCCGTCCCGCTGCAACTGCGCCAGGGTGGCAGCGAAGGATTCCAGCGGCACCAGCAGGCGCTCGTAGCGCAGGGACTGCCCGGTCAGCTCGGCAAAGCGCGCGTGGATCAGCGGCGACTTGCTGTGAGCGATCGGGTTGCCCAGGACGTAGTACTGATCCATGGGGACCCTAGCGGCTCGTGAGTTTGGTTTCCAGCGTGTCGTCGCGCGTGAACTTGAAGCGCGACACCACGACGATCTGGTCGGCCTTGCGGCGCATGGCGTCGTTGAAGCGGCCGAAGGGCCCGGTACCGCGCACAATGCTTTGGGCGCGCCGGTCCAATGTCAGGTTGCCCGAGGTCTGCACCACTTCCGTGTCCAGCACGGTGCCGTCGAAGTTCACGGTGACGATCATGGTGAGCTCGCCGTACAGTTTTTTGCCGGCCTGCTCGGGGAAGTTGACGGTGCCCTTGTCCTCGATCTTGCGGCGCAGCTCGTCGTAATAGACGGCGTAGACCTCTTCACGCGTGGCCGGGCTGATGTAGCGCTTTTTGGGCCGCGCGTTTTCTTCGTTGATGCGGCGTTCGATCTCAGCCAGGATCTTGACCAGGGCCTTGCGTTTTTCCTCGCGCTCGGCCTGGGCCGGACTGTTGGCGGGCTGGGTCAGGTCGGGCGGCGGCATGGAGGCCAGCTGCTTTTTGATCTGCGCCAGCAGCTGGGTTTGCTGCTCCTGCAGTGACTCGACCTTGCGCTGCGCGTCTTCAGTGGCGTCGCCAAGCTCCATCAGGGCCGAAGGCGGCAGGGGCGAGGTGGCCCGGCCTTTTTCGGCCTCGCCGCCGCCGGCCAGCGAGGCCTGCGCGATCGCCTTGGCGAAGTCGGGCTTTTCATTGGACTTGGCGTTGACCAGGATCACTTCCAGCGGGGTGTCCTGGAACACGCGGTTAAAGCGCTCGGGGTCGACAAAACGCACCGTCAGCAGCACCGCGTGCACGGCGATGGACACGCCCAGGGCAATTTGCAGTGTGCTTGGGTTCTTCACAGAAAGAGATTATCGGGGTTTATGCGCGAAATCCGGTGTCAACCCGCCACCGGAGCCGCGGCGGCGGCGTCGGTTTGTGGCTCATTGACATCGACCGCGATGGAGATCGGGCCGGCGGCCATCTCGGTCTCGCCGTCGTCCTCACCGAGCGGGTCGGGCGATTCCTCAAGTTCCACGTCCAGCCGCTCGGTGACCGTGCCCGACACGTCCAGCGTGATCTCGTCGATCTCGCCCAGCCGCACGCGCACTTTCGCGCCGCGCGGCAAGCCCTGCGCGCCCACGGCCGCGAGCACCAGCGGCAACTCGTCGGCGCGCACCAGGTTGTCCTTGAAGGCGGTGGCCACCAGCTCGGTGACGCCGTTTTGCTGCAGGTATTTGAGCGTCCAGTAGCGCTCTATGCCGGCCTGGAAGCCGTTGTAGGCGCTGTAGGCGGCGTCAAAACCCGAGATGATGGAAAACAGCTCGGCATCCTTGGGCTTGAAGGGCGCGGCCAGCGCGGCCGTGCGGCCGTGGCGCGCGCAGGCGATGATCTGCCACTGGTTGACCAGGTCGGTGTAGCGGCGCAGCGGCGAGGTGCTCCAGGCATAACTCTTGACGCCTATGCCCGCATGCGGCAAGGCCTTGGTGCCCATGCGCACCTTCACGCCGGGCGCCAGGCTGGCCTGGCTGCGGTAGATGCCGGGCACGCCGTGCTCGGCCAGCCACTGGCCCCAGGTGCTGTTGGCCAGGATCATGGCCTCGGCCACGATCAGGTCCAGCGGCGCGCCGCGCTGGCGCGTGCTGATGCTGACGGTTTCGTTGCCTTGGGGCTCGCCGCCCGTGGGGTTGTCCAGGCGGAAGTTGTAATCAGGCCGGTTGAAGTTCTCGGGCTTGCCGCGCACGATTTCGCGCTGCGCCTTCAGGTGTTTTGCCAGCCGGTGCAGGAAGGTGAGCTCCACGCCCCAGGGCACGCCGGTGGGCGGGCTGCTTTGCGCGGCTTCAAAAAAGGCTTCGGTGAAAGTGCTGTCCAGCATGTCGTGGCGCAGGTTGCTGACGATGGGCACCTGCTCCAGCCGCGTGGCGCTTTCCTTGATCTCCAGCGTGGCTTCGTCGAGCGTGAGGTAGAGCGACAGGGCCGGGCAGTTGCGGCCTTCCTGCAGCGTGTAGCTTTTGACGATTTCGTCGGGCAGCATGGTCAGCTTGTAGCCCGGCATGTAGACGGTGGACAGCCGCGCGCGGCCCACCGCGTCGATGGGGCTGCCGGGCAGCACGGCCAGGCCGGGCGCGGCGATGTGTATGCCCAGCGTGACAGTGCCGCTGCCCAGGCCCTGCACCGACAGCGCGTCGTCGATCTCGGTGGTGGCCGAGTCGTCGATGGAAAAGGCTTTCACGTCGGCCAGCGGCAGCTCGTCCTTGACTTCGGGCGCCTGCAGCGCCGGAAAGCCCGTGCCCTTGGGAAAGTTCTCGAACAGGAAACGCTTCCAGTGGAACTGGTAGGGCGAGGCGATGGCGCCGGCCTTCTGCAACAGATCCAGCGGCGCGGTATGCGTGGCGCGGGAGGCCTCGACCACGGCCTTGTACTCGGCGCTGTTCTTGTCGGGCTTGAACAGGATTTTGTAGAGCTGCTCGCGCACCGGCGCCGGGCATTCGCCGCGGCCCAGTTCCTCGGCCCAGGCGGTGATTTGCGCCGCCACCTGTTTTTTCTTCTCGATGGCGGCCAGCGCCTGCTGCAGGATGTCGGCGGGCGCTTTCTTGAAGCGGCCCTTGCCGGCACGGCGGAAGTAGTGCGGCGCATCGTAAAGGCGGAACAGCGCGGCAGCCTGCTGCTCCAGCGTGGCGGGTTTGCCGTCGGCGCTGAAGTAGTCGCGGGCCAGGTCGGCAAAGCCGAATTCGCCTTCGCCGGCGAATTCCCAGGCCAGGTCCAGCTCGATGTCGGTGCTCAGTTTCTGCCCGGCGGCCATGAGCTCGGCGGGCGAGGGCTTCTCGAATTTCAGCAGGGCATTGACGCCCTTGACCTTCACGCGCTTGCCCGAGTCGAGCTCCACCTGCAGCGAGGCGTCGCTCTCGGACAAAATGCGGCCGGCCAGAAACTTGCCGGCTTCTTCAAACAATACAAACAAAACGGAATCCCTTTGGTGTCTTTGATGACTTGCGCCTAGTGTAATCAGCCCCCGTTCAGGGCCGGCTTTCAGGCCAGGGCGAGGAAATCCAGGATTTCGGGCACATGCGTGTCGAAGTCGCTCAGCGCATGGTCGCCGCCTTCGAGGATGCGCAAGTGGGCGCCCGCATAGCGGGCCGCCATTTCACGCCAGTCCAGCACCTCGTCGCCCTTGGCGATGATGGCCAGGTAGTTTTCAGGCGCCTTCAGTGGCCCGGCGTGCTGGGCTTTCAGTTCGTCGACAAAACGCGGCTCGAAGAAAAAGTGCTGGTCCGGGTCGTGCCAGGCGCTTTGCTCGCCGATGTAGCGGGCTAGGTCCCGCGCCGGCTCCACGGCCGGGTTGAGCAGCACGGCTTTGCAGCCGGTGCGCTCGGCCACGGCGGTGGCGTAAAAACCGCCCAGCGAGGAGCCGACCACGGCCAGGTTTTGGAAGCCGGCTTGCCGCGGCCAGCCGGCGATTTCGTCCATGACCCCGCGCAGCGCGGCCTCGGGCGAAGGCGGCAGCTGCGGACACCACCAGTGGACGGCGGGATGGCGCTGTCGCACGATGGCCGCCATTTTCTGGGCCTTCATGGACTGCGGCGAAGAGCGAAAGCCGTGCAGGTAAAGCAGATGGGTGGTGCGCATGCCGCCATGGTAGACGGGCGCCCACGGTCTTTGGGCCCCGGCCGCGGGCCCTGGCGGATAATCCCCGGCATGGCTGCCGTTTTCGACAAACCCTCTCTTTACCAGCGAACTTTGCCCCTGCTGCAGGGCTTTGACGGCCTGCTGGCATTTGCCGTCTTCCTGCTGGCCTGCGCGGGCCTCTTGATCATGTATTCGTCGGGTTATGACCACGGCACCCGCTTTGTCGACCATGGCCGCAACATGCTGATCGCCGGGGCCATCATGTTCGTGGTGGCGCAGGTGCCGCCGCAGCGCCTGATGGCCTTTGCCGTGCCGCTCTACATTGTGGGCGTGACCCTGCTGGTGGCCGTCGCGGTGTTTGGCGTGACCAAAAAAGGTGCCAAACGCTGGCTCAATGTGGGCGTGGTGATACAGCCCAGCGAAATCCTCAAGATCGCCATGCCGCTGATGCTGGCCTGGTGGTTCCAGAAGCGCGAGGGCCAGCTGCGCCCGCTGGACTTCGTGGCCGCCGTGCTGCTGCTGGCCATGCCGGTGGGCCTGATCATGAAGCAGCCCGACCTGGGCACCTCGCTGCTGGTGCTGGCGGCCGGCCTGGCGGTGATTTTTTTCGCGGGCCTGAGCTGGAAGCTGATCCTGCCGCCGGTGCTGCTGGGCCTGGTCTGCGTGTTCCTGGTGGTCTGGTTCGAGCCGCAGATCTGCGCCGACGGCGTGCGCTGGCCCATACTGCACGACTACCAGCAGCAGCGCATCTGCACCCTGCTGGACCCGTCGCGCGACCCGCTGGGCAAGGGCTTTCACATCATCCAGGGCATGATCGCCATCGGCTCGGGCGGCATCACCGGCAAGGGTTTCATGGCCGGCACGCAAACTCACCTGGAGTTCATTCCCGAGCGCACCACCGACTTCATCTTCGCCGCCTATTCCGAGGAGTTCGGCCTGCTGGGCAACCTGCTGCTGATCGCCGGTTTCATCTTCCTGATCCTGCGCGGGCTGGCCATCGCGCTGGAGGCCTCGACCCTGTTCGCGCGCCTGCTGGCGGGGGCGCTGACCATGATCTTTTTCACCTATGCCTTCGTCAACATGGGCATGGTCAGCGGCATCCTGCCGGTGGTGGGCGTGCCTTTGCCCTTTATCAGCTACGGCGGCACCGCCATGGTCACTTTGGGCCTGGCCATAGGCATGCTGATGTCCATCGCCAAGGCCAAGCGCCTGGTGCAGACCTGAGGCCGCCCGCGTGAACGCCCGTAGGGTGACCGTGATCGGCGTGGGCAATATGGGCGGCGGCATGGCGGCCAACCTGCTGGCCAGGGGCTGGGAGGTCCAGGTTTGCGACATCGATGCGGCCAAGGTGGCGGCCATGGTGGAACTGGGCGCCACGGCCATTGCCAGCCCCGCGGATGCCGCGGCGGAGTCACAGGCTTTTATCGTCTGCGTGGTCGATGCGGCGCAAACTGAAGAGGTGCTGTTTGGCAAGCAAGGCCTGGCCCGCATGCTGCAGCCCGGCCATGCCGTGATGCTGTGCCCGACCATCGCGCCGCAGGACGTCGAGTCCTTCGCCGCCCGGCTGGCCCAGCTCGGCGTGCACACGCTGGACGCGCCCATGTCGGGCGGCCCGGCCCGGGCGCGTGACGGCTCCATGAGCCTGATGCTGGCTTGCTCGCAGGCCCTATATGAACAGCAGGCCGGCTTGCTGCGGGACCTGTCGGCCAAGGTGTTCCACATCAGCGAGAAACCTGGTGACGGCGCCCGCACCAAGCTGGTCAACAACCTGCTGGCCGGCATCAACCTGGTGGGCGCGGCCGAGGCGCTGGCGCTGGCCGCGCGCCTGGGGCTGGACCTGGCGAAAACCCTGGACGTGATCGAGCAGTCCAGCGGGCAGAGCTGGATAGGCTCGGACCGCATGCGCCGCGCGATTGCCGGCGACTACGCGCCGCGCGCGCATGTGACGCTGCTTGAAAAAGACACGCGGCTGGCCGTGGCGGCGGCCCGCGCGGCCGGCTTTGAAGGCCCGCTGGGCGAGAGCGCCAGCCGGGTCTTTGCCGAGGCCCACCGGGCCGGGCTGGCGGCCGAGGACGATGCCGCGCTGTTCAAGCACCTGGGCGGCAAGGGCGGCTGAGCGGGTTTTCGCCCGGTTTTCCCTTGCCTGCGGGCAAAACCCCGCCGCCCCCGGCCCACAGGCAGACTGCCTACAATGGCCGCATGACCTCACTTCGCTCCACCACCGCCTCCGCCCCCAACAAGTCCACGGCCTCTTCGGCCGCCCGGCCTACGGTGGAGTCAACCTCGGGGCGGCTGGAGATCGCGCAGAAGCTGCTGCTGGCGCCCTTCGGCCTCACGCAGGCGCACCTGAGCCGCGCCCTCGGTGAAATCACCTCCCATGGCGCGGACGACGCCGACCTGTATTTCCAGTACACCCGCAGCGAAGGCTGGAGCCTGGAAGAGGGCATCGTGAAAACCGGCTCCTTCAGCATTGACCAGGGCGTGGGCGTGCGTGCCGTCAGCGGCGAGAAAACCGCTTTTGCCTATTCCGACGATATTTCCGAAGCTTCGCTGCTGGACGCGGCGCGCACGGTGCGCAGCATTGCCGCCGGCGGCAAAAGCGCCCGCGTCAAGACGCCGGCCGGCCGCATCGCCGGCAGCCGCTCGCTCTACCAGGGGCTGGACCCCATCGCCACGCTGGACAGCACCGCCAAGGTCCAGCTGCTGGAAAAGGTCGAAAAACTCGCCAAGGCCAAGGATCCGCGCATCGTGCAGGTCATGGCCGGCCTGGCCAGCGAATACGACGTGGTCATGGTGGCGCGCGCCGACGGCACGCTGGCCGCCGACGTACGCCCGCTGGTGCGCCTGAGCGTGACGGTGATCGCCGAACAGAAAGGCCGGCGCGAAGTCGGCTCGGGCGGTGGCGGCGGCCGTTTCGGCCTGGCTTACTTTGACGACGCGCAGGTCGCCGAATACGTCAATGACGCGGTGAAAGCCGCCCTGACCAACCTCGACGCGCGCCCCGCGCCGGCCGGCGAGATGACGGTGGTGCTGGGTTCGGGCTGGCCCGGCATCCTGCTGCACGAAGCCATAGGCCACGGCCTGGAGGGCGACTTCAACCGCAAGGGTTCCAGCGCCTTTTCCGGGCGCATAGGCCAGCGCGTGGCGGCCAAGGGCGTCACGGTGCTGGACGACGGCACGATCGCCGACCGCCGCGGCTCGCTCAACGTCGACGACGAAGGCAACGCCAGCCAGCGCAACGTGCTGATCGAGGACGGCATTTTGAAGGGCTATATCCAGGATTCGCTGAACGCCCGCCTGATGAAGGTCAAACCCACCGGCAACGGCCGGCGCGAGAGCTACGCCCACGTGCCCATGCCGCGCATGACCAACACCTACATGCTGGGCGGTGACAAGCAGCCCGAGGAAATCGTGGCCAGCATCAAAAAGGGCCTGTACGCCACCAACTTCGGCGGCGGCCAGGTCGACATCACCTCGGGCAAGTTTGTGTTTTCGGCCAGCGAGGCCTTCTGGGTCGAAAACGGCAAGATCCTGTATCCCGTCAAGGGCGCGACGATTGTCGGCAACGGCCCCGACGCGCTGACCCGCGTCACCATGATGGGCAACGACATGGCTCTCGACAGCGGCGTGGGCACCTGCGGCAAGGAAGGCCAGAGCGTGCCGGTCGGCGTCGGCCAGCCGACCCTGCGCATCGACGGCCTGACGGTGGGCGGAACGGCCTGAACCGGCCGTTTTCGGGGCTTTCGCGGACCTGTGCTACATTCCAGCTTATGAATTTCGGCAAGTTTTATTTTGCTTACTTTTGGTTCTCCAGCGCTTTCGGCGGTAGAGAGATCAAGGCGTGACCCGATAAAACGCACCGAATCTCCAAAAACCGCCGGCTCCCGGCGGTTTTTTTTTGCCCGATTTGTTTGCTGAATGTTTGTACTGAAACCTGAATTGCCCGACCGACACCCGACACCCTAGAAAAGGAAGATTGCGATGAATGCCAAAGCCACCTCCGCCAGCGACAACTGGTATGCGACCGTCGAAAAGACCAGCCAGACCGACGACGAACGCATCAAGGACATCACCGTGCTACCCCCTCCCGAGCATCTCATCCGCTTCTTCCCCATCCGCGGCACCGCCGTCGAGACGCTGATCAGCAAGACCCGCAAGGGCATCCACAACATCATCCAGGGCAAGGACGACCGCTTGCTGGTGGTCATCGGCCCCTGTTCCATCCACGATCCCGCGGCGGCGCTGGACTACGCCCGCAAGCTGGTCGAGCAGCGCAAGAAGTACGAAGGCACGCTGGAAATCGTGATGCGCGTCTACTTCGAAAAACCGCGCACCACGGTGGGCTGGAAGGGCCTGATCAACGACCCTTACCTCGATGAAACCTTCCGCATCGACGAAGGCCTGCGCATCGCGCGCCAGCTGCTGATCGACATCAACCGCCTGGGCCTGCCGGCCGGCAGCGAATTCCTGGACGTGATCTCGCCCCAGTACATCGGCGACCTGATCTCCTGGGGCGCCATCGGCGCGCGCACCACCGAAAGCCAGGTGCACCGCGAACTGGCCTCGGGCCTGTCGGCACCCATAGGCTTCAAGAACGGCACCGACGGCAACATCCGCATCGCCACCGACGCCATCCAGGCGGCGGCGCGCGGCCACCATTTCCTGTCGGTGCACAAAAACGGCCAGGTCGCGATCGTGCAGACCAACGGAAACAAGGACTGCCATGTGATCCTGCGCGGCGGCAAGACGCCCAATTACGACGCGGCCAGCGTCGCGGCGGCCTGCAAGGAACTGGAAGCCTCCAAGCTGCCGGCCACGCTGATGGTGGACTGCAGCCACGCCAACAGCTCCAAGCAGCACGAAAAGCAGGTCGAGGTGGCGCGCGACATCGCGGGCCAGGTGGCCGGCGGTTCGCGCCATGTGTTCGGCCTGATGGTGGAAAGCCACCTCAACGCCGGCGCGCAGAAATTCACCCCCGGCAAGGACGACGCAAAAGCGCTGGACTACGGCAAGAGCATCACCGACGCCTGCCTGGGCTGGAACGATTCGACGGACGTGCTGGAAATCCTGTCGGCCGCCGTGCTCAAGCGCCGCGCCAGCAAATAAGCGCTAAGGGCCGCTTGCGGGTTTGTGCGAATAGCCGCGCTACCCGCAAGTCGCCGACCATGGGCGCCTGACCAGGAGCACATCATGCGCAGCGAAGTCACCGTGAGCTTCAAGGACGGCCCGCCCGTGCGGCTGGACCTCAACGAAGTGCAGCCCATGCCGCACGACGTGGCGCGTTGGTGGCTGGACGACCAGTTCACGCAAATGGGCTGCGAGCCGCTGCGGCCCACGGGCAAGCTGCTGACCGCCGACAAGGTCGTGGTGGTGGCCCAGGCCGCCGGGCCGGCGAAATTCGCCGAGGCCAAATGGGCGCAGGAGTTCGCCCGCGCGGCCAGCGCGGCGCTGGCCAAGCCGGTGGTTCACATTGATGTGGCCGCGCTCAGCATCAGCTACTAATTAGTAGAGCCCCAGAGAGCCCCAGGCGTTCTGGGCAAAGTCAGGCCTTGAGCGCCTCCAGCAATTTGGCGTGAATCCCGCCAAAACCCCCGTTGCTCATGCACAGCAGGTGGTCGCCGGGCCGGGCCGCGGCCTTGACCTGGTCCAGCAATTGGTCAATGGTGCCGGCGACCTGGGCGCGCTCGCCCATGGGCGCCAAGGCGGCGCGCGCGTCCCAGTCCAGCCCACCGGCATGGCAGAAGGCCAGGTCGGCCTGCTCCAGGCTCCAGGGCAGCTGGGCCGTCATGGCGCCCAGCTTCATGGTGTTGCTGCGCGGCTCGAAGATGGCGAGTATGCGTTCGCCGCCCCGGCCGGCGCTTTGCAGCTGGCGGCGCAGGCCGTCCACCGTGGTGTGGATGGCCGTGGGGTGGTGGGCGAAGTCGTCATACACCGTGATGTCGCCGCCCTTGCGCGGGATCACACCGCGCACTTCCATGCGCCGCTTGACGTTCTGGAACTCCGCCAGCGCCCGCGCCGCGGCCTCGGGCGCCACGCCCACGTGCTCGGCTGCCGCGATGGCCGCCAGGGCATTGAGCTGGTTGTGCACGCCGCTGATGCCCCACTTCACATGGGCCACGGCCTCGCCGGCCTTGAGCACATGAAAGTCATGCGGCTCGCCATGGGCGGTAAAGCCGGCTTTGTTCAGCAGGCCGTTGCCAAAGAGTAGCTGCTCACTCCAGCAGCCCTGGGCCAGCACGCGCTGCAGGCTGGCCTCGGCCGCGTTCACGACCACCCGGCCTTGCGAGGGCACGGTGCGCACCAGGTGGTGGAACTGCCGCTCTATGGCCGCCAGGTCGTCAAAGATGTCAGCATGGTCGAACTCGAGGTTGTTCAGCACGGCGGTGCGCGGCCGGTAGTGCACAAATTTGCTGCGCTTGTCGAAAAACGCCGTGTCGTATTCGTCGGCTTCGATCACAAAGGTGTTGCCCTCGCCCAGGCGGGCCGAGACGCCGAAGTTGAGCGGCACGCCGCCGACCAGAAAGCCCGGTTTCAGCCCGGCATGCTCCAGGATCCAGGCCAGCATGGCCGTGGTGGTGGTCTTGCCGTGCGTGCCGGCCACGGCCAGCACGTGGCGCGGGCCGGTTGCATGGTGGGTGGGATGGTGCAGCACATGGCCCGACAACCACTGCGGGCCGCTGGTATAGGGCTTGCCGCTGTTCAGGATGGCTTCCATGAGCGGGTATTTGGGCGTCCCGTCGGCCAGCCGGGCGCGCGAGATCACGTTGCCGACCACGAACACATCGGGCTCGAAAGCCATCTGGTCGGCGCCGTAGCCCTCGATCAGTTCTATGCCCAGGCCGCGCAGCTGGTCGCTCATGGGCGGGTAGACGCCCGTGTCGCAGCCCGTGACCTTGTGCCCCGCCTCCCGCGCCAGGGCGGCCAGGCCACCCATAAAAGTGCCGCAGATTCCCAGAATATGTATGTGCATGGGGCTGTATTCTAGGAGGCCGGGTTTCGCGGGCCCGGCCCCGCCAGGGTGGCCGGCCGCGCCAGGCGCTGAACTTTGGGCCGGATCGGGAACCTAACCGGGGCACAATCGCTTCGCCGCTCTTTTCTTCTCTTCTCCCTTCTGGCTCCCGGGCCTGCCGACCTTGACCCCACACACCCTCAAATCCGAAATTGCCGCCACCGCCGCCGCGCTGGTGGTCGAGGAAGGGCTGGAATACGGCCCCGCCAAGCGCCGCGCCGTCAAACAGCTGGCGCTGCCGGCCCGCACCGAGCTGCCCGGCAACGACGAGCTCGAAGACGCGGTACGCGAATACATCGCGCTGTTCTGCGCCGACACCCAGCCGGCCGAGCTGGCCGCCTTGCGCGAGCTGGCCCTGGTCTGGATGGAGCGCCTGGCGCAGTTCCGGCCCCATCTGGGCGGCGCCGTCTGGCATGGCACGGCCACGCGGCTGTCCGATATCTATATCCAGCTTTTCTGCGATGACCCCAAATCGGCTGAAATCGCGCTGATTGAGCACAATGTGGACTACGAGCCGCGCACCGTGACCGGTTTTACCGGCGACAGCGTGGAAGCGCTCAGCTTGCGAAGTGTGTGCAAACCTTTGAACGAAACGGTGGGTGTGCACCTGATGGTCTATGACCACGACGACCTGCGCGGCGCCTTGAGGGCCGATAGCAAGGGCCGCACGCCCCGGGGCGATATCGCTGCCGTGCAAAAATTATTGATCCCCCAAGCTGGAGCTTCAGACACGTGAATCGCAGAAACATACTTTATGGCGCGACCGCCGCGGTGGCCGGCCTGGCCGGCGCCAGCGTCGCCTGGTGGAAATTCCAGCCACACCAGGTGGCGCCCGGACCGGCTGAAACGGCGGTGGTGGGCGCGGCTGGCAGCGCCTCCGACGCCTTCTGGCGCCTCAGTTTTGACACCCCGGACGGCAAGAACCTGTCCATGAGCAGCTTTCGCGGCAAGCTCCTGCTGGTCAATTTCTGGGCCACCTGGTGCCCGCCTTGTGTCGAGGAACTGCCTTTATTGGATTATTTCTACCAGGAAAACCGCGATAAAAACCTGCAAATAGTCGGTTTGGCCGTCGATCAGCCTACTGCGGTACGGACCTGGCTGCAAACCAAACCCCTGCATTTTCCGGTGGGCATGGCCGGCCTTGGCGGGACTGAGCTCAGCAAATCCCTGGGCAACCTCGCCGGCAGCCTGCCCTTCACGGCGGTGTTCAGCGCCTCGGGAGAGCTGCTGCACCGCAAGATCGGCAAGGTCCTGCCTGAAGACCTCGCGCAGTGGGCCAAGCTGGTCTAACAGGCCCATACGGGGTTTTGCACGAAAACCCGGTCAATCTGCAGCAATACGCTTCTAACAGCATTGTCTGAAGGGGATTTAGGGAAATCGAGGCCAACCGCCAGACGGTTTGGAATGGCCTCCGGCTTGATGTACACTCTGCGCTTTCCCGGGGAAAGCCGCCTGGCTCGTCCCCGCAGTAGTTAACTGATAAGCGCTTTAAGGCGTAAAAGCAGAAAGTAAGTGAAAAAAGAAGGAAGATCGGTGGTGGCGCTCCTCGTGCCCTGTTTCCGGCCTTTCAGTCAAAAGCTGCGCCGAGATCCCGCGCCAGCATCTACCGTCGTTGGAGAGAACCCATGGATTTAAGAAAACTCAAAACCCTGATCGACCTCGTCTCGGAGTCCAACGTCTCCGAGCTGGAAATCACCGAAGCCGAGGGCAAGGTACGCATCGTCAAATCCAGCGGCGCTCCCGTCGTGATGCAGCAGCCGGTTGCCATGGTAGCAGCTCCCGCGGCGGCCCCGGCTGCCGGCGCCCCGGCTGCTCCGGCCCCCGAGGCGGCGCCCGCCGCCCCGGCCGGCCATGCCGTCAAGTCGCCCATGGTGGGCACTTTCTACCGCTCGGCCAGCCCCGGCGCCAAGCCTTTTGTCGAAATCGGCAGCGTGGTCAAGGAAGGTGAGACCATCTGCATCATCGAGGCCATGAAGATCCTCAACGAGATCGAAGCCGACAAGTCGGGCACGGTCACCAAGATTCTTTCGGAAAACGGCCAGGCTGTCGAATACGGCCAACCCCTCTTCATCATTGAATAAGCGGGGCGCAGCGCCTCCTTTTCAAACCAGGCTTACCGACGCATGTTCAAAAAAATTCTGATCGCCAACCGCGGGGAGATCGCTTTGCGCATCCAGCGCGCCTGCCGCGAACTCGGCGTGAAGGCCGTGATGGTCTATTCCGAGGCCGACCGCGAAGCGAAATACATCAAGCTGGCGGACGAGTCGGTCTGCATAGGCCCGGCGCCCTCCAAGGACAGCTACCTCAACATGCCGGCCATCATCTCGGCGGCCGAGGTGACGGATGCCGAAGCCATACACCCCGGCTACGGCTTCCTGAGCGAAAACGCCGATTTTGCCGAGCGGGTTGAGAAAAGCGGCTTCAAGTTCATAGGCCCTTCGCCCGAATCCATCCGCATCATGGGCGACAAGGTGTCGGCCAAGCAGACCATGATCAAGGCCGGCGTGCCCTGCGTGCCCGGCTCGGAAGGCGCCCTGCCTGACGACCCGGTCCTCATCAAGCGCACCGCCAAGCAGATCGGCTACCCCGTCATCATCAAGGCGGCCGGCGGCGGCGGCGGGCGCGGCATGCGCGTGGTGCACACCGAGGCGGCCCTGCTGCACGCGGTGCAGACCACCAAGGCCGAGGCCGGCGCGGCTTTCGGCAATCCCGAGGTCTACATGGAGAAATTCCTGCAGAACCCGCGGCATATCGAAATCCAGATCCTGGCCGACCAGCACAAGAACGCGGTCTGGCTGGGCGAGCGCGACTGCTCCATGCAGCGGCGCCACCAGAAAGTCATGGAAGAGGCGCCGGCGCCCGGCATTCCGCGCAAGCTGATCGAGCGCATCGGCGAGCGCTGCGTCGCGGCCGTCAAGAAGATAGGCTACCGCGGCGCGGGCACTTTCGAGTTTCTCTACGAAAACGGCGAGTTCTATTTCATCGAGATGAACACCCGCGTGCAGGTGGAGCACCCCGTCACGGAGTGGATCACCGGCGTGGACATCGTGCGCACCCAGATCATGGTGGCGGCCGGCGAAAAACTGCCCTTCGCCCAGCGCGACATCGAACTCAAGGGCCATTCCATCGAATGCCGCATCAACGCGGAAGACCCCTACAAGTTCATTCCCTCGCCGGGCCGCATCACGACCTGGCACACGCCGGGCGGGCCGGGCGTGCGGGTGGACTCCCACATTTACGCCAATTACTTCGTGCCGCCCAACTACGATTCCATGATCGGCAAGATCATCGTCCACGGCGACACGCGCGAGCAGGCCCTGGCCCGCATGAGCACGGCGCTGGCCGAGACCGTGGTCGAAGGCATCAACACCAACATCCCGCTGCACCGCGAACTGATGGTGGACGCCAAGTTCATGGACGGCGGCACCAACATCCACTACCTGGAAGAGTGGCTGTCTAAACGTGAGCGCTGAACGCTGCCTGGGCGTGCGATGAGCATGTTTGAACTGATCCTGCTGGCGCCCGTTGACGAGGTTGAGACGCTCAGCGAGGCGCTGGACGCGCTCGACGCGCTCAGCGTGTCGGTGGAAGACGCCGACGCGCAGACGCCGGCGGAGCAGGCCTTGTTCGGCGAGCCCGACATGCCGCCGCCCAAGGCGGGCTGGGAACGCTCCCGCATCGTGTCGCTGTTTGCCACCGAAGCCCTGGCGCGTGACGCGGCCATTGTGCTGGTGGCGCAGGACTTTTTCACGGGCTGCCGCGTCGTCGCTGTCCAGCCCGTGCCCGAGCAGGACTGGGTGCGCCTGACCCAGTCGCAGTTCGCGCCCGTGGACATCACACCCGAATTCTGGATCGTGCCGACCTGGCACGAGCCTCCGGCCGAGGCCAAACAGGTGATTCGCCTGGACCCGGGCCTGGCTTTCGGCACGGGCACGCACCCGACCACGCGCATGTGCCTGCGCTGGATCGCAGGCCGTAGCGGGCAAGACCTGGGCCGTGTGCTCGACTATGGCTGCGGCTCCGGCATCCTGGCCATTGGTGCGGCCAAGTTTGGCTCAACCGACATCGACGCCGTGGACATCGATCCGGCCGCGGTCGAATCAACGCTGGCCAATGCCGAGGCCAACCATGTGGCGCTCAAGGCCGGCCTGCCCGAGACCGCGTCCGGCCAGTACCGCACCGTGCTGGCCAACATCCTGGCCACGCCGCTCAAGGTGCTGGCGCCCTTGCTGTGTTCCCATGTCGAGAAAGGCGGGCACCTGGTGCTCGCCGGCATCCTGGAGCGCCAGGCCGATGAGCTCAAGCAAGCCTACGCCCCCTATTGCCAGCTCAAGGTGCACGATGCGCAAGAGGGATGGATCCTGATGACCGCCGGCTTCTAGGCCGTCCCGCGGGGCGCGGCCCCTACAATACAGCGCTAAATGAGCCTGATTACGCGCTGTCCCGCATGCGGCACGATGTTCAAAGTCGTGACCGACCAACTCAAAGTCTCACAAGGCTGGGTGCGATGCGGCCATTGCGCTGAAGTGTTCGATGCCTCGGCCCATTTGCTGCCGCGCGATATGTCCGCGCTGACCGCGCCCGCACCCCTGGCAACGGCCACGCTGGCCGCCGCTTCCGAGCCCCCGCCGGAATTCGACCGCCCCACCGAACCCCAAAGCCTGCCCGCGGCGGACCCGCCGGTGGAGCCGTCCCGGCAGGAATGGGCGCCGGCCCGCTCGTTTGCCGACAGGATGCCGCTGCGGCCGTCCAGCCCCGGCTGGGACGACGCCCAGGACAGCGCCGCCGACTTCGACCCCGTGCGCTGGAAGCAGGCGCAGCAGGAACGCCAGCTCGATCCGCTGGAGCTGCCCGCCGAATCGCTGCCTGCCGAGCTACCCTTGCCGCGCCAGCCGGCCATGGTTCGCCAGGCCATCGAGGACGATTCCAGCTTCGCCTATTCGGACGTGGATTCCGGCATGCCGGGGCGGCCGATGGAGCACGACGTGTCCTTTGTGCGCGATGCGCGGCGCAAGGCCTTCTGGCGAAAACCGCTGACGCGCCTGTCGCTGTCCCTGCTGTCCCTGCTGCTGCTGGCCGCGCTGGTGGCCCAGTGGGCCGTCCAGCAGAGGGACATGTTGGCCGCGCTGGAGCCGCGGCTGCTTCCGGCGCTGCAGGCCTTGTGCGGCCCGCTGCGCTGTGAAATCCGGCCGCCTCGCCATATCGAGGCGCTGGTGATCGACAGCTCCACCTTCAACCGCGTCGCCCCCGACGCCTACCGCCTGAGCTTCACCCTCAAGAACACCGGCGTGGCGGCATTGGAAATGCCCTCGCTGGAGGTGACCCTGACCGACACCCAGGACCAGGCCGTGGTGCGCCGCGTCCTGGCGCCGGCCCAGTTCGGCGCCAAGGCTGCAACGCTGCCGGCCCAGTCCGAGCTGGCGGGGCTGGTCATCATGAAGGTCTCGGGGGACGCGGCCGGCGCGTCATCCCCTTCCTCTTCTTCTTCCGCTTCCACGGCTGCGCCCCTGCGGGTGGCGGGCTACCGTGTCCTGGCTTTTTATCCCTGATTGAAACGAGAAAAAATCAATGTCCGCTGTTATCTGTGGCTCCCTGGCGTTTGACACCATCATGACCTTTGAGGGGCGCTTTTCCGAGCAGATCCTGCCCGACCAGCTGCACATCCTCAATGTGTCCTTCCTGGTGCCGGCGCTGCGCCGCGAATTCGGTGGCTGCGCCGGCAACATCGCCTACAGCCTGCGGCAGCTGGGCGGCACGGCCCTGCCCATGGCGACGGTCGGCAGCGACGGCGCCGAGTATGTGGAGCGCATGAAGACGCTGGGCATCAGCACCGAGTTCGTGCGCCAGGTCGAGGGCACCTACACCGCGCAGGCCATGATCATGACCGACCGCGACAACAACCAGATCACGGCTTTCCATCCCGGCGCGATGATGCAGGCCCATGTGACCCGCATCGCGGCGCGCGGCGACATCAAGCTGGGCATCATTTCGCCCGATGGCCGCGATGCCATGCTGCAGCATGCCGAGCAGTTCAAGGCCGCCGGCATCCCCTTTGTGTTCGACCCGGGCCAGGGCCTGCCCATGTTCGACGGCAAGGAACTCGCGCATTTCGTCGAGCTGGCCACCTGGGTGACGGTCAACGACTACGAGGCCAAGATGCTCTGCGACCGCACCGGCTTGTCCTGCGCCGAATTGTCGCGGCGCGTGCAGGGCCTGGTGGTGACCTTGGGCGCCGAAGGCTGCGAAGTCTGGATAGACGGCGAAAAAACCCTGGTGCCGCCCGTGAAGGCCGAGGCTGTGGTGGACCCGACCGGCTGCGGCGACGCCTTTCGCGGGGCGCTGCTGTTCGGCCTGGAACAGGGCTGGCCGCTGGCACGCTGCGCCGCGCTGGGCAACCGGGTCGGCGCGCTCAAGATCGCGACGCGCGGCGGCCAGAACTACACACTGTCGGCCGAACAAATCTCGGCTTAAAGGGCGCCCCTCAGGCGGGTGGGCCGTCCTGGCCCAACGCTTTCACCAGCTCATCCCAGGCGGCGCGGCCGGCCGCCGCGGCATTTACGCGCAGCTGCTTGCGCCTGGAGGTCTCCCCGCGCGCCAGCGTGACCGCCTGCTGCGGCACACCGAGGCAGCCGGCCAGCCATTTCACGAGCGCCTGGTTGGCCTTGCCGTCCACCGGCGGCGCCTGCAGCCGCAGGCGCAGCGCCAGCTGGTCGGCTTCGCCGTGCAGGCCCACGACCTGGGTTTTGGCGGCATTCGGCACCACGTGCACGTCGACCAGCACGTCGCCGTTCTTTTCGATTCGCAGAAAGGCAAGCTCAGGCAGTGGCATGGGCGGGATGATGGCGGGCGTGGAGGAGTGGGGCGGGCATGAAAAAAGCCCGACATCTTTCGATATCGGGCTCTAAGCAGAATTACCTTACTGCTTACGGCTTGCTGGCGGTCGGAAACGGCCAGGCAGCTTGCGGGTTCAGAGTAGTCTGAGCCGCAGGGGCAGCCGCTGCAGCGGGTGCTTTCGCAGCTTTGGCAGCAGGTTTTTTCGCGGCTTTCTTCGCAGCGGGCTTTTTCGCTGCTTTCTTGGCGGCAGGCTTCTTCGCAGCGGCTTTCTTGGCCGCTGGTTTCTTCGCTACCTTTTTCGCGGCCTTCTTGGCTGCTGGCTTTTTCGCTGCGGCTTTCTTCGCCGCTGGCTTCTTGGCCGCTACCTTCTTGGCTGCTGGCTTTTTCGCTGGCGATTTTTTCGCAGCTGGCTTCTTGGCCGCTACTTTTTTCGCTGGAGCTTTTTTAGCCGGAGCTTTTTTCGCTGCTACTTTTTTAGCAGGAGCCTTCTTAGCTGCTGCCTTTTTAGCAGGAGCCTTCTTCGGAGCAGCTTTTTTAGCCGCAGTTTTTTTCGCAGTTGCCATAGTTTTCTCCTTGATCACGTTGCAAAGAGCACTTCACGGTTGGAGTACGTAAAGCGATTCACGGCGTTGGGCCCCGGATAAACCGGTCCCAGCGCCGCGAACACAGGAGCAAAGCCCAGCGCGCACTCTGCGGTGTCGTCATTGGTCGTTGCAATTCTAGAAATCATTGTCGGCTTGTGTTGCGCGTCTTGTTCAATCAATCCCAGGAAAGGGCACCACCGGACTGGTACTCGATCACGCGGGTTTCAAAGAAGTTGCGTTCTTTTTTCAGGTCGATCATTTCGCTCATCCACGGGAATGGATTCTCCTCGTTGGGGAAGAGAGTTTCAAGTCCGATCTGCGTGGCGCGGCGATTGGCGATGTAGCGCAGGTAGCCCTTGAACATGGAGGCGTTCAGGCCGAGCACGCCGCGCGGCATGGTGTCCTCGGCGTAGCGGTATTCCAGTTCGACGGCCTTCATGAACAGGGCCTTGATCTCGGCCTTGAACTCCGCCGTCCAGAGGTGCGGGTTTTCCAGCTTGAGCTGGTTGATCAGGTCGATGCCGAAATTGCAGTGCATGGACTCGTCGCGCAGGATGTACTGGTACTGCTCGGCGGCGCCGGTCATCTTGTTCTGGCGGCCCAGGGCGAGGATCTGCGTGAAGCCGACGTAGAAGAAGAGGCCCTCCATCAGGCAGGCGAAGACGATCAGCGACTTGAGCAGGGTCTGGTCGGCTTCGGGCGTGCCGGTCTTGAAGTGCGGGTTGGAGATGACTTCAATAAAAGGGATCAGGAACTGGTCCTTGTCCTTGATGGACTGGACTTCGTTGTAGGCGTTGAAGATCTCGCTTTCGTCCAGGCCCAGCGACTCGGTGATGTACTGGTAGGCATGGGTGTGGATGGCTTCCTCGAAAGCCTGGCGCAGCAGGAACTGGCGGCACTCGGGCGCCGTGATGTGGCGGTAGGTGCCCAGCACGATGTTGTTGGCGGCCAGCGAGTCGGCGGTCACGAAGAAGCCCAGGTTGCGCTTGACCAGGCGGCGTTCGTCCTCGGTCAGGCCGTTCGGGTCTTTCCAGAGCGCGATGTCGCGCGTCATGTTCACTTCCTGCGGCATCCAGTGGTTGGCGCAGGTGGCGAGGTATTTTTCCCAGGCCCATTTGTATTTGAAGGGCACCAGCTGGTTGACGTCGGTCTGGCCGTTGATGATGCGCTTGTCGGAGGCTTTGACGCGCTGCGCCTTGGCGGGCTCGGCGGAGACAGGAGCCGAAGGGGCCGCAGCTTGGGCAGGTGCGAAGGCACCGTCGTTGAGCATGCGCACTTGCGCCTGGGGTTGCTCGGCGGCGTTAAAAGAAAGAGGCGGAAGTTCCATCGAGCGGCCTTCGGGCGAGCCGCTGTTCTGAGGTGTTTGCAACGATGGTTTGACTTCTTCGTCCCAGGTCAACATAGAGGTTTCCAATACTGTGGGATTATGAAAGCAGCGATACAAAATGAAAAGTGTTCATTCACATCGCTACAAAATTGTGTTGCTCATATACATCGAATCGTGCGGTCGGGTGGCCGCGCGATCCGGTGTTTTTTTATTGGCAGGCCTCGCATCCCGGGTCATCGATCGCGCAGAACTTGATGTCGGTGGCGGGCGTTGCATTCATCTGCGCCTGCGCCGCGGCGGCCGCCGCTTCGAGCGCGCTCATGCCGCTGCTCGCGGGCGCGGAGCCGGATGACACCGAGTTCATCTTGCCCGCGGTCACGGTCGATTTTTCGGCGTGCGTCGCGCTCTGGGTGCGCAGGTAGTAAGTGGTCTTGAGGCCGCGCAACCAGGCCAGCTTGTAGGTGTCGTCCAGCTTCTTGCCCGAAGCGCCCGCCATATAGATATTGAGCGACTGCGCCTGGTCTATCCATTTCTGGCGGCGCGCCGCCGCTTCGACGATCCAGGAGGTCTCGATTTCAAACGCCGTGGCGTACAGCGCCTTGACGTCCTGGGGCACGCGGTCGATGGGGCGCAGGGAGCCGTCAAAGTGCTTGAGGTCCACCACCATCACGTCGTCCCACAGGTTCAGGCGCTTGAGGTCGCGCACCAAGTAGTGGTTGATGACCGTGAATTCGCCGGACAGGTTGGACTTGACCGAGAGGTTGCCGAAGCAGGGCTCGATGCAGGCATCCACGCCGATGATGTTGGAGATGGTGGCGGTCGGGGCGATGGCGACGCAGTTGGAGTTGCGCATGCCGTCCTTGGCGATCTTCTTGCGCAGGGCTTCCCAGTCCAGCGTGGCGGAACGGTCGATCTCGACATAGCCGCCGCGCTGCTCGGCCAGCATGTCCAGCGTGTCCAGCGGCAGCACGCCCTTGTCCCAGAGCGAGCCCTTGTAGCTGGCGTACTTGCCGCGCTCTTTGGCCAGTTCGGTGGAGGCCCAGTAGGCGTGGTAGCAGACGGCTTCCATGGACTTGTCGGCGAACTCGACGGCTTCCTGGGAGGCGTAAGGCACGCGCAGCTCATACAGGCAGTCCTGGAAGCCCATGATGCCCAGGCCCACGGGGCGGTGGCGCATGTTGGAGTCGCGGGCCTTCTTGACGGCGTAGTAATTGATGTCGATCACGTTGTCCAGCATGCGCATGGCCGTGGTGATGGTCTTTTTGAGCTTCTCGTGGTCGACCGCGCCGTCCTTCAGGTGCTGGACCAGGTTGACGGAGCCGAGGTTGCAGACGGCGGTTTCGGTGTCGCTGGTGTTGAGCGTGATCTCGGTGCACAGGTTGGAGGAGTGCACGACGCCGGCGTGCTGCTGCGGCGAGCGCACGTTGCAGGCGTCCTTGAAGGTGATCCAGGGATGGCCGGTCTCAAACAGCATGGACAGCATCTTGCGCCACATGTCGGTGGCCTGCACCTTGCGGGACGGCTTGATCTCGCCGCGCTCGGCCTTGGCTTCATAGGCCGTGTAGATCTTCTCGAAAT
This sequence comes from Polaromonas sp. P4_F6, assembly GCF_056401275.1. Classification (NCBI taxonomy): domain Bacteria; kingdom Pseudomonadati; phylum Pseudomonadota; class Betaproteobacteria; order Burkholderiales; family Comamonadaceae; genus Polaromonas; species Polaromonas sp. P4_F6. The sequence continues at coordinate 337,693 of NZ_JBFUJQ010000001.1, read as the reverse complement.
CCTTGCCGAACTTGTCGTGCAGGTCGGGCGTGTCGGACGGCGAGAACAGGGTCCAGCTGCCTTTTTCCATCACGCGGCGCATGAACAGGTCGGGAATCCAGTTGGCGGTGTTCATGTCGTGCGTGCGGCGGCGGTCGTCGCCGGTGTTCTTGCGCAGTTCCAGGAACTCTTCGATGTCCAGGTGCCAGGTTTCCAGGTAGGCGCAGACGGCGCCCTTGCGCTTGCCGCCCTGGTTGACGGCGACCGCCGTGTCGTTGACGACTTTCAGGAAAGGCACCACGCCTTGCGATTCGCCGTTGGTGCCCTTGATATGGGCGCCCAGGGCGCGCACGGGCGTCCAGTCGTTGCCCAGGCCGCCGGCGAATTTGGAGAGCAGGGCGTTTTCCTTGATGGCGTCGTAGATGCCGCCCAGGTCGTCGGCGACCGTGGTCAGGTAGCAGGACGACAGCTGCGAGCGCAGGGTGCCGGCGTTGAACAGGGTGGGCGTGCTCGACATGAAGTCGAAGGACGACAGGATTTCGTAGAACTCGATGGCGCGCTCTTCGCGGTCGATTTCGTTGAGCGACAGGCCCATGGCCACGCGCATGAAGAAAGCCTGGGGCAGCTCGATGCGCTGCTTGCGCACGTGCAGGAAATAGCGGTCAAACAGGGTCTGCAGGCCGAGGTAGTCGAACTTCAGGTCGCGTTCGGGCTTGAGCGCGGCGCCCAGTCGGGCCAGGTCGAACTGCTGCAGCTTTTCGTCGAGCAGCTCGTTCTGCACGCCCTTGGCGATGAACTGCGGGAAATATTCGGCATAGCGGATCGCCATGTCCGCCTGGGTGACTTCCTCGCCCAGCACTTCGCGGCGGATGGTGTGCATCAGCAGGCGCGCCGTGGCGTAGGTGTAGTCGGGGTCTTTTTCAATCAGGGTGCGCGCCGCCAGGATGGAGGCCTTGTAGACCTCGTCGATGGGAACGCCATCGTAGAGGTTGCGCATGGTTTCCGCGACGATGGGGTCGGGCTTGACGTCGGCGCCCAGGTTGGCGCAGGAAGCTTCGATCAAGGCCTGCAGGTTGCGGATGTCCAGGGCAACGCGGTTGCCGCGGTCGGTCACGTGGATCAGGGGGGCTGCGGGTGCTTGGGTCTGGGGCTGGCGCGCGCGCTCTTGCGTGCGTTTTTCGCGGTACAGCACGTAGGCACGGGCGATCTCGTGGTGGCCGCCGCGCATCAGGCCGAGCTCGACCTGGTCCTGCACGTCTTCTATATGAAAGGTGCCGCCGCCCGGACGCGAGCGCATCAGCGCGCGGATCACCGCCTGGGTCAGGCCGTCGACCGTTTCGCGCACGCTGGCCGAGGCCGCGCCCTGCGTTCCGTGAACGGCCAGGAAGGCCTTCATCATGGCCACGGCGATCTTGTTGGGCTCAAACGGCACCACGCCGCCGTTGCGGCGGATGATCTGGTAGTGGGCAAGCGGATTGGACTGGGTGTTGGGTTCGCTGGCTGCCGGGTTGCCGGCGGCAAGGCCGGGTGTTGCGGGCACTGCGTGTTGTGCTGTTTGCATGACTTCCTCTTTGCTTTGTTTTATGACTGGCTGATGTGCTGTTGCGGGCAATCCGTTTGGCGGGAGCGGTTCAAAAACATGAACCAATTTCTCACCGCCGGGGCCCGAATTACATCAATCTTGAATTAGGGCTTAGGCACTATACCTAGGGTATTGGGGGAATACAAGCCACTACAGGTAGTGTACCGCCGACTTTATGGACCGTTACGTTTTGTGGCTTTTTCATTCCACTTCGGACCCCTCGCCTAAGGCCTTTGTATTCGTGCCGCTCATCTCGCGCAAAGCCTGATTTCATCAGGCCTGCGGGCGCTGCGCATCGCTGCGGCGCGCCTTGTCGCGGGCTTTGGCCCGCCAACACAAGCCCATGTTAGCGCGGTAAAAATAACGAAAAATTTTCCGCGGCAAAGCGCACCACACTGGTGTGGTCTTGTGCCGCGCGCCGTTCAAAGAGTTTCGGGAAAGTACCTAGCCGGCAAGGCCAGCGAGTCCTGCAGCAGGGGCCAGTCGAAACCCGCACCGGGGTCCTGCTTGCGGCCCGGCGCGATGTGTTCATGCCCCGCGATGTGGGCGATGGGGTAGGCCTCGAGCAGCGCAGCGCACAGCCCGGCCAGTGTCTCGTACTGCGGCGCTTCGAAAACGCCGCCCTCCAGGCCTTCGAGTTCAATGCCGATAGAGTCGTCGTTGCAGTTGCCGCGTCCACGGTACTTCGATTCCCCGGCATGCCAGGCGCGGTCGCCGCAGCCGACGAACTGCCACAGGGCACCGGATCGGGCGATGAAGAAATGCGACGACACCTGCAGGCCGCGTATGCCCTGGAAGTAAGCGTGGGCTTCCCAGTCGAGCTGGTTGGTGAAGAGCCGCTGCACATTGCCGTTGCCGAATTCACCGGGCGGCAGGCTGATGGAGTGAATCACGATGAGGTCGATCTGCGCGCCCTCGGGCCGCGGGCCGAAATTGGGCGATGCCAGCGCGCGTGCATAGCGGTACCAGCCGTCCCGCCACAAGGGTTGCGGAGCGTCGTCCCGGTTTTCAGGCGGGGTCATCGGCGGCGTCGAGTCCATCGGCGGGGTCTTCGCTGCCCGGCGTCACGATATTGAGGCGGGCAATGCGGTAGCGGATCTGGCGCAGGCTCAGGCCCAGCCTGGCGGCGGCCGCGGTGCGGTTGAAACCGTTTTCCAGCAACACCTTCGTGAGGATGCTGCGCTCCTGCCTGTCCAGGTAATCCTGCAGGTTTTCTGGGATGGCGACTTGCTCTTCGGCCGGCGCGTCGAAATGCAGCTCGCTGCCGTCGCCGAGCGCCACCGCCCGGTGCAGGGTGTTTTCAAGCTCGCGGACGTTGCCGTTGAAGGGCAGGGCGCGCAACTGGGCCAGCACGGACTCGGTCAGCTCGGGTACGGGGAAGCCCGACTCGTGGCAGATCCTGGCGAGCAGGGCTTTGCACAGGTCGGGCAGGTCTTCGCGGCGCTCGCGCAGGGCCGGCACGTGGATCTCGATCACATTGAGCCGGTAATACAGATCCTGGCGGAAAGTCCCCGCCTGGACTTCGGCCACCAGGTCCTTGTGGGTGGCGCTGACGATGCGCACGTCCACCGGGTCCTCCTGCGCCGAGCCCAGCGGGCGCACGGTGCGCTCCTGGATCGCCCGCAACAGCTTGGACTGCATGGCCAGCGGCAGGTCGCCGATTTCGTCGAGGAACAGGGTCCCGCCTTTGGCCGCCTGGAAGTAGCCCTGCCGGTCCTGCGCCGAGCCGGTGTAAGCACCCTTGCGCGCGCCGAAGAACTCCGCTTCCAGGAGGTTTTCCGGGATGGCGCTGCAGTTGACGGCCACAAACGGGCCCGCCGCGCGGTGGCTGCAGCCGTGCACGGCGCGTGCGACCAGTTCCTTGCCGGTGCCCGACTCGCCCTGGATCAGCACGGGCGCCATGCTGCCGGCCACCTTGACGATGCGCGACTTGACGGCGCGCATGACGGCCGATTCGCCGACCAGTTTCTGCAGGATCAGCGGGGTTTCGGCGGCCATCGGCAGGGGCAGCGACAAAGGCGCGATGCCCGAATCGGGCATGCCGCGCTGGGTTTTTTCGGCGGCCGGCGCCGGATGTTTGGCACCCTGCACGGCCGACGCCACCACGCTGCGGAACTGTTTGAGGTCGACCGGCTTGGTGAGGTAGTCGAAGGCGCCGGCCTTCAGGGCCTCGACCGCGTTTTCGGCCGAGCCGTGCGCGGTGATGACCACGCAGCGCTCGCTGCGTTGCTGGCTCACCATGTCGCGCAGCAGCTCCAGGCCCAGGCCGTCCGGCAGGCGCATGTCGGTGATGACCGCATCAAACCGGTTTTCGCTGAGCTGCTGGCGGGCCTGCAGCAAATCGCCGGCGGCTTCCACCCGGTAACCTTCCCTGAGCAGGGTCAGCTCGTAAAGGGTGCGCAGGTCCGGCTCGTCGTCGATGACGAGGATGCGGGCTTGCTGGGGAACGGGGGCTTGCATGCTCATGGTGTCAGCTGGGCATTGTGGCAAAAGAAGGCGAGGGCGTGTTCGGGGATTGTGCGGAGGGCCTGAACATGACGAAGAACTCGTTGCCCTCGGTGCCCTCGTGACGCACGCGCTGGTAGCCGATCATGGCGCCGTAGCGTTCACACAGCTCGCGGCAGATATACAGGCCCAGCCCGCTGGAGCGGCTTTCCGACGAGAAAAAAGGCTCGAACAGGTGGGTCTGCACGGTCTGCTCCATCGGCTGGCCGTCGCTCCAGACGGACAGGCGCGCCTGCCCCGGCGCCACGTTCTGGGTCGCGACTTCGATCGCGCCGGCGGAATCGCTGGCGTAGCGCAAGGCGTTGTCCAGCAGGTTGATCATCAGGCGCCGCAAATGCTCGGGCTCAAAAGCCACGACGGCGTTGTCCGAGGCCGTCGTGACGCGCGTGCGCGCGGCGGCCGCGGTCTGCCCCGCCCAGTCGGAGGTGATTTTCTGGACGGTGTCGTCGAGCGGCAGCGTGGTGGTTTGCGGTGAAGGCAGCTGCGCCTGGGCGCGCGAGATATTCAGCACCTCGTCGACGATGCGCGCCAGCCGCTGCGCGTTTTGCCTGACCATGGCGGTGAGCTGGCGCTGCCCCGGGTCCTGCAGGTCCTCTTCGAGCAGCGCATTGGCTTGCGAAATGGCGGCCAGCGGGTTGCGGATCTCATGGGCCACCGCGGCCGACATGCGGCCCATGGCCGCCATTTTTTCGGTCCGCACCCGCGCTTCCATTTCGCGCAGGTCTTCCAGGAACATCACGCACAGGCTCTCATGCGTGCCGTTCGGCGATGCGGCCAGCCGCGTGCGCACATGCAGCCGCCGGGTGTTGCCGCCCGCATTGTCAAGGCTCACGTCCTCTTCCTGCGGTGATTGCGCCGCGAAGGTGCGGTGCGTCAGCTCGGCAAGAGGTTGCCAGGCGGCTTCCGTGGCCAGGATGAAGGGGGCGCTGCGCACCGCGTCCCCGGCCGCCAGCAGGCGGCGCGAAGCCGGGTTGGCCGAGCGCACGATGCCGTTGACGTCGACCACCAGCACGCCGTCGGCCAGGGCTTCAATGACCAGTTCATTCACCTGGGTTTGCATGCGCGCGGCCGACTGGCTGCGTTTGGCCAGCTGTTCTTCCCTGGCCAGCCGCAGGGCCAGGTGGTTGGCGAGCAGTGCGACGAGGAAGAAGCCGGAGCTGCTCAAGCCCGCCTGCAGGAAACGCGCGTTGGAGTCGCCCAGCCCCTGTAGCGAGTTCCACCAGGCGTCGGCCAGCAGCAGCAGCGTCACGCTCGAGGCGGTTCCGAAGGCCAGCAGGATGGGGCCGAGGATGGAGGACAGCAGCACGGGCAGCGCGAACAGCGGGGTGTAATTGATGCCGCCTGACTGCAGGAAGTTCAGCGCCGAGAAGGCGACGACGTCCACGCCTATGGTCAGCACCCATTGCGCGTCAAAGGTGCTGCCGGGCGGCCGCGGCCGCGACCAGAGCCGCACGGCCAGGGTCGCGCACAGGTAGGCGATACAGGTCGCGATGGACCAGTGGTTGGTGATGTTGCCCAGCGCGTAGATAAAAGCCTGCAGGATGACCAGCACGGCGGCGATGGCGACGCGCGCCGTCATGAAAACATGCCAGAGGCGGCCGAATGAGCCGGGCCCGGACGTGATTTCCCAGCTGCCTGAGCCCTTGTCGCCGCCGGTTTCAAACCAATGGGAGGGCGTGCTCATCTAGCCTCCGGCCTGGCGCCGGTGCGCATCACTGCAGTAAATGCCTTTGCTGCCGATCAGCGCTTCAGTTTTCGGTAAATGCACGCCGCAGACCTCGCAGGCGACGATTTCAGTGATGGCGGGCCCTGGTTTTTGCGGGGCCGGCTGGCGGGCCGACGCGGCCTCGTCTCGTTCCGTTTCACGGTTGTGCCGCCAGATCCAGAACACCACCAGCACCAGGGCCATGACCAGCAGGTACTTCATGTCCGCCTCAGGATGACTTCAAGCACAAAGCGCGAACCGGCATAGCCCAGCAGCAGCAGGCCGGAGCCCAGGTACAGCACGTGCACCGCCTTGCGGCCGCGCCAGCCCAGGCGCGCCCGGCCGATCAGCAGGCCGGCAAAGGTCAGCCAGGCCAGCACCGAGAACACGGTCTTGTGGTTCCACTTCCAGGCCAGGCCCGGCCCGTAAAGCGTTTCGGCGAACAGCCAGCCCACGAACAGCGTGGCCGACAGCAGCACAAAGCCGGCTTCGACGAAGCGAAAGGTCAGGCGCTCCAGCGTCATCAGCGGCACGCCGGCGTCGGTTTGGGCGGCCAGCCGGATGGAGCGCTCCGAGCGCGTCATGAGCCAGCCGTGCACGACCGCCGCGGCAAACAGCCCGTAGGACGCAATGCCCAGGGCCCAGTGCAGCGGCAGCCAGGGCGATGCGATGGCATGGTAGGTGGTGCCGGGGAAAACGGCTGCCAGGATGACCGCCACACTGCCCAGGCCCGCCAGCGCCCAGTGCGCATGAAGCTGTGGAAACAGGCGGCTTTCAATCGCGTACACCGTGAGCACCAGCCAGACGGTCATGGACAGCGCGGGCGCAAAGCCGAAACGGGGCGGCTCGCCCAGCAGGCCGTCGGCCAGCGCCAGCGCGTGCAGCAGCCAGGCGGCAAGCAGCAGGCCGCGTACGGCGGCGGCGCCCAGGCGCGGCGCGGCCAGCGCCAGGACGGCATAGGCGACAGCGGCGCCTGCCGCCGCCGCAAGACCCCACCAGTCGCTCAAAGCTAAAATCATGGCTAGAGTTTAGCCTTTACTGCTTTCCCGGCGGCTTTCCCCGCCGGCCTCTTGGCAGCTTTTGGCAGCCTTTCCTTTCCCACCTAACCGCCCCACGCCCGTGGCGCCTTCCCATGGCCTCTGCCCTCACCGACAAGTTATCCCGCCTCGTCAAGGAAATGCGAGGCCAGGCCCGCATCACCGAATCCAATGTGCAGGACATGCTGCGCGAAGTGCGCATGGCGCTGCTGGAGGCCGACGTGGCCCTGCCGGTGGTGCGCGACTTCATCGCCCGGGTCAAGGAGAAGGCGCTGGGCCAGGAGGTGATGGGTTCGCTCTCGCCGGGCCAGGCGCTGGTCGGCATCGTCAACAAGGAGCTCGCCGCCACCATGGGCGAGGGCGTGAGCGACATCAACCTGGCGGCGCAGCCGCCGGCGGTCATCCTGATGGCCGGCCTGCAGGGCGCGGGTAAAACCACCACCACCGCCAAGCTGGCCAAGCACCTGATCGAAAAGCGCAAGAAAAAAGTCCTGACGGTCTCGGGCGACGTCTACCGGCCAGCGGCCATCGAGCAGCTCAAGACGGTCACCAAACAGGCCGGCGCCGAATGGTTTCCCAGCACACCCGAGCAGAAGCCGGCCGACATCGCCCGCGCCGCCATCGACTACGCCCGCAAGCACTTTTTTGACGTGCTGCTGGTCGATACGGCCGGCCGGCTGGCCATTGACGAAGCCCTGATGGCCGAGATCAAGGAACTGCACGCCATCCTGAACCCGGTCGAAACCCTGTTCGTCGTCGATGCCATGCAGGGCCAGGATGCGGTCAACACCGCCAAGGCCTTCAAGGAGGCGCTGCCGCTGACCGGCATCATCCTGACCAAGACCGACGGCGATTCGCGCGGCGGCGCGGCGCTCAGCGTGCGGCAGATCACCGGCGCGCCGATCAAGTTTTCAGGCACCAGCGAGAAGATCGACGGCCTGGAGGTGTTCGACGCCGAGCGCCATGCGGGGCGCATCCTGGGCATGGGCGACATCGTGGCGCTGGTCGAGCAGGTCGCCGCCGGCGTGGACGTGGCGGCGGCGCAAAAGCTGGCCGCCAAGATCAAGTCGGGCGACGGCTTTGACCTCAACGACTTCCTGGGCCAGTTGCAGCAGATGAAGAACATGGGCGGCCTGTCCAGCCTGCTGGACAAGCTGCCGGCGCAAATGACCGCCAAGGCCGGCCAGGTCGACATGGACAAGGCCGAGAGGGACATCAAGCGCAAGGAAGGCATCATCCAGAGCATGACGCCGCTGGAGCGCCGCAAGCCCGAGCTCATCAAGGCCACGCGCAAGCGCCGTATCGCGGCCGGCTCCGGCGTGCACGTTCAGGAAGTCAACCGGCTGCTCAACGAGTTCGAGCAGATGCAGGGCATGATGAAGAAGATGAAGGGCAGCGGCATGATGAAGATGATGAAGCGCATGGGTGGCATGAAAGGCATGCCCAAGTTCTGACGGCGCTCCAGCCCCACAAAAAAAGCCGCTTCAAGCGGCTTTTCTTTTGGGTTTTGAAGCGTCAGGCCGCCTTCAGCCGCGGCTGGGCCAGCCGGCTCGCATGCAGCCAGGCGCGGCGCAGCACCGCGGGGGAGCGGGTCTCTTCCGGGATCAGCAGGTAGTTTTGCGCGCGCAGGGCCGTGCCCACGCCGACCTTGCTGGTGAGCACCGTCATCGGGATGGACAGCAGCAGGGGCAGGCCCACCGGGATCAGCCAGACCAGCGCGCGTGCGTCGATCACGGCGATGCCGACGGCCAGCAGCGCGATCACGCCCGACATGGGTGCCAGCTGCGCCAGCGCATGGCGCCAGGGCACGGCGGCCGCTTCGCGCGGGGGCGACTTCCATTCGAGCTTCAAGCCCGTCAGCGCCACCACCACGAACAGCGAGTGCGCCAGCATGCGGATGGGGGCCTGCAGCAGCGCGATCAGGGTTTCCAGCAGCGCGCTGCGCAGCAGGCTGGCGGTGCCGCCGTAGGACTGCTGCTGGCGGTTGATCAGCACGGCGGCGATGCCCAGGATGCGCGGCAGGAACAGCATGCACAGCGTCCAGGCCCACAGCGACATCAGCTCGCCCGGCAGCAGCGTCCAGTCGGCGATCATGGGCGAGCCCGACAGCCACAGTGCGGTGCCCAGGGTCAGGAAGCACAGCCACAGTGGCGCCGACAGGTAGGCCATGGCGCCGGTGCCGAACATGGAGCGGTGCACCGGGTGTATGCCGGGCTCGGCGATCAGGCGCGAGTTCTGCAGGTTGCCCTGGCACCAGCGGCGGTCGCGCTGCAGTTCGGCCAGCAGGTCGGGCGGCTGCTGTTCATAGCTGCCGACCAGGTCGCCCACCAGCCAGACGTGATAGCCGGCGCGGCGCATCAGCGCTGCCTCGACAAAATCGTGCGACATGATGCTGCCAGCCATGCCGCCCGTGCCTGGGATGTGGGCCAGCGCGCAGTGTTTCATGAAGGGTTCGATGCGGATGATGGCGTTGTGGCCCCAGTAGTGCGACTCGCCCATCTGCCAGAACTGCATGCCCAAGGTGAACAGGCGCCCCGTCACGCGCGAGGCGAACTGCTGCGCGCGCGCATGCAGGGTCACATGGCCTATGGCCTGGGTGGCGGTCTGGATGATGCCGGCCCTGGGGTTGGCTTCCATCAGTTTGACCATGGAGACCAGGCAGTCGCCGCTCATCACGCTGTCGGCATCCAGTACCACCGTGTAGCGGTAGTCCTTGCCCCAGCGGCGGCAGAAGTCGGCCACGTTACCGGCCTTGCGGTCGGTGCGGCGTTTGCGCAGTCGGTAATAGACCTCGATCTGCGGCTGGTCGGGGTGGCCGGCCAGCTGGGCGCGCAGGTCTTCCCAGGCGGCGCGCTCGGCCTGGATGATGTCCGGGTTGTTGCTGTCGGACAGCACGAACACGTCGAAGCTCCGCACATGGCCTGTCATCGCGACCGACTCGCAGGTGGCGCGCAGGCCGGCGAACACAGTGCGCACGTCCTCATTGCAGATGGGCATGATGATGGCGGTGCGCGTGGACGCGTCCAGCGGATAGTGCTGGACTTTTTTCGCCGACAGCGCGTGCCTGTCGCCGAAGAGGGTGACGTAAAAACCCATCATCGCGGTCATGAAACCGGTCACCACCCAGGCCGAGAGCAGCGCAAACAGGCTGATCTGGCCGTACTGCAGCCAGGCGTTGTCGTAGTCGGGCTGCATGTCGGCAAAGATACTGGTCGCCAGCACCGTGCTGACCAGCGTCAGCAGCAGGAACACCGCGCGGCGGCGCCTGGCCGCGCGCTGCCAGGGCTCGGGCCGGGCGGCGGGCAAGGGGCGCAAAGCCGCCGGGTCGCCGGCCTTGAACATGGACATCAAGGGCAGCAACAGCGCGGTCGCCATGCTGTTCCAGAAGCCGCGCCAGGGGCGCGGCACCATGGAGCCGCGGTTTAGCGGCGGCGCCGTGACCGAATTCGGATGACGTTCCTCGCGCAGCAGGCTGCGCGCGCCGGACGGTATCAGGGTGTGATCAGGTTGGTCCATGTTTCGCTTACGGTGTGGTTGTCGTGTTTGAGGAAGGCGCGCAGCTCGACAGGCTGGGCCGGGTTCAGCCGCTGCACGCGCAGCGCCATGCGCCATGCGCCGGTGGCGGGGTTTTTGTAGGCCAGGCTTTCGAGCACGCGGCCGTTGGCGTTGGCGCTGGAGATCGCTTCGACCTTGGCGTCCTCGGGCAGGGTGTCCAGCGCCGGTCCGGCAAAGTCGATGAGGTACTGGACCTGGCCTGTGAGGTCGGTACCCGGTTTGGAAAAGCCGAAACCGCGGCGCGACTGCGTGGCCCAGCCATTGGGCGGCAGCTGCTGGTTCTTGCCCTGCCAGCTGATTTGCCAGGCGATGTCCAGCGACTGGCCGGGCGCCGGCATTTTTTCGGGCACCCAGTAGGCCGCCACGTTGTCGTGCGTCTCGTCGGGTGTGTTGAATTGCAGCAACTCGACGCGGCCGGCGCCCCAGTCGCCGACCGGCGTGACCCAGGCGCCGGGCCGCAGCTCATAGCGCGCTTCGGTGTCCTCGTAGCTGGCAAAGGCGCGGTCGCGCTGCATCAGGCCAAAGCCCTTGAGCGACTTCATGCTGAAGGAGGTCGTCACCGTGGCCGAGGGGTTTTGCAGCGGCCGCCACAGCCATTCACCGTCGCCGCTGGCCATCATCAGGCCGTCGGAGTCGTGCACTTCCGGGCGGAAGTCGCCGGGCCGCGGCTGGTTTTCACCGGAGAAAAACATGCTGGTCAGCGGCGCGATGCCCAGGGTGGCAATCGGCGCGCTGTTGCCGCTGGTGGCGGCCGGGCGCATGAAAATGCGCGCCTGCACCTGGGTGGTGGTCTGCTCGCCGGGCGTGATGTCGAAGCGGTAGGCGCCCGTCACGCGCTCCGAATCCATCAGTGCGTAGACCGTCAGCTGTTTCGCGTCGCCGGCCGGTTTTTCAAGCCAGAAATCGGTGAAACGCGGAAACTCTTCCTTGCCGCCGCCCGCCGTGTCCACGGCCAGGCCGCGTGCCGAAAGCCCATAGCGCTGGCCCGTGCCCAGGGCGCGGAAATAGGTGGCGCCGGTGAAAACCACCAGCTCGTCCTTGTAGGTGGGTGAATTGAGGTTGCTGAAAAAACGCACGCCGCCGTGGCCCAGGTCGCCCCAGGTCTCGGGTGACAATTTGTTTTTTCCGAAATTGAAGCTCGCCGGGTCGTAGGGAAGGGGCTTGACGCCCGCTGTCGTGATTTCGTGAATGCGCACCGAATCGCCGTGCCGGCCGACGTGGAAAAAGTTCGCCTCATAAGGCAGCTTGTCAGCACGCCACAGCGTGCTCGCGGCGTTGAAGCGGATGTCCCGGTAGTTGTCGTAGGCCATCTTGGCGAGCTCGACGGGCACGGCGTGAGGGGCCTCGCGCCAGGGTGTCAACGAGCGCTGGCGCGCCAGGGCGGCCACATCGTCCAGGCCAAAAGCCTGTGCTTGCGCCGCCGCCAGCAGCAGCACCGCAAGGCCGGCGCCGGCCGCCAAGCGGGCCGGGCGCGGGGCCGGGAAACCGCTTTGGAGAGACTGAAAAAAGGCTGGCATGCCATGACTAGGGCAAACCCTGTGCCAGTTTGGAAAAGCTGTTTTAAATCAACAGCTTGAATCTGATACCTCACTTAACAAAATGTAATCCGACCCAAAAGCGCCCAGAACCGCTGTTTTTGTCGCCAGTGAGCGACAACTTCCAGGGCTGCTTGGATTAACTTGTTTTAAATCAAGGGTTTAGAGGTGTCGCTGCTCAGCGACGGGGTGCGGCGAGCGGCGACAGGCTCAGCTGGCCGGCCCGGAATTCTCGGCCTTGAAGTGGCCTGGCGTGAGGCCGTGTTTTTGCATCAGCCGGTAAAACTCGGTGCGGTTGCGGTCCGCCAATCGGGCCGCGTCCGCCACGTTGCCGTCGGTCAGCTTGAGCAGGCCCACCAGGTAGTCGCGCTCAAAACGCTGCCTGGCCTCGGCAAACGTGAGCACCTGCACACTCGGTGAGCGCAGGGCCCGCTGCACCAGCGCCAGCGGCACCAGCGGCGTGGTCGACAGCGCGCAGACCTGCTCCACCACGTTGTAGAGCTGCCGCACATTGCCCGGCCAGGCGGCCGTGCTCAGTGCCTTGAGCGCCTCGGGCGCGAAGCCGCTCAGGCGCTTGTCGTACTTGGCGGCCAGCTTCAGCAGGAAGTGGTTGGCCAGCAGGGGAATGTCCTCGCGGCGCTCCGACAGCGGCGGCAGGGTCAGCGTGACAACGTTGAGCCGGTAATAGAGGTCGGCGCGGAACTGGCCCTCGGCCATCGCGGCGTCCAGGTCGCGGTGGGTGGCCGAGATGATGCGCACGTCCACCGGAATCGACTGGCTGGAGCCCAGCGGCCGCACCACGCGTTCCTGCAGCACGCGCAGCAGCTTGATCTGCAGGGCGGGCGGCATGTCACCGATTTCGTCGAGCAGCAAGGTGCCGCCGTCTGCCGCCTGGAACAGGCCCTTGTGGTTGGCCACCGCGTCGGTGAAGGCGCCCTTGACGTGGCCGAAGAGCTCGGATTCGAGCAGGGCTTCGGGGATGGCGCCGCAGTTCACCGCGACAAAGGGCTTGCTGGCGCGCGGGCCGGCCTGGTGGATGGCCTGGGCCAGCAGTTCCTTGCCGGTGCCGCTCTCGCCGCGCAGCAGCACGCTGGCATCGGACTGCGCCACCATGCGCGCTTCGGCCAGGGCCTCGGCCATGCGGCTGGAGCGGCTGATGATCTGGCTCTGCCAGGCTTCGGGGCTGCCGCGTTTGGCCGGGCTGGCGGGCGCGCTCAAGGCCAGCGCCTGGGCGATCTTGTCGAGCAGGCCCTTGCCGTCAAAGGGCTTGGTGAGGTAGGTGAACACGCCGCGCTCGGTGGCCTCCACCGCGTCGGGAATGGTGCCGTGCGCGGTCAGCAGGATCACCGGCAGCGAAGGATGTTGCCGGCGGATTTCGTCGAACAGCGCCAGGCCGTCCTTGCCGGGCAGGCGCACGTCGCTGAGCACCAGCTGCGGTCGCTCGATGTGGAGCTGGGTCAGTGCCGCTTCGGCCGAGGTGGCGGTTGTGACGCGGTAGCCCGCCGCGGTGAGCCGCATGGTGAGCAGGCGCAGCATGTCCGCATCGTCGTCCACGACGAGCAGGTGGGGCGAAATGGCGCTGCCGATGTCGTTCATGGCGCGGCGGGGCGAGGCCTGCCGGCGGCGGGTGCCGAGGCCGGCGCCGCGGGCGGGCGGCTGGTGAGGCTGCGCTCGATCGCCTTGAGCGCTTCGAGCCGTTCGTTGGTCTGGTCCAGCCGGCGCTGCACGTCGCGCAGTTGCTGGTTCTGCTTTTCCAGCTGTTCCTCCAGCCGGCGCTGCTCGCTGTAGCGCGACGCCAGCAGGCGGGCCAGCGGGTGCAGCGCCTGGGCGTCGGCATTGCCGAGCACGCGCGCAAGCAGTTCCTGGGCGCGTATCAGCTCGGGCAGCTGGCGCAACTGGCTCAGCACCAGCGACAGCTGCAATTGGGCTTCGGGGCTGGCGGCGTCGCCAAGCCGGCCGGCTTCCTGGCTGAGTTCGGCCGGCGGCATGACGCGCACGCGTTCGGCGTAGGCCAGCATGCGCAGCGTCATGCCGCTGGCAAATACCACCGCTTCGGGAAGCTGCGTGGTTTGGCCGGCACCGGCGCGCGCGGTCTCGGCGGCGGAGGCTGCGGCCCGGGTGGGCTGGACGGCCGCGGTGTCGGCGCCGCGCTCAGGGGCGCGGCCGCCGCTGCCGCACGCGGCGAGCAAGGCGGATGCCATCAGGGCCGGCAGCCAGCCGGGGAGGCGGGCGGCAAGCACGGAAGAGGAAAAATTACTACTTGGAAACATGATGGGGAAGCTCTATTCTGAAGTGTGCACCAGGCTGGTCCGGCATCAGGGTGATGCTTCCGCCGTGTGCGGCAATGTATTCATGCACGATTGAGAGGCCGATACCGCTGCCGCGGACCACGTCGGCCGGCTGGCGTTCGCCGCGGTAAAAGGGCTCGAAAATCCGTTCCCGGTCGGCCATCGCCACGCCCACGCCCTGGTCGTGCACGTCGATGCGCACAAAACCCCGCATGGCGCTCAGCTCCAGCCGGATCATGCCTTTGGCCGGCGAGTAGCGGATGGCGTTGGACAGCAGGTTGGCCAGCGCAGTGCCGATTTTTTCGCCGTCTATTTCCATCACCAGCGGCTCGCCCACGACGGTGACCGTCAGCTCGCGCGCGCGCCACTGCAGGCGCTGCGCGTAGACCTGCTCTTCCATGAGCTGCAGCAGGTCCACGCTTTGCCGGTGCAGCTGGCGCGCCTCGAAGGCCGCGGTGTTAAAGCGCAGCAGGTCCTCGATCTGGCTTTGCAGGACGCCGGTGTTGTGCTTCAGGATTTGCGCGATCTCGCGCTGGTCGTTGCTCAGCGCGCCGGCCACACCGTCTTCCAGCAGCGATACGCCTTCGCGCAGCGAGGCCAGCGGCGTCTTGAGCTCGTGCGAGATGTGGCGCAGAAAGCGCGACTTGTCGGCGTCCAGCTCGACCAGCCGCAGGCGCAGCCAGTTCAGCCGCTGCCCGACCAGCGCCAGGTCGGCCGGCCCCTGGATGGCGATCACCTGGCCGAGCCGGTTTTCGCCCAGGCCCACGATGGCGTTTTCCAGGCGGCGCAGCGGCAGCGTGAACCACACACCGAAGGCCAGGGCCATGGCGACCGCCAGCACGATGGCCCAGGTCACCTGCTGCGTCAGGCGCTGCCGGCTGGCCTCCAGCTTGCCTTCCAGCGATTTGTTGCGCTGCTGGATGGCTTGCTGCACCTGCACCGCGATGGCGGCGTTGATGCCTTCCAGTTCGCGGAACTCCTGCGCCAGCTGGCGCTCGCGGTCCAGCGCGGTGTCGGACGGGCCGGTCAGCAGGCCGGCAATCGTCTGCAGGTGGGCGCGCCATTGCCGGGCCCTGACGGCGGGAATGTCCTCGCGCGCCAGCGTTGCCAGAATGTCGCCGGCTTCCTTCAGTTCTTCGGCAAAACGCTCCCTGAGCACCCGGTCGTCGAGCACCACCGACTGCCGCGAAGTGCGCTCCATGGAGACGCTGCGCTCGCTGAGCGACTGCGCCGCGCGGCTGAGGTCCAGCGCCCGGGCGGCATTGTCGCGGCTTTGCAGCGAGAGCTCTTCCAGGGTGAACAGCGCCCGCAGCGAGGCGGCGCCCAGCAGCGCGGCAATCAGCAGGAAAGCGATGACCAGCAGTTGCCGGAACGAAAATCGCTGCAGCATGCGCGTCGGGTGGTGGAGCAAGGGCGGCTTCAGGCCGCCACGGGGACGTCCCGCGTCAGGACTTCGCCGCGCAGCGAACGCTGCGTGGCCTGGGTGATGGTGATGTCGACCATCTGGCCGATCAGCCGTGGCTGGCCCTTGAAGTTGACCACGCGGTTGCATTCCGTGCGGCCCATCAGCTCGGTCGGGTCCTTGCGCGAGGTGCCTTCGACCAGGATGCGCTGCACCGTGCCCTGGCGGCTGGCGCTGATGGCGCGTACGCTGTCGTCGAGGGTGGCCTGCAGGTGCTGCAGCCGCCGCAGCTTGACCTCGTGCGGCGTGTCGTCGTGCAGCGCGGCGGCGGGCGTGCCGGGGCGCGGGCTGTAGATGAAGCTGAAGGAGGTGTCGTAGCCGATTTCGTCGATCAGCTTCATGAGCTTGTTGAAGTCGTCCTCGGTTTCGCCGGGAAAGCCGACGATGAAATCGCTGCTCATGGCCAGGTCGGGGCGGATGGCGCGCAGCTTGCGCACCGTGCTCTTGTATTCCATGGCGGTGTAGCCGCGCTTCATCGCCATCAGGATGCGGTCGGAGCCGTGCTGCACCGGCAGGTGCAGGTGGTTCACCAGCTTGGGCAGCCTGGCGTAGGCGTCGATCAGGCTTTGCGTGAACTCGTTGGGATGGCTGGTCACGTAGCGGATGCGTTCGATCCCCGGGATGTCGGACACGTATTCAAGCAGGGTCGCAAAGTCGGCGATCTCGGCCGTGCCGCCGATACGCGTGCTCATGGGGCCGCGGTAGGCGTTGACGTTCTGCCCGAGCAGGGTGACTTCCTTGACGCCCTGGTCGGCGAGGCCCGCGACCTCGACCAGCACGTCCTCAAAAGGCCGCGACACCTCTTCGCCGCGGGTATAGGGCACCACGCAGTAACTGCAGTATTTGGAGCAGCCTTCCATGATG
Organism: Polaromonas sp. P4_F6; assembly: GCF_056401275.1. NCBI lineage: Bacteria > Pseudomonadati > Pseudomonadota > Betaproteobacteria > Burkholderiales > Comamonadaceae > Polaromonas > Polaromonas sp. P4_F6. The sequence continues at coordinate 321,181 of NZ_JBFUJQ010000001.1, read as the reverse complement.
CTCACGAAGGCGCTGGCGCCCTCGACGCGCGCCGGCGGCAGGTGGTCGAATTTCTCGATCTCGGGGAAGCTGATGTCGACCTGCGGCTTGCCCAGGCGGGCCCGGCTGGCCAGCATTTGCGGCAGGCGGTGCAGGGTTTGCGGGCCGAAGACCACGTCGACGTAGGGCGCGCGCTGGATAATGGCCGCGCCTTCCTGGCTGGCCACGCAGCCGCCCACACCGATCAGCACGCCTTTTTCCTTCAGGTGCTTGACGCGGCCCAGGTCGCTGAAGACCTTTTCCTGCGCCTTTTCGCGCACCGAACAGGTGTTGAACAAAATCAGGTCGGCCTGCTCCATGTCCTGCGTGGGCTCGTAGCCCTCGGCCGCGTGCAGCACGTCGGACATCTTGTCCGAGTCGTACTCGTTCATCTGGCAACCAAAGGTTTTGATAAAGACTTTTTTACTCATGATCTGCTGGCGCTCGGCCTTGGGATTCGCTGTTAAACGGGGGGAGCAGCCCAGGCCCCGTGAAGAAAGGGGAAATGCCGTGAAGACGGCGTGCCCGGGCGGGGGAACTCAGCGCTTGTAGGCGGGCAGCTGGTCGTACGGCGTCTTGCCGTTGTCCGCCGGCGCCTTGCTGGCGCTGTCGGTCGTGAAGTTGAACAGCGTGGCGGTGCCGCCCGGCCGTTTTTCCTTGGCCTCTTCCGCATTGAGGATCCAGACTTCATGCACCAGGCCGGTGTTGTCGCGCACGTAGTTCACCAGCAGGGGCTTGTTCAGCAAGGGCGCGGACAGCGTGAAGTGGTTGTTGGTGTCGCGTATACGCGCGCCCACCGAGAGCCGTTCCCGCTTGCCGTCAATGGAAATCACCGGCGGCGCCAGCACCACCATTTCGCCGCGCACGGCCTTGGCCGGGAACTGCCTGACATTGGGTTTGACGGCTTCGGTGGAAGACGTGGCCTGGACGGCCTGGCTGCTCTGGTCGGTCTGGGCCAGGGCGGGCAGGCCCAGCAGGGCAGCAGCAGAGGCGGCCAGTGCCAGGAGCAAGGGAGTCGGACGGAAGTTGCAGCGGTTCATGGTATGTGTCCAGAGGCTGTGAATATCAAAAGGATAGCAAAGAACGGCCGAAGCGCGCCACAAAAGACCCGCAAAGGCCAAGAACACAAAGAACAAAGCCCCAGGGGAGGGGACCCTCTGGGGCTTTGAAAGCATTCTTGGTGGTCGTAGGTGGACTTGAACCACCGACATCAGCATTATGAATGCTGCGCTCTAACCAACTGAGCTATACGACCGACAGCCTCATATTATAGCCAAAACTGAAGGTATAAATCCACCCCCGTCCAAGCTCACTTCGTGTAGCTTGTCCCCCCCTCGAGGGGGCGGCGCCTGCGGTCTGGCAGAGCCAGTCCCGCGGCCCCTGCTGGGGTTGGGGCTCACTTGTGTTTAAAAACCGGCTTGCGTTTGTTCACAAAGGCGTCCATGCCTTCCTTTTGGTCGTCGGTGGAAAACAGCGCGTGGAACAGGCGGCGCTCGAACATCACGCCATCGCTGAGGCCGCTTTCAAAGGCGCGGTTGACCGCCTCCTTGGCGGCCATGAGGCTGGTCTGGCCAAAGCCGCAGATCATGAGGGCGGCGCCCAGGGCCTCGTCCATCAGCTTGTCCAGCGGCACCACGCGGCTCACCAGGCCCGAACGCTCGGCCTCCTGGGCGTCCATCATGCGGCCGGTCAGGGCCAGGTCCATGGCCTTGGACTTGCCCACCGCGCGCGGCAGGCGCTGCGTGCCGCCGGCGCCCGGGATGATGCCCAGTTTGATCTCGGGCTGGCCGAAGCGCGCGTTGTCGGCGGCGATGATGAAGTCGCACATCATGGCCAGTTCGCAGCCGCCGCCCAGGGCGAAGCCGCTGACGGCGGCGATCACCGGCTTGCGCACGCTGCGGATCTGCTCCCAGTTGCGGCTGATGTAGTCCTTGTTGTAGACGTCGGCAAAGGTGTAAGTGGCCATGGCGCCTATGTCGGCACCGGCCGCAAAAGCCTTTTCGCTGCCGGTCAGGATGATGCAGCCTATACCCTCGTCGGCGTCAAAGCCCTTGAGCGCCTGGCCCAGTTCGTCCATCAACTGGTCGTTCAGGGCGTTGAGCTGTTTGGGCCGGTTCAGCGTGACGATGGCGACCTTGCGGCCGTCCGGGCCTTCGGTGCGGGTTTCAATGGTTTCGTAGGTCATGAAAGAAGTCCTTTGCCGGGAATACGGGGAAATGCTGGGCAATGATGCCATGAGCCGGGACCCTGCCCCGTCCCGCCGTGGGTGCTAGATTCGAGGCAGGAGAGCCCCGCCATGACCGATACCGCTTCCACCGCCGACCCCGTTGTTTTGTATGCCACACAAGGCGCCGTGGCCGTCGTCACGCTGAATCGCCCCCAGGCGCTCAACAGTTTTACGCGGCAAATGCACCGCGAGCTCTGGGCCGCGCTGGACCGGGCCGAGGCCGACACGCAAGTGCGCGCGCTGGTGGTCACCGGCGCCGGCCGCGGCTTTTGCGCGGGCGCCGACCTCGCGGAATTTGATTTCGCGCCCGGCCCCGGCCTGGTCGAACGCGCCGACCCGGGCCCGCTGATCGACCAGGCCTTCAACCCCACGGCGCGCCGGTTGCTGGGGCTGCGCATGCCCACGGTGGCGGCCGTCAACGGCGTGGCCGCGGGGGCGGGCGCTTCGCTGGCCATGACGTGCGACATGGCGGTGGCCGCGCCCGGCGCCAGCTTTATCCAGGCTTTCAGCAAGATAGGCCTGGTGCCCGATGCGGGCAGCAGCTGGCTGCTGGTGCAAAAGCTGGGGCTGGCCCGCGCCATGGGCCTGGCGCTCACGGGCGACAAGCTGCCGGCGGCGCAGGCCAAGGAATGGGGGCTGGTCTGGGAAGTGGCGGACGACGCGCTGGCCGCCGCCGTGGCCCTGGCGCAGCGGCTGGCCGCGCTGCCGACGCGGGCCCTGGTGGCAACCCGGCAGCTGATGCGCGAGGGCCTCACGCGCACCCTGCACCAGCAGCTGGATGCGGAGCGCGACATGCAGTCGGCCCTGGGCCGCACACACGATTATTTTGAGGGCGTAGCCGCTTTCCTGGAAAAGCGGCCCGCGGCTTTCAAAGGCGAATAGCTCAGGCCTTGGGCCCCAGCCACTGGTCCATCAGCGCCGCGTCCTGCACCGCCAGGCGCCAGGTGGTCAGCGCCGGCGGCATGGCCAGCGCCAGCCGCATCAGGCGCTTGTCGCGCGACACCAGGGCGATGACTTTTTTGGCGTCGCCGGCGTAGTGCGTGAGGTCGTCGAGCCGGCTCATGCGCCAGCCGCCGTCCATGCCCCGCGCCGCAGCCTTGGTGGCGGGCTCCAGCCCCAGCCATTCATCGCCGGCCGCAAAGCCGGCCCGCTCGGCGGCTCCGCCGCGCAGCACCGTCTTGACTTGCACCACGCCCTGGCTTTCGCCCACGCGCAGGCCCAGCCGGTGGGCCAGCTGCGCGGGCTCTTCCAGCACTGCCACGCCGTGCTGCTGCAGCAGCGCCTTGAGCGGCAGCTCGTCCCGCCCGTGGACCCAGCGGGCGAGTTCCGCCGCGTACGGCCTGTGCCCGGCCGCCGTGAGTTCTTCCGCGAAATCGGCCTCGCGCATGGGGCCGGCCCTGCAGCGCAGCCAGAGGGCGCGCATCACGTCGTCCAGCGTGCCGGCTTTGGCACGCTTGTGCTCCCTGGCCTCGCCGCGCAGCGTGAGGTCAAAGCACAGCGCCACCAATGAGCCCTTGGTGTAGTAGCTCACCGTGGCGTTGGGTGTGTTTTCATCCTGCCGGTAGTACTTCACCCAGGCATCGAAGCTGGCCTCGGCCACCGACTGCACCAGCCGGCCCGGGGTTTGCATGACCTGGTTGATGGTCTTGTTGAGCAGCTTGAGGTAGCCGGCGTTGTCCAGCAGGCCGGCGCGGCGCAGGAAGAGGTCGTCGTAGTAGCTGGTGAAGCCCTCGAAAAACCACAGCATCCGGGTGTAGTTTTCCCCGGTGTAGTCGTAGTTTTCAAATTCCGCGGGGCGCAGGCGCTTGACGTTCCAGGTGTGGAAGTACTCGTGGCTGATCAGGCCGCGCAGCGTGGTGTAGCCCTCGGTGCTGCGGGCTTCACCCACACGCGGCAGGTCCTGGCGCTTGCAGATCAGCGCGGTGGAGTTGCGGTGTTCCAGCCCGCCGTAGCCGTCGTCGACAGCATTGAGCATGAACAGGTAATGGCGGAAGGGCGCTTTTTTGGCGCCATGCCAGAAGCGGATTTCGGTTTCGCAGATTTTCTGCGTGTCGGCCAGCAGCCTGGCGCCGTCGAAACTTGCCGTGGCGCCCGCCACCACCACGCGGTGCGGCACGCCGCGCGCCGTGAAGCTGCCGCTCCAGAAGGCGCCCATTTCCACCGGGCAATCGACCAGTTCGTCGTAGTCGGCCGCCGCATAACTGCCAAAGCCCTGCTTGTTGGTATCGCGCGGCGCCAGGCCCGTGGCCAGCGACCAGCCTTTGAGCGACTTGGGCGCCGGGACCTCCAGCAGGTGTTCGGCCTTTTCCCGGCCCTGCACCCTCAGGCACAGGCTGGTGCCGTTGAAAAAACCGCGGTTCGCATCCAGCCAGGCGGTGCGAACCGAGTTGTCGTTGGCATACACCTCGTAGCGCAGCACCAGCGGCCTGGCGGGCGAGCATTGAACCTGCCAGCTGCATTTGTCGAGCTGCTCCACCGGTAGCGGCGTGTTGCCGGCCTGCCGGGCCTCGAGCTTTTGCAGGTTTTTGGAGAATTCCCGCACCAGGTAGCTGCCGGGAATCCAGACGGGCAAGGAAACCCGCTGCAGCGCATCGGGCTGGGCGATGGTGAGGGTGACGCGAAAGAGATGGGCGTGAAGGTCGCCGATTTCGACGCGGTAGTGGACAGGGGGGCGGGTATTTCGTGTGGGGCCTGGCATCTTGCGCACAGAATACCCCAGGTTGGCCCGGCGGTCCTGGAGCCTGCTCAGGCCGTGAACAGGTTTTAGCGTGTTTTGGCAGCGACCAGTTGCTGCTCGACCTGCTGCGCGTTGATGGCGCCGGGGACGCGCGAGCCGTCCTCAAAAAACAGCGTGGGCGTGCCGGTGATCTTGTGTTTCCTGCCCAGGGCCAGGTTGCGCTCCAGCACGGAGGTGTCGCAGCTGCCCTTGGCCACAGGCTGGTCGCGCACCATCAGGTCCAGCCAGGCCTTGCCCTGGTCCTTGGCGCACCAGACGTTTTTGGCCTTGTCGGTGGAGTCCGGGCTCAGGATGGGAAAAAGAAACATGTAAACGGTGACGTCGTTGACCTTTTGCAGGTCGCGCTCGAAACGTTTGCAATAACCGCAGTTGGGGTCTTCAAACACCGCCAGCTTGCGCTTGCCGTTGCCGCGCACGATGGTGAAGGCATCCTTGATGGGCAGGGCGGCAAAGTCGATGGCGCTGAGTTTTTCCACGCGCTCTTCGGTCAGGTTGCGTTTGGCCCGCACGTCGATGAGGTTGCCCTGGATCAGGAAGTTGCCTTCGGCGTCGGTGTAAAAAATATCGCTTTCGTTGATCCGGACTTCGTAAAGGCCGTTGATGGGTGTCTTGCTGATTTCATCGATCTTGGCGAAAGCGGGCATTCTTTCCGCCAGGTTTTTGCGGATCGCGGCTTCCTGCGCGAAGGCGGAGCTCAGGCCGCAGGCCAGCAGGCCCAGGACGGTGATGGTTTTCAGAATTCTCATGGTCATTCCCGGTGTTTCGGCATTTTTCGGCCGGCCTGTTTCACAAAATTCAATAACTCACAAACCCGCGGCCTGCCGCGTCAGCCAATTTTTCAGGAAACCGCTGCGTTCAAAGCCCTTCATACCCCAATTGCGCAAAGCCTGCCAGCGCCCATCGGTCTGCGCAAAAAGCCCGTGCAAACCATCGGTCACCGCACCCATGGCCGCGACGTCGGCCTTGCGGGCCCTTTCGTAGCGGCGCAGCAGTTTTTCGTCACCCAGCCCGCGCCAGTATTCACGCTGCGCCAGCACACCGGCCAGGCAGGCCGCGTCGGCCAGGCCCAGGTTCAGGCCCTGGCCCGCCAGCGGGTGCACCGTGTGCGCCGCATCGCCGGCCAGCGCCCAGCCCGGACCGACCCAATGCCCGGCACTTGACAGCGACAGCGGCCAGCTGGCCCGCTCGCTGGTCAGCCGCAAGCTGCCGGCTTCCTGGCCGCACACGGCCTCCAGGGCCTTGCAGAATTCTTCAGGCGACAGTTTTTCCAGCGCGCCGGCGCGTTCCACAGAGACTGACCACACCAGCGCCGCCAAGTTCCCCTGGCCGCCGGATAAGGGCAGCAAAGCCAGGATATCGCCGCCGGTGAACCACTGGCGCGCCACACCGCCGTGGGGGATGCCCAGCTCCAGCCGGGCGGCGATGGCTTTTTGCGGGTAGGGCTTGACCGTCCAGTTGACCGGACGCAACTGGCCGAATTCGTCGCGGCTGGCGCTTTTCTGGCCTTCGCAGATCACCTGCAGCGCGGCTTTGGCCGGTTCGGCCACGGTTTCAATCTGCGGCTGATAGCGCACCGCCTGCACCAGTTGCTGCTCCAGCGCCGGGACGTCCACAATCCAGGCCAGCGCGTCCTGGCCCACGCTGCGCGCGGTGAAATCGAGTTTGCCGCCGTCGTCGCCCCAGACCTGCATTTCCAGCACCGGCGTGGCAAAGGCCGCTTCGGGCCAGGCGCGCAAGGCCTCAAGCACACCGCGCGAGGCGCTGTTCAGGGCGTAGGCGCGTACATCGGCGGGCTGCGCTCCCGCGGCTTTTTCAGGGCGGGCGACCAGGGCCACGCGCAAACGCTCACGCGCCAGCAATAGGGCCAGCGTGCGGCCTACCACGCCGTCGCCGCGGATACAGACATCAAAAGTCTTGGACATGCCCCATTTTAGAAGGCAGGGCAAAATCGGCGTTTCGGCCCAGCCCCTTTTCCCTCCTTTCCCGCATTCACAAGGATTTGACGACGTGAGCCACGCACTGAACGACACACCGGCAAGCCCCGCCATGGCCGATGCCGCATTTGACCTGAACGCGGTGATCTCGCGCCTCTATGTGTACCCGGTCAAATCCTGCGCCGGTGTGCAGGTGCAGGAGGCCTTGCTGACCGAGACCGGACTGGAATTCGACCGCGCCTGGATGGTGGTGGACGACAAAGGGCATTTCCTCACGCAGCGCGAATTGCCGCGCATGGCGCTGATCAAGCCACAGCTCAGGTACCACGACATGGTGCTGCGCGCGCCCGGCATGCTGGCCTTGCATATTGCCCTGGACCAGGTCGAGGAGCCGGTGCGCGTGAAGGTCTGGAAGGACGAGGTCCAGGCCTACGACATGGGCCCCATCGCCGCCCAGTGGTTCAGCGACTTCCTGGGCCGCACGGCGCGCCTGGTGCGTTTCGATCCCGAACACAAGCGGGTCTGCAACACCGAGTGGACCGGCGGCCTGGAGGCGCTCAACCAGTTCAGCGACGGCTATTCGCTGCTGGTGCTCAGCGAGGCCTCGCTCGCGCAGTTCAATGAAAAGCTTGTTGCCGCGGGTGCGGCCGCCGTGGGCATGGAGCGCTTTCGTCCCAACATCGTGCTGGGCGACGCGGCCGGCGACCAAGGCCTGGCGCCGCATGACGAGGACCGCGTCGACCTGCTGCAGATCGCGACGGAGCAGGGCCCGGCGCAGCTCAAGCCGGTCAAGCCTTGCCCGCGCTGCCCGATTCCCAATATCGATCCGGCCACGGCGACCAGCAGCCCCGAGGTGGGCGACATGCTGCAGACCTACCGGCAGGACCCGCGCGTCAACGGCGCGCTGACCTTCGGCATGAACGCCATTGTGCTGGCCGGCATTGACCACCAGCTCAAGGTGGGCCAGGCGGTGGGCGCCAGCTACCGGTTTGAGTGACTTTTGACCGCCCGCAGCGGCGCATGGGCTGCGTGGGGCGTGTCGGCCGCTGCGGGCGCTTGCGGCCCGGAATCGGCACCGTCAAAGCCTGAGTCGGTCGCCAGCGGCATGGGATGTGTCGATTCCGGCTCCAGAAACCGGATGGGCCGGCGGGTACGCGCGGCCATGCTGTGCAGCAGGTCGGCCAGGGCCGCGGAAATTTCTTCATGGCTGCCCAGGCGCTCGCTAAAGAGCACGCCCGCGACATGGAACTGCAGCACCACCTCCGGTTTCAGGCCCTTGAGCGGCATCAGGCCGGCGGCGATCAGGCGAGCCGCCAGGTCGGTGACGGGCGCGCGCGATGAAACGCCTTCGAGGATCAGGCCGAAGCGGGCTTCGTCGATGCGCCCCACCGTGTTGACGTCGCGCAGGATGCGGCGCAGCTTGATGACGCTGCGCAGCAGGCTCTGCTCGGCCACGGCCGTGCCCCAGGTCTTCTTGATGTAGCGGTAGTTGACCAGCTCGATGTAGACCACCGCGGCCGGTTCCTTGTGGCGCTGGGCCCGGCCCACCACCTGCTTGAAGCGGTCGTGGAAAAGGTGGGCGGCCAGCAGGCCGGTGAGCGCGTCCTGGCTGGACATGGCCTGCTCGCGCGCCTCCACCGCGTGGCGTTCGCGCGAGCGCATGTTCAGCGCCACCAGCAGCAGGGGCACTTCAATCGCCAGCGCCGCCATCAAGCCGTATTGGGACAGCCACGACACCGAAAACAGCCCGAGGATGCTGGTGACGGTCATGAGCGTCACCAGCCCCAGCGGGACAAAGGCCGCCAGCACCCAGAAGCCGACGACGTCCTGGCGCCGCCACGTCATGAAGGCCCGGCTGATCCCCATGACCACCACCGCCACCAGGTAGGCGCTGATGAGGCGTACGCCCAGCCCGCGCTCCAGAACAAGATAGACCAGGGCCAGCGGCACGCCGGCCGCGCCGGTCCAGTAGGCCAGGCGCTCAAACCACCTGTGGCGCGAACCCGCGCCGCACAGGTGATGCACCACCAGCAGCGCCGAGCCGCCGCCCAGGATCGCCAGGCAGCCCTGTGCCATGTTGTTCCAGGCGCTGAAGTTGCTCCACAGCAAATGGCCGGCCACGCCGGTCCAGGCCGCCACCACCAGCGCCATGATGGATGCGTAAACGGCATACCAGCCGTAGGCTTTGTCGCGGTAGACCCAGCTTTGGACCACGCAGGCGACGATCAGCAGTACCAGCGCGCCGAACACCACGCCTATGGCCAGGTATTCCAGCTGAAGCCGCTGCGCCAGGCTGCTGCGCGTGCTGACCTGGACCGGAATACTGACTTCCGTCTGGTGCTGTATGCGCACATAGACGTCGTACACGCCGTCGTTCGGCAGGTTGAGCTCGAACTGCCCGTAGCGGCCGGGCTCTGGCCAGCTGGAGACCGCCACGGTGTCCCCGGCGGTCTGGGAAGTCCAGCCGCCCGTTGCGCTGGTGCGCTGGTACACGGTCGCCAGGTCCAGCAAGGGCAGGGGAAAGGCCAGCAGCCAGTCCTGATGCGAGCCGGAAGACCGGGCAAAGCGGTAATGCAGCCACAGCGCCGCCTGGGGGCCCAGCGAATGAATGGTGTCCGCGGCCGGCGGGACGAAGGCCGCACCCGCCTTGCTGCCGCCGGCGACTTGCTCAATGCTGGCCTGGCCGCTGGCATCTATCCACATGAGGCCGCTGGTGCGCGCGTCCATGACCGGGTTCGCGTCGTTCAGGGCCATGACCGGCTGGGCCTGCGCAGGCGCGGCCTGCAGCAGCAAAGACCCGCCCAGCAAAAGGGTGGCGAAGGCCTGCCGCAAAGCACCCCAACCCCGGCCGAGCGCGCATCGAATACACTTCTCAGCCTGTTTTTGAAGGTTTCTCATGAGTTTGAAGTGCGGCATTGTAGGCTTGCCTAACGTCGGAAAATCCACCCTTTTCAACGCGTTGACCAAAGCGGGGATCGCGGCCGAGAACTACCCTTTTTGCACCATAGAGCCGAATGTCGGCATTGTGGAAGTGCCCGATCCGAGGTTGGCCCAATTGGCGGAGATCGTCAAGCCCGAACGCATTGTTCCGGCCATCGTCGAATTTGTGGACATCGCCGGCCTGGTGGCGGGCGCCAGCACGGGCGAAGGCCTGGGCAACAAATTCCTGGCCCACATCCGGGAAACCGATGCCACTATCAATGTGGTGCGCTGCTTTGAAGACGACAACGTCATCCATGTGGCGGGCAAGGTGGACCCGATCTCCGACATCGAAGTCATCCAGACGGAACTCTGCCTGGCCGACCTGGCCGCCGTCGAAAAAGCCCTGCAGCGCGTGACCAAGGTCGCGCGCTCGGGCGACAAGGAGTCCGCCAAGCTGGTTGTCATCCTCGAGAAATGCCAGGCCGCTCTCAACGAGGGCAAGCCGGTGCGCACCCTGGACTTCAGCAAGGAAGAGCTGCCGCTGCTCAAGCAGTTCTTCCTGATCACCGCCAAGCCCGCCATGTTTGTGGCCAATGTGGCCGAAGACGGTTTTGACAACAACCCGCTGCTGGACCGCCTGAAAGCCTACGCCGAAGCGCAGAAGGCGCCCGTGGTGGCGATCTGCGCCAAGATGGAAGCCGAAATGGCCGACATGGAAGAGGAAGACAAAAAAATGTTCCTCGCGGAAATCGGCCAGGACGAGCCGGGCCTGAACCGCCTGATCCTGGCGGCCTACAAGCTGCTGGGCCTGCAGACCTACTTCACCGCGGGCGTCAAGGAAGTGCGTGCCTGGACCATCCATGTCGGCGACACCGGCCCGCAGGCGGCCGGCGTGATCCACACCGATTTTGAAAAAGGCTATATCCGCGCCCAGACCATCGCGTTTGCCGACTACATCGCCTACAAGGGCGAGCAAGGCGCCAAGGACGCCGGCAAGATGCGCAGCGAAGGCAAGGAATACGTCGTCAAGGACGGCGACGTGATGAACTTCCTGTTCAGCAGCTAAGCAGAAATCCCTGTTCGCGAATGTTCATGGGCGTCCCTCATCTCCAATAGTCCCTTGATTTTTAAAGGATTATTTGTTCGCAGATGTTCGTAACTGTTCGCCGGCATTCTGTAGCGCCGGGGGCATTGCAGGGGGCATATGATCAAGGGCGTTTGCTTATGCGAATCGATGCCCCCAAATGAACGAACAATCCCCTGCGGCAGTCCCCATATCCTCCTTGCGCAGTAGGGCGCTTAGCCGTGGCGTGAGCGACTCTCGGTTGAGGTCTGCAAAGCCAGCGGACAAGTCCTACAAAATCTCCTGTGGCGGGGGGCTGTATCTCGAAGTCATGCCCTCAGGATCCAAGCTATGGCGATGGAAGTACCGCTTGGCCGGGAGGGAAAACAGGTATGCGCTTGGCACCTACCCTCAAATACTCTTGCGTGACGCGCGCGAGCAAAGTGAGTCGGCCAGAAAGCTCGTCGCGCAAGGGGTGCATCCGTCACACCAGAAGCGATTGGACAAAATCCAAGCTGGTCACGAACGTGCCAATACATTTCAACTTATCGCGGAAGAATGGCTAGCGACAAAAGATTGGGAACGCGTTACCAAAGACCGCCGCTTGAAGATGCTGGAAAGGCTTGTGTTCCCCCACATTGGACAATTCGCCGCTAGTCGGATCGTGCCCGTGCAAATACTTGCTGTACTGAAGCGGATTGAGAAAGAAAATGGGCCCACGGTAGCCGCTGAAGCCCGGCGCACTATGTCGTCGACTTTCGAATTCGCGATTGCTACGCTGCGCGCTCAAGTTGATCCTGTTTATCCTGTCCGAAAGGCCATCGCAGCGAACAAGACGCAGCACAAGCGGGCCCTGGGTGCGGATGAAGTGGGTAAACTGCTCAGGGATGTGGACCAATATGGCGGCCACTACCAAATTCAAGCAGCATTCCGTTTGATGTGGCTTACCTTGGCGCGGCCCTCGGAGGTGATGGAGGCTGAATGGTCGGAGTTCGACCTGGAAAAAAATCTATGGCGGATTCCTGCTGAGCGCATGAAAAAGCGCAAAGCGCACCTCCTTCCTCTGCCAATCCAAGCTGGAGAATTACTCAAGGGAATGCACACGCTAACGGGAGGGAGGAAGCACGTCTTTGTTCATCGGGACAACAAGATGCTGCCCATGGTGACGGCCTCCTTTCGGCAAATGCTCAAAGTCCTTGGATGGGCAGGGCGCTTCAGCCCGCACGCAACCCGAACCACCGGAAGTACTTGCCTCAACGAATTGGGGTATTCATCCGACTGGATTGAGCGTCAACTCGCCCACGAAGACCCCAATTCTGTCCGGCGCACGTACAACCACGCCGATCACCTTCCGGAACGGGCAAAGATGATGCAAGCTTGGGCTGATCTTCTGGACTCTTGGACCGCCTCCGCAATCGCGCAAGCACAGCAGGCGGGAAAGAGTGTTCAGCCCGTCCCTTAAAGGGCGGTGCGCCAACCGTTGTCGGTTTTTATAAGTCGAAGCGTCCTCGAAAAATCCCTAGTGAAGGACGTGACGTACTGGTCAAGCTTGCCGTTCTCGTACACCCCGATCGTGTTGTGAACGTTTGCACATTCACTATTCACTCTGGCTGTTATTGGGTCTACCGTTGCCGAGTAAAGGGCACGCTTCTGCCGCTCAAGTGAGTCAACTTTACGCTCGTACTCCTTGATCTCCTCGCCCAGTTTGATTTGCTCCCTGAGCAGTGACTCACTCAGGGCGGTATCTTTTGCTTGCAAGGCTTGGGCTTTTTGGGTTTCGTACTCTTGGTCTTTTGCGTACGCTTGAACTTTGACCTCCGTCGCTGCAACCAGTTTCTCATCTAGAGCCGTTGCATCGGCCTTACTCTTTTCGACGATTTCCTTTGCCCCAGGCACGGGTGCTACCTGCACCGCGAACAAGACGTCCACGGAATGGAGGTTATCGCCAACAGCCATGCCGTTTACTTTTTTGAAGCTTGCCAGCGACAGGTATGGGCATCTACCGAGCATGTCTTCAACGACTTTTTTGACGTCGCTATCGGACGGCGATGAGGAACAACCAGCTAAAAATGCAGCTGCCAAAGCGCTGCAAAGGAAACTCCGGTGCATCAACCTCTCCTCCAACTAAGATTAAATCGGCAATGTCGCCGTTTACTATCATATATGTAAGTGCTCTATTGGCATCGGGCGTAGACAGTCACGCATGCCCGGCGTCCGTAACCCTGCTCTTCTCAAGTCTTTGGCGGCTGAATTGAAGGCTCGCCGAGCGAAATTAGAAATTAGTCAAGAGGAATTGGCTCATCGCGCCGAGCTTGGTCCACTTTTCATCGCTCGACTTGAGACAGCCAGAAACCAACCTTCGCTTTCGGCGTTTGTGCTGCTTTCCGAAGCGCTAGAAACCCAACCCTCTGAACTTATTGCTGCCGTCATGGTTCGGTATCGCAAGGAGCTACGCGTCGCCTCAAAGAATTAATTTCTTTGGCTGCCACAGCTCGCGGTGGGGGTGAGCAATTCGAGTTGGAATTTGCTGTGCCCTCTGCCGAGAGTGCCTTGACCTTTCTACATGGGCGCTCCACCAACCGGAGCAAACATGAATCAAATTCCCCTTTCAGACCTTGGCGGCTTTTCCGTAGACGCTTTTTGTGCGTGGGCGGGTATTGGGCGTACTGCGGTGTACTCAGAAATAAAACATGGCAGATTGACGGTCCGCAAATTCGGAAAACGCACAATAGTTCCCATCACAGAGGCTCGCCGCTGGTTTGAGGCGTTACCGAGCCTTGGACGTTAAGCGTGGGTTTGCGCTGATTCAATGCTCAGCTGTGCCAGCAAAATGAAGTGGCAACTTCTGGGATGGCGAGTTTCCAGACTCTAAATAACTATGACCATCCCCTGACCACCACCACCCACCACCCACCACCCACCACCCACCCACCCACCACCGCCTACCGCCTACCGCCTACCGCCTACCGCCGCCGCTTTGTGAGACTTGCACTTTTGGTTCTCGCAATACCTAGGAGGCCATCAACTCAAGTCGAGTTCATACAGGATGAGCCGCACCCCGCCTATTCGGTCATCGGCACGCAATCAGGCGCAGTACCGATCCCTTCTAGACTGGGGCATTACGGATGTCCCGCTGCCCTTTGGGCGCACCCAGACTCATTCCGCCCGCTGCCCTAGAGGTTGAAGAGCTTTGTTACGGCCTTTAGTTGAGAAGCTCTAAGCCTGTCCAATTCAACAAACCGTTCATCGCGCGCTTTCACGGTGCTGAGCCAGCTGGTGTACTGCCGCTGGAATTCTTCATCCGCGCGATCCCTCTCATTCGCCACCGCCAGAAGCGCTAGTTCTGCGTCCTTGATATCGAGGTTTGAGGCGTACTCTGCTTCCTTCTGAGCCCATTGCCACCCTTTCAAATCAAAATCGCCAAAGAGCAGCCGGACATCCGTAATGCCCCAGTCTAGAAGGGATCGGTACTGCGCCTGATTGCGTGCCGATGACCGAATTTCCTGTGCAATTCCGATGCGGAGTTTGCAATTCACGTAGCCGGGACCTTCATGCGCCCATGGCACTAGGTCGGACAAAGGCATAGTTGCCACACCCCCAGGGTAGACGGGCAGTGTCGCTCGCGGATCTATGCTCTTCATCAAGTACCCAAATTGCCGCCACTGGTGCACCGTCAATTGGTCTGAGCCAACGGCAGAGATAAATACCGCCTCTTTTGGCAGAGGGAGCCGCTTTGTCAGACGAACTATTCTCGCGTCGTTCCATGCTCTAAAGTCCGCTTGCCATTCAAGGGGGATGGAGACTAGAAGGTGGGTATGAAGCCCCGCAGACACACTCCGCTCGTGCGCGTAAATCCAAACGAAGGGACGCGACAAAGGGTCTTGCTTGTGCCGGAACCACTCGCGCATATGCTTTATGTAACCGCTTTGCAAGGCTGCACTCGCGTCTGCATCACTTTCATAGCCGAGAAGCGACCAAGTCAAAGTGATGTGCGTGTTCAGGATCGCCCCCTGACTGTTCGCATATGCCACCGCACTGTATGCTTCTCGGAACTGAGTCGTACCGATGAGTCGTTCATTAAGGGTAGGCATGGCAGTACGCGGTCGCCGCCGGAATTTCTGGATATACCGCTCGGGATACTCAAGTTGTGTCTGACGTTCAAGACCACGCACTTGCTCCTCTTCCCCCGACCCCATGACGGCGCGCCATCTTTTTGCTCGCAAACTAGGCCCGAGAACGCAAGGGTAGCGCCGAGCTGGAACTACGCCCATGTCGCCTGTTTCGAACAAGCGGCGCGCGTAGTCGTCGTCTGTATCAAGGTCAGGCTCGCCAAGGCACTCAATATAGCCTTGATCATCTCTATCTCTCATTCGTGCATCTCTGTGAAACTGACATCCCTGTTCCGAACTCCCACACTATGCGGAGAGGGTTTCATACGCAAGCCTATGCACCGAACTTCGGGCAATGGCTCCGCAGGCGGGTCACGCAGGGGTGAAAATGGCGACCACAATGGGATATAGGAAGGAGTGGCCTTTTACTGCACGTTTGGACGAAACAAACCTTGAAGTTGTGGAATTAGTCACGCGAATGCCCCGTCTGTAATGCGTTCTGGGCAATCTAGATTGCGGTTGAAAGAATGCTTCCTCTAGACGGTTCAGTCCCGCGCCAACCCGCATGGGCAAAGGATCTGCAAGTGGCAATCTGCCATTTGAAGATGATTGCCTTCGCCGAGAGTAGCGCTCTTGTTGCCACAGCCGCCACCGTGGCCCCGAAGCCTTGAAAATCTGATCATGCTCCTGGATCCAGTGCCTACCTGGGTGCGGCAAGACGAGTTAATTTAGAGCCAGAAGCGGGCCGTGAACGCTCGCGCCTTGTGGTGGCTCTGGACGCCGTTAGTGGGGGTAAGGCGAGGGCGCTGCCCATGTCGACAGCAGGGCACGCAAGAAGACCAAAAAATAGAGACGGCCAAATAGGAGATCGGGACGCCCGAATATGCGAGCTTCGTCAGCGATATTCCAACAGCTTGAATACGATGCGACTATCGGAAATCATTCTGGTTCGACTTGATATAAAGTCGAATCAAACGAGGAGTTGATATGCCGCAGTTGGTAGACAAGTTCAAGATGAGCGAGGACGTGGCAAAAGCGGTCATCGAAGGGGTGGCGGGGCGAGCCTATAGCCTTTTGCTAGGAGCGGGCGCGAGTTACGACGTCGAAGGTGGGGACAAWGGCAAGCTGAAGGGCGCCGTTCATCTGGCAAAGGAGATTAACGATGTTCTTTCGCTGGGACTTGAACCACCGGACAGCGAAAACTTGAGCTTGGTGTATGGCGATGCAGTCCAATCGCCGAGCGCGGCACGGCTAAACAAGTTCCTGGAGCAACGCTTTACCAACACCAAACCGACCTGGCAATCAGTGCTTCATTCGCTGAACTGGAAGCGAATATGGAGTCTGAATATTGACGATGTCATTCAGCGAGCCCGACCACTTGGCTCCTCCAAGCGATTAGTTCCCTTCAACTGGACAGACGAATTTAAACCGCGAGATCGGGGCGAATCCGAACTTCAACTAGTCCATCTTCACGGCATGGCTTCACGTCTAGCCGCTGGTGGAGGGTCACTGATTTTCTCTTTAAAGGAGTACGCAACAAGGAGCGAGGCCCTGCCGGGTTGGCACGCAGAGTTTCGGTCTGAATTTTCGCAGAAGCCGTTCATCGTATGCGGCGCACGCCTTCAGGACGAGTTTGACTTGATCTCCGTCCTAGAGTTTGGGAATCGGTCCAAGCAGCGGGGAGGTGCACCTTCGCTAGTAGTCCTGCCTTCTTTTGCTGCCGGACAAGAAGCTCGGATGGAGACGCGTTATGGGCTTACTCCGGTGAAGGCTACGGGTGATGAGTTTTTCGCGGCACTTGCAAATGACGTTCAGGACTACCTGCGAGCGTCTCAGTATATGGGCGCAGCGGTTCTCGCGGGGCGGAACGAACTGCGTAGTGCCTTCAGACAACTTGAAGCAACGAGACCGGAGCCGATCAGCACTCGCAAGGCATTGGATTTTTATGCCTCGGCGGAGGCAAATTGGGGGCATATATGCGGCGAACTCGACGCTCCTTTGTCTTTGGCTGAGGACCTTACCGATTGGATTTCTCGCGTAGAAAAGGAACCAGCAAAAATTGCCTTAATCACTGGGGGGCCAATATCGGGGAAGTCCACAACATTGCTACGGGTCGCTCACAACCTAGCGTCACGAGGACAAGAGGTTTGGCTTTTCAGGGGAGAACAGTTGTTCGACACGTCCGTCGTGCTGGATTACCTCAAAATCAAGAGTTCGGCTGTGCTTCTCATGGATGATGCGGCAGATTTTTCTTCCTCCATCCATGACCTGATTCAGCAAGCAATTGACAAAAATGCACACATTCGAGTGGTGTTAGCTTCAGAGAACAACAGGAAACGTGCAGTTCTCGGCGACATTGCAAAAGCCGCCGTCCGGTCCTACCCTCAGGAGCCATTGGAGAAGAACGACTTCTTTCGTATCTATGAAAAGCGCTCCGCGAAAGCCCGGCTCGGGAGTGCGACTGGCCAACCCAAGGAAGAGGGATGGAAGATTTTCAAGCAGACCTATAGCTCCCGTCTTCTTGAGTGGCTTGAGAGCCTAGAGAACGCTAAGGACTACAGAGATGCTTTGCTGAAAATTCTGCGTTCATCTGGGTCGGCCGGCGATGGCGCCCGAAATCTTCTCGCCGCAACTGCATGCGTTCAACGCTTCGGTTACTCGCTTCCCTTTTTCATTGCATCGGCCCTGTCGAGCCGATCGTCGATTGATGCGATGGTTGAAGAGAATGGCCCGCTAGCGGATATAGCCTATCTAGACAGCACGGGAATTCGCCTTAGAAATAGTGCGTTCGCGAAGTTCGCCTGGAGTGGCCTCAGTCTGGAGGAAAAATTCGAATGGTCAACGAACATTGCGCTTCGAGTTGCCCCCCTGGTTGTGCCGCTCAGCGTTACCAATCGCACGATCCCATATCTCATCGTCAAGAATTTGATGGACTCTGACAACGTCCGCCGCGATTTAGGTAACGTAGCGGAACCCTGGTACGCGAGGCTTGAGAATTCGTTCGGATGGAATGCTAGATTCTGGGAGCAGCGTGCTCTGCTAGCGAGCGAAGAAGACCGCGATCTGATGGCCTACTCGTATGCTAAGAAGGCCGTGAATATTCACGGGAGAGACTCTTTCGTCCACACCACATTGGGGAAAGTCTGCCTAAAGCTCGCGATGAAGCTCGAGGATCAAGTCGCAGTCGACAGATTTTGGGAGGGAATTGCTTCCCTGGAGCGGGCTCGACAGATTTCTGCGGCAGAAGGCCTAGTGTGGGAACACCCCTACGTCACTTTCTTCACCTACGCGCTACAGGCTGTGAAGCTGAGAGTTTTTGCTAGTGAAACTGCAAGACTCACGTCGGCTTGGGAGGATTGGATGCGAGCCGCGCACAGCTCAAGGGTATTCGAGGAGCGATCAAAAATTGGGGCTGCGGGTCTTGCGGAATTTCAGCGTCGATGGTTGATGCTCTCCGTCAATCCCGAAGCGAAGTAACACTCTAGAACTAGACCGCCCTTATAAGCTCGTCGACATCGAACGCGTCACGCTGGGTTCGGTTGCACTTTCCCAGCAATCATCAAATCCATGCGCCGTCCAGTGGTGCCCTAGCGCTTGCAGAGAAGGAGGAATTATGGAGCGGCGTAAGCCATTTCCAATTAGCCAGTCAGGCCGTCATGTCGGTCTGACTTAAACCAGCGGGCCTCCATGAAACCCGGGGCGATTCAGGAGCACCTATTCGGCTAAGTAACCGAACTCCTCAGGAAAATAACGTTCCAGCGCATGCACAGCACAAACTGACGGCCTAAAAGGTTCTACTTCGGCGCGCAGACGTTTCGAATCCAATCCCATACCCCCGACCGCCTCGCCGCCGGGATGTTCGGGGTCGACATTGGTTCTGGAACCGAAACCAGCGGCAAAATAATCTGACCGCTTTCGCTGTCTTGGATAGCTGGTGCACACTGCTCATCTCCCAACGTAGGTGTCTCTCCAACCGTTTTGAGGTAGTCGAGATCAAACGCCTCCCGCCCTTGCACTGAGAGGTAAGTGCTCAGCAACGCAGCGGCGTATGGCATCCTCACACGTCCAACACGCCGCAGGTTCCATGAAAAACTACCGGTCTTTTTTGGCGCATCCTTCTTGCCCAGGCCTGGAATCGTCTTTGGAATAAACGTCGGAGAGGCGAAGCCCAAAAACACATTGCTGCTGGATAGTGTGAGTTGACAGCTCGGTATAAACCACGCCGAATCATTCGAATCGAAAGTCGCTTGCTGGGTTAGCGCCTTTTCGAATGTCTTCGCGGCCTTTTGAGCGTTCTTAAGCTGCCCAGGAAGCATCGTTGGGGAGAACGCCGCATCATCAGCGTTTGAGTATTGAACTCGGCCATCTGCCCTCCATGTCGCCGTATCGAGAATTGCAAGGCTCACCGCTGCAGCCTTGCGGAATTCGCAGACCCACTCTTTTCCATCGAGAATGAAAGGCAGAAGCGGCTTTTTCAAAGAACCAGCGTTGTTGTCCGTGGGATCACGGGGCGCAATTTGAACAAGGATGCCGGTATCAAAGTCACGCTTCCCAGAAGGCCGCAACATTACGTCACAAGGCTGGACAAGCAAGATAAACCGCTCATCTGGCGTTACCTCGTTTTCTGCGCCAGTCGAACGCACAAATACGTCACCACATGCTAGCAACGAGTAACTGGCGTTGACAAGATGAGTGTCCTCCCAGAGCTCCATACGTCGAAAGGTCTCCAAATCAACGGACGGGGCATTTGGAGTGTCGAGCAAAATAGGCCGCAATTTTCTGAAGCGTGCAGCCCCATCTATTGCTTGTACATCCGTCGCAAAGAGCGTCCGGAACTTCTCCGACATAGAGGCCGACAGTGCTCGTTCCACGACGTGAAGCTCCGAGACGCCTTCCTTGTAGGCGCGGTCAACAACGTAGTGATCGAGCTGCTCGGGAGGAATTCGTAGGAGCCGCGTGCGAGCATCATTGAATGCATCGTTCAGCTCGGAGCTTGCACGAAGCAACACTTCATGCACGCCACGGCGCAACCCTGCGCGCTTTATGGCGATCATCAGGCCTTCGATGATGATAGGTTTGCCTCCCTCCAAGCGTTCTTTCGCGATCACACAAATAGGAGACTTACTCGTGGAATCATCGCCCTCCATGAGTTTGGAGCGCAAATGGTCCTCAAGGGTGGCTTCAGACGTCTTTGTGGCATTGCGAGTCAGTAGGAAAGCCGTCGCTTTCGAATTCGATTTACCGAGAACTCTCAACAAGTCCAAGCCACGTTCGTTATTGGGAGCACCATATTGATCCTGGAGGTCAACGATGTAAGTGATATGACTATCACCCTCATTGCCGATGGCTTGCTCGTACATCAACTTTTCAGCATGGTCGAACGGCCAAGAGTCCGCAGGCAAGATATTTAGCTGCTCCTGCACGCATTTGATCTGCCCATCGTCGAGGTCAGCGGTCCCTTGATTTGCCTCAACAGACTTTGCATGGAAGCGCCGAGAAATCTCAGTACGTTTCTCGGAATCGGTCTCTTTGAGCATCTCAATTAGATCGGTCCGCGCGTCCTGATCATCCGAATCAATGCGCTCAAAAATGGGCTCTAGGTCCTGTAGATCAAGCTGGCGGCTAATTTCCAAGTGCTCCGCAAGCAGCTTAGCAAGCGCTTCCACGGAGTCGTTGCCGAACTGATCATCAATCCAAATTACTCGTGTAGCACCAAGTAGAGCCAAAGCCTCGATTGGTTTCATTTCCGACCTCCCTCAACTACGGATCCCAAATTCACAACAAACCTGAACCGGTTTCCATCTTCATTTCTCTCGGGGCCGAGTGACACACTACTACCGTCAGCGGCCAGCAGCTGAGACACAATGAAAAGTCCCAAGCCTTGCCCTCGTTCCGTTGCCGGCTTCGCAGTCGTGAATATCTCGAAAATCGAATCTTCGTACGCTGGGTTAATCCCAGGACCTGTGTCAGCAAGCGTGAATCCCTCGGAAGTGATCGCGATTCGAATCTCCTTTGGCCGCTTGATTTTCAACACTGTTGTTCCGCGCTTAAGCCAATAGACGCTGTTCCGCACCATGTTGTCAAGGACTGCGAGCAAGCGGCCACGGTTCATGCGGACGGAGGGTGAGTCGGGATGTTTTCTGAGCTTGAACTCGATATTTTCCAATTCGAGGCTGCTAGAACGATGCTCAAAGTACTCCGTAATGAATGCAGCAAGATCAATTGACTCCTTGACGGCGCGTGTGCGAGGTAATAAAGGATCAATCAGCGCAGCTGACGCAGCGATACTAGAACATGACGCACGGATCGCTCTCAGGTGAGGCAGTGTGGCATCGCTGGTTGCTTTGCCACTCTTCGTCAAAGCTTCGACAGCACTGGCCCTTTTTCGAATCTCGACAATATGTGTACGTAAGTCATGTGTCATACCGCGCGCGCTCAAGCCAACAGCAGCGCTCTCATACAGCGACAGCATGCGTTCTTTGCTGTCAGCAATCTCATTGCGAATAACCTGAACTGCGGTAGCCGCATGCGCTGGTGTGTCAAGATTCTTCCGGACTTGTTTGGTTCGGTCAATCGCTGTCTTAAATACGGCCAGCGACTTCGCTGCCCTGTCCTCAGAGAACCCTTCTGCCTTGAGCTGCTTGGCTACGGATGCCAGACCAGACTCTAAAGCCTCGCGCAAGGAGTCAGTTTCGGCCTGGATGCGAGATGCTGCATCTACAGTTTTTTGCACCAAATCGATAGATCGGTCAGTCGACTTTGGTGCCTCGTTTACTGTCTCTCGCTCTCTAGAGGCCACGAAGTCGTCTTGACTCCGGCGAACCGCTTCCATAGCGTCATCTGCAAATTTCCGGCATGTTTGAGCGATTTCGAAAAAACCTCTAAATGCTGAGTTTTCTACAAACCCTTCTCGGTCTGATTTCTCCACGAGTGGGAAATTGTGCTCTCCAGTCAGCGCGAAGTAGCCGACAGTATTGTCAAAGCGCAGTCCGTACGTGCTTCCGGAAGTCATCCCAGAAGAGACATTCAACCAGTCCCCGGGAGAACGCACACGAAAGCCATCGCGCAAGATCGACACTCCGGCCATGTCTTTGACGAGCTGCTTGTCGATTCCCAAACCAGCTGCTGCTTCATTGTCTAGATCGGCCTCACTATCCTCGTCCTGCCTTCCGACGTCCAGCAGATTGAAGTAATACCAGGCCCCCTTGAACTCACCGGGGTCCTCAGTGGCAGTTGCGTCTGCCGAAGCAATATCGTTCCACTTGAAGGTCTGTGAGACCTCGAGAAACCAACCGTCCCGCTCCCGAGCTTTTATCTCAAAACGACGTAACTTATTGGATTGAAGCAACCAATTGAGAAAACCGCCTCCCCCATCCTCAAACGTTACGCTGGATTTATTTCGTTGCCGGGCCGAGCCGCCAGTAGGCCTAAAGAGCCGTTCACGGAACAAAGCCCGACAAGTAAGCTCCATCAGCTTAGTGGCTGGGTTGCGTTGCCACGCGTATTCAAATTGAGCCACAGCACGCGATAGCACGGTCTCGGTCATTGCAACAAGGCTCTGACGGTAGCCATCAACATTGACGATAACGGGAAATTGGGATTGGGCCTCGAATGGAGAAATTAGCTTGGCCAGGCTCTTTGTGATCGCCAGTGCGCGTTTGTGACCTTGCCACTTCTCTACATCTTTTAGGCCGAGAACCGAAACCTTGGTGCCCTTGAACTGTGCGATGTTTGGTTCGCTAGCGAGGCGCACGGGAATTTCATCGACAGTATCGGCTACATCGCAGTCCGCCCACCGAAAGGCGGCTGTGCTGATGGGCGACTTCGTACTTTTTGAACTCTCGATAAGTAAGATATCGCCCAGCTTCATCGACCCGAGCCGCCCAACGCCCTTGTCGCCGAGCGGAGTCCGACCACCATCGGTCTTTTGCTTTTGCCCAACAGTTGATCGTTTGCCAGAGCCGCTGATGACTAGCCAGGAATTTCTGAGCTGCCCCTCGTCAAGGCCGACACCTCGGTCTTCAACTGTGACACGTCCCTTCCAGTCCAGATGCCGCGTGACGATGGGGTCCCCAGGCTGAGCTCTAGGCCTGTATGGTTTTGCATCTGCGGAGAGGATCGACGCTGTGACGCTCTCGGAGTTGACGTCAAAGCGCGCGAGTCGGCTTGCTACATCGGTGGATGTAAGCCTTCCCTCTGCTTGAGTATCCACGGTGATGACGCATCCGTTCGAGTCTGCGTCGTATGCATTTTTCACGCACTCTAAAATCGCTTGCTCGACGTCTGTTACCAGTTCTTCGCCAAGCTGCACCAGTACGTGCGCCGACACCTTAATTGTGCCGTGCTCCTCGTTTGTTGCCATAACCGTCCTCGTCCAATTTTCTGAAATTTACGAATGGTGCGTGCGCTCAGCGTAGCGACGGCGTCGAAAGCATCAGGATTGGCGCGCTGATGCGATATTTTTGTCTGAGTTTTTTCGGGCAAGCAACACGGTTTCGGTGCTCATCGTAGCCGAGACATTGTTGCGCGTAGCCATCTTTTTCGCGTGAATGGAGCGTCGAATGCGTCCGACTGTCGCATGGCTCCTGGTGGTCAGCATCTCGTCGAGAATTTCTTCCATAGGCACTTTGCGGCCACCCAAATGACGATTCCCAATCGTCCAAGTCTGGTAGCCACTTTGCTTTGTCACCTCGCAGATCTTGTCGAGGCAGTCCTCAAGATCGGCAAAGAAAACAGCGAACCGCTTAAACTCGCTGGACCCGGGGGCCATACCCTTTGAGAACGCTTTCGCTGAGTCGTATTTCTCTGCGAGTCCTGCTCCTCGCTCTGTTGCATTCTTTCGGCTTCCACCCAAACTAGCCGTGTCAATGGAGTGTGTATTAATCAGCAGGCGAGGATCGACGTGCGGACAAATGTCCTCTGTAGCAATCCATTTCATTGGCAGATAGGAGTACTGACCGTAGGGAATAGTTGTGGTGTTGTCGCCATACGGCGGTGACGTCATTACGACGTCAAACTTACCTTTGAGCGCTTCGTCGTCCAAGAGCTTAGAACTATCTCCAAGGTGTATTTCGACTGACCGCGTGTAGCGGCCCGCATGAAGTAGACCGGCCTCGCTCCACGTCGTGTGCTGCTTGCGTATGTGACCCGCAAACGCGTCAAGGACCTTCTTTAGCAGATCAACAGGATCTACTGGAGCCGGAGCATCAGCCTTCTTAACGTGCAACTTATACGTCGACATCCTGGAGTTGCAACTCGTCCGAACGACCTTTGCCAACGCTAGCCAGAATAGGCGTCTGGCCCAAAGTGACGACTCAAGGTCAATGCTGCGGGCGATCTTGGAAAGAGCAACAGAAATCGGTTCGTTGAACCATTTCGACTGACCTTCGAAGGTCGTATAAAACTTTATTCCCTTATCAGCACGAACGCGACTAAGTAACTCGGCACGCTTGTCATCGAAGGCATCAATGAAATAAGGGCCCGACTTTGCTACACAGGCAAGCGTAGCGAGTGGGTTGATGTCGATGCCGGTGAAATTCATCCCGCGGCTCATAGCCTCAACAAGAATAGTTCCGGAGCCAACAAATGGATCCAATACTTCCTTGGCATGTGGATTTGCACTTTTTATCGCGTCTAGCAGCTTGCCCTGCAACGTGGGAACCATCATCGCAGGATAATGTATTAATGCGTGGGCGCCTGTCCGTCGTGCGGCATTCTTAAATGACCAAAAGTCTTCGCTCTGGCCCTCTTGAATAAGCTTGATACTTTCGACCAGCGGGTCGTTTTTCACTGTTTCCAGCATATTTTCTGATGCCAAGCAGATTGGCTCTCCCCAATGGACTGTATCCGATCGTTCAGAAAAACACCAGGTGATCGTGCGGACCAAGCCAAGTAGCAAGAGGGTCAAATCTCAATAGTAACGAGGAAGCAATCAAGCCTCAGCGTTGCCAGGGCCGTCCAGTGGCCAGCCATCTCGCTGATCAGGGTACGAGCAACGGTCTTTAACGAGCTGGCAATGTAGATCATTCCTTGCTAACACGACTTTCCCGCTTCAGCTGTATTTCATCCCTGAATCTTAGCGGGCTGACGGGCCTTGTGTGGACTAAGCGCTGGGGCAGCCTGTGGATTTGGCCGCGCCACTAGACATCCAACATTGTGCGCAACCCGCGCCGATGCTAGCTTCCACAACGGCAGTCTGCCTTTTCCCGTATCCGTTCGGTTTATTCGAGTCAACCTCGGCAGAAGCCCTTATGGGCAAATTCCGCCCGCGACTAGGAAAACTTACATGGATCAACAACGACTGCCGCTCATCCCGGCCGACCTCCTCAATGAACACACCGTCAACGAACCGGGCGATACTCGTTTCAGGGCAGCGGCACGTCTGTTGCAGTCACTCTGGAGGGCCGACCATAAGCTTCCGATCGGACCTCATATATTGGAGGATGGCACGGTTCGGGATTTAGGTAGTCGTCTTACGCGAGTAGACGCCAAGCGGGGTGCGAACTTCCTGTCCACCGAACTCGCGCGACTGGCCCGGTACGAGTCCGTCTACTGCGAGCAGGGAGCGCTCATTGAGCAGGAGCGCCTTTGGACGAATATGCTTTCTAGTCAGGCTCTTACCTTTAGCCTGTTTGGCGACTTGAAACTTGACCGTGAAAAAGCGAGCCGTGTCTTGCGAACCATCTGGCCGGACTTAGTCGGCACGGTTGACGCCGTGTTGTTCGAGCACTCGCCGGGGCGCGGCAGTGTGCGGTTCACGGCAGACTACACCGCGTTTGACGTCGTATTTTTGGGGATGACTCCGGAGGGGCGTCGTTATTTTGTCGCAGTGGAAGTCAAGTACACAGAAAGCATGACTGAACCTCCAGCATCGCTTCGCCAAAGGTACGAAGAATTGAGCGATAGCAGCGGTGTGTTCAAGGACGGGGGGAGCCCTTGTCTTCGATCAATGCCGTTGCAGCAGTTCTGGCGCGAGCACCTGTTGAGTCGAGCGATGTTGACCGATAGCCTCTACGATGTCGGATTGTTCGTTGTGGTGCACCCCGAGCGAAATTTGCAAGTTTGTGAGGCCGTTACCAAATACAAAGAGCAACTTGCCTTTGAGTCGCCGTTGAAATCGGGCTTTGGTTCCGTTACCATTGAGCGACTGCTTGAAGCGCGCCGCGCGGAAGGCGACTCGGCGTTTGCAGATGAATTCCACGCTCGTTACCTTGATATCGAGCGCGTTGAAAAACTGATATTCGACTCCCCGCTCTAAGGCCGTAAATTCACTTGGGGGCATGCAAGGGGGCATACTCCTTCCTCTATGCTCCCAAGTCCTATATTAATCAACAACATACGGGCTCACTTCCCGTTCAGTAGCTGAGCGGCGAGGCTGCCGGCGTGCACCGGCAGCGCACAAGGCCCCAGGGCCGGCGGCGCGATGCAAGTCGCGCCACAATGCACAAGACGGCCCGCGCCAGGGCTGTTTGAAATCTGGCGCCCGGCGGCGCCGCCACCGGCTTGCCGAACAAGCCATCCCCGTTAAACACTCGCTTTGAAAGAGAACACCATGTCCATCCAGCGCATCGAAACCGGCCCCCGCATGTCCCAGGCCGTCGTCCACAACAAAACCGTTTACCTCGCGGGCCAGGTGGCCGGCGACGACGCCGGCCCCGGCGTCTATGAACAGACCCGCAGCATCCTGGCCAATATCGATCGCCTGCTGGCGGCCGCCGGCAGCGACAAGTCGCGCCTGCTGAGCGCCACCATCTGGCTGACCGACATGGACAGCTTCGGCGACATGAACCGCGCCTGGGAAGCCTGGGTGGTGCCGGGCGCCACGCCGGCGCGCGCCACGGTCATGAGCCCGCGCCTGGCGGCGGCCAAGTACCACGTGGAAATCGGCGTGGTGGCGGCGCAAGCCTGATCTCCATCCACACGCCATAAAGGCCCCGCCGCGATGACAGAACCCGTTCGCCTCGCCAAGCGCCTGGCCGAAATGCTGTCCTGCTCGCGCCGCGAGGCCGAGCAGTACATCGAGGGCGGCTGGGTCAGCGTCGATGGCGTCATCGTCGAGGAGCCGCAGTTCCGCGTGCTCGACCAGCAGATTGTGCTGGCCAAGGATGCCAGCCTGCTGGCGCTGGCACCCGTGACCTTGCTGCTGCACAAACCCGCGGGCTATGAGGCCGGGCAGGACGGCAGCGCGGCCTCCCTGGCTGCCTTGCTATCGCCCGCCACGCAATCACCCGGCGACAGTTCCGGCATTCGCCCGCTCAAAAAACATTTCTCGTCGGTGGAGCTGGTGACGCCACTGGCCACGCCGGCCAGCGGGCTGGTGGTGCTGACGCAGGACTGGCGCGTGACGCGCAAGCTGCGCGAAGACGCCCGTGTGATGGAGCATGAAGTCGTCGTCGATGTCGCCGGCGACATCAAGCCCGGCGGGCTGGAGCGGCTTAACCGCGTGGACCATGGCTTCACCTACAAGGGCGCGCTGCTGCCGCCGGCCAAGGTCAGCTGGCAAAGCGAAACCCGTTTGCGTTTTGCCCTCAAGGGCGAAGTGCCGGGGCAGATCGCCTATATGTGCGAAAGCGTGGGCCTCACGGTGCAAGGCATGAAGCGGCTGCGCATAGGCCGTGTGGCGATGAGCCAGCTGCAGCCCGGCCAGTGGCGCTATTTGCTGGCGCACGAGCGCTTCTGATTTATCCGGTCACCACGCCCGGAAACGCCCAGATCAGGCTGCCTGTCATCAGCAAGTAGCGCGCGAATTTTCCAACCGCCATGTAAGCCAGGCAAGGCCAGAACGGAAATTTGAGCCAGCCCGCGACCGCGCACAGCGGGTCGCCCACCACGGGCAGCCAGGCCAGCAGGCAGGCCTTGGGCCCCAGCTTTTCCAGCCAGCGTATCGCGCGGCTGTGGTGCGAGGAGTGTTGGTACTTGTCCACCACCTTGTGGGCGCCGTAGCCCATCCACCAGTCGAGCGCGCCGCCCAGCGTGTTGCCCGCGGTGGCGACCAGCACCGCCGGCCAGAACATGGCGGGATTGAGTTTGACGAGCCCGAAGACCACGGGCTCCGAACCGAGCGGCAGCAGCGTGGCTGAAATGAAAGACACCACGAAGACCGTGCTCAGGCCGTACTCGGGCAAGGCCAAAATTTCTATCAGGCGGTGAATCCAGGCTTCCATATATGCATTCGAGTATAGGCAGAGCTGAACGCCCCGGCTTGTCGGGAAGACACTTACAAGTCCGCGCGGAAATTTCAATTGCTGAAATTTTGGGCAGGTACAATCGTGCCTCCTTTTTCAGCAAGCCCCAGTCCCTCATCCCATGAACATCGGCCCCTACGCTTTGACAAACAACCTGTTTGTTGCGCCCATGGCCGGCGTGACGGACCGGCCGTTCCGCCAGCTCAGCAAGAAGCTGGGCGCGGGCTACGCCGTCAGCGAGATGGTGACCTCGCGCAAGGACCTGTGGGACAGCCTGAAGACCTCGCGCCGCGCCAACCATGAAGGCGAGGCCGCTCCCATCGCCGTGCAGATCGCCGGCACCGACGCGCAGATGATGGCCGAAGCCGCCGCCTACAACATAGACCGCGGAGCGCAGATCATCGACATCAACATGGGTTGCCCGGCCAAAAAGGTCTGCAACAAGTGGGCCGGCTCGGCCCTGATGCAGGACGAAACCCTGGCGCTGCAGATCGTGGAGGCCGTGGTCGCCGCATGCGCGCCGCAAGGGGTGCCGGTCACGCTCAAGATGCGCACCGGTTGGTGCCAGGCCGAAAAAAACGCGCTGGCGATTGCCCGCGCCGCCGAGAACGCCGGTGTGCAAATGGTCACCGTGCACGGCCGCACGCGCGAGCAGGGCTACAAGGGCGCGGCCGAATACGACACCATCGCCGCCGTGAAGGCCGCGCTGCGCATTCCAGTGGTGGCCAACGGCGACATCAACAGCCCCGAGAAAGCCCGCGACGTGCTGGCCCGCACCGGCGCCGACGCCGTGATGATTGGCCGCGCGGCCCAGGGCCGGCCCTGGATTTTCCGCGAGGTGGCGCATTTCCTGGCCACAGGCACGCATCTTGCGCCGCCTTTGGTGGCCGAAGTGGAGCGCCTGCTGGTCGACCATTTGCGCGACCACTACGATTTGTACGGTGAGTTCACCGGCGTGCGCACCGCGCGCAAGCACATCGGCTGGTACGTGAAGTCCTTGCCCGGCGGCGAGGCCTTTCGCGCGCGCATGAATTTGCTGGAAGACTGCGAGGCCCAGCTGCGCGCGGTCAGTGGTTTTTTTGAGGGCCTGGGCACGCAGATGGACCGGATCCCGGCCGCTACTGCCGGGGCCGGCGAAGATGTTGAAGAGGGCGTGCCAGGGCAGGCACGGGCGAACAAAGATAAAAATCAGGAAGAAGCTGCTGCATGAGCAAGAAACACATCGAAGAGTGCGTACGCACCAGTCTGGAAGGCTATTTCAAGGACCTGCGCGGCACCGAGCCCGACGGCATGTACGACATGATGGTCAAGGTGGTGGAAAAGCCCCTGCTGGAGGTCGTCATGCAGCATGCCGAACAAAACCAGTCGCGCGCCGCCGAATGGCTGGGCCTGAACCGCAACACCCTGCGCAAGAAGCTGGTCGAGCACAAGCTCATCAAATAACAATCCCCGCCGCCCGGACCTTTCCGGGCTTTCGAACCGGCTCCCTTTTGAGAACACCACCATGAACGCACTGATTTCCGTTTCCGACAAAACCGGCATCCTCGAATTCGCGCAGGCGCTGCACGCCCTGGGCATCAAGCTGCTGTCCACAGGCGGCACGGCCAAGCTGCTGGCCGACGCCGGCCTGCCGGTGACAGAAGTTGCCGACCACACGGGCTTTCCGGAAATGCTGGACGGCCGCGTCAAGACCCTGCACCCCAAGATCCACGGCGGCCTGCTGGCGCGGCGCGATGTGCCCGAACACATGGCGGCGCTGGCAACCCACGGCATAGACACCATAGACCTGCTGGTGGTCAACCTCTACCCCTTTGAGTCCACCGTGGTCAAGCCCGGCTGCACGCTGGAAGACGCGATCGAGAACATCGACATCGGCGGCCCGGCCATGGTGCGCTCCGCCGCCAAGAACTGGAAGGACGTCGGCGTGCTGACCGACGCCTCGCAGTACGCGGGCGTGCTCGCTGAACTGAAAGCCGGCGGCAAACTCAGCGACAAGACCAAGTTCGCCCTCTCGGTGGCCGCCTTCAACCGCATCAGCCAGTACGACGGCG
Organism: Polaromonas sp. P4_F6; assembly: GCF_056401275.1. Classification (NCBI taxonomy): domain Bacteria; kingdom Pseudomonadati; phylum Pseudomonadota; class Betaproteobacteria; order Burkholderiales; family Comamonadaceae; genus Polaromonas; species Polaromonas sp. P4_F6. The sequence goes on along the minus strand of NZ_JBFUJQ010000001.1, from coordinate 290,936 downwards.
CCATCAGCGACTACCTCTCCGGCATCCAGGCCGACGGCAGCCACGGCATGTTCCCCGGCCAGGCCAACGGCCGCTTCATCAAGGTGCAGGACCTGCGCTACGGTGAAAACTCGCACCAGCAGGCGGCGCTGTACCGCGACCTGTATCCCGCGCCCGGCTCGCTGGTCACGGCCAAACAGCTGCAGGGCAAGGAGCTCTCGTACAACAACATCGCCGACGCCGATGCCGCCTGGGAATGCGTCAAGAGCTTCGACCTCATCAAGGACGGCGCCGCCTGCGTGATCGTCAAGCACGCCAACCCCTGCGGCGTGGCCGTGGGCAAGGACGGCCTGGAGGCCTACAGCAAGGCCTTCAAGACGGATCCGACCTCGGCCTTCGGCGGCATCATCGCCCTCAATTGCCCGCTCGACGAGCGCGCCGCGCAGCAGATTTCAAAGCAGTTCGTCGAAGTGCTGATGGCGCCCGCCTTTACGCCCGAGGCGCTGGAAGTCTTCAAGAGCAAGGTCAATGTGCGCATCCTGCAGATCGACCTGCCGCCCGGCGGCGACACCGCCTGGAAACAGGGCCGCAACCTGATGGACGTCAAACGCGTGGGCTCGGGCCTGCTGATGCAGACCGCCGACAACCACGAACTGGCCATAGGCGACCTCAAGGTCGTCAGCAAGCTGCAACCCACGCAGGAACAGTTGCACGACATGCTGTTTGCCTGGAAGGTCGCGAAATACGTCAAGTCCAACGCCATCGTGTTCTGCGCCGACGGCATGACCCTGGGCGTGGGTGCTGGGCAGATGAGCCGCATCGATTCGGCCCGCATCGCCTCCATCAAAGCCGCCAACGGCGGCCTGACCCTGCAGGGCTCGGCCGTCGCAAGCGACGCCTTTTTCCCCTTCCGCGACGGCCTGGACGTGGTGGTGGACGCCGGCGCGACCTGCGTGATCCAGCCCGGCGGCAGCATGCGGGATGATGAGGTCATTGCCGCCGCCAATGAGCGGGAGGTGGTGATGGTGTTGACCGGCGTGCGGCACTTCCGGCACTGAGTTGGAGGAGGCCCGGCTTTCAATCCGGGTCTCGGCTTCGCCGCCAGAGCGGCGCAACCGGTTCAACCCGCGGCGAAAAACTTCGCCGCCGCATCCACCGTGGCGGCGATATCCGCGGCGGTATGTGCCGAGCTGACAAACCCAGCCTCGTACAGCGCAGGCGCGTAATACACCCCGCTGTCGAGCATCGCATGGAAAAAGCGATTGAACGACGGCCCGTCGGTGGTCATCACCGTGGCGTAGTTCTGCGGCAACTGCCCCAGCAGGAAAAAGCCGAACATGCCGCCTTCGCTGTCGCCGCAAAACGGCACGCCGGCCTTGGCGGCCGCCTGGGTGAGGCCGGCGACCAGGCTGCGGGTGCGCTCGCCTAGGGCCTCGTAAAAACCGGGTTTGGCGATTTCGTGCAGCGTCGCCAGGCCGCAGGCGGTGGCGACGGGGTTGCCTGAGAGCGTGCCGGCCTGGTAGACCGGGCCCAGGGGGGCGAGCTGCTCCATCACGGCGCGGGTGCCGCCAAAGGCCGCCAGCGGCATGCCGCCGCCTATGACCTTGCCCATGACCGTCATGTCGGGCTTGAAGCCGGGAATGCCGCGGGCATAGACGCTTTGCGCGCCGCCCAGGGCCACGCGAAAACCGGTCATGACTTCGTCGAACACCAGCAGCGCGCCATGCTGTGTGCACAGTTCGCGGCAGCGTTTCATGAAAGGCAGGCTGGCGCGCACGAAGTTCATGTTGCCGGCGATGGGTTCAATCATCAGGCAGGCGATGTCCTTGCCGTGCAGGGCAAAGGCTTCTTCGAGCTGGGCCAGGTGGTTGTATTCGAGCACCAGGGTGTGCTGCACCACTTCGGGCGGCACGCCGGCGCTGGTCGGGTTGCCGAAGGTGGCCAGGCCCGAACCGGCCTTGACCAGCAGGGCGTCGGCATGGCCGTGGTAGCAACCCTCGAACTTGATGATCTTGCTGCGCCCGGTGGCGCCGCGCGCCAGGCGGATGGCGCTCATGGCCGCTTCCGTGCCCGAACTGACCAACCGCACCATTTCGAGCGAAGGTACCAGCCGCACGATTTCTTCGGCCAGCTCGACCTCGCGTTCGGTGGGCGCACCGTAGGAAAAGCCCTCCAGCGCGGCCTTTTGCACGGCCTCGAGCACCGCCGGATGGCCGTGGCCCAGGATCATGGGACCCCAGGAACCGATGTAGTCGATATAGCGTTTGCCGTCGGCATCCCAGAAGTAGGCGCCCTGCGCGCGCTGCACGAAGCGCGGCGTGCCGCCTACGGCCTTGAAGGCCCGGACCGGGGAATTGACCCCGCCGGGGATCAGCTTTTTGGCGCGTTCAAAGAGGGCGTCGTTGCGGGAGGCTGCCTGGGGCGTTGCGGGCTTAGTGTTTGGTGGTTCCATTGGGGGGCAGGTCAAGAGAGGGTTTGGACGTCAGCTCGACGTCGTCATTGGCGTCGCCCGCTTCCTCCCCGGATTCGTCGTCTTCGGGGTCAACATCGGCCTGCGCCCAGAACAGGCGGTCCGGCACGATATTGCCCATGCCGGGGTGAAAACCGGCGTCCAGGCTGTGGTCCAGGAAGGTCAGGGCTTCGGCGGTGGCCGCCTGCAGGTCGTGGCCGTTGGCCAGCAGGGCCGAGAGCGCGGCGGACAGGGTGTCGCCGGCGCCGGCGAACACGGCCTCGAAGCGCTCGAATTTTTCGCTGTAAAGCACCGCCTGCGGCGTGGCCAGCACGTTGTCGATGAACTGGTCGGGCATGGGAACGCCGGTGACCAGGGTGTAGGGCACGCCGAGGTCGGCGGCGGCTTTGGCGATGTCGCGGGCCGTGGGATTGCGCTCGCCCGGCCAGTCGGGCAGCAGCCAGCGCCACAGGCTGCTGTGGTTGCCGACCAACACCGTGGTTTGCGGCAGCATCAGCTCGCGAAAGGCGTCCAAATAGCTGTCAATCTCGCTTTCTTCCCACCAGGAAAGGTTGGGCATGTAGGCGATCAGCGGCACATCGGCATAATCCGAGGCGATTTCGGCGATGGTGGAGATGTTTTCGGGGCTGCCGACAAAGCCGACCTTGATGGCCGACACCGGCATGTCTTCCAGCGCCGAGCGGGCCTGGTCTGTTACAGCCTCTTCGTCGAAGGCGAAGTGGTCGAAAATTTCGGCCGTGTCGCGCACATAAGCGCCTGTTACAACCGCCAGCGCATGCGCGCCGGCCGAGGTGATGGAGGCGATATCCGCCGTCAGCCCGCCGGCTCCGCTGGGGTCGTTGGCATTGAATGTCATGACGCAGGCCGGTGATGCGTCGGTGTCCTCGATTTGGAGCTGTCGGCTGTCCAGTTGAGGTGTTTTGGGGTTTGCCATAGGCTGCGATTTTGCCTTGTACGCGAATAAGCAACGCCGCCTCGATACAATTGTTGCATTCTATTCGAAGGCAACTTAAGCTGTGACTCAATCAACGACGTGGATGTGTTTAATTTGTGGCTGGATTTACGACGAAGCTGCCGGCGCGCCCGAACATGGCATTGCTCCCGGGACGCCATGGGCCCAAGTGCCCATGAACTGGACCTGCCCCGAATGCGGTGCGCGCAAGGAAGACTTTGAAATGGTTCAGATCTAAAAATGTCCGGATACCAGCCTGGACAATCGCGGACCGGCGCCAGCCGCCGGTGCCTGCAACATGAGGAGCATAGGCAGTGAGCATTCCCAGTTCCGGACTGAAGGTTTTGGTCATCGATGACAGCAACACCATCCGGCGTAGCGCCGAGATATTCCTGAAGCAGGGCGGGCATGAAGTGCTGTTGGCCGAAGATGGGTTTGATGCCCTTTCCAAGGTCAACGACTACGAGCCCCACCTGATTTTCTGCGACATCTTGATGCCCCGCCTCGACGGCTATCAAACCTGTGCGATTATCAAGCGCAATGTGAAGTTTTCCAACGTTCCCATTGTGATGCTGTCCTCCAAGGACGGCGTTTTCGACAAGGCGCGCGGTCGCATGGTGGGCTCTCAAGACTACCTGACCAAGCCTTTTACCAAAGATCAGCTGCTGCAGACCGTTCAGGAACTGGGCAGCGCCAAACAAGGAGTAGTGTGATGGCAATCAAGAAAATACTGGTAGTTGACGACTCCAAAACCGAATTGATGTTTCTGACCGATCTGCTGGTCAAGAACGGTTTCACGGTCAAAACTGCTGAAAATGCGGAAGATGCGTTCCGGCGCCTCGCAGAAGACAAACCCGAGCTGATCCTCATGGATGTGGTGATGCCGGGCCAGAACGGCTTCCAGCTCACGCGTGCCATCACGCGCGATCCGCTGTACTCCGATATCCCCATCATGATGTGCACCAGCAAGAACCAGGAAACCGACCGGGTCTGGGGCATGCGCCAGGGCGCCCGCGACTACATCACCAAACCGGTGGATGCGGATGAGCTGATGGCCAAGATCAAGGCCCTCGGCTGATTTACGGCGTAAAACCAAAGCATGGCGAACAGACAAGCCCTTAGAGAACTACAAACCCGGCTGGCCGACAGGTTGCAGATTGCGCGTACGCAAGGCGTTGCCGCGTCCTGGCTGGCCGTGGAAGCGGGCGGAAAAAAATACCTGTTTCCCCTGAGCCAGTCCGGTGAAATTTTCCCCTGGGTCAACACGCAGCCTGTTCCGTACACGCAAAACTGGTTCGCCGGCGTTGCCAACCTGCGGGGCGGCCTGTTCGGCGTGGTGGACCTCGCCAGCTACGTGAGCGGCCAGGCACCTCCCCCCAAAAATGAACTCGCGCGCACCGATTCCCGCCTTGTGGCGCTCAACAGCGCGCTGGAAGTCAACTGCGCGCTGCTGATCGACAAGCTCTCCGGGCTGCGCAACCAGGACGCCTTCAGCGATTTCTCCGAAAAAGCGCCCGACGCGCCCGATTTCTTTGGCAACCAGTATGTCGACCTTAACGGCGCGACCTGGCAGGAAATCAACCTTCAGTTGCTTGCACAGCAAGCGCATTTTTTGACGATAGGCGCATAGCGCACACTGTTTCTCCCCGGAAGGCTCACCATGTCTGTAATTGAAAATATCCAGAAGCTGTTTAAAACAAAGTCCGTCCAGCCCGAGGACAGCATGGACATGGCTTCCGTCGGCACGCCGGACCCCCTGGCGACCGGCGCTATGGATGAAGCCTCCCTGCAGACCGCCGCGGTGCGGCAGGCGGATGGCAATGATGATGCGTTTGGCTCCAGCCGCATCGCGAGCGCCGAGGAATCGGCGTCCGTCGCCAATCCCGAGCTCCTGAGCCTGCCCCTGCTTGGCCGCAAGACCATGGGCCAGCACCAGCGGATTCTGGTGTTTTTCCTGGCGGTGTCGGTGGCGGTGCTGGGTACGGTGACCTTCCTGGCGCTGAACCAGGCGGACAAAGTGGCTCAGCAGGTGGCGGCAACCGGCCAGTCCCTGATGCAGTCGCAGCGTCTGGCGAAATCGGTGTCGCAGGCGCTGGTGGGTAGCGCCCAGGCCTTCCCCGACGTGCGCGAAAGCTCCGACGTGCTGGCTAAAACCGTGCGCGGCCTGAAGGCCGGTGAAGACAGCCTGCGCCTGGCGCCGGTGAGCGAAGACCTGCAGCCCGACGTGGAAAAAGTCACCCCCTTCATGGAGCGCGCCGAAAAGAACGCCAAAACCGTGATGGGCCAGCAAAACATCCTGACCCAGGTGGGTAACGCTCTGCGCACGATTAACCGCCAGTCGTCGGACCTGCTGGAAATCGCCGAAACCGTGTCCTCGCTCAAGCTCCAGCAAAATGCGGCGCCCGCCGAAATTTCCGCTTCCGGCCAGCTGGTGATGTTGACCCAGCGTATCGGTAAATCCGCCAATGAGTTCCTGACCATGGAGGGTGTGAGCCCCGAAGCCGTGTTCCTGTTGGGTAAGGACTTGAACTCCTTCAAGGAAATCGCCCAGGGCCTGCAGGAAGGCAGTCCCGAACTGCGCCTGGCCGGCTCCAAGGATCCGCAAACCCGCGAACGCCTCGAGGCCCTGATGGCGCTCTACGAGCAGACGCGTGTGCAGGCCGGCGCCATTCTGGGCAACTTGCAGGGCCTGGTGTCCGCCCGTGAAGCGCAATCCTCCATCATTGCCGACAGCGAGCCGCTGCGCCGGGGCCTGGAAGACCTGCAGAGCAAACTGTCCTCCCAGACCGGCCTGGGCGCCACCGCCCTGACGACCCTGGTGGTCGCCGCCGTCTTTGCACTGCTGTGCGCCGCGGGACTGGCCAAACTGCAGGTGGAGGACAGCAAGCAGCGCCAGGCCGTTGCTGAAACCCAGCGGCAGGAAGCGAAAGGGCAGGAGCAGGACGCCAAGCGCGTCAACGACGCCAACCAGGCCGCCATTTTGCGTTTGATGAATGAGTTGCAGACAGTGGCTGAAGGCGATTTGACGCAGGAAGCCACCGTGACCGAGGACATCACCGGCGCTATCGCCGACTCGGTGAACTACACGGTGGAAGAGTTGCGGCAGCTGGTGGGTAACGTGCAGAACACGGCAACACGCGTGGCGCAAACGACGGCCCAGGTGGAAAGCACTTCCACCGAACTGCTGGCGGCCTCCACCGAGCAGCTGCGCGAGATTCGCGAAACCGGCCAGTCGGTGCTCGACATGGCGTCCCGAATCAATGAAGTGTCCACGCAGGCGCAGGAATCTTCCCAGGTGGCGCGCCAATCGCTGACCGCCGCAGAGTCCGGCCTGCAGGCCGTGCAGAACGCCATCGGCGGTATGAACTCCATCCGTGACCAGATCCAGGAAACCTCCAAACGGATCAAACGGCTGGGCGAATCGTCCCAGGAGATTGGTGAAATTACCGAACTGATCTCGGACATTACCGAACAGACCAACGTGCTGGCGCTGAACGCGGCCATCCAGGCGGCGTCAGCCGGTGAAGCCGGACGAGGCTTCTCGGTGGTTGCGGAAGAAGTGCAGCGACTGGCTGAACGCTCCGCGGACGCCACGCGCCAGATTTCGGCCCTGGTGAAAGCCATTCAGACCGACACCCAGGATGCCGTGGCCGCTATGGAACGCTCCACGCAGGGTGTGGTGGAAGGGGCCAAACTGTCCGATAACGCGGGTACCGCGCTGACCGAGATTGACCAGGTGTCACGCCGCCTCGCCGACCTGATTGAGCAGATTTCCAACTCCGCCTCCCGCGAAGCCGCTTCGGCCAACGTGGTGGCCGGCAATATCCAGCACATTTTCGCGGTGACGGAGCAAACCGGAGAAGGTACCCGTTCCACGGCGCAGCAGGTGCGCGATCTTTCCCGCATGGCTGAAGAGCTGCGCCAATCGGTGTCCCGATTCAAGATCGCCTGATGCTGATGCCTGTTTGCCCGTCATGCGCTGACCGCCGCCTTAGCCTCTGACACCGATTCCAGAACCGGCCCGCTATTTATGCAATCCAACGTCCCGAACTCAACCGCTGCCGAGCTCGATCTTGCCGTCAACGACCTAGGCCCTCTCGCATGGGTGCTTGACGAACTTCGCAAGTCGCTCGATGGCGCTGCCAAGGCGCTCAAGCGTTTCGTGCGGGATGCCGAAGCCGCTCGCGGCTCCGACCTCGCGGCGGTGGACGCCAGCCAGCTGCGGATTGCCCGCCAGCAGCTGCACCAGGCGGTGGGCGCGCTCGAGATGGTGGGCCTGGCCGGCCCCGCGCTGGTGCTGCGTGCGATGGAAGCGGCGGTGCAGAAGTTCGTGCAACAGCCCGAACAATGCAACCAGGAAGCCGCTGGCAAGATCGAACGGGCCAGCTTTGCCCTGACCGAATACCTCGAGGGTGTGCTGGCCGACAAGCCGATCTCGGCCGTGTCCCTTTTCCCCCAATACCGCGACGTGCAGGAATTGCTGCGCGCTGACCGCATCCATCCCGCGGACCTCTGGCCTTTCGAGTGGCGCTGGCTGGAGCCCGAACTGCCGACCGCCAGCGAGCCGCGCAACTACGACGACAGCGCGCGCGCCGTGCTGGACCAGTCGGTGCTGCAGATCATGAAGGGCAAGGCGCCGCAAGCCGCCAAAAGCCTCAAGGAACTCAGCCTGGGATTCGCGGCCCGGCAGGCCGACCGCCAGCCCCGCATTTTCTGGAAGATAGCCGCGGCTTACTTTGAAGCCGTCGCCAACGACCTGCTCGGCTCGGACCTGTACGTCAAGCGTGCCGCTTCGCGCATCCTGATGCAGTACGCCTCGCTGGCCAAAGGCGACACCTCCGTGTCCGATCGCCTGGCGCAGGACCTGCTGTTTTTCTGCTCGCAGGCGGTCTCCGCGCGCGCCAGCGATACGCCGGTGCTGTCGGCCGTGCGCTCGGCCTACGGCCTGAACCGCTTCAAGCCTGTCGACTACGAACTCGTGCAGTTCGGGCGCTTCGATCCGGCCCTGCTGGCCCAGGCGCGCAAGCGCATCACCTCGGCCAAGGAAACCTGGTCGGCGCTGTCCGCCGGCGATGCCAACAAGTTCAAGTTGGTCAGCGACCAGTTCAGTCTGGTGACCGATTCCCTGCTCAAGCTCCATCCGCCCAGCGAGCCGCTGGCGCAGGCCCTGAGCAAGGCCGTCGAGACCGTGGTCCGTTCGGGCCAGGCCCCCGGCATCGAACTGGCCATGGAAGTGGCCACCTCGGTGCTGTACCTGGAGGCCGCGTTCGACGACCTGGATCCCAACGACCCGCAACTGGCGGTGCGCACGGCCAACCTCGCGGAGCGCCTGGAGGGCGTGCGGGCCGGCGGGCAACCCCAGCCGCTGGAAGGCTGGATGGAAGAGCTGTACCGCCGCGTCAGCGACAAGCAGACCATGGGCAGCGTGGTCGGCGAATTGCGTGTTTCCCTTGGCGAGCTCGAAAAATCGCTGGACGTGTTTTTCCGCAATCCGCAGGACAAGGTGACGCTGCAGGCGGTTCCCGGGCAGCTGTCGCAGATGCGCGGCGTGCTGTCCGTGCTGGGCCTGGACCAGGCCTCGCACGCGGTGCTGCGCATGCGCGACAGCGTCGAGCAGATGCTGGTCACCGAAATCGACGAACAGCAGGCGCGTGCCGCCGGCACGTTTGAGCACCTGGGCAACAACCTGGGCGCCCTGAGCTTTCTGATCGACATGCTGAACTACCAGCCCGCGCTGGCGAAGAAGCTGTTTGTCTACGACGACCAGAAAGGCGAACTCCGGCCGCTCATGGGACGTGCGCAGAATGCGGCGAGCGCCGCTGCGGCCGTCACCGTCAACAGCGACATGCTGTCCCAGGAAGTCATTGCCGTGGTGCAGGACGCCGGCCAGGGCGAAGCTGATGCCAGCCTTACCATCAAGCTCGACACGCTGGCGACCCATGCGGCACTGGCCGAACAGCCGGCCTTGGCGCAAACCGCCCGCGAAGCCGCCGTGGCCGTGTCCGCCAGCGATGCCGACGCCGCTGCCACTGCACTCACGACGCTGGCGTTCACCGTGGCGCCGGCACCGGCCGCGCCTGAACCGGCGGCCGAGTCCGACGACTTTGAAGAAGACGACCTGCGCGACATCTTCCTGGAGGAAGCGCGTGAAGTGATAGGCAACGGCCGGGAAGCGCTGGCCGCGCTGGCCTCCGATCCGGCCGACGTTTCGCAGCTCACCGTGCTGCGGCGCGCTTTCCACACCCTCAAGGGCAGCTCGCGCATGGTGGGGCTCAACGAGTTCGGTGAAGCCGCCTGGTCGCTGGAGCAGATGCTCAACACCTGGCTGGCCGACCAGAAGGCCACCACCGACGAATTCAGGGCCCTGTCCAGCGAGGCCATGAATGGCTTCGCCGACTGGATTGCCGACATCGCCGCCAACAAGGACGGTGCCTGGTCCGCATCGGTCTTCCGCGCCAGCGCCGATGCCATGCGCACCGAAGGCCGCTACGTGCCGCTGGTGCTGGGCGCCAAAGCGGCCGTTGCCGCGCCTGTCGCTGCCCCCGCTGCTGAACCGGCTGCCCCCGAAGCATTTTCCCTGCCCGACTTCGAACTGGATGCCGGCGCGCCCGAGGCCGCCAGCCCGGCGGCCGCCGAAGCAGCCGCACCCGCCGGTGACCTGGACTTTGACCTGGTGTTCGGCGATGCCGCCGCGCCGGCCAAGCCCGCTGAACCGGCAAACGCGCCTGCGGCCGAGATTGAGATTGCGGGCATCGATTTCGACAGCTTGTCGGCGATTTCCGTGGATGCCGGCGTTCCGGCAGCCCCCGCCGCCGCGGAGCCCGTTGCGGCAGCCGACGCCGGACCGGCGCTCGAACTGAACGGGGTCGAAGACATCGAGCTGTCCGACGCGGATTTTGAGAAACACTTCCACGCCGAAGCGGCCGAGCCCGCCAAAGCCGAGCTGGCCGACGACCTGAACTTTGATTTCCCGGTTACGCCGCCGCAAGCCGCCGCCGTGAGCGAGCCCGCTCCCAGCCTGCCGCAGGTCGAGGCGCTTGATGCCCTGGACCGCGTCGAGGCCACCGACAGCGCGATGTCGGCCGAGGGCGATGAACAGGTCAAGGTCATAGGCACTTTGCGCATCAGCATCCCGCTTTACAACGTCTACCTCAACGAGGCCGACGAGTGGTCGCGCCGGCTGGTCACGGAAGTGGCCGAATGGTCGCTGGAGCGCAACCAGCCGGTCAGCGATTCCACCGTGGCCCTGGCGCATTCCCTGGCCGGCAGCTCCGCCACGGTCGGGTTCGATGCCTTGTCCGAAATGGCCCGCGCGCTGGAACAGGCCTTGCAGCAGTCCCGCGCGCACCACCGCAACGGCGCCGCCAAGTACGGCCAGGTGTTTGTGGATGCGGCGGAAGATATTCGCCGGCTGCTGCACCAGTTTGCCGCCGGCTTCCTCAAGGAGCCGGACGCCGGCGTTCTTGATCGCCTCAAGCAGCTTGATTTCTCCGACTCGGTCCTGCCGCCAGGCACCGACTTCTCTGAGTACGATTTCGAATCCGAATCCGTCCTGCCCCAGGAACCGGCCGTGGAGCCCGAGCCGATGCCGGAACCCGAGCCCGAACCCGTGGTGATGCAGGCCGTCGAGGAAGCGCCGCTTATCGAGGTGCCAGCACCAGCGCCCGCACCGGCACCAGCGCCCGTGCAGGCCGCGCCTGTGCCGCCGCCCGTCGCGTTTGCCGCTCCCCCCGTGGCCGTCGCACCGCCGGTGCGCTTGGCCACGCCGGCGCCCGCGGCCCAGAACTTCGAGGACGAAGAGGACGAGGAAATCGACGCCGTCGATGCCATCGACCCCGACCTGTTCCCGATTTTTGAGGAAGAAGGCGCCGAGCTCATGCCCCAGCTGGGCGGCGCGCTGCGGCAGTGGTCCGCGCGGCCCGACAACCAGGGTGCGCGCATGGAGGTGCTGCGCGCGCTTCACACGCTCAAGGGCAGCGCCCGGCTTGCCGGCGCCCTGCGCCTCGGTGAAATGGCGCACCGGATTGAATCCGAAATCGAGTTCCTCGGCTCCGACGCCGCGGCCACGGCGGAGTTCGACGCCCTGATCAACCGTTTTGACGCGATGGAAGCCGCGTTCGAAGCGCTGCGCAACGCCGACGCGGCGGCAGCCGCCGCGCCCGTGCAGCTGGCCCCCCTCGTCGCCGCGCAGCCCGAGCCCGTCTCCGCGCCGGCGCAAGCCGCCGCCGCGCCCGCCGCCCCCGAAGCGGCTGCGGAGAGTCCCGCGCCGGCTGCTGCTCCTGCCGCTGGCGGTTCCCGCAAGCTCTCCGTGCCGGCGCCGCAGGCCATGGCCATGCAGCCCTTGCGGCAAGCGGCCAACGCCTCGATACGCGTGCGCTCCCAGCTGCTGGACCGCATGGTCAACCAGGCCGGTGAGGTCATGATCACGCGCTCGCGCCTGGAAGCCGAGCTCAGCCAGCTGCGCGGTTCGCTGAACGACATGAGCGGTAACTTGAACCGCTTGCGCCAGCAGCTGCGCGACATCGAATTGCAGGCCGAAACCCAGATGCAGTCGCGCCTGGCGCAGGCCAAAGAGGCCCAGGCCGGGTTCGACCCGCTCGAGTTCGACCGTTTCACGCGCGTGCAGGAACTGACGCGCATGATGGCTGAATCCGTGAACGACGTGGCAACCGTGCAGCGCACCTTGCAGCGCACGGTGGAAGCCACCGAGGACGACTTGATTGCCCAGGCTCGCCAGACCCGCGAACTGCAGCGCGACCTGCTGCGCACGCGCATGGTGGAGTTTGAAGGCATCTCCGAGCGCCTGTACCGCGTGGTGCGCCAGGCCTCCAAGGAAACCGGCAAACAGGTGAAGCTGGACCTGCTGGGCGGCACCATCGAGATGGACCGCGGCATGCTGGACCGCATGACGCCCGCCTTCGAACACCTGCTGCGCAACTGCGTGGCCCACGGCATTGAAAGCACCGAGGTTCGCACCAGTGCCGGCAAGGACCCGGTCGGCGTGATCACCGTCCACCTGCGCCAGGAAGGCAATGACGTGTCGGTCGATTTCAGCGATGACGGCGCCGGCCTGAACCTGCACCGCATCCGCGAAAAAGCCGTCAGCCTCGGCATGATCGCGCCGGACCAGGCCATTGAAGACAGCGACGCCGCCAACCTGATTTTTATGCCCGGTTTCTCCACCGCGGCCCAGGTGACCGAACTGGCCGGCCGAGGCATCGGCATGGACGTGGTCCGCTCCGAAGTCAACGCGCTGGGCGGCCGGATTGAAACCTCCACCGTGGCCGGCAAAGGCACCCACTTCAAGCTGGTGCTGCCGCTGACCACGGCCGTGACGCAGGTGGTGATGATCCGCGCCGGCAACCTCTCGGTGGGCGTGCCCGCCAACGTGGTGGAAACCGTGCGCCGCGCCTCCGCCAAGGAGCTGCAGCAGGCCTACAACACCGGCACGCTGGAGATCGCCGGCGAGACCATGCCTTTCTTCTGGTCGGGCGCGCTGCTGCAGGCTTCGCAGCACAGCGGCGAAGTCCAGGGCAAGACCACGCCCGTCGTGGTTTTCCGAAGCGCCGCGCAGCGTATCGCGCTGCACGTCGATGAAGTTCTGGGCAACCAGGAAGTTGTGGTGAAGAACCTCGGGCCGCAGCTGTCGCGCCTGCCCGGCCTGGCCGGCATGTCCGTGCTGGCCTCCGGCGCGGTGGTGCTGATCTACAACCCGGTGGCGCTGGCTTCGGTGTACGGCCAGCAGGCCCGCGCCTGGAGTACCGACCGCGCCGAGCCGCACATGCTCGAAGGATCGGGCGCCACGGCGGCAAGCGCCGCCACGGGCACCGGTACCGGCAGCGTCGCGAAAGCGCCGGCCGCCATGCCTGCCGCACCGCAGATTCCGCTGATTCTGGTGGTCGACGATTCCATCACGGTCCGCCGCGTCACGCAGCGCCTGCTGCAACGTGAAGGCTACCGCGTCACCCTGGCGGCCGACGGCCTGCAAGCGCTTGAACGCCTGCAGGAAGAGCGGCCGGCGGTGGTGCTGTCGGACATCGAAATGCCGCGCATGGACGGCTTCGACCTGGCGCGCAACATCCGCGGCGACGTGCGCCTGAACAACCTGCCCATCATCATGATCACTTCGCGTATCGCTGAAAAGCACCGCGAACACGCCAAGGAACTCGGCGTCGACCACTACCTGGGCAAGCCGTTCTCCGAAGAAGAGCTGATGAGCCTGGTGCGGCACTACTGCGCCGCCGAGACCGCGATCTCCGCCTGATCCTGCAGGCTTCTGCCCGGGGCCTCCCGGGCGGAACCCGCGCAAGCCGCCCTCAGGCTTTTTTCACCACCGCATAGCGCTGCAGCGTCAGCGCCCGGGCCTCATCGTGTTGCACGATGGGCCAGGGGTAGTCCTTGCCCAGCACCACGCCAGCGGCGGCCAGTTCCAGTGGTGTGGCCAGCCAGGGGCTGTGGATGGCGGAGGCGGGCAGCCTGGCCAGCGCCGGCACATAGCGGCGGATAAAGCTGCCGTCGGCATCGAACTTTTCGCTCTGGCTGACCGGGTTGAAGATCCGGAAATAGGGCTGCGCGTCGCAGCCTGTGCTGGCCGCCCATTGCCAGCCGCCGTTGTTGGCCGAGAGGTCGAAATCATTGAGCTTTTCGGCGAAGTAGCGCTCGCCCCGGCGCCAGTCGATTCCCAGGTCCTTCACGAGGAAACTCGCCGTCACCATGCGCAGGCGGTTGTGCATATAACCGGTCTGGTTGATCTGCGCCATCGCGGCATCGACCAGCGGGTAGCCGGTTCGGCCCTCGCACCAGGCCAGGAACAGCGTGTCGGCCGCGGCACCGCTTTCCCACTCGATCGCGTCGTACTCGGGCTTGAACGCGCTGTGCACCGCATGCGGGAAGTTGCTGAGGATTTGCGCATAAAAATCCCGCCAGATCAATTCGCTGAGCCAGGTCGCCGCGCCTTCGCTGTCCCTGTGTTCGGGGCTCAGGGCCGCTGCGGCCATTTGCCGAATGGACAGCGTGCCAAAACGCAGGTGCACACCCAGGTAGCTGGGGCCTTTGACGGCCGGGAAGTCGCGAGCCGCCTTGTAGTTCGCCATGCGGCCCTTGAACGCCTCAAAAAGCCGTTCTCCGCCTTCGCTGCCGGTGGGTATCTTGAGTGCGGACAGGTTGGTTTTTTCAAAACCGAGTTCGGCCAGCGAAGGGATGGTGCGCTTGTCATCGGGCACAGCCGCCAGCGCCGTGCCGTAGCGCTCCACCGGGTAAGGCTTGAGGTAAAAATCGTCGACCTTCCTGAGCCAGGCATTTTTGTAGGGCGTGAACACGGTGTAGGGCTTGCCCGCCAGCGTCAACACTTCCTGGCGTTCAAAGATGACATGGTCCTTGAAGCTGTGAAAGGCCACGTCCCGGCTGTCCAGCGCGGCCTGCACCGCGGCGTCGCGCGCCAGGGACTGGGGTTCATCGTCATGGCTGGCAAAAACCGCATCGACCGCCAGTTCGGCGGCCAGCCGCGGCACGGCCTCGCCGGCCTGTCCATGCACCACGATGAGGCCTGTGCGCGGCTTGCCGTGTGCCGCCCCCAGCCGCTGCAGCTGGCCGTCCAGGCTCAGCACGGATCCGTGTATGAACTCCACGCGGCGGTCGGCACGGGGCAGGGCGTCCAGGATGTCCCGGTCAAACACGAAAACGCAAAACACCTGCTTACAAGCTTTCAGCGCGTGGTGCAGCGCGGCGTTGTCCTGGGCTCGCAGGTCGCGCCTGAACCACATCAGGCCGGCGCGGTATTTCTTTTGCATGATGGGATGGTAGCGAAAGCGTCCCCAGGTACCCGCCGCGGCCTTCCATGCGCGTAAAATCCGCGTATGGCCACGGATTCCGCATCGATCAACCTCACGCACCACTTCCTCATCGCCATGCCGGGGATGGACGACGAAGCGTTTGCCAAGAGCGTGGTTTACATGTGCGAACACAGCGACCGCGGCGCGCTGGGGCTGGTCATCAACAAGCCCAGCGACATCAACCTCAAAAACCTGTTCGACAAGGTCGAGCTGCCGCTGCGCCGCGACGACCTCACGCAGGCCCCGGTATTCCAGGGCGGCCCGGTCCAGACCGAGCGCGGTTTTGTGCTCCACGAATCCATGATGCCCGGCAATGAGTCGGTCTATGCCTCGACCATGACGATTCCCGGCGGCCTTGAAATGACCACCTCCAAGGACGTGCTGGAGGCGCTCTCCAYGGGCGCCGGACCGCGCCGGGTGTTTGTCTCGCTCGGTTATTCGGCCTGGGGCGAAGGACAGCTCGAATCCGAGATCTCCGACAACAGCTGGCTCACCGTCGCCGCCGACGTCGGCGTGATCTTCGACACGCCGGTTGAGCAGCGCTACGACAAGGCGCTGATGCTGCTGGGCCTGCAGAGCTGGATGCTCTCTCCCGAGGCCGGCCACGCATGAGCCTGGCGGCCATGCCTTCCCCTCCGGCCGTTAGGGCCTGTTGCCATAGGAATCACCCCCGCGCTGGGGCTGCAAGGGGTGCAGCGCTAGGCGCGGCCCGCCGGCCGGGGTATTCCCCCGGTCAAGGGCCGCAACAACGCGGGGTGCCCCTTGCAGCCCCAGCCCTACGGGTGGCACCCGGAAAAGGCTGCACTCGTCGTTGCAAAGCCTCGCCGGGGGGGCTACCCCGGCTTCGTTTTGCGCCTAGATTGCAACCTTTTCCGGGGGCCACGCGGGGGTGATTCCTATGGCAACAGGCCCTGACCTCCAAACCTTTCTGGCTTTCGACTTCGGTCTCAAGCGTACCGGCGTGGCGACCGGCAATGTGCTCACGCGCACCGCCTCGCCGCAGGCGACCATCGCGGCCGAGGGCAGCGACGCCCGCCTCAAGGCGGTTGAGGCGCGCATCAAGGAATGGCAGCCCGACGCGCTGGTGGTCGGCGTTCCCTTTCATCCCGACGGGGCCAGCCACGAAAATACCGTGCGCGCGCAGAAATTCGCCCGCCAGCTTCGCGGCCGCTTCGGCCTTCAGGTCTTTGAGGTCGATGAACGCTACAGCACCACCGAGGCCCTGGCCGGCGGCGCGCATGACGCCGACGCGGCTTCGGCCTGCATCATCCTCGAGCAATTTTTAAGGAGTCTTCCATGAGCAGCCTGACATTGGACGCCGAGGCGCTGTACAGCGACCTGCTGCGCGGCATGCGCCAGCAGCTGGCATCCTATCCCCAGCCGCCCATGCTGGTCGGCGTGGCCTCGGGCGGCGCCTGGCTGGCGCAGCGCCTGCAAAAAGACCTGGGCCTGGCCGGCGAGGCCGGCATCCTGTCGTCCTCCATGCACCGCGATGATTTTTCGCAGCGCGGCCTGGCCTCCAGCGGCCAGACCCTGCTGCCCTTCGACGTCAACGGCGCCCACCTGGTGGTGGTCGACGACGTGCTTTACACGGGCCGAACCATACGCGCGGTGCTCAACGAGCTGTTCGACTACGGCCGGCCGGCCAGCGTCAAGCTGGTGGTGCTGGTGGATCGCGGCGGGCGCGAGCTGCCGGTGCAGCCCGACCTCGCGGTGGCGCGGGTGGCCCTGCCGGCCTCGCAGTCGCTGGAACTGGCGCGCGCCGAAGACGGCAAATTCAGCTTCCAGGTGCAGGACCACCAGGCCTAGCCCCATCAAAAAGCCATCCAAAAATACGAGACCCATAAGAGAACAAGAGGAGTCCACACCGTGCTGTACCGACGAAACCCGCAACTCAATAAAAACGGCGAGCTGATCCACCTGCTGTCCATCGAAGGCCTGCCCAAGGCCACGCTGACGCAAATCCTCGACACCGCCGCCAACTTCGTCAGCGTCAACAACCGCGAGGTCAAAAAGGTTCCGCTGCTGCGCGGCAAGAGCGTCTTCAACCTGTTCTTTGAAAACTCCACGCGCACCCGCACCACCTTCGAGATCGCCGCGACGCGGTTGTCGGCCGACGTCATCAACCTGGACATCGCGCGCTCCTCGGCCTCCAAGGGCGAGTCGCTGCTGGACACCATCGCCAACCTGAGCGCCATGGCGGCCGACCTCTTCGTGGTGCGCCACAGCGAATCGGGCGCGCCCTACCTGATCGCCCAGCACGTGGCCCCGCATGTGCACGTGATCAACGCCGGCGACGGCCGCCACGCGCATCCCACGCAGGGCCTGCTGGACATGTACACCATCAGGCACTACAAAAAAGACTTCAGCAAGCTCACGGTCGCCATCGTCGGCGACGTGCTGCACTCGCGCGTGGCGCGCTCCGACATCCACGCGCTGACCACGCTGGGCTGCCCCGAGGTGCGTGTGGTCGGCCCCAAGACCCTGGTGCCGGCCGACATGGCGCAGATGGGCGTGCGCGTCTGCAACACACTCGAAGAAGGCATCAAGGGCGCCGACGTGATCATCATGCTGCGCCTGCAGAACGAACGCATGTCGGGCGCGCTGCTGCCCAGCAGCCAGGAGTTCTTCAAGAGCTTCGGCCTGACCCCCGAGAAGCTGCTGCTGGCCAAGCCCGATGCCATCGTGATGCACCCCGGACCCATCAACCGCGGCGTGGAGATCGACTCGGCGGTTGTCGACGGCACGCAGAGCGTGATCCTGCCGCAAGTGACCTTCGGCATCGCGGTCCGCATGGCGGTCATGAGCATAGTCGCCGGAAACGAAGCCTGAGCGGAGAAAAAAAGAATGAAGATACTGATCAAGAACGGCCGCGTCATAGACCCAGGCTCGAACTTCGACGAAACCTGCGACGTGGCGATTGCCGCGGGCCGCATCGTCTCGCTCAAAAGCACGCCCGCCGATTTCGCGCCCAACAAGACGATTGACGCCACGGGGTGCATCGTGGCGCCCGGCCTGGTTGATCTCTCGGCCCGTTTGCGCGAGCCCGGCCATGAGCATGAAGGCATGCTCGAAAGCGAACTGGCCGCGGCCGTGGCCGGTGGCGTGACCAGCCTCGTCTGCCCGCCCGACACCGACCCGGTGCTCGACGAGCCCGGCCTGGTGGAGATGCTCAAGTTCCGCGCCGAGAAGCTGCACCAGTCGCGCGTGTTCCCGCTGGGCGCGCTGACCCGCGCGCTCAAGGGCGAGACGCTGACCGAGATGGTCGAGCTGACCGAGGCCGGCTGCGTGGGCTTCAGCCAGGCCGAGGTGCCGCTGGCCAACACCCAGGTCATGATGCGCGCGCTGCAATACGCCGCCACCTTCGGCTACACCGTGTGGCTGCGCCCGCAAGAGCTCTACCTGGGCCAGGGCGTGGCCGCCAGCGGCGCGCTGGCCACGCGCCTGGGCCTGAGCGGCGTGTCCGTCGCGGCCGAGACGATTGCGCTGCACACGATTTTTGAACTGATGCGCGCCACCGGCGCGCGCGTGCACCTGTGCCGCATCAGCAGCGCGGCGGGCGTGGCGCTGGTCGCCAAGGCCAAGGCCGAAGGACTGGCTGTCACCTGCGATGTCAGCATCAACAGCCTGCACCTGACCGACGTGGACATCGGCTACTTCGACAGCCGCATGCGGCTGGACCCGCCGCTGCGCCAGCAGCGCGACCGCGATGCGATACGCCAGGGCCTGGCCGACGGCACCATAGACGCGCTGGTGTCCGACCACACGCCGGTCGATGAAGACGCCAAGACCTTGCCTTTCGCCGAGGCCGAGCCCGGCGCCACCGGGTTGGAGCTGCTGCTGGGCCTGGCCTGCAAATGGGGCACCGACAGCCAGGCCGGCCTGGTCCGCGCGCTGGCGGTACTGACCAGCGAGCCCGCGCGCGTGCTGGGCGACGCGCTGGGCACCTTGCAGGGCAGCTCGGGCCGTCTCGTCAAGGGTGGTGTGGCCGACATCTGTGTGTTCGACCCCAAGGGCGAATGGACCGTCGAGCCGGCCGCGCTGCACAGCCAGGGCAAACACACGCCCTTTAGCGGCCACCAGATGCCGGTGCGCGTGCGCTGGACGGTGGTGGGCGGGCAGCTCGCCTATGAAGCCTCACACTGAAGCACGCGCAAGCCCATGAGATGGCTTAGGTTCTGCTGGACGCTGCTGCGCGCCACTGCGCACGCGGTGCAAGGCTTCTGGACGATCAAGACCGTGTTTCCCAAGCTGGAGCAGGCCGACCGGGAAGCGCGTGTGCAGGTGTGGGCCGGGGCCATGCTGCGCATCGTCGGCATCGAACTGGTGGTCAAGGGCAAGCCGCCCGCCGGCGGTCCGGTGCTGCTGGTGGCCAACCATATTTCGTGGCTGGACATCCTGGTGATGCATGCCTCGCGCCACTGCCGGTTTGTCTCCAAGGCGGACGTGCGCAGCTGGCCCTTTGTGCGCACCCTGTCCGACGGCGCCGGTTCCCTGTACATCGAGCGCGAGTCGCGCCGGGACGCGCACCGGGTGGTCACGCAGATGGCCGAGCGCCTGCAGGCAGGCGACATCCTGGCGGTGTTTCCCGAAGGCACGACGGGTGACGGCATCACACTCAAGCACTTTCATGCCAACCTGATCCAGGCGGCCATTGAAGCCTCGGTGCCGGTGCAGCCGCTCGCGCTGAAATTCATCGACGCGGCCAGCGGCGCCGTCAGTTTTGCGCCCAGCTATGTGGACGACGAAACCCTGGCGGGCTCGATCTGGCGCACGCTCACGGCGCCGCCGATCAAGGCGGTGGTGGTTTTCGGCGAACCGCAGCCGCCGCAGGGGCAGACCCGGCGTGCCTGGGCGCAGAGCTTGCGCGAAGACATAGAGCTTCTGCGGCAGCAGGCTTAGACGTTTTCTTCCCGCGGAAAGGTCACCACATGGTCGACCTCGGCGCGTATGCCTATCCATTCGCCGATCGCGTGGTTGTGGTGTGAAGGCACATGCGCCATCACCGTCTCGCCCGTCTGCAGCTTGAGGGTGTACAAAAATTCCGAGCCGCGAAAGGCTTTGCGCAGGATCTGCGCTTTGACCGGTGCGTTGTCGTCATGCACGATGTCGTCGGCGCGCAGCAGCACGTCGCACAGTCCGTCGGCATAAGCGCCCGGCAGGGGGCATTCCAGCATGTCCGTGAGGTCGCCGAGCGCGGTGTGCACGACCACGTCCTCGCCGCGCTGCTCGATATGGGCCTGCGCGAACACGCCGTGGCCTATGAAGTCGGCCACAAAGCGGGTGGCGGGGCGGTGGTACAGCGCATAAGCGTCGTCCCACTGGTGCAGGCTGCCCTGGTGCATCACGCCTATGCGGTCGCCGATGGCGAAGGCCTCGAGCTGGTCGTGCGTGACAAACAGCGCTGTCGCCCCGGCGGCCTTGAGGATGCCGCGCACCTCGTGCGCCAGGCGCTCGCGCAGGTCCACGTCCAGGTTGGAAAAAGGCTCATCCAGCAGCAGCAAACGCGGCTGCGGCGCCAGGGCCCGCGCCAGCGCCACACGCTGCTGCTGGCCGCCCGAGAGCTCATGCGGGTAACGCTTGTGCACATTGCCCAGGCCGACGAGCTCCAGCACCTCGCCGGCGCGCTGCTGGCGCTGGGCGGCCGGCAGGTGGGTGAGGCCGAAAGCCACGTTGTGGGCCGTGTCAAGGTGCGGAAACAGGGCGTAGTCCTGGAACACCATGCCGATGCGGCGCGATTCGGCCGGCACATGGACGCCAGCGCTGCTGACCAGCTGCCGGGCCAGCGTGATGCTGCCGGCATTGGCACGCTCCAGGCCCGCGACGGCCCGCAGCAGGGTGGTTTTGCCGCAGCCCGAGGGGCCGATCAGGACACCGATCTCCCCCGCCTGGAGGCTGAAGGACACGCCGTCGACCGCGGGTTTTGAACGGCCGGCATAGTGCACGCCCAGCTGGGAGATATCCAGAAACATGGGCTCGATTGTAGGGCCCTGGATGCTTACAATTCTCATTTGCAGTGACCGCTGCAATACCACGGCGCAAGCAGCCGGAGGCCAGGCCTCTTTCTGCAGAGGCCTTTTTCCGGGTCCCCATGCTGCGCCGCTTTTTTTCCGCCATTCCTTCCGTCGTGCCTTCCGCCGTGCTTTTCCTGCTGGTGGCCCTGCTCACGCTGCCGGTGGTGGCCGTGGGGCTGTCCTGGCTGCAGTTCGATGCACAGGCGCAGTCCATCCTGGTCCAGATGCTGCAGACGGTGCTGCCCGACTACACCGCCACCTCCCTGCTGCTGTGCCTCAGCGTGGCCCTGGGCGTGGCGCTGGTGGGCATGGCGACGGCCAGCGCGGTGACGCTGTTCGAGTTTCCGGGGCGCAAGGTGTTTGAATGGGCGCTGCTGTTGCCGCTCGCCATGCCGGCCTATGTGCTGGCCTACGCGTACACCGACTTCCTGCAATACGCCGGCCCGCTGCAATCCTGGCTGCGCGCGTCTTTCGGCCTGCAGGGCCGGCTGCTGCCCGAAGTGCGCAGCCTGGGTGGCGCGGTGCTGGTGTTCACCGTGGCGCTTTACCCCTATGTCTATCTGCTGGCGCGTACCGCCTTGTCCGAGCGCGCCGTGCACCTGATGGAAGCGGCCCGGCTGCTGGGCGCGCCGCTGTCGCGCCGCATTCGCGGTGTGGCCTTGCCGCTGGCGCGGCCGGCCGTGGCCGCCGGCGTTGCGCTGGCGCTGATGGAAACCCTGGCCGACTTCGGTGTCTCCAGCTATTTCGGCATCCAGACCTTTACCGCCGGCATCTACAAGGCCTGGCTGTCCATGGACAACCGCATCGCCGCCGCCCAGCTGGCCACGGTGCTGCTGTTTTTTGTCGCGCTGCTGCTGTGGGTGGAGCACGGCGCGCAAAAACGCATGCGTTTTGCCACCGGCCGCGGTGCGCGCGCCGGCGCGCAGGATGCGGCGCCAGTGCAACTGCAGGGCGGGCGCGCCCTGTCGGCCTGGCTGGTGTGCGCCGTGCCGATTGCGCTGGGTTTTGTGCTGCCCGTGCTCTTCATGCTGCGCCCGCTCATCCTGGGTTGGGACAACCTGCTGTGGGACAAATTCTTCGGCTGGGCCCTCAACAGCGTCTGGCTCGCGGGCCTGAGCGCACTGCTGGCCACGGCCCTGGCCTTCGGCCTGGCCTTTGCGGTGCGCCGCAAGCCGCATGTGCTGGCGCGCGCGGCGCTGCAACTGGCCAGCCTCGGTTATGCGGTGCCCGGCGCGGTCATCGTGGTAGGCCTGCTGCTGCCCGTGGGCTGGCTGCAGGCGGCCGCGCCGCAAACCGGCGTGGGATATTGGGTCACGGCCACCGTGCTGGGCATTGTCTGGGCCTACCTGGTGCGTTTCAGCGCCGTGGCCTTGCAAAGCCTGCAAAGCGGCTATTCGCGCATTCCCGCGAGTTTTGACGACAGCGCGCGCATGCTGGGCACGCCCGGCCTGGGCATCCTGGCGCGCGTGCACTGGCCGCTGCTCAAGCGCTCGGTCGCGGCGGCCGGCCTGCTGGTGTTTGTCGACGTCATGAAGGAGCTGCCCGCCACGCTGGTGCTGCGGCCCTTCAACAGCGACACCCTGGCCGTCGTCACCTACCAGCTCGCGCGCGACGAGCGCCTGGGCGAAGCCGCCTTGCCCGCGCTGGCCCTGGTGCTGGTGGGCCTGCTGCCCGTCGCGCTGCTGAGCCGCACCTTGCGCTCCAAACAGTGAGCAGACTCAGGCCTTGGCCTTGATGTAGCGGTATTCCTGCGTCAGGCCGCCAAAGCCGTAGGCCTCCGCGCGCACGTCGTGCACATAGATGTAGCTTTCCTCGTGCACATTGCCCAGCAGCTTGCTGAAGGCGGCAAAGGCCTCGGCCACGTACTGCGCCTTCTCGTCTTTGGTGTTGGTGCCGTCCACCACCTTGATGTCGAAATAAAAACTGTTCTTGCCCTGGCTGGCCAGCGTGCTGCCGCCCACGATCCAGTGCTCGGGCGGCACGAAGTCGATCGCGATGGCGGTGAGTTCGCGTTTCTTGCGCAGGATGCGCGTGGTCAGCTCCAGCAGGGTTTCGGCGATGGCGTTCGTCAGTTGAGGGCTGGCGGGCTGGCTGACTTTGACGTTGAGGATGGGCATGTGATTTCTCCGGTGGGTTAAAGATAATTAGTTAGCTATGCAACTATTTGGGTAAAAAAAAGGAAACATGAGGGGACGGTTTATTTGAGCGCGGAAGACACGCTCCTGACGCGGGCTACGGTTTCATCGAAGTTCTCCTTTCCGATCTGTTGCTGGATGCGGCGCGTCACCTCGCCGCTGGCCTTGTTGATGCCGGCATGCATGGCTTCGGCCTGCGCCGTGGGAAACACCGCCCAGTGGCGGCCGTCGGATTCCAGGCTCCTGCGCTCCACCAGGCCCAGCGCCTGCAGGCCGTCGAGCAGGCGCGTGGCCGTGGGGCGCGAGATCGTCAGTTCGTCGGCGATCTCGTGCTGCGGCATGCCGGGCTGCTTGAGCACCAGGCGCAGCATGAAACCCTGCGAGGGCGTGACGCCGAAAGGCTTGAAGGCCAGCGTCCACTCCTTGTCGACCAGGCGGGCCAGCGCGGTGGTATTGAAATAAAGGCAGTGGTCAAACATGGGAGTCATCGTAGCAGAAATTAATTAGCTATGCAACTACATGCAAACCCATGGCCGCAACAGGGCTGTAAGCATGAACCTACGCCCATCGAATACGCGGGCCTACGGCGGCCGGACGGGATAACTCCTAAGGTGAATCCATGCCGCCCGTTGCCTGCAAGCGTGCTTGCGGATTCCGGGCGAATTCGTCAACCCTTTCGAGGAGAAAACCATGAACCAGGAACGCATGCAAGGCAATTGGCGCCAGTTCAAGGGCAAGGTCAAGGAACAGTGGGGCAAGCTGACCGATGACGACCTTGAGGTGATCGCCGGCAAGCGCGAACAGCTGCTCGGCAAGATCCAGGAGCGCCACGGCATCAGCAAGGAAGAAGCCGAAAAACAGGTTGCCGTCTGGAAAAACCGCAACCCGACGGATTTTTTCGAGCGCTACTGAGCCGCCTCTCTTCACCTGTGACGGCCGTAAAGACCATAACGATTCACACCATCCCAAGGAGCTACCCATGAAGACCAGACTGTTGATGCTGACCGCCGTGATGTCCTGCGCTTTCGCCGGCAACGCCATGGCGCTGACCAAGCAAGAGTACAAGGCCCAGGAGGGCCGCATTTCGGCCGACTACAAGGCCAGCCGCGACAAATGCGGCACGCTGAAGGACAACGCCAAGGACATCTGCATTTCGGAAGCCAAGGGCGTTGAGAAGGTCGCCAAGGCTGAACTCGAGGCCCAGTACAAGCCCAGCCCGCGCAACACCGAAAAAGTCGCCTTCGCCAAGGCCGATGCCGCTTACGGCACCGCCAAGGAAAAATGTGACGACCAGAAGGGCAACGCCAAGGACGTCTGCATCAAGGACGCCAAGGCCGCCCATGTGAAAGCCAAGGAAGACGCCAAAGTGGTGAAGACCGCGGCCGACACCAGCAAGGACAAGAGCGAAAAAATGGCCGACACCCGCAAGGAGGCCAACTCCGAAAAACGCGATGCCGAGTACAAGGCCGCCAAGGAGCGCTGCGACGCGCTGACCG
Organism: Polaromonas sp. P4_F6; assembly: GCF_056401275.1. NCBI lineage: Bacteria > Pseudomonadati > Pseudomonadota > Betaproteobacteria > Burkholderiales > Comamonadaceae > Polaromonas > Polaromonas sp. P4_F6. The sequence continues at coordinate 266,059 of NZ_JBFUJQ010000001.1, read as the reverse complement.
GCACGGCCAAGGACGGCTGCCAGAATGACGCCAAGGCCAAGTACGGCATGAAGTAATCCGGGGCCGCGCCAGCGGCACTCGAGGGCGCACGCCCCCACAGGAAAATCCCGGCCCTGCTCCGCAGGCCGGGATTTTTCGCATATGGCGCGCCCGCCTTGTTGCCCCGGCCTGCAGCTTTCCCAAGCAAGGCGCTGGGACAAGGGCGCCGTCCCCGGCCCGCTTTGGGCTGCGCTCCTAGAATAGGCCCTTCGCGGCGGCCGGGACTCCTTTGCCGCCCGCCCCCTACCAAAGGCCTTCATGCTTGTTCAGGATGGTTTGCCCGCGGGCCAGCGGCTGCCTGCGCTGCTGGTCATCATTCTCGGCATCGTCATGGCGGTGCTTGACGGCACCATCGTCAACCTGGCGCTGCCCGACATCACGCGCGAGCTCAATGCCACGCCCGCGCAGTCCATCTGGGTCATCAACGCCTACCAGGTCGCCACGCTGGCCTTGCTGCTGCCCCTGGCCACCCTGGGCGACATCGTCGGCTACCGCCGCGTCTACCTGGTGGGCCTCGCGGTGTTCACGCTGGCCTCGGCCGCCTGCGCCATGGCCGATTCGCTGACCACGCTGGCGCTGGCCCGCGTGCTGCAGGGCCTGGGCGCGGCCGGCCTCATGAGCGTGAACACGGCGCTGGTGCGCCTCATCTATCCCAAGCACCTGCTGGGCCGCGGTATCGCGATCAACTCGCTGGTGGTGGCCACGGCCTCGGTGGCCGGGCCCTCGGTTGCGGCGGGCATTCTTTCGGTGGCTTCCTGGCCCTGGCTGTTCGCGCTCAACGTGCCTTTCGGCCTGCTGTCGGTGTGGCTGGGCCGCAAAGCCCTGCCCGACAACCCGTCCAGGGCCGAGGGCTTGCGCCTTTCCCCGCTCGACGTGCTGCTCAATGCGCTGATGTTCGGCCTGGTGTTCCTCGGCGTCGACGGCCTGGGCGTGCGCGTCGAGGCCGTGCCGGGCGGCGCGCCCGCTGCGTCGCTATGGCTGCCGCTGGCCGAGCTGACCGCCGGCATTGTCGTCGGCGTGATCTATGTGCGGCGCCAGCTGGCCCAGCCGCTGCCGCTGTTCCCGCTGGATTTGCTGCGCATTCCCGTGTTCGCGCTGTCCATGGGCACCTCGATTGGCGCTTTCTGCGCGCAGACCTTGGCCTATGTGGGCCTGCCCTTCCTGCTGCTGGGCCACTACGGCTTCAGCCACCTGCAGGCCGGCCTGCTGCTCACGGCCTGGCCGCTGGCCATTGTGGTGGCGTCGCCGGTGGTGGGGCGGCTGATAGAGCGTTATTCGGGCGGCCTGCTGGGCAGCCTGGGCATGGCCTTGCTGGCGCTGGGTTTGGCCCTGCTGGCCGTGCTGCCGCCGCATCCGTCGCAGCTCGACATCGTCTGGCGCATGGCGCTGTGCGGCGTGGGCTACGCCCTGTTCCAGTCACCGAACAACCACACCATCATCACCTCGGCGCCACCGCACCGCAGCGGCGGCGCCAGCGGCATGCTGGGCACGGCGCGCCTGACCGGCCAGACCCTGGGCGCGGTCCTGCTGGCGATGATTTTTGCGATGTTCGACCCGCAGGGCGGCCATGGCTCCTTTGTGGCGCTGTGGCTGGCGGCCGGCTTCGCGGTGCTGGCCGGCGTTTGCAGCGGCCTCAGGATGCGCCAGGTTTAAGTGCGCGCGACCGCGGCAGCCTGCTGGATGCTTTGCAGCGTGACGCGCCCCAGGGGCTGGCCCTGCTCGCCCACAATCGCGGCCTCATTGGCGCCCGCATCCAGCATGGCCGACAGGGCATCGCGCAGCGGCGTTGCGGCCGGCAGGCGCGGTGCATTGGCGGCGGGCGTGCCGCTTTCCACATAAGGCCCGGCCGTCAGCAGGGCCAGCCGCTTGAGCGAGCGGTCACCGCCCACAAAGGCTTCGACAAAGGCATCGGCCGGGTGCGAGAGGATGCGCTCCGGCGTGTCGTACTGCACCACCTTGCCACTGCGCAGGATGGCGATGCGCGAGCCCATGCGTATGGCCTCGTCGATGTCGTGCGTGACAAACACAATGGTCTTGCCGAGCTCGCGCAGTATGCGCAAAAACTCGTCCTGCAGGCGCGCGCGCGTGATCGGGTCTATGGCGCCGAAGGGCTCGTCCATCAGCATCACCGGCGGGTCCGCCGCCAGCGCCCGCGCCACGCCCACACGCTGCTTCTGCCCACCCGAGAGCTCGCGTGGAAAACGGTTGCGGTAAATGGCCGGGTCCATGTGGACCAGCGCCAGTAGCTCGTCCACCCGTTTGGCGATGCGGGCGGAATCCCAGCCCAGCATCCTGGGCACGGTGGCAACGTTCTCGGCCAAAGTCATGTGCGGGAACAGGCCCACCTGCTGGATCACATAGCCTATGGAGCGGCGCAGCTCCACCGCATCTATCTTGGTGACGTCGCGCCCGCCCACTTCGATGCGGCCCGAGTCGGGCTCGACCATGCGGTTGATCATGCGCATGGTGGTGGTCTTGCCGCAACCGGAGGGGCCAATCAGCACGCAGATTTCGCCGGTGTTGACGGTCAGCGACAGCCCGTCGACGGCCGACTGGGCGCTGCCGCCGAAGGACTTGGTGAGGCGGTCCAGTGTGATCATGCGCGAAGCCCTTGCGGAGTCATGCGGCGCTGCAGCGCGCCAAAAAGAAAGTCGGTGCCCAGCGCCAGCAGCGCCACCGGGATGGCGCCCACCAGCAGCTGGGGAACGGCCATCATGGCGATGCCGGCGGTGATGAAGTCGCCCAGCCCGCCGCCGCCAATAAAGGCCGCCAGCACGGCGCCGGAAATGATTTGTACCGCCGCCGTGCGCAGGCCGGCAAAGATCACCGGCATGGCCATGGGCAGCTCCACCCGCCACAGCAGGGCGGCGCGCGTCATGCCCATGCCGATGGCGGCGTCCACCGCGTCGGCATCCACGCCGCGCATGCCGACGATGGTGTGCGTCACGATGGGCGGCAAGGCGATCAACGTGAGGGCGAACAGCGCCGGCGCGAAGCCGGTTCCCAGTATCGGCATCACCAGCGCCAACACGGCCAGCGAGGGCAGGGTGCGTCCCACGTTGGCGGCGTTGACCACGGCCAGCGACAGGCCGTTCTTGCGCGCAACGGCGATGCCGGCTGGAATGCAGATCAGCGCGGCGATCAGCAGCGCAGAGGCCGACAGCGCGACGTGCACCCCCAGCGCGCGGTAAAACTGCGCGGGGTGGGACAGGACATAGTTCCAGGCGTCGGCAAGCATTGAGGCCTCTTGGTGTTCAGGCTGCGCGCCGGTTTTTCAGCCGCCGCTCAAGCAGGGCCAGGCTCAGGTCAACGATGACGGAGAGCAGGCAGACGGTCAGCGCGCCGGTCCAGATCTTGGCCGGGTGGTCGCTTGCGATGCCGTTGAAGATCAGCGTGCCCAGCCCGCCCGCATTCACATACGCGGCCACCACCGTCACGCTGATCACGGTGACAGCCGAGACGCGCAGGCCGGCCACGATCAGCGGCAGGGCCAGCGGCAGCTCTATGCGCCGCATGATCTGCGCCTTGTTCATGCCCATGCCGCGCGCCGCGTCGATGATGTCGGCCGGCACCTCGCGTATGCCGGTGGCCACGCTGCGGATCAGGATCATCAGCGAAAAGGCCACCATGGTGATGATGGCGTTGGCGCGGCCCAGTCCCACCACGGGAATCAGGAAGGCCAGGAAAGCCAGCGTCGGAATCGTGTACAAAAAGCCCGAGATGGTCATGACCGTGCCATAGAGCTTTTCACGCCGCGCCGCCACGATGCCGATCACCAGCGAGAGGGCAAAAGCAATGGCCAGGGCCGTCAGCGAGATCGCGACGTGCTCCCACAGCGAGTGCAGCACATCGGGCCAGTTGCGCAGAAACCAGTTCATGCGCCCGCCGCCCTGGCGCTTTCGGGGCCGAACACGCCCGCGGCGACGGCGCTCTGGATGCGGTCTATGTCCGGGCCCAGTGGGCGGTCTTGGTCCAGCATGGGAACCAGCTTGCGCACCTGCTCCAAGGTGCGCCGCGTGCCTTCACCCATCTGGCCGGGCTTGAGTTCGCGCAGGTCCACCGCCTGGGCGGCGACCAGCAGCTCGATGGCGATCAGGTAGCGCAGGCGCTCCACCAGCTCACCGAGTTTTTCGGCCACGCCCAGTGCCATGCAGGCATGGTCTTCGAGTGCTTCAGAGACCGGCAGGTAATCAAGCGATCCGGGGTTGGCGCGCAAGCGTACCTCGGCCCAGAGCGCGGTCAGGGTTTTTTGCACCGTCGCAAAGCCCGAATGGGCCGGGCCGTGGCGCGTGAGCTGCAAGGGCAGGCCGGTCAGCGCCGGCGACATAAAACGCTGGCTGCGCGAGACCGACATGCTGGCGGCTTGCGCCAGCGCGATCGCCGAGGCGTCCAGCGCCAGTGCCAGCGCCGGCACGTGGAAGTTGCCGTTGGAAAGCATCACACCCTGCTCGGTGAGCACCAGCGGGCTGTCGGCCGCGCTATTGAGTTCGATCTCGACCTGCGCGCAGGCCGCGTCCACCATGTCGCGCGCAGCGCCATGCACCTGCGGCACCACGCGCATGGACACCGGGTCCTGCACGCGGCGCGCGGCATCCGGCTCCAGCAGCGCGCTGCCCTTGAGCAGCTCGCGCAGCCGGCGCGCCACTTCCACCTGGCCGGCGGCGGGGCGGGCCGCCACCGCAGCGGGGTGCAGCGGCGACAGGTTGGCCCTGAAACCTTCATAACCGAGCGCCACGGCGGCCAGCCAGGCGTCCAGCGCCACCTGGGCGTCATGCAGTACCAATGCGGCGCGCGCCGTGGTCGCCGCGTTGGCGCTGATCAGCGCCAGGCCGTCCTTGGCGCCCAGGGTCACGGGCTGCAGGCCCGCGCGTTCCAGCGCTGTGGCGCCGTCCAGTATTTCACCGCGCACTTCGGCCTGGCCTTCGCCGAACAGCGGCAAGGCCAGGTGCGAAAGCTGGGGCAGGTCGGCCACGCCTATGGAGCCGAAGCGCGGCACCACCGGATGCACCTGGAAATTCAGCAGGTTGATGCAGGCGTCCAGCACCGCCGGCGAGACACCCGAGCCGCCGCGTGAGAGGCCGGCGATGCGCGCGAACTGCATCGCGCGCACGGAGGTTTTGTCATAAGCCGGACCCACGGCCACGGCCCGGGCGCGCACGGCGCGGCGCTGGTAGTCCTCCAGGTCGCCCTCGGCCAGCACGGCACCGGTATTGGCGCCCAGTGCGGAATTGAGGCCGTAAATCGCCTGGCCCGAGGTGGCCAGGCGCATCACCAGCTCGCGCGCCGCGACGACACGCTCACGTGCCTGGGGTGCCAGCGAAACGGGTTCACCGCTGCGTGCCACGCGCACCAGGTCGCCGATGCCCAGCCATTGTTCCCCGACCGCGACTGTCATGGCGTACGAACTTTCACGATGATGGTGCGGGGAGCGTCAAAGAACGAGGGCTTACTTGACCAGTCCCTTGGACTTCAGGAAGTCGCGGGCCACGTCCTTGGGCTCGAGCTTGTCGCCGTCAACCTGGTAGTTCATCTGGGCCATGGATGCTTCGTCGAGCAGGGCGCTCACGCGGTTCAGCACTTCACCGATCTTGGGGTTGGCGTCCAGCACTTCCTTGCGGATCACCGGCACCACAAAATACGGCGGCCACAGGCTCTTGTCGTCGCGCAGGCGCTTGAGCTTCATCGCGCTGATCATGCCGTCGGTGGAGTAGCCATTGACGACCTGGATCTGGTCGTTCTTCAGGGCCTGGTAGCGCAGGCCTATGGCCATTTGCAGGTCTTCACCGAAGACCATGTCGTACTTGGCCTTCAGGCCCGGCAGGCCGTCCTTGCGGTCGCGGAACTCGGGGCCGGCGCCGACCTTCAGGTCCTTGGCGGCCTTGGCCAGGTCGGACAGGGTTTCAAGCTTGAGTTTTTGCGCGGTGTCCGGGCGCACCACCATCACATAGCCGTTGTTCAGGTTGGACTGGTTGAGCAGCACAAAACCCATCTTGGCGTAGCCTTCCTTGACCTTGTCGTACACCGCCTTGGCGTCGGTCATGGGCTCCTGCTTGAGCACGGCCAGCAGCATGGTGCCGGTGTATTCAGGGTAGAAGTCGATCTGCTTTTCTTCCATGGCCTTCTGGGCGATCAGCGTGCCGCCCAGGTTGAGCTTTTTCTCGGTCTTGATGCCCGCGGCGTCCAGCGCCTGCGCATAGATTTCGGCCAGCACGAACTGCTCGGTGAAGTTTTTGGAGCCGACGCGCACGGCCTGCTGGGCGTGGGAGGCGAGCGGCGCGAAGGCGACCATCGCGAACGCGGACAAGGCCAAAAGTTTGCTGATCTTCATGGAGGTCTCCGGATAGGTTGCGGCGAACTGAAACAAGGAATCTTCTGGCCTGTTGCATGCACATCCCGTGCCTGAAAAGCACGCCATCTTGGTGCCATTAGCACCTCAACTTGTATATACAACCTAATAATAGTAGCATATGGAAATAGTGCGTGCAAGACGGAAAATCACCCGGTGATAACCGTTTCCCGAATAAGCCAGACAACAGCCGGAAGCCCTGCCGCCGGCATTTTTTTTGCCCCATTCCCGGTCTAGGCCCCGGCCCTACCTCCAGTGTCTTTTCTTCCTTCCGTTTCCCTCCTGAAAGCCAGCGTGCCTGGCGCCATGGTGTGTGTGGTCATCGCGCTGGCGGCGACCTTTCTGTCCGAGCATTACGGCGGGCCCCAGCTGCTGTATGCGCTGCTGATAGGCCTGGCCTTCCACTTCCTCAATAGCAATCCCAAGGTCAAGACCGGCGTGGATTTTTGCGGCCGCACTCTGCTGCGCGTCGGCGTGGCCCTGCTGGGCGCGCGCATCACGCTGACGCAGGTGGCCAAGCTGGGCGTGGAGACGGCGCTGGTCATCGTGGCGGCGGTGGCGCTGACCATCGCCTTCGGCCTGCTGCTCGCGAAATGGTTGAAACGCCCGCGCGAGCAGGGCGTGCTCTCGGGCGGCGCCGTCGCCATCTGCGGCGCGTCCGCCGCGCTGGCGATTTCTTCGGTGCTGCCGCAGACCAAGGAGAACGAGCGTTTTACCCTGCTGGCCGTGGTCGGCGTCACGGTGCTTTCCACCCTGAGCATGATTCTTTACCCCTTTGCCTTGAAGCTCATAGGCCTGGCGCCCGCGCAGGGCGGTATCTTCCTGGGCGGCACCATCCACGACGTGGCGCAGGTGGTGGCGGCCGGCATGATGCTGGGCCCCGAGGTCGGTGACACGGCCACCGTGGTCAAGCTGTTCCGCGTGATGCTGCTGATGCCCATCGTGCTGCTGATCGCCATCAGCTACCGCAAGCACCCCGACGCCAAGGCGGTGGACGAGGAAGTGCCGCTGGTCCCTGGTTTCCTGCTGGCCTTCATCGTGCTGGTGCTGCTGGCCACCATAGGCGCTTTCACGCCGGCCATGACCCAGGCCGCCAGCGACACCTCGCGCTGGCTGCTGGTCACCGCCATTTCGGCGGCCGGCATCAAGACCAGTTTTGAAGACCTCATGAAGCTGGGCTGGCAGCCCGTGGCCATGTTGGTGGGCGAGACGATCTTTATCGCCGCGCTGGTGCTGGGCGCGGTGATGGCATTACGGCTCGGCTTGTAAGCCTGCGCCTCAGGCGGCCGGCGCCTGCAGCCCCGCCGCGCGGTGCACTTCCACGCGTATCTCTTCGGTCAGCCGCGCCTTGAGTTCGGTAAATACCGGCGTGGTCTTGACCGAGTAGTGGCGCGGGTGCGCCAGCGGCACGGCGACGTCGCACTTGATGCGGCCGGGCCGCGCGCTCATCACCACCACGCGGCTGCCCATGAAGATGGCCTCGTCGATATCGTGCGTCACAAACAGCACGGTTTTCTGCTCGGCCTCCCAGATGCCCTGCAGCAGTTCCTGCATCAGCTCGCGTGTCTGGTGGTCCAGCGCGCCAAAGGGCTCGTCCATCAGCAGGATGCGCGGGTTGTTGGCCAGGGCGCGCGCCAGCGCGGTGCGCTGCTGCATGCCGCCTGAGAGCTGCTTGGGGAAGTGGTTTTCAAAACCCTGAAGCCCCACCTTTTTGATGAACTGGTGGGCGATGTCCAGCTGCGCATCCAGCGCCAGGCCTTTTTCGCGCAGGCCGAAGCAGACGTTCTGCAAAATGCTGAGCCACGGAAACAGCGTATAGCTCTGAAACACCATGCCGCGGTCGGCGCCCGGGCCTGTGATGGGTTTGCCGTCCAGCACAATGCTGCCGCTGGTCGGGGTGTCCAGCCCGGCCACCATGCGCAGCAGGGTGGACTTGCCGCAACCCGAGGGGCCCAGGATGGTGATGAAGTCGTTTTCCGCCACGCTCAAGTCGGTGGCCTGCAGCGCCACGGTGCCCGGGCCCTTGTTGGCCGCGAAGGTTTTGGACAGCTGCGTGACGCTCAGGATGGGGGTGGAAGAAGTCATCGGCCTAGCTGTGCCCAGGGGAAAAGTTTGCGATTCAGCGCCTTGAAAGCCAGGTCTGTGACCAGGCCGAAGACGCCGATCACGATGATGCCGAAGATGATCTGGTCGGTCGCCAGCAGTGCCTGGCTGTCGGTGATCATGTGGCCTATGCCGCTCGATGCGCCAATCAGCTCCGCGACGATCACATAAGTCCAGGCCCAGCCCAGCACCATGCGCAGGGTCTCGGCGATTTCGGGTGCGGCGCTGGGCAGCAGCACGCGCACCACAATGCCGCGGTCGGCCGCACCCAGGGTGTAGGCCGCCTCCACCAGGTCGCGCCGCGTGTTGCCCACACTCACGGCAATCATCAGCACCAGCTGGAAGAAGGAGCCGATAAAAATCACCGACAGCTTTTGCGCCTCGCCAATGCCGGCCCACAAGATCAGCAGCGGAATGAAAGCCGACGCCGGCAGGTAGCGCGCAAAGCTCACAAAGGGTTCAAAAAAAGCCTCGACCGGTTTGTAGGCGCCCATCATCACGCCCAGCGGAACGGCCAGCAATGCGGCAATCGCAAAGCCGCCCAGCACGCGCCAGACCGTCATGCCTATGTCCTTGATAAAGCCCTGGTGGGCCAGCAGGTCGTAGCCCGACCTCACCATGGTGATGGGGTCGGCCAGAAAGGTCTTGGAGACATAGCCGCCCAGCGTGAAGATGGCCCACACGACAAAGAACAGAACAAAGAAGCCCACACCCAGCGCGATGCGCGCGCCAGGCGAGACGGGTTGCAGGGGCCGCATGCGTTTTCTGGCTTACTTCAAGAATCGCGTGTCGGCCAGCTTGCTCATGTCGGGCAGCGACTTGATGATGCCCGCTTCCATCAGCAGCTCGGCGGCTTCCTTGCTGAAGGCGGCGTGTTCGCCGGTGAAAAATTTCAGGTTGGCGGCACGGTCTTGCCAGCGCAGGTATTTGGACGAGGCTTCAAAGGCTTCGCCGCTCTGCTTCACGTCGGCGCCCATGATCTCGAAGCTTTTCTTGGGCTCTTTCTGGATCATCTCGACGGCCTCGAAGTAGCTGTCGGCCAGGGCCTTGGCGGCCTTGGGGTTTTCGGACAGGAACTTGGGCGTGCAGCCGAAGGTGTCCATCACCATGGGGTAGTCCAGCGTGGTGGCGATGATCTTGCCGGCTTCCGGTTTGGCGCGCACCGCGCCCAGGTAGGGTTCGTAGGTCATCGCGGCATCAACGCCGTCGGTGCCCGCGATCATCGCGTTGGCGGCGGCCTGCGGTTCGAGGTTGACAACCTTCACGTCCTTGGTGCTCATGCCGTTTTTCTTGAGCATCCAGGCCAGGGCGAAGTAGGGTGAGGTGCCGGGCGCGCTGGCGGCCACGGTCTTTCCTTTGAGGTCGGTGATTTTGGTGATGCCGGGTTTCACCACCATGCCGTCGGCGCCGTAACTTTTGTCGAGCTGGAAGATCTGCGTGGTGGCCACGCCGTTGGCGTTCCACACCACCCAGGTTTCCACCGTGGTGGCGGCGCACTGCACGTCACCCGAGGCAATTGCGAGGTGGCGGTCTTTTTGCGGAATCTTCTTGATGGACACGTCGAGCCCGTTTTTCTTGAAGATGCCGGCTTCCTTGGCCAGGGTCAGCGGGGCAAAACCCGTCCAGCCCGAAATGCCGACGGCGACCTTGGTCTCCTGCGCGTGGGCGGCGCCCATGGCCAGGACGGATGCTGCGGCCAGCAGGGAGAGGGTGAGTTGTTTCTTCATGAAGGTGCTCCTGTGTGGATAGCGGGATAGGTATCGCTAATGTATGCAGGCTTCATGCCAGCCGCAAGGCGGTTAACTCGGTGATTTGCGCCTCGCCGGCCAGGCCTATGCGCCCGCCTGCCACCAATTGGTGCACGCTTTCGATGTCGGGCGCCAGGCTGCGGTCATGCATCATGGCCGGCGAGACCTGGCGCACCAGCTGCAGCACGCCTTCAAGAACGGCGGAGCTTTTCAGCGGGCGCAAAAATTCAATGCCCTGCGCCGCGGCCAGCAGTTCAATCGCCACGATGTACTCGGTGTTGCGCAGCATGGGCTGCAGCCGGCGCGCCGCGAAGGTGGCCATGCTCACATGGTCCTCCTGGTTGGCCGAGGTGGGCAGGCTGTCCACGCTGGCCGGATGCGCCAGCGATTTGTTTTCAGAGGCCAGCGCGGCGGCGGTCACATGCACGATCATGAAGCCGGAATTCAGGCCGGGCTCGGGCGTCAGGAAAGCCGGCAGGCGCGAAGCCACGGTATCAACCAGCATGGCGATGCGGCGCTCGGTGATGGCACCGATTTCGGCAATCGCGACAGCCAGTGCATCGCAGGCCAGCGCCACAGGTTCCGCATGGAAATTGCCACCCGAGAGCAGCGTCTCGTCGTCGGCGAAGACCAGCGGGTTGTCGGTCACGGCATTGGCTTCGCGCATCAGTACCAGCGTGGCGTAACGCATCTGGTCCAGGCAGGCGCCCATGACTTGCGGCTGGCAGCGCAGGCAATACGGGTCCTGCACGCGGTCGTCGCCTTCAAGGTGCGAGCGGCGGATTTCGCTGCCCACCATGATGGCGCGGTAAGCGGCGGCGCAATCGATCTGGCCCGGCTGGCCGCGCACCGCGTGGATGCGCGGGTCAAAGGGACCGTCGCTGCCGCGCGCGGCATCCAGCGTGACGGCGCCTGAAATCACGGCGGCTTCGAACAATCGGTCGGTGGCGAGCAGCGCGTCCAGTGCCAGCGCGGTCGAGACCTGCGTGCCGTTGATCAGCGCCAAGCCTTCCTTGGCCGAGAGCTTCACCGGCGTGATGGCCGCCTGCTTGAGCGCATCAGCCGCGGCGATGCGTTTGCCTTGGTAGAACACTTCGCCTTCGCCGATCAGCGGCAGGCACAAATGGGCCAGCGGTGCGAGGTCGCCCGAGGCGCCTACCGAACCCTGGCAAGGGATCACCGGCGTGAGGCCTTTGTTGTACAGCGCCATCAGCGTGTCGATGACGACCTCACGCACACCGGAGAAGCCGCGCGCCAGGCTCGCGGCCTTGAGCAGCAACACCAGGCGCACCACGCGCTCCGGCATGGGCTCGCCCACACCCACGGCATGCGAGCGCAGCAGGTTGAGCTGCAGGGTTTCCAGGTCGGCCTGCGCGATGCGCTGGTTGGCCAGCTTGCCGAAGCCGGTGTTCACGCCGTAGACCGCATCACCACCGTGGGCGGCCTTTTGCACCAGGGCCGCGCTGGCACGTATGCCGGCCGTGGCGGAAGGGTCGATCGCGAGCGTCTGTGTCTGGGTGTGGATGTCGCGCAGCTGGGCCAGGGTCAGCCGGCCGGGTTGGATGGTGAGGGTCATGGTGTTGCCAAGGTAAAAAATGAGAGGGGGAGGCGCGCTTATTCGGGCTTGATGTTTTTCTGCCGTATCACCTCGGTCCAGCGCTGGGTGTCGGCCTGGATGGTGGCGGCCAGCTCGGCGGGCTTGCCGGGCGCGGCATCCATGCCCAGCGCGGCCAGCTTTTCCTTGAGTGCGGGCGTTGCGAAGAGCTTGCCGGTTTCCGTATTGAGTTTGTCGATGACGGCGCGCGGTGTGCCGGCCGGCACCATGAGCGCATACCAGGACACGGCCTCAAAGCGCGGCAGGCCTTGCTCGGCAATCGTCGGTGTCTCGGGCATCACGGGTGATCGCTTGAGGCTGGCCACGCCCAGCGCGCGCAGCTTGCCGCTCTTGATGTGCGGCAGCACCGACGACATCTGCGCGAACATCATGCTGACCTGGCCACCCAGCAAATCATTGAGCGCCGGGCCTATGCCCTTGTAGGGCACATGCAGCAGCTGCACGCCGCCGTTCAATGCCAGCAGTTCCCCGGCCAGGTGGGCCTGGCTGCCGGCGCCCGGCGAGGCAAAACTGATGCCGCCGGGTTTTTGCGCGGCCAGCGCGAGCAGTTCCTTGAGCGAGCGTGCCGGCACGGCGCTGTTGACCACCAGCACGTTCTCCACCGTGGCCAGCATGGTGACGGGCGCGAGGTCGGAGGCCTTGTAGGGCAGGTTGGGGTAGAGCGCCGGGTTGACCGCGATATTGCCCAAAGGGACGATGGCCAGGGTGTAGCCGTCGGGCGTGGCCTTGGCGGCTTGGTCCATGCCTATGTTGCCGGCCGCGCCCACCTTGTTCTCGACCACGGCCGGCTGGCCCATGGCATCCGAGAGGCCTTGCGCCAGTACGCGGCCCAGCGCGTCGACCGGGCCGCCGGGCGGAAACGGTGCGATGACGTGCAGCGGCTTGGACGGGTAAGTCTGTGCCGCGGCGCCAAAGGAGGCGGCAGCCACCAGCAAGGCCAGAAATGCGGATCGTGTGAACAGCTTCATCAGATATCGTCCAATGCGGGCGCGGGCCCGCCGTCCATGGCCGCCAGCGGCGTGTAGTCGTCAGGGTCGGGAAACGCGAAACCCGCGAGCAGCAGGCGCTGCATCAGCGGTGCGAGCTCGGCCGCCGTGGCGCTGGCCTGCAAGGCGGCGCGCAAGGCCTGCAGCGTTTCAGCCGGCAGATCGGCGGTGGCGACCAGCGGTGGAATCGGCAGCGCCGCCGTGCTGGCCAGCGTGCGCACCTGCGCGGCGAAATCCGGGTCGTGCGCCTTGAGCAGGTCGTGGTAGTAGCTGTCCAGCGGGCCGGCGTCTATGCGGCCCTCGGCCAGCGCGGTGATCACGCCGCGCGCATTGATGAGTTCGCCCACCGCTTTGCGATAGAGGCGCGAGCCCTTCGCCTGGCGATAGGGCGCGAGGTGGTGGCGCAGCGCCACGCCGCCCGACATGGAATCGGCCAGGGTGTAGCCGATCACACCGCCGAAAGTGTCTTCGAGCTGGCGATAGGGCGCATCGGCGCGCACCACGATGTCGGTGAAGTACACCGGCCTGCCGCCGTAGCGCGCCGGCGAGGGGATGGGCGCGGCCACCAGCGTGGGCCGCTCGCCGCGCTGCGCAAAGGGCAGGCCGCACATCATGGCCAGGCCCAGGTCGCCCCGTGCCCACAGCACCGACAGCGGCGCCGGCGCGTCGTAGTCAATGAGGTCCCAGGGCAGGCCGGAGCGCGCCAGCACCCAGGCCAGCAAGGCCTTCCAGTCGGCCTTGACCGCCGGCGTGGCCGAGTACATGCGGGCATTGGCGACCAGCGCCTGCGTGGATTTCACGGCGTGCACCATGCCGGCCCCTTCAGCGGAAACGCAGCTTTTGCCCCAGGCCCATGCGCTTGGCTTTTTCCAGCATGAAGGCGCCGAGTGCGATGTCCGACAGCGAGAGGCCGCGGTGCCAGAACAGATTGGTCTCGTCATCGCTTTCGCGCCCGGGCTTGAGGCCCGCGACGATCTGGCCGAGCTCGGCATGCAGCGTGGCCTCCGACAGCTTGCCGGCATCCACATGGGCGCGCAGCGCGCCCAGCGGACCGGCCTTGGCCTGGCCCCAGTCGTCCATCACCATCTTGTCCATGATGTCGGTCAGCGAAAGTTCGACCGCGCTCATGGTGCCGTAGGGAATCACACAAGCGCCTTTTTTGATCCACTCGGTCTTGAGCATGGGCGTGGGTTTTTCCAGGCGCGAGGCCTCGACCACGATGTCGGCGCCGCGCACGCAGGACTCCCAGTCCTCGGTCACGGTGATTTTTTTCCCCAGGTCTTTTTCGAGTCTGGCGGCAAAGGCATTGCGGCTTTCCGGCCGGCGCGAATGCACGCGGATCTCGTCGAAGTTGTAAATCGAGTCGAGCAGGCGCACGTTCCAGTAGGAGGTGCCGCGCGCGCCTATGTGGCCCAGGATTTTGGAGTTCTTGCGCGCCAGGTGTTTGGCGCCCAGCGCGGTGATGGCGCCGGTGCGCATGTCGGTGATGTCCGAGGCGTCGATGATGGCGATCGGCGAGCCGTTCTTGGGGTCGAACAGGTTGAGCACGGCCAACTCCGAGGGCAGGCCGATTTCGTAGTTCTTGTAGAAGTCGCCGACCACCTTCACGCCGGCCAGGCCCAGCGGGCGTATATAGCCGCGCAGCACATTGAAGTGGCCGGGGTAGTCTTTCTCCGGCACCAGGTGCATGCGCGGCTCTATGGTCGTCTGCTTGTTGCCCTGCGCGTGCAGGGCCTGCTCGACGGCGGCGATGATCTCGGCATCGGTCAGGGCCAGGGCCTGGACGTCGGGATGGTTCAGATAGGTGAGATGGATCTCGGCGGTGCTGTCGGACATATCGGTTCAGCTTCCCATCATGGGCAGGTTGAGCCCGTTGTCTTTGGCGCTCTGTTTGGCGATGTCGTAGCCCGCATCGGCATGGCGCATCACGCCGGTTGCCGGGTCGTTGAACAGCACGCGGCCCAGTTTTTCAGAAGCTTCGGTCGTGCCGTCGCAGACGATGACCACGCCCGAATGCTGCGAGTAGCCCATGCCCACGCCGCCGCCATGGTGCAGGCTGACCCAGGTCGCGCCGCTGGCGGTGTTGAGCAGGGCATTGAGCAGCGGCCAGTCGCTCACCGCATCGCTGCCGTCCTTCATGGCTTCGGTCTCGCGGTTCGGCGAGGCGACGGAGCCGCTGTCCAGGTGGTCGCGGCCGATCACGATGGGGCCCTTGAGCTCGCCGTTCTTGACCATCTCGTTAAAGGCCAGGCCCGCAAGGTGGCGCTCGCCCAGGCCTATCCAGCAGATGCGCGCCGGCAGGCCCTGGAAGGCGATGCGCTCTTCGGCCATGTCCAGCCAGCGGTGCAGGTGTTTGTTGGCCGGGAAGAGCTCTTTCATCTTCGCGTCGGTCTTTTTGATGTCTTCCGGGTCACCCGAAAGCGCGACCCAGCGGAAGGGGCCGACGCCGCGGCAGAACAGCGGGCGGATATAGGCCGGCACAAAACCGGGGTAGTCAAAAGCCTGGGCCACGCCGAAGTCTTTGGCGACCTGGCGCAGGTTGTTGCCGTAGTCCACCGTGGGGATGCCCATCTCATGGAAGGCCAGCATGGCCTTGACGTGCACCGCGCAGGACTCACCCGCCGCCTGCGTCAGCGCCGCATGCTGGGCCGGGTCTTTTTGCGCGGCCTTCCACTGTGCCACCGTCCAGCCGGCCGGCAGGTAGCCGTTGATGATGTCGTGGGCCGAGGTCTGGTCGGTCACGATGTCGGGGCGTATGCCGCCGGCCTTGGCGCGTTTGGCCAGCTCGGGCACGATCTCGGCCGCATTGCCGCACAGCGCGATGGAGACGGCCTCCTTGCGCGCGGTGTGGTGCTTGATCATCTCCAGCGCCTCGTCAAGATCCTTGGCCTGCTTGTCGACGTAGCGGGTGCGCAGGCGGAAGTCGATGCTGGACTGCTGGCATTCGATGTTGAGCGAGCAGGCGCCGGCAAAGGTGGCGGCCAGCGGCTGCGCGCCGCCCATGCCGCCCAGGCCGGCGGTCAGCACCCAGCGGCCCGCGAGGTCGCCGTTGTAATGCTGGCGGCCCGCTTCCACAAAGGTTTCATAGGTGCCCTGCACGATGCCCTGGGTGCCTATGTAGATCCAGCTGCCGGCCGTCATCTGGCCGTACATCATGAGACCGGCGCGGTCCAGCTCGTTGAAGTGCTCCCAGGTCGCCCACTTGGGCACCAGGTTGGAGTTGGCGATCAGCACGCGCGGCGCGCCCGGGTGGGTGCGGAACACGCCCACCGGCTTGCCCGACTGCACCAGCAGGGTTTCGTCGGCCTTGAGCTTGCGCAGGGAATCGAGGATGGCGTCAAAGGCCGGCCAGCTGCGCGCGGCCTTGCCGATGCCGCCGTAGACCACGAGTTCGTCGGGGTTTTCGGCGACTTCCGGGTCCAGGTTGTTCTGGATCATGCGGTAGGCCGCCTCGATCTGCCAGTTGGCGCAGCTCAGCGTGCTGCCGCGGGGCGCCCGCACGGGGCGGGCCTTGCTGTCGAGAAACGGGGTCTGGGAAAGGTCGGACATGGGGCGGCTCCGGAAATAAAACAAAAAACTTCGGGCGTGTTCAAAAAAATAGCGGGATAAGCGACTGGTATAAATCGTAGTTGTCTATACAACTTGTGTCAACTGGCGTAAGCTACGGTTTGTGCGCGCAAGGCCTGACCGGCGGCTTTTTGCGTGACAATGTTTTTTTCTTACATCCGCGAACATTGCACTGAACCATGGCCACCACACCCCTGCCCGCCTACGGCCAAGTCAAGGCATTCATCAAAAAACGCATCAGCGCCGGCACCTGGAAGCCCGGCGACCCGGTGCCCAGTGAAGCCGTGCTGATGGAGCAGTTCGGCGTGAGCCGCATGACGGTGAACCGCGCGCTGCGCGAACTCATGGGCGAGGGCCTGGTTACGCGCATCCAGGGATCCGGCACCTTTGTCGCCGAGCTGCACCGTATTTCCTCCACGCTTACCATTCGTGACATCCACGAGGAAGTGGTGGAGCGCGGCCATGTGCACACCTCGCGCGTGCTGCTGGCCGAATCCGAAAAAGCCAGCGCCGACCTGGCGCGCACCCTGGGCCTCAGGCCGGGCGCGCGGGTGTTCCACACCATCCTGATTCATCTGGAGAACGGCGTGCCCATCCAGTACGAGGACCGTTACGTCAACCCGGCCGCGGCGCCGCGCTACCTGGAAACCGATTTCAGCGAAACCTCGCCCACGCATCACCTGCTGGCCGAGGCCCCGCTGACCGAGGCCAGCTATTCGATAGAAGCCTGCCTGCCCTCCGCGCTGGAAGCCAAACACCTGGAAATCAAGCAGGGCGAGGCCTGCCTGGCCATGATGCGGCGCACCGTGAGCGGCGCCAACATCGCCAGTGTGGCGCGCCTGGTCTACCCGGGTTCGCGTTACAGCTTTGCCGGGAAGTTTCAAGCATGAGACCGCCGGGCCGCCCCAAGGGCTCGTACCGCAGCGCGGCAGCGCGGAGGTTTCGTTCATGAGCTGGAATATCGTGCAGTTGGCCGACATCCCCGCCACGCCCTGGCGCAATGGCGGCGGCGTCACGCGCGAACTCGCCATGTGGCCCGACGCCGGCGACTGGGCCTGGCGCATGTCGGTGGCTGACGTGGACGCAAGCGGCCCCTTTTCCAGGTTCGAGGGCATAGAGCGCTGGTTCGCGGTACTCGAAGGCGCAGGTGTGCAACTCGACGTGGCGGGTGTGCCGCACCGTGTGACCACCGCCGATGCGCCTTTGTTCTTTGACGGCGGCGCGGCGACGGGCTGTGAGTTGATAGGCGGCAAGACGCGCGACTTCAACCTCATGGTGCGCAGGGGCCCAAAGCCCTCGCGCATGCGGCGTGTGGATGGGCGCTTTGCCGAAACCCTGCATGCGGGCACCACCATCGCGGTCTATGCGCACCAGTCCGCCGCAACCGTGCTGTTTGATGAAGAAACGCTGCAGCTGGCCCCCGCCAGCCTGGCCTGGCGCAGGGTGGCGGCCAGCGCTGCCGTGCGTGTTGCCGGGCAGGCCCTCTGGATGGAGATTCCCGCATGAGCCTGCAACTCTGGACACACTGCAATGCCGCCACGCTGCAGGCCGGTATCGCCCAGCCCTATGGCCTGGTGGAGGATGCCGCCCTTGTGGTGGACAGCGAGAACATTGCCTGGGTCGGCCCGCGCGCCGACCTGCCGGCCGATTTGCTGGCGCGCTGCACAGTGCAGCATGACGCGGGCGGGGCGCTGATCACGCCCGGCCTGATCGATTGCCACACCCATCTGGTCTATGGCGGCGACCGTGCCTATGAATTCGAATTGCGCCTGAACGGGGTCAGTTACGAAGAAATCGCCCGCGCCGGCGGCGGCATCGCCTCCACCGTCAAGGCCACGCGTGCCGCGAGCGCGCAGCAACTGCAGGCACAAAGCGCGCCCAGGCTCAAGCAGCTCATCGCCGAAGGCGTGACCACGCTGGAGATCAAATCCGGCTACGGCCTGGCGCTCGAGCATGAGCGCAAGACGCTCTCGGTCGCGCGCGCGCTGGGGCAGGCCCATGCGGTGGACATACGCACCACCTTTCTGGGTGCGCATGCGGTTCCCGCCGAATTCGCCGGCCGCACCGATGCCTACGTCGATGCCGTGCTGGAAATGCTGCCGGTTTTACACGCCGAAGGCCTGGTCGATGCGGTCGATGCCTTTTGCGAGCGCATCGCCTTCAGCCCCGCGCAGACCGAACGTGTCTTCGCCGCCGCCAAGGCCCTGAACATCCCGGTCAAACTGCATGCCGAACAGCTCAGCGACAGCGGCGGCGCCAAGCTCGCAGCGCGTTATGGCGCGCTCAGCTGCGACCACCTTGAGTGGCTGTCGCCCGAAGGCGCGCAGGCCATGGCAGCGGCCGGCACGGTGGCGGTGCTGCTGCCCGGCGCGTTCTATTTTTTGCGCGAAACCAGATTGCCGCCCGTGGCCCTGCTGCGCGAGCAGCGTGTGCCCATGGCGATTTCCACCGACTGCAACCCGGGCAGCTCACCCTGCACTTCCTTGCTGTTGATGCTCAACATGGCTTGCACGCTGTTTCGCCTCACGCCCGAAGAGGCGCTGGCCGGCGTCACGCGCCATGCGGCGGCGGCGCTGGGCCTGCACGACCGCGGCCAGCTTGCGGCCGGCAAACGCGCCGACTTCGTGTTGTGGGGCGTGCAGCGGCCGGCCGAACTCAGTTATGCCCTGGGCGCGAACCCGCGCCTGCAGACTGTCTTCAAAGGCCGGTTGCTATGAATGTTGCCGCGCTGGTGCACAGTACCGGCGCCTGAGCTGTCTCGCCGGGGTGGGCGGCCATGGCGCGGCGCCCGCCTGCCGGACACCAAAAAAGAAACAGGCATTCCCAGCCAATGAGAAATAGTGCTTTGCGCGTACAGGCAAGAACCGGATACTGACGCGATGTCGCCCGATGCCCCCGCTGTTTCCGCCCCTTCCGCCGTGGACCGCGCGCTGGTGGTGCTGGCCACACTGGCGCAGCAGGGCCGCCCCATGACGGCGGTGGAACTGCTGGGCAGGACGGGCTTGAGCCAGAGCACGCTGTACCGCCAGCTCAATTCGCTCAAGCGCTGGGGCTTTGTGCTTGAAACCGACGGCCGTTATGCGCCCGGCCCCCTGAGCCTGCAGCTGGCCCTGGGTTATGACATGGCTTCCCATCTGGCCCAACAGGCGCGCCAGGAGATGCTGATGCTGGCACAGCAGTCGCAGGAAAGTGTCGGCCTGGTTGTCGCGGTCAACGGCCAGGCCGTTTGTATCGACATGGTCGAGAGCCGGCAGGCCTTGCGCTGCTCTTTTGAAAAAGGCCGCAGTGTGCCCCTGGAAAAAGGCGCTTCGGCGAAATGCCTGATGGCTCACATGCCGGCCGCGGCATTGAGCGCCGCGCTCGGCCCCGATCGCCAAAGCCCTGAATTGCTGGCTGAACTGGCCGAAATCCGCAAAGCCGGTTTCGCCGTCAGTGACAGCGAGGTGGATGCCGGCGTCTGGGGCGTGAGCGCCCCGTTGTTCGCCATGGGGCAGCAAGCCGTAGGCGCCCTGACCCTGATGGCGCCCAGCGTGCGCATTGAGGGCAAACACCCGCCCCTGATCCAGATGGCGGTGGTGACCGCCGCCCGCATTTCCCGAAGCTTGAGCCGCTGACAGCCCGGCAGCCGAGTCCTTGAACCGTCGAATTGATTTAACCCCTTGGAGAAAACCCCATGAACTTTCGCCGCCAATTCCTTGCTTCCTGCTTTGCCGTCCTCGGACTGGCTAGCCTGAGCGCGCACGCGCAGGACGTGCTTCGCGTCGGGACCGACGCCACCTTCCCGCCCATGGAATTCGTCGAAGGCGGCAAACGCACCGGCTTTGACATCGAACTGGTGGAAGCCGTCGCCAAGACCCTGAACAAACGCGTCGAATGGGTCGATATCGACTTCAAGGGCCTGATTCCCGGCCTGGTCTCCAAGCGCTTTGACATGGCGGTGTCGGCCATCTACATCACCGACGAGCGCAAAAAGGTCGTGGACTTCACCGACTCCTACTATGCGGGCGGCCTGGTGGCCATGGTCAAAGAGGGCAATACCGCCATCAAGACGCTGGCCGACCTGAACGGCAAGAAGGTGACCGTGCAGGTAGGCACCAAGTCCGTGAGCTACCTGGCCTCCAACTACCCGCAGGTGCAGCTGGTGGAAGTCGAGAAAAACCAGGAGATGTTCAACCTGGTCGACATAGGCCGCGCCGACGCGGCCGTGACCGGCAAGCCGGCCGCCTTCCAGTATGTGCGCACCCGCGGCGGCCAGCGCGTGCTGGAGCAGCAGCTCACCACCGAAGAGTACGGCATGGCGCTGCGCAAGGACACGCCCGAGCTGACCAAGGCCGTCAACGGCGCACTGGCCAAGCTCAAGGCCGACGGCACCTATGCGCAGATCGTGAAGAAGTGGTTCAGCAACACCACCGCCGCTAAATAAGACCGGGAGCGCATCGGATGGAACTCGATTTCTCCCCGGCTTTCGCGGGATGGCGCAGCCTGCTTTCGGGCGCGCTGGTGACCGTGGAAATCACCGCGGTGGCCCTGGTGCTCGGCTGCATCATGGGTTTGCTGGTGGGGATAGGGCGCCTCAACCCGGCCCGGCGCGTGGTCTACGCGCTGTGCACCGGCTACGTGGCGGCCATACGCGGTACGCCGCTGCTGGTGCAGCTCTTCATCCTGTTTTTCGGCTTGCCGCAGTTCGGCATCATGCTGCCGGCCTTTGTCTGCGGCGTGATCGGCCTGGGCATTTATTCCGGCGCCTATGTGTCGGAGATCGTGCGCGGCGCCATCCAGTCCATCGACAAGGGCCAGATGGAGGCCGCGCGCTCCATCGGCATGTCTTACGGCACGGCCATGCGCAACATCATCCTGCCGCAGGCCCTGGTGCGCATGATCCCGCCACTGGGCAACGAGTTCATCGCGCTGATCAAGAACTCCGCGCTGGTGTCGCTGCTGACCATCCATGAGCTGATGCATGAGGGACAGAAAATCATCAGCGTTTCCTACCGTTCACTGGAGGTCTATCTCGTGATAGCCGTCATGTATTTTGTGTTGACCGGCCTGACGACGCTGGCGTTGCGCCGCATCGAGCAGCGGCTGCGCGCCGGAGGCATGGTGCAATGAACATGCCGCAACCCGTCATCGGCACACCCGCCGCCGGCAAACCCATCGTCAACATCCGCGGATTGCGCAAGTCCTTCGGCGAGCACGTGGTGCTGCACGGCATTGACTTTGACGTCCAGCCTTCGCAGGTGGTGGTGGTCATAGGCCCCAGCGGTTCCGGCAAGAGCACGTTTTTGCGCTGCTGCAACGGGCTGGAGAAACCCGACAGCGGCCGGGTCGAGATCTGCGGGCGTCTGCTGGCCGACGCCGGCCGCATGCTGGACGACCAGGCGCTGAACCACTTGCGCGAAGACGTCGGCATGGTGTTCCAGTCCTTCAACCTGTTTCCGCACCTGTCGGTCATCGACAACATCACCGTCGGCCCGCGCAAGGTGCGCGGCCTGTCCCGGCAGCAAACGGAGGCTGAAGCCCTGGCCCTGCTCGACAAGGTGGGCCTGCGGCAAAAAGCCCATGCCATGCCGGCCAGCCTCTCGGGCGGCCAGAAGCAGCGGGTGGCGATTGCCCGCGCGCTGGCCATGCAGCCCCAGCTGATGCTGTTTGACGAACCCACTTCCGCGCTGGATCCCGAGCTGGTCGGCGAAGTGCTGCAGGTCATGAAGCTGCTGGCGAGCGAGGGCATGACCATGATGGTCGTGACCCATGAAATGGATTTCGCGCGCGAGGTCGCCGACGTCGTGGTGGTGATGGACGGCGGCGCCTTGATCGAAGCCGGGCCGCCCGATATCATTTTTACCAGGCCCACACAGGCCCGCACGCGTGACTTCCTCCAGGCCGTGTTGTCCCGCAACTGACCGGGCCGCCATCTTCCGGGCTTTCGCGCCCCACTTTTTTCAGGGAATATCATGAGTGACTTCAGCGACGACAGCGAAGTTTTCAGCCTCCAGCGCGGCACGCTGCCGCTGCTGGTCAGCATGCCGCACGTAGGCACGGAGATCCCGGCCGAGCTGAAGGCCGGTTACACGCAAGAGGCGCTGGGCGTCGAAGACACCGACTGGCACCTGCACCGGCTCTATAAGTGCCTGCCCATTGCGGGCGCCAGCGTTTTGCGGCCCCGTTACTCGCGCTACGTGATAGACCTGAACCGTCCGCCCGACGATGCGCCCATGTACCCGGGCGCGTCCAACACCGAGCTGTGCCCCACGCGTTTTTTCAGCGGCGCACCGCTTTACAAGCCAGGCCATGAGCCCGGGCCCGAAGAGCGCGCGCGGCGGCGCGAAACTTATTGGCAGCCCTACCATGCGGCGCTTGCCGCCGAACTCGCGCGCCTGAAGGCGCAGCACGGCTTTGCCCTGCTGTGGGACGCGCACAGCATACGTTCGCACATTCCCTGGCTGTTCGAAGGCAAGCTGCCCGACCTCAACATCGGAACGGCCGACGGCGCCAGCGCCAATGAGGCCATCACCGCCGCGGTGGTGCAAGCCTGCGATGCCGCGCCCCACATCAGCACCGCCGTCAACGGCCGCTTCAAGGGCGGCTACATCACGCGCCACTACGGCCGGCCCGCCGAGGACGTGCATGCCGTGCAGCTGGAGATGTGCCAGAGCCTGTACATGCAGGAGGTGCCGCCCTATGCATACGACGAAGCCCTGGCGTGGCAGGTGCAGCCCTTGTTGAAGATGATGGTGACCGGCGCGCTGCACGCCGCCCTCCACCTGTACACCTGAACCGCCATGCGCAGCGATACCAAAACATTTTTCGCGCCCCAGGCCTGGGTGCAGGGGGCGTGGGCCAAGGATGTCTTGCTCACGGTGGGCGCCAACGGCAGCTGGCACAGCGTGCAGCCCGGCGCCACGGCGCAGCAGCGGGAAGGCGCCACAGCCTTGAGCGGCCCGGTGCTGCCCGGCCTGGTCAATGCGCACAGCCATGCTTTCCAGCGCGCCATGGCCGGCCTGACCGAGCGCCGCAGCGCGGGCGCCCATGCGTCCGACGATTTCTGGAGCTGGCGCGACCGCATGTACAGCGCGGCCAACCGCATCACGCCGGACCAGCTCGAGGCGATTGCCGGCCAGCTCTATGCCGAGCTGCTGGCCGGCGGCTACACCGAGGTTTGCGACTTTCACTACCTGCACAACGATGTGAGCGGCGCGGCCTATGCCGACCCGGCCGAGATGTCGCTGGCCCTGGTGCGCGCGGCGCAGCGCACCGGCATAGGCCTGACCCTGCTGCCCACGCTCTACATGCGCTCCGGCTTCAAGGCCGCGGGCCTGCGCGAAGACCAGCGCCGGTTTTCGTCCACGCCCGAGAGCGTGATGCGCGTGGTCGAGCAGGTGCGGCGCCAAACACAAGGCGATGCGCGCATCAAGCTCGGCGTGGCCGTGCACTCGCTGCGCGCCGCCGAGCCGGCCGCCTTGAAGGAGCTCACGGCCGCCGCGAAGCAAGCCGGCCTGCCGGTGCACATCCACATCGCCGAGCAGACCCAGGAGGTCGAGGACTGCATCGCCCACACCGGCCAGCGCCCGATTGAATGGCTGCTCAGCAACGCCGAGGTCGACGCCCGCTGGAACCTGGTGCACGCCACCCATGCCACAGCGGCCGAACTGCAAGGCGTGCAGGGCGCAGGCGCGGCCATCGTGATCTGCCCCGCGACCGAGGCCAACCTGGGCGACGGCGTGTTCGACCTGCCGGCCTACGCGGCCGCGGGCGGCAAGTGGTCCATAGGCTCCGACAGCCACGTCACGCGCAGCTGGCCCGAAGAGCTGCGCCTGCTCGAATATTCCCAGCGCCTCACGCTGCGCCAGCGCAATATCGCCGCGCGCGTTCTGGGCAGCGAAAGCAGTGCCGCCGGCTTGTTTGAAGCCGCGCTTGCAGGGGGCCTGCCGGCCACAGGCCAGATGCAAGCCGGCCTGGCACCCGGCCATCGCGCCGACTTCGTCACGCTGGACCTCGAATCCCCTGCGTTGCTGGGCGTGCCGGCCGGCCACCTGCTGGACGCGCTGGTGTTCTCCAGCCCGGGCGCGGCGTTTGGCGAGGTGTTTGTGGCCGGCCAGCGCATCGCCGCGCCTTCGCCTGAGCGCGCGCAGGCCTTTGCCCGTGCCATGCGCGAGCTGTGGACGGACTGAGCCGATCTATTGGCCGTATAAAACGCGAATTCGACAAAGCTACGGCCAATCCCCGCAGGGGCTGTCCCGGCAGGCGATACCATCGCCTGATCTCCCCAACAAGGTGCTGCCATGGACCACAAATGGCTGGAAGACTTCATTGCCCTGGCACGCGAGCGCAGCTTTTCGCGCGCGGCCGAGCTGCGCCATGTGACCCAGCCGCAGTTCTCGCGCCGCGTGCGCGCGCTGGAGCTCTGGGCCGGCGCCGACCTGGTCAACCGCGCCGTCGTGCCGCTGGCGCTCACGGCCGCCGGGGAAGAGCTGTTGCCCGTGGCGCGCCGCGCCGTGATGGGTCTCAATGATGTGCGTGCCCGCATACAACACGCGCAGGGCGGCCTGGACTGGGTCACGCTGGCCACCGGCCGCACCCTGTCGCGCACTGCCGTGCCCGGCTGGCTGGCGCGCGTCAAGCGCGGCGCCGGCGAGTTCCGCCTGCGCATACTCACGGGCTCCATCCACGAAGGCGCGACCGCGCTGGAGCAGGGCGCTGCCGACTTCCTGCTGTCCTTCACGCACCCGCGCCTGCCCATGCTGCTGGACGGCCAGGCCTTCGAGGGGCTGACCCTGGGCACCGACGAACTCGTGGCCGTGAGCGCGCCGCGCCCCGACGGCCGGGCGCTGCATGCCCTGCCCGGCAACGCGCGCGAGCCGGCGCGCGTGCTCGGCTACGCGCCCACGCTGGCGCTGAGCCAGATCCTGCAGGACGGGCTGAGCCGCGATACGCGCGAACTCTTTCTGCACACGGTGACCGAGTCCGACTTCGCCGAGTCCCTGCATGAGCAGGCCCTGCAGGGCGTGGGCCTGGCCTGGCTGCCGCGCGGCCTGGTGGGCGAGGACCTGCGCAGCGGCCGGCTCGTGGCCGCCGACCCGCAGGGGATTGCCGTGCGCTTTGAAATACGCCTTTACCGCAACCGCAGCCCGCGCAATGAGCTGGTGCAAAAAATCTGGACGGCCTCCAGCGCCTGAACATACATACGCATGCGCCCATGCGTGATGCGCATGCGCTTGCCGGGCGCCGATTCCTAGACTGCCTCCACCTACAAGGAGACAGTCATGCCCACACAATCCCCCGTCCTTCCATTTCCCCTGGCCCGCGCCCTGCGCGGGGCCGCGTCCGCTTTGCTGGCGCTGCTCGCCTTTTCGGCAGTTTCCACCGCGCAGGCCCAGGCCTGGCCCGCGGCCAGGCCGATCTCGCTGGTGGTGGGCTACCCCGCCGGCGGCAGCGTGGACCTGGTCGCGCGCATCATCGCCGAGCCGCTGGCCAAGCGCCTGGGCACGCCCGTCGTCATCGAGAACGTGGGCGGCGCCGGCGGCACCATAGGCGCGCAGAAAGTCGTGAGCGCCAATCCCGACGGCTACACGCTGCTGCTGGGCTCGGGCAGCGAGGTGTCCATCGCCAGGCTTTACAACGCCGCCATCAAGTACAACGGCGAAACCGACCTGGCGCCGGTGGGGCTGATAGGCGTCA
This sequence comes from Polaromonas sp. P4_F6, assembly GCF_056401275.1. NCBI lineage: Bacteria > Pseudomonadati > Pseudomonadota > Betaproteobacteria > Burkholderiales > Comamonadaceae > Polaromonas > Polaromonas sp. P4_F6. The sequence goes on along the minus strand of NZ_JBFUJQ010000001.1, from coordinate 239,980 downwards.
CGCCCATGGTGTTTGTGACCAACACCCAGACCGGCGTCAAGACCATGGAAGAAGCCATCGCCAAGTCCAAACGCGAACGCAACCAGCTGAGTTTTGCGTCCTCGGGCATAGGCACGCCGCTGCACGTGTCGGGCGAGCTCATCAACCTGATGGCCGGCACCACCTTCCGCCACGTGCCCTACCGCGGCGCGGGCCAGCAGCTGCAGGACCTGCTGGGCGGCAACATCGAGTTCAGCGTCTCGGTGCTGTCCTCGGCGCTGCCGCACATCGAGTCCGGCAAGATGGTTCCGCTGGGCGTCACCACGCCCACACGCTCGCGCGCCGCGCCGCAAATTCCCGCGCTGGCCGAGAACCCCAGGCTCAAGGGCTATGACATGAACGTCTGGTTCGGCCTCTTCGGCCCGGCCAAGCTGCCCGCGCCCATGGTCGTGCGGCTCAACCGCGAACTCAACGAGATCCTGCGTGACGAAGCCGTCTGGCAAAAACTGCAGAAGGCCGGCATTTCCAACGAAGGCGGCACGCCGCAGGCGCTCACGGCCTTTGTGCGCGCCGAAACCCAGCGCGTGCGCGCGGTGGTCAACAAGGCCGTCAGCACCGGGGCGGCGAGCTGATGCACCATCCGGTCCATACCCTGGCGCCGAATCTGGCGCGCTGGTCGGCTTCGAACACCGGCGTCGACCATGTGCATGAACGAAGCGGCGCGGCGCCCGGCCCCGAGATCCTGGTGACGGCGCTGGTGCACGGCAATGAATATTCGGGCGCCATCGCGCTGGCCGAGCTGCTGGCCGCCGGCTGGCGGCCGGCGCGCGGCCGGGTCACGCTGGCGTTTTGCAATGTCGCCGCCTTCGAGCGCTTCGACGCGGCTCAGCCAGACGCCTCGCGCTTCGTCGATGAGGACTTCAACCGCGTCTGGGCCGCCGACGTGCTGGACGGCCCGCGCCGCAGCGCTGAGCTGGACCGTGCGCGCCAGCTGCGGCCCTTTGTGGACCGCGCCTCGCACTTGCTTGATTTGCACTCCATGCACGAGCCTTGCGCGCCCTTGCTGGTCACCGGCACCCTGGCGCGCAACATCGCCTTTGCCCAGGCCCTGCGCACCGCGTCGCAGGTGGTGGTCGACAGCGGCCATGCCGACGGCGTGCGCATGCGCGACTACGGTGAGTTTTCGGATGCGCAAGGCGGGCGCATCGCGCTGCTGCTGGAAGCCGGCCAGCATTGGGACCCGCGCGCCGTCAGCGCCGCGCGCGACACGCTGATGCGTTTCCTGCTGCAAGCCGGCGCGCTGGCACGCAGCGAGGCGCCCATGGGCTGGTTATTGCCCGACCGGGAACCGCCCGCGCCCGTGGTGGTGACAGACCGCGTGGTCGCCGCGTCCATGGATTTCCGTTTCAGCGGCAGCTACAGCGGCGGCGAAGTGATCGCCAAGGCCGGCACGGTGATTGCCACCGATGCGGGCCGCAAGGTCCTCACACCTTATGACGATTGTGTGCTGGTCATGCCCTCGCTGCGGCAATTGCGCCCGGGTGTCACCACGGTGCGGCTGGGCCGGCGGGCCTGAGCCGAAAGCGCGCGGCTACAGCAGCGGAAGGCGAATCCACAAGCGCGCGCCCGTGGGCGCCAGCGCTTCATAACCCGCCTGGCCGCCATGGCGCTCCGCCACGTTGTGCACAAAGTACAGGCCCAGGCCGGTGCCGTGGGCGGGCCGCTGCGTGGCTTTCTGTGTGCTGAAGCGTTCAAACAGGTGGGGCAGCATTTCCGCGCTGACGCCAGGCCCCTGGTCGGCCACCGAGAGTTCGGCTTTTCCGCCTTGCAGGGTCAGTGTCAGGGTGATGGTGCCGCCCGCAGGCGAGAAGCGCAGGGCGTTGTGCAGCAGGTTGTCGAGCGCGCGCTCCAGCAGGTGGAAGTCGCCGCGTATCCACACCGGCTCGTCGGGGATGTGGCGCAGCAGGCGCACTGATTTCCCCTGGGCCGATTCGTAGACCGCATCGACGGCCTGGTGCGCGACGCTGCCCAGGTCGATTTCGCGCAGGTCTTTCTGTTCCAGGCTTTGCACGCGGGCCAGCGACAAAAACGATTGCGCGAGCTTGTGCGCGCGGCGCAGCTGCTGGAACAGCCGGTGCTGGTGGGTCTCGTCCAGCGTGCCGCCGCCCAGCTGCTGTACGGCCGCGGCCAGGGGCACGCGGATGTCGTGCGACAGAAAGGCCAAAGTCTCCTCGCGTTCCTTGTGCAGGTCGTGAAAGCGCTGCTGCGCCTGTTTCACGTAGTCGATGCGCTGCTCGAACCTGAGCCGGTAAAACGGGCTGTCCGCGGGCGCGCCCGTCAGTTGCTGGAGCTGCCAGTCCAGGTAGCGCCTGGCGACTTCAAGGCGGCGCCAGCTCCACAAGGGGTAGGCCGCGATCGCGGCGACCAGGGCACCCGAGGGCGCGAACCAGATGCCGGACACCAGGGGCAGGGTCAGGGCCAGCCCGGCCAGCACGGCCAGCCAGGCCGCGTTGGCCAGCAGGCCCGGCAGCGGCATGAAGCGCGTCCCCCACAGCAGCGGCACCAGCGCCAGCAGGGCGCTCAGTGCCAGCGTCCAGGCCCGGCCCAGCGGCACGATAAAACGATCGTCACGCAGGTTCAGCAGCACATTGGCCAGCACTTCCACGCCCGGCATGGCGGCGCCGTGGGTGGTGACCGGCGTGGACAGGATGTCGCCCATGCCGGCCGCCGTGGCGCCCACAAACACAATCTTGCCGCGCAGCGCCTGGGCGGGCGCGCCGCTACGCATGAGCTCGGCCGCCGAGACGCTGGGGATGCTGCCGGGCGGCCCGGCAAAACGCAGCAGCCGGGGCTCGCGCCGCAGCAGGGTGGGCGCCTCGTCGGTGACAAGCCGCGCCGTATCGCCGGGCTGCGGCGGGGCCGTGCCTTCCGGCGGCTGCCAGCCGCTGATCTGCAGCGCGGTCTGCGCCAGCAAGGGCCAGTCGGCGCTGCCCACGCCCTCCCAGAGGTCGACGCCGCGCGCCACGCCGTCCTCGTCCAGGCGCACACTCACGCGCCCCAGGCCGGCCGCCGAGCGCGCCAGCAGCGGGATGGGCGGCGACTCCAGCAACTGGCCGCCCTGGCGGGCGCTTTCCATCACCACGGGCAGCGACACATTGCCGCAGGCGCGCAAGGCCTTGGCCAGGGCCTGGTTGCCGGCCGGGTCGTCGCCGATCTCGTTGAAGGCAATGTCCACCGCGACGGCTTTGGGCGAGGCCCGGCAGATCTGCTGCAGCAAATCGGCGTGCACGCGGCGCGGCCAGGGCCAGCGGCCCAGCTCCTGCAAGCTGGCCTGGTCTATGGCCGCGATCACCACGCCGGTGGGCGCGGGCTGCGTGCCCAGGCGCTGCGACAGGTCGAACAGGAAATAGTCCAGGCGCGCCAGCCAGCCGCTGGCGCTCGCGCCCACGGCCAGCGCGGCCAGCAGCAAGCCCATGCCCAGGAATTCACGCAGGCTGTGCGCGCTGCGGGGCGGGCGCTGGTCTTGCATGGCGGCCTAGAGCAGCAGCAAGGGCAGGCCCAGCATCCACATATAGGGATGGCGCGAGGGCACGTCTATCTTCTGCAGCATGGGCGGGCCCGCGGTGCCGTCCTGGTTGTCGACCAGGCGCACGCCGAGGTACTGCGCGCCGCCCGAGGGGCGGGGCAGGCGGACCTTGCCGTCGGAAGAGTCCTGCTGCTGGTCCTCGGGCGCCATGCCGGCCGTGGCCGACACCGAGACGCGGTAGTGGTGGTCTTGCGGCGGCGCGGGCAGCTCCAGCAGCAGCGCGTCGGCTTCGTAGCGCAGCGCGGCCTGGCCCAGGTCGGGCTGGCCAGGCGCGGGCTTGTAGCTAAAGGGCGATGCGGCCGACCACGGCCCCTGCTCACCCTGGGCCGTGATGCTGGCCACGCGCCAGTGCAGCTTGCCCTCGGGCAGGTCGTCCGCGGGCAGCCACTCGGTCTGCGCCACCGGCTGGTCCAGCAGCAGTTGCGCGAAGTTCTCCGACGTGGAGGCTTGCACCCGGTAGCGCGCCGCATCGACGGCGCGGGTCCAGCGCAGGGTGGGGCGCGGCGAGCGCACCGTGGCGGAGCGGCCCGGCGCCTGCAGTGCCGGCGCGAAGGGGCGCGCCGCCACGGTGAAGTTATGGCGCGCTTCCAGGCCCTGCAGGCCCAGCGCGTCCAGGGAGCGCACGCGCAGGATGTAGCGGCCGTTGGGCAGGTCGGCAAAACTCAGCACGCCGGACTGCGAGGTCCTTTCCGCGAGGATGGCGTCAAAGCTGCTGTCCTGCGACACCTGGCCCCAAAGCACGCCGCCTTGTTCAGCGCGCGCGGGTGGCAATGAAAAGCGCAGCGGCAATTGTTCAAGGCGGGCCGGCAGGGCCGACACATTGGGCGCGGCGGGCAGGGCACGCGGCGGCATGGGCGCCTCGCCGGCGCGCGCCAAGGTGCCGAAGCCCGGCCCCACAAGCACGGTTTTGCCGGTGGCGTCCACGCCAACCGAGCCTTCCAGGGTTTCCTCGCGCGTCTGGCCGTCCTCCACCCCGACGCGGAACACTGTGCCGCGCACCACCGCCTGGGCGCTGGGTGTGAGCACGCGCAGGTTTTGCTGTGTGCGCCGTCCCGGGTTGTCGGTGATTTCGGTCTGGCCCTGCAGCAGGCGCACCCGCGTGTCGGCCATCAGGCCGTTGGCATACAGGCTCAGGGTGTCCAGCACCAGCGTCGAGCCCGGGTGCACACGCAGCTGCGTGCCGTTGGCCAGCTCCAGCGTGGCGCTGGCCAGGGCCTCCGTCCTGAGTTCGGCGCCCACGGGCAGGGTCTGGCCCGTGGCGGCGGTTTTCCAGCTTCCCTCGGCTTCGCGCCAGCGCACGCTGCCGTGCACGGTTTTCAGCAGGGCCTGGCCGGGGCTGCTGCGCAGCATGGAGGCCGGAATGCGCAGCACCGTGCCAGGCGGGATGCGGTGCGGGTCGGCAATCCGGTTGAGCTTTTGCACCACGTCCCAGCGCTGCGGGTCTATCAGGTGGCGCTGGCCCAGGCTGATCAGCGTGTCCCCGGGGCGCACGCTGTACAGCCAGGCCGGCACGGCGGAGGCCTTGTCGGGCAGGCCGGCGGCGCTCGGGGTCTGGGCCAGCGCGGCGAGGCCCAGCGACAGGAGGCCGGCGGCGGCTATGCGTTTGTACATGGGGGATTTTCCAGAACGTGCAGGCCTGGCGGCTTGCCACGCCAGCCCGGGTGAACAAGAAAACGGTGAGTGGTCACTCATGCAGCCACTCAAGCCGGTAGCCCTGGCCGTAGACCGAGACCAGGCGCCAGCCCGATTCGGGAGACAGCTTGAGTTTTCTGCGCAGGGCACTGGCCTGCACGTCCACCTTGCGTGACTCCACATCGGTGTTGTGCCCCCAGACCGTCGACAGCAAATGGGCGCGCGTCAGCAGCCGTCCCACGTTTTGCAGCAGGTAGAGCGCGAAATCGGTTTCCAGCTCGGTCAGTTCCACACGCCGGCCTTCCACAAAGAACTGCCGGTTGGCGAAATCCACTTCCAGCCCTCCCCAGGCGTTGCGCCGGGTTTCCTGTTTCAGGCCTGAGCGGTGCAGCACCACATTGAGCCGTGCCAGCAGGATGGGCCGGGACACCGGCTTGACCAGGTAGTCGACCGCGCCGGCCGACAGCATCTGCACCACGTCGTCCTCGCTGTCGCGCGCCGTCAGAAAAATCACCGGCGGGCAGGCTTCCTTGAGCTGCAGCCGCAGCCGCGCCAGCACCTCGGGCCCCGACATGTCCGGCACCAGCCAGTCCAGCAGGCAGGCCGCGTACTGCCCCCTCTCCACGGCCCGCGCGCAGTCGGCGCCGCGGTTGAACAGGTCCACCTCCAGGCCGGCTTCCTGGATCCATCCGCACACGGCCTCAGCGGTTTCGGGCTCGTCCTCCAGGTAGGCAATTCGGGGGGCGGAAGTGTGGGGCATACGGGTTCAGGGGACCGGGTCGGACAGGTTTGTTACCTGTAGTTACATATTGTGCCGTCTGCGGCGAACCGAGTTTAGTGGTCTGACAACTGCCTGACCACCCCCTGCACCCCTCGACTGTTGGTAATTAGTAAGTGTAAACAAGGATTTACCCTTTGTTTCCGGGAGGCCCCATATGATCCGCCGCGCTAGTACCTTTTACCTCCTGTCACAACTATGCTCGAACATTTCCGACGCTGCGCGAAACTTGTATGCAAGCTGCCGAAGCCGGCCTCTCTGGTCCGTCCGGCGTCCGCTCTTTGTTTCAGTTTGTTACCTGTGGCCGCTTTTGCCCTGACAGCCTCGGTGACGGCCATCATCCCGGCCCAGGGTATTTACCCGGGTGAAATCGCCACTTTGCGCATTGCGCTGTCCAACAGCGACCCGGTTCCCGCCACCAACGTGGCCTTCAGCAACAGCCTGCCGGGCCTTTTGCCCAACGGCCTCAAAGTGGCCGGCGCGGCCACCAATGGTTGCGGCGGCGCGTTCACAGCGGCGCTCGGAGCGCAGACGCTGGACCTGACAGGCGGCAGCATTCCGGCCGCCGCCGGCGGCATCGACGGCCAGTGCGTGATCGACATCCCGGTCACCGCCGGCAGCTCGACCGGCAACGCGACCTCCTACGCCTACCAGATCCTCAACGGCGCGGTGACCAGCAGCGCCGGCAGCAACAGCGGCGACGTTTCGCAGACCTTCAACATCCGCGCGCTGCAGCAGCCGCAAATCTCCAAGGCCTTCGGCAGTTCCACCCTGGTGCTGGGCGGCGCGACCACCTCGCTCACGATCACGCTGACCAACCCGAACCCGGTGGCCATCGAAGGCTTCAGCATCACCGACAACTTCCCGCAGCTGGGCGGCAGCGCCATCATCAGCGTTGCGGCCGTGCCGGGCGCCAGCGCCAGCTGCACCAGCGGGCCCGCGCCCGCCTTCAACCCGGCCCCGGTGGCCGGCGCCACCAGCGTGACCGGCACCGGCGACATTCCCGCCAACGGCAGTTGCAGCTTTGTGGTCGCGGTGGAAGCGTCGCAGACCAACGGCCAGTACACCACCAACGCCCAGAGCAACCTGATCAACCGCAGCAGCGACTTCAGCAACTCGCTGGGCATTCCCGCGCAGGCCAATGCGCAGGCCAACATCACCGTCAGGTCGCCGCTCAGCGTGGCCAAGGCCTTTTCCGGCAGCTCGCTGTCCAGCGGCTCCTCGGGCAGCCTGACCATCACGCTGACCAACAGCGGCAACACGCCGCTCACCGTCACAACCTTTGACGACAGCCCCATCGACGGCCTGGGCGGCGTCAACCCGGCGACCGGCCTGAACGTGACTTCGGCCTCCACCAGCTGCGCCGGCGGCGCGGCCGCCGCCATCAACAGCAACAAGGGCGTTCGACTCACCGGCGGCACCATTCCCGCCAACGGCAGCTGCACGGTCACCGTCAACTACGACGGCTTTGTGCAGGCCTCCGGCGTTCCGGTGACCTACACCAACAACATCCCGCAAGGCGCGGTCGATGTCGGCAACGCGGCCATCAAGAGCCAGAGCGCCTCGGCCACCATCCTGGTGGCCGACGACCTGCGCGTGCTCAAGTCGGCGCTGCCCGCCAGCCCGGTCGCACCCGGCAATCCCATCCAGTACCAGGTCACGGTGCAGAACTACGGCGCGGCCGCGATCAACAACGTCACGGTCACCGACAACTTCACCAACGGCCAGACCTTTCTGACCGGCACCATTGGCGGCATCAACTACACGCCGACCGTCACCGCGGCCTGCGGCAACGTCAATTCCGCGAGCGCCGTCGGCAGCAGCGCGGCGGTGCTCACGGTCGACACCCTGCCGGCCCGCGCCAGCCCCAGCGTGCCCGGCGCCTGCGTGATCACGATGTGGGCCATGGCCTCCAGCACGGCGGTGGGTTCCTCTGCCAACACCATCGCAGCGGGCGGCGTCTGCTACAACGCCGGCGCGACCTGCAACGGCGGCGCTTCCAACTCGACCAGCGTGACGACCAACGCCGCCGTGATGGCGGCCAGCAAGGCCTTTGCACAATCGTCCCCCGGCGTCAGCACCTTCGCCGAAGGCACCATCGTTCGCATGACCATCACGCTGACGAACAAGTCGGCGAACCCGCTGACCAACGTGTCGATCTCCGACACGCTGCAGCTGGCCAACAGCGGCGGCGGGCAGCTGCGTATCGCCAACCCGGCGAACGCGGCCAGCACCTGCGGCAGCCCGGTCATCACCGCAGTCGCCGGCGCCACCTCGGTGGGCCTGAACGGCGGCACCGTGCCCGCGCGCGCCGGCAACGGCCTGGGCGCCGACGGCAGCTGCGTGCTGCAGGTCGACGTGGTCGGCCCGGCCGGCGTCTACCCCAACACGGCCACCGTGGGCGGCACGCAGACCTTCGGCAACGGCACGACCCAAACGCTCACCCCCGTGACCACCAACACGGCGACGCTGACCTACACCTCGGCCCTGAGCGCGAGCAAGAGCTTCAACCCGGCCAGCGTGTCCACGGGAGGCCGCTCCACCGTCACGGTGCAGCTGCTCAACACCAGCGCGCTGGCCCTGACCAATGTCAGCGTGACCGACCCGCTGCCGGCCGGCATGGTGCTGGCCAGCCCGACCAATGCGCATACCACTTGCGCCGGCGCGACCTCCATCACGGGCGCTGCCGGCGCGAGCAGCATTTCCATGACGGGCGCCAGCGTTGCCGGCAGCGGCAACTGCGCCTTGCTGTTCGACGTGGTCGCCACCGGCGCGGCCAACTGGGTCAACACCATCCCGCCCGACTCCATCCTGGCCGATGGCGGTGTGCGCAACGTCGCCCCGGTCAGCGCCACCCTGCTGTTCACGCCGCCCACCGGCATCGCCATCAGCAAGGCCACCTCCATCAGCTCGCTGACCTTTCCGGGCGAAGTCAGCCGCCTGACCATCAACATCGCCAACGGCTCGCAGGCTGTCAGCAACCTGAGCTTCACCGACTACTTCACCGTGGGCGGCACGGCAGGCGGCACCAACAACGGCTGGGTGCTCACACCCAACCCCGCGCCCAGCACCACCTGCCCAGGCGGCGTGGTGACCGCGGTGGCGAACACCCGCCAGGTCAGCCTGGCCGGCGCCGCGCTCGCGGCCAACGCCAGCTGCCAGCTCAGCGTCAACGTGACCTCCACCGTGACCGGCGGCAACACCAACACCATTCCGGCCGGCGCCATCACGACCGACCAGAACCTCAGCAACAACAACCCGGCCACCACCAGCCTGGCCATCAGCACCAACATCGGCCTGGTCAAGCAGTTCACGCCCAATGTGGTCAAGCCCGGCCAGCGTTCGCGCCTGCGCATCACCTTTTACAACCCGCTGTCGCAGCCCGTGAGCGCGCTGGCCGTGACCGACACCCTGCCGGCCGGCGTGACCGTGCCCAGCGGCGCCAACCCGACGACGACCTGCCAGGGCGCGACCGTGTCCTCGACCGTCAACAGCGTGCAGGTGTCCGGCGGCACCATCCCCGCCGCGTCCGGCAACGTGCCGGCGAGCTGCCAGGCTGAGATCGACGTGCTGGCCGCGGCCCAGGGCGACTACGTCAACACCATTCCCACCAACGCGCTGACCGCCAGCGCCGGCGGCAACCCGCTGTCCAACACCCAGCCCACCAGCGACACGCTGCGCGCCAAATCGCCGGTCGTCGTGCACAAGGCCTTCAGCGCCCGCACGCTGGACGCGGGCAACCCGGTCGGCTTCACCACCGGCTCCGACAGCAAGGCACCCGGCGCGCCGGCCGTGCTGACCCTGCGTTTTGACAACCCCAACAACACGGCCCTGACCGGCCTGGTGCTGACCGACACCTTGCCCGCGGGCCTGGTGGTCGCGCCCACGCCGGCGGCGGCCACCACCTGCGCGGGCGGCACCGTCGTCGCGGCCGCCTCGGCGACCAGCGTGCGCCTGACCGGCGCGACGCTGGCGGCCGCGGGCTCCTGCACGGTCACGGTCAACGTGCTCAGCAACATCTCGGGCGTTTACACCAACACCGTTCCCACCGCCAGCATCACCACCAATGAAGGCGTGAGCAACGAGGAGCCCACCAGCGCGCAGCTGATCGTCTCCACCCCGCCCACCGTCGGCAAGCAGTTCACGCCGGCCGTGATCCCGCCGGGCGGCGTGTCGCGCCTGAGCATCGTCCTGGGCAACAGCAACAGCAGCGCGATGACGCTGAGCGCGAACTTCGACGACGTGCTGCCCACCGCGCCCGGCCAGATCCAGCTGACCGCCACGCCCGCCATGGCGACCACCTGCGGCGGCACCGTGGTGGCCGCGGCCAATGCCACCAGCGTGCGCCTGAACAGCGGGGGCACCGTTCCCGCGGGCGGCTGCACGATTGACGTCAATGTGACCGGCCTGACCGCCGGCGTGCACACCAACAACATTCCGGCCGGCGCGCTGCAGACCAACCTGGGCAGCAACCAGTCGCCCGCCAACGCGCCGCTGACCATCAGCACCCTGGGCTATATCTCGGGCAAGGTCTTCAAGGACAACAACCCCACGCCCAACGGCACCTTCCAGAACGGCACCGACACGCCGATTGCCGGCGTGAACATTGAACTGCGCAGCGGCGCGAACTGCAGCGGCGCCCTGGTGACGACCGGCACGACCGACGCGCTGGGCAACTACCTGTTCTCGTCCCTGGCGGCCGGCAACTACTCGGTATGCCAGCCCACGCAGCCCTCGGGCACCACCAACGGCATCACCACGGCCGGCACCATCAGCGGCATCAACGGCAGCACCGGCACGGCCGGCACCGCCTCCAACCCGACCATCAGCAGCAGCCAGATCACCAACATCACGCTCAACGGCAACGGTGCGGGCGGCGAGATCTCGGGCTCGGCCGGCAACAACTTCGCGGAAGTCGTGCCTTCGTCCATCAGCGGCAAGGTCTTCAAGGACGTCAACAACAACGGTGTGCAGGACGGCGCGGACGACCCGCTGTCCGGCGTGACCGTTGAGCTGCGCGATGCCGGCACCAATGCGCTGATGGCAACCACGGTCACCGACGCCGCGGGCGGCTACAGCTTCGCCGGTCTGCTGCCCGGCAGCTACACCGTGGTGGAACCCACCCAGCCTGCCGGCACCTCCAACGGCATCACCACCCCGGGCGCGGTGCCCAACGGCGGCACGCCGGGCACGGCCACCACGCCGGCCGTCACACCGAGCCGCATCAGCAGCATCGTGCTGCCGCCCAACACGAGCTCCAGCGGCAACAACTTCGCCGAAGTGCCCAACGGCGGAACGATTTCCGGCCGGGTCTTCCTGGACTACGACAACAACGGCGCGGTCAACGGCAGCGACCACGGCATAGGCGGGCAGACCATCAACCTGACCGGCACCGACATCAACGGCCTGGCCGTCTCCAAGACCACCACCACGGCGGCCGACGGGCGCTACAGCTTCACCGGCCTGGCCCAGGGCAACTACACCGTCACGCAGCCGCTGCCGCAGGCAACGGGCACGACCAACGGCCAGACCATCCCCGGCAGCACCGGCGGCGTGGCGACCCTGCCGGCCAACCCGGTCTCGTCCATCTCGGCGATTCCGCTGGCCAGCGCCAACGCCGTGTCGGCCGACAACAATTTCGCCGAGATCCCCGGCGCCGCGCCCGACCTGGCGATTGCCAAGAGCCATTCGCCGGTCAGCTTCGCGCAGGGCTCGAGCACCGGCTTCTACACCATCACCGTCTCCAACGTCGGCACGGTCGCGACCTCCGGCACCATCACGGTGGTCGACACCTTGCCCGCGGGCATGACGGTGGCCGCCGTCGCCGGCGGTGCCACCTGGTCCTGCAGCAGCGCCGTCACCACGGTGACTTGCACCACCAACAGCGTGATCGCCGCGGGCGGCACGGCGCCGGTCTTCACGGTGCGCGTGGCGGTGGCCGCCGGCCTGTCCGGCCAGGTGCTGGTGAACACGGCCGTGGTCTCCGGCGGCAATGAACCCGCCGGCTTCAACGGCAACAACACCGCCACCGACCCCACGGTGATCTCCGACGTGGCCGCGGTGCGCGGCACGGTGTGGCGCGACCTCAACCACGACCGCATCAAGGACCCCGGCGAGCCGCTGGTGCCCGGCTGGATCGTGGAACTCACGCTGGGCGGCGTTGTCGTCGGCACCACCACCTCCGACGCGAGCGGCGCCTATGCCTTCCCGAGCGTGGCGCCCGGCTCGGGCTACCAGATCCGTTTCCGCGAACCGACCAGCGGGCGCATCTACGGCCGCCCGGTCCCGAATGAAGTGGGCTTGCCCTATACCAACGGCGCGGTCAATGCGAACTCGAACCCCGCCGGCGCCAACAACACCGACGGCACGCTGCAGGGCCTGACCCTGGTGGCCGGCACCACCACGCTGGCGCAAAGCCTGCCGCTGGACCCCAGCGGTGTGGTCTACGACGCCGTGACGCGGCAACCCGTGCCGGGCGCCGTGGTGACGCTGTCCGCTCCCGGCCTCACGGCGGCCGACGTGATCGGCGGCAGCCTCACGCAGACCACCGGCGCGGACGGCGCCTACCAGTTCCTGCTGCTGGGCGGCGCGCCGGTGGGCGGCACGCTGTACACGCTGACCGTGACCTCGCCGGCCGGTTACCTGCCGGGCCCCTCGGCCATGATCCCGGCCTGCACGTCTACCCTGGGTGTGGGCCTGGCCCCGCCCAGCCCGGACCCGGCCCTGGTGCAGAACAGCAACTTCGCCCCCGGCACCGGCGTGCCGCTGCACAACCCCGCGGCCTGCCCCAACAACACGCTGGCCCTGGCGGGCGGCGCGGCCACCACGCAGTACTTCTTCACGTTCACCTTTGCCGCGATTCCCGGCTCGGCCAATGTGCTGAACAACCACATCCCGCTGGACCCGATTCTGGGCGGCGCCATCGTGATGACCAAAAGCACGCCGCTGGTCAACGTGGTGCGCGGCGACCTGGTGCCCTACACCATCACGGCCACCAACACGCTGAACGCCGTGCTCGCCAACATCAGCGTGGTGGACCTGATCCCCGCGGGCTTCCGTTACCGCACCGGCTCGGCCTCGCTCAACGGCGCGGCGCTGGAGCCCACCATCAGCGGCCGCAACCTGACCTGGGCCAACCAGGTGTTCGCCGCCGGTGAACGCAAGACCTGGCGCATGCTGCTGGTGGTCGGCACCGGTGTGTCCGAAGGCACTTACATCAACCAGGTCGCGGCCCGCAACAGCCTGGTCAATGCGCAGGTCTCCAACATCGCCACGGCCGCCGTGCGTGTGGTGCCCGACCCGACCTTTGACTGCTCCGACATCATCGGCAAGGTCTTCGACGACAAGAACGCCAACGGCTACCAGGACCAGGACGAGCCCGGCATCGCCAACGTGCGCATCGCCACGGCGCGCGGCCTGCTGGTCACCAGCGACCACGACGGGCGGTTCCACGTCGCCTGCGCGGCCATCCCGAATGCCGACCGCGGCTCCAACTTCGTGATGAAGGTGGACGAGCGCACCCTGCCTTCCGGCTACCGCCTGACCACCGAGAACCCGCGCGACGTGCGCGTGACGCGCGGCAAGATGGTCAAGCTCAACTTCGGCGCCACCGTGCACCGCGTGGTCCGGCTTGAGCTCTCGGGCGAGGCCTTCACCGGCAAGGGCGACGGCACCGAGCTGCAGCCCGCCTACCTCGCCACCCTGGAAAAACTTCCCGAGCAGCTCGCCGCGCGGCCTTCCGTGCTGCGCATCGCCTACCGCCGCGGCGCCGAGGCGGCCGGCCTCGCCGAAAAACGCGTGGCCGCCATCAGCGAGCGAATACAGGCCTTGTGGAAGGCCAGGCCCAAGAAGAGCGACGGGAATGAAGCCGGCGACAGCGAACCCCTGCACCCCTTGATGATTGAAACCGAGCTGGAGACGGCGAAATGAACTTCCGTACACATGCGATAGCCGTCGCCGCCGGCCTGCTTTGCGCCGGCTCCCCGGCCTGGACCGCGACCGAAGTCAGCGGCAAACGAATCGACAACGGCCGTATCGACCTGTTCAGCGTGCCGCCACCGGCGGAAGTGCAGCCCGACATCGCCTACCCCATGCCCTCGGGCGTGACGCGCGAGGAAGCGGCCGGCATGAAGGCCCGCGCGGCGCAGACGCCCAAGGCGGTTGCCTCAGTCGACAAGGCACTCCAGGAAGCCGGCGGCCTCAGCCTGTTTGTCTCGGGCAAGGCCGAGCTCACGCCTTCGGCCAAAGCCGCGATTGAATCGCTGGCCGCCGAAATCCGCAGCAAGGGCGCGGCCTCCGCCGGCATGCGCATTGCCGTGGTCGGCCATACCGACAACCAGCGCCTGGCGCCCGACACCAAACGCCTCTTCAAGGACAACCAGGGCCTGTCTGAAGCGCGCGCGCTGGCCGTGGCCGCCTACTTGAAGCAGCTGCTGAACAACCCCGCCATCAGCTATTCCATACAGGGCGAGGGCGAGAACAAACCGCTGGCGTCCAACGCGACCCCCGAAGGCATGAGCCGCAACCGCCGCGTGGAGCTGCGTGTGTGGTTCCAGCCCGCGGCGCCGGCAGCGGCGCCTGTGGCCGTGCCCGCTCCGCTGGCACCCTGCACGCCGCAATCGGTCGGCCAGTCGACCGTGCCTTTCCGCATCACCATAGACGGCGAGCCCATCAACACCGCCGAGATCCCCAACGAGGCCGACGGCCAGCGCTGCGCCGACGTCGCGCTGGAGCGGGCCGACATCCAGGTGCGCTACGACAGCCTGGCCGCCGTGCCGCTGATGAACGCCTGGGCCACGCCCTCCACGGCCGTCAAGGGCGAGGCCGTGGAGTTCCGCGCCTGGTCCAACTACATCCCCTGGATCAAGAAGGCCGAGCTGCGGCTCTTCCGCCCCGGCCAGAAAACCCAGGAGCAGCCGTTCGAGATCCTGCCCATAAGCTGGTCGGGCGCCAGCCGCTGGACGGTGCCCGCCAACACCGCGGGCGACCAGGTGTTTTACCTGCTGCGTGTCTATGACGCGCAGGGCCGCTTTGACGAAACCAGCCTCAAGCAGCTGAACCTGCTGGCACGCGCCATGCCGGCCAATGAAGACCAGGACAAGCTGGAGCGCGAACGCCTCACGGGTTATGGCGAGAACAGCCTGGCCCTGCGCAACATCCCGGTCAGCGGCGGCACGGTCACGGTCAACGGCACAAACCTGAAACCCGGCCAGCGCATAGAAGCCCTGGGCCTGGAGCTGCCCATAGACGCGCAAGGCAAGTTCGCGATGAAGCAGATCATGCCGGCCGGCCCGCAGTCGGTGGAAGTGACGCTCAAGGAGGCCGACGGCCGCGCCAGCACCTTCCGCCGCAACCTCAATATCGCGGCCGATGACTGGTTTTACCTGGCGCTCGGCGACCTGACGGTCGGCAAGAACAATGTCTCGGGCCCCGCCAAGCTCGTGACCGGCGACCTGAGCCATTACGAAGACAAGGTCTACGTCGACGGCCGCGCCGCGTTTTACCTCAAGGGCAAGATCAAGGGCGAGTGGCTGCTCACGGCCTCGGCCGACACGCGCGAAGGCCCCATCGAGGACTTGTTCTCCAACTTCTCGAGCAAGGACCCCAAGTATTTGCTGCGCAGCATAGACCCCAACCTGTACTACCCGGTCTACGGCGACGACAGCACCACGGTGGACGACGCGCCCACGCAGGGCAAGTTTTTTGTCAAGCTGCAAAAAGGCGATTCGCACATCATGTGGGGCAACTTCCAGACCTCCTGGAGCGGCACCGAGCTCATGCAGTACTCGCGCGGCCTCTATGGCGCGCAGCTGCGCTACCGCTCGGAAGAGGCCACGGCCTACGGCGAGAAACAAACCCAGATCGACGCCTTCGCGGCCGACCCCGGCACCCTGGCTTCGCGCGAGGAGTTCCGCGGCACCGGCGGCTCGATTTATTACCTGCGCCACCTGGACATCACCCAGGGCTCGGAGCGCGTCTGGATCGAAGTGCGCGACAAGGACTCCGGCATGGTGATAGAGCGCCGCGAGCTCGCGCCCACGCAGGACTACGAGATCAACTACCTGCAGGGCCGCATCCTGCTGCAGTCGCCGCTGTCCGCCACCGGCGGTGGCGCGGGCCTGATCATGACCTCGGCGGTCGGCGGCCAGCCGGCCTACCTGGTCACGACGTATGAATTTGCGCCCGGCGTCACCGCCATCAGCAACCTCTCGACTGGCCTGCGCGCGAGCCAGTGGTTGAACGACCACTTCCAGCTGGGCGCCAGCACCTACCACCAGGGCGAAACCGGCTCCAGCCAGACGCTCAAGGGCGTGGACGGCACGCTGCGCTACAAGCCCGGCACCTGGCTCAAGTTCGAAGCGGCCCGTTCCAAGGGCCCGGGCAACGGCGCGCAGACCTCGATTGACGGCGGCTTCGGCTTTAACACCCTGAACAACGGCGGCATCCAGTCGGCCGGCGCTGAGCGCCTGGAAGCTTCGGTGGACCTGGCCGAGGTGACCGACAGCATGAAGGGCAAGGTCACCGCCTACGCGCAGAACCGCGACCGCGGCTACTCCGCCCCCGGGCAGATCGGCATCAGCGGCGAGGCCGTCAAGCAGGCCGGTGCCTCGGCCGATGTGGAAATCGCCGCCGGCACACGCGTGCTGCTCAAGGCCGACAGGCGCGAGGGCGATTTGCAGGACAGCCAGAACGCCGAGCTCGCCGTGCGCCAGACGCTCAGCAGCGAATGGGAAGTCGCGGCCG
Source organism: Polaromonas sp. P4_F6 (assembly GCF_056401275.1). Taxonomy (NCBI): domain Bacteria; kingdom Pseudomonadati; phylum Pseudomonadota; class Betaproteobacteria; order Burkholderiales; family Comamonadaceae; genus Polaromonas; species Polaromonas sp. P4_F6. The sequence goes on along the minus strand of NZ_JBFUJQ010000001.1, from coordinate 223,262 downwards.
GCGTGCGCGCCGACGACCGCTCCAAGGTCACGCCCAATGCCAGCACCTTGCTCTCGCAAACCGGCTCGCGCACCGATGCGCAGCTGCGCGCCGACTACCGGCCGGACCGCGAAGGCGGCAAGCCCGGCGAAAAAGAAAACTGGGAAGCCTACGGTTATGTGCAGGGCACGCTGGAGCGCGACGACACGCGCGACCCCAACAACCGCGTCGGCCTGGGCGGCGCGCTGCAGGTCAGCGAGCGCGTCAAGCTCAGCGGCGAAGCCTCCAATGGCAGCATGGGCGCGGGCGGCAAGCTCGGCGCCGACTACCGCATCTCCGACCGCAGCAATGCCTACCTGGCCTACACCGTCGAAACCGAAAGCCCCGACGTTGCCTGGCGCGGCCGCCAGGGCACGCTGGTCTCCGGCGCCAGCACCCGCGTCTCCGACCAGCTGCGCGTCTTCGGCGAAGGCCGCTCCGTCAACGGCGCGGGTCCGCAAAGCCTCACGCAAGCCTTCGGCACCGACTGGTCGCCCAACGACCGCTGGAACTTTGGCGCCAAGGTCGAGTTCGGCACCGTGTCCGACCCGCTGGCCGGCGACCTCAAGCGCCGCGTTTTGGGCGGCTCGGTCGGCTACAAAAAAGACGGCCTCAAATACGGCGGCAACATCGAGTGGCGCCACGACAAAGGCAATCTCTCGGGCGAACGCACGACCTGGCTGATGCGCAACACCGTGGGCCTGCAGGTGGACCCGGCGTGGCGCCTGCTCGGCAAGCTCAACGTCTCGCGCTCCAGCAACAGCCAGGGCGCGTTTGTGGACGGCAACTACCATGAGTTTGTGCTCGGCAGCGCGTATCGCCCCGTCGACAACGACCGCTGGAACACCTTGTTCAAGTACACCAACCTCAACAACGTGCCCACCGCCGGCCAGCTCACGCCTTCGGGCCAGGCCGCCGACTACGCGCAGCGCAGCCAGGTCTTCTCGGTCGACACGATTTACGACGTGAAGCCATGGCTGTCGGTAGGCGCCAAATACGCCTTCCGCATCGGCGAACTCAAATCACCTGTGGCCGGCGGCGAATGGTTCTCCAGCCGCGCCGACCTGCTGATCCTGCGCGCCGACCTGCACCTGGTCAAGGAGTGGGACGCAATGATAGAGCTGCGAAACCTGCGCGCCACCGAGGCGCAAGACGCCAAAGCCGGCGCGCTGCTGGCTGTGTACCGCCACCTCGGCAAGGGCGTCAAAGTGGGCGTGGGCTACAACTTCACCAAGTACTCGGACGACCTGACTGACTTGTCTTACCGCAGCCGTGGCTGGTTCTTGAATGTGCTGGCGGCGTATTGAGGGTGGGGCGGCGCCTCAAGGCAATAGCTTGCGTGTGTCCGCCGTGCTGATGTCGTCCAGGTGCCTGAACGCGGGTGCGATCCTGGCCATGTCGTCTGCCGGAACGCCTGAGCGTTCGAACGACACCTTCCACTCCCGCACGACGCGCCAGACCTCATCGATCAAGTCGCAAGCGCGGGCCTGGCTCAAGGAGAACGCCGGATGCCCGCCCAGCGCGTTGTCGAGTGTCGCGAGGCGACCCTGGGGCCCGACTCCCAGGTGAAGAAGGCGCTCGGTCGCGTGGCTCGGCCGGGGCAGCACGTCGTACAGGGGACTGAGCCGCCAGCCGGGCAGGCGGGGATCCCACAGGAAGCCGTGGTTGCGCAGGTGGTCGTCGTCGTTGCTGGCGAGGATGTTGAACACCATGCGCTTGAAGAGTTCTTCGTTGTCCGCGCGGATCACGTCCGGATGGCAATACCGGCGCACGGCGGCGGCCAGGTCGGCGTAGGACTTTGTTCGCGACTCGGTCTCGTCACATCCGACCAGGGTCAGGCCGCTCACAAAACCCATGCGGCGCTCGGTCAGGCCGTCGGCGGGTGGCAGCAGCAAGTCCGTTGCGGCGGTGGGCAGTGTTCCGTGTGCCAGCCAGTAGCGGTCGAAACGCCGGATCATCATGATGCGGCGGCCGCCCAGAAGGCGCGTGGCCACGGGCGGCACGTCCAAGCCGGCCTCCCGCGCGAGCACCAGCGAAGCACATTCGACCGCGGGGATGTCGAAGGCGTCATGTTTGCTTTGGAACTTCGCGAGCCAAAGGGCGCCGCCCTCATCACGCACAGACGCTTTGGGCCGGGCACCGCCGAGTGCCGTCCCGGCTTCAAAAATGTGTTCAAGCCTGGCGGGAACGTCCTCTCCCGCCTCGATGCGCTCCGCGGCCTCCATCAAGTAGCTGAGCGCGTGAACGCCACCGGCGGCGCCCGTGGGCCCATCAGCCATGCCGGAGCGGATGTCCAGCGCGCCTACCCGCTCGCTGCCCGCATGCAGCAGGTACTGCGACTCGGCCAGGCTGTTCGCGGGCACCTTGAGCTTGGCCTCGATCACCCGGCGCCCCCAGGAATCCGGCGCGGCGTCACGTATGCCGCCGAAGCTCGTCAGGGTGTTGACCGGCAGCAGCAGCTTGCCTGCGACGGGCTCCGGCCCGCGGATGGCCAGGCTGACCGGGTCTACCTCCAGGGCATCGCCGCGGGCCAGATATTTCAGGCCGTAGGCAAAGCGCGATGCCAGGAGATCGGAACCCTGCTCGGTCATCGTGAGCTGCCCGCAAGGCGCCCAGGCTTCGCCCAGGTAGGCGAAGGTCATCAGCTTCAGGTCTTTGGCCGCCATAAAAATTCCGCTCTAGATATAAAGGTGAAAGGCGCTGCCGGTGGGGGCTTGAGTTCAGAAGTTCAAGGCGTCGAGCTCGGCCGCGCTCAGGTCGCGAACGCGCTTTGTCGATTCGCGCGCTTGCAGGGCCGCCAGTGCGGGGTCGGCCTGCGTCAATAAGCCTGCCAGCGTGGTGCCCGGTGCGATGGCATCGAGGTAGCGAAGCACCTGCCCGATCGCCAGGCCAGGGTCTCCTTTCTCCAGGCGGTAGGCGGTGTTGCGCGAGAAGCCCGCGCGCAGCGCCGCATCGGCCTGTTTGACCTTGCGCGCCTGGCGTAAGCGCGCGAGAAGATGCCCGAGCTGGGCCGTCTCTTGCGCGAGCTTTGGGCTGAGGATCGCGGATTGTTGTACTTTCATGTTCGTTAAATCATTCAATATCACTATAAAGATCGATTTAACGAACATTTTATATGCCTACAAATTCACAGTCAACTTATGCTCGATAAATCAAGCTTTATTCAGTTAATGGTTGATTTAACGATCTTTTTCCAAAATGCGGCGTGATTGGCTTGATGGAGCTGTGCGGTGCCCGGAGCGAGGGTGGGGCCGCACCCGATGGTCGTCGACGCCCTGGCCATAGCCCATCCCGCATACTGGGGTCCCGGCCTCAGGCCAGGCATTTTTTGAAGGACCCGTATGAGATGGTCGGAATCCTTGCGAGCCTGGGCCGGAAAGCTCAAGCGCGACGGGGTCACGCTGTGGTTTGCCTGCCAACATCCCCGCACACCCTGGTATGCCAAGGCGCTGGGTCTTTTTGTCGTGGCGTATGCCCTGAGCCCCATAGACCTGATCCCGGACTTCATTCCGGTGCTGGGCTACCTGGACGACCTGCTCCTGCTGCCGGGCCTGATCTGGCTGGCCATCTCCTTGACGCCTGCCGGGGTCATCGCCGACTGCCGGCGGCAAGCCGAGGCCTGGCTGGCCAATGAAGGCGCCAGGCCGCGCAGCCTATGGGGCGCTGGATTGGTAGTCCTTGTCTGGATGGGCGCCGCCTGGGGCCTGTGGGTCTGGCAGGCGCCTTGATGGCTTGAGCCGCCGCTTCGCCCGGGCTCCTTGGCCGCGAACGCTCAGCGGCGCTCCTCGCCGGAAACTTCCTCGGGCGGCCGCACCCGGCTGAACATGGCCAGGAGCAGGATGTCGTAAATGATCTTTAATGCGCCGCCCACCATCAGCGGCCAGCCGAAGGTGGAGACCCCCAGCAGGTAGCCGGCCAACGCGGGGCTGGCAGCCGCGGCCAGGCTGCGCGGCACAGAGGTCACGCTGGCCGCGGCGGCCCGCTCCTGCGGCGTCACGATGGCCATCACATAAGAGCTGCGCGTGGGCACATCCATCTGCGACAGCGCGCTCCTGACCAGCAACAGGACGACGGCATGGCTGAGCTCCGTGCAAAAAGGAATGGCGATCAGGCACAGGCTGGACGGCAGGTGGGTGTAGACCATGGTCTTCACCAGCCCGATGCGGCTGGCGATATGCGCCGCCACAAGGTAAGAAAACGCGGTCAGCAGGCCGGCCCAGAAGAAGATGGTCCCGGCCACCTCAACCGACAGGCCGAAGCGCTGGTACAGCCACAGCGCCACCAGCGACTGCACCACAAAGCCGCCGCCAAAGGCATCCAGGCTGAACAGCGTGGCCAGCAGGTAGACCCGCTTTTTCGAAGGGCCCAGGGCGGACTTGGGCGCCGGGGCCTCTGCTGCGGGCCGCGCCGGCAGGCCGCGGTACAGCGCGGCCATCAGCAGCGCCAGCAAGGCATAAAGGATGAACATGCCCTGGATGGCGGTTTGTGGGGTGATGCCCGCCGTGGGCGCCAGCAGCGCGGGCAGGGCCGCCGCCAGCGAGCCGAAGGCCGCGCACAAAGTCCCCGTCAGGCTGTAGCGCGCAAAGACCGCCGTGCGGGACGGGCCGTCCACATGGTTCGCGAGCATCGCATGCTCCACCGGCATAAACACGCTGACATCGCCGCCCGAGGGATTCAGCGTGCCCACCAGGGCCACCAGCATCAGCGGCCAGAAGCTGCTGAGCGACGCCACGCCCAGGCCCGTGAAAACCATCAAGGCCGAAGCGGCCAGCAGCAAGGGCCGGTGGTCGTAGTGCGCCGCATGCGTGCCGACCAGCAGGGTCAGGATGCCGGAGCCCAGCAAGGTCGTGGTCGCGATCAGCCCGACCTGGAAGGGCGTCAAGCCAAGGCTGAGCAAATAGACCGGCAGCAACAGGCTCACAAAACCGTCGCCGAATCCCCGTATCGCTTTGGCGGCAATCAGGCGATCCAGGCTTGTGAGCTGGAATTTCAACACGGCCGTTGGCGTCCGCAAGGCCGCTTAATGCGAATGCCGGTGATGGGCATCGGGGAAATGCGCATGGCTGTGGGAGATCGGCAGGTGTTTGTGCGCATGCGTGTGGCGCGTGCCGGGCGCCACCGTCGTGCCGTGCGCTTCGTGCGCATGGTCGTGGTGCTCGTCACCCAGGCCGTGCGCATGTTCATGGCTGTGCTCAAGCGGCTCATGGGTGTGTGAATGCTGGTGGCTTTCGGTCAGGTGCAGCCAGACGCCCCAGGCCATCAGCGCCGCCGCGAAAAGCAGGGGCAGCGTGACGGGCTCACCGAGGACGGCAATCGCCAGGGCCGCACCCACAAACGGCGCGATCGAAAAATACGCACCCGTGCGCGCCGTCCCAAGGTGCCGCAAGCCGAGCACAAACAGCGCGAGGCTCGCGCCATAGCTCGCAAAACCCAGCAGCCCGGCCGCCAGCACAACAGGTAGCGCGGGCCACGCGGCGCCCAGAGACAGCGCCAGCACCAGGTTGGTGGCGCCGGCCGCCAGGCCCTTGACCATGGCGATAAACGAAGCATCGGACAAGGACACCTTGCGGGTCAGGTTGTTGTCCACACCCCAGGCCAGGCAGGCACCCACCACGGCCAGGGCCGGCCAGAATTCACCGAACCGCGCCTCACCGGGCCAGGAAAGAATCACACCGCCCGCCACAATCGCCAGCATGCCCAGCGCGATGCGGCGGTCAAAGTTCTCCTTGAAAACAAACCAGGCGATCAGGGCCGTCAACACGCCCTCCGCATTCAACAGCAGCGAAGCGCCCGAAGCCGGCATACCCGAGAGACCCAGCATCAGCAAGACTGGGCCCACCATGCCGCCCGCAATCACGGCGCCGGCCAGCCACTTCCATTCCCCGCGAGGCATGCGCACAGGCGCCGACCGGCGCAGCCGCCGCAGCAAAAACAGCCCAATGCCCGAACCCAGGTACAGCAAAGCCGCCAGCAGCCAGGGACTGGCCTGCGCCAGCAAGAGCTTGGCCAGCGGCGTGCCTGCGCCGAACAGGGTTGCGGCGAGGAGGGTGGCCAGTACGCCGGGTTGGGAAAGGGGGTTCATGGCTATCTCTTGAGATCCAGGGACGCGTGTCTTGTCCATATTACGCGAGTGCTGGTTGCGCTGGCTGGCCTGCTGATCCTGCGCGCCACCGAAGCCCAGGACGCCAAAGCCGGCGCACTGCTGGGCATCTGCCGTTACCTCAGCAAGGGCGTCAAAGTGGGCGTGGACTGTAAATCATCCAGTATTCAGATGACTTGACAGATCTGTCTTATCGGGGCGCAGGTGGTTTTTGAATGTGCTGGCGGCGTATTGAGAACGCGCGGCGTCACGCTGCGCAGATCGCGACGTGCGCTTTGACGGGTAAGGGTGATTGATTTTCAAAGATTCCCTGGTGAATTAGCTTCTCCGTTGGCCGCATGCTTCATACGAGGTGCGCCAAAACGACAGCGTCTCCCCCGTTTGTAGGGGGCGCCAATCACAAGCCCAGCGCATGCACTTGATTAACCCCTTGGGGGGATATGTATGGTTGTTCGCACATCGGCTTGGTCCTAAATGAGGAGGTTTGGATTACTGATGCCATTCGAAGTTGGCAAGCCTTGTCCGCCGCACCGTCATTCGCGACAGCGCAGGGCGTATCACCGGTTACACGCACACCAGCAACGGAACACCTGTTCCTGCTTTGGACCAAAACTTTGGCTATGACAACCTGAACCGCCTGACCAGTGCCGCCCCGGTCGGCAGTACGGTCCAGTACGGCTACGACGCCACCGGCAACCGTACGGCCAAGGTCATCAGCGGAACCAGCTACCCCAACACCATCTCCGCCACCAGCAACCGGCTGGACCAGACCCAGGACACCATCGGTACAGCCGCGGTACAGCACGATGCGGCCGGCAACATCACGAGTGACGGCACCAACACCTATAGCTACAGCGACCGCGGCAGGCTGGCCACCATGACCAACGCCGGCGGCACGGTGAACTACAGCTACAGCGCCCTGGAGCTGCGCATGAGCAAGACGGGCCCGGTGGCACTGGTTCCGACTGGTGCCGCCTACTATGTCTATGACGAGGAGGGCAAACTCCTCGGCGAATACGACGCCAATGGAGTTCCGGTCCATGAAACCATCTACATGGGCATACCGGTCGGGGTGATCAAGCAGACGGGCACGGCGGCCGCAAGCGATATCGCCATCAGCCTGTACAACGTTTCAACCGACCAGCTCGGCGCACCCAGGATGATTACCCGCCAGAGTGACGAAGCTATTGTCTGGCGCTGGGATTCGACTGAGGTATTTGGCGCGACGGCGCCGGACCAGAACCCGAGCAGTCTTGGAACCTTCAGCTTTAACCAGCGATTCCCCGGCCAGGTGTTTGATGCAGAGAGCGGCCTGTTCCAGAACTGGAACCGGGAGTACAACCCGCGCGTTGGCCGCTATATGCAGTCCGACCCGATTGGACTCAGAGGCGGAGTTAATACCTTTGCTTATGTGGAGGGTGACCCGCTGAGTTCGATCGATTCGATGGGTTTGCAGGGATGTGCTCCGATGATGACCATTGCTGGACCATTCTGCGTCCCTTTTCCAATAGCAGTGGCGCCGAATGGAGCGGGAGCCCCGCCCAACGTGGGAGAGGTTCCCAACATGGGGGTCCCTCCCAGCGTGAGACTCCCTGATCTGCAAACGTCACCGTTTCTGCCAATGCAAATACCGAGGACAATGCTTCTACTGTCTGTAGCAATAGCAGACGCATGTGTCAAATCGGTGCGGGGGGCTGGTGACGTTTCCGATGCGCCGGACGGTCCTTTTAGCTGGTGGCATCGAGGTCGTCATCAATCGAATCCTGGACTGCGAGAGGACTGGGAGAGGCAAACGGGTATTGGATGGCCAAAGGACGAGAATGGGCGAAATCATGATGTTTCACACGAGATACCCCTTGCCGATGGTGGTCCTGATCACGTTTCGAATGTAAAACCTCGTCCTGGAAGTGAGCATCAAGATCGTCATCGTGATGCCGGTGATTATTCTAGGTGGGGAAGAAGGAGATAAAGATGATGCTAGAGTTTTCTAAAGTCCTAGATTGGACGAAATATTTCGAACGAGCAGGGTCGAAGGATGAGGATGCAAAGGCTATCGCGCAAATGCATGCGGAGGCGCGTTCGTATATTGAATATTTCAACTGGTGTGGTGAGGTACTCGAAGAGTATGTGGGCTTTGTTTACCCCGGAATAGTTGGAGTCTTCTTGTTTAAGATCCAGCCCGCAAAACAAAATATTGATGAGTGGGTATGGGTTATCACGGGGGATTTACCTCCGGCATACATCACATGTGAAGATAGCCCCAATCCTGCAACTGCTCTGGACTCATATATAGGAGCCATGGAGGAATGGGTTGACGCCGCCAGTAAGGGAGAATTGACGAGCGGGCTTATCCCGGTCAATGTTGAACCGACAAAAAGCAACGCTGAGCGCTTGCGTGCTCGATTGCAGTATCTTGATGAGAAAATTCTTTCAGGCTACCAAGAAGATCTGAAAACCTCCTAGCGTGTGGATTTTCGTGCTTATTTGATCCATCTTTCCATCGAGCGCTGAGCCATTGATGACGCTCTTTGTACAAGGCGGGGGTATCCAAATTTCAGGATTGGGATAGGGTCAACCTGCTGTGGAAAAAGTGGATCAAAGCGACGTGGAACTCAACAGCTACGGACTGGGAGCTTCTGCAGATTAAGCAAAATCCTCAATTCTGGGACAGTCTTCAGTTCTGGAAGAATGGGAAACCAGTTCCCAATCCGTTTAAGTGAGACTTAGCTATGACAACTCAACTTTTTTCTAACCGCACGTTCCAGCTGTGGGAGTACCGTGTTAGCCACGGTTCGTTGTTGATTCGGAGCCCGCAAGGCCCCAATGCAAGAACAAATGTAGACCTCATCTGCTCTGGAGTGGAGTACCTTGCCGTACCGACACTCCTATCCGGTGTGGAGATCATGTCGCCTACATCTGAGGAGTTACGTCGGTTGGAGCAAACGCTCGAAATGCAACTGGCTGCATCCTCGGTCATCATTCTTGCCTCATCTGGGAAGCGATTCCCGATTGTTGCCGCTGGCTTCAAAGTTGATGAGAATGAGTTGGATATTTTCGCGAGTCCGTTCGAATAGTGTGACGTCGCAAGAAGGTGTTGACTTCCACTGAAGTCTGATCCGATTGGAGTGAACCCCTTGGGCTGGCTGGGTCCATCAGCACGAGATAAGTGTGGATTTTCGTGCGTGATTGATCCATTTTTTCATCAAACGCTGAGCCATTGATGACACCCCTTTTCGCAGAATTGGCGCTCACATTTCAGGGGCCTGATAGGGCTAACTAACCGCGAAAAGTCGGGACAAATCAACGTGAAATCCAACACTTCCCGGTGAAAGATCGAATTGCCCCATCATGAGCGATGAACAGATCAAATTGAATCAGCGGCCGATACCCGAAGCCGCGTTGCGTGACGAAGATGCGGTCGAGATGCTGCGCGTCTGGATTGCAGAGAAAGGATTGCACTGCTCGATGAAGGTCGGTATGTATCGTGAAACGACGAACGTTTCCGAAGAAAAGGCGTGGGGAACTATCCTCGCCGACGTGGCCAGACACGTTTCCAGGGCCTTGGAGTTGAAGTATTCGAGCGACGCGGCTGAGTCTCTGCAGAAGATCAGAGATAGCTTCCTGAAGGAGCTTGGCGCTCCGACGTCAGAGGCAAAAGGGGACTTCGTGCGTAAGCACTGAGGGCAAACGAGCTGGTGCAATCGAGGTGACTTTGTGCATATGCTCCAGGCGCCGCCAGGGGAGGCAACCCTTCGAACGGCAATGACTCACACTTTCCAATCAAAACTTGAAACACAACATGAATGGAAAAAATGAACCTCATGTGTACGAGCTTGCCAGTGGCGAAATTGCCGTTTGGCTTGAACCCGGTGGACCCATCTGTTTGAAAACCCTTAGTAAATTTAAAGACCCCATTGAGCTTGCTGAACATGAAGCAATAGAACTCGCTGAAGTGTTGACCAAGCTTGTCCAGGAGCAACGGGGATAGCTGGGCAGGCAAGCCAAGCCTTCCGGATGTCGTCAAAGGGCTGGCGGTGTCAATGGGTTGCTTTTCTTCTTGCGCGTGGGGATGATCACGGATTACCCGAAGAGACCGCCCCCGGCAACCGAACGGCCAAGGTCATCAGCGGAACCAGCTACCTCAATGCCATCTCGGGCCGCCGCTCGAAGCAGGATTCGAGCTTGCCTTGCTCAGCAGGCACGGCTTAAATCTATGGCCGTGGAGTTCATCCAATGGGGATCACTCCAGTTTTTGCCTCCGCGATTGAAGACCTGAAGCCGTGACTGTGCTCGGGACGGTTGAGCCGCTCATCCTGCGCGCCACCCAAGCCCATGGCGCCAAAGCCGACGCGCTGTTGGATGGCGTGATCAACGCTGGTGGGTCGCGTGGTTTGCCGCCACATAGACCGGCGCCGCCTGCGCCGGCAACGGTGACCGGCCCCGAATCAGGTCCGCGATTTTTTCCGCGATCATGATGGTCGGCGCATTCAGGTTGCCGCTGACGACATTGGGCATGATGGAGGCGTCCACCACGCGCAGGTTCTGGATGCCGTGCACGCGGCCTGCGCCGTCCACCACCGCCATCGGATCGGTCCCCATGCGGCAACTGCAGGACGGATGAAAAGCGCTTTCCGCCTTGTCGCGGATGAAGGCGTCGATTTCGGCATCGGTCTGGACCTTGGCGCCGGGCGAGATTTCGCCATTGCGGAAAGGCTCGAAGGCCGCTTGGGAAAATATCTCGCGCGTCAGGCGCACACCCGCGCGCATTTCCTTGCGGTCCTGCTCGGTCTGCATATAGTTGAACAGGATGCGCGGATGCGCTTTGGGATCTGCCGAGCGCAACGTGATATGGCCGCGGCTGGTCGCGCGCATCGGCCCGACATGTGCCTGAAAGCCGTGCTGCGTGGCCGGTGCGCTGCCGTCGTAGCTGACCGCCATCGGCAAAAAATGGTATTGCAGGTCCGGATGCGCCACCCCCGCCGCGCTGCGGATAAAGCCGCCGGATTCGAAATGATTGGTCGCGCCCAGGCCTTTTCCGGCGAACAGCCATTGCACACCGATTTTCAGTTTGGCCAGGGGGTTCATCGCGCTGTACAGGGTAATCGGCTGCTTGCTGGCGTACTGCACGTAGACCTCGAGATGGTCTTGCAGGTTTTGGCCGACACCCGGAAGGTCGACGCGCGGCTGGATGCCCAAGGCGCGCAGTTCCTCCGCCTTGCCGATCCCGGACAGCATCAGGAGCTGTGGCGAATTGATCGCGCCGCCGGACAGGATCACCTCGCGCGCCGCAGCTGCCTGATGCAGGCGCGAACCTTGCGCGTATTCGACACCGGTCGCGCGCGTGCCCTCGAACAGGACCCGCGTGACGCGCGCGCGCGTCACCACACGCAGGTTGCCGCGCCTGGCCGCCGGGCGCAGGTAGGCCTGCGCCGTGCTCCAGCGGCGGCCCTTGTAGACCGTCATGTCCATAGGCCCCAGGCCTTCCTGCTGGTAGCCGTTCATGTCCTCGGTGTAGGGGTAGCCGGCTTGTTGCCCCGCCTCGATGAAAGCGCGGTAGAGCGGGTTCTTGCAGGCCGCGGTGGAGACATACAAAGGGCCGTCCTTGCCGCGGTAGTCGTCGCCGCCTTTCAGGCGAGTTTCGGATTTCTTGAAGTAGGGCAGGCAGTGCGCGTAAGACCATTGCGCCAGTCCAGGCATGCCGGCCCAGGCGTCATAGTCGAACGCATGTCCGCGGATATAGACCATGCCGTTGATCGACGACGAGCCGCCGAGCACGCGGCCGCGCGGGCAGTGCATACGGCGATTGTTCATGAAGGGTTCCGGCTCGGTGTCGTAGAACCAGTTGTACTTGTCGTTGGCCAGTGGATAAGCGAAGGCCGACGGCATGTGGATGAAGATGCTGTGGTCCGCCGGGCCGGCTTCCAGCAGCAGGACGCGTGCGCCTTCGTCCTCGCCCAGGCGGTTGGCCAGGACGCAGCCGGCTGAACCGGCGCCGACGATGATGTAGTCGTATTGTTCTTGTTTCATGTGAATTCCTGATCGGGAGCCAGCTTGCCGCCGGGCATTCCTATTCGTAAGGGCAAGCCACTTCACCCAGCTCGACGTACACGCTCTTCAACTGCGTGTAGTAGTCAATCGTCACCATGCTGTTTTCATGGCCTATGCCCGATTCACGGATACCGCCGAACGGCATCTCGATGGGCGTGATGTTGTAGTTGTTGATCCAGCAGACGCCCGCCTGCAATTGCGCTGCTACCCGGTGCCCGCGCGCCAGGTCGCCGGTGAACACGCCGGCCGCCAGGCCGAAGCGCGTATCGTTGGCGCGCGCCACCGCTTCCGCCTCATCACTGAATCGCAGCACCGACATCACGGGACCGAAAATCTCTTCACGCACGATGCTCATGTCGTCCCGGCAATCGGCAAAAATGGTCGGCTCGACAAAATTTCCCTCGGCCAGTTTGCCGGTCTTGAGCTGCTTGCCACCGGCCACCAGCCGCGCGCCTTCAGCCACGCCTTTGTCGATGTAGCCGAGCACACGCTGCATATGCGGGCGCGAAATCAGCGCGCCGACCTGCGTCGCCGGGTCCATCGGGTCGCCGATGCGCAGTTTCCGGGTGCGCGCCTCAAGCTGTTCCAGAAACGCATCGTGGATGTCCTCATGCACAAAGACCCGCGTGCAGTTGGTGCAGACTTCGCCCTGCGTATAAAAATTGCCGAGCATCGCGGCGGACACCGCCTGCTTCAGGTCGGCATCGGGGAACACCAGCAGCGCCGATTTTCCGCCCAGCTCCATGGTCGCGCGCTTCAGGGTTTTGGCGGCTTCCGCCATGACGGCTTTTCCGGTGCCCACCGAACCCGTGAGCGACACCTTGGCCACCGCCGGGTGCGCTATCAGCAACCTGCCGGTGCGGCCGTCGCCCTGCAGCACATTGAACACGCCGTCCGGCACACCGGCCTCGGTGTAGATTTCCGCGAGCCTGGCGGCGCTGCGCGGCGTCAATTCGGAGGGCTTGAAAATCATGGCGTTGCCGCAGGCCAGGGCCGGCGCCGACTTCCAGCAGGCGATCTGCAAGGGATAGTTCCAGGCGCCTATGCCCACGCAAATGCCCAGGGGTTCGCGCCGCGTGTACGCAAAAGCGTTCTTGAGCCCGTAATGGTGGCCGTGAATCGTCGGCGCCAGGCCGGCAAAATATTCAATGCAATCGGCGCCGCTGGCAACATCGACCACTTCGGCTTCCTGGATCGGCTTGCCGCAATCGGCCACCTCCAGCTCGGCCAGTTCGCGGTTGCGCGCGCGCAGCAATTGCGCCGCCCGGTACAGGATGCGGCCACGCTCCGCGCCGGTCATCGCCGACCATGTGGCCAGCCCGGCTTGCGCCGCCTCGACCGCACGCTCGAGTTCCGGCGCAAGTGCCAGTTCGACGCGGCACAGGACCTGGCCCGTGGCCGGATTCAGGTTTTCCAGTGTTTCCGAGGCGGTGCTGGCTTGGTAAGCGCCGCCTATGTAGTTGCGTAGTGTGGGGGTCGTCACGAGCTCACCTTGTTCCGATGTTTCGCCGTGCAATCGTGGATGACCTTCGATGGCCTCCGATTGCCTTGACGGCTCACTATAGGTTCAGGGCACCCTGCGCTCTTGATGTATTACGACCACGCGATGGCGCAAATTTCCGGGCTCCATCAAGCCCGTCAAGTGGTGTGCAGCGCTGGGCATTCATTTGCGCGCCGGTGAAACGGCCCGCCGCATCACCGGCGCCTGCACGGACTGCAGCCGGTCCGCCCTGGGCGGGCAGCCGAACTTGTCCCGGTAGACGCGCGAGAAATGTTCCAGCGACGAATAGCCGGCGCCGACAGCCACTTGCGCCACACTCATGTCGGTTTGCTGCAGCAGCTTGTGCGCGCGCGCCAGCCGCAGGTTGATGTAGTACTTCAGGGGCGGCAGCGAGGTGTAGTGCTGGAACAGGCGTTCCAGCTGGCGCCGCGACAGCCCGACCCGGGTTGCGATCTCGTCGCAGGGCACGGGCTCTCCCACGGTTTCCTGCATCAGATTGATCGCGGCCTGAACATGCCTGCTGCCTTCGCCGGGGCGCTTGTTGGCGCTGCTGAGCAAAGAGTCCGTCGGGTAGCGGACCTGCGTGTACTGCATGTGCTGCGAAACCTCGTGCGCCAGGTCGGCGCCTTCGCGCTCGCCTATCCACTGCAGCATCATGTCGAGCGTTGACGTGGCGCCTGCACAGGTCAGGCGGCGCCTTTCTATGGTGTAAAACTGGTCCTTTGCATTGACGCTCGGGTACAGCTCCTGGAAGCCTTCCAGGTTGTCCCAATGAATCGCCGCGCTATAGCCGTCGAGCAAACCGGCGGCTGCCATGATTTCGGCGCCGGTCTCTATGCCCGCGAGTTCCGCGCCGAAGGCCGCCTGCCGCCTCAGCCAGTTTTTGATCTTGCGGTTCTTCGCATACTTCTTGGCCTCGAAGCTGGCAATCACAAAAACCGCGGAGAACTCCATGTCATCGGACAACTCCGCGTCCACCGGCACCTGCATGCCGTGCGTCCCTATCACCGGGTCACCGTCGACCGACAGCGTGGTCCATTCGAACAGCTTGCGCTGCATCAGCCAGTTGGCCAGTACCAGCGGTTCCATCACCAGGGCCAGGCCCAGGTTGGAAAACTGCGGGATCAGCAGCAAGCCAACCCGGCGCGCCGCGGGTGTGGCTTTGGGCGACGTGCGCTCCCGGTTTTCTTCCTTCATAGAGACCCGCCATGCGTTGACAAACAGCCCATAAGGTATTTGGGGCAGCTGTTAGCCGGTTGACGTAATACGACATATGTTAGTCGTATTACGTCAATATCGGCCGTTTTCCTAAACCTATAGTTCGTCAACGGAAGAGCACTGCTTACCGGCATGCACCACTCGCCTTGCGGCGGGAACGGCAAGAAAAGCATGCGGTGGGCAGGCCTGTTTCAGTCCCTGTAAATGCGCTATCCAACCAGGAAAACGTGACATGAGGTCTCTGCACATACTCGGCTCGCTTGCGGTTCTTGCCTTCACCCTTTGCGCCGGCCCCGCAAGCGCACAAAACAAATCGCCGGCTGGCACCAAAGAGGCGGAAAGCTGCCGCACGGTGCGTTTTGGCGACGTCGGCTGGAGCGACATCGCCGCCACCACCGGGCTGGCGTCGGTGGTGCTGGAAGGCCTGGGTTACCAGCCGAAGACGACGCTGGCTTCGGTGCCGATTACCTTCGCGGGCATCAAGAGCAGGCAGATCGACGTTTTTCTGGGCTACTGGAACCCGAGCATGACGCCCATGATCGAGCCCTTCGTCAAGGCGGGCCAGGTCAAGGTGCTGGACCAGCCCAACCTGGCCGGCGCCAAATACACGCTGGCCGTCAACGGCCCCGCTTTTGAAGGCGGCTTGAAGACTTTTGCCGACATCGCGAAATTTCGCAAAGAGCTCGATGGAAAGCTCTACGGCATCGAAGCCGGCAATGACGGCAACCTGCTGATCCAGCGCATGATCGACAAGAACGAATTCGGCCTGAAGGATTTCAAGCTGGTCGAGTCGAGCGAAGCCGGCATGCTGTCCGAAATACAGCGCGCGTCGCGCCTGAAAAAATGGATTGTGTTCCTGGGCTGGGAGCCGCATCCGATGAACGTGCAGCTGAAGATGAAATACCTGGAAGGCGGCGACACCGTGTTCGGCCCGAACTTCGGCGAGGCCAAGGTGTACACCGCGACCACCCCCGATTACCAGGCGCGCTGCCCCAACGCGGCCAGGCTGATCGGCAACCTGCAATTCACGACCGACCTGGAAAACCAGGTGATGGTGCCCATCACCAACAAGGTCAAGCCCAACGACGCGGCCCGCGATTGGTTGAAGAAGAACCCGGATGTGCTCAAGAAGTGGCTGGCCGAGGTCAGCACCTTTGACGGCAAGGATGGGCTGGCGGCGGTCAGCAAGCACCTGGGTCTTTGAGCGCATCACCATCGAAGAGAAAGTTATCGGAAAGTTGTCTGAAGTTGTTGGAAGTCTCGTCAAAAAAACTCTGGAGGTTTGTATGAATTTGGTTAAAAAGCTGTTGTCCGGCCTGCTGCTGGCCGGTGTCGCTTTCGGTTGTTCAGCCGTCGAATTGAAACACTGGCCCGCCGATGCCGCGGCCAAGCTCAATGCCCTGGTCAAAACCCATGCGAACAAGGGGGAGTACGCCGTGTTCGATATGGACAACACGAGCTACAACTTCGACCTGGAAGAGTCCCTGCTGCCTTACATGGAAATGAAAGGCCTGCTGACGCGCGAGAACATGGACCCTTCGCTCAAGCTGATCCCCTTCAAGGATGTCAACGGCAACAAGGAAAGCCTGAACAGCTACTACTACCGGCTCTGCGAAATCGACGACATGGTTTGCTACCCCTGGGTGGCGCAAATCTTTTCAGGCTACACGCTCAAGGAGTTGAAGGCGCTCGTCGATGAGTTGATGGCTTACGGCAAACCGATTCCGGCGACCTACTATGAAGGCGACGTGGTCAAGACCATAGCCATCGAGCCGCCGCGCATCTACCAAGGCCAGCGCGAACTGATGAACCATTTGATGGAAAACGGCATCGAGGTCTACATCATGACCGCGGCGCATGAAGAACTGGTGCGCATGGTGGCCTCCGACCCCCGGTACGGCTACAACGTCAAGCCGCAAAACGTGATCGGCGTCGCGACCATGCTGAAAGACCGCAAGACCCAGGAGCTGACCTCGTCCCGCCTGCAAATCCAGAAGGGCAAATACGATCCCGCCAAAAACATGGATCTGCAAATGCATCCTTACCTGTGGACGCCCAACACCTGGATGGCGGGCAAGTATGCGGCCATCCTGACCTATATCGACCAGTGGAAAAAACCCATCCTGGTCGCGGGCGACACACCGACCAGCGACGGCTACATGCTGTTCCACGGAACGGACATTGATCGTGGCGGCGTGCGCATCTGGGTCAATCGCAAAGCCAAATACATGACGCAGATCACCGATATGTGGACCAAAAACGCGGCGCGCCAGAAGGAGCTGGGCTTGCCGGTCACGGCCGACAAGAACTGGATTGTGGTCAAGCCGGAAGATATTCATCCGCTGCCTGCCGGCAACAAGTAAGCCGGCCCCATCCACTCGTTCGCCCATCCACCCGTCCGCCCATGCGCCAGGAGGTGTTCAATGAACCCTGATCGTCTTAGCCCCGGGATGCCCTCCCGGGTCCGGCGCGCCCTGTGCGCGGCCTTGTGCATGAGCTTCGTGGCCGGTATGGGGCTGTTCCCCGTTCACGCGGCCAACAGCCCGGCGCCTTTGACGCTGGGGCTCATCGTCACGGGCGATACCGTGGAGAAGATGGTGGAGAACTGGAAGCCTTTCACCGACGCGCTGGCCAAAGAGATGCAGCGGCCGGTGCAGGTTCTGGCGTCGAAAGACTTCGCCGAAATTTCCGGTGCCCTGAAGAATGGGCAGGTGCAGGTAGCCTGGGTCAACAACAAGCTGGCGATCGAACTGGTGGAGGCCGACCAGGCGCTGGTGTTTGCGCAGATGGTCGGGCTGGATGGAACGCGCGGCTACAGCTCGGTGTTGCTGGCCCGCAAGGACAGCGCGCCCCAGACCCTGGCGGAGGTGATAGGCCGTCCGGGCAGTTACACGCTGGGGGCCGGCAACAAGGAGTCGATTTCGGGTTTCCTGGCGCCGAACTACTATGTGTTCGCCAAGAACAAGATCGATCCTGAAAAACACTTCAAGAAGATCAACCGCAGCAGCCACCGCGACAATTTTCTCGCGGTAGCCGATGGCCAGGTGGACCTGGCGACCAACAACACCGCGGACATGCTGCGCTACAAGGTGGAGTTCCCGGACAAGATGGCACGCGTCAAAGTGATCTGGGAGTCCCCGCTGATTCCCAACGACCCCATCCTGTACCGCAAGGATCTCCCGGCGGCAACGCAGCAACGCATCCGGAAGTTCTTCCTGGCCTACGGCCGCGACGAGGCCGAAAAAGCCACGCTGAAGAATATGTATGACCTGTCGGCGTTCAAGGCTTCGTCGAACTACCAGCTGCGGCCCGTGGCGGACCTGTCATTGTTCCAGGCACTGACCAAGGCAATGGGCAGCCCCCAGGATGGCGGTGATTTCAGCGCAACGCTGCAGCAACTGACCCAGCGTGCCGCCCGGCTGGACACGCTGCTCAATTCCACGCGGATTGAGAGCCAGTAGCCGGGGCTGGGAAATCTGAATTTCAGCGGCAGGCCGGCTGCTTGAGTTGCCGCGATCTTGCGCCATTCCACCCGCGAGCACGGCGCTGGCCAGCCACTTCCGCGCGAGGCATACGCACAGGTGCTGACCGGAGCAGCTGCCGCAGCAAAAACAAGCCGACCATATTGCGCGAGTGCTGGCTAGCCTGGCGATGAGCTTGGGGGACGCCGGGCTTTTGCCTCCGCGATTTAAAACCTGAAGCCGTGATTCCTGGTCTGGAAATCCCGGTACTGGACCGGGATTTCCCTTTTTTTTTGAAGGCGCTTAGCGTGCCTCGGCTGTGCGCCGCCAAGGTCTTGGGAAAACACCCACTCGGCCTCGCATGCCGTTGGCGAGTTCACCATCGTGCTCGATACTGTTGAATTCCGTCGAAATCTGAATGGGCGACGGTTGTGTGCCTAGGGGGGGATGGCCTTCGCACTGCCTACCCTGACATGGATCATAAGATACGAACTATGCAGATTGAACTACGCATTAAGGCTGTGCAGGATTTCCTGATCCGCACGTACGATCCCTACGAAGACGATGTGCGCTCCATCTTGACGGACGTTTGTCGAGCAATCGGATCGCAGGGTGAATTTGTGGTTTCTGGTTTTGGCCAGGAGAGTTGGCCGGTGGATGTGGAGACCGATCTGCCGGTCTTCTTGGAGCAATTGCCGTCAGCACTTCGCGCGGTTCATGAAGGAGCGATGGTCGAGATCGATTTCTACGAACAAGGTATCGAACGCTCTCTTACGCTGGAACCAGCGGATGGGACGTATTGGGTTACATGTAGGAGTCGAGCGGCCTGGCAACCTAGTCCCGCAGTCGAACGGATTCTTGGTGAAGACCTTGAAGAAATGCTGTTGACAGCAAGGGAGGCGTTTATGTCCACGTTGGCTGAAATGGCACCGGAATTAGCTAAACACCCATGGATGCTGCAATGGCTGAGAGGTTTGAGAGACGTGGACTAATACGCAAACGCGAATGATTGAAACTGCATATCCAATGGCTAGGTAAAAATGATGGAACCTCAAATTCAGATCGTCGGAGAATCCATGGATACCGATCGCGGTGGGCTTGTTACCGGTATTGTGTTTTTTGCTTTTGATGCCTTTCAGTTTCCAGGGTCGAAAAACCACGTGGAGGTCCTGCACTGATTGTCACAGCGACCTTCATTCCGGGAGAAGCCGATGAGCAGCACAGTAAAAGTTTTGAAGGATGGGCAAAATCAAACACCAATCCCATCGGCATGGAGAAGCACCTTGTCTGCGGTCGTCGAGGCATTTCAAGATGGAGATTTTGGCCTCGTGCGTCGAGTTCACGGGGTTCGCCCTATATCTGCAGAGAACGCCGCGAGAATTGCCGCCAATATAAAGTCATATGGTGCTCGTTTGACGAAATTGTCGGAAGGCACATGGCAGACGTCCGCATGTCAGTGGATGCGAGGTTATTGGGATGTCTTGGTTGATTTGTACACGGTGGAAGAAGGATGCAGTGACCTGGCTTTGGTTGTGCGTGTTTATGAGGAAGGCCCGGAATACGCGTTCGAAGTTCAGTCGGTACATGTGCCGTGAAGTGCACATGGTTTTCGGCCCTAGGGTGACAAGATAGGAAATCCTTCGAGCGGCAATGATCCACATTTTCCAATCAAACCTTGAAACACAATATGAATTCAAAAAATGAACCTCGTGTGTACGAGCTTGCCAGTGGCGAAATTGCCGTTTGGCTTGAACCTGGTGGGCCCATCTGTTTGAAAACCTTTGGTAAATTTAAAGACCCCATTGAGCTTGCAGAACATGAAGCAATAGAACTCGCTGGAGTGTTGACCAGGCTTGTCCAAGAGCAACGGGGATAGCTGGAGTAGACAAGCCTCTTGGACTCCGTCAACAAGGCTTGCGGTGTCGTCATTAGCGAACCCGCTACCCCAACACCATCTCAGCTGCCAGCAACCGGCCTATGCCGCCGAGGCTGTCACCTGTGCCAGGATACGAGGATATGTATTGGCGTTGGGTTCACGGAAACAAGCAAGCGATGAAACGGTCGACAGGGAAGCCTGAAAAAGGTCGAGGCGATACGCGTGTGCCGCTTCCGCCGAACTCAACACCCCCACCGCGTCGACACAAGGAGTTTTTATGCATGCATTGCCAGACGACTTTGACCTTCAACTACTTTCCGGTTGTTATCTGGAAATGATTGGTTTTGGACCAAGCATCACAAAACTTGATTTCTCCCGTCCACAAAGGGCTCCAGGTGCGACGCCATACAAGGTCTCGTTTTGTGTCGAAGCTGGGTTGTCTTACCGGCTCGCAGAGACTTCTGGGATGCGAAAATTCTCGGATCCCGCCACGTGCGCACCGTTAATCGGCCTGTTGCTGCAGGACGTGACGGCGGTGACTCGTGTTGGCAGTTCCTCCCTCGAGCTTGCATTTGGTGAGGTGGGCGTCATCACAATTGAAGCGGACGGCGATGCGGAGTTTGAGTCTTATTCGATTTACCTGAATACAGGGGATGTGATCGTGGTGTGACGTATCGATGTGTCACTGATAGCCCTCAAACTGAAAAAGCTACAAAGAACCATCCCACTTATGTTTTCTTGCCCACCTACCGTATCAACGGAAAAGTCCGAAAGTACTCCGCCTCCAGCTGCGCCGGATCCAGCTTCTTGAGCGCCGCGTCAAACGCATCGCGTATCTCCAGCCCCGCGGGGCTGCGCTTGAAGCAGACATGCAGTGTCAGCTGCGCGATGGGCCTGGGGTTGAACACCACCTGGTCGGCGCCGCCCAAGCGTGACAGGGTGTAGTTCAGCACGTTTTTGTCGATGACGATGCCGCGTATCTTGCCTTCCCTGAGCTTTTTGACGTTTTGCGCGTCGCTGGTGCCGGCCTCGACGGCCTGGCGTTTTTCCTTGATGGCGTTGTCGAAGGCTTCGCCGTTCACATAGCCTTCCACCACACCGAGCTTGTAGGGTTCAAGGTCAGAGATGGTGTTCCAGGTGATGGGTGCGCCTTTCAAGGTCGCCACGCCCAGCAGGCTGGTGCCTATGGATTGGGACAGGTGGCAAGCTTGCTCCCGCTTGGTGTTGAAGTAGACGGGAAAGTAGCCCTCGTAATTGGGATCTTTTTCGCCCCTTTCCACGGTGGTGGCCCAATCCGAGGAGGCGCTCATCAAGCGGTAGCCGGCGCTCTTTGCCACCACGGTGGCAACGCGGGTCGAGAGCCCGTCCTGCGGCAGCAGCTGGCCGTTGTAGGGCGGCCATTCCAGCGTGGCCAGGCGCATCACTTTGGCGGTGGGCGCCCCAGGGGTGGCAAAGCTTGTCTGCGCGTGGCAGTTCAGCGTGGTCAAGGCGGTCAGGGCGCAAGCTGTCCAGGTTGCGCGAGCCAACAGAGAGTACGAAATAGGATTCATAAAAATTCCTCAGGCTCTACCCTCAATGAACACAAAAGATTACAAATTTGTGAGCCCGAGCCCATTGTTCGGCGGCCTTGGCAGGCGCAGTGGTGCGGGGTGGACGCGAATTTGTCCAAACCCGACAGCGGCACGAAGCAGGAAGGGGAAGGGGGAAGGCGAAGAAGGTGAAGGGGGAAGGGCGGCCGCTGTGACGGCCTGTCGCTTCGACCAGGCGCGCGACGCTAAGGCCGGGTCGCCATAGCCTGCTGGTGCTGCCGCTGTTCCTCGAACTGAAGCCGCGTGATGTCGCGCTCCAGCCCCACCAGACTGGCCTGGGGGATGGCTTGCGTCTTGTACAGGCCCACCCAGACATCGGTGATCCGGCTGTCGGCAAACACGCGGCTCACCAATTCGTTGAGGCGTGTTTCGAGTAAGGGCGTGTGCGCGCTCAGCGGCCACTCGTCGAGCATCCAGCGGCAGATCGGCTCGTAGTCAAAGCATTGCGCCAGGCTGGAGGGATGTGCCTCCGCCAGCCCGCTGATGCGCAGGCTCACCAGAATCGGCTGGAGTTCATGCTCATGCGCGTACACACCGACGCGCAGCCGGGTCTCCAGCGACTCGACACGGGCCGTCCATCGGGAGCGCGGCGCCATGGACGGTTCACCCATGCTTTTTTCAAACACTAGCATTCAACAATATTGACCGCCAGCCCGCCGCGCGCGGTCTCCTTGTACTTGGTCATCATGTCGGCGCCGGTTTCGCGCATGGTCTTGATGACCTTGTCCAGGCTCACATGGTGGGTGCCGTCGCCGTGCAAGGCCATGCGGGCCGCGTTGATGGCCTTGACCGAGGCAATGGCGTTGCGTTCAATGCAGGGGATCTGGACCAGCCCGCCTACCGGGTCGCAGGTCAGCCCCAGGTGGTGCTCCATGCCGATTTCGGCCGCGTTTTCGACCTGCTCGGGTGTGCCGCCCATGACGGCGCACAAGGCGGCCGCGGCCATGGAGCAGGCCACGCCGACCTCGCCTTGGCAACCGACTTCGGCGCCCGAGATGGAGGCGTTTTCCTTGTACAGCATGCCGATGGCGGCGGCGGTCAGCAGGAAGTCGATCACGCCGCCGGGCGTGGCCGTGGCGACAAAGCGCGTGTAGTAGTGCAGCACGGCCGGCACAATGCCCGCCGCGCCGTTGGTGGGCGCCGTGACGACGCGGCCGCCCGCGGCGTTCTCTTCGTTCACCGCCAGGGCATAGAGGTTGACCCAGTCCAGCACCTGCAGCGGGTCGCGCAGCGAAGCCTCCGGGTTGGAGCGCAACCGCTGGTGCAGCTCGGCGGCGCGGCGCTTGATCTTGAAGCCGCCGGGCAAGACGCCCTGGGTGCGGCAGCCGCGCTCCACGCAGGCTTGCATCACGTCCCAGATCCTGTGCAGGCCGGCGTCGATCTCGGCATCGCTGCGCCAATGGCGTTCATTGCGGCGCATGAGTTCGGCAATCGAGATGCCGGCGCTTTTGCATTGCTGCATCAGCTCGTCGCCGCTGTGGAAAGGGTAGGGCAGCACGGTGACGTCGGGCGCCAGCACTTTCTGCTTGCTGCCGTCGGCCGCCACTTCATCGCTGACCACAAAACCGCCGCCCACCGAGTAATAGCAGCGGTTGAGCAGCTCCTCCCCCGCGGCGTCGTACGCGATGCAGCGCATGCCGTTGGGGTGAAAGGGCAGGGTCTCGCGGCGGTAAAACGCCAGGTGCTCTTTCTCGCGGAAGGCCACCGCGTGCCGGCCCCCCAGCTGCAGCTGGCCCGTGCTGCGTATCGCCTCCAGCATCGCCGGAATGGCTTCCACGTCGACGTTTTCCGGGTCATGCCCTTGCAGCCCCAGCAGCACGGCCTTGTCGGTGCCGTGGCCTTTGCCGGTCGAGCCCAGCGAGCCATAGAGCTTGACCTCCACGCGCGCGCAGGAGGCCAGCAGGCCCTGGTGCGCCAGGCGCTCGGTGAACAGATGGGCAGCCCGCATGGGGCCCACGGTGTGCGAGCTGCTCGGGCCTATGCCAATCTTGAAAATATCAAAAACACTGACAGCCATGGTGGGGGATCTTCTGGCGCGGTGCGCCTGGATAAAAAATGGAAGAAATGAGGGAATGGATGAATCAGCCCGTCCGCTGGGGCCAGTGTGCCCTAACGCAGCACCACGGTTTTCATGCCGTTGATGAACACCCGCCGCTCCAGCACAAAACGCAGGGCCCGCGACAGCACCAGGCTTTCCACCAGGCGGCCCGCCTGCGACAGGTGTTGCGGTGTATCGGCGTGGTCCACACGCTCGACCGACTGCTCGATGATGGGGCCCTCGTCCAGGTCGGTGGTGGCGAAGTGGGCGGTCGCGCCTATCAGCTTGACGCCCCGGTCGTGGGCCTGCTGGTAGGGCTTGCCGCCCTTGAAGCCGGGCAGGAAGGAATGGTGGATATTGATGACCCGGCCGTGCAGCTGCCGGCACAAGTCCTCCGACAGGACCTGCATGTAGCGGGCCAGCACCACAAATTCGGCGCCGGTGTCCGCAATCAGCCGGCGCAGCTTTTCTTCCTGCGCGGGTTTGGTTTCGGCGCTGATCGGCAGGTGGTGAAAGGGCAGGCCCTCGGCCTCGGCCAGGGGCGCCAGGTCGGCATGGTTGGAGGCAATGGCCACAATGTCCATCTTCAGTTCACCGCGCCGCCACTGCGCAATCAGCTCGCGCAGGCAATGGTCGAACTTGGACACCATGACCAGCACGCGGGTGGGTTGCGCCAGGTCATGCAGCTGCCACTGCGCTTGCGGGAAACCCTTTGCCAGTTCGGCGAAGGCGCCGCGCAGGACTTCGACCGGGCTGCGCAAGCTGAAAACGCTGCGCACAAAAAAGCGCTCGGTCGTGTGGTCGTCAAACACCGAAAACTGCTCGATATACGCCCCATGCTCGTTTAACAAGGCGGAGATGGCCGCGACCTGGCCCTGGGCGCTGCCGCAGGCCAGGTTCAGGCAGAAATGGGTGTTGGTATCCGGGGTCATGGGCGCGGGAAAGTTGGCAAGAGGATGTTTGTGGCTGGCTATATGGCTGAAGGGCGGGATTCACGGCACCGGGGCCTTGCCCCGGCGCCGTGAAAATCAGGCCGCTTTCTTCAGTTGCTGGTGCGGGTCGATGACGAATTTTTTCGGCGCACCGGCATCGAAGGCGGCGTAGCCCGAGGGCGCTTCGTCCAGCGATATCACCTGCACGCCCACCACATCGGCGATCTGGATGCGGTCCCACAAAATGGCCTGCATCAGCGCGCGGTTGTATTTCATGACGGGCGTCTGGCCGGTGAAAAAGCTGTGCGATTTGGCCCAGCCCAGGCCCAGGCGAAGGCTGAGCGAGCCGGTCTTGGCGGCCTTGTCGACGCCACCGGGATCCTCGGTGACATACAGGCCCGGGATGCCGATCTTGCCCGCGGCGCGCGTGACTTCCATCAGCGAATTGAGCACCGCGGCCGGCGCTTCCGTCTGCGAGCCCGCGTGGCCGTGGCCGCGCGCCTCAAAGCCCACCGCATCCACGGCGCAGTCGACTTCCGGCGTGCCCAGGATCTGCGCGATCTGCTCGCCCAGGGGGGCATCCTTGGACAGGTCGACGGTCTCGAAACCGACCTTGCGCGCATGTTCGAGGCGAGACGGGTTGATGTCGCCGACGATGACGACGGCCGCCCCCAGCAATCGCGCCGAGGCGGCGGCGGCCAGGCCGACCGGGCCTGCGCCCGCCACATACACCGTGCTGCCCGGGCCGACCCCGGCCGTCACCGCACCGTGGTAGCCGGTGGGCAGGATGTCGGAGAGGCAGGTCAGGTCGCGGATTTTTTCAACGGCCTGCGCACGGTCGGGGAACTTCAGCAAATTGAAGTCCGCATAGGGCACCATGACGTACTCGGCTTGACCGCCTATCCAGCCGCCCATGTCGACGTAGCCATAGGCCCCGCCCGCGCGGGATGGGTTCACGCTGAGGCACACGCCGGTGTGCTGCTCCTTGCAGGTACGGCAGCGCCCGCAGGCCACATTGAAGGGAACGGACACGATGTCGCCGCGCTGCAGTGTTTCGACGTCGCGGCCCACTTCGAGCACCTCTCCGGTAATCTCATGGCCCAGCACCAGGCCGGCCGGCGCCGTGGTGCGGCCGCGCACCATGTGCTGGTCGGAGCCGCAGATGTTGGTGGTGAGCACCTTCAGGATCACGCCGTGTTCGGCCTTGCCGCCCAGCGGGTTGAGCAGTTTGGGAAACGGGATGGACTGGACTTCAACCTGGCCCTGGCGCAGGTAGACGACACCGCGATTAGCTGACATTCTGGGTCTCCTTGTGTTGGTATGGAATGGCTTGCCCGGCTGCCGCATCCGGCGCGTCGCATCTCAAAGGCAGGAGGGCGTCCTTGCTTGCAGCTTCATGCCCCTTTCCTTGTCAAAGTGAAATCGCGCGGTGCTACGGCACCACTGCACTTTTACAGGTTGAGGCTGCGCAACTTTGCTGGGAGCGACGCGGAGTTGTCCCGCAGCGGCAGGCGCGTGGCCGCTGGCGCGCGCTTCAGGCGGCGCGTTTGAGGGGCACCACGCGCTTGCGCGAGGCCCTGGCGCGCGCTTCGCTCTCGCCCACCTTGCCGCGGCGCTCCTCGCTGGGCGCATGCCCGAACAGGCTGCGGTAGGCCTTGCAGAAATGCGAGGACGACTGGAAGCCGCAGGCCACGGTGACCTGCATGATGGGGTGGCTGCTGTGCGTGAGCAGCTCCTGGGCGCGACGCAGCCGCAGGTTCATGTAGTACTGCGCCGGGTTGATGCTGAAGTAGCGGTGGAACAGGCGCTCCAGCTGGCGCAGCGAAAGCCCGACGGCGCCGGCCAGCTCGGCCAGGGGCAGGGGGTCTTCAATGTTGGCGGCCATGATTTCGGCGGCCTCCGTCAGGTGCTGGTAACCCGGGCCTATGCATTCGGGCTGCGGGATGCGCTGGCGGTCGTTGCTGGCGCGCAGCCGCTCCACGATGAACTGTTCGGAGATGTCCATCACCAGCTTGGCGCCGTGGGCGCCGCGTATCAGGTGCAGCATCAGGTGCAGGGGGGCCGTGCCGCCGGAGCAGGTCATGCGGTCGCGGTCGAGGATGAAGACCTCGGGCGCGAAGCGCACCTTGGGAAACTCCTCGCTGATGGCCGCCAGGTTTTCCCAATGGATGGCGCAGCGGTAGCCGTCCAGCAGCCCGGCGCTGGCCAGGGCGAAGGAGCCCGTGCACAGCGCGCCCATGACCGCGCCACCGGCGGCGCAGCGGCGCAGCAGCTGGCGCACGCCGTCGTTCGTGACGCTGCGGATGTTGACGCCGCCGCAGACAAAAATCATGTCGCAGCCGGCCAGCTCGGCCAGTTCCCCGGTCGTCGCCAGCGCCAGGCCGTTGCTGGCCACCGCGCTGGCCTGTTCGGGGTTCACCACGGTCCACCGGTACAGCGGGCGGCGGCTGATGTAGTTGGCCATGCGCAGCGTTTCCACGGCGTTGGCAAAGGCGATCATCGAATAGTCGTGCAGCAGGATGAAGCCGACGTGGGTGCCGTCTTTTCGGGGCTGGCCACCGCCGGCGCCAACGGCGGTTGGCAGCGGTGGTGGCGGTTCAACCGGAACGCGTGGCATGGGTACTCCTAGCTGTCACTGCTCTCGCGGGCCACGCCAAAACTCTCGGTGAGGCGGTCGAGGATGATGGCCAGCAAAACCACCGCCAGCCCGCTCTCGAACCCCAGGCCGATGTCCAGTCGCTGGATGCTGGCGAGTACGTCGTTGCCCAGGCCGCCCGCCCCCACCATGGAGGCGATGATGACCATGGACAGCGCCATCATGATAGTCTGGTTGACGCCGGCCATGATGGTCGGCAGGGCAATCGGGAGCTGCACCTTGAACAGCAGCTGGGTGGAGGTGCAGCCGAAGGCATTGCCCGCTTCGACTTGTTCTGAGCTCACCTGGCGTATGCCCAGGCTGGTCAGGCGCACCACGGGCGGCATGGCGAAGATCACGGTGGCGATGATGCCGGGCACCCGGCCCAGGCCGAACAGCATGGCCGCGGGGATCAGGTAGACAAAGGCGGGCATGGTCTGCATGAAGTCCAGCATGGGCCGTATCGAGGCATTCACACGTGGCGCGCGCGCGCACCAGATGCCCAGCGGTATCCCGAAAAACAGGCTGATCAGGGTGGCCGA
Organism: Polaromonas sp. P4_F6; assembly: GCF_056401275.1. Lineage (NCBI taxonomy): Bacteria > Pseudomonadati > Pseudomonadota > Betaproteobacteria > Burkholderiales > Comamonadaceae > Polaromonas > Polaromonas sp. P4_F6. The sequence goes on along the minus strand of NZ_JBFUJQ010000001.1, from coordinate 195,304 downwards.
GAGCGTGAGCGCCAGGGTGACCATGGTTTGCAGCCAGAAACCGGTGACCACGATCAGCGCCAGGGACAGCGCCACAAAGGCGCCGAACTTCCAGCCCAGCCGGCGCACGCCCACTGCCGTGGCCACCAGGATGACCAGCCAGAAGGGCAGGGCCAGCATGCCCATCTCGACCCACGTGGCGAATTGTTCGACCACCACGCCTACTGAGTCGAAGACGGCGGCGCCATGGTCCAGCAGGTGTTTCACCCCGGCGTTGACCCACTTGCCCAGGGGCAGGACGTCGTGCGAAGCCTGGGTGATTTGAGAAAGCAGATTAGACATGGCGGGCCTCTTGAGCCATTCGGACGAGCAGGCTGCGCGCGGAGATGCAGCCCAGTAATTGGTCGGTGGCGTCGAACACGCCCACCGGTTGGTCCATGCCCAGCACAATCTTCATGGCTTCGGGCAAGGTGGTGTGGGACGGCAGGCGCGGCCCGCCGTTGTAGGAGTGGCCGTTCAGGCCCGGGTCCAGCAGGTCGGCCGCGGTCAGGTAGCGCGAGGTGTCCACGCCTTCGAAAAAGCGCCGCACATAGTCGTTGGCCGGCTGGGTGATGATCTGGTGGGGCGTTCCTTCCTGCACCAGGTTGCCGCCTTCCATGATCGCGATGCGGGTGCCTATGCGCAGGGCTTCTTCGAGGTCGTGCGAGACGAACAGCACCGTGCGCTGCTGTTCGCGCTGCAAGTCCAGCATCAGGCCCTGCATCTCGACGCGCTTGAGCGGGTCCAGCGCCGAGAAAGCTTCATCCATCAGCAGGATGTCGGGGTCCACCGCCAGGGCGCGCGCCAGCCCCACGCGCTGCTGCATGCCGCCCGACAGCTGCGAAGGGTACTTCGCCGCGTAGGTCTGCAAGCCCACCTGGGCCAGCACTTGCATGGCCCGGTCCTCGCGCGCCTTGCGCGGCGTGCCCGCCATTTCGAGGCCGAAGGCGGCGTTGTCCAGCACATTGCGGTGCGGCATGAGCGCGAAGGACTGGAACACCATGGCCACCCGCTTGCGCCGCCACTTGACCAGGTCGCACTGCGGCAGGGCGGTGATGTCTTCGCCGTCGATGTTGATGGAGCCTGAAGACGGCTCGACCAGGCGGTTGATGAGCCGGATCAGGGTGGACTTGCCCGAGCCCGACAAACCCATGAGCACGTAAATCTCGCCCGGCATGACGTCGAAGCTGACTTTGTTGACGCCGACGACGTGCCCGGTCTTGGCAAACACTTCGTCCTTGCTCAGGCCTTCCCCCAGCAACTTCACGGCTTCTGAAATATTGCTTCCGAAAATCTTGTAAAGATTTCGGACGCTGATCTTGGGTTTTGTCATCGTATGTCTCCGGGGGAATTTCACTGCATGTTTCGGTTCTTTTTATGAGCAAGCAGCGTGCCACGATTTTGTCGGGCGCAGGGGTTTCAAGCTATAGGGTTTGTCCATGGAGGACCTCGATTTCTGCCGTTAAACGCCAAAAAAATTTGCATAACTTCCAATACGTGTTCAAAGCGATTCTTGATTCGGTGCATGCACGTTTTTGAGCTCACCGATCCAGTGCGACATCACTCACGGGTTTGCTGCAGCAAGGCAGGATCCAGCCCTGGTCGATCTCGCGCGGGCGAATGCCGCCGGCGTGTTTCATCTCGACCTGGCCGGAGATCTTTTTGGTTTTGCAGGTGCCGCAAATGCCGCTGCTGCAGGAGGACGGCAGGCGCAGGCCCGCGGCCGTGGCCGCCTGCAAAATGGTCTGGTCGGCGCGGCACGGGAAGGACTGGCCCATCTTCTGCAGCTGGATGCTGTGCGTGGCGGCGGCGCTGTCGCCGTTGCCATTGCCCTGCGCTTGTGCCTCGGGCTGCGCCTGGTCGGCAAACGAAAAACTCTCTTCGCGGTAGTGCCGCATGTCGTAGCCCGCCGCCGCCAGCAGCTGGCGCACCGCCGCCATGAAAGGCGCCGGGCCGCAGGTGTAGACGTCGCGCTGCAGGAAGTCGGGCGCGATGTGGGCCAGCCGCGCCGCGTCCATGCGACCGATATGCCCGGCATAGGCGCTGCCCGGCGTGTGCTGCTCGCACACCGTGGCCAGCCGCAGCTGCGCCATGTTGCGCGCCATCAGGGTCAGCTCTTCGGGGAACAGCACGTCCGCGGGGCTGCGCGCGCAATGCGCGAACACGATGTCGGCATCGCTGCCCAGGTCGTGCAGCGCGCGGGTCATGGACATCAGGGGTGTGATGCCGCTGCCGCCGGACAGGAACAGGTAGCGCTGCGCCGGCGCCTTGAAGCAGCTGAACTCCCCGGAGGGCCCGATCACGCCCAGCGTCATGCCGGCGCGCAAGTTGTCGTGCAGCCAGTTGGACACGGTCCCGCCCGGCACGCGCTTGACGGTGATGCTCACCAGGTCGGGGCGGGTGGGCGTGCTGGACAGCGTGTAGCAGCGGTTGATTTTGCTGCCCGCGATGTCCAGCTCCAGCGTGATGAACTGGCCCGGCAGGTAGCGAAAGCTGCGCGGCCCCTGCGCTGCCAGCACAAAGGTTTTGACGTCGTGCGTTTCCTGGCGCACCTGGACGCAGCGCAGGGTTTCGTCCCGGTCGGAAGACCAGGGCGGGGAGGCGGGCGCCGCGAAGTCAGGAGCGTGAAGAGAAGTGGACATGGGGATGGGCCAGAACGCTGGGAATGTAGTCGGGTGTTTACCGGGATCTACCGGGATCTACCGGGTCAGGGCACTGAGGCGGTTCACATACCAGTTGCAGAATTTTTCGACCAGGCCTTCGGTGTACGGTGAATACGGCCCGGGCTGGTAGGCGCCGGTGGCGATGCCGATTTGCGACTCCTCCACCAGGCGGCGGTCCTGCGCATTGGTGGCATTCCACACGGCGGTCAGGTTTTCCACGGTGTAGTCCACACCCTCCACCGCATCCTTGTGCACGCACCAGGTGGTGCGGACCAGGGTTTTGGTGGCGGAGATCGGCAGCACCGAGAAGCTGACGATGTGGTCGCTCATGAAGTGGTGCCAGGAGTTGGGCTGCGTCCAGAACGACAGGCCGCCCAGCGCCGGGTCGACAAAGTCGGCCAGCAGTTTTTTGGAGGCGACCTCGGCGTTCATGGTTTGCGACTGGCCGGAGCGGTCTATCGGCAGGCGCTGGGTGCGAAAGCCCGTCACCCTGTCGTCCAGGGTGTCGATCTCCGCCGAGGGCAGGCCCATGGCTTCCCAGCGTTTGTGGCTGGCGTCCATGATGTCCTGGAACTGTTGCTGCCCGGCGGCGTTGTGCTCGTCCGGTTTGTAGCCGAATCCGTACTCGTACAGGGAGATGGTCAGCTCGGGGTGGTTGCTCATGCAGTGGTAGCACTCCCGGTTGTTTTCCATGGTGAGCTTCCAGTTGCAGTCTTCCACGATGTCGACCTGGGCCGCCACCTTGCACTGGCTCAGCTGGTGGGGCGCCAGGTAAGGCGTCATCTCCGCCACCATCTGCTCGAAATCTTCGGGCGGGTTTTCCGCCAGGCAGATAAAAATCAAACCCGCCAGGCTGCGCACATGCACCGGCTTGAGGCCCAGGCCCGAGGCGTCGAAGTCATCGCCCATGTGCTTGGCGTGGATCAGCTTGCCGGTCAGGTCGTAAGTCCATTGGTGGTAGGGGCAGACGATGTTGCCGACCACGCCTTGCCGGCTGGCGCACAGGCGCGAGCCGCGGTGGCGGCAGACATTGTGGAAGGCCCGCACCTGCATGTCGTCGTCGCGCACGATCAGGATGGAGTTCTTGTCGAAGTCCACGGTGATGTAGTCGCCGGCTTCGGCGATCTGCGGCTCGACGGCGACGAAGATCCAGTGCTTGCCGAAGATGTGTTCCATGTCGGCCTGCAGCACCGTGTCGCTGAGGTAGAACGGCGCCTCCAGGCTGTAGCCTGGGCGGCGGCGGGCCAGCAACTCGCGGGTCAGCAGGGTTTGCGCGGAAAGGGTCTTTGTCATAGTGGGCGTTTCGTCAAAAATGAACAAGAGAATGGGTGCGCAGGTAGTCCAGTACCGCCTGCGCCTTGGTGTGCGGATCGCCTGCTTGCAGCACGGCGCCGCCCGTCGAAGGTGATTCGATCGCGCCCAGCATGCGGGCGTGGCCGCTTTGCTGGGTGCGCGCCTCCAGCAGCTTGCGGCGCTTGCTGCCGGCAACCCGCTGGCCCACGGGGGCTGATGTGGATGTGGATGCGGGCTTGGTCGCCTGCAGTGGCTTGCGCACGATGCGGCCCGCCATGGCGTCCGCCAGCGAATGGCGCAATGTGGGTGATGCGGCGGCACTGACCACCAGCACGGCCGGTGCCTGCACGCGCAGGCGGCGCCGCGCGCCCTTGGGCAGGGCCTGGGTCACGATCCAGGCGGAACCTTCGGCCTGTATGCCCAGCACATCGGCGACCACGGGGCGCTGCAGCGCGGCCGCCAGGGTATACGGCAAAACGCCGGTGCCGTGTTCGGCTTCGGAGCGGGTTCCCGCCAATATCCAGGGCACATCGCGCAAGGCCGGCAGCAGGCGTGCCGCGATGTCGGCGTCTTCGCCGCATTCCAGGACTTCCAGCAGCGGCGCGCCCAGGGCCAGGTAATCGCGGGCGACCGCATCCGGCAGCGGGCCTGCCGTCAGCAGCCGCACGGCGCCCGACATGCCCAAGGCCAGGGCGGCAGCGGCCGCATCGGCGCGGCTGCGCACGGGCCGGCCGCTGACCGCATGGTGGCGGGCTGCCACGAGTACGGTGATGTCGCTCATGCGGCCTCCTTTTGCTGGCGCACCAATTCCAGCAGCGCCCGCATCAGGGCCGCGCTGTCTTCCACCACGGTCAGGTCGGCGCGGCGCGCGATGGGCGCCGACGCGTCGAGGTTCACCGCAATGACGTGGCGGCAATCCTTGATGCCTTGCAGGTGCTGCACCGCGCCCGAGATACCCAGCGCTAGGTAAGCCGAGGCGGAGACGGTTTTCCCCGTGGCGCCGATTTGCTGGGCGCGCGCAAAGCGGCCGTCGTCCACCGCGACGCGCGAGGCGCCGACGGCGGCGCCCACTTCCAGCGCCAGCGAATGGAACAGCGGCAGGTCGGTGACGCCGTTGCCCGCGGCCAGGATGAAATCGGCTTCCTCGAGCGCCAGCGTTTTCGGGTCCCCGGCCTGCACACCGAGGTCCTCGATGCCGCGCTCGGAAACAGTCGGCACAGGCAGCGCGGGTTCGCGCACGCCGAGCCCGACAAAAGGCAGTTTGGTGCTGGCCACGCCCTTGGCCAGCAACATGACCTGGGCATGCGGGCGCAGCCAGTCCTGGCCGGCACCGGCGGGCACGCGCAGGCTGTCCGCCCCCAGCTCGACCACGCCGCAGGCCAGGCCCAGCCCGCCCTGGACGGCAAAGCGCCGGCCCAGCTGGCCGTCAAAGCCGGTGTCGGCAAACAGCCAGTGTTGGGGCGCCCAGGCGGCCTGCAGGCCTTGCAGCCATTGCACGCAGGCCGCGGGCTGGTAGCGGTTCGCCTCAAAATCCTCGGCCACCAGCAAGCGGTCCGCGCCCAGCGCGGCCACATCGTCATGGCAGGCTCCCAGCACCGCCAGGATGACTTCGGTATCGGCGGAGGCCAGAATCGCGGCCGCGGCGACCGCCTGGCGCACAGCATCGCTCAAGGCGCCGCGCTCCGCGCGGGCCACCACCATGGTGGCGCGGCTGAAGGGGCCGGCGCTGCGCACGGCCTTGGCCAACGGCGCATCGAGGCGGTTTGCGCTGATGCGTTCGCCTTCGCTGCTGCCCAGCACGATGCGGTGCAGTCCGGCGGGCGTGATGATGGCGGGCCGGCGCGGGTCTACGCGGCGCAGCTGGCCTTGGGGGGCGTATGCGGTGCTCATGCGACCTCCAATGCATGGGCCAGCAGTTCGGCCACATCGAGTACTTCGGGCCGCGGCCCCACCACGCCTTCGAGCATGGCGGTGCAGTTGGGGCAGGCCACGGCCACCACGCCTGCGCCGGCAAGTTTTGCATCGGCGATGCGGATATCGGGAATGCGGGTGGTGCCGGGAATGTCGGTAAACGGCGCGCCGCCCCCGCCGCCGCAGCAGCGGCCGCGCTCGCGGTTGCGTTCCATCTCCACGACCTTGATGCCTATGCCCTTGAGCACGGCGCGCGGCGCGTCCACTTCGCGGCCGTAGCGGCCCAGGTAGCAGGGGTCGTGGTAGGTCACGGCCTCCACGCTGCCGGCACGCGTGGGCTGGAGCTTGCCCTCGGCCAGCAGCTGGGCCAGCAACTGGGTGTGGTGCCAGACGTCGAAGTCACCACCCATGGCCGGGTATTCGTTTTTCAGCGAATGGAAGATATGCGGGTCGGGTGTCACGATGTGCTGGAAGCGGCGGGCCTTCAGCGTGGCGATGAGCTGGCGCGACAGGCGCTGGAAGCCATGCTCGTCGCCCAGGCGGCGCGCCAGGTCGCCGCAATCGGTTTCCGCCGCGCCCAGCAGGGCGATCTGCAGGCCGGCTTTTTGCAGGGTTTTGATGAAGGCGCGCAGGGTGCGCTGGTAGCGCATGTCAAAGCCGCCTTCGCCCACCAGCACCAGCCAGTCGGTCCGGCCGCCGGCATCGAGCACCGGCACATTCAGGTCGGCCGCCCAGTGGTGCCGTGCCGTGAGCGGGAAACCACCGGCGGTGTCGGTGTCGCGCAGCTGCTCCAGCACTTCCATGCCCTTGTTCGGCACCACGCCGTCCACCAGGGTCATGTGGCGGCGCATGTCGACGATGGCGTCCACATGTTCGATCAGCATGGGGCATTCCTGCACACAGGCCCGGCAGGTGGTGCAGGACCAGAGTGTCTCGCTGTTGATCAGGCCGTTGACGATGGGCAGGCCGGGCGCGCCGGCGTGCCGGCCTATGGGCTGGCCCGGGTAAGGGCTGCCCGCATAAGCGGCGTCGGTCCTGGCGCTCATGCCGACGACCAGGTCCTGGATCAGCTTCTTCGGGTTCAGCGGCTGCCCCGCCGCGAAGGCCGGGCAGGCGGCTTCGCATTTACCGCACTGCACGCAGGCATCAAAGGACAGCAGCTTGTTCCAGGCGAAGTCGGCGGGCTTGCCCACGCCCATGTCGTCCGCGGTGAGGCGTAACGGCTTGAGGGCGGTGGCGAAGCGTTTGTTGCCAAAACGCTCGGGCCGCGGATGCAGGCCCAGATGCAGCAGGCCGGCGACGGCGTGTTTCATCGGTCCGGCCAAGCCCACGCCCAAGGCCAGTTCCGCCGCGCCGGCGGCAAAGGCCAGGCTGATCAAGCCGGCCAGCCAGGGCGCCAGGGCGGTGCCGGTAAAGGCCACTGCACCGACCAGGGCCACGGCGGCCGCGAACAGCATCAGCGAATAGGGCAGGCGGCTCCACGGGCCTTTGGACAGGCGCGCCGGTGCGTTGCGGCGGCGCGAAGCCATGGCGATGGCGCCGGCCAGCATCATCAGCCCGGCCAGCAGCAGCGCCGCATCCAGTACCCGCAAGTACAGGCCCAGGCCGTAGTTCAGCGCCACCAATGCCAGCGCCAGAATGGCGCCGCCAGCCACGCCGACATGGGCCCGTGCCACAAAGGGCTCACGCGCCACCACGTCGTGCAAGTCCACAAAGTAGCGCTTGGGTATTTGCAACAGCCCGCGCAGGTCCACACTGGCCTGCCGGCCGGTTTTCCAGATGAGCGCGCGCCTGCCCATGCCCCAGGCCAGGGCCAGGACGGCAAGCCAGAAAACGGTGCTGACCAGATGTTGCAGGGCCATCTCAGCCTCCCACGGCGTCAGGCGCCGCCGGTTGGTCCAGACTGCACAACTCTGTTCCAGGGGCATCGTGGAACTGGCTTTGCCAGGCCACAGGTGCCGCCCCCTTGAGGGGGAGGCGCCGAAGGCGCTTCGGGGGGGAGCTCATCATCTCAAAAGTCCTTGCACAGGCGCAGCGAGTCGTAGATCGCCGCGTGGATGTTGTGCATGGAGACGCAGTCGCCGACGCGGTAGAGCAGGAAGTCCCCCTTGCCGGTGGCCTGGCTCAAGCCGGGCTGCGGCTGCGCGTCGTACAGGGCCTCGATGTCGGTCTGGCCCTTGTTGAGCGACAGCGGCTTGAGCTGCCAGTACAGGCCGTCATTGGGCAGTATGCCGTTTTCGATGACCACCTGGTCCACCGCGCGCTCTTCCAGCGCTTCGGTGTATTCGTTCTTCAGCACGGCGATCAGTTTGTCGCCTTCGCGGTAGACGCGTTCCAGCCAGAAGTTGGGCGTCTGGATCACGCCGCTGGCGTACAGCTGGCGGTAGAAGATCGGGAAGGTGGTGCCGCCCACATCATCGGCGACCTTGACGTCGGGCGTCACGATCTCCACCAGCTTGCCGCGCGCGGCGATGAAGTCGGCCGCGCCGGTGCCCGCATGGGTGCTGATGCTGTCGTACACCAGGACGTTTTCGCCGGGCGCGACCGCGCCCGACAGGATGTCCCAGCTGCTCACGCACAAGCCCTGGTCCGCGCCCCAGGCGGGCGTTTGCCCCATGTGCGGTGTGCCGCCGGTGGCCAGCACCACGATGTCGGGCTGCTCGGCCAGGATCATTTCCTGCGTGGCCGCCACGCCCAGGCGGCGCTGCACGCCCAGGCGCTGGGTTTCCATGTCGAACCAGCGGATGATGCCGGCCATCTGCTCGCGTTTGGGCGGCTTGGCGGCGAGGTTCACCTGGCCGCCGACGACGGTATTCTTCTCGAACAGCACGACCTCGTGGCCGCGCTCGCGGGCCACGCGCGCGGCTTCCAGGCCGGCCGGGCCGGCGCCGACCACCACCACCTTGCGGCGCGCACCCGTGGTCTTGCTGATCACGTGCGGCATGGTTTCTTCGCGGCTGGTGGCGGCGTTCTGGATGCACAGCACGTCCAGGCCGTTGTACTGGCGGTCTATGCAGTAGTTGGCGCCCACGCATTGTTTGATCTGGTCTTCCCGGCCGTCGCGGATCTTGATGACCATGTGCGGGTCGGCGATCTGCGCGCGGGTCATGCCCACCATGTCGACCATGCCGGTGGCCAGGATGCGTTCGGCCTGCGAGGCGTCGCGAATGCTTTGCGCGTGCATGACCGGCACCTTGGACACCGACTTGATGCCGGCGGCCAGGTGCACAAAGGGTTCTGGCGGCAGCGCCATGGGCGGCATGCAGTTGACCAGGGTGTTGTGGGTGTCCGCGCCGGAGCCGACCACGCTCAGGAAGTCGATCAGGCCGCTTTCCGACATGGCCTGGGCAATCTCCTTGGCCATCTCGTGGCTGATGCCGTCTTCATGGAATTCGTCGCCGCACATGCGCATGCCGACACAGAAATCGGCGCCGACCTGCTCGCGCACGGCCTGCAGCACTTCCATGCCGAAGCGCAGGCGGTTTTCCAGGCTGCCGCCGTACTCGTCGGTGCGGTGGTTCACGCGCGGGCTCCAGAACTGGTCGACCAGCTGCTGGTGCGCGGCGGAAATTTCGATGCCGTCCAGGCCGGCATCCTTCACGCGTTTGGCGGCCCGGCCGTAGTCGGCCACGATGCGGCGTATCTCTTCGATCTCTATGGTCTTGGCGTTGCCGCGGTGCACTGGCTCGCGTATGCCCGAGGGGCTGACCAGGTGCGGCCAGTCGAAGCCGTGCCAGGCATTGCGCCTGCCCATGTGGGTGGCCTGGATCATCAGCTTGGCGCCGTGCTTGTGCATGGTCTCGGCCAGCTTGGCCAGGGGCTCGATGACCGAGTTCTTCGCCAGGTTGACGGAGCTCCACCAGGACCAGGGGCTGTCGCGCGACACCGGGCTGGAGCCGCCGCAAATTGCCAGGCCCACGCCGCCCTTGGCTTTTTCCTCGTAATACCGGATGTAGCGCTCGGTCGGGTTGCCGCCTTCGGCGTACACCTCGGCATGCGCGGTGCTGACGATGCGGTTGCGCAGCAGGACCTGGTTCAGGCGGATGGGCTCAAACAAATGCGGGTAGCGCATGGCGAATCTCTAGAGGGGGCTGACGGTGAACACGCAGTGGCTGTGGCCCTCGGCCGCGCACTGGGTTTCGACGCTGGTGGTGCGCACGGCCGAGCCGCTGGTCTCCAGCACCCAGTCCATGGCGCCCGAGAACCAGCCGGCGAAGAGGTAGCAGACCTTGCTGTGGTTGACCGGCACGCCGGCAATGCCTTGGGCGAGCACGAACACCGAGTGCTCGAGCTTGATCAATGCGCGGCCGGTGGCGGCGTCCGATTCGATGAAGGAAAACAGGCCCCAGCCGCGCTGCGACAGGCGCTTGAGGTAGTGCTCGTAAACCGCCATGCCGGACAGCCCGTGCGTGGCCGCCTCTTTCTGGCACCAGAAATAGGCCGAGCGATGCCCCGCCTTGTAGAGCGCGGGGGCATAGACCTCCCGCCCCACCACAGCCTCGGTTTCGACATGGTTGTTGACAAAGAAGTGCCGCGGCACATAAATCATCGGCAGGCCGTCGGTGGTCCAGATACCGGTCTGTGCATCGACTTCAATGGGGAGTTGCGGGTTCATCTTGGGAGTCTCGTTATGGATGTCGGAACACGGCCTGGAACACGGCCTGTTTGTGTCTGGCGGAAAGCAAAGGTCAAACCACGGGGCAGGGGAAGGCTTCACCCCCGATCCGATGGCGGCCGGTGGTCCCAGGCCGGCTGGGACCACCGGGCCGCTATCTGCGCCCGGTGTTTGCGGCGCTTTAGCCGAGCCAGCTTGAAACACGCGCGGCGTTGTCGTTCATCCACTTCTCGGCTGCCGCGTCCGCCTTGGAGCCGCCTTCGACGGCCAGCATCACGGCGCCGATTTCTTCCGGCTTCCACGAGAATTTCTTCAGGAAAGCCACGACAGCCGGCGCCTTGGTGTTCAGCGCCGGGTTGATGACGCTGTCCACGTGCTCTTCAGCGCCGTAGATGTTTTTCGGGTCGGCCAGGAAGCGCAGCTTGTACTTGGCGAACATCCAGTGCGGAATCCAGCCGGTGACGGCGATGGATTTGTTCGCGCGGTAGGAGCGGTCGAGTTCGGCGGCCATGGCCGGCCCGGAGCTGGGCAGCAGGCGCATGTCCAGGCCGTAGGCCTTGATGGCTTCCTCGGTCTTGCGCATGACACCCGCGCCGGCGTCTATGCCCACAATGCGGTTGTCGAAATCGGCGCGGAAGTTGTTGAGGTCGGTCAGGCTGGTGGCCTTGACGTAGTCGGGCACGATCAGGCCGATCTTGGCGCCCGGGTAGTTGGCGCCCAGGATCTGGACCTTGTCCTTGAAGCTGGTCAGGTAGGCTTCGTGCGTCACCGGCAGCCAGGCCGACAGCGTCATGTCCAGGTCGCCGCGCGCCACGCCTTGCCACATGATGCCCGCCGCCAGCGGCACCAGCTCAACCGGGTAGCCCAGCTTGCTGCGGATGATGGCCGCGGCGAGGTTGGTGGTGGCCACGCTGTCGGACCAGCCGTCGACAAAACCGATCTTGATCGTGGGTTTGGCCTGGGCAAAGGCGCCCATGCCCGTGGCGGCCAGGGCCGAGGCACCCAGTGTCTGCGCCAGGAATTTGCGGCGCTGGCCGAGGGAAATATTTTTTTGCGGTTTCATCATGGTACGAACACTCCTGATTAGTGGGAAGAAGGCAAAGAAAGCAAGAACAACCCTGGAGGGGAGTGTGAACTACACGCCCCACACCTCACCAAAAACACGGAGCCAGTTGCGCCCCATGACCTTTGTGATCTTGGCCACCGGCCAGCCCGCGCGTTCCATGGCGGCTGTCAGGTTTGGCATTTCGCCGATGGTGCGTATGCCCAGCGGGTTTTGCACGGTGCCGAAATTGGTGAGGCGGCGGAACTGCCCCTTGTCGTGGGTCAGCATGTCGAAGAATTCCTTGCCATAACCCTGGGTGTGGTCGGTTCCCACGCCTACGCAGTCTTCGCCCACGATGTTGATCACATAGTCCAAGGCTTCGACGTAGTCCTCCACCGTGGCTTCGGGGCCGCGCTTGAGAAAGGGAGGAAACATGGTCACGCCGATAAAGCCGCCGCGGTCGGCGATGAATTTGAGCTGCTCGTCGCTCTTGTTGCGCGGGTGCTCCTTCAGGCCGGCCGGCAGGCAGTGGCTGTAGGTCACGGGCTTCTTGGATTCGAGGATGGCTTCTTCCGACGTCTTGGCGCCTACGTGTGACAAGTCCACCATGATGCCGACGCGGTTCATCTCGCCGATGACTTCGCGGCCGTAACCGGAGAGGCCGCCGTCGCGCTCGTAGCAGCCGGTGCCAATCAGGTTCTGCGTGTTGTAGCAAAGCTGGACCACGCGCACACCCATGTCGGCAAAGGCTTCGACATAGCCGAGTTGGTCTTCAAAGGCGTGGGCGTTCTGGAAGCCCAGGATGATGCCGGTCTTGCCGTCTTTTTTGGCCTGCTCGATGTCGGCCGTGGTGCGCACCAGCGACAGCAGGTCGCTGTTTTCGCGGATGGACTTCTTCATCTCGGCGATGTTGTGCACCGTGCTCTTGAAGTCGTCCCACACCGAGACGGTGCAGTTGGCGGCGCTGAGGCCGCCTTTTTTCATGTCCTCGAACACCTCACGGCTCCACTTGGAGATGATCAGGCCATCGATGATGAGGGAGTCTTGGTGCAGCGTGCTCATGGCGTTTGTCCTTTAGGCGTACAGAGGGAAACGGGTGGTCAATGCCTTGACGCGGGCATAGACCGAGGCTTCTACGGAGGCGTCGCCGGCGGGGTGGGTCTTCAGGCTGTTGAAGACTTCCAGCATCAGCCGGCCGACTTCTTCAAACTCGGCCACGCCGAAGCCGCGTGTGGTACCGGCGGCCGTGCCGACACGTATGCCGGAGGTGATGGTCGGTTTCTCGTCGTCGAAGGGGATGCCGTTCTTGTTGCAGGTGATGCCGGCGCGTTCCAGCGCCACCTCGGTGGTATTGCCTTTGAGGCCCAGGGGGCGCAGGTCGACCAGCAGCAGGTGGTTGTCGGTGCCGCCGGTCACCAGGTCCAGGCCGCCGGCCTTGAGCACCGCGCCCAGGGCCTTGGCATTGGCCACGACCTGTTGTGTGTAGGCCTTGAAGCCGGGTTGCAGCGCTTCGCCGAAAGCCACGGCCTTGGCGGCGATCACGTGCATCAGCGGCCCGCCTTGCGAGCCGGGGAAGACGGAGGAGTTGATCTTCTTGGCGATCTCCGCGTCGTTGGTCAGTACCACGCCGCCGCGCGGGCCGCGCAGGGTTTTGTGGGTGGTGGAGGTCGTCACGTGGGCGTGCGGCACCGGGCTGGGGTAGACGCCGGTGGCGACCAGGCCGGCGACGTGGGCCATGTCCACCATCAGGAAGGCGCCGACCTTGTCGGCAATCGCGCGAAAGCGCGCCCAGTCGATGGTACGGGGGTAGGCGGAAAAGCCCGCGATGATGAGTTTGGGCTTGTGCTCCAGGGCCAGGGCTTCGACTTCGTCATAGTCGATCAGCGAATCGGCGCGGCGCACGCCGTACTGCACGGCCTTGAACCACTTGCCCGAGAGTGCCGGCTTGGCGCCGTGCGTCAGGTGGCCGCCGGCCGACAGCGACATGCCCAGCACCGTGTCGCCGGGCTGCACCAGCGCCAGCATCACCGCGGTGTTGGCCTGCGCGCCGGAGTGGGGCTGCACATTGGCGAATTCGCAGCCGAACAGCTTGCACAGGCGTTCAATCGCCAGGGCCTCGACCACGTCCACGTGTTCGCAGCCGCCGTAGTAGCGTTTGCCGGGATAGCCTTCGGCGTATTTGTTGGTCAGCACCGAGCCCTGGGCTTGCAGCACGGCCTGGGAGACGATGTTTTCCGAGGCGATCAGCTCGATCTGCTCGCGCTGGCGCTGCAGTTCGTGGTCCATGGCCAGGCTGACGGCCGGGTCGGCCTGGGCCACGCCTGTGGAAAAGAAAGCTTCAGTTTGCATGGGGACGCTCTTTCAAACGATTTCTAACAAGGGGGTGAATATCGGGTCGGCGCAGTGCGCCGGGCTGGTGATGCACAGGCGGTAAGGTTTGGCGGTGCGCTCCAGCAGGCGCCAGGTGTAGTCGGCAAAGCTGCGGCGGAACACCAGCACCACGCCCTCGGTGTCGGTGCGCACCACGGTGAAGCCGGTCTTGGACGCCACGGTGCTGGCGCAGCGGCCCACGGCCAGGCTTTCGTAGTCATAGGGGCCGAGCTGGCGCAGCAGCAGCAGGTGGTCGGGTCCGCTGATGCGCAGCGCCGTCAGGCCGCCGCTGTTGTCCACCACCTGGGCGAACACGTCCTGCAGCGCGGCAGTCAGCGCGGCCAGCAGGGCATCGCGGGCCGAGCGCTTGCAGGCCAGCAGCCATTCGTCGGGCGAGACCCACAACACCGCACCGGCGGTGGTGCTAACAACCGACATAGGCCGGGTCGGCAGGGCTTGGCCCAGCACGCCGGCCACGCCTTGCATGAAGGCCGTGTCGTCGGCCTTGCCGCGCAGCACGATATAGCCCAGGTGGGGCAACTCGCTCATGGCCACGCGGTTTTCTTGGGCGGGCGTTGCCGCGCGGGCGGGCAGGCCGAAGGCGTGCAGCGGGGATTCGAGCATGACGTTGGGGGGATTAAACATTTTGGCGGTCGCCTTTCACGTCCACGAATACGCTGGAGCCGACCTTGGCGGGCGTGACCTTGCCGTGGGCATGCACATACAGGGTCTGCTCCTTGCGCTGCAGGCCGCCGGCGACCACGGCCATGGCGATGGAGCGGCCCAGGAAGGCGCTGTGGTAGCTGGAGGTCACATGGCCCAGCATCTGGTTGCTTGCGCCGGCGGTGGGGCTTTCCATGATTTGCGCGCCTTCGACCAGCACGCTGTCCGGGTCTTCGGGCAGCAGCCCCACCAGCTGCTTGCGGCCTTCGCGGGCCGTGTCGCTGCGCGACAGCGAGCGCTTGCCCAGGAAGCTGAAGGGCTTTTTCATGCCGACGGCCCAGGCCATGTCCAGGTCCATAGGGCTCATGGAGCCGTCGGTATCCTGGCCGACGATGATGAAACCCTTTTCGGCGCGCAGCACGTGCATGGTTTCGGTGCCGTAAGGCGTGATGTCGAACTCGGCGCCGGCTGCCATCACCGCCTCCCACAGCGCGCGGCCGTAGCCGGACTCGACATTGAGTTCATAAGACAGCTCGCCCGAGAAGCTGATGCGGAACACACGCACGGGCAGGCCGTGCACCGTGCCCGCGCGCCAGTCCATGAACTTGAAGCTGTCGGGCGAGAGGTCGATGTCGGCGCAGAGCTTGGCCAGCACCGCGCGTGATTTGGGCCCGACCAGCGCGATGGTGGACCAATGGTCGGTCACCGAGGTCATCCAGACCTTGAGCTCGGGCCATTCGGTCTGGTGCCAGCGCTCCAGCCAGTTGAGCACCCGGGCCGCGCCGCCGGTGGTGGTGGTCATGTAGAACTGGTTTTGTTCGATGCAGGCGGTCACGCCGTCGTCCATCACCATGCCGTTTTCGTCCAGCATCAGGCCGTAGCGGCATTTGCCGACGGCCAGCTGGGTCCAGGCATTGGCGTAGATGCGGTTCAGGAATTCGCGCGCATCCGGGCCGTCGATCTGGATCTTGCCCAGGGTGGAGGCGTCCATCACCGCCACGCCATTGCGGGCGGCCAGGCATTCGCGGGCGACCGCGGCGTGCAGGTCTTCGCCGGGTTTGGCAAAGTACCAGGGGCGCTGCCATTGGCCGACCGGCTCCAGCGCCGCGCCGCGCGCCACATGCGAGGCATGGATGGCGCCGTAGCGATTCGGGTCGAACAGCTCGCCGGACATGGTGCCGGCCAGGGCGCCCAGGCTGACTGGCGTGTAGGCCGGGCGATAGGTGGTGGTGCCGACTTCGCTGACCGGGCGCTTGAGCGCGCGGGCCGTGATGACAAAGCCGTTGACGTTGGACAGCTTGCCCTGGTCGGTGCCGAAGCCCAGCGCGGTGTAGCGCTTGACGTGTTCGATGGAGTGGTAGTTTTCGCGCACCGCCAGTTCGATGTCGGCGGCGCTGACGTCATTCTGGTAGTCGACAAACGCCTTGGCGCCCGCGCCTTCAACCTTGCCGTCGGGCAGGCGGAACATGGGGCGCGGCTGCAGGCGCCGAGGCTGGGGGCAGGACGGAACCGGCAAGGTGTCGGTCTTGCCGCAGGCGGCCAGCACCTGCTGCATCGCCTGGGTGGTTTGCGCCAGTGCGTCGGCCAGCTCGAAAGCGCCCGTGACCGAACCGGCGCAGGCAACACCTTTGCGCCCCGTGTGCGGCGCCACAAAGGCCGCGAGGGATTCGTCCCACTGTGGGCGGCTGCCGTCGTGGCAAAACAGGTGCACCGTGGGTGACAGGCCGCCGGAGCTCAGCACCACGTCGCAGGCCAGGAAGCTGCCGGCGCCGGTGGCTTCGTCGCGGGTGGGGTGCAGGGGCACGAGTTTGACGCCCTTGACTTCGCCGCCGCCGGTGGCTTCGGCAATGCAGTGGCCCGCCATCACCGTGTAGCTGCTGTTGCGCGCCACCGCGCTGTGGCGCACGTCGGCCACGGTGACCTGGGCACCGGCCTTGGCCAGGCTTTCGGCGCAGTCGTGGATCAGGTCGCTGGTGCCGCAGATCACCACGCGCTGGCCGACACGCACGCCGTAGCGGTGCAAAAAGGTCTGGCCGGCGGAAACCGTCATCACGCCCGGCAGGTCGTTGTTGCCGAATACCAGCGGGCGCTCGATGGCGCCGGTGGCCAATACCACCTGGTGCGCGCGGATCTTGTGCATGCGGTGGCGCGGCAGGTGGGCCTGGCGCTGCCCGGGCGCGATGTGGTCCTGCACCAGCTCCACGGCCTGCACCAGGTTCTGCTCATACATGCCGAAGGCCGTGGTGCGCACCAGGACCGTCACATGCGGCATCTCGGCCAGGGCGGCCTGCACCGAGCGGATGTAGGCGTCGCTGCTGCGGCCGTCGATCTGCGCGTTGGGGTCGGACAGCAGCCAGCCGCCGAGTTCGTTCTGCTCGTCCAGCAGCAGGGTCTTGAGCCCGGCGCGGCCGGCCTGCAGCGCGGCCAGCAAGCCGCAGGCGCCGCCGCCGACGACCAGCACGTCCACATGGTGGTGCAGGTGGTCGTAGTCCTCGGGATCGGGTTCGGCCGGCGCGTCGCCGAAGCCGGCGAACTTGCGGATCACGGTTTCATACAGCGGCCAGAGCCTTTGCGGCCACTTGAAGGTCTTGCTGTAAAAACCGGCCGGCATAAAGCGCGAGCCCTGGCCCAGCACCGACTTCAGGTCGAAGTCCAGCGAGGGCCAGCCCGAGGTGGAGCGGGCGCTCAGGCCCTCGTAAAGCTCGGCCTGGGTGGCCTTGACGTTGGGCGTGGTCAGCGCGCCCGTGCCCAGCTGCACCAGCGCGTTCGGCTCTTCCGCGCCCGCGCCAATGATGCCGCGGGGACGGCCGTACTTGAAGCTGCGCGCCATGCGGCGCACGCCGTGGGCCAGCAGGGCGGAGGCCAGCGTGTCGCCGGGGTGGCCGCTGTAGTTGCGGCCGTCAAAAGTGAAGTTGACCGTGCGCGTGCTGTCGATGCGCGTGCCGGCCTGGGGAACCCGGGTGCCGCTCATTTCGTTTGCTCCTTGGCCATGTCGGCCAGAAACAGCGCCTTGCCTTCGGCCAGGGTCCAGGTGCCGGCGATTTCATAGGTGGCGGTGTTGCGTTTCACGGCAAATACCTTGCGGCAGGCCGCGGTGTGCTGCCATTGCTCCCAGAACCAGCCCTTGGTGTTCCTGCGCATGAACACATAGTCGCCCCAGGTGGCGTCGTCCACAGCTTCGGGCTGCAGCGGTCGGGGGATATAGGCTTCACCGGCATTGCTGAACTCTTCTTCGTCCCGCGTTTCGCCGCAGTGGGGGCAGTGCAATAAAAACATATCAGTGGGCGACGCCTGCGGCGCCGTGTTCGTCGATGAGGTGGCCGGTGTGGAAGCGGTCCACGGAGAAGGATCTGGCGAGCGCGTTGGGCTCGCCCTGGGCCAGCATGTCGGCAAAGACATGGCCCGAACCCGGCGTGGCCTTGAAGCCGCCGGTGCCCCAGCCGCAGTTGAAGAACAGGCCTTGGACTGCCGTCTTGGAAATGATCGGGCAGGCGTCGGGCGTCACGTCCACAATACCGCCCCATTGGCGGTTCATGCGCACGCGGGAGAACTGGGGGAACAGCTCGATGATGGCGGCGGCCGTGTGTTCGATCACGTGCGGGCTGCCGCGCTGGCCGTAGCCCAGGTAGCTGTCGATGCCGGCGCCTATCACCAGTTCACCCTTGTCGGACTGGCTGAGGTAGCCGTGGACCGCGTTGGACATGATCACGGTGTCTATCACGCGCTGCATGGATTCGGACACAAAGGCCTGCAGCGGGTGGCTTTCCAGTGGCATGCGCAGGCCGGCCATTTTGGCCAGCACCGATGAATGGCCGGCGGCCACGCAGCCCACGCGCTCGGTTTTCACCATGCCCAGGTTGGTTTGCAGGCCGCGTATCCTGCCGCCGGAGATGTCCATGCCGGTGACCTCGCAGCCTTCGATCAGGTCCACGCCCAGGCGGCTGGCGGCGCGGGCAAAACCGCGCGCCACGGCGTCGTGGTGGGCAATGCCGGCGCGCGGCTGCCAGCTGGCGCCCAGCACCGGGTAGCGGCGGCTGCGGCTGCAGTCCAGCTGGGGAATCTTTTCTTTGACTTCCCGCGCGTTCAGCACATGGGCGTCTATGCCTTGCAGCGCATTGGCGTTGACCCGGCGCTCGATGTCGCGCATGTCCTGCAGGGTGTGGCCCAGGTTGAACACGCCGCGCTGGCTGAACATCACGTTGAAGTTCAGGTCCTCGGTCAGGCCTTCCCAGAGCTTGAGCGAATGCTCATAAATGGCCGCCGACTCGTCCCACAGGTAGTTGGAGCGCACGATGGTGGTATTGCGCGCGGTGTTGCCGCCGCCCAGGTAGCCTTTTTCCAGCACCGCGATGCGCCCGACCTGGGGATGGTTTTTGGCCAGGTAGTAGGCCGTGGCCAGGCCATGCCCGCCGCCGCCGACGATCACCACGTCGTAGGACGGCTTCAAGGCCACCCGCTCCCAGGCGGGTTCCCAGGTCTGGTGGTTTTTGAAGCCATGCTTGAGCAGGCTCCAGAGAGAGTAGTTTTGGCCGCGCATAGTCGCTTGTAGGGAGGTCCAATGAATCTGCGCTCATTGTTGGATTTCCCAGATGCGCGAACTTGCGCCCGGCAGACGCACACTTGCTCAAATCCGACATGATGTCGTGTCTGCTCACCCCCTGGTTTTCCCTGAGAGGCAGCGGGCAAGACGGGTGAATTGCGGGAAATCGGGGCTGTGGCCGGGGCCGGTTTGGGGCCAGGTCGCAGTGGTGATCCGAGGGGAATTGCGTTGAGGCCGTCCCAGGGCGTCTAGGTAATCCTTGCGCGTGTGCGGCAGGACTGGTGTCATATTGAGAAGGCAGCAACCACGCTGTCCGCCTAGAATTTGTTTGCGGGGTTTGGTCCCCTTTTTATCGACCTCAGCGAAACTCAAAATGGACAATAGGTCTTTTAATCACAAGCACTTGGCCGGGTTTTCAGCGGCCAGGTTATACCGCAGGGGCGATGTTATGTCGCAGACCTTGCGGTATGCATTACGTTAGGCTGCATGGACGAAGATCAGCGGTTTAACAATGCGGTGTTCTCAGCGTGTCGAGTCGACGCGGTGGATCAGGTTGTGCGACTTTTTCAAGAGCGGCCTTCGGCGCTCCATATGCAAACTCCATTTGGCACCTGGCTTCACGTCTCAGCGTCAGCCGGCTCGTGGAGAGTCACGGAGTACTTACTATCGATCGGTCTCGACTCAAATGTGAGAGGAGGAACGTTCGGAGGCTCTGCTATCAACGTAGCTGCAGGCGGGGGGCACATTCACATAGTGGTCAAGCTGCTTGAGTCTGGTGCGATACTGGATACGTCGGAGCCGGAGCGCAATCCATTGTTCAGCGCCATCTATGGCGGGAACATTGACATCGTGAAACTCCTTGTTGAACGCGGGATCGACAAAGGCATCAAGTACAGCGGCTCGCGTATGACTAATATGGATGCCCTTGGGTTTGCGATCGAGAGAGGACAAACCACCATTGCTGACTATCTGCGGTCCTTGGAAAATGCTGCCTAACAGGTCAGTCAAGGCGGACCCTCTACTGCAGGCTGTCGCCTGCATCGGGTCCGCTTACCTCCAACGTTATGCCGCAAGATATGAAGCTAGCTGAAGATATACGAGTCGATGCACAGTCCATCGGTATATTCAAAGACAAAGAGACTGAACAATTTGTCGACTATTTTTTTGTTGCGGATCTGTGGTGCAAAGACCCTCGCTACGAAAGCCGCTACATGCTCGCTGGCGAATGCCGGGGTCTCTTTCGCGTCAACAAGTCAACTCTCGGTGCGGAGCTTCTTTTCCCAATGGCCGGCGATGATTCGGGCAACAGGTTTGAAAAGGCTGCATGGAAAGTGCTCAAGGAATTTCATGCTAATGGCGAATGGCCAAAAGGAACGCAGTTTGCATCGGGCTAATCGCATCACCTTTCATTCCACCGGACCTGCGCGAAAAGCCGCGCAGTCCGGTGAATTCTCACGTTAGACAGCTCCGAAAACCCATGCTCACCTCCGCCGTCATCAAGAAACTGAATGCCATCGTCGAAAAGTACAAAGACGTTGTGCCGGCTCCAATACCAGACAATTGGAAAGCCATGGGAGACGGAGAACTCTGGGCATCTGTACTCGGTCAGATTGCCGTGGTCGGCAGCGCAGCGTCTGGTGATGCAGTTAAGGCAGCGCTACCTGATAGAGATGGCTGGTATGCAAGTCTCGTGGCAATGGAGGAAAAGCAGCGTCTACATGAGATACACCGATTACTTCGAGAGGCAGGCGTTCGTTATGCTGCCGAAGACATCACAAAGTGCAAGAAGAGCACAGCTGCCAGCTACAACTTCTCGGTACTCGCCTCGTATGAGGGGCCAAAAATATACTTCCAAAAAGTCGCAACCATTCCGCATGAGGCCTGGCGCATCGCTGCGGTAGCAGACGATCTCTCGTATGTAAAAAACAAAGGCGCTCGCGATCTTCTTATCGGGCTTGGCATTGTCAAGCGCGCCATTGCATTCGACACACGGTTGATTGGAGTTCTGAAGCACCTCGGTGCGCAGCTGCCGAGTGACCTTGCAGCAAACAAGCCAAAGTACAAGGCACTTGAAACAGAGCTGATTGAAGGAGTGTGCGAGTCAAGCAAAATCACAGGGGGCCACTTTGATCGAATCCTCTTCGGCCGCTACAAAGAAATCGTTGCCTAACCCCTCCATCAAAGGGACGTCCTGCGGCAAACCGCAGGCCGCCCCTTATGTCGAACGTTAAAAGCTCATATGAATTGGCTCCTCCTATCGGCCGCCTTAGTCTTCGCATGGCTTGCCTACGATGCATGGAAAATAGCAGTCCCGGCGGCAGAAGTGCCCTATTCAGCCACGGCAAAAGGTTTGGGGCAAAGTGTCGACGGCGTGCCCCTGCAGGAGCAGGAAAGGCGAAAGAATTGGAATTCTCGCTACGGCCTAGGAGATCTAAGTCAGACAGTTTTGCTATGGGCCATTCTTGCGCTGGTATGCGCCGTTGGCTCCATCACAGGGTGTTTCGCATGAACCGCTTTAACTGGTTGCTCGACACGGACCCACAACTACAGGAAGCGGCTTCGCCGCGAGGGTTGTGGTCCGGGTTTTGAATTCCGCTGAAGTCTGACCCGAGCAAGGGGAGGAGGACCGAGCTGAGGCTTGGTACCACCAACAGGAATCGAACCTGTATCTAGCGCTTAGGAGGCACTCGTTCTATCCATTGAACTATGGCGGCACTTCTCGGGGAGAAGCCGTGATTGTATTCGGTGGCGGGCGCCCTTTTTGCGGGGGCGGCCGGGATCGACCTTCGCCCTCAGTCGTAAGGCACGGTGAAGATCAAATCCACCGCGCTTTGCTGCCCGGCCTGGGCGCGCACGGTGAAGCGTTGCGACAGGTCGTAGAACACGTACAGGGTGCCCAGCGCGCCCGAGATGGTGCGCTCGTAGGCCGCGTAGAAGTTGCGCGAAAAGCGCTTGCCCAGGGTCAGGGCGCTTTCGGTGGTGCTGCCGTCGGTGTTGCTCGAGGCGCCGCGGTAGGACAGCTCATCGAGGCCCAGCGAGGCGGCCAGGCCGCCCGACATGCCGCCTGTGCCTTTGCTGCCCAGCAAGGCCAGGGCCGCCTGCTGCAGCATGGCGGCCTCGGCGCCGCCGGATGCGGAGGAGCGGCCCACCACCAGCCAGGAGAGTTTTTCGGCGTCGGGCAGTTCGGGCTGGGCATACAGGCGCACGCGCGGCAGCAGGGCGGTGCCGGTGATCTGCACGCCCACGCGCTGGGTGAGGTTGGGGCGTATTGCGAGGATGTCGAGGGCCGGGTTGTCGATGGGGCCGGTGAAGCGCAGCATGCCTTGCTCCACGTCCAGGCGCTGGCCGTAGGCGCGGTACTGGCCGCCTGCGGTGTTGATGGTGCCGTTGAGTTTCGGCTCGCGCAGGTTGTCGCCGCTCAAGGCCAGGGTGCCGCGCACGCGCGTGTCTATGCCCTTGCCCTGGATGCGGAAGTCGCGGCCCAGGTCCAGTTCCACGGCAAGCTTGACGGGCCTTGCGTCGCGGTCTGTGGTGTCGGCGCTGGTTTGCGCGGGTGCCTTCTGGCCGGCCGCCGCGCCGCGTGTGCTGCGCACCACCACGTCGTCGCCGAGCTGGGGCGTGCCTTCGTCGGGCAGGATGATGCGGGCCTGGTCGACCAGCAGCTTGCCGGTGAGTTCGCTTTGGATTCCCTTGAGGCCGGCCTGTATCTCGCCCGAGACGGTGATCTGCCGGTCTGTGCGAATGCTGGCGCGCAGTCGTTCTATCTTCGCGCTGAGCTGAACCTGCGGTTTGCCGTCCACCCAGCCGGCTTCGCCTTGCGCCGTGAGAATGCCGCCCGTGCCCTTGTCGCCCGCGCCCTGCAGCGTGAACTCGTTGATGCGCATGCGGGTGCCGTCGAGTTTGGCGCGCAGCCGGCCGTTGCCGAACTCAATCCCATCGACCACCGAGCGCAGCGCCAGGTCATCGGCCTGCAAATCGCCGGCCAGTTGCGGCGCGGCGCGTGTGCCGCTGATGGCGACGTCGGCACCCAGCGAGCCGCGCAGCCGCCAGCCCGGCGGTGCCAGCACCGACCACACGCCTATGCGCGGCAGCTGCGCGCGCAGCTGGCCGGCCAGGGGTGCATCGGCGGGCCAGAGCCAGCCGCCGCCGGCCGCGGCGGGCGCGCGCGCCAGGCGTGTGCGCAGCTGGCCCTCGGCCGTGCCCGCACGTTCGCTGTCCCAGCGCAGCGCCACGGTGACGGCCTCGCCTTCGCTTTGCAAGGAGAGCCGCGCTTCCTTGACGCCGGCCGCGACGCGCGCCGAGGTGCCTTGCGCGGTTTCGGCCTGCACCGTGATGTCGCCGCTGCTGCGCGCGAGGCTGGCTTTGAGGCGCAGGGTATCGCCCAGCGTGGCGTCCCAGTCGCCGTCCAGCAGCAAGGTGCCGCCCAGGCCGGCGCCGGCCATTTGCGGGCCGGCAAAGAGTTCTATCCAGGCCAGGGGCAGGCCGCTGAGCTTGCCGGCGGTGACGAGTTCGCGGCCCGGCCGCCAGCGCAGCGGCTGCCAGGCGAGTGTGGCTTGCGAGGGTGTCGTGTTGCCGGAGGCCGGCGCGATCAGTAGCGCCTCGCCGGCGCCGCTTTCAAACGCGCCGCCGCTGCGCGCCGGTGTCCATTTGAGCGGCACGGCGCTGCGCGTCTTGAGCTGCCAGGCGCCTATGCCGAGCGCGGGGTCTTGCACGCCGAGACTCAGTTGCTGCAACAGGCCTTGCCAGGGCGATTCGGCCAGCGGCGTGCTGCGCGCCGCAGCGCCGCGCCCCCCCTGGGCCGCGAGCTGTAATGTGTAGCGGCGCGCGCCGGCTTCCAGGCGGCCCTGGGTGTTGAGCTGGGCCTGGCTCAGGCGGCCCGAGAGTGTGGCCTGCAAGGCGCGGACCTTGAAAGCCTCGGTATCCGCCGCGGCCATGCGCCAGTCGAGGGATGGCAGCTCCAATCGCGCCTGCAAGTCCGGGTCCTGCCAGCCGCCTTGCCAGCTCGCCTGCAGCTCGGCGCTGCCGGTGGCCGCGGCGGATTTCAGCGCGTCTGGCATGCCGGGCAGCTTTTGCAGCCAGCGCAAGGCCTGCGCCATGTCGCGGCCGCGCAGGCTCAATTTGCCCTTGCCACTCGCGGGGCGCAGCTCGCCCTGCACCTGGGCGTCCAGTCCGGGCGCGGTGAGCACCAGCTTGCCTTTGCCGCCTTGGGCTGCGGGTTGGGCCTCAAGGTTGCCGTTCAGTTCGGCATCGTCGCTGCGCACGCGCAGGGCCGAAAGCAGCAGGGTGCCGCCGGCCTGTTCGCCATTCCAGCTGCCGGTGGCGCTGGCATCGCGCAGGCGCAGCGCGCCCAGGGGGTTGTTCTTCGCGCTTGCCGCATCGTTGCGTGCTGCCTGCAGGTTGGCCTCAAACGCAATGGCGGGGCCTTGGCTGTGCGCCTGGGCCTTGCCGTCCAGCGGCAGTGGCGCGAGCTGGCTGTGCAAGAGGGCCGGGTTGACCTGTTGCAGACTGGCCTGCATTTTCCAGGCGGGGGTTTTGGCGCTGGCGGGCGAGGCAGGCGCATCGGCCCATTCGCCGCTGGCCAGCAGCTCGCCGCCGCCCAGCCTGGCCTTGAGCGTGCGCACCAGGGCCGCGCCGCCGCGCCATTCGCCCTGGGCCTCGAGGCGCTCCAGCGGCAGCTTGTGCTGGTCCCAGGGGCCGGGCTGGCTGTTGCTGAGCTGCAGCTGCAGGCCCCATGCGGAAGCGGATGACACCGGAGCGCTGTCCGCCGGCCGCACGCCGGCGCTGCCTGTCAGCTGGGTTTGCGGGCCGTCGGGCCAGAAGGCGGCGACGTCAAGGTCGCGGAAGGTCGCATCGGCCTGCGGCAGCGGCTGCGCGGCCCAGGGCATGACGCGGGCCGTGGCGCTGGCCTGGGGACGCGGCTGGTTTTTTTGCGCCGGGGCGTTTTCCATTTGCAGCTCGGCCTTGAGCAGCAGTTCGGTGAGTGGGCCCTTGGCTGTGGCCTTGAAGGCCAGCGGCACCCTGGTCTTGCCGCCAGCAAACCCGGGAAGAGGCGCGTCAAGCGCGCCGTTAAGGCTCGCATCAAGCTGTAGCTTGCCGTGCGCGGCGAGCGTGGCCTTGCCGCTGTAACGGCCTTGTGCGACCTGCGCGCCCAGCAGTTCAAGCTGGTGCGAAAAGCCGTTGAAAGAATAGTTTCCGCGTAGGCCCGATGCGGAAAATTCCGCGCCGCCATGCCACTGAAATTGCCCGACGGAAAAACCTTCGAGCAGCACCGGCAGCGGCAAGCCGAGTGCCGAGGGCGGCACCGAGGGCTCGGTGGAGGGCGGGCGCTGGTCGTCGACGCGCACGCTGGCGGCGGCCAGGCGATTGACCTTGAGTGTGCCCTGCAGCAGCGACCAGGGCTGCCAGGCGAGGGTGAGGTCGCGCAGGTCCACACGCAGGCCGTTTTGTTGCCAGACCAGTTGCTCGATACGGCCGCCGGCGCGCAGCGAGCCTGTGACACCTTCGGCGCTCAGCGGCTGCGAGCGCGCGATCCAGCTGAGCGCGGTGGCCAGCGAGCCGTCGGTGCCGGCCCACCACCAGGCGCCGCCCGTCGCGGCCACGGCCAGCGCTACGACGCTGCCCGCGGCCCAGGCCGTGGCGCGCAGCCAGCGCCTCGGCGGGCGAGCGGGCGATTCGGGTGAGGTGGGTGTGGTGGAGGTATCCATCAGAAAACAAATCCCACGCTGACGTGCAGGCGCAGCTGCTTGGGTTTGACGCCATAGGCCACATCCATCTGCAGCGGGCCTATGGGGCTTCGCCAGCGCACGCCCGTGCCTATGCCGACGGAGGGTTTCATGTCCTTGGGGTTGTCGGCCACGGCGCCCGCGTCGATGAAAAAGGTGTTCTCCCACTCGCTGGGCCGGCCGTCGCGCAATATGGGGCGCTGGTATTCGACGCTGCCCACGGCCATGTAGCGGCCCGGTCCTATGACGCCGTTGTCCAGCTTGATGCCGATGTCGCGGTAGCCGTAGCCGCGCACCGTGGTGTCGCCGCCGGTGCGAAACAGCAGGGTGCCGGGAATGCGGGCCGAGTCCTTGGCGATCACCGCGCCGCCTTCGGCGCGCATCGCGATGCGGCCGCGCTCCAGCGGCACAATGCCCAGCCAGCGGCCCACGGCGCGTGTGAAGGGCAGGTGCTGCGTGCCCATGGTGCTGCCGCCGCCGAGTTCAAAGCCCAGGCCGTAGCCCTTGTTGGGGAAGGGAAGGCTGTCGAAATAGCGGCCGGTCCAGACGTAGTTGACCGACAGGGCCGAGCCGTCGCCGATGTCGGCGGCGCTGCTGTTGAGCTGGCCGCTGCCGCTGACGCTGGCCCTGTCGTACTGCACATACATATTGCGGTCTATGCGATCGCCGGCCTGGGTGCGGCCAAAGCGCAGGCGGCCAGAGCGTGTGACCAGGTCGTCGTCATCGACGCGCTCGGCGCGCGCCAAGGCCACCCAGCGCCAGTTGGATTCGTCGGGAATGGAGGTCCATTCGGTCTGCGCATAAGGCGCCTTCTTTTCGAGCTGCAGCTTGGTGACGGCGCGCCAGTTGGTGCCCGGCACGCGCTGGTGGGTGTGCTCGACCGAGGCGCGCGGGCCGCTGTCGGTGGTCACGCCCACGCCCAGGATGACTTTTTGCAGCCTGGCCTCGCGCACCTGCACCTGCACGGGCGCGGCGTTCGGGTCGCTTTCGGGGTCGACAAAGATATAGGCCGAATCGAAGTAGCCGCTGGAGGCCAGGCGCAGCTGCGCCTCGTTGAGCTGGTTCTGGTCGTAAGGCGTGCCCGGGGTCAGGCGCGCCAGGCGCGGCACCAGCACCGGGTCGTAGCGCTCCACGCCGCTGACCTGCAGCGGGCCCAGGCGGTACAGCGGGCCGGAGTCCAGCTTGAGGCTGAGCGCCGCGCTGTTGGTGGGCGCATCCACGTCGGCCAGGCTGCCGGCCAGCTTGCCGGCCGGGTAGCGGCGTGCCACCAGCTCGCGCAGGGCTTGCGTCTTGGCGCCGTCCCAGGCGTCCTGGGTGAAGCGCTGGCCCGCGGGCAGGCGCCAGTCGCGCTCTATTCCCTCGCGCTGGGCTTTGGCGGCCGGGTCGGGGGAGTTGGCGATGTCGCCGGCGAAATCGATGGCGACCCCGCCCACGGTGGTGGCCTGGCCGGGCTCCACGGCCACCACAATGGTCGGCTTCTGGCCGGCCGCGCCTTCGCGCGTGATGTGGATGCTGGGGCTGAAGTAGCCCAGCGTGCCGGCCAGGTTGCGCACATTGCGCTCGGCCAGCACGATGAGGCGCGCGAGTTCGGCCTCGTCAAGGTCGGTCACGGCGCGGTAGCGCTGCAGCTCCAGGTGTTTGTCGAGCAGGTCCTTGAGAGGCTGGGGGGCGCGCACCGCGATGTCAAAGGCGCTGACTTCGGGCTGGGCGCTGGTGGGGCCCGTTGCGCCCTCGGGCGTGGGCCCGGGCGAGACTTTTTCAGGCGGGGGCGGCGGGGCGGGCGCGGTCTGCGTGACGCCGGAGGGCGGTGTTGTGCTGTCCGCGGGCGCAGCTGTTTGCGCGCCGGCCAGGGGCGCCAGCAGGATCGCAAAGAGGGCGAAAGCAGCGCCCGGGGTGGCCTTCCGTGCGCAGTGCTTACTGTGGATGCTGGGAGGGGTCACGGGGGCAGTTTACTTGAGCGCTCCCGTGCTCAAGCGTAGGAGGCGGTCTCTTATTTGGAGAGCATGCGCATGGCTTCCTCAAGCCCTTTGATGGTCAGCGGGTACATGCGCTGGTTGACCAGCTGCTGGATCACGCCAATGCTTTGCCGGTATTGCCAGACGCCTTGCGGTTCGGGGTTGATCCAGGCGAACTTGGGGAAGGCGTTGGTCAGGCGCTGCATCCATTCGGCGCCGGCTTCCTCGTTGTTGTATTCCACGCTGCCGCCGGGCTGCAAAATTTCATAAGGGCTCATGGTCGCGTCGCCGACGAAGATGAGTTTGTAGTCCTTGTTGTACTTGCGGATGATGTCCCAGGTCGGGAATTTTTCGCTGAAGCGGCGGCGGTTGTTCTTCCACATGAAGTCGTAGACGCAGTTGTGGAAGTAATAAAACTCCAGGTGCTTGAACTCGGCCTTCACGGCCGAGAACATTTCCTCGACGCGGTGTATGTGTTCGTCCATGGTGCCGCCCACGTCCATGAGCAGCAGCACTTTCACGTTGTTGTGGCGCTCGGGCACCATCTTGATGTCCAGCCAACCGGCATTGGCCGCGGTGGAGCGTATGGTGTCGTCCAGGTCCAGCTCCTCGGCATTGCCCTGGCGCGCGAACTTGCGCAGCCGGCGCAGCGCGACCTTGATGTTGCGCGTGCCCAGCTCTTGTGTGTCGTCGTAGTCCTTGTAGGCGCGCTGGTCCCAGACTTTCACCGCGCTCTTGTTGCGGCTTTTTTCCTGGCCTATGCGTATGCCTTGCGGGTTGAAGCCGTTGGCGCCGAAGGGCGAGGTGCCGCCCGTGCCTATCCATTTGCTGCCGCCTTCGTGGCGCTCTTTCTGCTCTTCAAAACGCTTTTTGAGCGTTTCCATGAGCTCGTCCCAGCCCATTTTTTCGATCTTGGCTTTTTCCTCGGGGCTCAGTTCGAGTTCGAGGTTTTTGCGCAGCCATTCGAGCGGGATGTCTTTCGTGAAGTCGGCCAGCATCTCGACGCCCTTGAAGTAGGCGGCGAAGGCGCGGTCGAACTTGTCGTAGTTTTTTTCGTCCTTCACGAGCACGGTGCGGCTCAGGTAATAGAAGTCGTCTATCTTCCAGGCGCCTTCACCTTGTTGCCCCTCGAGCTTGTCGCTGTTGGGCCCGACCACGCCGGCCTCCAGCGCTTCCAGCAGCATCAGGTATTCCTTGACGGAGACCGGCAGCTTGGCCGAGCGCAGGGTGTAGAAAAAATCGATGAGCATGGAGAACTCCTGGTGCGCTTCAGGCTCGAGGTTTGTCCAGTAAATAGAGCAGTTGTGCCTTGACCTCTGGCCATTCGCCGGCGGCCAGGCTGTACATCACGGTGTCGCGTATGGTGCCGTCGCGGCGCAGCGCATGGCCGCGCAGCACGCCGTCCTTGCGCGCGCCCAGGCGTTCGATGGCGCGCTGCGAGGCGTGGTTGAAGTTGTCGGTGCGCCAGCCCACGATGTTGCAGCCCAGGGTCTCGAAGGCATGCGTGAGCATCAAGAGCTTGCAGGTGGTGTTGACATGGGTGCGCTGGCAGCGTGCGGCGTACCAGGTGTAGCCGATCTCGACGCGCTTGAGGTTGGGCACGATGTCGTGGTAACTCGTGGAGCCCAGCACCTCGCCGCTGGCGGCGTCGGTCACCGCGAAGGCGAAGCGGTTGGCCGTGGCCAGGGCGGTTTCGATGTAGCCGCGGGTTTCATGCGGCTCGGGCACGGAAGTGATGCGCAGCTTCCAGAGCTCGCCGTCGGCGGCCGCGGCCTTCAGGCCTGCTTCGTGTTCCAGCGCAAGGGGCACCAGGCGCACGCCGCGCGCCTGCAGTGTCACGGGTTCGACAAAAGCCATGCTCAGTTTTCTCCTTCGGGTTTTTGCCTCTTCCTCCAGCGCCTGGCCAGCTGCAGGCCCAGGCCGCCGCCCAGGCCCACCAGCACGATGCCGCCTATGGCGGCATTGCCGTAGCCGTCCGCAAAAATATCCAGGCCCAGCAGGCGGCCGGCCCAGAAGCCCAGCAAGGCGCCGCCTACAAAACCGATAGCGTCGGACAGGCCCTCGAGCAGCAGGGATTTTTGGTTCATGAATCGGCCCTGTGCTTCAGCGATTGTTGCGCTGCATGAAAACCAGCTTCTCGAACAGGGTCACGTCCTGCTCGTTCTTGAGCAGCGCGCCCACCAGCGGCGGCACGGCGACCTTGTCGTCCTTGCTTTGCAGTGCGTCCAGGGGGATGTCCTCGGCGACCAGCAGCTTGAGCCAGTCCAGCAGCTCGCTGGTGGAGGGCTTCTTCTTGAGGCCGGGCAGGTTGCGCACGTCGTAAAACGTTTTCATCGCGGCCGTCAGCAGTTCCTTCTTGAGGTCGGGGAAGTGCACGTCCACGATCTGCTTCATGGTGTCGGCGTCGGGGAACTTGATGTAGTGGAAGAAGCAGCGGCGCAAAAACGCGTCGGGCAGCTCTTTCTCGTTGTTGGAGGTGATGAACACCAGCGGGCGGTGCCTGGCCTTGATGAGTTCGCGTGTTTCATACACATAGAACTCCATGCGGTCGATCTCGCGCAGCAGGTCGTTGGGGAATTCGATGTCGGCCTTGTCGATTTCGTCGATCAGCAGCGCCACCGGCGTTTCCGAGGTGAAGGCCTGCCAGAGCACGCCCTTGACGATGTAGTTGTGGATGTCCTTGACCTTTTCCCCGCCGTCGACTGTGGACAGCTGCGAGTCGCGCAGGCGCGACACCGCGTCGTATTCATAGAGGCCCTGCTGCGCCTTGGTGGTGGACTTGATGTGCCATTGCAACAGTGGCAGGCCCAGGGACTGGGCCACTTCCTCGGCCAGCATGGTCTTGCCGGTGCCGGGCTCGCCCTTGACCAGCAGCGGCTTTTTCAGGGCGGCGGCGGCGTTGACCGCGAGCATCAGGTCCTGGGTGGCGACGTAGTTTTTTGAGCCTTGAAATTTCATGTTCTTGGGTCAGGGAGGTGAAGGTGGAGCGGGCTTTTGCGGGGCCTGGCCGGCAACGGGTGCCTGGCCGCGGCGGGCCCAGATATAATCCAAGGTTGTTTTATACGATGAATCCCCACCTGATTGTGCGCGCAAAATGAATAAGCTGTTCACCACGATATTCGCCGTTGCTGTCTCTTGTGCGACGGCTGCCAGCCTGGCCCAGGAGATCAAGGGCGACGCCAAGGCCGGCGAAACCAAGAATGCCATGTGCATTGGCTGCCACGGCATCAAGGGCTACCAGGCCTCTTTCCCCGAGGTCTACAAGGTGCCGATGATTTCCGGCCAGGGCGCCAAATACATCACCGCCGCGCTCAATGAATACAAAAAAGGCGAACGCAAGCATCCGACGATGCGCGCCATCGCCGACTCCCTGACCGACCAGGACATCGCCGACCTCGCGGCCCACTACAGCGCCGACGGCGCGGGCGAGCCGGCCAAGGCCGCCAAGGAGCCCAGCACCGAAGTCAAGGCCCTGCTGGCCAAGGCCAATTGCGCCTCCTGCCACGGCGACAACTTCAGCAAGCCCATTGACCCGGCCTACCCCAAGATCGGCGGCCAGCATGCCGACTACCTGTTTGTGGCGCTCAAGGCCTACAAGACCGAGAACAACCCCAAGGTCGGCCGCGGCAACGCCATCATGGCCGGCATGGCCAAGCAGTACACCAATGCCGAACTCAAGCAGCTGGCCAACTACCTGGCCTCTGTGGACGGCGACCTGAAGACCATTCCGCAGAAGAAATTCCGCTAAGCCGGAGTCTCCCGCTCAAACAAAAAAGCCGCTTCATCAAGCGGCTTTTTTGTTGTCTAGTCTTTAGTGGCTCTTCGCTGGACGCAGTCGATATAGGCCGCACCGTCAGGCGGGCGCCCCGCGCGCTGGCTTTCCCAGACCATCTGCCCCAGGCAGTCCATGGTTTCGTGGTGGGCGTCATGCAGGGAGTTGCGCCTGGCCGTCAGCAGTTCCACGGCCTGGCGTATGCCGCGCGGCTGGTCTATGGAGCATTGCTCGCTGATGGACAGGTGCATGGACAGGTGCAGGAACGGGTTGGTCTTGCCGGCTTCCACGTCGTACATTTTTTCGAGTGCGGCGTCGGCGTCGGCGAAATCCGCGTGGTATTCGGGGTGCTCTTCAATCCACTGGCTGGCGATGGTCTCAATCGCTTCCATGGGCTGGCCGGCGCGGGCCTTGGCATAGACGGAACAGAAGAAGCGCCGGACGTCGGCTTGCGAGGGCGTGAACATGGGCGAAAGCGTATCACGCAGGGGTTTTCCACTGCCGGCGTGTGCCTGTTATCAGCGCTTGGGCCACAGGGGCCGCGGGCTGCGTCCTACAGACAGTTTGGGAGCCCCTGCCTACAGTCCTACTCACA
Source organism: Polaromonas sp. P4_F6 (assembly GCF_056401275.1). Classification (NCBI taxonomy): domain Bacteria; kingdom Pseudomonadati; phylum Pseudomonadota; class Betaproteobacteria; order Burkholderiales; family Comamonadaceae; genus Polaromonas; species Polaromonas sp. P4_F6. The sequence goes on along the minus strand of NZ_JBFUJQ010000001.1, from coordinate 163,142 downwards.
CAGTGGCGCAGTTCCGGGGCGGGGCCACTCCCACCATTCACAGCCCGGCGAGGAGATCAACACCATGAACGCAGCACGCATCACAGGCATAGTCCTGATTGTTTTGGGCCTGGCCGGCTTTTTCACCGGCGGCTTCAGCTTCACCAAGGACACCACGGCCGCCAAGATAGGCCCCATCCAGCTGACGGTGAAGGAAAAAGAGTCGGTCAATATTCCGCAGTGGCTGAGCCTGGGTGCCATTGTTCTGGGTGCTGTTGTCCTGGTCGTTGGCTTCAAGAAGTCCTGACCCGCCTCAACTGCGCTGAACGCTAAGCAAGCGCGAGATCGCCTGGGCCGCCTTGAGTAATTGCGGCAGCATGGTCTCCTGCATGGCCTTGGCGCTGGTACGGTTGGCCTGGCCGCTGATATTGAGGGCGGCCACGGTCTGGCCGGCGCGGTTGGTAATCGGCGCCGCCATGGACACCAAACCTTCCTCGAGTTCCTGGTTGACCAGCGACCAGCCCTGCTTGCGCGCCTGCGCGACCTTGGCCGCGAGTTCCTTCACGTCGGTCACGGTGTATTTGGTGCGGGCCGTCAAGGTGGAGGCCTGCAGGCACTTCATGAGTTCGGCCTCGGGCAGGGCCGACAGCAGCATGCGGCCCATGGAGGTGCAATAAGCCGGCAGGCGCGAGCCCACACCCAGGCTGATGCTCATGATCTTGTGCGTGGGCACGCGCAGCACATAAACAATGTCCGTGCCGTCCAGCACCGCGGCCGAGCAGGATTCCTTGACCTCGGCGACCAGCGCTTCCATCACCGGTTCGGCCAGGTTCCAGATCGGCATGGATGACAGATAGGCAAAGCCCAGGTCCAGGATGCGCGGCGTGAGGCTGAAGAGCTTGCCGTCGCTGCTGACATACCCCAGCGTTTCCAGCGTCAGCAAGATGCGGCGCGCGCCCGCGCGGCTCAGGCCGCTGCGCCCGGCGACTTCGGTCAGGGTCTGGCGCGGCGCGTCGGCGCTGAAGGAGCGTATGACCTCCAGCCCGCGCGCGAAGGACTGCACATAGCCGTCGCCCGGCTTGTGGGCGGTGGTGGGCGTGGATGCGGCGTTTGCCATGGTGGACGAAATCTCCTAAAATTCATTATACGAACTCTTGTTCTAATGTCGAACAATATTTTGGCGCTGGCCGATGCTTCATTGGCCTGGCCGCCGTTCCTGGAGACGATTGAATGATCAACAAGATTGCCGCTTCCGTCGCCGACGCGCTGGCGGACGTGAAAGACGGCGCCACGGTGCTGATAGGCGGCTTCGGCACCGCGGGCATTCCCAATGAGCTGATCGACGGCCTGATCGCGCAGGGCGCCAAAGACCTCACGGTGGTGAACAACAATGCGGGCAATGCCGAAGTGGGCCTGGCCGCGCTGCTCAAGGCCGGGCGCGTGCGCAAGATCATCTGCAGCTTCCCGCGCCAAGCCGACAGCCAGGTGTTTGACGGCCTGTACCGCAGCGGCAAGCTGGAACTGGAACTGGTGCCCCAGGGCAACCTGGCCGAACGCATTCGCGCGGCGGGCGCCGGCATAGGCGCATTTTTCTGCCCCACGGGCTACGGCACCGAGCTGGCGCGCAATGCCGACGGCAGCGCCAAGGAAACCCGCGAAATCAACGGCCGGCAGTATGTGCTCGAGATGCCCATACACGGCGACGTGGCCCTGATCAAGGCCGAGCGCGGCGACCGCTGGGGCAACCTGACCTACCGCATGGCGGCGCGCAACTTCGGCCCGGTGATGGCGACGGCGGCGAAAAAAACCGTTGCCACCGTGCATGAGATCGCCGAGCTTGGCGAGCTCGACCCCGAGACCATCGTGACGCCGGGCATCTTTGTCCATCACATCGTCAAGATTCAACGCACCGCCACCCAAGCGGGCGGCTTTAAAAAGGCGGCATGACCATGACTTACCAACGCCGCAGCAAGGACCAGCTCGCCGCCCGCGTCGCGCAGGATATTTTTGACGGGGCCGTCGTGAATCTCGGCATAGGCCAGCCCACGCTGGTGGCCAACCATTTGCCGGCCGGCCGCGAGGTCATCCTGCAAAGCGAGAACGGCATCCTGGGCATGGGCCCGGCGCCCGCCGAGGGCCAGGAAGACTACGACCTGATCAACGCCGGCAAGCAGCCGGTGACGCTGCTCAAGGGCGGCGCCTTTTTTCATCACGCCGACAGCTTCGCGATGATGCGCGGCGGCCACCTCGACATCTGCGTGCTGGGCGCCTTCCAGGTCTCGGCCACCGGCGACCTGGCCAACTGGAGCACCGGCGAGCCCGGCGCGATTCCGGCCGTGGGCGGCGCCATGGACCTGGCCATAGGCGCGCGGCAGACCTGGGTCATGATGGACTTGCTGACCAAACAGGGCGCCAGCAAGCTGGTGAGCCAATGCACGTATCCGCTGACCGGCATAGGCTGCGTCAAGCGCGTGTATTCAGACCTGGCGACACTCGAATGCACACCGCAGGGCCTGAAGCTCATAGACACCGTCGACGGCCTCACGCATGCCGAGCTTGAAAAACTGGTCGGCCTGCCGATTGCCGTCGCCTGATATCCACCCTCTTCGAAAACACACACCATGACCCAAGCTTTTATCTGCGATGCGATACGCACACCCTTTGGCCGCTACGGCGGCGCGCTCAGCAGCGTGCGCACCGACGACCTGGGCGCGATCCCGCTCAAGGCGCTGATGGCGCGCAATCCCAAGGTCGACTGGCAGGCCGTCACCGACGTGATCTACGGCTGCGCCAACCAGGCCGGCGAGGACAACCGCAACGTGGCGCGCATGGCGGCCCTGCTGGCCGGCCTGCCCATGGATGTGCCGGGCGCCACCATCAACCGCCTGTGCGGCTCCGGCCTGGACGCGCTGGGTACGGCCGCGCGCGCCATCAAGTCGGGCGAGGCCACCTTGATGATCGCCGGCGGCGTGGAAAGCATGAGCCGCGCGCCCTTTGTGATGCCCAAGGCCGAAAGCGCCTTCAGCCGCGCCAACGCGGTCTACGACACGACGATTGGCTGGCGCTTCATCAACAAGCTGATGAAGGAAAAATACGGCGTCGACGCCATGCCCGAAACCGCCGAAAACGTGGCGACTGACTACAAGATCAGCCGCGAAGACCAGGACAAGATGGCGCTGGCCAGCCAGCTCAAAGCCGTGGCCGCGCAAAAGGCCGGTTATTTCGACGCCGAAATCACGCCGGTGACGATTGCCCAGAAAAAGGGCGACCCCATCGTGGTGGGCAAGGACGAACACCCGCGCGAGACTTCGCTGGAGGCACTGGCCAAGCTCAAGGGCGTGGTGCGGCCCGACGGCACGGTGACCGCCGGCAATGCCAGCGGCGTGAACGACGGCGCCTGCGCGCTGCTGCTGGCCGATGAGGCCACGGCCGCAAAGAATGGCCTCACGCCGAAGGCGCGTGTGGTCGGCATGGCAACTGCCGGCGTCGCGCCGCGCATCATGGGCATAGGCCCGGCGCCCGCCACGCAGAAAGTGCTGGCGCTCACCGGCCTCACGATGGCGCAGATGGACGTGATCGAGCTCAACGAGGCCTTTGCCGCGCAAGGCCTGGCCGTGCTGCGTTTGCTGGGCGTGCGGGACGACGACCCGCGCGTCAACCCCAATGGCGGAGCCATCGCGCTGGGCCATCCACTGGGCGCATCGGGCGCGCGGCTGGCCACCACGGCGGTCAACCAGCTGCACAAGAGCGGCGGGCGGTATGCGCTGGCCACCATGTGCATAGGCGTGGGGCAGGGCATCGCGGTCATCCTCGAGCGCGTTTGAGCGGCATCGTGAGGCGCTGCTGCCGGATTGACGGCCGGCGGCTAACATGGCGCCTTTCTTTCCTTGCGCCTGCATGCCACGGCCTGGGTAAACCGAAAGACACGCCGTGAGCTTCCCGCTGATCACCGACCCTTTTTTCTACGCCGTGGCGATTCCCGCCGTGCTGATGCTGGGCGTCAGCAAGAGCGGCTTCGGCGCGGGTTTTGGTTCGCTGGCGGTGCCGGTGATGGCGCTGGCCGTCACGGTGCCGCAGGCCGCCGCGATCCTGATGCCGGTGCTGCTGCTGATGGACCTGCTGGGGCTGGCGGCCTTTCGCCGCGACTTTGATTTCAGGTTCCTGAAGTTCCTGGTTCCCTTCGGCCTGCTGGGAACGCTGGTGGGGGCCTTGCTGTTCAAACTGCTGGACGCCAAGGTCGTCGCGGCCCTGGTGGGAATATTCACCTTGTTGTTTTTGGCGCAGCGCCTGCTGTTCCCGCCCCGGCCCGACAGCCCGCCGCCGCCGCGCTGGCTGGGCGCGATCCTGACGGTGACTTCGGGTTTTACCAGCTTTGTGTCGCATGCCGGCGGGCCGCCACTGAGCGCCTATGTGATCCCCATGCGCCTCTCCCCGGTGAAGTTCACCGCCACCATGGCGGCCTTCTTTTTTGTCATCAACCTGTCCAAGTGGATTCCCTACGCCTGGCTGGGCCTGCTGGACCTGCGCAACATGGCAACCTCGCTGGCCCTGCTGCCGCTGGCGCCGCTGGGCGTGTGGATGGGCGTGCGCATGGCGCGCAGCATCAGCCCGGTGCTGTTTTACCGTTTGCTCTATCTGGGCATGCTGCTGACAGGCTGCAAGTTGCTCTGGGACGGCTTCCACTAAGCACTCGCCCCTAGCGCGATTCGCCACTCGCGTCCAGAACGGCCCCTGGCCCGCGTGGGGTTTTGGGCGGGCACCGGGAGTTTTACCGGCCTGCGTTTCGCGAATTTCTGTGAGAATCACGGGGATGAGAACAATATGCTTACATTGCGTTTGACCTCCCCTTCATGACGACTGTTGTTTTCGCCGATCTTGTGGGCAGCACCAGCATGTTTGAACGGCTGGGCGATGAGACCGCGTCGCGTTTCGTGACGCAGCTCATAGGCGTGCTCAGCCAGGTCTTCGAGCAGCACCAGGGCCGGGTCGTCAAGCTGCTGGGCGACGGCCTGTTCGTGGTCTTTCCCAACGAGGGCGACGCGCTCTCGGCCTGCATCAGCATCCAGAAGCGCCTGCAGGAAAAACCCATCAAGCCCGGCGGCAGCGGCGCGCCGGTGCAGATGCAGATGGGCATCGAATCGGGCGAAGTGGTCGAGATCGACGGCGACTGCTTCGGCGACACCGTGAATTCCGCCGCCCGCCTGGCCGACCTGGCCGGCGCCGCGCAAATCCTCACCACCGAAAACGTCTGGACCGCGCTGTTGCCGGTGCAAAGGTCGGCCCTGCGCAGCATGGGGCCCATGTACCTGCGCGGCCGGGCCGAAGCCAGCCATGTCTACCGTGTCGAGTGGATGGCCGGGCGCGACGAGGACGCCACCATGGCGGGCCGCTCCATGTTCGCCTCGCCCAGCCAGGCTTTCCTCGAGCTGAGTTTTGCCGGGCAGACCCTGAGGCTGGACGCCAAAAGCAGCAAGCTGGCGCTGGGCCGGGGTGCCGATGCCGCACTGAACCTGAATGACCCGCGGGTCTCGCGCATGCATGCCACGCTGGAGTGGCGCGGCGGGCAATTCGTGCTGACCGACGCCTCCAGCTACGGCACCTGGGTCTACCTGGGCAACCAGAGCGAAGCCGTGGTGCTGCGCCGCACCGAGTGCTACCTGGTAGGCAGCGGCCACATCGTGCCGGGCTGCGACCGCACGGACGAGAACGCGCCGCTGGTCGCGTTTGCCATCCGCAGCTGAGATAGCTGATGTGTGCGGGCCGCACAACAGGCGCGGCGCATCGGGAAAAGTTACGCTTTCCAGAGGCTTGCCCGCCCGGCGATGCAGGCTAGAATCGATTTTTGTTTCAAGACGTAGCCGGGCCGCTGGGTAGCCCGCAGGCCATCCCGCCTTTTTTGCCTCTTCAGCCCATCTCGCCCAATTCCACCTCCTCATGAGTCTCAAGAAGCTTGGCCGATACGATCTGATCAACGTCCTCGGCAAGGGTGCGATGGGGCTGGTGTACGAGGGGCGCGACCCCAACCTGGACCGCCGCGTCGCCATCAAGACCATCAAGGTGGAAAACCTCTCCGAGGAGGCTGCCGCCGAATACGAGGTGCGCTTTCGCACCGAGGCCCGCTCCGCCGCGCGCCTGCAGCACCCGCACATCGTGAGCGTTTACGACTCCGATCGCGACGGCGACATCGCCTTCCTGGTCATGGAGTTCGTCGACGGCGACGACCTCAAGCACCACCTGGACAAGGGCAACCTCTACACGCTGGAGCAGACCCTGGGCATCATGGGCGACCTGCTGTCGGCGCTGGAGTACGCGCACCGGCAAAGCATCGTGCACCGCGACATCAAGCCGGCCAACCTGCTGATAGAGACCAGCGGCCGGGTCAAGCTGACCGACTTCGGCGTGGCGCGCATCCAGGATTCGGGCGAGGCCACGCGCACCCAGGGCTCCATGGTGGGCACGCTCAAATACATGTCGCCCGAGCAGGTGCAGGGCCGACCGATAGACGCCCGGGCCGACCTGTTCGCCGCCGGCATCGTGCTGTACCAGCTGCTCACGGGCAAGCGGCCTTTTGACGGCGACACCGATTTCGCGACCATCCAGCAGATCGTGGGCCACACGCCCGTGCCGCCCAGCAGCTTCAACCCCATGCTGCCCGCCGCGATCGACGCGGTGGTGGCCAAGGCCCTGGCCAAGTCGCGCGACCAGCGTTACGCCAGCGCGCAGGACTTCCTCGCGGCGCTGCAGGCCGCGGCCCGCGAAGCGGCCGATACCACGGTGCAGCCGCCGGCCATACCGGTGGGGCCGGGCAGCAACTCGACCTGGACCTCCACGCTGCTGGCCGGCGAAGCCCTGGTCGGCCTGCAGTCGGGCACCAGCGCCGACATCCCCATGGTGACGCAGGAGCTCGAGCTGGTTTACTGGAAAGAGATCAAGGAGTCCATGGACGTCGAGGACATCCAGGGCTTTCTCGCCAGGTTCCCGTCCGGCATCTATGCCGACCTGGCCCGCCGCCGCCTCAAGAAAATGGGCGTGCCGGGTGGGGAGGATTCCGACATCGGCAGGCGCCTGGGCACCGGCACCCTGATCGTTCCGCGCCCGGCCGGCCAGGACACGGCCGCCGGTGCGACCCATCCGGGGGCGACCAATTCCGGTGTGACCAACCCCGGAATCACCAACCCCGGGATCGCTCGTCCCGCTGTGACCAATCCTGGGGTGAGCAGTCCCGGGGCGACAAATCCAGGGGTGACAAATCCAGGGGTGACAAATCCCGGCACGGCGACCGACCTGGCCTGGAAGGCGCTCGAGGAAGCCGCGGCGCAGGCGCCGGTGGTACCCCCGCCCTTGCCGGCCGCTCCCGCAGCCGACGACCCGGATGCCACGCGACTGGGCGCACCGGTCATGGCCGTGCCACCGGCACCGGCCGCGCCGCAGCCGCAGCCGCAGCCGCAGCCGCAGAGCGAGCCTTCTGAATGGCCGGAGACGGTGTTCAGCGATGCCGGTCCGGTGACGGTCCAGTTCGAGGCCGCCGAGGCAAAAGCCAAGGCCGAGGCCGCGCCCGTCGCCGCCGCAAGCGCCGCCGTGCCCGAGGCCAAGCCGGAGTCCTCGCGCAAGCGCCGCAGCGCCGAGCCGGGCGCGCCCGCGAAGGCGTCCGCAGCCTCTCCTCCTCCTTACCTGGTGTGGGGCGGGGTCGCCCTGGTGGCTTTGGTCATTCTGGGCGTAGGCGTCAGGCAATTGTCGAAACCGAAGGCGCCGGCGCTGGCGGCTGCCCAACCGGCCGCCGTGGCGGCCGATGCCGGCCAGGCGAAGCCCGAGGCACCGGCCGCTCCCCAGCCGGCGGTGCAGGCCGCGCAGGCCCAGCCCGCGGCGGCAACGGCGCCCGCACCGGCTGCGGCGGCGTCGACGGCGGCCGTGGCCGCGCCCTTGTCCCCGGCCTCCAAGGCCGCCGCGGCACAGGCCATCGCGGCCAAAAAGGCTGCCCTCGAGAAAGAGCGGCTGGCCAAACAGCAGGCGGCGCAGGCCAAACCAGGCGGCAGCACCGCCGCGCCCGCGGCCGCCGAGCATGCCCCGGCACCGGCGCCGTCCGCGAATGCCGGCGGTCCGCGCCAGGCCTGTGAGGACCGCCTGCTGATCGGTTTCCAGATTTGCATGAGTGAGCAGTGCGCCAAGCCGGCCTTCACCAACCACCCGGTCTGCGTGGAGCGCCGCGCGATGGAGCAGCGCCGGCGCGAGGCCGAACAGCTCAGGCGCTGAGCCGCAAAGGGCGGGCGCCCTCGGATTTATTCTTCGTCCGGTGATTGCTGCTGGCCGTACCAGCCGGCGGGACGGCGCTGCGCCTGCTGCTGGCGTTCCTGGGCCAGTTGCTCCTCAAGCTGCAGCCGGCCCTGCGTGGCCACGGCGATGACCTTGGTGCGGTCCTTGCGGTGCGGGTACATGCGCTCGAACAGCTCGAGGTTGTGCCGGCGAAAACGCATGGCGGCCTGGCGCGCCTCGTGCGGCGGCTGGCCCAGCAGTTCCAGCACGCTGCGCGCGCTGCGCAGGCTGGACTCGAAAACCTCGCGCTCGACCAGCATCACGCCGCGGTCGCGCAGCGCGTTCCAGTGCGTGACGTCGCGCGCGCGGGCCACGATCTGCATCTGCGGGAAGTTCTCGCGCGCGATGTCGACGATCTTGAGCGACTGCTCCATGTCGTCCACTGACAGCACCAGGATCTTGGCGGTGGCCGCGCCGGCGGTGCGCAGCAGGTCCAGGCGCGTCGCGTCGCCGTAGAAGACGCGGTAACCGAAGGCGCGCACGGTTTCTATCATCTCGGCGTCGTGGTCCAGCACCGTGGCCTGGACGCCCTGGGCCAGCAGCATGCGGCCGACGATCTGGCCGTAGCGGCCGAAGCCGGCGATGATGATGGGCGCTTCCTGCTGCTCGGAGATTTCCTCGAGCTGCGGCAGGTTGCAGTTGGCGTAGCGCGGCACCCAGAGCTTGTCCACGGCCACCAGCAGCAGCGGGCTCAGCAGCATGGACAGCGCCACCGCGCCTATCAGCAGCGAGGCGGTTTCGGCGGAAAACACCTGGGCCCCGGCAGCCGTCTGGAACACCACAAAGGCGAATTCGCCGCCCTGCGCCAGCAGCACCGCGAACACCGGGCGCTCCTGGAAGGGCAGCTTCATGAGCCTGGCCAGGCCGTAGATCACGCCCAGCTTCAGGCCCAGAAAACCCACCAGGATGACGGCCATCAGGCCGGGCGAGCGCCACAGCACGCCGAAATCGATGCTCATGCCCACGGCGATGAAAAACAGGCCCAGCAGCAGGCCCTTGAAGGGCTCGATGTCGGTCTCCAGCTCGCGCCGGTATTCGCTTTCCGCCAGCAGCACGCCGGCGAGGAAGGCGCCCAGCGCCATGGACAGGCCCACGAACTGCATCAGCGCCGCGATGCTGACCACCAGCAGCAGCGAGGCCGCGGTGAAGATCTCGGGCGTGCCGCTGTTGGCGATCCAGCGCAGCAGCGGGCGCAGCAGCAGGCGGCCGCCCAGGATGATGGCGGCGATTGCGCCGACGATCTTGAGCGCTTCAAATGCCCGGCCGCTGTGGCTGGCGGCCTCGCTGTCGCCGGCCATGGCGCCCAGCAGCGGCAGCAGCGCCAGGATGGGAATGGCCGCCACGTCCTGGAACAGCAGGATGGAAAAGCCCGCCTGCCCGCTCGACGTCGGCAGCAGGTGGCGCTCGCCCATGGCCTGCAGCGCGATCGCGGTGGACGACAGCGCCAGGCCCAGGCCGGCGACCAGCGCCGTCTGCCAGCCCACGCCGAAGGCCATGGCCACGCCGGTCAGCAGGGCGGCGCAGCCCAGCACCTGCGCGCTGCCCCAGCCGAAGATGGGCCGGCGCAAATTCCACAGGCGCTTGGGCTCCAGTTCCAGGCCGATCAGGAACAGCATCAGCACCACGCCGAACTCGGCGAAATGCAGAATGTCCTGCACATTGGTGACCAGGCCCAGGCCCCAGGGGCCTATGGCGATGCCGGCGGCCAGGTAGCCGATGATGGAGCCCAGGCCGAGTTTTTTGGCCAGGGGCACCGAGATGACGGCAGCCGCTAAATAAATAAAGCTGTTGACCAGCCAGGTGGGTGCGTGCTCCATCAGGCAGCTCCCGCCGCATTGGCCGCGGCTGCGTGCTCGACCAGCCGGTCCCTCATGGGCACGACGCAGGCGGCGCATTGCTCCAGGTCTTCGAGCTCGGGCCAGTCGGGGTAGCTTTGCAGGCGCTGGCTGAAGGTGGCGATGTGCTCGGCCACGGCCTGGCGGCCGACGCTATGGGCGCCGTGCAGCACCAGCGGCGGCAAAAAGCGCATGCCGCACAGGGCCGCGCTTTGTTCATAGGGCGGCAGGAAGGCATCGAAAAAATAGCGGTTGTAGCCTTGCGGGTGGTAGGAGTCCTCGGGGCCGCCCGTGGTGGCGACCAGCCACAAGTCCTTGCCCTGCAGCGCCCGGCCCCGGCCGCCTTCATCGCCGGCCTCGCCTTCGCCGTAAGCCCAGCCGTAGCTGAACACTTCGTCGAGCCAGAGCTTTTGCAGCGGGGGCATGGAATACCACTGGATGGGGTGCAGCAGCACCACCAGTTGCGCGCGTTCCAGGGCGGCCTGCTCCTTGGGAACGTCGATGGCGTAGTCGGGATAACTTGAGTAGAGGTCTTGCACCTGCACCCGCGGCAGGGCCTGCGCGGCCTCCATCAAGGGGCGGTTGACCCGCGATTCGCGCCAGGCCGGATGGGCGGCAATGACATAAATGTCAGTGTTGGCCGCGCCGCCCGTGGGTTTGTCAGTGGTTGTGATAAGGCTGTCCATGCCGTTACCATAGCGGAAAAGCAAGCTTCCATAACGAGGAGATTCGCATGCCCGTGGTTGTGATCGCCAATCCGAAGGGGGGCGTCGGCAAGACGACGCTGGCCACCAACGTTGCCGGATTTTTCGCCAGCCAGGGCCATACGGTCATGCTGGGGGATGCCGACCGGCAGCAGTCTTCACGGCTGTGGCTGGGCCTGCGCCCGCCGGCCGCCCGGCAGATCGCCACCTGGGACGTCAACGCCGACCTGATCGTCAAGCCGCCCAGGGGCACGACGCATGTGGTGCTGGACACCCCCGGCGGCCTGCACGGCTGGCGCTTCAACGACGTGCTCAAGCTGGCCGACAAGGTCATCGTGCCGCTGCAGCCCAGCGTCTTCGACATCTTCGCCACGCGCACCTTCCTGGACCAGCTCGCCGAACACAAGCACGCCGGCAAGATGCAGGTGGGCATTGTCGGCATGCGCGTGGATGCGCGCACCATCGCCGCCGACAAGCTGCGCGGCTTCGTCGAAGGACTGGGGCTGCCGGTGCTGGGCTATTTGCGCGACACGCAGAACTACATCCACCTGGCGGCCCGAGGCCTGACCCTGTTCGATGTGGCGCCCAGCCGGGTCGAAAAAGACATGGAGCAGTGGAAGGGCATCTGCGAGTGGCTGGAACGCTGAGAACCGCTGTCGCTTGTCGCTGAGCCGACAAGGGGCGGGCGGCCATGCCGCTACAGTGGCGGCATGAGAATCTTCGCAACACTGGCCGAGCTGGCCGCCTGCACCGGCCAGGAAGTCGCCGTCAGCGACTGGATCACCATCACCCAGCAGCAGGTCAACCTGTTTGCCGAAGCCACGGGCGACCACCAGTGGATTCATGTCGATGTCGAAAAAGCCGCCGCCGGGCCCTTTGGCGGGCCTATCGCGCACGGCTTTTTGACCTTGTCGCTGCTGCCGCGCTTTTTTGAGTCCTCCTTTGATATCACCGGCTCGCGCATGGGCGTGAACTACGGCCTCAACAAGGTGCGCTTCACGGCGCCGGTGCCGGTGGGCAGCCGCCTGCGGGCGCGCATGAAGCTGCTGGCGGCCGAGGCGATCGACAACGCCGGCATGCAGATGACTTGGGAAGTGACGGTGGAGCGCGAGGGCTTGGCCAAGCCGGTGTGCGTGGCCGAGTCGCTGGTGCGGCGCTATCCCTGAGCCGCGGGAAGCACGGGAAACGCTGCGGGGCTAGATGCGCAGCAACTGGCCGGCCGGCAGCCAGCCTTCAAATACCTCGATCAGGCTGTTGATGCGTTCGGCGGCCTCGCTCTGGCTGTGCGTCTGGGCGATGCACTGGTGCAGGTCGCTGCGCAGCAGCCACAGATCGGCCGGCGTCTTGGCAACATTGACTTTGTAGATAAGCCGCTGGGTGCGCATGTCGCGGCAGTCGTGCAGCAAGGCCAGCAGGCTTTCGCGGATCTGTTCCACCGGCACGCGGCTGACCGGCCGCCCCGAGTCGGAAAAGGCGGGCGCCGCAAGGCCCAGGATGCGCTGGATAACCGTGTTCACTGAAGACTCCTGCCAGTCTTGTGAACTGGGCGATGGGGAAGGGTAAGGCCGGAATCGCCGGGTGCCGGCGTCCACGCACTTTAGTTTGGAGGACGAATAATAGGGTTTTCACCTAGCTTCTGGCAAGGAATTTGGGCCGGCAGCGGACGGGCTGCCGCCGGACCGTCAGCCGATCGTCAGCTTTGCGCCGCCCCGCCAAAACCGTTCTGCCGCCAGGCCTCAAACACCGTGACGGCCACGCTGTTGGACAGGTTCAGGCTGCGCTGGCCGGGCCGCATGGGCAGTTTCAGGCGCTGGGCGGGCGGGAAGGATTCCCGCAGTTCGGGCGCCAGGCCGCGGGTTTCCGCGCCAAACACCAGCCAGTCGCCGGGCAGGAAGCGCATCTCATACAGGCTGGCCGAGCCCCGGGTGGTCATGGCGAACAGGCGGTCTGCGGGTGGTTGCTCACTTTCGAGCAGGGCCTGCCAGCTCGCATGGCGCAGCAGCTGCGCGTACTCGTGGTAGTCCAGGCCGGCGCGGCGCATGTGCTTGTCGTCCATGGAAAAGCCCAGGGGCTCGACCAGGTGCAGCCGGCAGCCGGTGTTGGCCGCCAGCCTGATCACATTGCCGGTGTTGGGCGGGATTTCGGGTTCGACCAGGACGATATTGAACATGCGGGAGAGCGGTAAGGCGGAGCCCGGGATTCTAGGCGGCCGTTCGTGCGAGGACGGCAGCAGTGATGTGCGCGGCGCCCGCATCGCGCAAAGCCTGGGCAGCGGTGTACATCGAGGCACCGCTGGTCATCACGTCGTCGACCAGCAGCACGCGCCGGCCCCGCAGTTCCGCGGCGCGCAGCGGGTCGACCTGGAAGGCGCCCTTGACGTTGGCCAGCCGCTCCCGGCGCTTGAGCTGGCTTTGCGGGCGGGTGTGCCGCACGCGCAGCAGCAGCTGGGCGTCGGTACGGGCGGCGGTCCGCGCCTGCCGGGCCAGTGCCGCGCACAGCTCCCAGGCCTGGTTGAAGCCGCGTGCCTGCAGGCGCTCGGTCGACAGCGGTATCGGCAGCAGCCAGTCCTCGGGCCCCAGTTCGGCCAACACATGTGCCAGGCCGGGCGACTGCAGCAGCAGGCCCGCAAAAAAGCCGGCCCAGCCGTGCCGCTCGCCGAATTTGTAGCCGGCGACCAGCGTGGACCAGGGGTAGGCGTAATCCACGCCGGCGAAGGCGCGGTCCAGCGGCGGCGGCTCGACGGCGCAGGCGCCGCACAAGGGCGGGCCTGCGCGCAAGCCCATGGAAAGGTCGGCCGGCAAGGCCAGGGCGCAGCGGTTGCAGCGCGCCTGTGCTTGCGCGAAGCGGGCCACGCAGGGCTCGCACACCTGGCGCGCGGGCCAGCCGCGGCAGACCGCGCACTGGCTGGCGATTCCCACGTTGAAGCCGCGAGCAAAGCCGCTCCAGCGGGGCAGGAATGCGGAGGGCGCAAGCAGGCGTGTGAACACCGTGCCAATATACTCGCCTACCTTTTGAGCGAGACGCCTTGCCTTCTTCCATGACCCCCACCGAGCGCCCGCCCACGCTGGACCCGATCGCCGTCAGCCGCTGGGAGCGCAGCGCGCCCCTGGCCTCGCCTTGGCTGCATGAGGAAGTGGCGCGCCGCATGATGGACCGCCTGCAGTGGATCAAGCTGCAGCCCCAAAGCTGGGTGCACTGGGGCGCGCTGCGCGGCGGGCTGCAGGCTCATGCGCAACTGGCCAAGACCTACCCGGGCGCCACGGCCTTTGTGCTTGAAAACAATCCGCAGCGTACGCATGAGGCGATGAAGCACATCGTTGACCCCTGGTGGAACCCACGGCGATGGACGGCCGCCCCCGTGCGCTTCGAAGCGCCGCCGCCCGGCAGCGCCGACATGCTGTGGGCCAATATGGCGCTGCATGAATCGGCCGACCCGCTGGCCTTGCTGGCGCAATGGCGCGAGGCGCTCAAGGTCAACGGCTTCCTGATGTTTTCATGCCTGGGCCCGGACACCGCGAAGGAACTGCGCGAGGTTTACGCGCAACTGGGCTGGCCGCCCGCGGGCCACGAGCTGACCGACATGCACGACTGGGGCGACATGCTGGTGCAGACCGGCTTTGCCGAGCCGGTGATGGACATGGAGCGCATCACGCTGACCTATGCGACGCCCGCCCGCCTGCTGCAGGACCTGGCCGAATTGGGCCGCAATTTTCATCCCGCGCGGTTTCCCGCCTTGCGCGGGCGCGCCTGGAAGGCCAGGCTGGAGGAGGCACTGGCCCGCCGCCTCGTCAGAGGCGAGGATGGGCGTTTGTCCTTGACCTTCGAAGTCATTTACGGGCACGCGCTGAAGGCGCCGCCCAAGGTCAAGGTCAGCGCGCTCAGCGCGGTGTCGGTGGCCGACATGCGCAGCATGCTGCAAGGCGGGCGGCCCGGCGCCTGAGTGCCGGCCTTGGGTGCCGGGGCTGTTGCGCGGGCGCCTATCCGGCCTGCCGCGAGCACTGGTTTGGGGGCTTTTTCAGGGGAGCGGCGGGGCAAACCGGCTACAATTCAGTACAGATTTTGGGGATGTTCCCAAGCCTCGCGCGGCCCGTGCCCGGCATGGACCGCTGTTTTTTTGGGGGGTTGCCGCATGCTGCAGCCAACGCCAGCGTTTCGTTTTGCCACCTCGCCCGCGCAGGGTACCCACAGCCACGGTGCTGTGCTGTGGCTTCTCAAGCGTCACTGTTCACTCACCCCGGCCCAGCTCGGGTGGCTTTACGTGTCGCTGTGCGGCGTTTCGCTGGGGATTGCGGCATTCTTCTGGGCCCAGGGCGCCACCATGGTGATGCCTTTTGCCTGGGCTGAACTGCTGGCGGTGGGCGCGGCCTTTGTGGTGTATGCCCGCCATGCGGGGGACGGTGAAAAAATCGTCCTCGAAGGTGGGCAGCTGGTGGTGGAGCTTGAAACGGCGGGGCGCACCGAGCGCGCGGAGTTCAACCGCGAATGGGTGCGTATCGAACCCAAGGATGGGGATGGTTCGCTGATTGAAGTGTCGGGGCAGGGGCGGTCGGTGCAAGTGGGGCGGCATGTGCGGCCCGAGCTGCGTCCCGCGCTGGCCCGCGAGATACGGATGGCGTTGCGGGGCGGTTGAAGAGGCGCTGAAAGTCTCGCGTCAGTTCAGGTGCGGCGGGGGGACCCGCCGCTAACTTTATAATCAGCCGGTTAATTTGGTCGGTAATTGAAGCAGAAAAAGTGATCACGATGAACGTAAGCAACACCATGAGCAAAATGACACGGCTTGGCATGCAGCATGCAGGCGCAATTCTGGTATCTGCGGCCGCCTGGGTCAGCACCGCCGCTTACGCCGTCAATGACCTGAAGGGCGGCCCCGCCGTCAACCAGCTGAACCTGCACCCGGCCGTGACCAAGATCGCTGAAGAACAGCAGTGGCTGCACTGGTTCATGATGGCCATCTGCCTCGTGATCTTCGTGGCGGTGTTCGGCGTGATGTTTTACTCCATCCTGAAGCACCGCAAGTCGGTGGGCCACAAATCGGCCAACTTCCACGAGTCCACCGCCGTCGAAATCGCCTGGACCGTCGTTCCCTTCCTCATCGTGATCGGCATGGCGTTGCCCGCCACCAAGGTGCTGGTCGCCCAGAAGGACACCACCGGCGCCGACCTGACCATCAAGGCCACCGGCATCCAGTGGAAATGGGGCTATGACTACATCAAGGGCGAAGGCGAAGGCATAGGCTTTGTCTCCACGCTCGACAACACCCACCGCGAAATGTCCGACAACGGCGGCCCCAAGGCCGGCGAGGCGCCCGACAACTACCTGCTCAAGGTCGACAACCCGCTGGTTGTTCCCGTCAACAAGAAAATCCGCATCATCACCACCGCCAGCGACGTGATCCACGCCTTCGCGGTGCCGGCCTTCGGCATCAAGCAGGATGCGATTCCCGGTTTTGTGCGCGACACCTGGTTCCGCGCCGAGCAGGTCGGCGACTTCTACGGTCAGTGCCAGGAGCTCTGCGGCAAGGAACACGCCTACATGCCCATCCACGTGAAGGTCGTCTCCGCCGCCGACTACAGCGCCTGGGTTGCCGTCAAGGCCAAGGAAGCCGCCGCCAAGGCCGATGATCCTTCCAAGGTCTGGACCCTGGTCGACCTGAAAGCCCGCGGCGAAAAGGTTTACGCCGCCAACTGCGCCGCCTGCCACCAGCCCAACGGCAAGGGCGCCGGCCCGATCAAGCCGCTGGACGGCTCGGCCATCGTCCTCGACGCCGACCACAAGAAACAAATTACCACTGTGCTCAACGGCGCCGCCGGCGGCGCGATGCCGTCGTGGAAGGCTTTGAGCGACACCGATCTCGCGGCTGTTATCAGCTACACCAAGAACAACTGGTCCAACCAGACCGGCCAGATCGTCCAGCCCGCCGAAGTGCAGGCCGCCCGCAAGTAAGCCGATCCGCCCCCCACGACCAGAATTCGCCGGCGCCATATTCATATGTGCGCCGGCCGCCAAGATAAAGCTACAGGCCAAAGCCACCAAAGGAAGCCAAGATGAGTGCAGTTCTAGACCATCACGACCACGCGCACGACGACCACCACGACCATGCCCCGGCGGGCTGGCGCCGTTGGGTCTTCGCGACCAACCATAAAGACATCGGAACGCTCTACCTGCTGTTCAGTTTCTTCATGTTGATGTTCGGCGGCGTGCTGGCCTTGCTGATCCGCGCCGAGCTGTTCCAGCCCGGCCTGCAACTGGTCAACCCCGAACTGTTCAACCAGCTCACCACCATGCACGGCCTGATCATGGTGTTCGGCGCCATCATGCCGGCCTTCGTGGGCTTCGCGAACTGGATGATTCCGCTGCAGATCGGCGCGGCCGACATGGCTTTCGCCCGCATGAACAACTTCAGCTTCTGGCTGATGATCCCCGCCGGCATCATGCTGGCCGGCTCCTTCTTCATGCCCGGCGGCGCGCCCGCCGCGGGCTGGACGCTTTACGCGCCGCTCACGCTGCAGATGGGCCCGTCCATGGACGCCGGTATTTTCGCGATGCACATCCTGGGCGCCTCGTCCATCATGGGCTCGATCAACATCATCGTGACCATCCTGAACATGCGCGCTCCCGGCATGACGCTGATGAAGATGCCGATGTTCTGCTGGACCTGGCTGATCACCGCCTACCTGCTGATCGCCGTGATGCCCGTGCTGGCAGGCGCCATCACCATGACGCTGACCGACCGCCACTTCGGCACCAGCTTCTTCAACCCCGCCGGCGGCGGCGACCCGGTGATGTACCAGCACATTTTCTGGTTCTTCGGCCACCCCGAGGTTTACATCATGATCTTGCCGGCCTTCGGCATCATCAGCCAGATCATTCCGGCCTTCTCGCGCAAGCGCCTGTTCGGCTACGCCTCCATGGTGTACGCGACCGGCTCCATCGCCATCCTGAGCTTCGTCGTGTGGGCGCACCACATGTTCACCACCGGCATGCCGGTCACGGGCCAGCTGTTCTTCATGTACTCCACGATGCTGATCGCCGTGCCCACGGGCGTGAAGGTGTTCAACTGGATCGCCACCATGTGGCGCGGCTCCATGACCTTTGAAACCCCCATGCTGTTCGCGGTGGGCTTCATCTTCGTGTTCACCATCGGCGGCCTGACGGGGGTGATTCTGTCGGTCGCGCCGATCGACATCCAGCTGCAGGACACTTATTACGTGGTGGCCCACTTCCACTACGTGCTGGTGGCCGGTTCGCTCTACGCCCTGTTTGCCGGCTACTACTACTGGTCGCCCAAATGGACCGGTGTCATGTACAACGAAACCCGCGGCAAGATCCACTTCTGGTGGTCGCTGATTTCCTTCAACGTGACCTTCTTCCCGATGCACTTCCTGGGCCTGGCCGGCATGCCGCGCCGCTATGCCGACTACCCCATGCAGTTCGCCGACTTCAATGCCGTGGCCAGCGTGGGCGCTTTCTTCTTCGGTTTCGCGCAGCTTTATTTCTTCCTGTTCATCGTGGTGCCCACGATGCGCGGCAAGGGCGCACCGGCCAAGCAGAACCCCTGGGTCGACGAAGGCGGCAAGGGCGCCGAAGGCCTGGAGTGGGAAGTCCCGTCCCCCGCGCCTTTCCACACCTATGAAACCCCGCCCAAGCTGGATGCCTCGGCAACCCGCGTGATCGGCTGATTCAAACTCCTAATCGGTCAACCGCCATGACGACACCTGAGCAAAAGAAAAGCAACCTGAGGCTGGCCCTGATACTGGCCTCGGTCGCGCTGGTCTTTTTTCTGGGCTTCATGGCCAAGATGATTTTCCTGGCGCACTGAACCGGTCCGTCCGGCTCCAGGCTCAAACCGATACCACTGTGATGCGGCTCAAGCGCGAAAACTTCAAGATGATGGGCAAGCTGGGCGTGATCGTGCTCGGCATGTTCGCCTTCGGTTATGCGCTGGTGCCGCTTTACAAGGCGATTTGCGAGATGACCGGCATCAACGTGCTGGCCCTGTCCGACCGGCAGATTCCCGGCGCGACTTCCAGCCTGCCGGCCAATACCCAGGTGGACTTCAGCCGCACCATCACCGTCGAGTTCGACGCGAATTCGCGCGGCCCCTGGCAATTCAAGCCCGCGACAAACACGCTGCAGGTGCATCCCGGCGAGCTGACCACGGTGATGTACGAATTCCAGAACGTGCAGAACCGGACCATGTCCGCCCAGGCCATCCCCAGCTACGCGCCCGCGCAGGCCGGCGCGCATTTCAACAAGCTGGAATGCTTCTGCTTCAGCCAGTACACCCTGGCGCCCGGCGAGAAAAAGCAGTGGCCGGTGGCTTTTGTCATCGACCCGAAGCTGTCGAAAGACGTGAGCACCATCACGCTGTCCTATACCTTTTTTGAAGTCGGCGGCAAGACGCCGGCCGCACCGGCCACGCCCAAGGCGACGACGGCCGCCGCGGTGCCCGAAAAACAGGCAGGCGCATGAGCAGCATGGCCGCCGCACCCGCCAAAAAACCTTCCTTCTGGCGCACGGTCAAGGCCGTGGCCTGGTCCTTCGTGGGACTGCGCGCGCGCGGCGACTACGAGGAAGACGTGAAAAATTTGAACCCCCTCCACATCATTGTGGTCGGGCTGATCGCCGTGGTGGTATTTGTCGCAGTCCTGGTGCTGTTGGCGAAATGGATGGTCGCGCGCTGAGGCTGCGGCAGCTTTCGGCACATCACGGCGTGAATTAAAAGATTATTGGAAATTCGAGAGAAAAACAGGAGTCCAGCGATGTCATCAGCAACCCACGGGTCTACCCCCCACTATTTCGTTCCCAGCCCATCGAGCCATCCGGTGATGGCGTCTATCGGCCTGTTTTTTGTCATTCTCGGTGCCAGCCAATGGATCAACGGCCACGACTGGGGCAAATGGTCGGTCGCCTTCGGCATGATCTGGTGGCTGACGACGCTGTACCGCTGGTTCAGCCAGTCCATCGCCGAAAGCGAAGGCGGCATGTACGGCCGCAAGATCGACATGTCCTTCCGCTGGAGCATGAGCTGGTTCATTTTCTCGGAAGTGATGTTCTTCGGCGCCTTCTTCACCGCCCTGTGGTGGGCCCGCGCGCACTCGCTGCCCGCGCTGGGCAGCCTGGACAACGCGCTGCTCTGGCCAGATTTCAAGGCCGTCTGGCCCAGCCTGGCCGCCGGCGTGACCGCTTCCCCCGCTGACATCATCGAGCCTTTCACCGCCATGAAGCCGCTGGCCATTGGCGGCGGCATCTGGGCCAGCATCATGGGTTCCCTGCCGACGGTCAACACCGCGCTGCTGCTGAGCTCCGGCGTCACCATCACCATCGCCCACCATGCGCTGATCGAAGGCAAACGCGCCCGCACCATTGCCTTCATGTGGGCAACGGTTCTGCTCGGCGTGGTCTTCCTGTTCGTGCAGGGCTATGAGTACTTCCATGCCTACCATGAGATGAACCTGAAGCTGTCCTCCGGCGTGTACGGCTCGACCTTCTTCATGCTCACGGGTTTCCACGGCTTTCACGTGTTCGTCGGCATGCTGATGCTGCTGTTCATCACGCTGCGCCTGCAAAAAGGCCATTTCACGCCTGAAAAGCACTTCGGTTTTGAAGGCGCCGCCTGGTACTGGCACTTTGTGGACGTCGTTTGGCTGGGCCTGTACATCCTGGTGTACTGGCTCTAAGAACCTGTTCTCAGGAACCAATGGCGGCCCAGGCCGCTCAACCAAAGGCCGCTTGATGCGGCCTTTGTTCTTTATTTCGCCACCTGGCGTGACGTTTATTTGCCTGCGGGAATACCGGTGGGCTGTATGTAACCGAGCTTCCACGCAATCAGAATGCAGATGAACAGCAGCACCGAGAACCCGATACGGAAGGCCAGCGCGCGCGCCATATTGCTGGATTTGCGCTTGCCGTCCTTGCTGTCGCCGCTGCTGCCCCTGAGCATGAAAAAAAGCGCGGAAGCCAGGCTGGCCAGGATGGCGATAAATGCCAGTGCAACGAGGTAGTTCATGAACAGGATTATCGGCGCATGACACCGGCTTTGCATTCCCCGCGCTTCTGGCTGCTGACCGCGGCCGCCGTGCTGGTGGCCGGCACCACCTTCTCGCTGGGGCAGTGGCAGCTGCGCCGCGCCGCGCAGAAGGAAGCCCTGCAGGCGGCCGTCGAATCCAAGGGCCGCCTGCCCGCGCTCGATGCGCGCGCGCTGCTCGCGAACCCGGACATGGCGGGCGAGGTCCACAGGCCGGCCGTGCTCAAAGGCAGCTGGCGGCCGGAACACACGGTCTATCTCGACAACCGGCCCATGGCCGGCAAGACCGGTTTTGTGGTGCTCACGCCGCTGGTGCTGGAAGGCGGCGCCCAGGCCATCGTGGTCCAGCGCGGCTGGGTGCCGCGCGATTTCGCCGACCGCACGCGCCTGCCGCAGGTGGCAACGCCCACCGGCACGGTTACCGTCGAGGGGCGTATCGCCGCCTCGCCTTCCAGGCTTTATGAATTCCAGGGCATAGAGAGCGGCCGGATACGGCAAAATCTCGACTTGCCGGCCTACCGGGCGCAAACCGGCCTGCCGCTGCTGGAGGTCTCACTGCTGCAGACCGGCGCCGCCAGCGAGGGCCTGTTGCGCGAATGGGCCGCCCCCAATCTCGGCGTCGACAAGCACTACGGTTATGCCTTCCAGTGGTTCGGCCTGTGCGCCCTGGTGGTCATTCTTTATGGCTGGTTTCAGCTGGTTCTTCCTTTCCGTGCCCGTATCCACTCACGCCGCCCAACAAGCCGCGATCAACTGCCGTGACCCCTACGCCTGACACCTCTCCCAACCCCGCCGCCGCGCCCGCCTCGCAGGACCAGCCCCTGGGCCTGACCGTGCACACCATGCCCGTGCTGGACCAGTCCAGCACGCGTGAGCCGAACACCGTCGCCGGCCGCTGGAAGATGCTGGCCGTGCTGCTGGTCTGCGCCGCCCCGGTGGTCGCCTCCTATTTCACCTACTACGTGATCCGGCCTGAAGGCCGCCGCAACTTCGGCGAGCTGATAGAGCCGCAGCGCCCGCTGCCGCCGCTGGCCACGCGCGCGCTCGACGGCCGCACCGGCACGCTGACGGCACTCAAGAACCAGTGGCTGCTGATCAGCGTGGCCGGCGGCGCCTGTGATGCGCGCTGCGAGCAGAACCTGTATTTCCAGCGCCAGCTGCGCGAATCGCTGGGCAAGGAAAAGGAGCGCGTGGACCGCGTCTGGCTGGTCGCCGACGACGCACCCGTGCGCGATGCGCTGCTGCCGGCGCTGGCCTCCTCGGCCGTGCTGCGCGTGGCGCCGGCAGAACTCGCGCAATGGCTGGAGCCCGCCGCCGGCAAGCGCCTGGAAGACCACCTCTACCTGGTCGACCCGATCGGCAATTTGATGATGCGTTTCCCGGCCGACATGGATACCGCCGCCGCGGCCAAGGCCAAGCGCGACCTGGAGCGGCTATTGCGCGCCTCCAGCAGCTGGGACAAGGAAGGTCGTTAAACCGGCGAAACCGGTTTAACGCCTATCTCACATCACACCATGTCCAGTACCGCCCTTTACGACCTGAGCCCCGCCCTGCGCCTGATGATCATGGGCCTGGTGGTTGCGCTCGGGCCGCTGGCCTGGGTCTGGGCGCACAACAAGAACGCGCCGGTGGCGCAGCGCCTGCGCGTGCTGACGCTGGTCACGCTGTTCCTCACTTTTGACCTGGTGATCTTCGGCGCCTTCACCCGGCTCACCGATTCCGGCCTCGGTTGCCCCGACTGGCCCGGCTGCTACGGCAGCGCGAGTCCGGTGGGCGCCCAGGTGCATATCGAGGCCGCGCAGACCGCGATGCCGACCGGGCCGGTCACGCATTCGAAAGCCTGGATCGAGATGGTCCACCGCTACCTCGCGACGGGCGTCGGTGTGCTGATCCTCACGCTCACGGTGACCAGCTGGCTGGAGCGCAAGCGGATAGCGGTCTCGCCCTGGTGGCCCACTGTCACGTTGGTGTGGGTGTGTTTGCAAGGCGCTTTCGGCGCGCTCACCGTCACCATGAAATTGTTCCCCGCCATCGTCACCCTGCATTTGCTGGGCGGTCTGGTGCTGCTGGCTTTGCTGCGCGCGCAATCGCTGCGTTATGCCGGGCTGCAGGCGCCGCCGGCCCAGGGTTTGGGCAAGGGCCTGCGCCTGGCCGCGCTGGCCGCGTTTGCCTTGCTGTGGCTGCAGATCGCCCTGGGCGGCTGGGTCAGCACCAATTACGCGGTGCTGGCCTGCACCGACTTTCCGGGCTGCCAGAACTCGCTGTGGCCGGCCATGGACTTTCGCCAGGGTTTCACGCTGTGGCGCGAGCTGGGCGCGGGCCATGACGGCGCCAACATCAGCTTCCAGGCGCTCACGGCCATCCACTATGTGCACCGCCTTACGGCCTACCTGGTGTTTGCCGTGTTCCTCGCGCTGGCTTTCTTTTTGCACCGCTTGCCGGCGTTTCGCGCGCCTGCGCGCTGGCTGGCCGGGCTCATCGTGCTGCAGGCCGTGACCGGCATCAGCAACGCCGTGCTGGGCTGGCCTTTGCTGGCCGCCGTCATGCACACCGGCGGCGCCGCCGCCCTGGTCATTGTGCTCGGCGGCGTGGTCTTTTCCGGCCGCGGCGGGCCCTCCGCGCCACATGCGTCAAAATTGAATGCCTAGCGACTCCCCATGAACCCCAGTACCCCGTCCGCCGCCCCGGCTTCCGCCGCATCCCACGTTCCGTCGAAGTTCGCGCAGTTCTATGCGCTGACCAAGCCACGCGTGGTGCAGCTCATCGTGTTCTGCGCGCTGATCGGCATGGTGCTGGCCGTCCCCGGTGTTCCCAGCTGGCCCGACATCAGGCTCGCGCTCATCGCCTGCGCCGGCATCTGGCTGGTCGCCGGGGCCGCCGCGGCCTTTAACTGCCTGGTCGAGCAACAGATCGACGCGCGCATGCGCCGCACCGCCTGGCGCCCCACGGCCAAGGGCGAGCTCAGCAACCCGCTCACGCTGGCGTTTTCGGCCGCGCTGTGCGCGCTGGGCTCCTGGATTTTGTATGTGTGGGTGAACCCGCTCACCATGTGGCTGACCTTTGCCACCTTCATCGGCTACGCGGTGGTCTACACCGTGATCCTCAAGCCCATGACGCCGCAGAACATCGTGATCGGCGGCGCCTCGGGCGCCATGCCGCCGGTGCTGGGCTGGGCCGCGATGACGGGCTCGGTCGGCCCCGAGGCGCTGATCCTCTTCCTGATCATCTTCCTCTGGACGCCGCCGCACTTTTGGGCGCTGGCGCTGTACCGCGTCGAGGACTACCGCAAGTCCGGCCTGCCCATGCTGCCCGTCACCCACGGCAACGCCTTCACGCGCCTGCAGGTGTTTCTGTACACGCTGGTGCTGTTTCCGGCCTGCCTGATGCCTTTTATCTTCAAGATGAGCGGTTGGCTTTACCTGGTGGCCGCCGTGGCGCTGAGCATGGGCTTCAGCTGGTACGGCTGGCGCCTGTGGCGCAACTATTCCGATGCGCTGGCGCGCAAGACCTTCCGCTTTTCGCTGATCCACCTTTCGGTCCTGTTCGCGGCCCTGCTGCTGGACCACTACCTTGTCTGAATCCCGCATGAAAACCCCCAACACCTCGCCGTCCACGCGCCGCGGCGCGATTCAAACCCTGGCCGGCGCTGCCGCGCTCGCGGCCACGGCCGGCCTGCTGGCGGCCTGCGCGCCTGACAAGCCGCAATTCAAAAGCATAGACCTGACCGGCGCCGACTATGCGCAGGGCTTCACGCTGGCCGACCACAACGGCCAGGTGCGCACGCTGAAGGATTTCCCCGGCAAGGTGGTGGTGGTCTTCTTCGGTTTCACGCAATGTCCCGATGTCTGCCCGACCTCCATGGCCGAGCTGGCCCAGGTCAAGAAGCTGCTGGGTACTGACGGCGACAAGCTGCAGGCCATCTTCATCACCGTCGACCCCGAGCGCGACACGCCCGAGCTGCTCAAGGCCTATATGGGCAACTTCGACCCGGGCTTTCTGGCGCTGCGCCCCACCATGGCCCAGTTGCCGGAAGTCGCCAAGGACTTCAAGGTCTATTACAAGAAGGTCGACGGCAAGACCCCCGGCAGCTACACCATGGACCACTCCGCGGGCAGCTATGTCTTCGACGGCAAGGGCCACGTACGCCTGTACAACCGCTACGGCGGCGGCGCGGAAGCGCTGGCGTCCGACATCCGCCTGCTTCTGAAGAACTCCTGAGCGGCCCGGTTAAAAGTTCACCGTCTTGATGGACTTGCGGGTGTCGGCCGGCATCTCGCGCAGGGACTTGAGCATATAAGCCACATGCAGCGCGGCGTCCGGCTGCGCGCCGCACTGCGCGTCCGGCACCATGGCGATCGCGACGTGCAGCTTCAGGTGCGAGCCCACCGGCAGTAAATCGGATGGCTGCAGCGCGCGCGCCACCAGCTGGGTGGCCGCGGCCACGGCCTGCGCGGCAGTCACCGGTCCTTCGATCAACAAGGCAAACTCGCTGTCGCCGACGCGCGCGGCGATGTCGATGTCGCGCGCCAGCTTGCGCAGGCAGGAGCCCGCCAGCACCAGCGCGTAGTCGGCAATCTGCCGCCCGTGCTCCCTGGCGAACCAGCCGTGGTTGGAGAGCTCTATCATCAGCAGCGCGCTGCGGTGCCCGTAGCGGCTGGAGCGCAGCAAGGCCTCCTGCAGCCGCGCCTCGAAGGTGTGCAGGTTGCTCAGGCCCGTGAGCGGCTCGGTCTGCGCCAGCGCCGCGGCGCGCGCCCGGGCTTCGCGGCGCTGCGCGCCCCGCCGCAGCAGGCCGTAAAACAGCAGCGGTGTTTCCAGCGCCGCGCCCAGGGTGAGGCCGTACTGGGTGAAGAAGCTGATCGGCACCAGGCCCAGGTCGCGCAGGATGGGAAAGGGCACCGCAACCGCGACCGGCACAAAGCCCAGCGCGATCCAGCGCATGGTGGGCTCGCCGCCTCGCCAGGCGATGAACACCATCACGCAGATCAGCAGCAAGGCCGCGACGATCAGGGCCGTGACGGCGATAAAGCCCGCGCGTGTCGGCAGCGCCGTGTCCAGCAGCGTCAGCAGCGCCAGCACGGGGATCAGCCTGAGTGACAGCCAGTCCAGCACCGCCGAGAATTGCCGCGGGCGCGTCACCACACGGGCAAACCAGAGGCCGCTGCAGGTGGCCAGCACCGGCAGCAAAAAGGCCGAAAGGTCGTTCCAGGTCGGCCAGTCCGGCCAGAGGTATTGCCCGCCTATGCCCAGCAACGCGGCCTGCGCCGCCGCCAGCGCGCCGATGTAAACGGCATAGGCGGCGAAACTCCTGTCCCTGAAGGCCACGGCATTGGCGGCGGCCACCAGGGCCATCAGCAGCGCAAGGCCGAAGTAGGCGCCCAGCAGGAACTGCTCCTGCATGCGCTGCGCCAGCAGGGCAGGGTGCTTGTAGATATAAAGAGGCGCTGAAAACGGCCTGCGCGCCTGCTCTATGCGTATGAAATAAGTGACCGGCCGGGTCTGCTCGCTGTCCAGGTCGAAGACCGGAAAGCGGTCGGGGCGCGGCCACTGGTTCACCGGGATTTTGTCGCCCGCCTTCTGTTCGACCCAGTTCCCGGCGACGTCGCGGTAATGCAGGCTCACGCGGTCCACGCCCGCGCTACTCACCTCCAGCGCCCAGCGCTGCGACAGGTCGGGCTGCATGGCGTTAAAACGCACCCACATCACCTGGCCCTCCAGCATGGCGGTGTGGCCGGCCGGGCGCATCGCAAACGGCAGGTCGTACTCCCAGGCTTCCACCTGTTCCAGCAGGGCCTTGCCGGTCGCGTCAATCCAGAACTGGCTGTGTTCGGCCAGTTCGATCTGGCCGTCGGGCGCGTTGAGCTGAAGCACCGGCAGCCGCGCGTCGGCGCCTGGCTGCGCCCATCCCGGCATGGCCGCACCCAGCAGGTACGCCGCCAACATCCCCCGGAAACAACCCACGGAGAAAACAGGGAAGAGGGCGCGCATGAACCGCTGAACACGCCTTGGCAGGCCTGAAAGCGCGTTAAGGATCAGCACAATTCATTGTGCGACTATGCGTAACAAATTGCGTTTTAAATTTGCGTTGGTGTGTGCGAGCAACTGCAATTTAGTGCAGCAAATCACGCTACAGGCCGTATTAAGAGCGCCGAAAGTGTTTTCGGGCAACACACGCCCACAAAAAAGCCCGCAGTTTTGACGCTGCGGGCTTTGCGAAGAACGCGGTGGGTGAAAGCGCTTCAGGCGTAAGCGGCCAGCACCTTCTTCATTTTCTTCATGGCCGCCACTTCGATCTGGCGAATCCGTTCGGCGCTCACCTTGTACTCGGCGGCCAGGTCGTGCAGCGTCATGCCGCCCGAACCGTCGTCGTTCACCTTGAGCCAGCGCTCTTCCACGATGCGGCGGGCGCGCGGATCCAGCTCCTCCAGCGCGGCCGTGATGCCATCCGAAGCCAGGTTGTCGCGCTGGCGCGATTCCATCAGCGCGGTCGGTTCCTGCGTCGCGTCGGCCAGGTAGGCGATGGGGCCGAAGGCGTCCTCGCCGTCATCACCGGGGCTGGGGTCCAGCAGCACGTCGCCGCCCGACATGCGTTGCTCCATCTCTATGACTTCCTCGCGCTTGACGTTCAGCGTCTTGGCCATGGAGTCGATCTGGCCTTCGGTCAGCGTGTCGCGGTGCGTCGCCACGTCGGCGTCGTCCTTGAAACCCTGCTTCATGGAGCGCAGGTTGAAAAACAGCTTGCGCTGGGCCTTGGTCGTGGCGACCTTGACCATGCGCCAGTTCTTCAGGATGTACTCATGGATCTCGGCTTTGATCCAGTGCATGGCATAGCTCACCAGGCGCACATTCTGGTCCGGGTCGAAGCGCTTGACGGCCTTCATCAGGCCGATATTGCCTTCCTGGATCAGGTCGCCGTGCGGCAGGCCGTAGCCCAGGTATTTGCGCGAAATCGACACCACCAGGCGCAAGTGAGAGAGCACCAACTTACCGGCCGAGTCCAGATCGTTGTTTTCCTTGAGGTTTTTGGCGTATTCCTGCTCCTGCTCCAGGGTGAGCATGGGCAGGCGGTTGACGGCGGAAATGTAGGCGTCCAGGTTGCCCAGTGGGGGAACCAGCGACCAAGGGTTGACGGCTGCGACGGCGCCCGATGGGGGCACGGCCACGGCAGCGGTCAGCGATTGGGGGGAAAGAGCATATGACACTGCAGAACTCCTTTTCTCTAGTGCTAAATATTAGCACTCTGTTAGAGAGAGTGCTAAGCAATAGGTTCAATGACTCGGATAGCGCAAGGCTAATAAGTAAAAACCCTTGGTCCCCAGTATGAGCGCGGCGTCCGGGTTTGGTTCGGGCGCCGTTGGTTTCCGGGATGTAAATGCGGGTAATTCTTCCAATTACCAGAGGGGAAAACCGGTCTTAGGGATGCCAGGCGGCTGGTGTACCCGCCGGCCCGGGACCGGGTTTGCGGCTTCCCGCCAGCGCATAGGACAGCTGGTTGGCCGCCCGGATCACGGTTTGGGCCAGCTCTTTCAGGCGCGGCTCCGTCAGGCGCGAGGTGGGTCCTGAAATACAGACCGAGCCCAGCAGCCGCCATCCCATGCTGAACACCGGCGCCGACACGCTGGACACCTCCGGCTCGCGTTCGCCCAGCGACAGGTGGTAGCCGCGCTGGCGGATCGTTTCATAGGGCTCGCCAGGCTCGCCCGAAAAAGCCAGGATCACCCGGCCCGGTGCGCCCAGGTCCAGCGGCAGCCCGATGCCGACACGTACGTGGTGGCGAATGGTGCGCGGCCCGTCAACCCGGGCCAGGCAGGTGCGCTGATTGCCTTCCCGCACGTAAAAAGAGGCGCTTTCGCCGGTCTCTATGGTCAGTTCCCGCAGCACGGGTTCCACCACTTCATGCACATTGAAAGTGGCCTGGTAGCAGGCGCCCAGCCAGCCGGCGGCCCGGCCCAGCCGCCAGCTGCCGTCTTCCTTTTGCACCAGGTAATGGTCCGTCGCCAGCGTGCGGGCGATGCGCAGCGCCGTGGTCTTGTGCATGCCGGTGCGGCGGCTCAATTCGGCCAGGGTCAGCTGGGCATCGCTGGTGCCGAAGGCCTCCAGCAGCCGCAGCGCGCGGGTAACCGCGCTGACACCCGTGGATTCTTCATCGGCCGCCGGCCTGGGGGTGCTGGGCGAGGATGGGTTCATGCCATGGGGTTCGTTGCGACAGGTGAAACTGTATTTTAACAAACGGAACGCTGAATGACAATTTGCGGGCGAGTTCATAACAACGGAGACATTTCATGAGTTTTCTGCGCCGCGGCCTGCTGGCCGCCTTGCTTGCCATGCTGGCGATTCCCGCTTTGGCCCAGCAGGCCTACCCCAACAAGCCGATACGCCTGGTCGTGCCTTTCCCGGCGGGCGGGGGCACGGACATCATTGCGCGGGAGGTGGCCCAAAAGCTGTCCACCACGCTGGGCTGGACTTTTGTCATCGACAACAGGCCCGGCAGCGGCGGCAACCTGGGTGTGGATACCGCAGCCAAGGCGGCTCCCGACGGTTACACGCTGGCGCTGGGGCAAACCAGCAACCTGGCCATCAACCCGGCGCTTTACAGCAAGATGCCCTATGACCCGGTCAAGGACCTGGCGCCGGTCGGCCTGGTCGCCAGCGCACCGCTGGTGCTGGTGGTGGCCGCCGATTCACCCTACAAGACGCTGGCCGACGTGGTCAATGCCAGCAAGGCCAAACCGGGGTCCCTCAACTTCGCGTCCCCCGGCAACGGCACCGTGGCCCACCTGGCCAGCGAGTTGCTGCAGAAGACGGCCGGGGTCAAATTCATCCACGTGCCGTACAAGGGCATGGCCCAGGCGGCAACCGACGTCATAGGCGGCCAGGTGCAGCTGTATATGTCATCGGTGCCTACGCTGCTGGGCCATATCAAGAACGGCAAGATGCGGGCCATCGCCGTCACGTCTCTCAAGCGCGTGGACGACCTGCCGCAGGTGCCGACGGTGGCCGAGTCGGGCTACAAGGGCTTCGAGGCGGTGACCTGGTTCGGCGTGGTGGCCCCCGCGGCCGTGCCCAGGGACATCGTGCTGCGCCTGAACACCGAACTCAACAAGGCGCTGCAAACCGCTGACGTCAAGAAAAAACTCGGCGACCAGGGCGCCGCCGTGCTGGGTGGAACGCCCGAACAGTTGGGCGCGCTGATCAAGGCCGAAATCACGCGCTGGGCACCGGTCGTCAAAGAGTCCGGCGCCAAGCTGGACTGAGCATGCTGCACTGTCTTTTCAACACTTCCTTATTGAGTATTTTCATGAACCAGCAAGACATCAACAAAACCTTCGACCGCGTACCCGCCGACATCGTCGCGCAGGCCGCGCAATACCAGCCCGCCATCCTGGCCGATGTGGCGGGCCGCCGCGGCGCGCTGCACGGCCGCATCAGGGCCCTGCGCCCGCGCATGAAGTTCGCCGGCACGGCCTTCACCGTCGAGGTCCGCCCGGGCGACAACCTCATGATCCATGCCGCCATGGCGCTGGCCCGGCCGGGCGACGTGCTGGTGGTTGACGGCAAAGGCGACCAGACCAGCGCGCTCATGGGCACCATCATGATGACGGCATGCCGGCAGCTGGGGCTGGCCGCTGTGGTGATCGACGGCGCGGTGCGCGACAGCCTCGAAATCGACGAGATGGACTACCCGGTGTTCTCGGTCGGCACCAACCCCAACGGCCCGACCAAGCAGGCCGGCGGCCGCATCGGCCATCCGGTATCGGTGGGCGGCGTGACGGTCAATCCCGGCGACTTCATCGGCGGCGACGGCGACGGCGTGGTTGTGGTTGAGCGCGAAAAGATTGAATCGCTGCTGCCGCTGGCGGCGCACAAGGTGGTGGCCGAGGCCAAACGCATCGCCCAGATCAAGGAAGGCAAAACCAGCGCCCCCTGGCTGAACGAATCATTGGTGGCCGCCGGCGTGCTGCAAGCAGGGGAAAGCCTGTGAGCGCCAAGCCCGCCATCCTGGTCACCGCCGCCGACCTGGCCCCCCAGGCGCTGGCCTTGCTCGAGGACTTTGAGGTGGTCTACGCCGGCAGGGCGCCGCAGGTGGACGATCTGGTGGCCCTGTGCCAGCGCCACAACCCGGTGGCCATCATCGTGCGCTACAGCAGCATCACGCCCGAGGTCATGGATGCCGCGCCGGCCCTGAAAGTCATCTCCAAACATGGCAGCGGCACGGACACCATTGACAAGGCAGCGGCCGCCGCGCGCGGCATAGCGGTCACCGCCGCCGTGGGCGCCAACGCGGCCGCGGTGGCCGAGCAGGCGTTGGCCCTGCTGCTGGCTTGCGCCAAGTCAGTGGTCCAGCTCAACACCCGCATGCACGCGGGCCACTGGGACAAGGCCACGCACAAGAGCATGGAGCTGGGCGGGCGCAGCATAGGCCTGATCGGCCTGGGCGCCATAGGCCTGCGCTTCGCGAAGATGTGCGATGCCATGGGCATGCGCGTCCTGGGGTTTGATCCCTTTGCCAAAAATCTGCCCGCCTACATTCAAGCCGTCGACCTGGACAAGCTCTGGCGCGAGTCCGACGCCATTTCCCTGCACTGCCCGCTGACGGCCGACAACAAGCAGTTGCTGAACGCGAACACCTTGGCGCAGTGCAAAAAAGGCGTGATCGTGGTGAACACCGCGCGCGGCGGGCTGGTTGACGAGCCCGCGCTGCTGGCGGCCGTGCAGTCGGGCCAGGTCGGCATGGCCGCGCTCGACAGTTTTGCGGTGGAGCCCATGACGGCGCCGCACATCTTCCACCACCAGCCCGGTTTCATCCTCAGCCCGCACATAGGCGGCGTCACCAGCGATGCTTACGTCAACATGGGCGTCGCCGCCGCGAACAACACGCTGGCTGTGCTGCGGCAAAACCGTTCACCCGTCGCGGCCTGAGGCGCCGCGTGGAGCTGGTGGAGCACTAAGAAAGAAGGGGAAGCAGGGCGGCTACGCGACTGGCGCCCTGCGCGCCTTTGATGGCAGGGGGATTTAAGGCAGACGCTTGTCGTCGCGCACTTCGCGGACCTCGACATCGACCACGTCGCCGGCGCGCGCGGCATTGCCGGCCTCACGGCCGGAGCCGCCCGGCCACATGCCCTGGGGCGAGTAGCGCTGGAAGCGGCCGAACACCATGGCCGGCGCCGGCTTGCGGCCGGTGACCAGGGACTTCAGCAGGCTCAGCACCACGACGATCAGCGCGGCCGCCAGCAGGCTGAGGGCAAACACCGCCGCAAACAGGCCCAGCACCAGTTTGAGGAAAAAACGCAGAATTTTGCTGATCAAGCGAAACACCTGTGAAAAGGTTTAAACCTCCCACATGGAGGCGAAAGGCGCTTTTTCAAGCTGGATGCATCACCAGCGTATGCCGAGCTTGCCGAACAGCTTGCTCAGCACAAACAGCGGGCCGACCCAGAGGTACTGGATGTCTTCGAAAAACGAGGGCTTTTTGCCTTCTATCTTGTGGCCTATGAATTGCAGAATCCAGGCACCCACAAAAATGGCGATGCTGAGCGGCAATACCAGCGGTCCCATGGCGAACACCAGGCCCAGAAACAGCACCGACCAAACCGCCATGGTCATAAAGAACACCGCCGACAGGCGGGCGTAGTACACCATGCTGGCCGCGACAAAGGCATAGGCCACATAGGGATGCAGTGCAAACAGCATGCCGACCAGGCTCAGCATGATGAGGGGAATGGCGATGAAGTGGATCAGCTCGTTGCGCGGGTTCTGGTGGCTTTCACCGTAATGCGCGAGCAACTGGTCGACTTTGCGGGGTTGGGCCGCTGCGCCGGCAGTGTCGGGGGTGTCGTGTGTGTCCGCCGTGTTGTCCATGTCTGTCTCCTTTGGGAAAAAAGGCGCAGTCAGCGCCTTTTTTCTTCCACTTTAATACAGCCGCGGTGTTTTACAAAGCCGGGCACGGCGCCCGGGCGACATCAGGTCGGGGTGATTTTCGCGGTCTTGATAATCCGGCTCCAGCGGTCTATTTCGCTTTTCAGGAAGCGGCCGAACTCGTCTGAGCCCTTTTGTGAGACACGAAAGCCTTGCTGCTTGGCGCGCTCTTCCACTTCGGCGCTGTACATGATCTTGATCATCTCGCGCGAGAATTTGTCCACAATGTCATCCGGTGTCTTGGCCGGGAGCATGGCCCCTGTCCAGTTCTCGACAAAGAGTCCGGTCATGCCGGCTTCAAAGGCCGTCGGCACGTCCGGCACCCCCGGGTGCCGGCCCAGGCTGCAGATAGCGATCGCGCGCAATTTGCCGCTCTTGACATGGGTGATCGATTCCGGAAAGTTGGAAAAAATCACGTCCAGCTGGCCGCCGATCAGGTCGACCATCGACGGTGCGCCGCCGCGGTAGGGGACATGGATCATCTTGGTCTTGTTCAGTTCACAGAACAAGGCCATGGTCAGGTGCGCCGGCGTGCCGTTGCCGCTCGAACCCGCGCTCAACTGCTTGGTTTTGGATACCGCTATCAGGTCCTTGAAGTCCTTGATCGGGCTGGCGGCGGGAACCACAACAAGCATCGGCGAATTGGCCAGCAGGGCGACCGGACGCAAGTCCTTGGTGAAGCTGAAGGGTGCGTTGGGATAAAGGGATACGTTCGCCGCATGCGTCAAGGTGATGGCCAGCAGCGTGTTGCCGTCGGGTGGTGACTTGGCGACGAACTCGGCGCCAATTTGCGCGTTTCCGCCGGCCTTGTTTTCGACAATCACCGAAGTCTTCCACGCTTCGGAGAGCTTCTGGGCGACCGTGCGCGCCATGATGTCGGTCAGGCCACCGGGCGTAAATGGCACCACATACTTGATGGTGCTGCCCGGTTTGGGAAAGGTCTGCTGGGCCAGCCCCAGGCCCGGAACGCCCGTCAGGGCTGCACCTGCTGATGCCAATACGATGTCACGACGCTTCATGCCAATCTCCTTGAGTTTTAACTAAACAACTGATCCCTCACTGACTAACTGATCCAATTGAAACTTGAGCGCGTCGGGGATGGTGATCCCCGCCTGCTGTGCCTTGGCTTCGAGTGCGATGCGCCGCGCGCCGGCCAGGCGCACGCCGTCGTCTTGCAGCATTTCGGCGATCAGGGTTTCCATGCGCTCAAAGTAGCTATCGGCGCCGGCCAGGGCGCCCGGGTCTATCAGGATGAAGGCCTGGCCTATGCGCGGCTGGTTGCCTTCGTCGACAAAAAAGGAGGATGCCTCAAAAGAGAAGCGCGCGCCTATCACGGCGGTGACAAGCAGCTCCACGACCAGCGCCAGCATGGAGCCCTTGGGGCTGCTCACCGCGCCCAGCGGCAGCATGGAGCCTTCGAGCGCCGCCTGCGCGTCGGTGGTCGGCCGGCCGTCGGTGTCCAGTGCCCAGCCCAGCGGAATCGGCTTGCCTTCCTTGGCGGCCAGCATGACCTTGCCGCGCGCGACTTCGCTGAGCGAGAGGTCGATCATCAGCGGGTCGGCATCGCGGCGCGGAAAAATCGCGGCCAGGGGATTGGTTCCGAACACCGGGTGTTTGCCGCCGGCCGCCGGCATGGCCGCCGGCGCGTTGGCAAAACCCAGGCCCACCAGGCCGGCATCGGCCGCGGCGCGCAGGTGGTCTATCAACACGCCGCAGTGGTGGCTGTTGGTGATGCCCACAAAACACACGCCCATCTCGCGCGCCGTGGTGATGGCCGTGGCAATCGCCAGGTCGCAGGCCGGAAATGCCAGGCCTTCGCCGGCATCGACCAGCACCGTCGCGCCTTTTTTGCGCGCCACCACGGGCACGGCCTGGCCGTCGGCGCGGCCGTTGCTCAGGTGGGTGGCGTATTGCGGCACGCGGCTCAGGCCGTGCGAGGCCAGGCCTTGCGCGTCCGCGCGCACCAGCGCCTTTGCGGTGCTCAGCGCCATTTCTTCGGACGCGCCCGCGCAGCGCAAGGCCTGCGCGCCGAGGCGGGTAGCTTCTTCAAGGGTCAAATGGGCCATCAGCTCAGACTCTCCAGAACTTTTTCTGCGACCATGAACGATACACGTTCATTCGATTGTGTGCTGACGCCCGAAATATGCGGGGTCAGCACCAAGTTGGGGCAGTCCTGCAGCAACGCCGTCGCGGGCAGGGGCTCCACGTCGAAGACGTCGATGGCCGCGCCGCCCAGCCGGCCGGCCCTGAGGGCGGCGGCTACGGCCGCCAGGTCCACGATATGGCCGCGCGAGGTGTTGACCAGCACGGCGCCCTTTTTCATCCGGGCGATGCGCTCGGCGTTGAACAGGCCGCGGGTGGAGTCCACCAACGGCACATGCAGCGTGACGGCGTCCGCGCCGGCGATGAGTTCGTCGAGCGCGGCGTAGCGCACGCCGGCCTGCGTGAAGACCGGCGCATCGGGCGCCAGCATGGCGTCGTAAGCGATCACTTGCATGCCCAGGCCCCGCGCCAGGCGCGCCGTGGTCTGGCCTATGGAGCCGAAGCCTATGATGCCCAGCGTTTGCCCGGCGGTCTCGCGCCCATTGCCCAGCGCCGCGCGCGGCCACTGGCCGGCGGCCACCGCCGCGCTGGAGGCAAAGGCGCCGCGCAGCAGCAGCATGGTGCTGGCGATCACGTATTCGGCCACGCTGAGCGCATTGGCGCCGGTGGCCGGGATGACCTTGATGCCCCGGGCCTCGCAGGCCGGGACGTCGATGTTGTCCAGGCCCACGCCCAGCCGGCCCACCACCTTGCAGCGCGTGAGCGCGGCCAGCAATTCGCCGCGCACCTGGGTCAGGTTGCGCACAACCAGCACGTCGGCCGTTACCGCCTCGACCCGCAGGCGGGCCGCATCGCCCACCAGCTGCGGGTCGTAGAGCACCTCGTGAACAGCCGCAAGCCGCGCTACGGCGCGCTCGTCCATGAACTCGCAGATGACTATGCGCGCCATGCGTCCTCCGCTCTAGGCTGATTCGAAGAGGCGCGTCAGCACAAACTCGCGGTGGCCCAGGGCTTCGGCCGCGGTCAGGCGGCCGTTGGCCGTGCGCAGCATGTTCTCCAGCAGCTTGTCGCCGGCCTGGTCCAGCGTGATCTCGCGCTGCAGCAGGCCCGAGGTGTCCACGTCGATGTGTTCGCTCATCAGGCGCACAGTGCGCGGGTTGGAGCAGATCTTGATCACCGGGACGATGGCGTTGCCGATCACATTGCCCTGGCCCGTGGGGAAGAAGTGCACCGCATAACCCGAGGCGGCGCACAGGGTCACCATCTCGGCGGCGGCGCTGGACGAATCCATGAACCACAGGCCCGGGTGCGTGGGCATCTCGGCCTTGTCGATGACGCCGTCCACCGTGCAGGCCTTGCCTATCTTCTGGATGTTGCCCAGGGCTTTTTCCTCGATGGTCGTCAGGCCCCCGGCGATATTGCCCTTGGTCGGCTGCGAGTCGGACAGGTCGCTGGTTTTGTGGCGGTTGATCATGTCCTGGTAGCGGTTGAACATGAACATGAACTTGTCGCGCACCGCGTCGTTGGCGCAGCGGTCTGCCACGATTTTTTCGCCGCCGGTGATTTCCGAGGTTTCGCCGAAGCACAGGTAGTTGCCCAGCGGGTGCAGCTTGTCGAAAGCATTGCCCACCGTGGGATTGGCGCCGCAACCCGAGGTGGTGTCGGACTCGCCGCATTTGGTGGAGACCCAGAGTTCGGAGATGCCGCAGACCTCGCGCTGTTTTTCGCTGGCCCACTGCACATACTCGCGCGCCGCCCTGGAGGCCTTCATGATGGTCTCGTGGTCGCCGTGGCCCTCGATGCCGAAGCCGACCACAGGCTTGCCGGTGGTGGCGATGCCGTCGACGACTTTTTTGGTCCAGCCGTCTTCAATGCCTATCACCACCACGGCCGCGACGTTGGGGTTGCAGCCCGCGCCTATCAGCGTGCGGAAGTGCAGCTCCAGGTCGGCGCCGAACTGCAGCCGGCCGTAGGGGTGCGGGATCGCCATGCAGCCCTTGATGTTGTGGGCCACGGCCTCGGCCGCCGCGTTCGACAGGTCGTCCAGCGGCAGGATGATGACGTGGTTGCGCACGCCGACGCGGCCGTTCTCGCGGCGGTAGCCCAGGAATGTGGTGTCTTTGTTAATGACTGACATGGGAAGTCCTTTAAAAGTTTTTTGGGTTGATGGTTTGGATGGCGTAGCGAGCGGGCGGCAGGCTAGGCGCAAACCACAGACGGGCTACTGCCCGGCGAGGATTTGCAACGACGCATCCCGCCCGCGCAGTAGCCGGGAGCGCCATCAATCACCAGCGTTTGGTTTTGATGTTATGGACATGTGCATGCTGGCCCGCCTTGATGTTGGCGACGACCTTGCCCATGTCGATGCCGTACTTGAGCACCGTATCGCCGACGGCCATGTCCTTGAGCGCCACCTTGTGGCCGATGGGGATGTCCTGCTGGGCCTGCACATTGATCATGCGGTCCTCGTCCATGATCCAGCCGGTCATGGCGGTTCCGGCCTTTACACCTTCCACCACCACGACGGCCACGGTGTCTTTGGCGTCATGCAATACAAAATGAATCATGGGTTCTCCATCAAGGGGCTGGGTTGAATCGAGCCGCCAGTTTTATGGAGGGCCCGCACCTTGTCAATTCACTCATATATATGACTTGTACGACCCGCCCATCGGTGTTTCAATGGGCGCCGTGAATGCGAAAACCAGACCCACATCCCTGCGCCCGCTGGCGGGCGGGGACACCCTGCCGCTGTACCGCCAGGTCAAGCGGGAGCTGCAAAAACTCATTGAAGCCGGCCACTACGGTCCGGGTAAACCCCTGCCCAGCGAGGCTGAAATCGCCACAGGCCTGCAGGTCAGTGTGGGCACCTTGCGCCATGCGGTGGACGAACTGGTGCACGAGCACGTGCTGCTGCGCCGCCAGGGCAAGGGCACGTTTGTGGCGCCGCACACCGATGCCCGCTTCCTGTTCCAGTTTTTCCATGTGGAGCCGCGCTGGAATTTCGGCGACGACGATGAGGCGCGCGAGCGCGACTATCCCGAAATCGATTGCATCGCCTTCGCGCGCGAGCGGGCGACGGAAGCCGAGGCCGCCGCCTTGCGCATCAAGGCCGGCGAGCCGGTGTTCAGGGCCGAGAACCGGCTCGCGCTGCGCGGCCGCGTGGTGATGCATGACAGGCTGGCGATTTCGGCGGCGCTGTTTCGCAACCTCACCGAAAAGCGTTTTGTCGAAAGGCCCAGCACGATTTACGCGCTGTACCAGACCGACTTCGGCATCACCGTGCTTCGCGCGCAGGAGCGCGCGCGCGCGGCGGCGGCCGATAAAACCACGGCCCGCGTGCTGGGCGTGGCGCCCGGCGCGCCGGTGATGGAGGTGCACCGGCTGGCGCTGACCTTCGGCGACAAACCGGTGGAGTACCGCGTGTCGACCATCAACACCCAGGCGCACGACTACGTCAGTGTGCTGTCCAAGAGAGCTTGAGCATGGACCTTGTTTTTTTACTGGAGAAGGCCAGGCTGGCCGGCATGGAGGCGGCCGCCCGCATCCAGCAGGCCCAGGCCGGCCTGAAACCGGCCGACGTGAGCCAGAAAGCACCCGGCGACTGGGTCACACGCTTTGACCGCGAAGTGGAGGAGGACCTGCAGGAAGCCCTGCAGCATGCGCTGCCGCAGGGCCGCTTTGTCGGCGAGGAGGGCGGCGGCGAGTTGACGGACGAACCCACCTGGCTGGTGGACCCGATAGACGGCACGGCGAATTTTGCGCGCGGCTACCCGCAGTACGCGGTGTCTGTCGCCCTCTGCGCGGGCCGCGAGCCGGTGCTGGGCGTGATCGTCGATCCTTCGCGCAATGAAGTCTTTACCGCCGCGACCGGCCTGGGTGCCCGGTTGAACGGGCGGCCCATCGCTTGCGCCGGCCCGCGCCTGCCGGGCCAATGCCTGGTCGCCACGGTGTTTCCCAAACCCGGCGCGTCCTTCATGGACGACTACCTTGCCGAATTCGGCCGCGTGCTGAAGACCTTCGGCCAGGTGCGCCGCAGCGGCGCGATGGCGCTGGAGCTGGCCTATGTGGCGGCCGGCAGGGTAGACGCCTTCTGGGAGCGCGGCATGGGCGCCTGGGATGCGGCGGCCGGCGCTGTGCTGCTGCGCGAAGCCGGCGCCGTGATGCAGGCGATGGACGGCCTGCCGCTGCTGGAGAGCCGGATGCTGGTGGCCGGCAGCCCGGCAGGCGCCGCCCTGCTCGAAGGCGTGCTCAAGCCCCAAGACAAGCGCTCATGAGGCGGACGCCTCACCCCACCATTTTTTCTGACATTTTTATTGGGTTCCGATGATTCACACATGGCGCTTGCAGCTGGCTTCCTTGAGCACGTATTTCCCGGGTGTGCTGGTGTGCATGGTGATCGCACTGGCAGCCACTTTTGTGTCCGAGCATTACGGCGGGCCGCAGCTGCTGTACGCGCTGCTGATAGGCCTGGCCTTTCACTTTCTGAGCAGCCATCCGCAGGCGGCCAAGGGCATAGGTTTTTGCGGGCGTGTGGTGCTGCGTGTCGGCGTGGCCCTGCTGGGCGCGCGCATCACTTTTTCGCAGGTGGCCCAGTTGGGCCTGGGGACCGCGGCGGTCATCGTGCTGGCGGTGCTGCTCACGATAGGGCTGGGCGTGCTGCTGGCGCGCTGGCTCAAGTGTTCGCGTGATGAAGGCCTGCTCTCGGGCAGCGCCGTGGCCATTTGCGGGGCGTCGGCGGCGCTGGCGGTGTCTTCGGTGCTGCCGCAAACCAAAGAGAACGAGCGCTTCACGCTGTTGGCCGTCGTGGGCGTCACGGTGCTGTCGACGCTGGCCATGGTGGTCTATCCCTTCAGCCTGCAGGCCATAGGCCTGCTGCCGGGGCAGGCCGGCATCGTGCTGGGCGGCTCCATCCATGATGTGGCGCAGGTGGTGGCGGCCGGCATGATGCTGGGGCCGCAGGCCGGCGACACGGCGACGGTTGTCAAGCTGTTCCGCGTCATGATGCTGATGCCGGTGGTGCTGGCGGTGGCCGTGATGTACCGCAAGCATCCGGCCGTGAAGGTGCCGGAAACCGAGGTGCCGCTGGTGCCCGGCTTTCTGCTGGCCTTTGTCGTGCTGGTGATGCTGGCCAGCGCCGGCCTCATCAGCCCGCCGCTGGTTCAGCTGGCCGGCGATGCCTCCCGCTGGATGCTGGTCACCGCCATCGCCGCCGCGGGTGTCAAGACCAGCTTTGAGGATCTGCTCAAGCTCGGCTGGAAGCCGGTCGCGATGCTGGTCACCGAGACCGTGTTTATCGTGGCCTTTGTGGTGGCCGCGGTGCTGCTGCTGCGCCTGGGTGCCTGAAAGCCTGAGGCCTGAAGAAAGCGCCTAGCCCAGCAGGGCCTGCGCGAATTCGCGCGCGTTGAAGGTTTCCAGGTCTTCGAGCTGCTCGCCCACGCCGATGAAATACACCGACACGGGGCGCAGCGCCGGTGAGGCCAGCGCGCGTTCGCGGGCCCACAGCGCGATGGCCGCCAGCACGCCGCCCTTGGCCGTGCCGTCCAGCTTGGTCACGATGAGGCCGGTCAGCTGCAAGGTGTCGTCAAAGGCCTTGACCTGGGCCAGGGCGTTCTGGCCGGTGTTGCCGTCGATCACCAGCACTATTTCATGTGGGGCTGTGGCCTCCGCTTTTTGCACCACGCGCTTGATCTTGCGCAGCTCTTCCATGAGGTGTAGCTGCGTGGGCAGGCGGCCGGCGGTGTCGACCAGCACCACATCCTTGCCGCGCGCCTTGCCGGCGCTCACGGCGTCAAAGCTCACGGCGGCCGGGTCGCCCCCTTCCTGGCTCACGATTTCGACGGTGTTGCGGTCGGCCCAGACGCTGAGCTGCTCGCGCGCCGCCGCGCGAAAGGTGTCGGCCGCCGCGAGCAGCACCGAGGCGCCTTCGCTCGCCAGGTGGCGCGTGAGCTTGCCGATGGAGGTGGTCTTGCCGACGCCGTTCACGCCGGTGACCATGATCACGGTGGGCTGGTATTGGCCTATCACCAGCGGCTGCTCCAGCGGCTTGAGCAGTTGCGCTATGGCGTCCACCAGCGCGTTCTTGACGGCCACGGGATGCGTCATGCCGCCTTCGCGCACGCGGCGCTTGACGTCAGCCAGCAGGTGTTCGGTGGCCTTGGTGCCGGCGTCGGCCATCAGCAGCGCGGTTTCAAGGTCTTCGTAAAGCGCATCGTCGATGCGGCTGCCGGTGAACACCGTTGAAATGCTGGAGCCGGTTTTGCGCAAGCCGGCCTGGAGTTTGCTGAGCCAGCGCTCGCGTTCCGGCGGGACGGCGCCGGGGACCGGCATGGCGATGGGGGTGACCAGCGCGCTGCCTATCAATCCACCCCCGGCGGGCGCCGGCGCAGGAACGGCGTCTGCCGCCGGCGCGGGCGATGCCGTGGAAGGCACGGCGGCGGGAGGGGGGGATTTTTTCTTGAAAAAACTGAACATTGGGTATGCTTGCGGAGTCCTAGTGGGCTGTTGCACCGTTGCGGGGCAACGTGCGGCGCCACCCATCTATTCTATGAAACACCCCAGACAAGCCCTTTTGACGCAGCCAGTACCCCTTCCCCGCCCCGTTTTGCGCCCCGTTTTCCGCCTTCCCCGCGCCCCGGCCGCCCTGCTGGCCTTGTGCCTGGGAGCCGCCGCTTTCGCCCAGGCGCCCGCCCCGGCGCCGGTGGCGGAGAAGTTCACGCTGGCCAACGGCCTCACGGTGATTGTCAAACCCGACCACCGCGCGCCCACGGCGGCCCACATGCTGTGGGTGCGGGTCGGCTCCATGGACGAGGTGGACGGCACCTCGGGCGTGGCCCATGCGCTGGAGCACATGATGTTCAAGGGCACAGCCACGGTCAAGCCCGGCGATTTTGCCAAACGGGTGGCCGCGCTGGGCGGACGCGACAATGCCTTCACCACCCGCGACTACACCGGCTATCACCAGCAGATTCCGGCCGGCAAGCTGGAGGAGGTGATGCGGCTGGAGGCCGACCGCTTTGCCCACATGCAGTGGCCTGACGAGGAATTCAAACGCGAGATCGAGGTGGTCAAGGAGGAGCGCCGCCTGCGCACCGAGGATTCGCCGCGCGCCATGCTCCACGAGCAGGGCACGGCCGTGACCTTCCTGGCCTCGCCTTACCGGCGCTCCGTCGTCGGCTGGATGAGCGACCTGGACGCCATGACGCCGGCCGACGTGCGTGATTTCTACCGGCGCTGGTATGTGCCGGCGAACGCGGCCGTGGTGGTGGCGGGTGACGTGGAAGTCGCCCAGGTCAGGAAACTCGCCGAGAAATACTACGGCGGGATCCCCGCGCGGCCTGTGCCCGAGCGCAAGCCCCGCACCGAGCCTGAGCAGGACGGCCCGCGCCGCCTGGATTACAAGGCCCCGGCCAGCCAGGCCTATGTGAGCCTGTCCTTCAAGGTGCCCAAGCTGGAGCCGGCCGATCTCATGGACCCGGCCCCTGGCGCACCGGCCTCGCCGACGGCGGCCGGCAGCCGCGATGCGCTGGCCCTGACCGTGCTGGCCGCGGTGCTTGACGGCTATGGCGGCGCGCGCCTGGAGCGCGCCCTGGGGCAGGGCGACAACAGGCTGTCCGACGGCGCCGGGGCGTCCAACGGCCTGATGGGGCGCGGGCCGCAGCTGTTTGTGCTGGACGGCGTTCCCGCGGATGGCAAGACCACGCAGCAGGTGGCCGAGGCCTTGCGCCGGGAAGTCGCCCTGGTCGCGCGCGAGGGCGTGAGCGAGGCGGAACTCAAGCGCGTCAAGACCCAGTGGGTGGCCAGCGAGACTTACAAGCTCGACTCCGTGTTCAGCCAGGCGCGAGAGCTGGGCTCCAACTGGATACAGGGCCTGCCGCTGGACGGCAGCGAACGTGTGATCGCCGGCCTGCGCCGCGTGACGGCCGCCGAAGTGCAGGCGGTGGCCGCCAAGTACTTCGGCGACGACCAGATGACGCTGGTCACCCTGTTGCCGCAGCCCGCGGACCCCAAGCGCAAACCCCGCAAGCCGGCGCTTCCCATCCGCCATGACGGCTCCTGAACCCGACACCCGAATCCCCATGACAATCGCCACGAAATACAGGGCCAAGCGCTCTCTCTCCCTCTGGGCTGCCGGCTTGATTGGCCTGTGCCTGCAGGCAACGGCCGGCGCGGCCATCCCCATCCAGCAATGGACGCAGCCCGGCGGCGCGCAGGTGTACCTGGTTGAAAGCCCGGCCATCGCCATGCTGGATGTGCAGATCGATTTCGACGCCGGCACCCGGCGCGACCCGACCGTCCAGGCGGGCCTGGCGAGCATGACCGCGACCATGCTGGACAAAGGCCTGGAGGCCAGGAATGGCGAACCCGCCATGGACGAGAATGCGCTCAGCGAGGCCTGGGCCGACCTGGGCGCGCAGTTCGGCGTCAGCGCCACCGGGGAGCGCCTGGGTTTTTCGCTGCGCTCGCTGACCGATCCCGATCTGCTCGACAAAGCCGTGGCGCTCGCGGCTCGCCAGATCGCGCAGCCGTCCTTTCCCGGCGCCGTCTGGCAGCGCGAACGCGAGCGCATGGTGGCATCGCTCAAGGAGTCCTACACCCGGCCCGGCAGCGTGATTGGCCGTGCTTACGCCAAGGCGGTGTACGGCGCGCATCCCTACGGCTATGAGGTGACCGAAGCCACGCTGGGGCGCATCAGCATCGCCGACATGCGCGCTTTCTACAGCGCCGGCGTGGTGGCCTGCCGCGCGCGCATCAGCATGGTGGGCGCGGTGACGCGCGCGCAGGCCGATGCGATCGCGGCGCGCCTGCTGTCGCGCCTGCCGCAGGTGCCGTGCGCCAGCCTGCCGCCCATGCCGCAGGTGCCCGAGGTGGCACCGCTGGCCCAGGCCGAGGAAAAACGCATTCCCTTTGATTCGGCGCAGGCCCACGTGCTCATGGGTCAGCCTGGCTTCAAGCGCGACGACCCCGATTATTTCGCGCTGACCGTGGGCAACTACATCCTGGGAGGCGGTGGTTTTGCCTCGCGCCTGACGCGGGAAGTGCGTGAAAAGCGGGGGCTGACTTACGGCGTCTACAGCTATTTCTCGCCCGGCCTGCATGCCGGCAGCTTCACCGTGGGCTTGCAGACGCGGCCCGACCAGGCCGACCAGGCGGTGGCGCTGGTGCGCGAGGTGGTCAAGGACTTCGTCGCCAAGGGCCCCACCGAGGCCGAACTGAAGGACGCCAAGGACAACCTTGTAGGCGGCTTTGCGCTGCGCATAGACAGCAACCGCAAGCTGCTGGACAACATCGCCAGCATCGCCTGGAACGGCCTGCCGCTCGATTACCTGGACACCTGGACGCAGCAGGTGGACAAGGTGACGGTGTCCGACATCAAGGCGGCCTTCGCGCGCAAGCTGCAGCCCGAGAAAATGGTGACCTTGGTCCTGGGCGCCGCGCCATGAAATACACCGCATCCACCCCCGCCAAAACCGCCGGGGCAAAACCAAAGGGCGGCAAGGTGGTGGGCCGCAAGACCGTGCCCCCCGGCGAAATCCGCATCATCGGCGGCTTGTACAAACGCAGCAAGCTGCCGGTGCCCAGCAAGCCCGGCCTGCGCCCCACGCCCGATCGTGTGCGCGAAACGTTGTTCAATTGGCTGGGCCAGGACCTGACGGGCTGGCGCTGCATGGACGTGTTCGCCGGCACCGGCGCGCTGGGCTTTGAGGCCGCCTCGCGCGGCGCCGCCGACGTGCTGCTGTGC
Organism: Polaromonas sp. P4_F6; assembly: GCF_056401275.1. Classification (NCBI taxonomy): domain Bacteria; kingdom Pseudomonadati; phylum Pseudomonadota; class Betaproteobacteria; order Burkholderiales; family Comamonadaceae; genus Polaromonas; species Polaromonas sp. P4_F6. The sequence continues at coordinate 118,592 of NZ_JBFUJQ010000001.1, read as the reverse complement.
GAGCAGGACCCGGCCCTGGCGCTGCAGCTCAAGGCGGTGCAGGCCAGGCTCAAGGCCGGGATGTGCCGCATCGAGCGCGGCGATGGGCTCAGCGCGCTCAAGCGCGCGGCGCCGGGCAGCCTGCAACTGGTGCTGCTGGACCCACCCTTTGAATCCACGCTTTTCGAATCCGCGCTGCAGGCCGCCGCGCGGGCCATAGGCCCGACCGGACTGGTGTACCTGGAGGCGCCCAAGCCCTGGAGCGACGAGGAACTGCTGCCCCTGGGCTTGCAGGTGCACCGCAGCGGCAAGGCCGGCGCTGTGCATTTCCATTTGCTGGCCGGGGCGGCCTGAATCCCGCAGCCTTGCCTGCCGCGTGGTTACAGAGGCGTCCACGCTGGGGGATAGGGCGGGGGCGGGCATAATTCCCCCTATGGCAACCCCACGCATCGCTGTCTATTCCGGCACGTTTGACCCCTTTACGTTGGGCCATGACGACGTGGTGCGCCGCGCGGCGGGGCTGTTTGACCAGCTCGTCATCGCCGTGGCCGTGGCCCACCACAAAAAGACCTTGTTCTCGCTGGAGCAGCGCGTGGCCCAGGTGAAGGCCGCGACTGAAGGCATTGCCGGCGTGAGCGTGCTGCCCTTTGACGGCCTGATCATGGATTTTTGCGCGGCGCAAAAGGCCTCGGCCGTGGTGCGCGGCATACGCAACATCACCGACTTTGACTATGAAGCGCAAATGGCGGCCATGAACCGCAAGCTGCGGCCGGAAGTGGAAACCGTGTTTTTGCTGCCCGACGCGCCGCTGCAATGCATCAGCAGCACGCTGGTGCGCGAGATCAGCAAGCTGGGCGGCGACGTCGCGCAGATGGTGAGCCCGGCGGTGGCGGCGGCCCTGGCGGCGGCGCACCGATCGGCAAAAGGAGGCTGACATGGCCTTGATGATCACCGACGAATGCATCAACTGTGACGTCTGCGAGCCCGAATGCCCCAACCAGGCGATTTACCTGGGCAAGGAAATCTACGAGATCGACCCGCACAAATGCACCGAATGCGTGGGCCATTTCGACGAGCCGCAGTGCGTGCAGGTCTGCCCCGTGGCCTGCATTCCCATCAACCCGCAGCACATCGAAACGCGGGAAACCCTGTGGGAAAAATACCAGCGCCTGCAGGCCGTCATTCCCATCATCACGGCCCGCTAGGCCGGTAAGGGCAGGGGATTGACCCTCAGTCTTCGGCGGCGGGCTCGACGGGTTTGCGTGGCGGCTTGGGCCGCGGCGGCGTGCTGGTGTGAATCATCATCGTGGCCTTTTCCATCTCGCCCTTGAGCAGCTCCGGCACGGCCTTGAGGCAGCGCGCGATGCAGTCTTCAATGGCGATGCGGTGTTCGGCCGAGGGCTTTTTCAGCACCCAGTTAACCACTTCGGCCTTGACGCCCGGGTGGCCCACGCCTATGCGCAGGCGCCAGTAGTCGGGCGTGCCCAGCTGCGCATGGATGTCGCGCAGGCCGTTGTGGCCGGCGTGGCTGCCGCCGAACTTGAGCTTGACCTGGCCGGGCACGATGTCCATCTCGTCGTGCGCCACCAGCACCTCCTCGGGCGCGACCTTGAAGAAGCGCGCCAGCGCCGCCACCGACTTGCCCGACACATTCATAAAGGTCAGCGGCTTGAGCAGCCAGACGTTCTGGCCGTTCACCGTGGTGCGGGCCACCTGCCCGTGATAGCTTTTGTCCAGGCTGAGCGGCGCCTTGAGCTCGCGCGAGAGGGCGTCTATCCACCAGAAGCCGGCGTTGTGGCGTGTGGCCTCGTATTCAGGGCCGGGGTTGCCCAGGCCGACAAATAATTTGATCATGCGGAAATTTCCATCGCCCAATTCTAGGGGGCGTGCCTGCGGTGCCTCGCCGCCTGTGGAGGGCGGGCCAAGAAAAACGGCCCTTGTCCCGCAAGAGGACAAGGGCCGTGGGCCTTTTCAGGCCTGCGCGCGAAGTGGATTACTTCTTGGCGGCAGGCTTGGCGGCGTCAGCCTTGGCGCCGGCTTTGGCTTCCTTGGCGGCAGCGGCCTTGGCGGCTTTCGGGTCCACCGGTGCGGCGGCGGCAGCGGCTGCTGCGGCATCGGCCTCGGCTTCTTCGGACACTGCGGACACCGACACCAGAACCGGGTTGTCCTGGCCCTTGGCGACAAACTTCACGCCCTTTGGCAGCGTGATGTCCTTGATGTGCAGCGGCGAACCCTTCTTCAGGCCCTTCAGGTCGACGGCGATGAATTCGGGGATGTCGGCCGGGAAGCAGGACACAGTCAATTCGGTGATCACGTGGTTGACCAGGCAGTTCTCAGTCTTGACGGCTGGAGACTCTTCTTCACCGCTGTAGTGCACGGGCACTTTGACGGTCATCTTGGTCTTGGCTTCCACGCGCTGGAAATCGATGTGCAGGATCTGCTGCTTGTAGGGGTGCATTTGCAGGTCGCGCAGCAGAACTTTGTGTTCTTTGCCGGCCAGTTCCATCTCGAGGATGGAGGCATGGAATGCTTCTTTCTTGATGGCGTGGAACAGCGCGTTGTGATCGATTTCGATCAGCGTGGGCTCACCGGTGCCACCATAGACGATACCGGGCGTGCGGCCCGTGATGCGGAGACGGCGGCTCGCACCCGTGCCCTGCTTTGCGCGCTCAAAAGCGACGAATTTCATAATCAACTCCAATAAAGAACGGACCGCGACCAGTCTCGTTCTGCTTTAAAAAGCTGCCTCGAGCCGATGAACCGGTGAAGTCCCTGGACTTCGGGGTTCGCGGGTAAGGCAGCCGCTTTTTGTTTCAGGTCAGAACAGGTTGTCCTGGTCCGAAAACAAACTCATGACCGACTCTCCCTTGGCGATGCGCTGTATGGTTTCAGCGATCAGCGGCGCCACGGAGAGCTGGCGAATCTTTTTGCAGCCTTCGGCGTTCGGGCTCAGCGGAATGGTGTTGGTGATCACCACTTCATCGAGCGCGTCGCCCTTGGCGATGCGGTCTATGGCAGGGCCCGAAAAAATCGGGTGCGTGCAATAGGCGTAAACCTTCTTGGCGCCGCGCTCCTTGAGCACCTCGGCCGCCTTGACCAGCGTGCCGGCCGTGTCGATCATGTCGTCCATGATCACGCAGTTGCGGCCTTCGATGTCGCCGATCACGTGCATCACTTCCGACACGTTCGCCTTGGGGCGGCGTTTGTCGATGATGGCCATGTCGCAGCCCAGCTGCTTGGCCAGCGCCCGGGCGCGCACCACGCCGCCCACGTCGGGCGAGACGACCATCAGGTCGGCGTAGTTTTTCTGCCGCAAATCGCCCAGCAGCACCGGCGACGCATAAATATTGTCGACCGGAATGTCAAAAAAGCCCTGAATCTGGTCGGCATGCAGGTCCATCGTCAGGACACGCGACACGCCCACGGCCTGCAGCATGTTGGCCACCACCTTGGCCGTGATGGGCACACGCGCCGAACGCGGGCGGCGGTCTTGCCGCGCGTAGCCGAAATACGGGATCACCGCGGCGATGCGCTCGGCCGAAGCCCGTTTCAGCGCGTCGACCATGATCAGCAATTCCATCAGGTTGTCGTTGGTCGGCGCGCAGGTCGACTGCACCACGAACACATCGCGGGCCCGCACGTTCTGCTGGATCTCGACGGTGACCTCGCCATCCGAAAAACGCCCCACGTGGGCCGCGCCCAGCGAAATACCCAGGTTCTGGGCAATCTCGGAGGCCATGCTCGGATTGGCATTGCCGGTAAAAACCATGAAATCGGGGTGGTGCGTTTGCATGTGGGGCCCAGCTGCTACAAGGACTTGAACGTGGCTGAAATTTCTGATCGAAGCAAAATACGCACGGGGACAACACGTTGCAAGAGGGGCTTGGCAGTGAGCGCCGCTTGCCTGGCGTGTTTCCAAAAACACACAGACCCGCCGATACACATCATGCGGGTCTGTCAGGAGTCACGCGGGCCCGCTCCGGGCGGGTCCGCAACACCGGGGCTGTGGCCCACAGTCTTAAATTTGGCAGGGGTGGAAGGATTCGAACCTGCGAATGCCGGAATCAAAATCCGGTGCCTTAACCAGCTTGGCGACACCCCTACACAGGACAGTTGTTGTTGCCAACAACAGACCTATAACTTATTCATTTATGGTCGCTTGGAAACACATTTCGAGAGCGGTTATTTTACCAACCGGCCAGGGGATGCGCTTCCAAATTACCGCATTTGCGTACTTTCCAGCCCTCAGGCAATTCTGAGGTATCCGGCAAATCTGCTTCGTGCGGCAGTTGCGCAAATACAGCACTTCCGGAGCCGGTCATGCGCCCTTGAAGATGTCTGCTTTTGAGCCAATCGAGCGATTGGCCTATCTGCGGGCACATCTCCTGCGCTACCGGCTGCAAGTCGTTGCGGCCGAATCCGAAATCAAAGGATTTCGACTGGCCTTCAGCATTTGCAGCAAAGCCTTGGATTGTAGCAGTTTCTGTGTCGCGTTTGAGCTCCGGAGCGCTGAAAATACCTTGGGTGGGCAGTCCGGCGGCCGGTTTGAGCACCAGAAAATGGGCTGGCGGCAGGGCCAGCGGGGTAATTTTTTCGCCTATGCCCTCCACCCAGGCATGGCCGCCCGAGAGGAAAAAAGGCACGTCGGCGCCCAGCGACAGGGCCAGGGCCTGCAGTTCCCGGGGCGGCAGGCGCACGCCCCACAGCCGCTGCAGCGCCAGCAGGCAGCTGGCCGCGTCCGAGGAGCCGCCGCCCATGCCGGCTTGCAAGGGAATCCGCTTTTGCAGGCCAATGTGCACGCCCAGCGAGGTGCCCGAGGCGGCTTGCAGCGCCCTGGCGGCGCGCACCGCCAGGTCGTCCGCGGGCAGGACCCCTGCCGCATGGCCGTCTGTTGCCAAGTCCTCGCGGCTGATCCGGCCGTCGGTGCGCAGTTCAAGGTGCAGGGTGTCGCACCAGTCGATCAGCATGAAAACGGACTGCAGCAGGTGGTAGCCGTCGGGCCTGCGGCCGGTGATGTGCAAAAAAAGGTTGAGCTTGGCGGGCGCCGGCACGTCATAGAGGGCCTTGAGCGGGGGCATGGAAGCGCTTGAAGTCATAAAAACACAAAAGCCGGTGCAAGGGCGTGGTGGCTACTGGTCGAGCACGACACGCAGGTCGGCCTGCGGCGTCGGCTGGGATCGTTTGGCCGAAATACGGCCGTCCTGGTAACGCGAGAGATCGGCCGACCAGCCGCTGGCGGCGGCATTGTCGCCCCGTAGCCAGGCAAACAGCGCGCCCAGCGGCACGGCCGCGCCCGTGGCCTTGGCCATCAGCTCGTCAACGGAGGCAAAGCGCTGGACCTTGCCATTGCCCGAATCCAGCAACGCCTCGCCGGGTGCCCAGCGCAGCACGCCCAGCACATTGCCCAGGGGGCTGACCAGCGAAAGCTCACCGCGTTCGACCCCGCCCCTGAGCTCGAAACTGGCTGAGAAAGACTGCGCCGGCTCGCTCTGCACCTGCAGGCTGATGCGGCCGGTCCAGAATTCGTTCTTGAGCCCGTCCTGGGCCGTGGCCCGGGGCGTTTGCGCGCAGCCGGTCAGAAAAAGTGCGGTGAAAAAGCCCGCAAAAACAAGGAACAGCCGGAGCAGGCGCGTAGGAAAGATGAGCGGCAAAGTCGATATTCCGGATTACAGCTTCACGCGCAGGCGCTTGAGCGTCTCGAGCAGTGTTTCGTTCTCGGGATTGAGCAGCCGGCCTTCCTTCCAGATAGAGATGGCGCGGTCGCGCTGGCCCATGGCCCACAGCACTTCGCCGAAATGCGCCGCGATCTCGGCATCGGGTTTGGCCTTGTAGGCCGCCTCGAAGATTTTCACGGCTTCGGCGTTGTTGCCCATGCGAAATTCCACCCAGCCCAGGCTGTCGCCGATAAAGGGGTCGGAGGGGGCGAATTCCAGCGCCTTGCGGATCAAGTCGCGCGCCTCGGGCAGCCGAACGCTGCGATCGGCGAGCGAATAGCCCAGGGCGTTGTAGGCGTGGTGGTAGTCCGGCTTGAGCTGGATGACCTTGCGCAGCAGGCTTTCCATTTCGTCGAGCTTGCCCAGTTTTTCGGCCATCATGGCCTGGTCGTAGAGCAGCTCGGTTTCGTCCGGCGTCTTGACCAAGGCCTGCGCCAACACCTCATGGGCCAGCTGGTACTGCTTGAATTCGCGCAGCAGGGACACTTCGGCATTGAGCTTGACCCTGGCCTCGGCCGCATTGCGCTCGGGCAGCTTGCGGATCAGCTGGCGGCCTTCCTCGAGTTTGCCCTGGCTGGCCAGGATGGACGCGCGCCGGGTCTGCGCCAGCGCCAGGTCGGACGGGTTGTCAATCTTGGCGAGCCAGTTTTCCGCCGCAGCGTAATCCTTGCGTTTTTCCGCCAGTTGCGAGAGCGACAAATAGGCCTGGGCCAGGCCGCGGTTGCGTTCGCCCTCGGACGTCTGCTGCTGCGCCAGGCCGACGTAGCGCTCCAGCGAACTTTGCGCCTGCGCCAGCTGGTTGTCCTGCAGTTGCAGGGAGCCGAGCACCAGCCAGCCTTCGGGCATGTCGGGTTTGTCGCGCGTCACGATTTGCAACTGGGCGGAGGCCTCGGCATAACGCTGGGCATCCAGCAGGGCGCGGGCATAACCCATCCTGATTTCGGGCAGGGCCTTGGGATTGCCTTCGAAGTAGCCGCGCACCACGCCTTCGGCTTCGGGCATCTTGGGGTCCATCAACTCGAGCGCCACCAGGGCCGGGCCTTCGGCACGCGGCGCGGCTGCCTGGCCGCGCCTGGCGGCCGTCAGAGCCCCTTTGGTGTCGCCGGCGGCCAGGCGCATGCGGCCGACCGCCGTCCATGCGGCGCCGGCGGTGGCGGGTGTGCCGAGGTAGTCGGCAAGCGCTTCTTCCACCACGGTGCTGGCCAGTTTTTTGTCCGCCACGCGGGCATAGACGCGCGGCACCGCGCTCAGGACGGCGGGCCGTTCCACGTCCGGGGCCAGCTTGATTTCGGTTTGCAGTGGCTCCACCGTGTCGGCGATCCGGTTGAGCGCCACCAGGATCTGCAGCACGTAGCGGTTGGCCTCGCGCGAGGTCGGCTGGTCTTGCTTCCAGGCGCGGGCCGATTGCAGGGCCGCGTCGCCCGAGCGCGACTGCAGGGCGATGTCGGTGGCGCGCTGGTAAAGCTGCGCGTCGCCGGTTTTCCGGGCGGCGTCCAGCATGAGGGCAAAGCCCGCGGCGGGCTCGCCGTCCTGCAGGGTCATCTCGCCGACCAGCAACTGGTAGAACAGCGCGCTGTCCAGCAGGGAAGAGGGCGCGGCCTCCTGCACCGCCTTGGCCTCGCCCAGCGTGGCGGGGGCCGCGGACACAGGTTCGTCGGTCTGCGCCAGCGCCAGGGGGACGACAAACCACAGGCCGCTGAGGGCAAGGCCGGCAAGGCCAGTTTTTTTCTTCATCGAACCATGATAATTGATGCTCCCGCGCGGCGCTCCCGCTTTACCCGGCTGTCATGAAAGCTTTTGTGCCGGCCCCGCGTTGCTGTCAATGACCTTGCGCCCGCGGACCGGCGCCCCCAGCTGCAAAACCTATGCCTGAACTGCCGGAAGTCGAAGTCACCCGCCTGAGCTTTGCGGACCGCATTGCGGGCGCGCGCATAGAGCGCATCGAAATGGGTAAACCCCTGCGCTGGCCGCTGGGCTGCCAGCCGCGCCAGCTTGTGGGCCGGCAGGTGCTGGCGGTTCGCCGGCGCGGCAAATACCTGCTGGTGGACCTGAGCGACGGCCTGCTGCTGATTCACCTGGGCATGTCTGGTAGCGTGAGTTTTGGCACCGGCTTTCCCGCGCCGGGCAAGCACGACCACTTCGAGATGGTCACCAGCCTGGGAACCCTGAGGCTTAACGATCCGCGCCGTTTTGGTGCAGTGGTCTATGCCAGCGATGAAAATTCCCCGGCCGCCCAAAAGCTGCTGGGCCGACTGGGCGTGGAGCCGCTCAGCGAGGCTTTCGACGCGGCCGGCTTTCACCAGGCGCTCAAGCTGCGGCAGACGCCCATCAAACAGCTGCTGCTGGGCGGGGAGGCGGTGGTGGGCGTCGGCAATATTTACGCTTCGGAGGCCTTGTTCCTGGCGGGCATACGCCCCACCACGCGGGCCAGCCGCATCAGCAAGCCGCGCGCGGCGTTGCTCCACGCGGCCATACGCCAGGTGCTGGCGCAGGCTGTTACAAAGGGCGGCAGCACCTTGCGGGACTTCTCGAATGCCTGGGGCGAATCGGGCTATTTCCAGCTGGAGGCCATGGTTTACGACCGGGCCGGCCAGCCTTGCCGGGTCTGCGCGGCGCCCATTAAAAGCATGCGCCAGGGCCAGCGTTCCACTTTTTATTGCGCGACCTGCCAGAAACCTTGAAGCGGGTCCGTAGTCGCGCCAATAGGCCTTTCGGGGCTGCGATGCTATATTGACCGACCACACTTAACGGAAGACCGATGTCTTTTAACGAACAATTTGACCAGCATGGCCAGTGGCGGCGCGAATTTGCGCTTCGCCTGAAGCTGCTTGCTGAGTGGATGAAAGACCATGACCTGCTCGACGCTGCCGTCGAGGAGCGCCTGCAGCGGCTGGAGTCGCAGGTGCGTTCCGACAAGGTGATGGTGGCTTTTGTGGCGGAATTCTCGCGCGGCAAGTCCGAACTGATCAATGCGATCTTTTTCGCCGGCTACGGCCGCCGCATCATGCCGGCAAGCGCCGGCCGCACCACCATGTGCCCGACCGAGCTCGGTTACGACGCGGACGTGCCCCCCTGCCTGCGCCTGCTGCCCATAGAGACGCGGCTGCAGAAACAGGCGCTGATGGAATGGCGCTCGGCGCCCGAGAAGTGGACGCGGCTGGACCTGGACGTCAACGACCCCGCGCAGCTGGCCCAGGCACTGGAAAAAGTCGCCGAAGTGCGGCACGTCACCAAGGACGAGGCACGCGCGCTCGGCTTCTGGCACGACAACAGCCCTGACGACAACCCTCTGGCCGGCTCCGACGGGCTGATCGAAGTGCCCAAATGGCGCCACGCGCTCATCAATATCGCGCACCCGCTGCTCAAGCAGGGCCTGGTGATCCTCGACACGCCAGGCCTGAACGCCATAGGCGCCGAACCCGAACTGACCGTGAGTCTGATTCCCCAGGCGCATGCCGTGGTGTTCATCCTGGCGGCCGACACCGGTGTCACCAAGTCCGACCTGTCGATCTGGCGCGAGCACCTGATCACCGAGGGCGACGGCAGCGATGCCCGCCTGGTGGTACTCAACAAGATAGACACGCTCTGGGATGCGCTGAGCACGCCCGAGCAGGTCAAGGCGCAGATCGACCGGCAACGCGCGACCTCGGCCGAAATCCTCGGCCTGCCTGAGTCCCAGGTCATTCCCGTCTCGGCCCAGAAGGGCCTGGTGGCCAAGGTGACCCGCGACAAGGCCTTGCTGGAGGCCAGCCACCTGCCGGCGCTTGAAGCGGCGCTGGGCCAGGGCGTGATGGGCCAGCGCCAGAAAATCCTGCGCTCGGCGGTGGCCGCCGGCATCGGCGAACTCAGGACGGAGGCCGGGCGTGCCATGCACATACGCCGGCGCGACCTGGCCGAGCAAATGATCGAGCTGCGCGGCCTGCGCGGCAAAAACGTTTCGGTGATCAAGCACATGCGCAGCCGCATCGAGCAGGAGCAGGCCGAGTTCGACACCAGCGGCTCCAAGATCCACGCGGTGCGCTCGGTGCACCTCAAGATGCTGCGCGACCTGTTCAACCTGCTCAGCACGCCCACCCTCAAGGCCGAACTGGCCGAGCTCACGAATGCGCTGAAACAGCCGGGCATCAAGCTGGGTGTCAAAAAAGCCTATGGGCAGACCTTCTCGCGCCTGCGCGAGGGCCTGCAGAAATCCCAGGTGCTGAGCGGCGAAATCCAGTCCATGCTGACCGCGTCCTTTCGCCAGCTCAATTCCGAATTCAGCTTCTCGCTGCAGGCGCCCAAGGAGCCGGAGCTGATCCGTTACGAACATGACCTCGAACAGATAGAGCGCAGCCACCTGCAGTACCTCGGGCTCGGCAACGTGATCAAGCTGTCGCAAGCGGACTTTTCCGAGCGCCTGGTGCGCGCGCTGGCCACGCGCCTGCGCGTGGTCTATGAAACCGCGCTGGGCGAGGTCGAGCTCTGGAACAAGTCGGCGGCGTCACAGCTGGACGCACAGCTGCGCGAGCGGCGCCGCAATTTCGGGCGCAGGCTGGAGGCAATTGAGCGCATCCAGCAGGCCGCGTCGGGCCTGGACGAGCGCATCGCCGAGATCGACGAGCAGGAAGGCGTGCTCAACGAACTGGACACCAAGCTCACCGAGCTGACCGCCCACCTGATGGGCGGCCCCTCGGCGCAGGACAAGGCGCAGGGCGCCGCCGCGGCCGCCAGGAATGCGGCCTTGCCCGAGGCAGCCTGAACCTTGCCTGCTGGTTTTTCTGCGGAAATCGTCCGCTGGCAAAGCACTCACGGGCGCAACAGCCTGCCCTGGCAGAACACGCGGGATCCCTATCGCGTCTGGCTGTCCGAAATCATGCTGCAGCAGACTCAGGTCGCGACCGTGCTCGATTACTACGCGCGATTCCTGCAGCGTTTCCCCACGGTCGCCCAGCTGGCCGCCGCGAGCGAAGACGAGGTCCTGGGCCTGTGGAGCGGGCTGGGCTATTACAGCCGCGCGCGCAACCTGCACCGCTGCGCAAAAGACGTGGTGGCCCTGCACGGCGGGCAATTTCCGGGCACGGCAGAGCAGCTCCAGACCCTGCCCGGCATAGGCCGCTCGACAGCGGCCGCGATTGCCTCCTTCTGTTTCGGCGAGCGCGTCGCCATCCTGGACGGCAACGTCAAGCGGGTGCTCACGCGGGTGTTGGGTTTTTCCGCCGACCTGGCCCAAAGCGCCAATGAAAAAGCGCTGTGGAACCTGGCAACGGAGCTGCTGCCCAAGCGAAACCTCTCCGAAGCCATGCCGCGCTACACCCAGGGGCTGATGGACCTGGGTGCGTCTATCTGCGCCGGGCGCCAGCCGCAGTGCCTGCTGTGCCCCGTCCAGAAGCTGTGCCGCGGTTTCGCCGAGGGTGAGCCCGGAAAATACCCCGTCAAGACCCGCAAGCTCAAGCGCAGCGCCCAGGGCCTGAGCCTGCTGTGGGCGCAGCGGCCCGACGGTTCCGTCTGGCTGGAAAGGCGCCCGGGCCGGGGTGTCTGGGGCGGGCTGTATTGCCTGCCGGTGTTCGACAGCGATGACGAACTCAAGGCGGTGTTGCCGGCTTCGCTGCAATCCCGGCTCGACCCGCTGCCGCAGTTTGTCCATGTGCTGACCCACAAGGATTTGTACTTGTCGCCGTGGGTTGCGGGCTTTGGCGCCGGCCAGGCCCTGCCCCAGGCCATGGTGTCGGAAGAGCGGCCGGGCGCCTGGTTCAGCCCCGATGCCTGGCCCGGCCTGGGCCTGCCCGCGCCCATACGCAAGCTGCTCACGCAGGACGCCTGAGGCCGGCTCCTGTTTCCGGAAAACCCTAGCCGGCGTCCAGCTCTCGGTGCCGCTTCAGTGTGCGCCAGTACGGGCTGAAGGTCACTGCCAGTTCTTCGACCAGGTAAACCGAACGGTGCTGGCCGCCGGTGCAGCCTATGGCGACCGTCACATAGCTGCGGTGGTCGCGCACCAGCGCGTTCAGCCAGTGCTTGAGGAATTGCTCGATGTGGCTGAACATTTCACCGACTTCGGCATGCCCCCTGAGGTAGTCCGCCACGGGCTGGTCTCGCCCGGTCAGGTGGCGCAGGCCTGACTCATAGTGCGGGTTGGGCAGCATGCGCACGTCGAACACATAGTCGGCGTCCAGCGGCACGCCGCGCTTGAACGCGAAGGACTCGAACACCAGCGTGAGCTGCGTGATGGGCGCGGAAATCAGCGACTTCACATAACCCTGAAGCTGCGAAGAGCGGATCATGCTGGTGTCCAGCACATGGGCCTGCTCGCGCATTTCGCCGAGCAGCTCGCGCTCCAGCTCAATGGCGTCCACCAGCGCGCGGTGCTGGTCGGAGGCGTCTATGCGCGACAGCGGGTGCAGCCGGCGCGTTTCCGAAAAGCGGCGCACCAGGGTTTCGGTGTTGGCGTCCAGGAACAGCGACTGCACCACCACGCCGGATTCGCGCAGCTGGCGAAGCTGCTGGGGCACCAGCGGCAGCGAGGTGGCGCTGCGCACGTCCATGGCAATCGCCACCTTTTGCGCGCCGTGCTGCTGCTCCAGCGCAACGAAGGGCGTGAGCAGCTCCGGCGGCAGGTTGTCGACGCAGTAATAACCGGCGTCCTCCAGCGCATGCAGGGCCACGGATTTTCCCGAGCCCGACATGCCGGTGATGAGGACCATTTCCAGCGCCGCCATCACTGCCCCAGCATTTCCTTGGCGTGGGCCAGCGTGGTGCCGGAGAGACGCTCGCCGCCCAGCATGCGGGCGATTTCGGCCACGCGCTGTTCGCCGTTGACATGGTCCACGGCGCTCAGGGTGACACCGTTTTCGGCGCGCTTGGCGACCACCAGGTGCTGGTCGGCGCAGGCCGCCACCTGGGGCAAATGGGTCACGGCCATGACCTGGCGGTCCTTGCCCAGCTGCTTCATCAGGCGGCCCACGGTTTCGGCGACGGCGCCGCCCACGCCCGAGTCCACCTCGTCAAAAATCAGGGTTTCGGCCTGGCCGAGCTGGCTGGTGGTGACGGCAATGGCCAGCGCGATGCGCGACAGCTCGCCGCCCGAGGCCACCTTGCCGACCGGGCGCGGCGTGCTGCCGGCGTGGCCGGCCACCAGGAATTCAGCCTGTTCGAGGCCGTGCTGGGCCGGTTGCTCCAGGCTGGCCAGCGCCACGTCGAATTTGCCGCCCTGCATGCCCAGGCCCTGCATGGCCTGCGTGATGGCCTTGGCGAGCTTGGGCGCGGCCTTGCCGCGGGCCTTGGACACCTGTCCGGCTTCCTCGAGGTAGGCTGCCTTGGCCTGGGCCTCGTTCTTTTCCAGCTGGGCCAGGTCGGCCGCGGCATTGAGTTTTTGCAGCTCGGCCTGCCAGGAGGCCAGCAACTCCGGCAGCTCGGCCGGCGTGCGTTTGTAGCGGCGCGCCAGGCTGACCCACAGCGACAGCCGCTCGTCCAGCTCGGCCAGGCGCTGCGGCTCCAGCTCGGCATGGCGGGCATAGCCGTTAAGCGAGTGCACGGTGTCTTCCATCTGCGCCAGCGCGCCGTTCAGGACCTCGATCATGGCCTTGAATTCGGGTTCTATGTGCGCCTGGTTTTGCAATGCGGTGATCGCGCGGCCCAGCAGCGCGTTGGCGTTGTCGTCGGACTCCTGCAGGGCGTCGACGGCGGCCTGCACCGCGTCGCGCAAGGCCTGGGCATTCGACAGGCGCCCGTGCTGGGCATTGAGTTCGTCCCACTCCTCGGCGCCGGGCGCGAGCTTGTCCACTTCGCCGATCTGCCAGGCCAGGCGCTCGCGTTCGCGCTGCAGGCTGTCCTGGGCATCGCGCGCTTCCACCAGGGTCTTTTGCGCCAGGCGCCACTGCTGCCAGCGGCGCGAGAGCTCGTCCGTGGACACGTCCGCATAAGAGTCCAGCAGGCCGCGCACCGCGTCGGGGCGCGTCAGGCTTTGCCAGGCATGCTGGCCGTGGATGTCGACCAGCTGGTCGGCGATCTCCTTGAGCTGCGTGGCGGTGGCCGCGCTGCCGTTGATCCAGGCGCGGCTTTTGCCCTGCGCGTCTACCGTCCGGCGCAGCAGCAGGGTGTCGCCGCCGTCGAAGCCGGCCTGTTCCAGCCAGGGGGCCAGGCTTGGGGGGCTGTCGAATTCGGCGCTGATCTCGCAGCGCGCCGCGCCTTCACGCACCACACCGGCGTCGGCGCGCGCGCCCAGCGCCAGTTGCAGCGCGTCGATCAGGATGGATTTGCCGGCGCCGGTTTCACCGGTGAGCACCGTGAACCCACCGGACAGGTCCAGCTCGAGTTCGTGGACGATGACAAAATCGCGAAGCGAGATGCTTTTGAGGCTCATAAGGTGGATGCGGGCCGGTCAGGCCCCGCCTTCATTCCAGTGGAGTTTTTTGCGCAAGGTGTCAAAGTAGCTCCAGCCCTTGGGATGGAGAAAACGCATCTGGTGCTCCGAACGCCTGACGGTGATGCGGTCGCCGTGCAGCAGGCTGGCCAGCGACTGCATGTCGAAATTGGCGCTGGCGTCCCGGCCGGCGACGATTTCAATCGTGATCTCGCCCGAGTCGGACAGCACGATGGGCCGGTTCGACAGGGTATGCGGCGCAATCGGCGCCAGCACCCAGCCGGCAATCGAGGGGTGCAACAGCGGGCCGCCGGCCGACAGCGCATAGGCCGTGGAGCCGGTGGGCGAGGCGATGATCAGGCCGTCGGCGCGCTGGTTGGCCACGAAGCGGCCGTCCACCTCCACGCGAAGCTCGACCATGCCGGCGGTCGCACCGCGGTTGACCACCACGTCGTTCATGGCGGTGGCGCTGAAGACGCAGCGGCCGTCGCGCACCACCTTGGCCTGCATCATCCAGCGGCGGTCTTCCTCGTACTCGCCGCGCAGCATGGGAATCAGCGTGTTCTGGTAGCCCTCGAAGGCGATGTCCGTGATGAAGCCGAGCCGGCCCTGGTTGATGCCCACCAGCGGGATGCCGAACTGCGCCAGCAGCCGGCCTATGCCCAGCATGGTGCCGTCGCCGCCGACCACCAGGGCCAGGTCGCACTGGGCGCCTATGCCGGCCGCGTCCAGCGTCGGGAATTGCGTAAGGCCGGTGTTGCTGGCGGTGTCCTGCTCTATCGCCACCTCGCAGCCCTGGGTGCCCAGGAAATGCGCGATATCCTCCAGCGCCGACCGGGAACCTTGCGCGTGGTACTTGCCGATCAGGGCGACATGGCGGAATTGCGACTTCATCGGCAAATTACATCACAACATCCGGCCCAGGCTTCGTAGAATGTCGGCATGCTTGATGATCGTGCGCGGTTGCTTCTCAAGGCGCTGGTGGAGCGCTACATTGCCGACGGGCAACCGGTGGGTTCGCGCACGCTGTCCAAGGCCTCGGGCTTGGAGCTGTCCCCCGCCACCATACGCAATGTCATGAGCGACCTCGAGGAGCTCGGCCTGATCGTCAGCCCGCACACTTCGGCCGGCCGTATTCCCACGGCGCGCGGCTACCGCCTCTTCGTCGACACCATGCTGACCACGCAGCGCGACCCGTTCGCCGCCGCCGGCCAGATAGGCGCGCCACGGCTGGCGCCCGACCAGCCGCAGAAGGTGCTCAGCAACGCGGCGCACATGCTGTCCAGCCTGTCGCAATTCGTCGGGGTGGTCATGGCGCCGCGCCGGACCTCGGTGTTTCGCCATATCGAGTTTTTGCGCCTGTCGGAAAAACGTTTTCTCGTGATCATCGTGTCGCCCGATGGCGACGTGCAGAACCGGGTCATCTTCACCGAGGCCGACTACACCCAGTCGCAGCTCGTGGAGGCCGCCAATTTCCTCAATTCACACTACGCCGGCATGGCCATCGAGGAAGTGCGCGAGCGCCTGAAAAACGAAGTCGAGGCGCTGCGCGGCGAGATCGCCACCTTGATGCAGGCCGCGGTCAAGGTCAGCTCCGAGGCCATCGAATCGCGCGACGAGGTCGTGATCTCCGGCGAACGCAACCTGCTGGCCGTCAGCGATTTCTCCGGCGACATGGGCAACCTGCGCAAGCTGTTCGACCTGTTCGAGCAAAAGGCGCAACTGATGCGCCTGCTCGATGTCTCCAGCCGCGCCGAGGGTGTTCGCATCTACATAGGCGGCGAAAGCCAGGTCATTCCCTACCAGGAGCTCTCGGTGGTGACCGCGCCCTATGAAGTCGACGGCCAGGTCGTGGGCACGCTGGGTGTCATAGGCCCCATGCGCATGCCCTACGAAAAAATGATCCAGATTGTCGATATCACCTCCAAACTGGTCAGTACCGCGCTCAGCCACAGCAAGTAGGCCCGAGAACAGGCCTCAGACACCCTTACAATCTCCCTCTTGTGTGGGGCGTTAGCTCAGTTGGTTAGAGCAGAGGACTCATAATCCTTTGGTCGAGTGTTCAAGTCACTCACGCCCTACCATTTAAATAAGCTATAATTTGAGGCTTAGCGGCTGTAGCTCAGTTGGATAGAGTACTTGGCTACGAACCAAGGGGTCGTGGGTTCAATTCCTGCCAGCCGCACCACTTTCATTAGTGATTTCAATAGCTTAGAGGCTCACCCCTCTAGGCTATTTTTCTTTCTGCCTGGGTTTTAGTGGTTTTCCTGGGGCTCCGCGACTCCGGATGGGCTGTACGGCCGGCGGGTGCTCCGTTATTCTGGATGCTCATTCCGGAGGAGAGACATGGAAGCACTGAAGGTCGAGGACCACGGCGAGTGGCTCAGTTTTGGGATTTCGCATGCGGGCCAGGCGATTCCCGTGAAGATTTCACGCGAGGTGATGCAGGAGTTTTTCGGCGCCGCGCCGGGAGACTCCCTGAAAAAAGCCTATGAGCTGGATGCCGAGATGATCCACGCGCGGGCCGCCGACCTGGTCGTGGCGGGCACGAGCTACACGCCTGACAATCCCCTGGTCCTGAGGATGGAAGATTTTTAGGGGCATTCGCGGCTGGCGGCCATGAATGCTAAGGTGGCCGGAGCATGAACAAAGCCTTTACCAAAGAAACCGACGAGTCCGAGGACGATGAGCCCGCGCTCGCGCCCCTGCCCGGCGGGGGCAAAAACTACATCACGCCGCAGGGCTACGAGCGCCTGCGCGGCGAGCTGCTGGACCTGATAGACAACGAGCGGCCCAAGATGGTCGAGGTTGTCCACTGGGCCGCCAGCAACGGCGACCGCTCGGAGAACGGCGACTACCATTACGGCAAAAAGCGCCTGCGCGAAATCGACAGGCGCATCCGCTTCCTGACAAAAAGGCTGGAAATAGCGGAAGTCAGCAATCCCTCCATCCACCACGGCAGTGACCAGGCCTTCTTCGGCGCCACCGTGACCTATGCCGATGACGAGGGCGTCGAGCGCGTCGTGACCATACTCGGTATCGACGAGGCCAACAGCGCCCTGGGGCAGATCAGCTGGATATCGCCCGTGGCCAGGGCGCTGCTCAAGTCGCGCGTGGGCGATGAGGTCAGCCTGGTGACGCCGCAAGGCGTGCAGACGCTGGAAGTGCTCAAGGTCGACTACCCGGCGCCCGATGAGCGCACGGCCGGCTAACTGCCCCTAAGAGCCGTTCTAACCGGTTGATTTGGCGCGCTGAACCCTCAAGACTGAAGGCGTGCGCTTGACGCTACGCAGGGCGGAGGCCAGGTGGACGCGGTCGCGCACCGCCACGCCAAAGCGCAGGTCGGTCGCGTCGTGCGAAGGTTCCTGCTCCATGTCGACGTGGGTGATGTCGGCTTCGGCGCTGGCCAGCGCGGCCGCCACCCTGGCCAGCACGCCCTTGCCGTTGGACACCGTGACCAGCAGGTTGGTCTCAAAAGTGCGCACCGGTTCGTCCGACCAGTCGACCGCGATGAAGCGTTCACTGTCGCGGTGCTGCAGGCGCTTGGCGACGGCGCAGTCGTCGGTGTGTATCACCAGGCCCTCGCCGCGGCCCAGGTAGCCGACGATGCCGTCGCCCGGGATGGGCCGGCAGCAGGGCGCGAACTGCACCGAGGCGCCTTCGCTGCCGTCTATCACCAGGCCGCCTTGCGACACCGACTCGTGGGCCGTGTAGCGCTCGCGGCTCATCAAGAGCGCATTGGGTTTTTCGCCGGTCTCGGCCAGCAGGGTCACGATGCGCTTGGCAACCATGCTGGCGATCCGCTTGCCCAGGCCGATGTCGGTCAGCAGGTCGGCGCGCGAGCGGTTGCCAGTAAAACGCAGGATTTTTTCCCAGGTGGCGTGGTGGGCCTCGTCGTCCTCGGGCAGGCGCTCGCGCTCTATGCCCTCGGCGCGCAGCGCCTGGGCCAGCATTTTTTCACCCAGGTCCTGCGATTCCGACAGCGCCATGGTCTTGAGGTGGTGGCGAATCTTGGAACGCGCCTTGCCGGTGCGCACAAAGCCCAGCCAGCCCGGATTCGGGCTGGAAACCGATGCCGTGATGATCTCGATCACGTCGCCGTTGTGCAACTCGGAGCGCAGCGGCACCTGCTCGCCGTTGACCTTGGCGGCCACGGCGCGGTGGCCCACGTCGCTGTGGATGGCGTAGGCGAAGTCGACGATGGTCGCGCCGCGCGGCATGGCCATGATCTGGCTTTTCGGTGTGAACACATACACCGCCTCGGGGAACAGGTCGATCTTGACGTGGTCCCAGAACTCGGCGGCGTCGCGCGTTTCCTGCTGGATGTCGAGCAACGACTGCAGCCACTGCGTGCCCAGGCGCTGCGAGGCGTCGCTGTCCGGGTCGGTGGCCTTGTAGAGCCAATGGGCCGCCACGCCGGACTCGGCCACCACATGCATGGCCTCGGTGCGCATCTGGAACTCAATGTTGGTGCCGAAGGGGCCGACCAGCGTGGTGTGCAGCGACTGGTAGCCGTTGATCTTGGGGATCGCGATGTAGTCCTTGAACTTGCCGGGCAGCGGTTTGTAGAGCTGGTGCAGCACGCCCATGGCCGTGTAGCAGGCGGTCAGGTCCCTCACGACGACCCGAAAGCCGTAGAGGTCGGTGACCTGGGCGAAGGACAGGTGTTTTTCGTCCATCTTGCGGTAGATGGAATACAGCGTCTTCTCGCGCCCCGAGATGACCACGGGCACCTGCGCATTGGAAAAAGCCGATTCGACCTCGCCCTGCACCCGTTTGATCACGTCGCGGCGGCGGCCGCGCGCCTTTTGCAGCGCCTTGGTCAGGGTGGCGTAGCGCCAGGGGTGCAGGTGCTGGAAGGAAAGGTCCTGCAGTTCGCGGTAGGTGGTGTTCAGGCCCAGGCGATGGGCGATAGGGGCGTAGATGTCCAGGGTTTCGCGCGAGATGCGCGTCCACTTGGCGCGCGGCACATCGCCCAGCGTGCGCATGTTGTGGGTGCGGTCGGCCAGCTTGATCAGGATGACCCGCACGTCGCGCGCCATGGCCAGCAGCATCTTGCGAAAGGACTCGGCCTGGTTTTCCTCGCGGGTATTGAATTCCAGCTTTTCGAGCTTGGTCAACCCGTCCACCAGCTCGGCCACCGGGGCACCGAAGCGGTCTATCAACTCGGGCTTGGTGACGCCGCAGTCTTCAATCGCATCGTGCAGCAGCGCCGCCATCAGGGCCTGCGCATCGAGCTTCCATTCGGCGCACTGCTGCGCCACGGCGATCGGGTGGGTGATGTAGGGCTCGCCGCTGTTGCGCAACTGGCCCAGGTGGGCCTCGTCGGCAAAACGGTAGGCGCGGCGGACATTGTCGATGTCGGCGGCGCTCATGTAGTCCAGCCTGGCCGTGAGCGCGGCAAAACTCGCGGCCGCGGCGTTGGCGGCGGCCGGGGTCGATTTGCTGGCAACAACAGGCGAAAGCATGGCGCTCATGCCTTAAATGTATCGCGGCATGAATAAAACGTGAAAAAAATGGACTTTTGGGGGGTGAAAATGAAAAAAGCACCGATATTCGGTGCTTTTTGCGAAGCTGAACGGTGTCTCAGGTGGGGACTTTTTTCAGCATTTCCAGGCCGATCTTGCCTTCGGCGATTTCGCGCAGGGCGGTCACGCCGGGCTTGTTCTTGCTTTCGATCTTGGGGGCATGGCCCTGGCTGAGCATGCGCGCGCGGTAGGTGGCGGCCAGCACCAGCTGGAAGCGGTTCGGGATTTTCTCGAGGCAATCTTCGACGGTAATGCGGGCCATGGTGATCTCCGGTGTGATCGATAAGGGAAAAAGCGCTGAAATCAGGGAATTTGAAGGGCCTGGAAGGTCTCGGCACGGGCACGCCGCTGGGCCGAAAACTTGAGCCGCTGGGCATGCACAATGGTTTTCAGGTCGAAAACCGCCCGCTCAAACAACTCGTTGATTATAACGAAGTCGAATTCCCGGGCCTGAGCCATCTCCAGGGCGGCATTTTTGAGCCGCAGCTCGATGACCTCGGGGCTGTCCTCGCCGCGCCGCTGCAGGCGGGAGCGCAATTCTTCCCAGCTGGGCGGCAGGATGAAGATCAGCACCGCATTGGAAAAAATCCGCTTGATGTTGATGGCGCCCTGGAAGTCGATTTCCAGGATCACGTCGGCGCCGTGGGCCACCCGCTCCTCAATGGTCTGGCGCGAGGTGCCGTAGCGGTGGCCGTGCACATGGGCCCATTCCAGGAAGGCGTCGCGCGCCACCATGCCGTCGAATTCCTCGGGTGACAGGAAAAAGTACTCCCTGCCGTGTTTTTCCTGGCCGCGCGGGGGGCGGGTGGTGTGCGACACCGAGGGCTGGATGCCTGAATCCAGCTCCATCAAGGCCTTGACCAGGCTGGATTTGCCCGCCCCGCTGGGGGCGGCCACGACAAAGAGGTTTCCGGGATAGTCCATGCGTTCGGGGCGGTGAGTACTTATATATATGAGGGGTGGCCGGGGGCTATTCGATGTTCTGGACCTGCTCGCGGATCTGCTCGATCAGCACCTTCATGTCCACCGAAATGCGGGTCAGTTCCAGGGAGGCGGATTTGGAGCCCAGTGTATTGGCTTCGCGGTGCAGCTCCTGGATCAGGAAATCCAGGCGCTTGCCGAGCTCCCCGCCGCTGGCCAGCAGGCGGTCAATTTCATCGAGGTGCGAGGACAGGCGGGTAATTTCTTCGGCCACGTCTATGCGTATGGCGAAGGCCGTGGCCTCGGTCAGGGCCCGGTCCTGGGCGATTTCCGGCAGCGTGCTGCCGTCGGACAGGGCCATGGCCTCCTTCCAGCGCTCCAGGAAGCGGTTTTTCTGCTGCTCCACCAGCTTGGGCACCATGGGCACCGCCAGCGCAGCCAGCGCGCGCAGCTGCGCCGTGCGGTCCAGCAGCATCTCGGCCAGGCGGGCGCCCTCGCGTTCACGGGCCGCCATCAGCTCTTTGAGGGCCTTTTTGGCCAGCTTGAGCAGCTCCTCGCTGTAGTCGTGTGGTTTTTTGTCTTCATTCGTCGCAATTCTGAGAATATCTGCGACGCTCAGCGCCCCGGCCTGCGGCAGCCAGGACTTGATGCTGTCTTCCAGCGAACCCAGGCGCTGCAAGGTAGCCGAGGAGGGCGCGCGCAGGTTGCCCGACGAGGCGCTTTCCAGCGAAACCCGCACTTCGACCTTGCCGCGCTTGAGTTTGGCCGTCAGCAGTTCGCGCAGCGCCGGTTCGGCCTGCCGCAACTCGTCGGGCAGGCGGAAAGCCAGGTCCAGGAAGCGGCTGTTGACAGAGCGTATTTCGACGCCCAGACGGGAGCTGGCGTCAGGGCCCGATTCAGTTTCCGGGGCGGATTGCGCCATGCTTGATTGCACGGTTGCATAACCCGTCATGCTGTAAACTGACATTTTTAGATACGCTTTACTAGACTAGAGAGAGAAACAAGACCCAGGTTGACATTGTCACGCCTGGGCAACCCCAAATTATGTCAAAGGTCAAGCCTGCACCATTGCCGCCCGACACCGTGATTGGTGGCTATCGTGTTGTGCGAAAGCTTTCGGCCGGGGGCTTCGGGGTAGTTTACTTGGCCGTCGACAACGAGGGCCAGCAGGTCGCCATCAAGGAGTACCTGCCGTCCTCCCTGGCCAGCCGCTCGCCCGGTGAACTGCTTCCCCAGGTCCAGCCCGAAAAACTCTCGCTGTACCGCCTCGGCCTCAAGAGCTTTTTTGAAGAAGGCCGATCCCTCGCCCAGATTTCGCACGGCTCCGTGGTCAGCGTGCTGAACTTCTTCCGCGAGAACGAAACCGTTTACATGGTGATGAACTACCTGGAGGGTGGCACCCTGCAGGACTTCATCATCACGGCCCGCGAGCTCAAAAAGCAGAAGGTCTTCCGCGAATCGACCATACGCTCGCTGTTCGACGAGATCCTGCGCGGCCTGCGCATCGTGCACCAGCACAAGATGCTCCACCTGGACATCAAGCCCGCCAACATCTTCATCACCGACGACAACCGCGCCGTCATGATCGATTTCGGCGCCGCCCGCGAGGTGCTGAGCAAGGAAGGCAACTTCATCCGCCCCATGTACACGCCCGGTTTCGCCGCGCCCGAGATGTACCGCCGCGACTCCTCCATGGGCCCCTGGACCGATATTTACGCGATTGGCGCCTGCATTTACGCCACCATGCAGGGCTACCCGCCCAACGACGCGCCCCAGCGCCTCGAAAAAGACCGTCTGTCGCTTGCCCTGTCGCGGCTGCGCGGCGTCTATTCCGATAACCTCATTGAGGTTGTAGAGTGGTGCATGTCCCTCGATCCGCTGTCACGGCCCCAGTCGGTCTTCGCCCTGCAAAAAGAGCTGAGCCGGGAAGGCGAGCGCCGCTACACCAAGCTCACCGTCAGCGAAAAGGTTCGCCTGCAGTTTGACAACATGGTGTCCGACACCAAAAAATCCGCGCGCAAGGCCACCGGCTACGCGACCAAATTCAAATGAAATTCTCAGTCTTTCAGGTCAGCCGCAAAGGCGGGCGCGAGAAGAACGAAGACCGCATGGGCTATTGCTACACGCGCGAATCGGGCCTCTTCGTGCTGGCCGACGGCATGGGCGGCCACCCTGAAGGCGAAGTGGCGGCCCAGCTCGCCCTGCAGACCATCTCGGCGCTCTACCAGAAGGAAGCGCGCCCCGTCATTGAGGACACCACCGAATTCCTCTCCACCGCCCTGATGGCGGCGCACCACCAGATCATCCGCTACGCCAGTGAAAAAGGCATGCTGGACACCCCGCGCACCACGCTGGTGGCCGCCATCCTGCAGGGCACGGGCGCCACCTGGGTGCATTGCGGCGATTCGCGCCTGTACGTCGTGCGCGACGGTGAACTGCTCACGCGCACCCGCGACCACTCCTACCTTGAGCAGCAAAGCGCCGGCGTTATCAAGCTCGAGCGCATCAACCGCAACATCCTCTTTACCTGCCTGGGCTCGCCCACCAAGCCCGTCTTCGACGTCGCCGGCCCCGTCACCCTGCAGCAGGGCGACAAGCTGCTGCTGTGCTCCGACGGCCTTTGGGGCAGCCTCAGCGACGCCGAGATCGTGCGCCAGCTGGCCAGCAAAGGCGTGTCCGACGCGGTGCCCGACCTGGTCGAAAACGCCCTGCGCACCGGCGGCGAGCACAGCGACAACGTCACCGTGCTGGCCATGGAATGGGAAACGCCGGACGCCTTCGAATCCACCCGCGGCGTTTCCACCGACAGCATCATGGACGGCGTGTTCGCCTCCACCATCCAGGCCGGTGTGCTCGACTCGGTGGTCGACGACCTCGACGAGGCCACCATAGAGCGCTCGATCGCCGAGATCAACGAAGCCATACGCCGCTCGGCCGCCAGAAAAGCCTGATACCGGCGGCCTTTTTGCAGGTGCCGGCCGGCCATCCCGCTTTTTCCCTGTTTTTTCACTTCGCTGATCCCCCGGCGTTTTTGCCAGAAAGCCATTCCCATGAGCCAGTTTGAACGTAGCGGCGCGCGCGCCGCCGATGCCCTGCGCAGCGTGCGCATCACCCGCCACTACACCGCTTACGCCGAAGGCTCGGTGCTGATCGAGTTCGGCGGCACCAAGGTGCTGTGCACGGCGTCCGTTGAAGAAAAAGTCCCCGGCCACAAAAAAGGCAGCGGCGAAGGCTGGGTCACCGCCGAATACGGCATGCTGCCTCGCGCCACCCACACCCGCAGCGACCGCGAAGCCGCCCGCGGCAAACAAAGCGGCCGCACGCAGGAGATCCAGCGCCTGATAGGCCGTTCCATGCGCTCGGTGTTTGACTTGAAGAAACTCGGCGAGCGCACCATCCACCTGGACTGCGACGTCATCCAGGCCGACGGCGGCACCCGCACCGCCAGCATCACCGGCGCCTTTGTCGCCGCGCAGGACGCAGTCAACACCCTCATCGCCGGCGGCAAGCTCACGCAAAGCCCCATCATCGACCACGTCGCCGCCATCTCGGTCGGCATCGTGCAGGGCACACCGCTGCTGGATCTCGAATACACCGAGGACTCCGCCTGCGACACCGACATGAACGTCGTCATGACCGGTGCCGGCAATTACGTCGAAGTGCAGGGCACGGCCGAAGGCGCGGCCTTCTCGCGCAAGGAAATGGACGCGCTGCTGGTGCTCGCCGAAAAAGGCATCACCGAGCTGGTCGGCCTGCAAAAGCAGGCACTGGCCGGTTGATAGCCCGCCGCCCATGAAAAAAATCGTACTGGCCTCCAACAACCCCGGCAAGCTCGCCGAGCTCAAGGCCATGTTCGCGCCCCTGGGCCTGGAACTCGTGAGCCAGGCCGAGCTGGGCCTGCCCGAGGCTGAAGAGCCGTTTCGCACTTTTGTCGAAAATGCCCTCGCCAAGGCCCGCCAGGCTTCCCGCTTGAGCGGCCTGCCCGCGCTGGCCGACGACGCGGGCCTGTGCGTCGACGCCTTCGGTGGCCTGCCCGGCGTCGACACCGCGTTTTACGCCACGCGCTTCGGCTACACCAAGGGCGACGACAACAACGTCAAGGCCTTGCTCGAGCAGATGGCCCACCTGGCGCAGCCCGCTGAACGCCGCGCCGCTCTGGTCAGCACGCTGGTGGCCGTTCGTTCCGACAAAGACCCCGAGCCCTTGATTGCTTCCGGCCGCGTCGCGGGTCAGATCGCGCCGGCGCCCGTAGGCGAGAACGGTTTCGGCTTCGACCCCGTGATGTTTATCCCCGAGTTCGGCAAAACCTTCGCGCAGCTGCCCGTTGAGGTCAAGAACGCCAATAGCCATAGAGGCAAGGCAGCGCGCCGCATGATTGAACTCATGCGCGAGCAGTGGTTACCCACATCCTGAGGCCCGCCATGGCGCAGCAAGACATCCAGCACTACATGCGCAGCGGCACGCTGCAGCTGGCCGCGTTGCCGCCGCTGTCGCTGTATGTGCACCTGCCCTGGTGCATACGCAAGTGCCCCTATTGCGACTTCAATTCGCACGAAGCTGTGGGCGAAATGCCCGAGCAGCGTTATATAGGCGCGGTGGTCGCCGACCTCGAGGCCGCGCTGCCCCTGGTCTGGGGCCGCACCGTGCACAGCATCTTCATAGGCGGCGGCACGCCCAGCCTGTTCTCGCCGCAGGCCATAGACCGGCTGCTGGGTGACATACGCGCGCGCTTGAGGCTCGAAGCCGATTGCGAGATCACGCTTGAAGCCAACCCCGGCACCTTTGAGAAAGACCGCTTCAAGGCCTTTCGCGCCGCCGGCGTCACGCGCCTGTCCGTCGGGGTGCAAAGTTTTGACGACCAGCACCTCAAGGCCCTGGGCCGCGTGCATGACCGAGCCCAGGCCATTGCAGCGGTCGAGGAAGCCGCGCAGGCCTTTGACACCTTCAACCTCGACATCATGTACGCGCTGCCCGGCCAGACCATGGAGAGCCTGGAGCGCGACATGCGCCAGGCCCTGGCCCTGCAGCCGCCCCACATCTCCATCTACCACCTCACGATAGAGCCCAACACCTACTTCGCGAAATTCCCGCCCGTGGTGCCCGAGGAAGACACGGCCTACGCCATGCTCGACAAAATCACCGAGCTGACCGAGGCGGCCGGCCTGCGGCGCTATGAGGTCTCGGCCTATGCCAAAGCCGGCCACCAGTGCTTTCACAACCTCAACTACTGGCAGTTCGGCGACTACCTGGGAATAGGCGCAGGCGCCCACAGCAAGCTCAGCTTTGCGCATCGCGTGGTGCGCCAGGTGCGCTTTCGCGAACCCAGGCTCTACATGGAAAAATCCCTGGCCGGCGAAGCCGTCACGCAAGAGACCGAAGTCAGCCGCGCCGACCTGCCGTTTGAGTTCATGCTCAATGCGCTGCGCTTGCGCGAGGGCTTCAAGCTGCAGGATTTCACCGAAAAAACCGGCCTGCCCATCACCGCCATCCAGCAAGGCCTGGAAGAAGCCGAACGCAAGGGGCTGATAGAACGCGATTTCGCGCGCGTCAAGCCGACCGAGCGCGGTTTTGATTTTTTGAACGACTTGCAGTCACTGTTCCTGGCCGGCTAACGCAAGGCCCGAATCGCATGGAAACTCCCGCCCTTATTTTTCTGGTTGTCAGCTGCGCCATCAGTTTCGGGCTGGGGCGGCTGTTTGTGCACTTCCGCGACAAGAAGCGCAAGAAAGCCGCCGAAGAGCGCGCCGCCGCAGCACTGCGCAACCGCCCCGCCGAGCCCGAGTCGCTCAACAAGGCCAAACGCAAGCGGCAGCTTCAGCAGCAGGCCGCCAAGGACAAGCGCTAGCGTCCAGCTCGGCCCGGTGGCATCAGCCGCAGGCAACCCGCATCACCCGGCCCGCATCATCCACCGAGAGGTTTAGCCGCTCGGCATTGAACTCCATGGTCACAACCTGGTTGGGTTTGAGCACCCGAACGGTCTTTGCGCCGGCGCGCGTCCGTGCTTCGTTCTCCAATGCGGCATCTGCGTTGCGGCCTACGGCGAATTGGACGGGGGCGGCGTTGCAGCGGCCCGCCACGGGTGCGGGATCCGGCGCTTGGCCGGTGGCGGGGGTGCTGTTGCAGGCCGATATCAACAGGGAGGTGGTGGCAAGGGCTACCAGTATGGGTAAGCGCATGGCGGATCCTTTCGAAAAGCTGCGGCGGAATTCTTTGCGGCTTGACCTTGATACAGATTGGTCGTTCAAAGCTTAGCCCTGATGACGTTATGGAAAATGGGATGTCTACCGGTACTTCTTGTAGGCGCAGGTAACTAAACACGCCGGCCAAGGACAGTCTTGGCGATGGAGATACGGCTTGTTTTCACCCAGGCCGCCGCCCCGCGAGAAATGCGCATTGCGGGTTGCTCCAGGCGACGAAACGTTAAAAAACAAATCGAAATGAGAACGGGAGTACACAGTGCAATCCACATCCAGTGCTCGACTGCATCCAGCTTTGCCGCCGCACGAAATCCAATAAAAAAACGGAACACCACGAACAGCAAGATTCCATGTAACAGATAGATGCCATATGCCATTTCCCCCAGCACGCGGGAGGTGTGATTGGTCAAGAGCCCAAACAACGTGTTTCCGCCAGCGATGAGGGTAAATGCAATGGTCAAGAGCAGCAAAGGCATCGAATCATTGGCTACAGGGTAAATCACGACGGTCGCTACGGCACAGGCCAACACCAGCAGCGTGGCGATCTTTGTTGAAGCGAAAATGCGAAATTTTTCGTTGCGAACCAGGACGGCGGCAACCATGCCACCCATAAATGGCTTCGCATATGAGAGATCAAAATCCAAAAACCACGTAAACGCAAGAGCCGAGGCCAGCGCCAAAATCAGGTACCCGATGGGAGGTCGAACCCTCACCAACAATGCAAGAAGTGGGAGCATCAAGTAAAAAGCCCATTCATAGCGAAGTGTCCAAGTGACGCCTGCGGTGATAAGCGGAGTTTCGGCTACGCCGTTTAACTCAGGCGCTCCTGCCATGGTAAAAGCAAGCCAGCGAGTTACACCAAGTGCAAGGGACTCCGCAGGCACGCGCAATTGCCAGTTCGACATGACGGCCACAATAAAAAATGTCACGCCCACAGCAACCAAATAGAGGGGTAAAAGCCGGAAAAGACGTGAAATATAAAGGACAGTCCAGTCGATGGGTTGAGCCTTCGATTCAATTAATTTTGAGAAGAACAAAAAACCGGTAATCATGAAAAATACCGCAACGCTGCTTTGCCCCAGGTGCAGGTACAGGTTGGAAGGCGGCGTGTCCCATTGTCCCGTCCGGACAGCGAAGAACCAGATGGACCCATGATGTAAGAAGACGGCGAATCCCAAATATCCTCGCAGCCCATCAATAGATGCAACCCGCCCGGCCGGGAGAATCACCGCAAAACGCCTGGCGAGGAGCCAGGTTGTTACCCAAGCCAGGACAAAAATCAAAATAACTGGAACTGGGCTGATAGGGCTCATGCTGGGGGCAAATAAGGTTAATCGATGCATCCCATTTTGAAGCCGGGCAGCCCGCGCCGATGCATGCCCAAAGACTAGCATTAACTCAGAGCCATTCCGGCGCTATCGTCCCTTCCCCCATGGAACAGTTCGCCTTGAGTCTTTTGGCCTCGGTCGACTTGCCTTTCGGCAGTTACGAATGCGACGCCGTCCCCAACATCTGATCCGGCGGTTCCCACAAACGATGCGGTTAAACTACCCGACTCGGAAGCGTGGCAGAGCGGTTGAATGCAGCAGTCTTGAAAACTGCCGAGGATGCAAGTCCTCCGTGAGTTCGAATCTCACCGCTTCCGCCACTTTCAAGCAAGTGGCACAGGCGTTAATGCCATCCCCATTGCACACCCCGGTTCATCCTCTCATGGCTGCAACCGCACCCCGGTGCGCAGACATTCCCTGATTCGATAACAAGGCTCACGGCCCGCGCGGCGGCTGTGTTTGCCGGGGCCTGGTGGTTTGTGGGGCCATTTCGGGCGCTTTCGCCCTCAGTTGCGTGGTTTTTTTGCAGGACTGCGTCCGATGGACGATTTGCAACCAAAAAGCCTCACCAAATCGCGCTGGGGCCGGGCAAAGTACGCCTTACGTTTCCAATGCAACAAACAGACCCGAAAAAACGGAATTATTTCCTGGAACTATTCCCGCCCAATTCTGAAAACCTTTTTCAGGGCAGTGACGAGAAGCGTGGGCAGGGCCATCATAGAAACATTCCGTTACAGCGTAGAAGGACGCCTTAAATCCTATGACAGTTCCTGCTTTCCACCCCGAAGTCGCCGAGAAGGTGGCTACCGCTTTTGTCAAGGCAACCGGAGCCCGCTGGTCCTTTCCGCGGGTCGATATGCAGGACAAGGGCACTTTCATGTTGATCAGCGTCGATGCGGTATCGCCCGAGGTCCGGGAGGTGGCGCTCCCGGTCAAGGAGTCGATCACGCTGGCGCTCAACGAGGTCATTCCCTCTCATCCGTCGCAAAAATTCGGCAACTGGATGGTGGTGTTTTTCCACGAAGGCAAGATGTACGAAACCGTGCATCCCAGCGAATTCCACACCTGAATTCGCTGGCGTGAGCCTTCAAGCCGCCCGGCGGCACCGTGGCGGCTGCCCCCGTTTCAGGCGGCTTCGGCCTGGTTTTGCGGCAACATGCCCCGGGTTTCAATAAAGCTGATCACCTCGGCCAGGCCGGCCTGGGTTTTGAGGTTTGTCATTACAAATGGTTTCAAACCCTTGGCCGTGGTGCGCATGCGGATGGTGTCTTTTTTCATGACCTCGAGATCTGCACCCACATAAGGCGCCAGGTCGGTCTTGTTGATCACAAACAAGTCGCTTTTGGTGATACCGGGGCCGCCCTTGCGCGGAATCTTCTCGCCGGCCGCCACATCGATCACATAAATCGTCAAATCGCTCAATTCGGGGCTGAAGGTGGCGGCCAGGTTGTCGCCGCCGGATTCAACGAACACGACGTCGGCATCGGGAAAATCCACCAGCATGCGGTCTATGGCCTCCAGGTTGATGGAGGCATCCTCGCGAATCGCGGTGTGCGGGCAGCCGCCGGTCTCCACGCCCATGATGCGTTCGGCCGCCAGCGCGCCGCTCACGGTCAGCAGGCGCTGGTCTTCCTTGGTGTAGATGTCGTTGGTGATGGCCACCAGGTCGTACTTGGCCTTCATGGCCTTGCACAGCATTTCGAGCAGCGTGGTCTTGCCGGAGCCGACCGGGCCGCCTATGCCCACGCGCAGGGGCGGAAGCTTTTTGCTGCGGTTGGCGATGTGGTGCAAGCTCATGGGAATACCTTGAAAAAGAAGATGGGCAGTGTCAATCGGCTCAGGAGCGGAACAGCCGCGAATACTGGGTTTCGTGGCGGGCCGACAAAATCGCCAGCATGGGGGAAAAAGCCTGGCGCTCGCCGTCCGGCAGGCGCAGCGCCGCTTCCACGGCGGGCGGTATGTCGCGGCTCAGCCGGGCCAGTATGCGCTGGCCGGCGCTCTGGCCCAGGGGCACGGACTTGATCGCGGCCTGCATCATGTTCTCGGCCCAGCCAAAGGCATAGGCCAGCAGGCAGTCGCGCACGCCGGCTTCGGTCTGTGAGGCCGCCAGCGCAAAAGCCACGGGGTAGGTCGGCTGCAGCGCGGCGCAGGCTTCTATATGCGCGGCGCTGGCGCCTTCATGGTTGCGCAGCCATTCGAGCAGCGAGCGGCCCATTTGTTCGGTCTGGGCGCGCAGCTCGCTGGTCTCGCGGGTTTGCAGCAGCCAGGCATTCAGGCCTGCGATGCGCGCCAGCCTGCCTTCGCGCCAGGCTGAAATGGCCTGGGCAATCACCGCCAGGTCGCCGCGGGCCAGGGCCAAATGGAGCTGGTCGCTGAGCCAGCTTGCGGCCTGGCTTTCCGTCGTGACCTCGCCGCATTCGACAGCAGCTTCCAGGCCTTCTGAATACGAGAAGCCGCCCACCGGCAAGGCGGGCGAGGCCAGCCAGATCAGCTGCAGCAGGCTGGACGCCGCAAGCTGTTCCGTAGGGGCTGCGGGCGTTGTGGGCGCGTCCACGGCAAGCCTAGTGGCTATGGGGTTTGTGCTTGTGGACCTGGACGGCCACGGGTTTGGCCCCATGCGCGTGGTCATGGTCGTGGTCATCGTGGCCATGGTTGCAGCCTGGCCCGTGCACATGGGGTGCCGGCGCGGCGGCCGCGGCAACAGCTTCATGGCTGTGCCCATGTCCATCGTGGTCATGGCCGTGCCCATGGCCGCCCGAGCTGTAGGCGCCGCCTTCGGGTTCAAAGGCTTCTTCAGCCTCATTCACGATCAGGTGCATGGCGCGCAGCATGTCGGCCAGCACATGATCGGGTTCTATCTTGAGGTGGTCGGGCTTGAGCTCTATCGGCACGTGCCGGTTGCCCAGGTGGTAGGCCGCGCGCGTCAGGTCAAAAGGCGAGCCGTGCGAGGTGCAGGCCGTGATGCGCAGCACTGGCTGCGGCGCGGCGATCACTCTGACCATGGAGCCGTCTTCGGCCAGCAGCACATCGCCGCCGCGCACCAGCGTGCCGCGCGGCAGGAACACACCCAGCTGGCGGCCCTGCGAGTCGGTCGCGTCAAAGCGGCTTTTCTGGCGCACGTCCCAGTCGAGCTCAAGGGTGGCGGCGCGTTTGACGAGCACGGGGGCCAGGCCCGCGCCCTGAGAAATCACTTTGGAAACCTGGAGCATGAGGCCTTCACAACAAAGATTGGGAACAAGACTTAAAACAGGAAATACCGCTGCGTCATCGGCAGGCTGGTCGCCGGCTCGCAGCCCAGCAGCTGGCCGTCGGCACGCACCAGGTAGGTCTGGGCATCGACTTCCATCCTGGGCAAGTAGGCATTGTGGACCATGTGCTGCTTGCGCACGCCGCGCACGTTTTTCACGGCGCTCAGGGTCTTGGCCAGGCCGAAGCGCTCCTTGACGCCGGCGTTCAGGCCGGCCTGCGAGACAAAGGTCAGCGAGCCTTTGGCGATGGCGCCGCCGAAGGCGCCGAACTGGGGGCGGTAGTGCACCGGCTGCGGCGTGGGGATGGACGCGTTCGGGTCGCCCATGGCCGCCATGGCGATAAAGCCGCCCTTGAGGATGACCGAGGGCTTGATGCCGAAAAAGGCCGGTTTCCAGACCACCAGGTCGGCCCACTTGCCAGGCTCGACCGAGCCGACCTCGTGCGAGATGCCGTGGGCGATCGCCGGGTTGATGGTGTATTTGCTGATGTAGCGCTTGGCGCGGAAGTTGTCGTGGCGCTCGCTGTCGCCGGGCAGCTTGCCGCGCTGCAGCTTCATCTTGTGCGCGGTCTGCCAGGTGCGGATGATGACCTCGCCGACGCGGCCCATGGCCTGGCTGTCGGAGCTGAACATGCTGATCGCGCCCAGGTCGTGCAGCACGTCCTCGGCGGCGATGGTCTCCTTGCGGATGCGGCTCTCGGCAAAAGCCAGGTCTTCGGCGATGCCGGCGTCCAGGTGGTGGCACACCATCAGCATGTCGACGTGTTCGTCCAGCGTGTTGACGGTATAGGGCATGGTTGGGTTGGTGGAGGAGGGCAGGAAGTTCTCCTCGCCCACCACGCGCAAAATGTCGGGCGCATGGCCGCCGCCCGCGCCTTCGGTGTGGAAGGCGCACAGGCTGCGGCCCTTGGTCGCGGCAATCGTGTTCTCGACGAATCCGGATTCATTGAGCGTGTCGCTGTGAATGGCGACCTGAGTGTCGGTTTCTTCCGCCACGTCCAGGCAGTTGCTGATGGCCGCGGGCGTGGTGCCCCAGTCTTCATGCAGCTTCAGGCCCATGACGCCGGCATTGATCTGCTCATGCAGCGCGGCCGGCAGGCTGGCATTACCCTTGCCCAGGAAACCCAGGTTCATCGGGAAGGCGTCAGCCGCCTGCAGCATGCGCTCGATGTTCCAGGGGCCAGGCGTACAGGTGGTGGCAAAAGTGCCGGTGGCCGGCCCGGTACCGCCGCCCAGCATGGTGGTGATGCCGGCGGTCAGCGCTTCCTCGATCTGCTGCGGGCAGATGAAGTGGATGTGCGAGTCGATGCCGCCGGCGGTGACGATCATGCCTTCGCAGCTGATGATCTCGGTGCCTGGGCCGATGATCATGTCGACGCCGGGCTGGGTGTCGGGGTTGCCGGCCTTGCCAATGGCCGCGATACGCCCGCCCTTGAGGCCTATGTCGGCCTTGACGATGCCCCAGTGGTCGATGATGAGCGCATTCGTCATCACGCAGTCCATGGCGCCTTCGGCCCGCGTCTTTTGCGACTGGGCCATGCCGTCGCGTATCGTCTTGCCGCCGCCGAACTTGACTTCCTCGCCGTAGCTGCCGGCGCGCAAGGTGTAGTCGGCCTCGACTTCGACCAGCAGCTCGGTGTCGGCCAGGCGCAGGCGGTCACCGACCGTGGGCCCGAACATTTCCGCGTAGGCGCGGCGTCCAATCGTTGCCATCAGAGCTTTCCTTGTACGAGGCCGCGAAAGCCGTAAACCGTGCGGTCGCCCGCGAATTCCACGAGTTCCACCGTGCGCTGCTGGCCCGGCTCAAAACGCACGGCCGTGCCCGAGGCGATGTTCAGCCGCATGCCGCGCGCCGCGTCGCGGTCAAAGCCGAGCGCGCCGTTGGTTTCAGCGAAGTGGTAATGCGAGCCGACCTGTATGGGCCGGTCGGCCGTGTTCTGCACAACCACGGTCAGCGTGCGCCGACCCGCGTTGAGCACATGGTCGGGGCCGTCAGTGATGAGTTCTCCGGGAATCATGGCGTGCCTTCAGGCCAGTTGGGCCAGCAGGGTCACGCCGAAGACGGCGACGACTGCGCCGGCCGCGCGCGGCAGCCATGCGCTCGCGCCGCGCAGCGCCCAGCCGGCGCCCAGGCCCACCAGGTGCAGCAGCACGGTAGCGGCCAGCATGCCCGAGAGGGTGGCCCAGGCGCTGGGCGCTTCGGCCAGTTCATAACCGTGGGCCAGGCCGTGAAAGACGGCGAACACGCCGACGATGAGCGCGGCCGCGATGCCGGGCACATGCCAGCGCGTCACGACCAGCAGGCCGGTGACCAGCAGCGAGGCCGCAATCATGGGCTCGACCGCCGGGATCTGCACACCCTGCAGGCCCAGCAGCGCACCCGCCAGCAGCATGCCGGCAAAGCCCAGCGGGCCCCACAGCAGTTCAGGGCCGGCGCGGCGCGCGACCAGCGCGCTCCACAGGCCCACGGCCACCATGGCCGCCAGATGGTCCATGCCGGTCAGCGGGTGCAGAAAGCCGGTGAAAAAATCCAGGTGCGCGTGGCCGTCCACGCCGGTGTGCGCGAAGGCCGCCGCGGGCAGCGCGGCCGCCAGGGCCAGCAAGGCGCGCAATGCGCGGGGCGAGGGCAGGGCAAAAAAACTCACGGCAATCTCCTGTGGGATGGGTGTTGTTGGCGACGTTCAGAGGCGTTCAGACAATGGGCTGGTGCACGGTGACCAGCTTGGTGCCGTCGGGAAAGGTCGCTTCGACCTGGATGTCGGGGATCAGCTCGGGGATGCCGTCCATCACGTCGGCGCGGGTCAGCACGGTGCGGCCTTCGCTCATGAGCTGGGCGACGGATTTGCCGTCGCGCGCGCCTTCCATGACGGCGGCGCTGATCAGCGCGACGGACTCGGGGTAGTTGAGCTTGAGGCCGCGCGCGCGGCGCCTTTCGGCCAGCAGGGCTGCCGTAAAAATAAGCAGCTTGTCTTTCTCGCGGGGTGTCAATTCCATGGTGCTCTCTCGGGGCGGGCTGCCGGCTTGGGGATCTTGCCGGGGTGCAAGAATGGTGCCATAAGACGCTGCCTACGGTCCAGCCTGGAGCAGGCCGCCCAGGCGCATGGCACAGAACATGCACCTGAGGACGCTCAATCACTACGCGCCCGGCGCATCTGCCCCTCCCATGGACGCCCCGCTCACGCCCCTGCAGCCGCCACTGCCGCCCGAAGCGGCGGCGGCCGCGCCCATGGCGGGCGAGGCGCCGCCGCTGCAGCGCATCATCAAGGTCAGGCGCGACTACAACAGCTGGGTCGCCAGCGAAACCATGGAAGACTACGCGCTGCGCTTTACGCCGCAGCGCTTTCGCAAGTGGTCGGAATGGCGGGTCGCCAACACCGCCTTTGGCGCGGCCTCCTTTCTGATCCTGGAAGCGGTGGGTGCCACCTTGCTGGTCAAGTACGGTTTCACCAATGCCTTCTGGGCCATCGTCGCCACCGGCCTCATCATCTTCCTGGCCGGCTTGCCCATCAGCATTTACGCGGCGCGCTACGGCGTGGACATGGACCTGCTGACGCGCGGCGCCGGCTTCGGCTACATAGGCTCGACGCTGACCTCGCTGATCTACGCCTCCTTCACCTTTATCTTTTTCGCGCTGGAGGCGGCCGTCATGGCCTACGCGCTGGACCTGGCCCTGGGCATTCCGCCCAGCTGGGGCTATTTGATCTGCGCGCTGGTGGTGATCCCGCTGGTCACCCACGGCGTGTCCGTGATCTCGCGCCTGCAGGTCTGGACCCAACCCCTGTGGCTGGTCATGCTGGTCGTGCCCTTTGTGTTTGTGCTGCTGCGCGATCCTGGTGCTTTTTCGGGCGTGCTGCACTATGGCGGTGAGAAGGGCGTGGGCAGCGAGTTTGATTTGCACCTGTTTGGTGCCGCATTGACCGTGGGCATTGCGCTGATCACCCAGATGGGCGAGCAGGCCGACTATTTGCGCTTCATGCCGGTGCAGACGCCGGCCAGGCGCTGGCGCTGGTGGGGCGGCGTGCTGGCCGGCGGGCCGGGCTGGGTCTTCCTGGGCGTGGTGAAGATGCTGGGCGGCGCCTTCCTGGCCTACCTGGCGATTACCAATATGGTGCCGCTGGACCGCGCGGTGGACCCCAACCAGATGTACCTCGCGGCCTATGAATACGTGTTCCCGCACTACGGCATGGCCGTGGCCGCCACCGCGCTCTTCGTGGTCGTGTCGCAGCTCAAGATCAACGTCACCAACGCCTATGCCGGCTCGCTGGCCTGGTCAAATTTCTTCTCACGCATCACGCACAGCCATCCGGGCCGCGTGGTCTGGGTGGTGTTCAACACGCTGATCGCCTTCATGCTGATGGAGATGAACGTCTTCCAGGCGCTGGGCGACGTGCTGGGCCTGTACTCCAACATCGCCATCGCCTGGGTCATGGCCGTGGTGGCCGACCTGGTCATCAACAAGCCGCTGGGCCTGAGCCCACCGGGCATAGAGTTCAAGCGCGCCCACCTCTACGACATCAACCCGGTCGGCGTGGGCGCCATGGCCCTGGCTTCGGCGCTGTCCATCACGGCGCACCTGGGGCTGTACGGCGAGATGGCGCAGGCCTTTTCGGCGGTGATCGCCATGGGCACGGCCTTTGTGGCGGCGCCGCTGATCGCCTGGGCCACCAAGGGCCGTTACTACATCG
Source organism: Polaromonas sp. P4_F6 (assembly GCF_056401275.1). Lineage (NCBI taxonomy): Bacteria > Pseudomonadati > Pseudomonadota > Betaproteobacteria > Burkholderiales > Comamonadaceae > Polaromonas > Polaromonas sp. P4_F6. The sequence continues at coordinate 82,658 of NZ_JBFUJQ010000001.1, read as the reverse complement.
CGCGTGGCCCGGCCGTGGCGGTTGGTGAGGGCGCCTACAAGCCTTATGCGCTGCAGCAATGCGTGATCTGCGAGCGCGCCTACGAAGGCCCGGACATGGCCCACTGCCCGGCCTACCAGGGGCCCATCTGCTCGCTGTGCTGCACGCTGGATGCGCGCTGCGGCGACCTGTGCAAGCCGCACGCCAGCCTCTCGGCGCAATGGTCGGGCGCGCTGCGCTGGTTGTTGCCGCGCCGCGCCTGGCCGTACCTGGACACCGGCCTGGGCCACTTCCTGCTGCTGATGCTGATCATCGTGCCCTTGCTGGCCAGCGTGTTCGGTCTGCTTTACCACCAGGAAATCAGCGCGCTGTCGGACTTCACGCCCTCCGAGCCGGCCCTGAAGTCGGGCTTTCTGAAGGCCTATATGGCGTTGCTGGTGATCGCCGGCCTGGTCGCCTGGTGGCTGGTGCTGGCGCACAAGAGCCGCCAGGTGGCACAGGAAGAATCGAACCGCCAGACGCATTTGCTGATGCGCGAGATCGAGTCGCACCGCCAGACCGACGAGGCGCTGCAGCAGGCCAAGCGCGTGGCCGAAGAAGCGCGCCACCATGCCGACCAGGCCAACCAGGCCAAGAGCCGCTACATCAGCGCCATCAGCCACGAGCTGCGCACGCCGCTCAACAGCATCCTGGGCTATGCGCAGCTCATGGGCGAGGACAGCGCGATACCGCCGCACCGCAAGCAGGCCGTCAGTGTCATCAAGCGCGGCGGCGAGCACCTGCTGTCGCTGATCGAAGGCACGCTGGACATCGCCCGCATCGAGGCGGGCAAACTCACGCTCAACGTCAAGCCCATGCATTTCGCCGATTGTGTGCACGAGATGGCCGGCATGTTCGAGCTGCAGGCCGCGGCCAAGGGCCTGGCCTTTCACTTCGAGGCCAGCGGCAACCTGCCCGAGCTGGTGCGCGCCGACGAAAAACGCGTGCGCCAGATCCTTATCAACCTGCTGGGCAATGCCATCAAGTTCACGGTGCAGGGGCAGGTGACTTTCCGGTTGCGCCATGCGCGCGAGATGGCCTACATCGACATCGAGGACACCGGCCCCGGCATGCGCGAGGCGGAACTCGCGCGCATCTTTGAGCCCTTCGCGCGCGGCACCGCGGCCGGCCAGAGCGCCGAAGGCACGCCGGGCGCCGGCCTGGGCCTGACGATTGCCAAGATGCTGACCGACCTGATGGGCGGTGAGATGACGGTGGTCAGCACGCCGGGCCAGGGTTCCATCTTCCGCATACGGCTGTTCCTGCCCGAGGTGCACCTGCCGGCGGGTGCCGCCAAAGAGGCCGCCGCCGTGCCGGCGCGGCGCCGGCCGCGCGGCTATGAGGGCGCGCGCCGCAAGCTGCTGGTGGTCGACAACGAAGAGCCCGACCGCGAACTGCTGGTGCAGCTGCTGCAGCCCATGGGCTTTGAGCTGCGCACCGCCGCCAGCGGCCACGACTGCCTGGACCTGCTGGCCGCCGGCTACCAGCCCGACGTGATCTTCATGGACCTGGCCATGCCGGGCATAGACGGCTGGGAGACGCTGCGCCGCGTGCGCGGCTCCGGCCATGAGGGCATACACCTGGCCGTCGTCTCGGCCAATGCCTTTGACAAAGGCATGGAAAACGACGCGGGCATTCTTCCCGAAGACTTCATCTTGAAGCCCGTGCGCCACACCGAGCTGATCGCCTGGCTGGAGCGGCGCCTGTCGCTCGCCTGGCGTTATGACGAGCCGGCCGAGGAGCTTGTGCCCGCTGCCGCGCCATCGCGGCGCGTGCTGCCGCACGCCCCGCAGCTGGCCGCGTTGCAGGAGGTGGTCAGCCTCGGTTTTTACCGCGGCATCATGAACATGCTGGCGGAGATAGAGCGGCAGCAGCCCGCCACCGCCGCGTTTGTTGAAGACATGCGCGTGCTGGCGCGGCAGTTCCAGTTCGAGGCCATGGGCCGCCAGCTCGCCAACCAGGAGGCCAGCCATGAGCAGCGTGCTTGAAGATTCCCCCACCACACTGAACCCGCCGAGCCGCTGCCTGGACCGCACGCTGGACCGGGCCAACAGCGACGTCGTGCTCATCGTGGACGACGTGCCCGACAACCTCTCGGTGCTGCACGATGCCCTCGATGAATCGGGCTATACCGTGCTGGTGGCCACCAGCGGCGAGGCCGCCCTGCAGCGCGCGCTGCAGGCCAGGCCCGACATCGTGCTGCTGGACGCGATGATGCCGGGCATGGACGGCTTTGAAGTCGCCAAGCGCCTGAAGGCCATGGCCGAGACCGCCCACATTCCCATCATCTTCATGACCGGCCTGACCGAAACCGAGCACCTGGTGGCCGCGCTGGAGGCCGGCGGCGTGGACTATGTGACCAAGCCCATCAAGCCCAAGGAAGTCATGGCGCGCATGGGCGTGCACCTGCAGGGCGCGCGCCGCGCCCGCCAGGAGGCGCGCCAGGCCGGCCAGGCGCGCAACGCGCTGGACGCCTTCGGTTATGCCAGCATCACGGTGCGCATGGGCGGCGCGGCCGACGGCCGGCTGATCTGGCAGACGCCGCTGGCGCGCGAGCTTTTGATGCGCTACTACGGCACCTCGGCGCCGCAAACGCCCGAGCCGGTGCTGGCCTGGTTGCGCAGCCACCTCGCGGACGCCGAGCGCCAGGTCGAGCCGCCGCGCCTGGCGGTGGAAATGGGCCCGCGCCGGCTGACCTTCCGGCTGCACCAGCAGACCGGCGACGGCGGCGAAAGCGGCGACGCCGCCGGCCGGGGCGACTGGCTGATCGTGATGCGCGAGATTTCCGACGATGCGGTGGTCGAGGCCATGAGCCTGAGCTTCAAGCTCACCGCCCGCGAGGCCGAAGTGCTGTACTGGGTGGTCAAGGGCAAGACCAACCGCGACATCGGCGACATCCTGGGCTCCAGCCCGGCCACCGTGAAGAAGCACCTTGAACGGGTCTACGCCAAGCTGGGCGTGGAAACCCGCACCGCCGCCGCGGGCATGGCCATGAACCGCATACGCCAGCTGCATCCTCAATTTGAAGGCTAGAGTATGGCCCCCACGGTCGCTCACTGCGTGTAGCTCCCTGCCCCCCGAGGGGGCCGCCCGCCCTCCGGCCCGGCGAAGCCGGTTCCGGGGATCATGCTTGTAAGAAGAGGGGGCTGGCCCGCACCTATGGGGGTCAAAAGCGCGATTTCCGCCGGGCGGTTACAATAAGAGCTTCGGTAAAGCATCAGCTTTTTACATCGAGACCTTTTCCCAACAGGTTTCCTTCTCAATAGCGGCGCTTCCCAGAGCCCGAATCCACAGTGTTTTCAGTGCCCATACAGCCCTGAACCCTCTCAGCACTGTTCCGTTTTTCCGGCGAGCACTCTTCCCGACAGTGCCCACGCATGGCTCAACCAGCCCAGCCCCTGACAAGGGCCAGGCGGGTGGACACCGAACACCCGCCGGCTTGCTCGCAAGCCGATTCTCCTTATTTATCAAGCCGGGACACATAACCCGGCACGGACTTTTTATGAACGTAGATCACACCAAAATCGCGGTGGGCAAGTACCTTGTCTCACCACTGGCCAAGCAGCAAGGCGAAGGCTACGCTGCATCGGTCTCCATCCGCTCCGGCCGCGGCAGCGCCACGCACGACCGCGTGCTGCGCTTCAGCGGCCTCTTCGACAGCGCGGCCTCGGCCGTGCAATACGCGACGGAACATGCCCTGCGCTGGATCCACGAGCGCTCAACGCCGGCCTGCGCATAAGCCTTGCCAGCCCTGACAACAGACATCACGGACAACTTTTTCAATTCCCTAGGAGTTACATCATGGCCAAAGAAGAACTGATTGAAATGCATGGGCTGGTCGACGAAGTGTTGCCGGATTCGCGCTTTCGCGTCACGCTCGAGAACGGCCACAAGCTTGTGGCTTACACCTCGGGCAAGATGCGCAAAAACCATATCCGCATCCTGGCCGGCGACCAGGTGTCGCTGGAGCTCTCGCCCTACGACCTGAGCAAGGGCCGGATCACCTTCCGCCACATCGCAGGCCGCGGCCCGGGCCCGGCGCCGCGCCAGGCCCGCTAAACCGGCCTTCGCCGGCGAAAAAGCACAAAGCCCGGCAGGTGGAGAGGAATCTCCGCCTGCCGGGCTTTGTCATTGGGGGCGTGTTTTCAGTGGCGGCCGGCCGCCATGTGCTCGGTCTTTTTGTTGATCAGCACCTCGGGCTCCTGGGCCTCGACCCAGCTCTCGTTGTCGAGCCCGGCCTTAAGCCTATCGGTGTCCAGGTCATTGGTCCATTTGGCGACCACGATGGTGGCCACGCCGTTGCCTATCAGGTTGGTCAGCGCACGCGCTTCCGACATGAAACGGTCTATGCCCAGGATCAGCGCCAGCCCCGCCACGGGCACGGTGCCCACGGCCGACAGCGTGGCGGCCAGCACGATGAAGCCGCTGCCCGTGATGCCGGCCGCGCCCTTGGAGGTCAGCAGCAGCACCGCCAGCAGCGTGAGCTCCTGCGTGAGCGTCATCGGCGTGTTGGTGGCCTGCGCGATGAACACCGCCGCCATCGTGAGGTAGATGGAGGTGCCGTCCAGGTTGAAGGAGTAGCCGGTCGGGATCACCAGGCCCACGGTGGTCTTTTTCGCGCCCAGGTTCTCCATCTTTTCCATCATGCGCGGCAGCACCGATTCGGATGAAGAGGTGCCCAGCACGATCAGCAGCTCTTCCTTGATGTATTTGATGAACTTCCAGATGCTGAAGCCGTGGACGCGCGCGATGGTGCCCAGCACCACGAAGATGAAGAGCAGGCAGGTCGCGTAGAAGGCGGCCATCAGCTTGCCCAGCGACACCAGGCTGTCCACGCCGTAAGCACCTATGGTGAAGGCCATGGCGCCGAACGCGCCTATGGGCGCCACCTTCATGATGAAACCGACGATGGTGAACAGCACGTGCGAGGTTTTTTCGACGAAGTCGAACACCAGCGTGCCGCGCCCGCCGAAACGGTGCAGCGCGAAGCCGAACATCACCGCGATCAGCAGCACCTGCAAAATCTCGCCTTTGGCGAAGGCGTCCACCACGGTGGACGGGATGATGTTCATGATGAAGTCGGTGGTGCCGACCATCTTGCCCGGGCCGGTATAGGCGGCAATGGCCTTGGTGTCCAGCGTGGACACATCGACATTCATGCCCTGGCCGGGCTTGAACACATTGACCAGCACCAGGCCGATGATCAGCGCGAAGGTGCTGACGATCTCAAAGTACAGCAGCGCCAGGCCGCCGGTCTTGCCGACCTTCTTCATGTCCTCCATGCCGGCGATGCCGATCACGACGGTGCAGAAGATGATGGGCGCGATCATCATCTTGATGAGCTTGATGAAGCCGTCGCCCAGTGGCTTCATGAGCTTGCCGGCGTCGGGGTAAAAATGCCCCAGCAGCACGCCGGCGACGACCGCGCAGATCACCTGGAAATAGAGTGATTTGTAAAGGGGCGGCTTGCGCTTGGTTGTCTCTGTTGTCGTTGTTGTCATGGCCGGGACGCGTCAGGCTGCGCGCAGTGGTGGTCGGGTCATCAAATATAGCCCCGCCACACGATTTGTCCATGTGGGAAACCACAGATCACAATCTTTACGCGGCCCGCCCGCCCGCCCGCGCGGGGACGCGGCGCTCAGCCGGCCGGCGTGCCGCCGTCGCCCGTGGCCGGCGGGCGCGCCATCCAGGCGATCAGCGAGGAGCGCATGGCTTCCTCCACCGACATGTCTATGGGCTGCACCCAGTCGGCCGGCACGAACACCGTGTAGCCGCCTATCATGTAACCCATGGGCAGGTAGACCGCCACGCGATCGCCGGGCAGGAAGCCTGGCCCCAGGTCGGCAAAGCTGCGGCGCGTGATCAGGCCCACGATTTCCATCGCGTGGCCGGGCATGCGCAGTATCACCACGCTTTGCTCGCCCTGCTTGCCCGAAGGCGAAAAGTAGTCGGCGAAGCTTTTGAGCGAGGAATAAATGCTTTTGACGACCGGCAGGTTGGTGAAAGGCATTTCCGCGAAAGACAGCAGCTTGCGCACGCTCCGCTTGGACACCAGGTAGCCGATCACCAGGATGCTGAGCACGCCGAACACCAGGCCCAGGCCCGGGATGTAAAAGCTGCCGATCAGCGGCCGCAGAATCCACAGCGCCGCGGTCTCCATCCAGGCCAGGAAGATGTAGAGCAGGTAAACCGTCAGGGCCACCGGCAGGATGGTGATGAGGCCGCGAAAGAAATATTTGTAAAGGCTTTTCATGGCTTCTTGGTGTATGCCGGCACGCACGATGCGGGGCCGGCCATGCCCTGCAATATAACCATTTAAGTTGACGCTCAGGCCGCTGGGCGCCTGTCGGCCTTTTCCTACGTTTTTCGGGTACTAATCACCGCAGCTTGTCATATTTCCATGCTTAAACTGGCGTCATTGCGAACACCTGATATGAACGCCCACGCAGCTGCAGAGACGACACCGGACACGGGCCGGCGCGCCCTTGTCCCTGTGCTTGCTTCGTGCCTGCCGCGCCGGCCGTTTGAGCAGCCTGCGGCCCCTGCGCGGAAAGTTACGTTTGCACCCCTTGATATTTTTTTGCGGCGCTCCAAGCTGCGTCTGCAAGGCCACGTCCGGCCTGTCCGGATATTTTTGAGGATTCCTGTTTCATGAGCCATTCCACACTGGTCAACGCACAACTCAAAGTCCCTCTTCGTTCTTTGGCCCTCACCGTCGAGGAGCCCGCCCCCGGCGAATTCTGCTGGCGCATTCTTGAAAGCCGCGAAGACCCGCGGGTGTTTGAATCGATCTCCTGCTCCGACATCACCTTCGCGGCCTACGACACGGCCCTGGCCACCGGCTACGGCGAGCTGCAGCGCCTGGTCGGCCCCGACCTTCAATACGGGCCGCGCAGCGAGGAAGACTTGCAGGCCGAGCTCTTCGTCGCGCCCGCAGCCAAGGCCGCCGAAGGCGGTAGCGACAAGCGCGGCTCCGTCAACGGCTTCAAGCCCGGCCCGGTGCCGGCATGAGGCGCGACCTGGAGGCCGACTACGCGGACCTGCGCGCCCGGCTGCAGGCCTTGCAGGCGGCCCCGGTCAAGGATTTCGCGAAGATAGGCCAGCTCATCGACGAGCTTGAAAAACTCCAGCTCGCAATCAAGGCCGAACACGGCCTGCACGGCAACAACCCCATCGAATAGCGGCGACCGCTCCGGGGGTAAGCAGCTGTTCCCGCATGTGCCATCCTGCATGCGCCTGTGAGGCGCGTAGCATTTTGTGACCTCGCTTGTCCTACACGGCGCGCTGTACCAGACCGACGAAACAGGCTCTGCTCCCTACCGTAAATTGAACCCAGTCGGCAATACGGCCGGCGATTTACCAACCCGATTGCCTGTGATGGGCATGACCTTAGGAGTACACCATGAGAGCATCGAAAACCCTGGCTTCCGCCGTTGCCGCAGCCGCCGTGGTTGGCGCCATTGGCCTGGCTTATGCCCAGGACACCAGCACCACCACGCCCAGCACGCCGGCAGACCAGACCCTGCAGAACCAGGGCAGCACCAGCCCCAGCACCTCGCCGTCGAGCGGCACGGAGATGGCCGTCACCCCGACCGAGCGTCCCGCACAAGCTGACCGCAACTAAGCCAGGCCACTCATGCATCTGCGCATGAAATCGCTCCGGATCGCCTTGGCGGCCCGGAGCGTTTTATGTGGGACGCGACATTTTTTTATTCCTGACCATGGCTGCCTCCCCGCCTGATTTTCTGCAGCAACCCGTTGCTGAGGGATCGGACACCGCGCCGGTGGACACGCGACATTCCGATATTCTTGACGGCATCAAGCAGGGCGTTCTGTGGGGCGCCGCCATCGCGGTGCTGGTCCTGCCGCTCTTTCGGCCCCATCCCGTGGCCCCGCTGGCGGCCGCCGGCCTTCAAGCCGCGGCACCCCCGCCCATGACGCCGCGCACGGCGGATTTCGGCGGCGAGGAGGCTTCGAACGAAGCGCGCGAAGTGGCCAACTGGGTTGTCAGCTCCGGCGACAACCGCAAACTCTTTTTTGTGATCCTCGACAAGATCAACACCAAGGTGTTTGTCTTCGAGCCCTCCGGCAAGCTGCGCAGCGCCACGCCGGTGCTGATAGGCGCGGCGCGCGGCGACGACTCGGTGGACGGCATAGGCGGGCGGCCCATCGCCCTGGTGCAGCCGCAGGAACGCACCACGCCCGCGGGCCGTTTCGTCGCCGAACCCGGGCGCAACGCCACGGGCGAGGACGTGGTCTGGGTCGACTACGACGCGGCCGTCTCCATGCACCGCGTGCGCACGCTGGAGCCCAAGGAGCGCCGGCTCGAGCGCCTCGCATCGCCCACCACGGAAGACAATCGGATCTCCTACGGCTGCATCAACATGCCGGTGGAGTTTTATGAAAACGTGCTCAAGCCCGCCTTCAACGCGAGTTACGGCGTGGTCTATGTGCTGCCCGAAGTCAAGCCGCTGGCCGAGGTGTTTCCGGCGGCGCATGAACTCGCGGTGAAGCAGGGCACGGTGCCCGCCGGCTGAGGTTTCCGTTCGGCCAATTCTCTCTCTCCTGATTTGTAACTTGTAACGGGCACCAGCGCCGTGTCCCGCCCGGTGTTGCGCGCAGGCATCTGCCGCGCCAAAAAATGCCGCCTCTGGCGACTGTTACATGCCCCCGCGGGTGCTTCCGTTGGCCTGCTAAAACCGCTTCGCTTCGGCATTTCAAAAGGATTCATTGCTATACAAGTCATAGCGAGTATCCGAAGCGCTTCAGGGTTTCTCCGTTGAGCACAATTGCTTGCATCGCTAACATGGTGCAACCGCGCCGGGGTGCGCTCCACACACAGCGACCCCGGTTTTTTGGATGTGCGTTCGCGCACTTTTTGGTGCCACGCACAGGACCCCGGATGTTGTTCGCAGGCAGGAAACACGCAGCAAAAATCGCCCGCACGGCGGCCCTCGCCGTTCTTGCCGCCGCGCCCTTGTTTTCCGTCGCCGCGCCGCTGGCGCCCTACACCGACAGTGCCGCAGCGCCGGCCGCAAGTCCCGACACCGGCATGGTGCTGGTTTCCGCCTCTGCTGATGCACGCCAGGCCTTGCGCTGGGTGGTGCAGGCGCACGACAACGAAGGCCTGCCCTTTGTGATCGTCGACAAAAAAGGCGGGCGCATTTTTGTGTTCGAGGCTGGCGGGCAGTTGCGCGGCGCATCGCCCGCGCTGACCGGCCTGGCACCCGGCGACCACGGCGTGCCCGGCATGGCGCAGCGCAGCGTGGCCAGCCTGCGCGAGGACGAACGCACCACGCCGGCCGGCCGCTTTGTTTCAGAGCCCGGCCACAACCTGCAGGGCGAGGCCATTGTCTGGATTGATTACGCGGCCAAGCTCGCCATACACCGCTTGCGCCCCGCGCCCCCGGCCGAGCGCCGCGCCGAGCGCCTGGCCTCGGAAACGCCCGACGACAACCGCATCTCCATGGGTTGTGTGGTGGTGCCGGTCCGCTTTTACGAAACCGTGGTCGGCCCCGTCCTCGGAAAAAGTCGCGGCATCGTCTACGTGCTGCCCGAAACCCAGCCGCTGGCCAGCATGCTGGGCGTGCTGCAGCTAAGCCAGCGCTAGTCCTTCCCGGGCCGCAGTCCCCCGGCTGCCTGGGTACGGCCCTGGCCTGCAAGCAGCTGCCTGCACAACTACACGCGCGTCAGCCATGCCCTACTTGCAGCGGGCCTGCCGGCTGGCACGGTGCGCGCGGCCCGCCGCCTACATTGGATTTGTCTCTTCAACCCTGACCACTTTTAGGAGAAACAAATGCCCATCATTGCCTGGCTACTGGGTGTCCCCCTCAGCGTGATCCTGATCCTCATGTTGCTGGGCGTGTTTTAGGCCCGCAAGCTGAGCGGCCCCCTGGCCGCCCAAACAAAAAGCCCGCGAATGCGGGCTTTTTGTTTACAGCGCGTCGGCGGCTTCCCTGCGCCGCGCGCGCAGGCGCGCCACTTTCCACCAGCCCGGCAGCAGGCTCTGTATTTCCGGCCGGGTAAAGCGGTCGTCTATGAGGTAGACCACGCCGCGGTCGGAGGTCGTGCGTATCACCCGGCCGGCCGCCTGCACCACTTTCTGCAGGCCGGGGTAGAGGTAGGTGTAGTCATAACTCTGGGCCGCGCCGAAGTTGGCGCCCATGCGCTCGCGGATCTGCTCATTCACCGCATTGACCTGGGGCAGGCCCAGGGTGGCGATGAAAGCGCCTATCAGGCGCTCGCCCGGCAGGTCTATGCCCTCGGCGAAGGAGCCGCCCAGCACGGCAAAGCCTATGCCTTGCGAGGCCGGCGTGAAGCGCGCGAGGAAGGCGTCGCGCGCGGCTTCCTCCATGCCGCGCGTCTGCTCCCACACCGGAATCTGCGGATAGCGCTGGCGGAACAGCGCCAGGAGTTGCTGCAGGTAGTCGTAGCTGCTCAGGAACGCCAGGTAGTTGCCGGGCCGGCCCTCATACTGCCGCGCCATCAGGTCGATGATGGGTGAAAGCGAATCGCCCCGGTGCTGCAGGCGCGTGGAGACGTCGCTGACCACCGAGACCTGCAGCTGTTCGGCCAGAAAGGGTGATTCCACCTCGGTCCACACCGTGCCGGCCGGCAGGCCCAGCGTGTCGGCGTAGTAGTTCTGCGGGCTCAGCGTGGCCGAAAACAGCGCCGCCGACTGCGCGGCCGCAAAGCGCGGCGCCAGAAAAGGCGCGGGCACCACGTTGCGGATATTGAGCAGCACCAGCGGCTGGCCCAACGCCTGGCCAAATGCGCCCGGCCCGGTATCGGTTTGCAGCGTCACGTCAAACAGCGAATGCTCGCCAAAGGCCTCGGCCATGCGCGAGAAATGCAGGGCCTCGAAATAAAAGTCCTGCAGCTCGCCGTCCATGCGCGTCGGGTTGGCCAGCAGGAAGTCGGTGATCTGGGTCAGGGCCTGGCCCAGGGTCTTGAGGAAGGGCGCGGGCAGCTCGGCATGGACCTCGTAGGGCTCGCTTTGCGCCTGCTGCAGCTCCTGCAGGCCGCGGTTGAGCCGCTCCAGCGCGCCGCGCACCGCGCGCGGCGCGCCGGCGTGCACCTGCTGCAGCTGCGCTTGGCTCAGCGTGGCCGAATACATTTTCCGCGCGCGTTCCACCAGGTTGTGCGCCTCGTCCACCAGCACCGCCACGCGCCACTGGTTGCCCTGGGCCTGGCCGTGCAGCTGCGCGCTGGTGTCGAAGTAATAGTTGTAGTCACCCACCACCACGTCCGACCAGGTCACCAGCTCCTGGCTCAGGTAGTAGGGGCACACATGGTGGGCCAGCGCCAGTTCGCGCAGCGCGGCCTTGTCCAGCGGGCCGTGCGTGGCGGCGTGCTTCACGGCGTCGCTGCGCGCCTGCGGCAGGCGGTCGTAAAAACCCTTGGCCAACGGGCAGGCATCGCCGTGGCAGGCCTTGCCCGGGTGTTCGCAGGCCTTGTCGCGCGCCACCAGTTCCAGCACGCGCAGCGGCAGGGCCTGGGTGCTGCCCTTGATGCGGTCCAGCGCGTCCAGTGCCAGCCGGCGGCCCGGGGTTTTCGCGGCCAGGAAAAACAATTTGTCGAGCTGCTTTTTGGGCACTGCCTTGAGCAGCGGAAACACCGTGCCTATGGTCTTGCCTATGCCCGTGGGCGCCTGCGCCATCAGGCAGCTGCCGGCCTGCGCGGTCTTGTAGACGGCCTCGGCCAGTTCGCGCTGGCCGGGCCGGAAGGTGGGATGCGGAAACGCCAGCGCCGTCAGCGCCGCATCGCGCGCCCGGCGGTGTGCCAGTTCCTGCTCGGCCCAGGCCAGGAAGCGTTCGCACTGCGCTTCAAAATAGTCCTTGAGCGCGGCCGCCGTGAAGTACTCGGTCAGCGGCGTTTCCTGCGTGCTGGCCACGTCGAAATAGACCAGGCTGAGGTTGATGTCGGGCAAATTCCTGTCCTGGCACAGCAGCCAGCCGTAGACCTTCAGCTGTGCCCAGTGCAGGTGGCGGCGGTTGTCGGCCATGGCATGCAGGTCGCCCCGGTAGGTCTTGACCTCTTCGAGCTGGTTCTGCTCGGGGTCGTAGCCGTCGGCGCGGCCGCGCACGGTCAGCGACTTGTAGTCGCCCTCCAGGCTGACTTCCGACTGGTAGCTTTCCCCACGGCGCGACGCGACCAGCGCATGGCCGGCCATGCCTTCCTGGGCCGAAGGCGAGGGGGTAAAGCGCAAGTCCAGGTCGCCATGCTTGGCGGTGAACTCGCACAGGGCCCTGACGGCCACAAGGTATTTCAATCGGGGTGCGCTCTCTGGAAGTCGGGAATGGGGGGCAGGGCTTCATGGTAGCGCAGCCGCCCCTCGCGGAGATTGTTCCCCTCGTGGAAACAGAACATTACCGCGCCCGCCATTTACCGATGCACCGCAGCCGTCTACATTGGCGCCCATGGACCAAATTGTTGTGTGGCTGGAGCAGTACGGCCTGGCCGCTGTTTTCCTCAATATCGTGCTGGAGCAGCTCGGCCTGCCGGTGCCGGCCTACCCGGTGCTGATACTCACCGGCGCCCTGAGCTATGGCGGCCGGTATTCGGCCGGCGGCCTGCTCGCGACGGCCGTGCTGGCCTGCCTGATGGCCGACTGCCTCTGGTACTGGGCCGGCCAGCGTTACGGCAGCCGCGTGCTCAAGACCTTGTGCCGCATTTCGCTGTCGCCCGATTCCTGCGTGCGGCAGACCGAGTCCATCTTCACGCGCTGGGGCGCCAGGTCGCTGGTGCTGGCCAAGTTCATTCCGGGTTTCGCCTCGCTGGCCACCGCGCTGGCGGGGCGCACCGGCGTGCCTTTCGGCCGCTTCCTGTTCTTTGATGCGATAGGCGCGGCCTTGTATGCCGGCGTGGGGCTGGCCATAGGCATGCTGTTTCACGACGCGGTGGCCGACGTGCTGGCCGTCTTCGAGCAGATGGGCCGCATAGGCCTGATGGTGCTGCTGGCCGCCTTCGCGCTCTTCCTGGCGCACAAATGGTGGCAGCGCCAGCGCTTTTACCGCCAGCTGCGCATGGCGCGCATCACACCGCAGGAGTTGCTGCAGCTCACGCGCGGCGAGCAACCGGCTGTGATCCTCGACGTGCGCACCGAACTGAGCCGCGGCGCGGGCGGCATCATCCCGGGTGCCCTGCTGTGGTCGGACCCGGACCGCAAGATGGCCACGCTGGACCTGCCGCACGACGTGCCGGTGGTGGTGTATTGCGCCTGTCCCAACGATGCTTCGGCCGCCCAGGTGGCCAGGCGACTGATGGCGGCGGGCTTCAAGAACGTGCGGCCGCTGCATGGCGGCATAGACGCCTGGCAAGCGGCCGGACTGTCGCTGGAATACCCGCACGCCGTGTGAATGGGCGGGAAAGGGTAAAAGTACCTTTGCCTTGCGGGGGAGGGGGGCGCTAAGCTCTTGTGCCCAGGCCGTTTCAGCCGGCCCACTAAAAAAGAGGTCTTAAGTTTTCAAATCTGGCATGTGCCGAGGGCTGCCGCACCCAAAAGAAGACAGGGTGTTGTCCTATGGCGGATTTTCCAGCGGCGCAGCACACTCGGTTTCGCAAACGCCGTGCAAAATGCATGAAGGCACCTCGCCTTTGCCAAGAAAGTAAACAGCAGCGCATGAAGCCCTCTTCGCCAGGCGAATTGACCGCAGCCCACCGCCCGCATGGCGCGGCGGGAGGGACCGGCGACGTGTTGGCGGGCCCGCTCACCGGGGTCAGGCCGTGAAGCGCGACGAAACCCTGGCCCAGGCCAACGAACGCCTGCAGGCCGAGGCACTGGCGCTGGCAGAGGCCAACAAGGCCCTGATGCAGGAGGTCGCCGAGCAGCGCCGCGCCGCCGAGGTGCTCCAGGACGACGTGGACAGCCTGCGCAGCCTGGCGTCCATTTCAGCGGACTGGTATTGGGAGCAGGACGCCGATTACCGTTTCACCGCCTTTGCCGCCGAGCGTAGCGTGGGCAGCGCGGGCAGGAGCAGTGCGGACCCGGACCTCAGCAGCGCCATCGGCAAGCAGCGCTGGGAGCTGGAGGGCGCTTACCCCCTGAGCATGTCCTGGGATCACCACCGCGCGGTGCTGGAGGCGCGCCAGGCCTTCCGCGATTTCGAGTACATCCGGGTGCTGGGCGACGGCGTGGCCCACTATTTTTCCGCCAGCGGCGTGCCGGTGTTCAACAAGCAGCAGGAGTTCGCCGGTTACCGCGGCATCACGCGGGACACCACGGTGGCCAGGCGCATCGAGGAAAAAGAGCGCAAGGCCGCGCGCTTCCTCGACGACGTCGTCGACAACATGCCGGTCGCCGTGCACCTGAAGTCGGTGCAGGACGGCCTGCGCATCGTGGCCTGGAACAAGGCCGCCGAAAGCCTCTACGGCATACGGCGCGAGGACGCCATGGGCCGCACCGTGCACGACCTCTGGCCGCAGGACCACGCGGACCGCATCAATGTCTCCGACGTGGAAGTGGCGAACACCGGCATCATGCAGGACTTCCCGGACCGGGTCATCATGACGCGGGACCGCGGCAGGATACGCGTGCACATGCGCAAGCTGCCGCTCAAGGACGGCGGCGGCAGGGTCACCCACATCCTGATCACGGCCGAGGACATCACCGAGCGCCTGGCCGCCGAGGACAGCCTGCGCAGCAGCCAGACGCGGTTCAGCAGCCTCACCCAGCTCTCGTCCGACTGGTACTGGGAACAGGACAAAAACTTCCGCAACGTCTTTGTCTCCAACGATCCGCAGCGCTTTGCCCTGGGAACCCAGGTCATCGGGGAAGGGCTATGCCGATGGGACCTGCCCAACTCCGCGCCGCTTGTCGGCACGTGGGAGGAGCACAAAGCCGCCTTGCAGGCGCATTTGCCGTTCCGTAATTTTGAGTACCAGCTGACCAAGGCGGATGGAGGCGTCATTTACCGCAGCGTCAGCGGAGAGCCGGTGTTTGGTGACAACGGAGCCTTCGAAGGCTACCGCGGCGTGGGAAGCGATATCACCGAGCGCAAGCAGACCGAAACCGCGCTGCGCACGAGCAACGCGCGTTTCCGGGCGGTGGTCGGGGCGCTTGCCGAAGGCGTGATGCTGCGTGACGCCGAAGGCAAAATCATCGACTGCAACGCCAGCGCGGAGCGCATTTTCGGCAAGACCATGGCGCAGATGAAGGGCCAGACCTCGGCGGCGCCGGATTGGGAGCGCCTGCGCGAGGACGGCACCCACATGCCCGAAGTTGAATGGGCCAGCGTGCGCGCCGTCACCAGCGGCCAGGCGCAGAACAACGTCGTGCAGCGTTACCGCAGGCCCGACGGCAGCACCTTCTGGGGCCTCATTAACGTGCAGCCTCTCTTTGACGGCAAGAGCGACAAGCCCATCGGCTTTGTCACTTCCATCTCCGACATCACCAAGCGCAAGCAGGCCGAGGTGGAAATCGTGCGGCTCAACGTCGACCTGGAAAACCGCGTCCTGCGCAGGACGGCGCAACTGGAGGCAGCCAGCAAGGAGATGGAGGCCTTCTCCTATTCCGTCGCGCACGACCTGCGCACGCCGCTGAGCACCATAGACGGCTTTTGCGCGCTGATGGAAAAACACATGCCGCCCGCCGCCGGCGAGCGCGCCATGCATTTCCTCGAGCGCATACGCAGCAGCGTGCGGCGCATGGGCGAGCTGACCGACGGGCTGCTGGCCCTCACGCGCCTGTCGCGCACCAGCATGGTCTGGGACACGGTGGACATCAGCGCCGAGGCGCTGCGCGTGGCCAAGCGGCTCAAGGACGCCGAGGCCGGGCGCGAGGCGCACATCGCGATCGAGCCCGGCATGGCGGCGCGAGGCGACCAGGCCATGCTGGGCCAGGTGCTGGAGCAACTGCTCGCCAACGCCTGGAAGTTCAGCGCCAAGAAGGAGCGCGTCGAGATCGAGGTCGGGCGCCAGCGCGGCAAGGACGCGCAGCCCGTGTTCTTCGTGAAGGACAAGGGCGCCGGCTTCGACATGGCCTACGTCRACAAGCTGTTCGGCAACTTCGAGCGCCTGCACTCGCCCGAGGAATTCGCCGGCAGCGGCATAGGCCTGGCCACGGCCAAGCGCATCATCGACCGGCACGGCGGCAAGATCTGGGCGCAGTCGGTGGTCGGCGAGGGCAGCACCTTTTATTTCTCGCTGGGCGGCGACCAGGCCGGCCTCGGGCAGGGCGGGCAGGGGGCTCAGGGCGCCCAGGCCGTCGACATGGAGCACGAATCGGGCTTCTCGACGCTGGAGGCGCCCAGCAGCGCGCCCTTGAGCAGCGACAACGACGCCTTCATGCTCAACGACCAGCAGTTCAGCAACGCGTTTGAGCATGCCGCGATCGGCATGACGCTGATAGGCATAGACTCACGCCGCCTCAAGGTCAACACCGCCTTCTGCCAGATGCTCGGTTATTCCGAGGCCGAGATGCTGGCGCGCACCATCCACGACCTGACCCACCCCGACGACATCGAATGGGATCTGGAGCAGCGCAGGCGGGCGCTGGCCGGCGAGATCGAATCCTTCCACACGGAAAAGCGCTACATCCACAAGGACGGCCACATCGTCTGGGGTTATATGAGCTGCTCCCTGGTGCGCGACGAGGACCGCAAGCCGCTGCGCTTCATTGCGCAGATCCAGGACATCACCGAACGCAAGCAGACCGAGCAGGTGCTGCGCGAAAGCGAGGAGCGTTTCCGCGCGCTCACCGCGCTGTCCTCCGACTGGTTCTGGGAGCAGGATGAGAACTTCCGCTTTGTCGAGGTGTCCGGTGAGGCTCCCACCGCTTCGGGTGTGCGGAAATCAGCCTACGGCAAGACCCCCTGGGAGCTCGACCACATGCAGATGAGCGACGAGGGGTGGGCCCACTACAAGGCCCTGGTGCAGCGGCACGAGGTTTTCCGCGATCTTGAAACCACACGGCGCGATTCCAAAGGCCGGGTTCGTTATTTCAGCATCAGCGGCGTGCCGAAATTCGATGCCAACGGCAAGTTCACCGGCTACCGGGGAACCGGCCGCGACATGACCGAAATGCGCCGCGTCACCGAGGCGCTGCGCACCAGCGAAGCGCAACTGCGCGAAATCACCGACACCATACCGGCGTGGATCACCTACGCCGACGCCGACCAGTACCTGCGTTTTCACAACCGCGCCTATGAGGAAGTCTTCGGCATGACGAGCGCGCAGCTCGAAGGCAAGACCATACGGGAAATTGTGGGCCAGGAGATGTACGCACTGATCAGGCCCCGGGTTGAGGAGGTGTTGCAGGGCTACCCGGTGGTCTACGAGCGCGCGCAGAAAACCGCGCGCGGCGGCACGCGTGACTACGTGGTCAATTACTTCCCGCGCTACGGCGAAGGCAAGGACGAGGGCAAGGTGATCGGCTTCTACACCCTGGCCAACGACGTTACCGAGCTTAAGCGCATAGACCGCATGAAGAGCGAATTCGTCTCCACGGTCAGCCACGAGCTGCGCACGCCGCTCACCTCGATACGCGGCTCGCTGGGCCTGATCTCCGGCGGTGTCGCCGGCCAGCTGCCCGAGGCCGTCAAGACCCTGGTGGGCATCGCCAAGAGTAACTGCGAGCGCCTGATCCGGCTCATCAACGACATCCTGGACATCGAAAAAATTGAGTCCGGCAAGATGACCCTGGACCTGCAGGTGATAGAACTCAAGCCCTTGCTGGAGCAGGCGCTGGCCGCCAACGAGGGCTACGGCGCCGCCAAGAACGTGAGCCTGAGCCTGCAGTTCCCCGACGAGGAACTGATGGTCAGGGCCGACGGCGACCGCCTCACGCAGGTCGTCACCAACCTGTTGTCCAACGCGATGAAGTTTTCCCCGTCCGACGGCGTGGTGGAAATCCATGTGGGGCGCAGCGCGAGCGGGGGCGTGCGCGTCGAAGTGCGCGACCACGGGCCCGGCATTCCCGAGGAGTTCCGCAAGCGCATCTTCCAGAAATTTTCCCAGGCCGATTCCTCCGACACGCGCCAGAAGGGAGGCACCGGGCTGGGCCTGAACATTTCACGGGCCATCATCGAGCGCCTGGGCGGCAGCATAGGCTTTGAAACCCATACCAACGAGGGCACCACCTTCTACTTCGAACTGCCAGAATGGGTGGAGCCGCCACCCACGCGCCCGGTGGAGATGACCGGCGACAGGCCCTGCGTGCTGATCTGCGAGGACGACCACGACATCTCCCGCCTGATCGGCATGATGCTGGACAAGGGCGGCTTCGATTCCGACCCGGTCTATAGCGCCGAGGAGGCACTGGCCCAACTGGGACGGCGGCACTACGACGCCATCACGGTCGACCTCAAGCTGCCCGGCCAGGACGGCATCGCGCTGATACGCCAGCTGCGCGGGCGGCTGCTCACGCGCGACGTGCCGGTGGTCGTCATCTCGGCCTGGGCCGGCGAAGGCAAGGTGCAGTTCAACGACCAGGCCCTGACCGTCTCGGACTGGCTGGAAAAGCCCATAGACGAGAACCAGCTGGTGCTGGGCGTGCGCCGCGCCATCGAGGGTGCGGCCGAAAACAAACCCGTCATCCTGCACGTCGAGGACGACCCCGACATCCAGCGCATCGCGGCCACCATCGCGCAGGACTTCGCGACCTTCGTCTTCGCGGCAACCCTGCAGGAAGCCCGCGCGCGGCTGGAGAGCCAGCCCTTTGACCTGGTCCTGCTCGACATCAATCTCAAGGAAGGTTCGGGCTGGGACCTGCTCACCGACATCGAGGCGCTGGAGTCGCCGCCACCCGTGGTGGTGTTCTCCGCGATGGAAGCCACCCGGGCCCAGGCCGCGCGCGCCACCGCGGTGCTGGTCAAGGCCAAGACCTCCAACGAGGAACTGCTGGCCACCCTGCGGCGCGTGCTGGGCCTGGCGCGCCCGCCTGAAATAGAACTCGAGTAGCGCGGCCAACAGCCGCTGGCCACTAGGCGCCGGGCGATTCCGATTCCAGCAGCGCGGTGTAGCGGCGCTGCATCTCCTCGGGCGTCAGCGTCTCAATGCTGTGGCCCACGCTCCAGCGGTGGCCGAAGGGGTCGCGAAAGCTGCCCGAGCGCTCGCCGTAAAACTGGTCCTGCGCGGCCATCTCCAGCGCGGCGCCGGCTTGCAGCGCCCGCGCGATCACCGCATCGCAGTCGTCGACATGCAGGTGCAGGATCATGCTTGCCGGCGTTCCCGGCGCGGGTGCGCTCATGCCGTATTCCGGGAACTCGTCCGACAGCATCAGCGTGGTGCTGCCGAATTCCAGCTCGGCGTGGCCTATGCGCCCGCTGGGCTCGGTCAGGCGAAACTTCTCGGCCACCCCGAACACCGAGGTGTAAAACGCCAATGCTTTTTCGGCATCCTTGACGCGGATATACGCAAACAGTTCGTGAATCGCCATCTGAGGGAACTCCTGAAAGGAAATGCGGCCAGTCTAGAGGCCGGCCGCCGCGCGGTCTTGAACAAAATTGACATGCGGCCGCGAAGGGGATGAAGGGAACGCGCAAGACCGAGGCACCAGCACATGGTTGGCCGACACGGGCCGCGCCAGCCGGTACTGCTCGGGCGTGAGGCCGGCGAATTCGCGGAACTCGCGGCTCAAATGCGGCTGGTCGCTGTAGCCCGCTTCCATGGCCACGGCGGCCAGGCCCAGCGGGCCCTGCAGCAGCGGCAGGGCTTTCTGGAAGCGCTGCAGCCGGCAATACAGCTTGGGCCCCAGGCCCACGGCCTGTGAAAACAGGCGTATGAACTGCCGGTGGCTATAGCCGCTGCGGGCCACCGCGTCCTCCACGCCCATGCCCGCCTCGAACTGCCGCAAGGCCTGCGTGACCACCGGGTGCGCCGGCTGCGCCGGGCCGGCGCGCAGCCGCTGCAGCAGCAGGGCTTCCAGGCGGCGCAAGGCCTGCTGCGGCGTGGCGGCCGCCAGCAGTTGCTCGCGCGCCAGCTCCGCATGGTTTCCCCAGAGGTCTTCCAGGCTCACATGCTGCCCGGCCAGCGCATCGGCCGGCAGGCCCAGCAGCGCCTGCGCCGCGCCGGGCAGCAGCTGCACACCCACCGAATGCGAGGGCGCGCCCACCTCCTTGGCATAAAAGCCCGCGCGCGGCCCGCCCACCAGGGCCTGGCCCAGCGGCCGGCCCTTGCCGTCCGCGGCATGGTCGAAGATGCGCACGCCCGGCCCCGAGAGGCGGAACACCAGGTGCATCAGGCCGGTAGGCAGCACGTGCTCGCGCGCCGGCTTCACATCACCTGCGGCGGGCAGGCTGGCCCACGCGGTCTTGACGAAGTGGGCCAGCAGGGGATGGGGTGCGCGTTGCATGGCTTGGAAGCGATGGTTGGCCTTCAGTCTAGGCCCTGGCAGGTCCCTGCGCCATGCCGCCGGGCATGCGGCGGCTCAGCCTGCGGGCTTTGCGGTCCGCAGGCTTGATTTGCGCTAGATGAGAAATTTAATTTCAGAATAAGTGCACGCCACCCAGGGTATTCACTTACATAAAGTCACATTTAGCCAAATATCCTACGGATTCTGAAAATTACTTTCACTTAGGAGTGCTTTATGGTTAACCATCGCCCGCATACGTGCCGGCTGCTGCCGGCCCTGGTTTTTGGCCTGATGGCCGTTCTGCAGGGCGCCGCACCCGCGCTGGCGCAGGCGCCGGCCTCTGTGGCCAACCTGGCCATGGTGGGTGAACCGCCCTCGCTCGACCCCATGCAGGCCACCACCGACCTGGTCGGCACCATCATGCAGCACGTGTACGAGCCGCTCTACACCTTTGACGCCAAATGGAATGTCGTGCCCATGCTGGCCGACGGCATGCCGCGTTTCTCGGCTGACGGCAAGGTCGTCACCATCACGCTGCGCAAGGGCGTGAAGCTGCACTCGGGCCGCGCGCTCGACGCCGAGGACGTGGTCGTCAGCCTCAAGCGCTGGATCAAGGAGGCGCCGCGCGGCAAGGCCGTGGGCAAGGAAATCGTCGATTTGAAGGTCGCCGGCCCCCTCACGGTGGAGCTGACGCTCAGGGGGCCTTACGCGCCGCTGCTCGCGCAGCTGGCCCTTCCCAGCGGCATGGCCGCCATCATGGCCAAGGAGGCCGTGCAGATTCCGCTGCGCGACTTCATAGGCACGGGCCCCTACAAGTTCAAGGAGCGCCGCACCGACCAGTTCGTGGTGCTCACGCGCTTTGACGGCTACACCTCGCGCAAGGAGCCGGCCAACGGCTACGGCGGCAAGCGCGAGGCCTTCATCGAGGAACTGCGCTTCATCCCCGTGCCCACGCCCGGCACGCGCGTTGAAGGCGCCTTGTCCGGCCAGTTCCACTTCGCCGACCTGCTGCCCATAGACGCGCTGGCCCGTCTCGAAAAATCCGGCGGCCGCGCCGCGCCCGTGATCACGCCGGCCTTCGGTTTCCCGTACCTGGTGTTCAACACCCGCGAGGGCATCAACGCCAACAAGGGCATGCGCCAGGCGATACAGACCGCCATAGGCCCCGGCGAAATGATGGCCGCCGGTTTTGGCGACACGCGCTTCTTCACGGCCGAGGCCAACCACTTCCCGCAGGGCTCGCCGTATTACTCCGCCGCCGGCAGCGAGAGCTACAACCAGCGTGATCCCGCCAAGGCCAAGGGCCTGGCCGAAGCCGCCGGCTACAAGGGCGAGACCGTGCGCATCCTCACCAGCCGCCAGTACGACTTCCACTACAACATGGCCGTGGTCATGGCCGAGCAGCTCAAGCGCGCCGGCATCAAGGCCGAGCTCACCGTGGTCGACTGGTCCACCCTGGTTCAGCGCCGCAACGACTCCTCCGCCTGGGACATCTACGTCACGCACTCAGGCCTCTTGCCCGAACCCATGCTCTCGCCGCCGCAACTCGGCGACGGCGCGCCGGGCTGGTGGAACACCCCGGCCAAACAGGCCGCGCTGCTCGAGTTCAACCACATCCCGCTTCCGGCCAAGCGCGGGCCGCTGTGGGGCAAGGTGCAGCAGCTGGTGTACGACGAGGTGCCCTACATCGACATCGGCAAATTCAACAGCCTGTCGGCCAAGTCCACCAAACTCGAAAACTACCAGCCCGCGCTGTGGCCCTTCTTCTGGAACGTGAAGCTCAAGAACTGATCGCAACCAGCGTCCAGAAAAACAAAAGCCGTGCGGCTGCAAACCGCACGGCTTTTTTCATGGGCGAGGGGTTCCTCAGGGTTGCCGGCTCTGGTTCATCGCGTTGTCGAATTCCTCGCGCGAGAGAAAGTTGTCCTTGTTGAGGTCGGCCTCGTCAAAGTGTTTCGAGACGCCGCGAAAGTTCGAAGCCTCATCGCGGCTGATCTTGCCGTCGCCGTTCTTGTCCATGAACTTGAAGGCGCGCTCCAGGTCCTTGGGGTCGTACTTGGCGACCGCGGGTGCGGCAACGGGGGGCGCGGAGGCCGCTGCCGCCGGCTCCGCCGTCTGGGCCTGCGCCTGGGCGGCCAGCAGGGCGGCCGCGGCGGCCAGGGCCAGCAAAGACCCCAGCATCACCATGCGGGAGCGGGCCGGGCTGGAAGGCGCGCGGATGGGGAGGGTCTTTGTCGTGGGCTGCTTCATGGGCTTCCTGTGTAAGTAGGTCATAGGCATCATTGGATGCTACCCCCGCCCCCAATACCAGTGTTCTTGCAGGGTGTTGCGCCGCTTTACCTGCGCGTGCGCCGGGGACACACTTCTTTGCAGGCCGGCGGGCGGCGCGATCACACAAAAAAACATCTTTGTTCCGGGCCCCGGTTGACAGCCCACGGCCGCTTGCTCAATACTAAGCCAAATGGTTAAGTATCAAGACAATGCCGATGAGGCCCTGAGCGCCGTGTTCGCCGCGCTGGCGGACCCGACACGCCGCAAGGTGCTGCAAGACCTGGAGCGCGGCCATCTCTCCGTCGGCGAGCTGGCCCAGCCGCACGGCATGTCCTTGCCCGGCTTCATGAAGCATCTGCGCGTGCTCGAGGATGCCGGCCTGGTGACCCGCGCCAAGGACGGGCGTGTCGTCAACCTGGCCCTGTCGCCCGAGCCCATGCAGGAGGCCGCCATGTGGCTGTCCCGTTACGAGAAGTTCTGGTCCGAGCGCCTGGACGCGCTGGGCCGCTACCTGTACCACCAAGAGGAGCTGAACCCGCCATGGAAAGAAGCGCAACGCAAGGCAAGCCGACCTCCGTCCACTTCACCCGGCACTACCCCGCCAGCTGCGAAAAAGTCTGGCGCGCGTGGACCGACCCGCAAGCGCTAGCCCAGTGGTTCGGCCCCGACCCGGCCGGCGTGGTGACCCTGGCCGAGATGGACGTGCGCGTGGGCGGCCGTTACCACATCCGCTTCGGCGTGCCGGGCCAGGAGACCCACAACGTGGCCGGCACCTACCTGGAAGTGGAGCCGCCCCACAAGCTGGTGTTCGACTGGGGCTGGCAGAGCACGCCCGAACGTGTGTCGCGGGTCACTGTCACGCTGCGGCCCTCGGGCGGCGGCACTGAGCTCGTGTTCATGCATGAAAAATTCTTCGACCAGGCCGCACGCGACAGCCACAACCAGGGCTGGGCCGGCGCCTTCCTCAAACTCGACAAACTTTTCCCCGCTGCATAGTCCGCGCCGTCCGCCGCCTGGAGCGCATCCCCCTGAAAGGAGTCCACCATGCTCGCCAACCGAAACGCCATGCCCACCATCGCCGTCAAGGACCTGGCCGCCGCCCGCAAGTTCTATGAGGGCAAGCTGGCCCTCACGCCGCTGGAAAGCACGGAAGAGGGCGTGCTCACTTACCAGAGCGGCACCGCCACCCTGGTCGTCTACGTCTCGCAGTTCGCGGGCACCAACCAGGCGACCGCCTGTACCTGGTCGGTGGGCGACGAGTTCGACGGCGTCCTCAAGGCCCTCAAGGCCAAGGGCGTGGTGTTTGAGCACTACGACCTGCCCGGCATGACCTTGCAGGGCGACGCCCATGTGGCCGGTGACTTCAAGGGCGCCTGGTTCAAGGACCCGGACGGCAACATCCTGCACATCCTCAACCGCTGATTCCTCCCATCCCTCCCAAGGAGTCCCGCCCGTGAACACCCACACCGCCATGCACGCCATCGTGTCCCGAGAAGAATGGCTTGCCGCCCGCCGCCTGCTGCTGGCCCGCGAAAAAGAACTCACCGCCCAGCGCGACCTGGTGAGCGCCGAGCGGCGCCGCCTGCCCTGGGTGGCGGTCGACAAGGCCTATGTGTTCGACGGCGCTAACGGTAGCGAAAGCCTGGCCGGGCTGTTTGACGGGCGCAGCCAGCTCATCGTCTACCACTTCATGTTCGGCCCGGACTGGGAAGAGGGCTGCCGCAGCTGCTCGTTTCTGGCGGACCACATCGACGCCACCCTGCCGCACCTGGCCGCGCGCGGCATCACGCTGGCCGTGGTCTCGCGTGCGCCGCTGGACAAGCTCGCCGCCTTCAAGCGGCGCATGGGCTGGCGATTCAAGTGGGTGTCCTCCTTTGGCGGCGATTTCAATTACGACTACCACGTCTCCTTCACACCCGAAGCACTCGCGGGCGGAAAGGTGGACTACAACTACCGCATGGAAGACGTCGGCGGCATGGAGGACCTGCACGGCTTCAGCGTCTTCGCGCGCGACGGCCAGGGCAACGTTTTCCACACCTATTCAAGCTACGCCCGCGGCGCGGACGCCCTGGTGGGCACTTACCAGTACATGGACCTCACGTCCAAGGGGCGCGACGAAGATGGCCAGCCCTTTCCCATGGCCTGGGTGCGCCACCACGACAAATACGGCGCGGTGGAGCCCACGGCGCAGGCCGCCCCGGCCTGTTGCCACGCCGAGGCTCCCGTTGCATGAAGGGCCCTCTGGAAACGCAACTTGAGGAAAGCCGACGGTCCCCTGAGCTTGACGTGAAAGCGCGCCTTGCTGTTGCCCTCGTAGCGCAGGTCGGTATCGGTCAGGCCGTAGCTCAGCACCGCACCGGCAACCGTCCGGCCCATCGGAAATCCAAAATACCCTCAAGAGAGAAATGGCTGTAGCCCATTAGGCATGCCTGTGAGGTGCTGCCAAATTAATAGCAATTGACCATCACAGACTAGGAGGACCCATGCAGCTCAAGGACAAGGTCGCGGTCATTTACGGCGCCGGCGGTGCCATCGGGGGCGCCACTGCCCGCGCGTTTGCGCGCGAGGGCGCCCGTGTGTTCCTGGCCGGGCGCACACCGGCCCGGCTGGAGGCCGTCGCGCGCGACATCGCGGCGGCGGGCGGCGCGGCCGAGGTCACGCCGCTGGATGCGCTTGACGAGCAGGCCGTGCACCGCCATGCCGACAGCGTGGCGGCCCGCGCCGGCCGCATCGACATCGCGCTCAATGCCGTCGGCATCCCGCATGTGCAGGGCACGCCTTTTGCCCAGCTCGCGCTGGAAGACTTCGCGCTGCCCATCAATGCCTACCTGCGCAGCTACTTCATCACCGCCCAGGCCGTGGCCCGGCACATGGCCCGCCACAAGTCCGGCGTCATCCTCACCCTGTCCACGCCCGGCGCCAAAATGACGGGCAGCGGCTTTATCGGCAATGGCGTAACATCCGCGGCCACGGAATGGTTTTCGCGCCTGCTTGCCGCCGAACTCGCGCCCGGCGGCATACGCGTCATCTGTCTCAGGCCGCACGCCATTCCTGAAGCGGTGGAGATGGGCTCTTACACCGGCGAGGTGTTCAGGTCCAACGCCCGCAGCGCCGGCATGGGGATGGACGACTGGCTGGCCGGCGCCGCTGCGGCCACGCTGACGCAGCGCCTGCCCACCCTGGCGCAGGTGGCCGATACGGCGGTGTTCATGGCCTCGGCGGCGGCCGGCGCGATGACGGGCACCGTCGTGAACCTGACCAGCGGCACGGTGCTGGATTGATCCGGATTGATGTGAACCTGACCTGAGACATTCATTCAAGCAGAGGAGAAATCGCCAATGAGACAACACATGGACAGCCGCAAGCGCTGGTGGGCCCTGATGGTTCTGTGCCTCGGGGTGCTGATGATCGTGCTCGACACCACCATCGTCAACGTCGCCCTGCCTTCCATACGCACCGACCTGCATTTCACCGAAACCTCGCTGGTCTGGGTGGTCAACGCTTACATGCTGACCTTCGGCGGTTTTCTGCTGCTGGGCGGCCGGCTCGGTGACTTGTACGGCCACCGCCGGCTGTTCCTCGCGGGGCTCAGCCTCTTCACCCTGGCCTCGCTGGCCTGCGGCATCGCCAACTCGCAGGCGCTGCTCATCGTCGCGCGCGCGGTGCAGGGCCTGGGCGGCGCGGTGGTGTCGGCGATTTCGCTCTCGCTGATCATGAACCTCTTCACCGAGCCGGCCGAGCGCGCCAAGGCCATGGGTGTCTACGGTTTTGTCTGCGCCGGCGGCGGCAGCATAGGCGTGCTGCTGGGCGGTGTGCTCACCGACTCGCTGAGCTGGCACTGGATTTTTCTGGTCAACCTGCCCATAGGCGGCGCGGTCTTCGCGCTGTGCCTCTTGCTGCTGCCCGGCGGCAAGGGCCAGGCCACGGGCGCCAGGCTTGACGTGGGCGGCGCCGTCACCGTCACCAGCTCGCTGATGCTGGCCGTCTACGGCATCGTCAACGGCAACGAGGCCGGCTGGCTCTCGGGCCAGACCCTGGGCCTGCTGGGCGCGGCCGCGGTGCTCATGGCCGTCTTCCTGGCGATTGAATCCAAGGTACAGACGCCGCTGATGCCGCTGGGCCTGTTCCGCCTGCGCAACGTCGCCACCGCCAATGTGGTCGGTGTGCTCTGGGCGGCCGCCATGTTCGCCTGGTTTTTTATCTCGGCGCTCTACATGCAGCTGGTGCTGGGCTACAGCGCCCTGCAGGTGGGCCTGGGCTTTCTGCCGGCCAACCTCATCATGGCCGCCTTCTCGCTGGGCCTGTCGGCCAAGATCGTCATGCGCTTCGGCATACGCGCGCCGCTGGCCGTGGGCCTGCTGCTGGCCGCCGTGGGCCTGGCCCTGTTCGCGCGCGCGCCCGTGGCCGGCAGCTTCGCGCTCGACGTGCTGCCCGGCATGCTGCTGCTGGGCCTGGGGGCCGGCATGGCCTTCAACCCCGTGCTGCTGGCCGCCATGAGCGATGTGGACCCCAGCGAATCCGGCATTGCCTCCGGCGTGGTCAACACTTCTTTCATGATGGGCGGCGCCCTGGGCCTGGCCGTGCTGGCCAGCCTCGCGGCCGCGCGCACCACGTCGCTGGGCGGTGCCGGGCTGGACGCGACCGCGGCGCTCAACGGCGGCTACCAGCTGGCCTTTGTGATCGGCGCGGTCTTCGCGGCCGTGGCCGCCGTGCTGGGCGCTGTGCTGCTCAGGCCCGGCGCGGCCTTGGGCGGGGCCGGCGAACCCTCGCCCGCCAATTCGCCGGGCTAGGCCGCAGGGCCAAGGCCGCCGTCGCCGTGGCGCGCGGTTTCCTACATGCGCTGGCAAGCTTGGCCTACCCCGAGGCGGCGGTCGCTTCCCAAGAATCGCGTAACAGCCCGCCCCGGGTTGCGACCCATCCGCACCACCCCATTAAAGGAAATACCATGCCCACCACCAAGGCCACACCCGTGCACAAGGAAGCCACCGCCATGCTCAGGGCCGACCACAAGCTGGTCAGCGAGCTTTTTGAACAGTACGAAAAAAGCCGCTCCCCCGCCAAAAAGAAGGAACTGGTCACCCAGATCTGCAAGGAGCTCACGGTGCATGCGCAGGTCGAGGAAGAAATTTTCTACCCCGCCGTCAAGGCCGCCCTCAAGGACCATGAGCTGATTCCCGAGGCCAGCGTCGAGCACGCCACCCTCAAGGACCTGATCGCCCAGGTCGAGGGCCTGGAGCCCGACGGTGAAATGTTCGACGCCAAGATCAAGGTCATGTCCGAATACGTCAAGCACCACGTCAAGGAAGAGCAGAACGAAATCTTCCCCAAGGCCCGCGCCACCCGGCTGGACATGACCGAGCTGGGCGCGCAGATCAGCGCCCGCAAACAGGAACTCATGGCCGCCGCCTGAGGCGCCCGGTTCACGGCAGGAGACGGCCCATGGCCACCATCACCGGAAGCTGCCATTGCGGCAAAAACGCCTTTCGCATCGAAGGCGACATCCCCGCGCAACTCACACGCTGCACCTGCTCGTTCTGCAGCAAGCGCGGGGCATTACTGGCGTATTACACGCCCGAACAGTTCCATGTCACCACACCCAAGGACGCCGACGCGGTTTACCGCTGGCAGACCAAGCTCGTGGACCACCACTTCTGCGCCGAGTGCGGTGTGTCCACCTACTCGGACAGCCCGGCCTTCGAGATGGATGGCAACTGGGACGGCAGCACCCGCCGCATAGGCGTCAACGCGCGGCTGTTCGATGATTTCGACGCGGCCGAGGCACCCGTCGCCGTGATAGACGGCAAAAACCTCTGGTAGCGGGGGGGTGCTCAGAAATGCGGCGGCAACTCGTCGCGCAGGCTGCGTGCCGTCGTGATGTCGCCGTCACGCACAGGCGCGGCCTTGAGTTCGGCCACCTCGCGCAGCAGCGCGTCGATTTGCTGCTGCTGGCGCACGATGACCTTATCGAGCTGGTCTAGCAGGTCCTCGGCAAAACTCGCCTTGATCTCCAGTTCCGTCAGTCGCGTGTCGGTGTCGCTGCCGCCGCGCGTGTCTTGCGGCTTGTTCGGGTGTTCCATCCCCCTATTGGACATGAAACCCGGGCGGGCGCCCGCCCGTCGGGCGGATTTGGGGAAATAAGCACATTGTTTTTCCCATAAGCCCTGTCTAAGCTGAGGTCAATCTTTCCGTAAAGAGACAGGCGGTTCCGCCATCCCATGGGCATCGCCTTCGGCACATTCGCGGCAATGGTGCGTGTGAAGGAGAAAAATATGGTGGACCCAACCACTCGAGGAGCGGGGGCTTCAGGAGATATCCTGGGGGCGGAGTGCGAGGCCATTGCGTCGCGCAGGGTGTTTGTCTATGCCGACGGCAAGGGCCCCGAGGAAAAATGGGGCCTGGCCCTGTCCGGCGGCGGCATCCGCAGCGCAACCTTCTGCCTCGGCGTGCTGCAGGCGCTGGCGAAAGCGCCGTTCCAGCTGCCGGGGGAAAACGGCCCCTTGCCCGGGGCCCCGGATGCGCCGCAGCTCTCAAATTCTCCCAAGCCGTCAGATCCCGCCTGGCCGCTGTTGGCCCGTTTTGATTTCCTGTCCACCGTCAGCGGCGGCGGCTACATAGGGGGCTTCTTCTCCGCCTTGTTTCGCGCCAGGGAACAGGCGCCGGGCGAGCCCGTTTCCGCGCCCGCTCCGGCACCCACGGAGCTGGCGCGCGAAGCCTACGCCGCACTCGCCACCGATCCCCCGGGCAGGCTGGGCAAAGACACGGCCGCGTCCGCGACCGCGCTCGGCAAAGAGCCTGACCGGCCCCTGCGCTGGCTGCGCGAAAACGGCCGCTACCTGGCGCCCAACAACACCGGCGACCTGCTCTACGACGCCGGCATCGCCATCCGCAACCTGTGCGCCGTGCACTACGTGTTGGGCGTCACGCTGCTGTTCGTGTTCTTGCTGATGTATGCCCTGCGCCATATCAGCGTTCATAGTGAGTGGATTGGGGCGGTGGCGCAGGCGCTGGAGTCTAAGCTGCAGCCGCAGCAGCTTCCCCTCTGGTGTGGTGAGATCTGGTTCAGTCCCTGGTTCGGCGTGCTGGGCATCTGGCTGCTGCTTGCGGTGATACCTTGCGGCGTGGCCTATTGGCTGGACCAGGACAAGCCCAGTCCCAAAGCCAAAGCACCCGTGCTACATCCGGCGCTGGCTGCCGCGGCATTGCTGGCGCTCGGAATTTTCATCACCTGCCACCTCGGATCCAAGGCGCTGCAGGCAGGCACAGGCCTCGTGTCCGGGCTCCTCGATCTGCCCGCGCCGATCATCCTGCTGGCGCTGATGGACGTCGCCTTGGCGGTTTCCCTGCTGGTATTTTTCGCCGCCAAATACGGCCCGCTCTTGCATCTGCCGAAGTCATTCGGCTTGTTTGACGAGCACATCAGGCAATGGCTTGCGGATGTGCGGGCCGCCCGCCGCCCGCTGTTCCCTGCACCCCTTTCATCCCGGCTGTTCCGCAACCGCATGACGCGATGGCTTTCGAACGTGCTGACCGCCTCATTGGTCGTCGGTCTGCTGGCGCTGGTTGAAACCGCGGGGCAAACCCTCTACCTCTGGCTGACGATGGAGGAGTCGGCGCCCTTCACGGTATTCAGCGTGGCCGGCGCCGTCACCGCTCTCGTGGCCCTGGTACGGCAGTTCGCCCCCTTGCTGGCCCAGCCCGGCAAGGACGGCTGGCTCAGCAAACTTCCGCTGAACGCCATCCTCGGTATCGTCGGGTTGGCGCTGGTCCTGCTGCTGGCCGTGGCCTGGAACTGCGTGGCCGCGGCCTTGCTGTTCGGCATGCAGCCGCCCGCGCCGGGTCCCGCAAAACTTGTCATTGACGCCATGTTTACCCAGACCGGTTCCCGCCTCGGGTTATCGGAAGCAATGCAATGCCTCTATCCGGCGTTCTTGATGTTGTTCTGCCTGGTCGCTACGGTGGCGGCGGGTTACTTCCTCGGCTTCATCAACCTGTCCAGCCTGCAGCTGATGTACAGCGCGCGCCTGACGCGTGCCTACCTGGGTGCATCGAATCAAAAACGGTTTGACCCGAAAGCACCCAAGATGGACGTCACCGAGGCCGACCAAAGCGACGACTTCCAGCGCGAGGTCTACTACCGCAACAATCATCTCGGCCCGGCCCACCTCGTCAACGTGACCATCAACGCCACCACCGGCACCGGCGACCAGCTCACCCAGCGCGACAGGCAGGGCCTGCCGCTGGCGGTCACACCCGCGGGCATCACCGTGAACGGGCGGCTTTGGGATTGCAGCGCAGGCGACTTCGCCCGTACCCGGCCTGAAGCAGCCAATGCCGACGGCAGCCTCACAGCGAGAATCGCGGCCAAGGCAAAAGCTTTGGCCAAAGCCCTCAGGCCCCCGCCGCCCGAACTGTCCATGGGCCAGTGGATGGGCGTGTCGGGTGCGGCGTTTTCGACGGGGCTGGGCCGGGGCACCTCGCTGGGGCAGGCCATGCTCTTCACCATCACCAACATCCGCCTGGGCTGGTGGTGGGACTCCGGGAAGAAGGATGCCAGAAAGATCTCCCCGCGCTGGCGCAACCAGGCTTATCTGCTGCGCGAGCTGCGCGCCCGCTTCCTGGGCACGGACGGCTCGCATTGGTACCTCAGCGACGGCGGGCATTTTGAGAACACCGGTGTCTTCGAACTGCTGCGCAGGAAAGTCGGCTTCATCGTGTGCTGCGACTGCGGCGCCGACCCGAGCTACACCTTCGAAGACCTGTCCAACCTCATGCGCCTGGCACGCATTGATTTTGGTGCGGAATTCGAGTGTGTCGGGCCGACCGCCTTCACCGGGTTTTCCGCCAATGTGAAGGACTACTTCGCCGCCGACGAGGCCGAGCTGTGCGCCCCGGCCGGCACCGAGGGAAAACTTGCGGCCGCCCCCGACGACAAGTGCGCCTTGCTCTACCGCGTGAGCTATGCGGGCTGCAAGGATAAAACCTTTTTGCTGGTGCTCAAGCCCCGCCTGATCCAGAGCGCCCCGCTGGACCTGTTCGAGTACCAGGTCAAAAACCCCTCCTTCCCGCAGCAGACCACCTTCGACCAGTTCTTCGACGAAGCCCAGTGGGAAAGCTACCGCAAGCTGGGTGTGCTGATCGGCTCGCGCATCTTTCAATGAGTTTTCAGGCGCCTGTTCACGGTCCGAACCGCGGGCCGCGCCAGACCTTCCCGCTTTCTCCTCAACCTAAAAGGATTTCGCCATGCAAAGCCTCGTGATGTACAGCAATGAGTTTTCCGGACACTTGAACAACGGCCTCGCGCCCAACCAGTTCAAATACCGCATCCTGGTGGAGGGCGATTCCTGGATGGACCGCAGCGCCATGGTGCATACCTCGCTGCTGCAAAGCCTGGCCCCTGAAATGGATGCCGGCGGTGAGCCGGTGCTGTTCATCAACCTCGCGATCTTCGGCGACACCATGCGGCGCATGGGACAGAAGAAGCGCGATTTTGTGCAATGGGTCCGGACGGCTTTTGGCTGGAAATTTGACGCCATTCTTCTCAGCGCGGGCGGCAATGATTTCATCGACGCCGCGCGCGACCCGGCACCCGGTGAGGGCCTGCTCAAAAATCTGGCGGGCCAAGCCCTGCCGGCCCAGGGCCGTGACTGCCTGAGGCCTGCCGCCGTGAAGAGCCTGGTCGAGCGTTGGCTGGACCCCAACTTCAGCGCGCTCTACGAGGCCGTGGAATCCAGCCGGCACCAGGGCATACCGATCTTCCTGAATAGCTACGATACCCCCACCGCGCGTAACGCACCCGCCTTCCAGGATGGGCGCGCATGGCTTTACGCATCCTTCGTCAAAAACAATATTCCCCCCGCGCTGTGGCCCGACCTGACGGCCGCGCTGTTCGGCGAAGTCCAGGCCGCCGTGGGCGGCTGGGCCACCGGGCGGGCCAATGTGCACATCGTCCCCACCAATGGAAGGCTGATTCCCGCCACGCCGGGCACGACCGGGAACGACCATGACTGGCAGAACGAAATCCATCCCAACCGGGGCGGTTGGGAAAAGCTGGCCAAAGTCTGGCGAACCAGCATCAAGACGGTGTTGGTGCCTTGAACTTCTAAGCCGGGCCGGGGCATGGCCCTTCGTGCGGCCCGGCGGGGGAATACCCGTTTTTTTCATCTGGAATACAGTGGGCGCTGCGCCGCGTACTGGCCTTTCCCCCCAAAATCCGCCACATCATGACCCAACTCCAGGTTTTTCCCAACGACTTCCCCATCGCCCAGAAATGGCCCGCCCAGCACCCTGAGCAGATCCAGCTGTACTCGCTGCCCACGCCCAACGGCGTCAAGGTCTCCATCATGCTCGAGGAGACCGGCCTGGCGTACGAGCCGCACCTCGTGAGTTTTGAGACCAACGACCAGATGTCGCCGGCCTTTCTCTCGCTCAACCCCAACAACAAGATCCCCGCCATCATCGACCCCAAAGGCCCCGGCGGCCAGCCGCTGCCGCTGTTCGAATCCGGCGCCATCCTGCTCTACCTGGCCGAAAAAACCGGCAAGTTCATCCCCCAGGACGCCGCAGCCCGCTATGAAACCATCCAGTGGCTGATGTTCCAGATGGGCGGCATAGGCCCCATGTTCGGCCAGCTGGGTTTCTTCCATAAATTCGCCGGCAAGGCCTATGAAGACAAGCGGCCCCGCGACCGCTATGTCGCCGAGTCCAAGCGCCTGCTGGGCGTGCTCGAGCAGCGCCTCGAAGGCCGGGCCTGGATCATGGGTGAGCAGTACACGATTGCCGATATCGCCATCTTCCCGTGGGTGAGGAATCTGGTGGGGTTTTATGAAGCCGGCGATCTGGTGGAGTTCGCCAGCTTTCCGAATGTGAAGCGGGTGTTGGAGGTTTTTGTGGTGCGGCCGGCGGTGGTGAAGGGGTTGGCTATTCCCAAACGGAGCTGATGCCGGGTCTTGCTCCGGCGGGTGCGTTCTCTTACCTCTCTTTCCTCTATGGAGGGCGGCTGGCCGGGGTTGCCCGGCGGCAAGTAACTTTCTTTTGCTTCGCCAAAAGAAAGTCACCAAAGAAAAGGCGACCCTGGTGTCTGCGTCCCTTCGCTTCGCTACGGGCAGCCTGCGGTGCTCGGTCCAGCCGGGGTCTGGCTAAACTCGCTACGCTGCGCTTCGCTCAGACAACGCCAGCCCTTATCCGTCTGGCCCTGCGCTCCTCGGCGCATACACAAGGGGGGGATAGGAATACCAACAGCCAAATACAGAAACCACAAAAAAGCTTTCATTCGGCAGCGGGTGCGGCCCCTGCATGGCTGGCTGCATATTTCTCCAGCAACACATACAACAGCAAGCCCCCAGCCAAGGGCAAAAGGTAGTACAGCGCCCTGTACGCCAATACGGCTCCCATTAGAGTGCCCTGCTTCACACTCCCCGACAACAGCGCCAGATACACCGCCTCCAGCACCCCCAGGCCTCCCGGGATCGGCATGATCACTCCCACGATGGAGGCCGCCATCAGAACTCCCAGCACCTTGCCGTACTCCACCTGGCCGCCCAGCAGCGCGTACATGGCCGCGCCCATCAGCGCCCAGTTGGTGGCCGACAGCAGCAGTTGCACCAGTGCCAGGCCGGGCGAGGGCAGGGTCAGCCGCTTGCCGCGCACACGCCACTCGCGTCCGTACGCAAACTTGCAGGCCGCCACATAGGCCAGGGCCAGCAAGACCATGGCCGCGCCCAGTACGCGCAGCGCCGTCGCGCCTATGTGGGCCTGGCTGGGCGGGGCGATCAGGCCCGCAGCGAACAGGCTGCCCGCCACCAGGCCGTAGCCCAGCCAGTTGGTCGCCAGGCTCAGGCCCACGATTTGTGCGATGGTGGCTTCGTCGAGCCCCGCGCGCGTGTACAGCCGCGCGCGCAGCGCCACGCCGCCCACCAGCGAGCCCAGGTTCAGGTTAAAGGCATAACTCGTCACCGCAATCGCCCAGGCCTGCAGGCGCGGCAAGGTGTGGCGCGTGTGGCGCCGGCCTATCAAGTCAAAGCAGCCATACAGCGCATGGCTGGCCGTGGCCAGGCCCAGCACGCCCAACAGCAGCCAGGGCGAATAACGCCACAGCGCCTGCCAGGCGCCGGCCCAGTCCACCTTGTGCGCATGCGACACCAGCAGGCCCAGGACGACAATCCCCAGTGCCGGAAACACCCAGCGCCGCACACGCGGCCACGGTGATGTCGCGGCGGCGGGAGACGAGGGGCTGGTACCGGAATCGGTATCGGCGCAAGCGGGCGCCGCGGTGCTGGCCATGATGGCTGCATCTTGCCCTGGGGCGCCTGCCGTGCGCCAGACGGTGGCGGCGCTGCTTTTTGTAGGCGCAGACCGACGGGGTGGGGGCCGGGTCTTGCTCCGGCCTTGCGCGCTCTGCCTCCTCATCTTCCTCTTTCCTCTGCTGAGGGCGGCTGGCCGGGGTTGCCCGGCGGCAACTCACTTTTCTTTGCTTCGCCAAAGAAAAGTAAGCAAAAGAAAGGCGACCCTGGTGTCTGCGTCCCTTCGCTTCGCTACGGGCAACCTGCGGTGCTCGGTTCAGGCGGGGTCTCGCTAAACTCGCTACGCTGCGCTTCGCTCAGACAACGCGATCCCTGATCCGCCTGAACCTCCGCTCCTCGGCGCATACACAAGGGGGTGGGAGAAAAATACCGAATACCTGAAGAAACAAGGACACGCCATGGCGTGTCCTTGTTTGTATTGATTTCTCTTTGGTATTTGTCTTCTGTCCCCGCTCCCGCTTGCCCCGTCCTGGCTGGGCCGAGCAGCGCAGACGGAGGAGGGATAAGGGCTGGCGTTGTTTGAGCGAAGCGCAGCGTAGCGAGTTTAGCCAGACCCCCTCCGCAGTCGAGCAGCGCAGGTTGCCCGTAGCGCAGCGGAGGGACCCAGACTGCGGGTCGCCTTTCTTTTGGGTACTTTTGGTGTTTGCGTAACTTCGCTGCGCGAAGTGAGCAAACCCCGCGCGCGTAGCGCGCCTTTGGCGAACAAAGAAAACCCGCTTTGCGGGTTTCGCCAAAAGTGCCTCGCCCGCCGGGGCGAGACCCGGCCAACAAAACTAAAAAGAGGAAGGAGGAGGAAGAGCGCGCTCAGCCGGAGCAAGAACCGGCATCACCCCCGGCCCGGCGGGCCAGCTTCGTACCTCGCCAACTCAACCCAAAAAACACTCCCCCGCCCTTGCCGGTCCGCCATCCCCACCGGATGCCCCAGCAGCTGGCTCAGGCGGTAAATCGCCGCCAGCTCCAGCCCGAAGCCCTCGGCCGTGCCCTGCTGCGGAATGCCTTGCGGAAAAGTTTGCTGGCGTTCGTGCGCGATGCCCGCGCCCGTGTCCCAGAGTTCTATGCGCCACTGGCCGCGCCGCGGCCTGGCCGCCAGCAGCACGCCGCCGCCGTGCGTGTTGCGCAAGGCGTTCGACAGCAGGCTGCCCACCAGCCGCGCCAGCAGCACCGGGTCCGACAGCGCCTGCCCCGAGGCTGCCCGGGTGCGCAGGCGCAGGCCTTTTTCGCGTGCCAGCGGCAGGTGCTCTTCGGCCACCGTGTGGATCAGCGCGGCCAAATCCACCGGCTGCGTGTGCACCGTCAGCGCAGCCGGGTCCAGCCCCGCGAGGCTGAACAGCGAATCAAACAGGTCGTCGATCTTGCGTGTCGAATCGGCGATCTTGCGCGCGATCTGAGTGGCGAACTCCGGCTCCAGCGTCAGCCAGTCGGCATACAGGCCCAGCGAATGCACAGGCCGGCGCAGCTCGTGCGCGGCGCTCGCGATAAAACGCGTGCGCACCGCCTCCGCGTCCGCCACCGCGCGTTTTCGTTCCTCCAGCGCCTTGATCAGTTCCTGGCGATCGAACTGCCGCTCCAGGCTGATGTGCCGGGCCCGGAACATGCGCCGCCCCGTCACATGCGCCACCGCCAGGAACACCAGCACCACCGCCATTTCGGCGCCGGTGTCCAGCGCGGCGGGCACGCCGCCCCCAAAGTCCATGCGCCAGACAAAGGCCGCCAGCACCGAGGCGCCCAGGCCGTTGCAGTACGCCGAGAAAGTGCGCAAACACGGCGGCGACGAAGACACCGCCGTCGCCGCGAGGCCCGACAGCATCAGCATGCAGATCAGTTGTTCCTCCACGGGCGCCCGGTGGTAGACCACAAACATCAGCGCGCCCCAGGCCACCGCGCTCAAGGGCCAGGCCCAGCTGTGCAGCGACATGAACTCCCGCAGCGCCACACCGTCGGCCTCCGCCAGGCGCGTGCGGTAGGCGTGCAGGATGGCATAACGCAGCAAGGTCATGGAGCTTGCCGCCACCGCCCATACCCCAAGGTCCAGCGGGTCCACATGCCGGTACAGCATCGCCACCGTCGCCATGATCGCCAGCACCGCCGTATGCAGCGTGGGCTGGGCATGCCGCATAAAGGCGTGGGCCAGTTGTGTGTTGACCCAGGACTCGCGCGGGCTCATCGATGGGCGCGTCCGGTGGTGGCTGGCGGCATGGGCGTCATGGAGAAAGAAGAAGAAAGGATTTTTTCCGTAAGCGGGAACACGATGACGATAACAACAACCATATCAGAGGGAAGGATGGGGTTCCTACGTAGCCAGCTTAGGGAAATCCGCCATGCCTTCGCGCCAGGAAGGTCTGCATGCAGACATTCTTTGCGGGGTTTGGCGAATCGGCCACGGCGCGGCCCATGCCGGCTCGGCTGCTCCAAAGGCTTAACGGCAGCCGGGGCCCGGAAGTTCTGCCTTGTGCGTGTCCGGCGTGCGGCCCCGCCGGCCCCAGGCCGATCTTGCCAGTGTTGGCGGGCTTGGGCGAGCCGTCTTTGGTTGTCGTTGGGCGGTGCTTGCGGGGGTGGAACGCATACCTTTTTATTCATGGCTGTGAGGAAACAAGCCCGGCAGTTGTTCCATGCAAGGCATAGGAGGCGGAACGGTTCGGGGCTTTGGGCTCTATGGGTCCTGGATCTCCTGGATAAGATGCCGGTTATTGTTCAGGAGCAGACATTCAATCAAGTGGCCTTCGGCTAAGGGCTCTTCCCGATTGAGAAAGCGTCTTCACTGGCGACATTACTAAAACCCATGATCGGCGATGATCCGAAACATCGCAGTTTGCTGGCGGTTGATTGAATTTCAAAAAAAGCTCCGGAAAACGCCATTCATATCTACCCATAAAAACTTGAAAGCCAACTTTGACAATGACCTCACTACTTGCCTTCCGTCTGAGTTCAACAAGCTGCCAGCCTCGCCGCCTCTTGCTGTCGCAGTTTTTAATTTTGATTTTGGTCTTCATGGGCGGGTGCGCGACACGCGAGAAGCTGGCCATGGCGGATGTTCCGGAGCAGATCGTGTTGACAGATAAAGTGTCTTACAAGGTGAAGGCCTTCAACGGCATGCAGTGGGAATACATTGCGTTGCCAGGAATCTATGACGCAGAGCGCAAGGACTCCGGCGGGGTCTATTTTTATGGACCCGGTCGATCTATCGTTGAAATAGGCGAACTGTGGGGAAACGTGCCGCGAGTAAAAGTGGGCGGGATTTATTTGCCGAACGACAAATTACGACCAGTGGAGATGGTGTACGCATTTGAAAACAAGGTCCAAACCACCACCGACCTGAATCAGTACATCCTTGACCGGGCGATCACCACCACGGCAATGCCCGCCCTCCGCCCGGGTATTGGCGCCGGCGCAAATATAGTGGGAAATGCAGTAGGTGGGGCCGTGGTATCCGCGATGTTAGAAGCCAGCGAAGGCGAAATTACCCGCATAACCATCAAGGATCAGGCTATCGCCGAATTGCTTCGCTCGGCACGAAGCCCCAAGGCGGTGCCAGAAACAAATGCAGTGCGTTCAAGCACGGCAAAGTGAACGGAGGCCCGCTATGGGCCAGGGCGTCTGCTGCCGGCTAGAAGCGGACATTGGGAGAGAGCCATGAATGGCGTTGTGAGTTTCCCCGGTTTGCCAGGAGCCCGGGGTTGAAAAATAGAAACAAATATCGGACGGAGGGGGCCATGAAAAAAACGATCGCACTCGCTTGCATCACCCTATCCGCGCAGGGAATGCACGGCAATGTGTCTGCCCAACAAGGGCTACTGTCTGCCGGTGATTACTACCGTGACATGGGCGTCATTTTTGGTGTCATCGAAGCCGCACACGATATTGCCGACATATGTTCAGAAGAGTTTCCAGAGACCCGGGAAACCAATGAAAAGCATTACCAGGCATGGCGCGCCGGGCATCAGGATCTTTTACAGGAAGTAGAGCGCCACAGGGCCAGAATTCTGGAGCACGCCGTTCTGGGTGCCCGGTATAAGCTTGATCTGCATAACCGGAATCTCACGTTTAAAACAAACCAAAGACTGGCCCTGGCGAAGGATGGAGCGGCAACATTCCGCGCCAACTGTAATCAATACGGTGATATGACCAGATTACAGCAATGGGACATCAATAGCTCACTTGCGAAACAAGTAGCGACCATGCGCCGCGGTCCACCGCAATAGGTTCCAATGGCCGTTCAAACTGAGCTCAACATCGCGGAAATCCTGCATGAATCAGGTGCCGTCAGATTCCGCTACGCCCGGATCCTGGCTTCCGATGGCGCGAGATGGATTCGCCATGGCCTTTTCGTTGAGTACGGCCAAGACGGCACCGTCGTTTCGGAAGGGCACTATCTCAATGACAAGGAGAATGGCCCGTGGCGTGACTATCACCTCAATGGGAAACTGGCTTCAGAGGGCCGTTACCTTGAAGGTAGGGAAGTTGGCATATGGCGTTTCTGGAATGCCGAGGGAGTTGCAGAGGAATCGACCAACTACGGCTCCTGATGGCCGCAATCTGCCAGAAGCAGAGATCGCCACAACAGCATGATCAATCCCAAAGTATGAAACTCAAGCAACCACTCCTCGCTGCTCTTTGGGTCCTCAGCCTCAGCCATGCCGCCATGGCCGCACCGCCGGTGACCACCGTGGACCCCCGCAACATCGGCTTCACCATGGCCACCATCGCGGCGGACAAGCTGCAGTTTGAAGCGCCCACGGCGCAATCCTCTGCAGGTGCGCCGCAATTCCACGAGGATGAATGGCGCCAGATTGAGTTCTTTCCCGCGGCCCGCCTGCCGGAGCTCCAGACGCGGCTCAAAGAGTTCAAGGCATTCGAGCAGCAAAACCGCGTTCCGCAGGGCTGGAAGGACATCTACGCCCGGCGTATGACGGGCACACCCCTTGCCGGCACGCCAGGCCCTAAAGAAGTAGCCACCTTGCTTCAAGGCAATATGGCACCGGCGCCCATCCTGACCACCACCTCGGCCCCCCTGGGCCAGGTCAAGGGCGGCTTCACCATCCGGCTGACAGGCTCGGTATTTCTCTACGGCATCGCCGATGGGTCCACCGTCACTTCACTGGCGGCCATGGTGGAGCGCGGTGGCGACGAGCGTGTCCTGACTGCCGCCTTCATCCGCCTGTACACGCAATACAAGCTTGTTCTGGTTGACTGGCGTGGGCAGATGATGCTGACCTCGGTGGAGCCCAATGGGGAGCTTGGGATTTGGCGGCCGTGAGTGTGAAGTGCGCCAGGGCCCATTCAGGTCGCAGTTTTCATGACAACCATCGGTCGGAAGCGAAGACTGGAGGATTCAGTGAACAGACTCGATGAAGGGCAGTTACGCAAGGTGTATGACGAAGTCGTGAGCGCTGCGAAAGAACTCGCGGCGGGACAGGTCAGCTTCGTTGATGGCATTAGACGGGTCGCGGCCATGCGCTGGCTGGCTTCGCCGATTGACCATGATCCCGACTTCATGCTCTTTGTAGGCATTGACAGTGAATCGGATCATTTGCCAGGAATCGAGAATCGCCCGCAATGTGCACAAGCGTGGCTGGACCAATGCGACAAGGAAGCCCGCGAGTTGGAGAGTTTCTGGAGCGCCGAAGTGCGAACCGCGTGCGCCGTGCTGGTGGCACGGTTTTCTGGTTGAGCTAGTGTCCGCCTGGTGCACTGCGCCAATCTCCGTCAGCTCGCCTCCGTCGCGCCTTTAAACACCGCCAACTGCGCCGCAAAAGCCCGCCGGTAAGCTGGCCGCGCCTCACCACGCGCGACAAACATCCACGTGATCGCGCCGGATTCGAACAGCGCGCCCGCCTTGCTC
Organism: Polaromonas sp. P4_F6; assembly: GCF_056401275.1. Classification (NCBI taxonomy): domain Bacteria; kingdom Pseudomonadati; phylum Pseudomonadota; class Betaproteobacteria; order Burkholderiales; family Comamonadaceae; genus Polaromonas; species Polaromonas sp. P4_F6. Next base: position 41,941 of record NZ_JBFUJQ010000001.1, on the reverse strand, counting down.
ATAAGCGGGTATCACCCCGAAAGGGTACAAGGCCAGGAGCGAACGCCAGAGGAGCGTCAGGAAGTAAGGTCATGCGGCTTGGTCACAGCATCCCAAAGCGCCTCCGCGGCTCGCCCCATTGAATTGCGGGACCGGAAGAGCCTGATTTCAAGGGGAAGGCGTAAGGCAGGCGCTCCTGCTTCAACCACGCGGCCGCTTGCCAGGTCGTCGTGAATCAGGGTTTGCGGCAGCCATGCCGCGCCGCGGCCTTCGAGGACCATGGTTCTCAACACCGAGGCCAGGTGCGCGGTGAACACCGTTTGTGTGGTGACCTTCTCCATGGCTTCAAACCGTGTTTCGCGCAGGATGCGGCCAAGCCCCGATTCGGCGCTGTAGCCGAGAAGGGATACCGGTGTCTTGCCCGCTTTCAGTGTGTGCAGGGGGCGGCCTGAGGCATCAAGCGCCGTCACCGGCATGAGGTAGTCGGCGCCAATTTGAATGGAGGGAAAACCGCCGGCCTCAAGACCCCCTGGCGCCTCAGGGTGGGCATGGCACACCACAAACTGCACCTTGCTTTGCTCCATCAATGCCTCGCAGCGCGCCAGCACGTCGGACTCCAGGTGCATGGTTCCGGCCATGGTGTGCGCTTCAAAACTGCGCAGCCAGGCCGGCATGAAGGTAAACGACAGCGCGTGGGTTGCGGCAAACCGCAGGGAATGCGAACTTGCTTCCGCAATGATCCTGGCCTCGCCCGGTACGCGGGCCACCTGGGCCGTCAAATCATTGGCGATGCCCTGGAACCACCGGCCGGCTTCGGTCAGCCGGACCGGCTGCGAGCTTCTGTCAAAGAGTTCCGTGCCTATCCATTCTTCCAGGGCGCGCACCCGGCGCCCGAAAGCAGGCTGCGTCATGTGGCGCTCTTCGGCCGCGCGGGAGAAGTTGCCTGTTGCCGCCAGCGCGGAGAAATCTTCGAGCCAGGAGAAATTCATGCCCGGTGCTTTGAAAGCATTGAAGAAAAGAAAAACAGCATTGGTCAAATGCGGCAGCCTTCGCGATCATAACGACCATCATCACAGCCCGTCATAGAGACCCCCATGAAAATCGTTGAAATCAGGGAGAAAACCCTCCCCATCAGTTCACCCATCCGTAACGCCTACATCGACTTCAGCAAGATGACCTTGAGCCTGGTGGCCGTGATCACGGACGTGATCCGGGACGGCAAGCCAGTTGTGGGCTACGGGTTCAACTCCAACGGCCGTTATGGGCAGGGTGGGCTGATCCGCGAGCGCTTTTGCGGCCGTATTCTTGAAGCGGCGCCAGAGAGCCTGATCGACGCCAAGGGCACCAACATTGACCCGGCCAAGGTCTGGGCGGCCGCCATGAGCAACGAAAAGCCCGGTGGCCATGGCGAACGCTCCGTTGCCGTGGGCACCATCGATATGGCGGTATGGGATGCGGTCGCCAAGATCGAGGGTAAACCTCTGTTCCGCATGCTGGCCGAGCGGCATGGACGCGAGGCCAATCCGCGCGTTTTTGTCTACGCTGCCGGCGGCTATTACTACCCGGGCAAAGGCAACGAGGCGCTTTGCGCCGAGATGCGCAGCTACCTGGATCGCGGCTACAACGTGGTCAAGATGAAGATAGGCGGCGCCTCCATCGACGAAGACCGGGCGCGCATCGAGGCGGTCTTGAAAGAGATCGGTTCACAGGCCCGGCTTGCCGTGGATGCGAACGGCCGATTCGACCTGGAAACCGGCATTGCCTATGCAAAGATGCTCCGCGAATTCCCGCTGTTCTGGTACGAAGAGATCGGCGACCCGCTTGACTACGCCCTGCAGGCGGCGATTTCCGAGTTCTATCCCGGCCCCATGGCCACCGGCGAGAACCTGTTCTCGCACCAGGACGCCCGCAACCTCTTGCGTTATGGCGGCATGCGGCCCGATCGTGACTGGCTGCAATTCGACTGCGCGCTGTCCTATGGCCTGGTTGAATACCTGCGCACGCTCGAAGTGCTCAAGCAGTTCGGATGGTCGCCCGCGCGTTGCATTCCCCACGGCGGGCATCAGATGTCCCTCAACATTGCAGCGGGCCTCGGCCTTGGCGGAAATGAAAGCTATCCCGACCTGTTCCAGCCCTACGGCGGTTTCCCTGATGGCGTCAAGGTAATCGACGGCCATGTAACTTTGCCCGAACTGCCCGGCATTGGGTTTGAAGGCAAGGCGGACCTTTACGCGCAGATGCAAGCCCTTTCCGCCTGATTCTATTAGCGGATAACGATTAGTCATTGGCCATTGGCCATTGGCCATTGGCCGTTGGCGGATAGCGGTCAGCGATTAACGACTACAAAAGGAGACAACGGGTGAGAAACAATAAGTGGATGTTTAAACGGGTTCTTGTTTCGGTGTTGCTGGGATTGTCGGCGGTGTCAGCCGTGCCGTCGGTTTGGGCGCAATACCCGGACAAGCCGGTGACCCTAGTGGTGCCCTTCGCCGCCGGCGGGCCGAGCGACAAAATCGCGCGCGACCTGGCCGAAGCCCTGCGCAAGCCGCTGGGCCAGACCGTCATTGTTGACAACACCGCCGGCGCCGGCGGAACCATTGGCGCGGCGCGCGTTGCCCGCGCCAAGGCCGACGGCTATACGCTGCTGGTGCACCACATCGGCCTTGCAACCGCGCCGGCCCTGTACAAAAAATTGCCCTATGACACCCTGAAGGACTTCGAGTACCTGGGCCTGGTCAACGAAGCACCGTCCGTGCTGATCGGCCGCACGACACTCGCGGCCAACAACCTTGCCGAACTGCGCAAGTGGATCGCGGATTCCGGTGGCCGTGTGAATCTGGCTAACGCGGGTGTCGGGTCCGCTTCACACCTTTGCGGCTTGATGCTGCAAAGTGCGCTCAAGTCCAAAATGGTGGCGGTCCCCTACAAGGGAACCGCCCCCGCCATGACGGATTTGATAGGCGGGCAGGTAGACCTGATGTGCGAACAGGCGACCAACGCCGTGCCGCAAATCGAGGGCAAAAAAGTGAAGGTGTATGGCGTCAGCAGCAAGGAGCGCCTGAACCTGCCCTCGCTTGCGCAAACGCCGACATTGGCCGAGGCCGGCCTCACGGACTTTAACGTCACGGTCTGGCATGGGGTGTATGCGCCGCGCGGCACGCCGCCGGAGGTTCTGGCCAGGCTCAATGCCGCGCTGCGCGAAGCCCTCAAAGACCCGGACCTGATCAAGCGCCAGGAAGCGCTGGGCTTGCATCTTGTGACCGATGCCAGGCTTAGCGCGTCCGGCCACAAAGCCTATGTTCAGGCGGAAATGGCGCGCTGGGAAAAGGTGATCAAGGATTCAGGCGAGACGGCTGAGTAGCTTTCTTATGCGCGGCTTGCGGAACCGGGAGCACGGCGCAGATGGCAAGCATCTTCGCCGGACGCCTCAACCCAGCTTCGCTTCAAGATGTGTTCCCTGCTTGCCTGCCCTCCACCTGTTCCCTGGATAGACGCAGCGCCTTGTCCATATAAGCCCGCCACAAGGTCCGCGTAAAAAGGCTGACCAGAGGCTTCAGGACGGCCGACCGGCTGATGAACTCGTAGCGCCAGCGAACAGCCGTTGCGGAACGTCCTGGCACGTCTTCGAACCACCACTCGCCGCGTGCTTCGCTGGCAAGAAAACGCAACACTCCCGTGAACTCCGTGATGCGGTAGGCGAAGCGGCCCGGGTATTCGTAGCTTGTCAAAGTCTCCCGGGCGGAACTCCCGTCGGAAAAAACCACGGTTCGGCTCCGGCCCGCGGCATCCCACGGGCCGGTCTGGTTCAGCGTCTTCGTTACCGACGGGAGCGGGCCGTACCCGGTAAAGATCGATGGGAGGGCTATGGGGACGATGTGCAAGAAGGTCTTTTCCCTGGAGGCTTCGACCGTTGTTATCACTGTTGCGGATGCTGTTGCTGCGGCGGATGTCATGGTTGTTTCCTTGTCTGGCGTTTGTGCGGGTTCACCAGCTAATGAGCGGTGAGCGGCCCAGCCAGGTGTCGGCGTGCACCTGGTCCAGGACGAAGCTCGCGACGTCGGCCCTGGCGATCGTCCCGCCATGAAAACCGGAGAGGTCCGTGAGGGCTCGCATCTCGTGCCTGGGGGCTTTGTCATTCAGCACTGAAGGGCGCACCAGCACCCAGTCCAGGCCGCTGTCCCTGATGATCGCTTCCTGCCGGTTCTTGTCGGCGTACACCTTGCGCAAGAGGGCGGGAAAAATCAAGCGGTCGAAAACAAACCCTCCGTGGCCGGCGCTGTCACCCGCCCCCATGCCGGTGATGCACACGAGGCGCGAGACCCCGGCGGCCTTCATGGCGGTCACAAGCGCCTTTGTTGCCGACGACAGCAGCGTCACCTCTTTGAACGGGCTGACCGGCGTACCCAGGGCGCTCACCACGGCATCCCGGCCCTCCAGCGCCTTGCGCAACGCGGCTTCGTCGCGGGCGTCACCGATGAAGACCTCGGCGCCGTCCAGGCCGGCGGCCTTTGCGGGCGAGCGCACCAGTACCCGAACCGCAAACCCCCGCGCGAGGGCTTGCTTCACGATCAGCCGGCCCGTGCCGCCTGTGGCGCCCAGCACCAGGATATTCGGGCGTGCAAGATCGGGATGCACAGTGTTGACGGCGTTCATTGCGCAGCTCCTGGCAGTGACAGCTTGCCTTGCGCCAGCAGTTCGCGCGTGCGTTTGAGCGTTGACAGCAGGGCTGCCTTGTAGCCCTTGTCGCTGTCGAATTGCGCCTGTTCGGCCTGCTCTTCGGGGCCATTCGGCTCCTGGCCGCGCAGGCCGATGTAGCAATAGAAACGAAGCTGGAGTTGTCCCGCATCGTCTTCAAAGAGCTCGTTGACAATCGTGCCTTCGCGCGGGCCGGTGGCCTGGAAGAAGGTCACCTTGCTCTCCGGCTCAAAGGTGATGATTTCACGAAGGTCCGTGCCGGCGATGGTGGCTTCGCGCACGATGTGGGTCTTGCTCTCTTGCACGAGCTCGCAATAAGTGCAAAGGCCGGGCGGCAAAAAAAGCCGCGCATCGCGCGCCTTGAGGACCAGGCCGGCCCAGGCCTGGGCGCGCGTGAGGGGGACTTCGCCTGGTGGGTTGACCTGGGCGGTGGCAGTCGAATAGATCATGATGGTTTCCTTGGTTGAAGTTTTGAAGGCCGGCGCTCAGGCCGGTGCCGAGATTTGGGCGGCGAAGTCGCGGTAGTTGCGCAGCGGGCGGCCCAGCAGCTGGGTCAGGCGCTCTACGTCGCCCGCTTCGGGAACCATGCCCTCCGTCAGGAAGCGCTCGCTCATCAGGCGCATGTCATACGCCATCCATGCGGGCATGAAATTGCGCAGGTTTTTCTCGAAGCCGGCCGTGTCGTCGCCGCCATAGGTGATGGGGCGGTTCAAAACGCCAGCCCAGATCGCGGCGACAGCTTCTCCGGTCAGCGTGTCCGGACCGACCAGGTTGATCCGCTCCAGAGGCAGCGGGCCGGATGCGCGTTCGCGGCGCAGCAACTCGATGGCTGCGATCTCGCCGATGTCGCGCGCATCGATCATGGCCAGGCCCTTGCTTCCGACAGGCATGGGGTACACGCCGTAGCCCGTCACCACGTCTTTGATGCTGTGCTCGTTGTCCATAAAGTAGGCCGGCCGCAGGATGGTGGCGCCAAAGCCCATCTGCTCCAGCATCCGCTCGACGCCGAATTTGCCCGCGAAGTGGGGAACGTTCAGGTACTTGTCGCTGTGAATCACCGACAGGTAGACGATGCGGTTGATGCCCGCCTCGCGTGCCAGGTTGAGCGCGATCAGGGCCTGGGTGAATTCATCGGGCACCACCGCATTGAGCAAAAACAGGGTGGAGACGCCTTTGAAGGCCAGGCGCATGGAATCCACGTCGAGCAGGTCGCCCTGCACGACGTTCACACTCGCCGGAAAGTTGGCTTTGGAGGGGTCGCGCACGAGTGCGCGCACATCTGCGCCCCGGTTGACGAGTTGCTGGACAACTTGGCGGCCGACGTTGCCGGTGGCGCCGGTGATCAGGATGGTCATGAAAATTACTCCGTTTGGTTTGAAAGAGCCTTGATCTTCATCGTTTCGCCAAATGTCCGATAGCCGTTATATTTAGACAATCTGTCTCACTGGTGGAACACATGGACTTGCTCGCTCTCGCTGACTTCACGCTTGTCGCCCGGCATGGCGGCTTTGGGCGGGCCTCCCGCGAATCAGGGCGCCCCAAGGCCACCCTGTCCCGCCGGGTGGCCGACCTGGAAAGCGGCCTCAACCTGCGCCTCTTCGAGCGGGGAGCGCGCGCGCTCAAGCTCACCGAGGAAGGGCGGGCGCTGTTCGAGAAGACCTCCGTGCTGCTTGTCGAGCTCGACGAGGCCACGGCGGCGATTTCCGCCGGCGGTGACGAACCGCGAGGAAGGTTGCGGGTGAGTGCGCCCTTGCTCTTCTCGCAGGCCGCCATGGGAAAGCTGGCCGCCCAGTTCGCCATGAAACATCGCGCCATCCGCCTGGAGGTCACGACGGAAGACCGCCCCGTGGACATGGTGGAAGAGGGCTACGACCTGGTGATTCGCGTCAATCCGGCTCCGGACGAAAGCCTGGTCGGCCGGATCTTCCTGAGAGACCGCATCGTGATGGTGGCGCACCCCGGGCTTCCCCGGCCCGCGGGCGGCGCACCCGTTCCGGTCGTGCTGCGGGGCGGCGCCATCGGCGAACAGACGGACGTCTGGGAATTCACGGAGAAGGGAAAGAAGAAGCGCCTGACGGTCCAGCCCGTCCTTAGCCTGGCATCGCTCTTCATGGTCCGCGATGCGGTCCGTGCGAATGTCGGTGCGGCGCGCCTTCCCCTGTCGCTGGTCATCCCCGACCTGGCCGCCGGAACGCTGGTGCAATGGGGAGACGTCTCGGGGCCCGAGGTTGCGCTGTGGGCGCTTTATCCCTCGCGCCGCCTGCTGAGTGCCCGGGTGTCCGCCTTCCTGAACTTTCTCAAAGAGGCCTTCCCCGAAGGAAGCCCCGATGAATTGGCGGCGTACATCCGGTGATGTGCTGAATCAAGCTTGCTGTCTCATAAAACCCATTGATAACACCACGGTCTTTGTGATGTTAAGCAAACCCTCCCCTAATCGGAGGTTTTTTTACGTGTTGGCTGGCCTACATTTAGCCCACTGGCTCGCCCAGATTAGCAGCGGATCAAAACTGCCAAAACTGCCGTTCCCCCTCCACCCTTCACCCTTCACCCTTCACCCTTCACCCCTGGAGAAAGTATGTCGCACAAAACCCTGCATCGCGTGCTCACCGCCCTTATCCTCACATTGGCCGCGCTGTTAACAACAACGCAGGCCATCGCCGCTCCTAAAGCGGAAGGCAAGAACGGAGCCGTCAAACCCGCGGCGGAAGGGATCCCACCGTTCTGCACCGCGGTCCCCAACCTCCCACCCATTTCCTGCGCTATCGGCACAAAGGACTTTTATATTGAATCTGCGGTGACGTGGGCGTGTTGCAGTCGCGATCCGTATTCAGCCAAGGTGCGCAGCGCCTCTTAACGGCCGCTTTCGGCCATAAGCAGACATTACGCGCCCTCGAATGAAAGCTCACCTCCGACACGCATTTGCCACGGCGGCAGTCCTAGTTGGTCTTGCGCCCTATCAAGTCCTTGCTCAGCCCACCCTCACCGATGCTGAATTGATTGGTGCGTGGCAATACGGGTTAGTAGGCAACGCCAGGGGCATCCCCAGCCGACTGGCATTTCAAAAAGGTATTACGGCGACAGTGGTGACGTTCAATATCGATCACACGTTGCGTGTCGAAATTTCATGTCGAAACGAACAATTCATTCGCCAGCATGGCGAGGTCGTATTTGATGGGACATGGAACCTGGTGGACGGCACTCTGCAAATGGACTGGACGTTTCGCGGCCAGCGTATTCCCACGAAACCTGCGATTGCGAAGATCGAGAGCGGTGACTCGATTCTCACCGAGGCAGCAGGTAGCAAACGCCTGGGTCGTTTTCAAGGTGACACCAGCCCGCTGGAAACCGTCCGCTCGATGGAAGGGTTAGCCGTATGCGCGCTCAATCGCTCCAGCCAAGATGAAGGTGGTACAGCCCGGTAGAGTCTTCAAAAAGCCAGTCATCGGCTTCGTTCTCGCTGAAAAATATCGTAGCTTTGAAGACGGACACGTCACCTTCGAAGGACTGTTTCAGTTTCTCGACGAGATATTCAACAACCCAGGCAGCCCCATCGATTCCATCGAGCCCCAGCTTCGGAGAAAACTCGCCCTCAAAGAGCCATTTTCTCAACAGCACTGGAAGCTCGGTGCTCCAGCCTTGCGCAGGCGTCAGCTTTGGCATGAGGTCATATTTCGGGTAAATCTTTCCGTAGTGCCGTCTGGTGTGTTCGTGATACGCAACGACGCTTTCGATTGCCGAGCCAAGGCGAGGGACGCTCTCCAGCCAGTAGTCCGGCCCGTAATTTACTCCGGCGTTTGCCATGGCGAACGCACGAAGGAAACCCGATACGAATGCAACGTCGTCTTTCTGCATACGGCTAACGTTGGAAATCAGGGGCGAAAAAAAGCATAGCTTTTTCGGAGTCCCCTGGATTGAGTGGTTGGGCATCACAGACGGGCATGCTCATGAAAGCCTCTTTTTTCCAAGTCCATGCGAATTTCAGAGTCACGCTTCCTTTTGCCTGTGTGGAACGCGAAGGTCTTTAGACTACTGAGCACCGAACCTGCGACGAAACTATCGTAGTCAATCGCCGCTTTATAAATCCGCAATGACGAGAGTCCCTTCAAGTCCTCGATACCCGTAATCTTTGCAAGCGTTTTGCAGTTGATGATCTTCATGTCTATCAATCTGGGGTTGGGGCCAACCTTTATGTCTGCCAACCTAATCTGGTCTTCTATCAGAAAGCGCTCCAGATTTTCGAAACGCCCTAGGTCACCCAAGTCTTCCAGACCTTGAACTCGAATTACTTCTAGTGACTCAAGCTGTGTTGAAGTTACATGAGCTATGGACGCGCGACCACCAAGAATGAGGCGCAATGTTTTCAATTTCGGGATACTGGAAACGAACTCGATGCCATCCTTCTTCTTAATCGAAGAAAGGGATAAGCCTCTTAGCAACGGCAAACTGCAGATAGTTGAAATATTCTTGGTGTGGCCGGTCGTGTGAAGTTGCTCCATATCAACACACTTTGAGAGATGCCGAAAATCAATATTGCACTTTCTCGTATCTCCCAACGACAGCACTTTCAAAGATTGGAGATTGCAATAGCTGAGAACGTCAGCATCTTCAAGCTCGAACACGCCAAGGCTAAGCTCTGCAAGAGATCGAATTTGGGACAATGTCTCAAGATTCGACGCTTTCATAAGGCAATCTATCGAAACACACTGGGCGTCAGGAATGAACCGCAATACTGAGGCGTCAAAAACTTCGGAGTAGTGGCCATAAAAGCGGATTTCAAAACTCCGACCATGATGCTTCGCTAGCTGGTTCAGTAGTGTTAGCTGTTGTGTGGAATAGCCGCTCTTCGAATACTGAACGATCACACGCTCGCCAGCATCGATGTGTTTGGCAATGCTGACTGGGTTGATATCTTCAGCGCCGTCGATCCTGTGCTGCTTCATTGTGATGCCCAACGTTTGAGATGAGAGGCAGCGCCCGGCTTACCGGGTGACGTCCTCGCGATTGAAGGGTTAGCCATCTGCTGGATGACGCAGTTGCCAGCGCGCACCGAAGAGAGCAAGAGGGATCGGCAGGATGAATGAGGAGAACACCGCATAGATTTCTAAGCGACTGTCGTTCACCGGGGAAGCGTACATAACGACAGACCACAGCATGCTGAAGACGCCGGTATTCAGCGCTGCCAAGTATGGCTGCTGCTTGGAAACTCTCGATGCGACGTAGCCGCCTAAGACGCCGCCAATAACTCCTAGCCCCAACCCAACGAAATAGACTAGCGGGTAGTGAGTTGTTTGGGCAAGTGCCTGCGAAAAGTTGAACTTTGTTCCTGACTCCAACCATGTAAACAGGTTGAAGGATGCCGTTCCGCAGATCGCGCTGAATGCGAAGCTCACCGCAGAACCAACCAACGCGGGAAATAGGTTTTTCATTTTCGGCCGGGAAAGATGGTTAACGTTTGACATAAGGAGCGGGACAAAGGGCGCGAAGCGGCCTTTGGAACGTCCCCTCGATGGAAGGGTTAGCCGTCTTGGCGAGCATACGTGGCCTTGTATTTCGCTGGCACTTCAAAGGGACGCAATTGACCCGCGAGTGACAACACGAGGAGTAGCGACACAACGCCCCCGGCAAGCATGGGCAACGCGAGCGTAGCCACCTTTGCCCGCGCAGAGACGGGCTGAAGGCGCCAATATGCGGCGCAACCAAGGTGTGTGAACAGCGCTAAGAAGGCGAGGAAATAGTACGGTGCAAAGAAGAAATGGTTGGGCGGCACATGAAGGCCTGCGGCGGCGTAGTAGAAGTTGGTGTCGAGTTGAAGGACCATGCGCCCATAAAGCACCGCGCCGAGGTGCACCAGCAGGAACAGGGCCAGGTACATGCCTGCGCCCGCCTGCAGCCAAGCGACAAAGCCCACCCTGTGCCGCCAGCCTCGAATGACAAGCCACATACCACTGCAGACCTGGAATGCAGCGCAGGCGAGAAGCGCAGGCTCGACCAATGGTTGGCGATACAAGCGGCGCGCGGCCTCCATGAATGCGACGTGCGAGGAAATGCTTACCAGTGAGGCGAGGTGGTTCGCGAGGTGCAGACAAGCAAACGCAGCAATGACGAGTGCGGAAGCTCTGTGAAGTGTACGGACGTGCATTTGTAGGCGGCTAACGTGAAGATGACCAAACCACAACAACCCGCGGCGAAGCCGCCTCCTGCAGGCATGGATCCGCGTCGATTGACCTGTTAGGGGTCATCTCCCACCCAGTTTGGCTTGAATCGCCTTGAGGTCGCGAACATACTCTTCATAGGCGACTATCCTATTCGCGAGCATGTACCTCAGTTCTTGATCATCCCACACACCTGCAGCGCTCCCCACGCAGAATGCAACGTGATCGTTCTCCGCAACGCCGACCAATGCAACGATCTCCTCCCGAAGCTCCCGCACGAGATGTGGCGGGAGTCTTGCGACAACGTATCTCAAGACCCAATAGATCCACATGTCGTCGTGAGATTTCAGAACCTTCCTGAGATGGGGTAGCAGGGGCTCACCAACTGTAATAAGGAAGTCGGCAAGAGGGGGGGCGATGGGCCAATTGATGTCTTGGAGCCAGTGCAGCAGTTCATCCAAGAATGGAACAGCGGCACTCGGCCCCGCAGCTACCAAAGCATTGAGTCGCTCAAAATCATGCTTGTTGCGTGGAACGGGCGAGAAGGCTTCCATGTGAGCGCTAACGTTGGCGTTGTCCGGCAGACAGTACACGCCGCGCAGCGGCCTTTTGCTGCTGCTTGTCCGCGACGAACAACCTGTTAACGCTCAGCGTTCCAATGTATCGCATTCTTTTTTAATGCTCCCTGACTTAATCATTTCTGCCATGCAACCCGGAGCAAAGGTTGGCTGTAGTCCTGCAATTGGCACATAGCACTTCGCTGGCTGCTTTGCCGCGAGTTTGCCATTGGAGAACCGGCACACTAGCCCAAGCGGACCTGATCCGTCATCGCTCGACAACCAAGTTAACAATTGTCCTTTTTGAAAGAACATAACAGAAAATCTTTCCCAAGTTTCGCCTTTTTGAAACCATGCGGTCTGGCAGCCAGAGTAGTCGGAACTTACGGCGCTTTTCCTCGGAAAAACTTTGACCAATACGGTGTGCACCGCATCTTCGCCCGCTCCATCTGGGGGTACCTCTATGTCACAGTTCGGCGCGGACTTTGGAATGGGGTCCGAAGCCAATGCAAGGATTGGCAATAGCAAAATGCAATAGAGAAAGAATGATCGAGCCATGAGATTGAGCGTTAATGTTCGACGTAAGGGACGTCTTGCGCCTTGGCGCAAGCCGCCCCCTTGACGGAGGGGTTAGATCACTGGGTGAGATCAAGGCGACGACCTGTGCCGTCTTGCTCAAGAATCAATTGATCCAGCTTCCATTGACCGAGACTCTTGGTGGCTTGGACATAGGCGGTTCCCTTGCCGTTCGGCCCCTCGACACTGAACGAAATGTTGGCGTTTCCGTTGGCGCCATTGACGTGAATCTCTCCCATCGGCATGCCGGTGGAGACTGGCTTGCCAATCAACTGAACTGCTTGCTCATGTGACTCTAGCTTGCCCAGCGCCAACTTGAATGCCTCAGAACTCTTGAAGGCTGCGGAGATGGTGAAGAACAAAGCGACGAAGAGCGCGGCGAAAGCTACCCAAACAATTGCTCCCCACTTGGCCCAGCTTCGCTGTGTAGCGCGAAACTGATCTATGCTTTCCCAGCGTTTGTTACGCCAAGCCCAGGAACTGCCCTTGGCGCCCAGCACAAAGATCATGATGAAGTTCACCAGGGGAACGAACATGAGGAAAGCGATAAACGTGTTGTTCCCGATTCCCCAGATCCAATTGAGGAAGAAGGCTCCCCAGTTCCATTTGTCTACTTCTGCGGGCACGGTTGCCGCGGCGCCTTGGCCAGAAGTGTTCTCCATGTCTTCCCTCCGGTTTGATGTGGGTGTGTAATCTAACGTAAAGATGACCGGACTACCAACACTCGCGGCGAAGCCGCCTCCTGCTGTTGGGGGGCCGTGTCGATTGACAAGTTATCCGGCAAGCATCGCATCGCTGCTCCTCGCTGCCTCTGCGACAAACGGGACTGGGTCTGCAATCAGAGCCGTGAGCTTTCCCCTCATGTGAGAAAGCTGCCGGTCGCCGATCAAGTCGCACGCCTGCTCTCTCACCCGCGGGTTCGCGTTGCTCAACCCCTCTTCGAGAATTGCCGCTTGCGCCGTCGGCGTTGCTTGATGAAATCGGTACGAGAAGACCCATCCTCCGAGAATTTCGTCGCGACGCTCCAGTGCTTCAAGCTCCCCCTCAGAGAGAACGAACTGGCTGCCGCGAATCATTTCTGCAACGGCCGCCGCCGACGTACCGGTGCGCTCGCCGAGTGCACGTGCGCGTAGGGACAGCGCGGTCGTATTCATGCCGGATAACTTTGATATATCCCGCAAAACTGCGGAATAACATGGCCACCAGTCAGATAACACCGGCGACCATGGTTCAAAAAATTGTTTGAAAGCATGGGCTTACTTCACTTTATTGGATAAATGAATAGGTATATCAGCCCTGACAGAGTCGCCGCACCAGCTTTGCAGCCCACGCGGTTGCTGGATCAGGTGCGTGAGCGTATCCGGTATTTGCACTATAGCCTGCAAACCGAAAAAGCTTACCTGCATTGGGTCCGATTCTTCATCCGATGGCACGGGCGGGGCGGCAAAATGCGGCATCCGCGCGACATGGGTAAAGCCGAGGTTGAAGCTTTCCTGACCATGCTGGCCGATGAATGCCAGGTTTCTTCGGCCACCCACCGACAGGCGCTGAACGCACTTCTCTTTCTTTATCGGCAGGTGCTGGACCAGAGGACCTGCCATGGCTTCAGTCCATAGGCCGTCCGCCGGAGCGCAAGCGCATTCCGGTTGTGCTGCGGGGAGGCGCAATCGGCGAACAGACGGATGTCTGGGAATTCACGGAGAAGGGAAAGAAGAAGCGCCTGACGGTCCAGCCCGTCCTTAGCCTGGCATCGCTCTTCATGGTCCGCGATGCGGTCCGTGCGAATGTCGGTGCGGCGCGCCTTCCCCTGTCGCTGGTCATCCCCGACCTGGCGGCCGGAACGCTGGTGCAATGGGGGGACGTCTCGGGGCCGGAGGTTGCGCTATGGGCGCTCTACCCATCGCGTCGCCTGCTGAGCGCCCGGGTGTCCGCCTTCCTGAACTTTCTCAAGGAGGCCTTCCCCGAAGGAAGCCCCGATGAATTGGCGGCGTACATCCGGTGATGTGCTGAATCAAGCTTGCTGTCTCATAAAACCCATTGATAACACCACGGTCTTTGTGATGTTAAGCAAACCCTCCCCTAATCGGAGGGTTTTTTTACGTCCTGGCTGGCCTACATTTAGCCCACTGGCTCGCCCAGATTACCACCGGATCAAAACTGCCGTTTTCCCTTCACCCTTGGAGAAAATATGTCGCACAAAATCCTGCATCGCGTGCCCACCGCCCTTGCCCTCACATTGGCCGCGCTGTTAACAACGACGCCGGCCATCGCCGCCCCTAAAACGGAAGGCAAGAAAGAAGCCGTCAAACCCGCGGCGGAAAAGGTCCCACCGTTCTGCACCGTGGCCCTCGGCGAGCCACCCATTTCCTGCGCTAAGGGCTGGGAGGCGTATTTTTATATGCAAGCGAATACGTGGGTGTGTTGCGTTCACAGTCCGCATTCAAGTTAGTAGGCAACGCCAGGGGTATCCCTAACGGACTGGTATTTCAAAAAGGTATTACGGCGACAGTGGCGACGTTCAATATCGATCACACGTTGCGTGTCGAAATTCGGAGTGGGCTTGCTTGCGGCTCAATGAACCCGCAGCACCTCAAACTGCTGTCGGATTGGAGCCACCTGTATCCACACCTCATCTCCCTCGCATTTACCCAGCATGGCCCTGCCCAAAGGGGCTTCGCTGCTGATGACCTGAACGAGCTGAGCGCCGCTGACCAACTTCATGCTGCCCCCATCCGGCCCGAGAAAGAGCTGTTGCTGCTTGTCGTCGGAATCGACTAGGCAGACCAGCGCGCCGAGCTGTATACCTTTGCTGGAGTCGTAGGGGCGCGGGCGGAATTGGCGCCAATTGGCCATCGCCTGGCGGATGCCTTCGGCGCGCCGAGCTTGGCCGGTGGCCAGGTATGCGGCTTCGAGTCCCAATGTGTCGTATTTGTTTTCGGCGATGTTTTCTTCGTGAGTCGCCGTTTCATAGGCCACCCGCATTGCCTGTTCGGCTTGCAGCAGGTCTTCGGCGAGCCGTTCTAGCACCTGCTGCTGCAGCAAGAATTTATCCATGATGAAAGGTAGGCATCTCGAAAAAGCGGGGGCAGGTCTTGATTATGAAGGGCTCCAGCAGCCTTGGACGCTTCTGTCGGCTGCAGCTTAACTTCAGCTACGCGTTGAATTATGTAGCGTTCATGGTTGCACGATCTCGTCAGCCGCCCGCTGACGAACCCGTAAACACCGCCAGCTGCGCCGTAAAAGCCCGCCGGTAAGCCGGCCGCGCCACAGCCCGCGCGATATAGGCCGACAGCGTCGGATATTGATCCAGCAGCCCCGAGCTCTCCAGCCTGCGCAGCACCGTCACCATCAGCAGGTCACCGGCGCTGAAGGCGCCGTCCAGCCAGTCGGCATTACAGTCGGCATGACCCAGGTGTTTTGAAAGCTCGCCCAACCGCGCGTGTACGCGCTCCTCCAGCATGGGCTGGCGCTCTGCGTACCAGGGCTTGTCCTGCTCGAAGATGAAGGCCATGCTGCGCTCCACAATCGGCGGCTCCACGGTATTGAGCGCGGCAAACATCCAGGCAATCGCACGGGCGCGGGCATTGGCATCTTCAGGCAGCAGGCCGGCGTGGCGCTCCGCGATGTGGAGGATGATGGCGCCCGATTCGAACAGCGCAAGCCCGCCTTCTTCATAGGTCGGGATCTGCCCGAAAGGGTGCAGCGCCAGATGCGCGGGCTGCTTCATTGCCGCGAAAGACACCAGACGAACCTCATAAGCCAGGCCCACTTCCTCCAGCGCCCAGCGCACGCGCATGTCGCGCGCCAGGCCCCTGCCGCGGTCGGGCGAGCGTTCAAAGGCGGTGAGGGTGGGGGTGGTTGCCCTTGGGGCCATGGCGATGTCTCCTTGGGCGGATTTTTGCTTACTTGCGCTGCGCCTGTCCTTCGACCTGCTGCGCCCAGCTGGCCGTATTGCTCTTCCCATCCAGGAAAGGCAGCACCGTCGGCACCAGTGCGGGCGCCAGGAACAGATCGTAGTGTGTGTACCCCGGCAATATCGCCAGCCGGTTCTTGGCCATGTTCTCGCGGCCCCAGCCCGCGTCCTTCAGCCCGCCGCCCAGCAGCTGGTAGAACTTCACGATGTGCTCGGGGCGGTACATATCGCTGTCGCCATACACCAGCATCACCGGCATCGCGAGTTTTTTCACGTCTTCTGCATAGTCATAAGGCTTGCGCATCATGGCGCCCATCTGGTCCAGCAGCTTGGGGAAATCCTGCGGGCGCGGCGCCACCGCCACATACGACTTGTACATGGGCGTCTCCTTCATCATGTCGGCCATGGCCGCGCCGACCTGCGCCTGCATAGGCAGCATTTCGGGGAAGAAGCCGTCCTGCGCATAACCGGCCGACACCAGCACCAGGCGCCGCACGCGCTCGGGGTGTTGCACCGCCAGGCGAAAGCCCACGCCCCCGCCCATGGAATAACCCATCACATCCACCTGGCCGTAGCCCAGCTGCTGGATGATCTGCGCCATGTCCTCGCCCATGTCGATGAGGCTCACGGGCCTGTCGGTCAGTGCCGTGCGGCCGTGCCCATACAGGTCCACGCCTATGACCTGGCGGGTCTTGACCAGTCCCGCCAGCACCGGGCCGAACATCTCAAACTGGCCCAGGCCGCCATGCAGCAACAGCAGCGGCTCGCCCTTGCCGTGGACTTCGTAGTGGTAGTTGACGCCATTGACGCTGAGGTAGCCGCTCTTGACCGGCTTGCTTTCCTGGGCGTGTGAAGCGACCGGGAGGAGGGTGGCAAGGGCCACCGCGGCGCTGAGCAGCGGTACAAAAAGGGTGCGCAGGAACTTCATCGATTTCTCCTTGAGTTAAAAAAGGAACAGCCCCTAGGCCGTTCGTGTGGCTTACACAAGCACGACGAACGGGGCCGCTGAAATCGACAAAATCCGGCTACGTACCTGCCTACGCAGTAGCTTGCGCAGCCGCCATGTCCATCCACACCGGCTCAAACACATGGCCGTCCGGGTCCTGGAAGGCGCGCGAATACATAAACCCCATGTCCTGGGGCGGGCGAACGTCGGCCTTGCCGCCGGTGGCCGCCGCGGCTTGGGTGATGGCGTCCACCTCTTCGCGGCTGTCGCGCGACAGGGCCAGCAGCACTTCGCAGCTCTGCTGCGCGTCGCTGATGCGCTTGGCGGTAAAGGTCCCGAAGTACTCGTGCGTCAGCAGCATGAAGCTGATCGCCTCCGACCAGACCATCATCGCGGCCTGCTCGTTGCTGAACTGCATGTTCTGCTCGCAGCCGATCGCCTTGTAAAAACGTATCGCGGCGGCAAGGTCCTTCACCGGCAGGTTCACAAAAATCATCTTGGGCATGGTGGCTCTCCTTGGGGTTGGGGTGAATGAATCAGGCGTGAATCAGGGGTGGATCAGGAAATCTGCGCGCGAAGCCGTTCTTCCTGCTCGCGCAGCTCCGGCGTGAAGGCCTCGCCAAAGTCGTCCGCCGTAAAGACCTGCCGGATCTCGATTTCCGAATCGCCCGGCATCGGATTGGGGCAGCGCTTGACCCAGGCTATCGCCTCCTGCAGCGATTGGCACTCCCAGATCCAGAAGCCGGCCACCAGCTCCTTGGTTTCGCTGAACGGCCCGTCAATCACCGTGCGGTTCTTGCCGGAAAAGCGCACACGGGCGCCTTTCGAACTCGGGTGCAGGCCTTCACCGGCCTGCATGATGCCCGCCTTGACGAGCTCTTCGTTGTATTGGCCCATCTCCGCGAGCAGCTGCTCGCTGGGCATGACGCCGGCTTCGCTGTCGGCAGTGGCTTTGACCAGGACCATAAATTTCATGTCAGTTCTCCTGCTGGGTGGTTGGTTGGGTGGGTGAATCAATGGGTTTGCGCGCGTCGGTACTTGTCGCCCACTTCCGCGCGTATGGGCGCCGTGTCGTAAACAATCGTCATGGCCTCAATCAGGCCCTGCTCGTCAAAATCAAAAATATCCACGCAGCGAAAGCTCACCTGCGATCCGTCGGCCAGCTCCCACAGGTAGGTGAATGAGACCGAAGCCCGGCGCGAGCCGGCCGCGCTCACAAACACCTCGGCATCGTCCAGCACGCTGCGCCGCGTCGCCGCCTTGAGCTGGTCAAAAAACTCCCCCGCCGGCTGCACACCCAGAAAGGGCGAGTCCACCATCCCCCGCGGGCTGAACAGCGACACAATGCCCCGCACGTCTCCCGCGGCCAGCAGGGCCAGGTAGCGGTTAATGACGTCGATATAGGCGAGTGCGTTCGAGCTGATGACCATGGTGTGGGCGACGACTGGTTGGAATGAGTGAATGGATAAACAAACAGGGCGCCATCGTAGGAGCGCCCGCGCCGCAGCACCATCGAAAGATTTTGGGGTCAGCCATGTGCGGCGCGCATGGCTGCCGCGCGACGGGTAGCCACGATAAACTGCGCCCATGCCCGCCTTGCCGCCCCTCTATGCCTTGCAGGCCTTCCTGGCCGCCGCCGATTGCGGCAGCTTTACCGGCGCGGCCACCCGGCTCAACCTGACGCAGGGCGCGGTAAGCCGGCAGGTCCAGCTGCTGGAGGAGTATTACGGCTGCCCGCTGTTTGTGCGCGTGGCCCGCGGCCTCACGCTCACCGCGGAAGGCCAGCAGCTGCTGGCGCCCGTGCGGCAGGCGATGGAAACCCTGGCCCAAGCCAGCGCACGCGTGCGGCGCGGCGCCGATGTGCTGACAGTCCAGTTTCCGCCCACCATGGCCGTCCGGTGGTTTCTGCCGCGCCTGCCGGCGCTGCAGGCAGCGCTGCCCGGGCTGGAGATCCGCGTGGCCACCCACTGGACCGATGCGCCCGATTTCAGCAACACCGATGCCGACGTCATCATTGCCCACGGCAAGGGCGGCTGGCCCCAGCTGGTTGAGGTGCCGCTGATGCGCGAGCGCCTGGTACCCCTGTGCGCACCGCAACTGGCCGCCGGGCTGCATGAACCGCGCGACCTTGCCGGCGCGACCCTGCTACATGCCACGGCCCGGCACCATGAATGGCTGACCTGGCTGCGCGGCGCCGGCGTGCCCGACCTGCAGGGCGCGCGTGAGCAATTATTTGACACGGTGGACATGTGCGTGCAGAGCGCCGAGCGCGGTCTGGGTGTGGCGATTGCCGATGCGGCCTTGTTTACCGACCTGATTGCCTCGGGCAAGGTGGTCAAGCCCTTTGACATTGAGGTTGACAGCGGGAATGGCTACTTTCTGACTTACCCGCCGCAGCGGCGGGAGCAGCGGAATATTCGGATGTTTGAGGAGTGGATTTTGGCTGTGTTGCGGGGGTGAGGGAGCTTCTGCTCGAATGCGGAAAACTTGTGTTGGAGCCCAGACTGAGCGGGTTCGGCTAGCAGAGGTGTTCCGAGAGGCGGCTCGCGCATTTCAGGTGAACCGTGGGAACGGTATTTAGATTTATTTTCCGGATTAGGCAGTAGAGCTGACTAACGCCAATGTTCGATTAGCGATAGTCCGCCATTTCTCGGCCGAGTCCGAGCGGCCCTAGCAAATTAATGCGATCCGTTCAATGTGTGGCTAGCTGATGGCGCGTCGTGTCTTTAAACTAATTTCAGCTTTGCACCCATAGTGACATTTCCGGCGCCATCGGAAACTCCTGCAAGACCGTTCACCAAGTCAGCAACCCGCTTGAGTACACCAAACCGTGCGAGGGGAATGCGTGTGGTATTCAATATACGGCCAGCCTGACCCGTGATCGCAGCTTCGGCGATTCGCGCAAGCAGGAAATCCAGTATTTGACTGACTGGAAATTCCGCCTCGGGAAACGTTCTGAATGAAAAATCCTTGCCTTGTATATCGGCAATTCGGGATTCAAAAACTAACTCAAGGCGCGGCACGTCGAGGTTGATTCGGAACTCGATCTGCAAAGGATCTACAGACCCATCTGCCATGGCGCCTGCTGCCTCATATCGGACACAGCCGATCTTGATTCCGGCACCACATTGAGCTGTTACATCAACCGGTGCATCAATGGTGAATCGAATTGGCCAAGTTGGAAACACTTTTAGTGAAAATCCTTGCTGCTTGAGAGCTGCCGTCAGCGAGTATCTCCAGTAAATAGGACCAAAAGAACCGGTATCTGAAGCCGTAATAGAAGGTTTGACCACCCCGTTGAAATTCTGCTGAATGAGCGTGATTGGAGTGAAGAGGAAAACATCCCCCTGGTGCAGTTTCTCTGGAACTGGAGGGCCGGGGGGATATTGGTTGGAGGGGGAGTCGTCGTCAACACCAACATTCACAAAAACGTCTTCCTTCGTGCGTTTCGGCTGCTTAGTTTTACCCTCATGGCCGGACCAGGCCTCAGTCGCGGTAGAGGTAGAAGTAGCTGTTGTGCGAATGCTGCCAGAGAAAGGCGATGTCGGGCAGTGTGAAAAGTCCAGTTCCGAAGTAGCTGTCAGCATCACCATATCGGCGTCACAACGTATTCGAACATCGTCACCAAACTTTACGCCCACGAAGATTGACAGAAGATCTGGAAACTCCAGGGCTTGCACGACCGATTCACAGATCTCTGAACCTGAAAAGACCGAGATTGCTCGCAGGTATACACCAAGGTCTAGCCAATCATCAGGCCCGAACTTGAAAGAGGTCTCAAAGAATGATTTCAGAATCTCATCGTGTTCCCACTTTTTGTCGGTTGACTTGACGCCATGCTGATCGCCTATTTTCACCAAGCGCATCCGTCGTTTTTCGAAAATTATCTGGGCGACAATACGCTGAAAATCGATCACGATCACCGCGACTTCCCTCTGTTCGATGAAGATCGAAAGCGCGATCTGCAATCCTTCGATCTCAATCGTAGGAAAGAACTCTGTGGGTTTTTCTGGGTTGGTGACGTTCGAAAAGATTAGCCCTAATGCCGACGTGTTTATGGTTCCGGAAAATCGGGTATCCAGAGTGTGAAATCCTTCATTCGCAATAACTTGATTAATTACTTTATTAGCGAGATTGACCTGGTCAAGTAATAATTTTTCGACGAGCGCGCGGGAAATTCCAATGCCTGCGTTGGGGCTACAAAATGAATCAAGAAGTGAATGCGCTTCATTGATACCTGCGCTTGCTATTAGCATCGTGGCCTCCTTGAGAGAATCGGAACATCCAAGCCATTGGAGCGAGCTTGTTTCTCGAGTCCAAGTCTTTTCGGTCACATAGTGGCAGCAACGCTTGTCGAATGCATCCTGCGATTGGAGGAGACATCAGGCGGAGCCTTCTTCCTTCGTGGCATCCAGCGGGACTCAAAGAGGTCTGGCGTTGATTATTCGGCCCCTCTTACCATGGCCGTCAGTGGTTTTTGCCGCGCCTGCCGGCGCTGCAGGCGGCGTTGCCCGGACTGGAGATTCGCGTCGCCAGGTCGCGATGCCCCCATCACACGCAGCGAATCTGGTCCATAACGGCTACCGTGACACGGACTTCCGTGATTTCCTTGGGCGGCGAATAAAGGCCCAGGTTGTATCCGGCTACCTCGCAATGCGCGAGTAAGGCAGAGGCTATCCGCTGCTGAATGATCTTCAGGTCGGGTAAGTTGTCCCTGCGCTCTGACATAAGAGACGTGAATGGAAGTTCGTGGAAACCATGATCGACCGTGCGCGTTGCTCCTCTGAGGTGAGAGTGCCGAATCTTGTCACCAAGATGGTGTACACGCGTCACTCTCCAAATACCTTGTAGTGCTGTCGAATAGGCTGAGGAATTTTTACCATGCACTCCATCGCGGCCAATATTTTTTCCAACTTGACATCATCTCTATCATCGCGCCATTTTGGATTCATCGCGTCGTACAAAACCAGTTCAGTCCTATTGGTATTGCCTTGAAAATCAAGATGGGAAACTATGAAGACACACTTACTTAGCACGGGGTGTTGTTTGAAATCGGCGGCCAACTCTGAAAATGTATTTGGATTTGGCTGCTGAAAATCCATTTGATAAAAAAACTGTTTGCTTGTGTTCTCCGGGATTAATAAATCATTTCTAGATTGTTCTGTTGCGGTTAGCAGCAGAGCATGAGTTTTTGAACCATCATTCAACGAGATTACGAGCCCGGCCTTTGACGCGATAACACCAGGACGGGCGCCCTTGTTGGACGCGATGATAGGTACGGTCACATCTGGGCGGTCAAGATAGATGATCGAAACCTTTGAGTTGTCTGGGGTGAGCGCGCTCTTGATCATCGGCACTCCCATGGAAACAACGGATACCAAGGCTACAAGTAAAGCAAGCGCGGTGTTCGTAGGTGAAAGGAGAACTCGCCAATCTTGGTAACTACCACAATGGTGGCATTTGATTGCCAGGGCCGATATCCGCTCCCGACACACTTTGCATTCTTCCTGAGCGACTTTGCCATACGATTTTGTGCGACTAGCAGGGATGATCAACTGCCGACGGGGAGGGGAGGTGCGACGCATAGCCTACTCGCTAACGTGCCGTAAATCGGAGAACATTTTGGATATTCTGGGAAGAGCTAAATACTCTGATCATTACTTCCTCTTTTAGATTGACAGCATTAATCTGGCTTTCAAGTACTGAAAGCCACTCTTTTGTTTCCCGATAGCATTCTCAGATTCACCCTCAAGCAACGGCTCCTGAGATAGCTCGCTGAATAGGGAAAGTCCGCTGCCGATTGCAGCTCAGGTTGGCTTTCCCCATCTACGCCACTCGGCGTATTCCCCAATACTGCTCCGATCCCCGGAATCCACTCCTCTCTGTGTGTAGCCGGATCGACAGTCACTTGCAAGCTGAGTGTTCGAAACTAGAGCGCCGCAGGCGCTCCGTCCAACGTTAAGTCGCTTGACTGAGCTCTCATTTTTTCCCTCGCTGGCGCAGGAACTCCTCAACGCGCTCCCTAGCTGCCTTGCCAGCGCCTTCCTCTTTCTTCTTGCCGGATTCCCAGTCCGGGGTGAGCATAGTCTCCATCACGTTGAGCAACTCACCCATCACCTCCAGTTCCTTGTTGGGTGCAACGCGATATTCGGCGGCGCGAGCCTGAACTGCAAGGCAGTTGGAGGTTTTCTTTCCCAAATCGCCTATCTCGGAACGGAGGAGAAAATCTGAAACCTCAAGTACATCGGTACGCGGTCCCCGAATCTCGAGAAAACGACCAGCGAGCCGCTCGAATCTCATGGGGATGAAATCGCAGGGCAGGCCTTGACGATTTCCGACTTCCATCTTGAGCGACTCGAAGCTCTGTCGGAGAAAGTCATCGATGGACCACCGTGCCACGCTTTTTGCTTCGAGAACACTTTCGCAGAACTTCCGGATACCGGGACTCTCCGCTGGTTGCAGGGTGACGCTGGCCATATTCTGGTCCGCGATCCGGTTTGCCATTTCGTCGATGTCTTTTCCGCGCGATGCGGCAAGCGCCCGGCCTGTTTCTCTTCCGCGTTCGATCTCGGGCCGCAGGCGTTGGTGAAATTCCTGCCGGGCCGCCTGTAGTGCTTGCCGAAGTTCCGGCAGCTTCTGCGCGCAGGTATCCGCCGCTTTGGCGAGGTAGGTGTCCGCGATGAAAATGTGCATCTCAGCTTCCGCCACGACGTCAGCCGCCCGCGCAGTGCAGCAGCTGAACGCGAGGACCAGGCATGGCAGTAGATAGGAGCGGAAGCGCATGGCTGAGTGAATAGTAGTGTGTGGAGGGGTAGCTGGCACTCGGAAATTTCGGCGAAAAAGAGGTGAAAAATGCCGGCTCTCGGGCCGAAGCCCCACAGCATACCGGTCACCCCACATACGCCACCCGGCGTATTCCCCAATCCCCCTCCGGTCCCCAGAATCCACTCATCGTTGCGCTAAAGCCTTGTTTTTCCTGGCTTTTGCACAGCGAAACGCGATTTACCTACCCCCATACCTATCTATTTACCGGAGAGGATCACATGCAAGAACGTCGATTTACCCTCAAGGCGATGACCGCCGCCGTCGCACTGGCCGCCCTGGGCGCCGTGCCCGCTTTTGCCCAGGACACGATCAAGGTCGGCGTGCTGCACAGCCTGTCGGGCACCATGGCGATTTCTGAAACCACGCTGAAAGACACGGTGCTGATGGCGATTGAAGAAATCAATGCCAAGGGCGGCGTGATGGGCAAGAAGCTCGAGCCCGTGGTGGTGGACCCGGCCTCGAACTGGCCCCTGTTTGCTGAAAAAACCAAACAACTGCTGGGCCAGGACAAAGTGGCCGTGATTTTCGGCTGCTGGACCTCTGTGTCGCGCAAGTCGGTGCTGCCGGTTGTCGAAGAAATGAACGGCCTGCTGTTCTACCCCGTGCAGTACGAAGGTGAAGAGCTGTCCAAGAACGTGTTCTACACGGGCGCGGCGCCCAACCAGCAGGCGATTCCCGCGGTTGACTACCTCATGAGCAAGGCCGGCGGCGGCGCCAAGCGCTGGGTGCTGCTGGGTACCGACTACGTGTATCCCCGCACGACCAACAAGATCCTGCGCGCTTATTTGAAGAGCAAGGGCGTGGCCGACAAGGACATCGACGAGAAATACACCCCCTTCGGCCACAGCGATTACCAGACCATCGTGGCTGACGTGAAGAAATTCTCGCAAGGCGGCAAGACGGCCGTGGTGTCCACCATCAACGGCGACTCGAATGTGCCTTTCTACAAAGAGCTGGGCAATGCCGGCCTCAAGGCCAAGGACGTGCCCGTGGTGGCCTTCTCGGTCGGTGAAGAAGAGCTGCGCGGCGTGGACACCAAGCCCCTGGTCGGCCACCTGGCCGCCTGGAACTACTTCCAGTCCATCAAGAGCCCGGCCAATACCGAGTTCATCAAGAAGTGGTCTGCCTACGCCAAGGCCAAGAAGCTCCCCGGCTCCGACAAGCCTTTGACGAATGACCCGATGGAAGCCACCTACATCGGCATCAATATGTGGAAGCAGGCTGTTGAAAAGGCCAAGTCCACCGACACCGACAAGGTGATCGCCGCCATGGCCGGCCAGACCTTTAATGCACCTTCCGGCATCGTGAGCAAGATGGACGAGAAGAACCACCACCTGCACAAGTCGGTGTTTATCGGCGAGATCAAGGCTGATGGCCAGTTCAATGTGGTGTGGAAGACGCCTGGTCCTGTGAAGGCCAAGCCATGGAGCCCCTACATCGAGGGTAATGCATCGAAGCCCGACGAGCCTGTCAAGAAGTAAGAAGCTACTGCGCGAGCCAATCTGGGCTCTGCGGTGCTCACCGTACGGGTGTACGGTTCCGCGCCGCAGAACCCACCTTGGCCCGCTCGCTACGCTTCTTCCAATCTTGACACCCTTGGGTGTCATCGGCCCGGTTCTTGCTCGTGAGTAGCAGGAGCCGGTGCCCACAAGGAAGTTGCAGTCTGGGCGCCCCACCGATAAGCTGGTGCGCGCCCAACCTACAGGTTCTTTCCACATGCTGCTACGCCACCTTTTTGCCCTCTCCCTCACGCTCCTTTTAGCAGCCCACGCCCATGCCTTGACCGCTGAGGAGGTCAAGGGCATGGCCATTGGCGAGACGGAGGCGCGGGTGGAGGCCTTGGCCAAGGCCGCGGCTGTGGCGGACGACAAGACGGCGGCCTTTATCCAGGCGCTGTCGGATGACGCGGTGAAGACCAAGGGCGACAAGGTGTTTGTCGTGAAGGACGACAAGGCTTATGACCCGGTCACGGGCGCCGAGACAGCGCTGCCGGCCGATGCCGAGGATGTGATCAATCCCAATTTGATGCGCAGCGAGATTGACAATGCGCTGGCGGCGCTCAAGCTGTTCTCCAAGGATGAGAAACAGCGGCGCGACGCGATCAAGACTCTGGGCGGGGACAACGACGAAGCCCGCCTGCCGCTGATTGAAAAAGCCTATGCGGCAGAGACCGTGCCTGAGCTGAAAAATCAGCTGGAGCTGATGCGCTCGGCCATCCTGCTGGGCAGCAGCGACAAGGCCAAGCGCCTGGCCGCGGCCGCGCAGCTGGCCGGCAGCAAAAACCCCAACACCAAGACGGTGCTGATAGAGCGCCTGGGCACGGAAGCCGATGCCGACGTCAAGGTGGCGCTGCAGGCGGCGCTGGCCAAGGTGGAGGCATCGCTCGAATGGGGCAACAAGCTGGGCGCGATTTTCAGCGGCATCAGCCTGGGCAGCATCTTGCTGCTGGTGGCGCTGGGCCTGGCCATCACTTACGGCCTGATGGGCGTGATCAACATGGCCCATGGCGAGCTCATGATGATTGGCGCTTATGCCACCTATGTGGTGCAGGGCGTGTTCCAGAAGTACTTGCCGGGCCTGTTTGACTGGTATTTGTTGGCGGCCGTGCCTGTGGCCTTTATGGCCTCGGCACTGATGGGCGCGGCGCTGGAGCGCGGGGTGATCCGCTTTCTCTACGGTCGGCCGCTGGAGACCTTGCTGGCCACCTGGGGCATCAGCCTGATGCTGCAGCAGCTGGTGCGCTCGATTTTCGGTGCGCAAAACGTCGGTGTGGAAAACCCGGTATGGATGAGCGGCGGCGTGCAGGTGCTGGGCAATCTTTCGCTGCCCTACAACCGGCTCATCATCATTGTGTTTGCCGTTGCGGTGCTGCTGGGCGTGGCCTGGCTGATCAGCCGCACCCGCCTGGGCCTGTTTGTGCGCGGCGTCACGCAGAACCGGCCCATCGCCTCGTGCATGGGCGTGAACACCGCGCGTGTCGATACCTACGCCTTCGCGCTGGGCTCCGGCATCGCGGGCCTGGCCGGCTGCGCGCTGAGCCAGGTGGGCAATGTGGGCCCCGACCTGGGCCAGGGTTATATCGTCGACTCCTTTATGGTGGTGGTGCTGGGCGGCGTGGGCCAGCTGGCCGGCACCGTGTATGCCGCGCTGGGCCTGGGCATCCTGAACAAATTCCTCGAAGGCTGGACGGGCGCCGTACTGGCCAAGATCGCCGTGCTGGTCTTTATCATCATCTTCATCCAGAAGCGGCCGCAGGGCATCTTCGCGATGAAGGGCCGCAGCGCGGAAGCCTGATCATGAGCACCCCCATGGCAACCCCCAACACCGCGGCCTCCCGCGTGCAACTTCCCGCCAAAGGCCCGCTGCTGACGCGCGGCGGCTGGAGCGCCTTCATGATGGCGCTGATCGCCGTCTGCGCCCTCGCGCCCGTGCTGAACCTCTGGGTGCCCGAGGGCAGCATGTTCCATATGAGCACCTATGCGGTGGCGCTGCTGGGCAAGATCATGTGCTACGCCATCTGCGCACTGGCCATGGATTTGATCTGGGGCTACACCGGCATCCTGTCGCTGGGCCATGGCGTGTTCTTTGCGCTGGGCGGCTACACCATGGGCATGTATTTGATGCGCCAGATTGGCCGCGACGGCAATTACAAAAGCGACTTGCCGGACTTTATGGTCTTCCTGGACTGGAAGGCGCTGCCCTGGCACTGGACCCTGAGCGACAGCTTTGTGGCGACCTTGATTTTGATTGTGGCGGTGCCCGGGCTGGTGGCCTTTGTGTTTGGTTTTTTTGCGTTCCGCTCGCGCATCAAGGGCGTGTATTTCTCCATCATCACCCAGGCCATGACCTTTGCGGCCATGCTGCTGTTCTTCCGCAACGAGACGGGCTTTGGCGGCAACAACGGTTTTACCGACTTCAAGCGCATTTTGAACATCCCGCTGGCCACGCCTTCCATGCGCATGACGCTGTTTGTGCTGACGGGCCTGACCTTGCTGGGCTTCTTCCTGTTCGCCAAATGGCTGGTGGGCAGCAAATTCGGCCGGGTGCTGCAGGCGATTCGCGATGCGGAAACGCGGGTGATGTTCTCGGGCTACAACCCGCTGGGCTACAAACTCACGATCTGGGTGATCTCGGCCGTGATGTGCGGCGTGGCCGGCGCGCTCTATGTGCCGCAGGTCGGCATCATCAACCCGAGCGAGATGAGTCCGGCCAACTCGATTGAAATCGCCATCTGGGCGGCCGTGGGCGGCCGTGCCAGCCTGATTGGTCCGATAGTCGGTGCCTTTATCGTCAACGGCGCCAAGAGCTGGCTGACCGTGGCTTATCCCGAGTTCTGGCTCTACTTCCTGGGCCTGTTGTTTATCAGCGTGACGCTGTTCCTGCCCGATGGGGTGGTGGGCCTGGTGAAGAAGCTGCGCAAGGGAGGTGGGAAATGACACCCGACCTGCTTGAACAAGGCGCGCGCCGTGTGGAAGAGCGCCTGGCCGCGCTGAATGCCGGCAAAACGAACACCGAATCCGGCGGCCGCAGCGCCAGCGGCAGCCGCGTGGCCCACCCCACGGGTGAAGTCGACGTGACCCATGGCCGCATCCTCTACCTGGAGGATGTGAGCGTGAGTTTTGACGGCTTCAAGGCCATCAACAAGCTGAGCCTGGACATCGCGCCCGGCGAGCTGCGCTGCATCATAGGCCCCAACGGGGCCGGCAAGACCACCATGATGGACATCATCACCGGCAAGACCCGGCCTGATGAAGGCACGGTGTTTTTCGGCAGCACGATTGATCTGCTGCGCCACAAGGAAGCCGAGATCGCCCAGCTGGGCATAGGCCGCAAGTTCCAGAAGCCCACGGTGTTCGAGCAGCTCACCGTCTTTGAAAACCTGGAACTGGCCTTAAAGACCAACAAGGGCGTGAAGCACTCCATGTTCTTCAGGCTGGACTCCGCCCAGAGCGACCGCCTGGCCGAAATCCTGGTGACGATACACCTGGCCGACAGCGTGGGGCGCCTGGCCGGCAACCTGAGCCACGGGCAAAAGCAGTGGCTGGAAATCGGCATGCTGCTGATGCAGGACCCCAAGCTGCTGCTGCTGGACGAGCCGGTCGCCGGCATGACCGACGAGGAAACGGCGCGGACGGCGGAGCTGTTCCTCACGCTCAAGGGCCAGCACTCCCT
This sequence comes from Polaromonas sp. P4_F6, assembly GCF_056401275.1. NCBI lineage: Bacteria > Pseudomonadati > Pseudomonadota > Betaproteobacteria > Burkholderiales > Comamonadaceae > Polaromonas > Polaromonas sp. P4_F6. The sequence goes on along the minus strand of NZ_JBFUJQ010000001.1, from coordinate 13,126 downwards.
GATGGTGGTGGAGCACGATATGAGTTTTATCAAGACGATTTCGGAGATCGTCACCGTTTTGTGTGATGGCTCGGTGCTGGCGCAGGGGACCTTGGACCAGGTGCAGGCGGATGAGAGGGTTATAGAGGTGTATCTTGGACGCTAGCCCGACGGCCGGCCGGGCTGAGCTTGTCGAAGCCGGTTCTTGCCCCGGCGGGCGCTTCCCTTTGCTGAGTTTTGTTGGCCGGGGGTTGCCCGGCGGCAACTCACTTTTCTTTTGCTTCGCCAAAAGAAAAGTAAGCAAAAGAAAAGGCGACCCTACTTGCTGCGTCCCTCCGCTTCGCTACGGGCAACCTGCGGTGCTCGGTCCAGCCGGGGTCTCGCTAAACTCGCTTCGCTCAAACAACGCGATCCCTGATCCGTCTGGCCCTGCGCTCCTCGGCGCATCCAGAAGGGGTGGGGAAGGAATACCAATACCTGAAGAAACAAGGACACGCCACGGCGTGTCCTTGTTGGTCTTTGTCTCCGATCCCGATTGCCCCGTCCTGGCTGGGCCGAGGAGCGCAGAGACAAGCGGATCAGGGCCGGCGTTGTCTGAGCGAAGCGAGTTTAGCCGGACCCCGCTTGGCTCGAGCACCGCAGGTTGCCCCGTAGCGAAGCGCAGGGGACCCAGACTGCGGGTCGCCTTTCTTTTGGGTACTTTTCTTTGGCGAAGCAAAGAAAAGTGCCTCGCCCGCCGGGGCGAGACCCGGCCAGCAGCTCTCAGCAGAGCAAGAGGACTCGCATGCTCACAGTAAAAAACATCAATCAATACTACGGCGGCTCCCACATCCTCAGAGATGTAAGCCTCGAATCCCAGCTCGGCAAGGTGACAGTACTCCTGGGCCGCAACGGCGTGGGCAAAACCACGCTGCTCAAATCGCTGATGGGCCTGGTGCCCATCAAGACCGGCACGATTGAATTCGACGGCAAGCAGATTCAAACCAGCACACCGTATGAACGGGCAAGAGCAGGCATAGGCTTTGTGCCGCAAGGCCGCGAGATCTTCGCGCGCCTGACGGTGGAAGAAAACCTGCGCATGGGCCTGGCCTACAAGAGCGCGGCGACGCCGATCCCGGCCGAGTTGTATGAGCTGTTCCCCGTGCTCAAGCAGATGCTGAACCGCCGCGGCGGCGACCTCTCGGGCGGGCAGCAGCAGCAGCTGGCGATTGCGCGTGCGCTGGCGGCCAAGCCCAGGCTCTTGATCCTGGACGAGCCGACCGAGGGCATACAGCCCAGCATCATCAAGGACATAGGCCGGGTGATACGCATGCTGGCCGACCGCGGCGACATGGCCATCCTGCTGGTCGAGCAGTACTACGACTTCGCGCAGGAACTGGCCGACGACTACCTGGTGATGGAGCGCGGCGAGTTCATTGCGCGCGGGCAGGGCAAGGATATGGAAGCCAACGGCGTGCGGCAGCTGGTGGCGATTTAGTTCGGTTCAGCTGGGCTTTTTTGTGCCTGCGGGTGCGGGGAAATTTATCCGCAGATTACGCAGATTTGCACAGATTAAAAACACAATATTTGTATTCGGGGTTTCAGTCATCCCGCTATGGAGTCACACGACTCTTCATAATTTTTGAAGATTTCTATCTGCGTAAATCTGCGTAATCTGCGGATATAAATGTCTTCCCCGCCGCGAACGTAGAATCTCAGCGCTAATCCGGGGCACAACAAGCCGGCTGGTGACAATCAATCAAGAAATAAAAAGGTAGATGCCGATGGCTTTGCTGGCCTTGGACAACTGGCTGATCCGGGAAAAATCGCATGAGGGCCTGTCGGGGTTTCGCCGCTTTCTGGTGGAGTTCGGCTGCTTTGGCTTGAAGGAGGCCAGGGCCTGCCTGTTTGCCGGGCTGTTCTTTGCGGCGGTGTTCCTGGTGCCGCGGGCCGGGGTGGCCGGTATTCCGCGCTATGACCTGCTGCTGGTGATCGCATTGCTCATTCAAGGCTGGATGGTGCTGGCCAAACTGGAAACGCTGGACGAGCTGAAAGCCATCTGCCTGTTTCATGGGGTGGGCTTTGCGCTGGAGGTCTTCAAGACCTCGGGATCCATCCAGTCCTGGAGCTACCCGGACTTTGCCTATACCAAGCTGTTCGGTGTGCCGCTGTTTTCGGGGTTTATGTATGCGGCGGTGGGCAGCTACATCATCCAGGCCTGGCGTTTGTTTGACCTGCGGATCCGGCATCACCCGCCGTACTGGATGGCGGTGGTGATGGCGGTGCTGGTTTACGCCAATTTTTTCACCCACCATTTCTGGGGCGACTACCGCTGGTACATCGCGGCCTGCCTGGCCGGTTTGTACGCCAGGTCTTCGGTGATCTTCCGGCCTTATGACCGGGACCGCAGCATGCCCTTGCTGCTGGGCTTTTTGCTGATCGGGTTTTTTATCTGGGTGGCGGAGAACATCAGCACCTTCTTCAGCCTCTGGCACTACCCCAACCAGCTGGGCGCCTGGTCTATTGTGCATGTGGGCAAATGGAGTTCCTGGTCGCTGCTGGTGGTGATGACTTTCACCATCGTGGCCAACCTCAAGCATGTGAAAGCGCGCATCCATGTGCCGGACTGAGGCGGGTGAGGCGAGGTTCCGTGCATGAAGCTGCGTTTTGACCGCGAGGCGGCGCTGTGGGCCGTCCTTATTTTCATCATTGAAGTGCTGATCGCGACCGTGTGGTCGCAGCACCGCTGGCTGCGCGGTTTTGTCGGCGACGTGCTGGCGGTGGTGTGGGTGTACTTTTTGTTAAAGACCGTGCTCAAGGCCAACACCTTAAGTCTTGCGCTGCTGGCGTTTGCCGTGGGCTGCGGGGTCGAGCTTGGCCAGTATGCGGCGGCCGTGAACGGCTGGCATGTCGAGAACCGGGTGCTGAGGATTGTGCTGGGTTCGGTGGCCGACTGGATGGATGTGCTGGCTTATGCCGGCGGGTTTTTGGGGGTGCTGGCGCTGGAATCGTTTCTTGCCCGGTTGCGGTTTCTCTTTACGCCCCCTCCCTTTGGGAGAGGGCAGGGGTGAGGGCCTTGCTGCTCAGCTCAGCACGATGGGCTCCTTGGGTTCGTTCGGTGCGGTCCCCAGCTTGACGCTGGAGTTCCTGGGCAAGGTCATCGCGCTGTCCAGCCACACCAGCGTGGTGCCGCTTCGGGAATCCCAGGACTCGCCGGGGATGCCGCCTTCGGGCGGTTGCGTCAAATCACGGATCTCCGCCGCGACCGAAACAAACAGCGCATCTCCAGGCAGGGGCATGGGCCGTCCCAGGAAGGGTTGCTGGTACAAAAGCCAGTGATGGACGGCGGCTTCCATGCCCGGCCGCGCAGGCAGCACCACGCGGCAGGCGCCGGCTTTCAGGAAGCGTTCGAACTCGGGATCCACGCCCTCCAGGGTAGCCAGTTCGTCCCAGTTCTGCCGCCCCGCCCAGTAGTAGGGGTAGAACACATAGGCCATGTTTCCCCATTCGAAGGCCTGCTCAAAAAACTGGACCGTCGGGGCATCCAGCCGGGCTTTGGCAAAGTCGGTTTCCCTCCAGGGGGCCACGCCGCCGGTGGTGGCTGCCGCCGCTTGCAGGCCGTCGCGGCCGTTGAAGGGGGACTCATCGAGCAGCCAGGCAATGACCTGCCGCTTGAGCTCGTCGCGGATGGTCTGCAGGTTTCTTGCGGGTGAGGACTCGCCGACCGGCAGCGCGCTGACGAGCGCGCGCCTTTCCTGGGCGTTTTGCCATGCCTGGTTCCAGTCGTTCCAGGCGCTGAACAGGGCGTCGTAGACGGCATGCTGCCAGGTCTCGAAAGCCTCCGTCGTTCTTTGGCATTTGACGGTGAAGGTCATCCCGAAGGAATGGCAGCCGGTGGCCTGGGCGGTCAGGCTCAATTTCTCAATCGCGGGAGGGGACAGGGCCACGGTGACGGCGGCCTGCGCGCTGTCGGTGATGTTCAGCATGGCTTCGCTGTACTTGGGCGGTACTTCGGAGGCGCCTCTCACCTGGACGCTTTGCCCGTCGACGAGTTGCGCGTAGCCGGCGTTGGAGCTGCCCACATACACGTTGGCCACGATCCCGTGGTAGCAGTCCACCGGCCCGCTGTCATAGTTGTTGGCCGCCACGCTTTGGCGCATCCATTTGCCGTGCAGGGGCGTTGCGAACCCCGAGTACTCCACCGCATGGGCCGCGTAGCCGGCCGGCACCGCCACCTCCGCCGAAATTGCAACGGTAGGCGGCGCCCACTGCGTTCCCGCCGCGTCGGGCAGCTCGGCCGCGACCGCGGTTTTTGCCAGCACTACCGAGACCTCGGCATCGGGCAGCACGGGCAGGTTGGAGGCCCGGTAGGTGGAGGCCAGCGCCAGCACGCCCTCGGGGGTCAGCGCTTCCCTGGTGACGGTCCAGGCGGGCGGCGCCTTGGCTTCACTGGCCCGGACTTTGGCCGCCGTCCGCCACCTGACGTACTCGGCCGGCTCGGGCAGCTCGAATTCCAGCTGCAGGCGGTCGGGGTAGGTGAACACCTGGTAGCGGTCCACCCGGTCCACCCATCGGTAGATGCCGCTGCGGTTGGCGTCGTCGGAGCTGAAGGCGTGGCGTTGCGAGGTTTCCTTGCGGGTGAGTTCGCGCCGCTGGCGGGATTCCTTGGTCTGCGACTCTATCGCGGCGACGGCCTTGGAGACGGCCTTGCGCGCGATCCGCGACGCGACGCGGTCGGACCGTCCCAGCTGCACGCTGGCCTCCCCGCCCGCGTTGACCGAGTAGCGGCTTCCCGGCATGTTCTGCTCATAGTCGGTTTGCACATGGCCCCTGACGGCCAGGGACAACTGGGTCTGCAGGTCGCGGCTCATGTCGGACTCGTTCTGGCTCTCATCCTGCTTTTGCTGGCTGCTGGAGGTCGCCGTTTCGGACAGGGAGATGTTTTCGGTTTCCGAAAGGTTTTTCTCGTTCTCCTGGTAGGTCTCTCCGGCCATGACGTTGCGGATCATGGCGATCTCGCCGGGCAGGTAGCCTCGCCATTCGCTCCTGACCACATGCATGTCGGCGACGGAGGCTTCCCGGATCAGCTTGATGCGGGCTTCGGGAAAGGCGTGCGCCAGCGATGCCGGCAAGGTCACAAAGCGGCGGTTCAGTTTGGCGTGGACCTGGCCGGGTTTGAGCGCCGACAGCGCTTGCGGGTCTTGCTGGATCAGGGAGACCACCAGGGCATAACGCGCCGCCCAGGCCAGCTGGGCGTGCTTCTTGGGCGTTTCGAAGAGCCAGGCCACGGTCCATCCCGCCAGGTCCTGGGCATAGGTCGCGAGGGCCTCGTTCCAGCCCGGGTTGGTGTAGTGGTCCAGGTAATCGGCGGCCGCAAGGCGCACCTGCTCCGCGAGGTCCGCGCCGCTGACCAGGTCCTCGTTCTGGGCAAGCCATATCTCGATGCCGTGCACCAGCGCGATCAAAGACTGCGGCCCGGTGTCCGGGTTCGCCACCCTTTCCACCGAGTGGTTGGAATCCTCCTTGAAAGCCGTCAGCGCTTCGGCGATGGCGGCATCCCCGGGCAGGGCGCCCTGGCCCAGGAACTGGGCCACCGTTCGAACCAGCGGCGACATCAGCAACAGGTTCTCCTCCGCGGTGGGTTCGACGCGGCGCAGCGGGCGGGTGAGCGTGAAATCGGCGAGATCCATCATGATTTTTCTCCTTCTGGTTAAAGTGCATCGGCGGCCGCGCGCATCAAGGCATGCGCCAGCAGGTTGAACTCTTCAAGCGTCATGGGCATGGCCTGTTGGCGCAGGGTGACCCGCGATTCGATGGCCTTTTTCAAGGCGCTGTCGGGAAAGTCGCTTTCCGCGGCATTGAGCACCCAGCGATGGGCCTTTTCGCCGGGCAATGAAGGCAGCAGGCGAAACAGTGTGTGGCTCCCGTCCTTGCTCTCAATTTCCAGGAGGCTGCTTCCGGTTTCGCGGACCATATCGGCCAAGGTCTGCTCCAGCGAGGTGTTGACGCTTTCCACCTTGATCTGCACGCCCAGGAAGAGCTTGGACAGGGGCGCGGAGGGGCTTGTCGTGGCCGGCAGGCTTTCGTTGACCAGCAGGATCGCCTGGTCCAGGTATTCCTTGCCGCCCAGCCGCATGTTTCCGTAGACCTTGCGTGCCTTCCATCCGGGGCCCAGCGCCCTGGCGGCTTCGTTGGCGAGGTCCTCGTAGGCATCCATGTGGAGGATCCAGTCGTCCCAGTGCTGCGCGAACATCTCGCCCAGGACCTTGCCCTTGAGGCTGCTGTGGATAGGGCTTTTTTTGGCGGCTTCCATGGCTTTGAACAGGTTCATCTGGGTCTCGGGATCTCGCGTCTTCTCGTACGCTTGCGCCAGGCGCTCAAATTCGCGTATTTCCGCCTTGATGGCCTCGGGGGAGGGGGCGCCTTTGGCGTTGCCGGCCAGAAAGTCCCAGACGCGCGTCCATTCGGCTTGCCTCGAAGCGTCGATCTGGCTGGAAAACTTCTTGTAGGCGGTCAGCAGCATGTGGTCGGTGCCCGACAGCGCCGTCCCCGAGGTTTCCAGCTTTCGCATGTGCCTCATGAAGGCCTTCTGCACCCGCGCGGCTTCTTTACGGGCCATGGCAAGACCCATCTCCTTCTGGATGTCCGCAAAAGCCTGGACTGCCCGCTTTTCGAGGCTGTCATAGCTCCCGCGGGCGAGGCGGGGCGCGGCCCGGCTGCCCTGGGCCCTGGCCAGGGCCTGGGCCTCCTCATCCATCACCGTGCCGAGGGACACCAGGTACTGGCCCAGTTCCCGGCGCAGGGCCAGCCGGTCCGCCGCGGTGACGCCGACGGCCGCATCCAGCATCTCCGTGACCCGCACAAGCTGGGCGGTGAGGGTGAAATGGGAGACCTGGTCCAGGCGTTTCCAGTGGCATTTGGCCGCGCTGGAAAGCCTGTGCCACGCGGCAGCGGCTTCCGCGCTGGATCTCACGAAGGCCATGAATGCCGGAAGCAGCGGGTCGCCGATTCGTGTGCTGCGGAAGTGCCCGCTCTTCAAGCCGGAGACGGTGCTCTCCAGCATCTCGATGGCCTGTCTCGTGGCGACCGGATTTTTGGCGGGAAGCAGGTTGATCCTGGGTCCGTTCATGGCGGCCCCCCGATCCTGGCGGTGCCGCGCAACTGGAGGATGAGAAACAAGGCCCCGACGACCGAGCCGATGTAGCTGCCCTGCTCGGCGGCGAAACTGTCGGCGGGATTCAGGCATGCGGCAAACGCCTGGTCTTTTTTTCCTTCTTCCACGGCCGACTCAATGACGCTTCCAAGGGCCGACGCCAGGCTGGCGGCCGCCAGCAGCGCGGCGGCGGGCGGCGTGCTTGCCGCGAGTGCCGCAAGGCTTTCCACGATGTCGATGCCGACGCTCAGCTTTGCAAACGGCCCCATCGCGCCCTTGAACGCGGCGAGCTTTTCCTGCGCCGCCATCCAGGCCATGTCGCCCTGGCCCAGGTGCAGCAGTTTCAGGGCGTCGTTGATCACGGGGGAATAGCGCCAGACCACTTCCGGCGTTTCGTTCAATTCCGTTTCCATCAGGCTCCCGGCCCGCTGGACCTCGTCCAGTGTTTCATCGATGACCGTGAAGAGCCTGGTGCCGTAGGCGACTTTGTCTTGCTTGTCCTTTGGCAGGGCGTTGCCCCAGGCATCGGCCACTTCGGACACCACCTCATGGTTCCACAGCCTGTACAGGATGGGGTGGCGCCTGCAGTGCCCGGCCAGCTTGCCGGCCAGGATTTCCTGGGTGCGTGCCCGGTCTTTTTCGACCAGTTCCGTCCGTTTTATGAAGGCCGCGTAGCTCGGGCCGTAATAGCCCGTGCCCGGTATGTGTTGTGCCGCGGTGAGGTTCAGCTCGTTGAAATACTCAAGCTCGCGCCTGAGTACGTCGATTTCCCACATGGCCTGCGCCAGGCTGCCGAGGTCTGCATTGACTTCGGGCGCATGGTTCGTGGCGCCTTGCGGCGTCACCCGGTACCGGACCCGCTCCTGCAGCAGTTGTTGGTGGATCTTCTCCAGCCGTGCTTTGACCACTTCCCCCGCCTTGGCCTGTATGCGTTCTTCGGCACGGGCGATAAAGCTGTCGAGTATTTTTTTGTGGCTTTTGTACGCCGTCAGCAGCGCATGGCGTTTGGGCGTGCTTTCCCCGCGATAAACCGGTTCACCCCTGAGCGGCGGCTTCAAGGGCGTGCGCGGCGCCACCGACGGGTCCCAGGTCGTGACGGGGGGATCCATGATCCCGTTGGCAAAGGCCTGGCGCCCGGCAGTGCCGTACAGGGCATACAGCGAATTGGAAAAACCCGCGACGCGGTCCTGCAGGGCAGCTTCCCGGGTATTAAAAAGCAATCGCAGCGCTGTTTCCTTGTCCTCCGGGTAGAAGACGATCTCCTGCGCCTCGGCCTCGCCCGGCTCAGCCGCGTCTTCGAGCAGCGGGGACTCGGATTGCCACAGAAACAAGTCCTCCGCCTTCATCGGGTGAAGGTCTTGCTTTTGCGGCGTCAACAAAGTCAGCTCGATCATCAAGTTCCCGTGTCGGCTTGTTCAAAGCGGTGGGCGGCGCTGTGCGGGCGCACGGCGGCGGTGGCAACTCTTCACTGGCGAAAGTCTGGGAGCGCGATCCTGAAAACCTTCCACTGCGCGGGTGGGCATGCATGGCGGCCGGTCTCTTGCAACAACACGGATGCGCGTGCGAAGCGCGCCGGGGCTTTGCGGGAAACGAGCGATGGCGAACTCTATCTGCCCCCCGCGAGTTTGGACAACCCGTGGACAGCCCGCCGTTTGGGGAATATTCACGGGTGGCCGGGGCGGATTTGCCCAGCTTCATTGCGCGTCAGCGATCCATCCGGCGCACAGCCTGTGACCAGAACTTACATGGGTTACGATTGCGCTGGGCCGGCCCCATTGCCGGCCACGTCGCTCGGACGGTTCCGGGCGCTTACGTGAAAGTCATTCCTATGTCCGCTTCCCCAGGCAAGCGCCGCTTTGCGCGCATTGACCGCCTTCCCCCCTACGTTTTCAACATCACGGCCGAGCTCAAACTCGCAGCGCGCAGGCGCGGTGAGGACATCATCGACATGAGCATGGGCAATCCCGACGGGGCCACGCCGGCGCACATCGTGGCCAAGCTGGTCGAGGTCGCGCAGCGGCCCGACACCCACGGCTACTCGGCCAGCAAGGGCATTCCGCGGCTGCGGCGCGCGATTGCCCACTGGTACCAGAGCCGTTACCAGGTGGCGATAGACCCGGACAGCGAGGCCATCGTGACCATAGGCTCCAAGGAAGGCCTGGCCCATTTGATGCTGGCCACGCTGGACCGCGGCGACACCGTGCTGGTGCCCGACCCGAGCTACCCCATCCATATCTACGGTGCGGTGATCGCCGGGGCCGACATACGCTCGGTGCCGCTGACGCCGGACACGGATTTTTTTGCCGAACTCGAAAAAGCCATACGCGGCAGCTATCCCAAGCCCAAGATGATGGTGCTGGGTTTCCCGTCGAACCCGACGGCGCAGTGCGTGGAGCTGGCATTTTTTGAAAAGGTCATCGCGCTGGCGCGCAAGCACGATATTTTTGTGGTGCACGACCTGGCTTATGCCGACATCGTGTTCGACGGCTGGAAGGCGCCGTCCATCATGCAGGTGCCGGGCGCCAAGGACATCGCGGTGGAGTTCTTCACGCTGTCCAAGAGCTACAACATGGCGGGCTGGCGCGTGGGCTTTATGGTCGGCAACCCCGACCTGGTGGCGGCGCTGGCACGCATCAAGAGCTACCACGACTACGGCACCTTCACGCCGCTACAAGTCGCGGCCATCGCGGCGCTCGAAGGCGACCAGCAGTGCGTGAAAGACATCGCCGCCCAGTACCAGGCCAGGCGCGACGTGCTCTACAAGGGCCTGACCGAGGCCGGCTGGCCGGTGGACTGCCCCAAGGCTTCGATGTACATCTGGGCGCGTATTCCCGAGGCCTATCGCAAGCTGGGCTCACTGGAGTTCGCCAAACAGCTGCTGGAAAAAGCCAAGGTGTGTGTGTCGCCCGGCATCGGCTTTGGTGACCATGGCGACGACTACGTGCGCTTTGCGCTGATCGAGAACGAGGCCCGCATACGCCAGGCGGTGCGCGGCATCAAGGCCATGTTCAAGGCCGACGGCGTGCTGAAAGGCTAGTGGCCGCCGGCCTGGTTGTTTTTCGCGATTTCGGTTTCGGCGGTGTGCAGCTTTTGCTCCACCTCGGCGCGCTCCGAAATCTCTTTCTGCAGCAGCTCGTTGACGTGGGCCAGTTCTTCGGCCGACTCCTGGATCTTGTGTTCCAGCTCCGCGGTCCTGACCAGGGCCGTGGCGACGTCGCCCGTCTTGACGGAGGCCGGGATCTCTTGTTCCAGGACGTTGTTGATCACGAAGAGTTCCTGGGCCGATTGTTCCACTGCGTCCTGGACCGCATCGTTTTTCTCGAGCGCGCGCGCCAGCTGGGGTTTTTCCGGGGAAGTGTGTGAGGAATCGGGCATGGAGGGCTTTCGTGGAGGGCGTCGGGGAAGGCGAAGTTGCCGCGTGTCATGAAAAAAGAAGTGGGCCGCAGAGCGGCCCACCTTTGCTTCTGCTTCATCCGGGGTTTTCATCAAACCGCGGCGGAGCGAGTGGCAACTGTTATTGCGGCGGCGTGGCGGCTGGCCCCGGGATCACCACAATGTTGTCGGACGAGGTCTGCGGCTGTACGCGTACATTGGTGGCGTCGGCCGGAACGACCACGGTTTCCACCTGGCGGATCGCGCCGCCGCCGGCGACGCTGCCTTCTGTCTTGCCGTAGCCCACGATGCGGGCCTGGCAGGCGATTAAATCTTCACCCTTGAAGATGTCGCAGCGCTTGAGGGCGTTGGCCTGGAAGTTGTTGCTGGCGTTGTCGACCTTGCCGGCGCGCTTGGCGGCGTTGGCGTTGCGCACTTCGGTCATGCAGGTTTCACGGTCCTGTTGCGTGCGCCCGGTGAGGCAGGCGTTCATCTCGCTGCGGGCGTCGCCGGAAGCATCGATGCCGGTGGTGCCGGAGGCGATTTGCGCCGAGGCGCCCAGCGACAGCAGGGCGGCAAGGCCAAAGGCCGCTGCGTTTTGGGCAAGGCGGAAATACGGGGATGCGGTCATGGTCAAAACTCCTTCTTCGAACTCGACGGATGTCGATGAAGGCAGTCTGGGCCGCCGCCGCGGCGCGGCGTGAAAGGAAAAGCTGCGGGCCGCCCGTGCGCTATGGCCGTTCCCATGTAGGACGGGTCTTTCATGGGCCCGGCAGGCCCGCCGGAACACTGGATTCACATACAGATGGTGACGTGCAGCGGGAGCGGCGTGCCGGCCATCGCAGCCGGCTTCAGCCCCGCCGTGCAGCCTCTATCGCGGCAACGTCGATTTTTTTCATGGTCATCATCGCGTCGAAGGCGCGCTTGGCCGCCGCGCGGTCCGGGCCGGAGACCGTCTCGAGCAGGACGCGCGGGGTGATCTGCCACGACAGGCCCCAGCGGTCCTTGCACCAGCCGCACTCGCTTTCCTGGCCGCCGTTGCCGACGACCGCGTTCCACAGGCGGTCGGTTTCGGCCTGGTCCTCGGTCGCGATCACAAAGGAGAAGGCTTCACTGTGCTTGAAAAGCGGGCCGCCGTTAAGCCCCATGCAGGGGATGCCGGCGACGGTGAACTCGACCGTCAGGATGTCGCCCTGCTTGCCGTCGGGGTAGTCGCCCGGCGCACGCATGATGGCGCCGACCTTGCTGTCGGGAAAGGTTTTGGCATAAAAGGTCGCGGCCTCCAGCGCGGCGCCGTCGTACCAGAGGCAGATGGTGTTCTTGGGGATCATGGCGTGTCTCCTGAAACGTGGGGGATGAAGCGGGGCGTGCAATGACAGGCCCCATGGTAGCCATTACCAGGTATTACCAGGCCCCGGCCTGCCGGAGGGGGCTGATGCGCTTGTAGGCGCGCGCCTATGCCGCCATGCGCGGCACGGCGCTTACATGGACCAGATGCGCGGCGTGGACGGCGCCAGCTGCCACAGCTCCTTGCGCCAGGCCTGCCAGACCTGCCTGAGCAAGGCCATGGCGGGTTCCACCACGGGCGAGAGCACGCGCAACACGACGACCTGCGCATCAGGACTGGTGGCGCCGGCGCTGGACGCCAGCGAGTGGGCCTGCAGGATGTCGCGCGCGCAGTCCAGCGCGAGTTCGCGGCGGGCGCGCTCCAGCTTGCTGCCCGCCACAAAAAATAAGGTAGCCATGCAGCGCCGGCCGGCCAGGCCCACGGGGCTGTCCATCAGCAGCTTGTCGCTCGCGTCCAGGCGCGCGCGCTCCAGCCAGACGCCGGGCACTTCGATGTGCTGGCGAAAGCTGCCGCCCTCAAAGGGCTGGCCGGCAGCCGGCAGGCCCAATGCGGTGACGTCCCAGCCCATCAGCTCGGCGCCGGGCGCCAGCGCCATCGTGAGGCGGTTCTCAGCCAGGCAGCCGCTGTAGCAGATGGCCTCCAGCGGCAGCCATTCCATGCGCGCGCCGGCCTCGAGCCTGAGTGCGGTGTTTTGCAGCGCGGGTTCGCCGGTGGAGCGGTAAAAGCGCGTGGCGCCCGGTGTGGTGATCAGGCCGTGCGCGCCGGCCGCGGCGCTAAAGGCCAGCTCCAGGGTGTCGCCGCCGACCAGCCCGCCGGGCGGGTGCACGATGACGTTGTGGCAGATGGTGTCGCCTTCGGGGTACAGGCTTTGCAGGATGCGCAGCGGCCCGCTGTGGCGGAAATGGGCAAGGGTTTTGCCGGCCTGGTGGGTGTAGTCGAGTGCGAGGGTCGCGGTCCAGGTCATGAGGGGGAGTTTAACTGGGGCTTCCCCCGTTTCCCCCTGCTGAAGAGCTTGGCCGGTCTTGCTCCGGCGGGCGCGTACTCTTCTGAGTGTTGCTGGCCGGGTCTCGCCCCGGCGGGCGAGGCACTTTTCTTTGCTTCGCCAAAGAAAAGTACCCAAAAGAAAGGCGACCCGCAGTCTGGGTCCCTTCGCTGCGCTACGGGCAACCTGCGCTGCTCGACTGCGGAGGGGGTCTGGCTAAACTCGCTACGCTGCGCTTCGCTCAGACAACGCCAGCCCTTATCCCTCCTCCGTCTGCGCTGCTCGGCCCAGCCAGGACGGGGCAATCGGGAGC